>JAGWMZ010000071.1 GCA_028871475.1 Sphingomonadales bacterium | reverse complement strand
CCAAACCGAAAGGGGGGTCAATTCTACGCGCCGATCAGGGGGTCAATGTTCAACGCCGATTGACATCTGCGACCGCCTTTTATAACAAGTTCACGCCAAGGACGCTGATCAATCAATACAGCGACATTTCGGCAGGCAATTGTGCGGCCGGAACCAACATCAGTTCCTGCCCGCTCATCAATCAGCCCTACAGCTTGGGGACGACGAATTTCGGCGCAGAGTTGGAAGCAACCATCCGTCCCCCGTTCCTGCGCGGATTTGAGGTGACCGGTAATCTGACGCTCCAGAACCCCAAGGTTCATGGCTCCAGCTATACTGTCAACAACATCGTTAACAATGTCCAGGTGCTGCAAACGATCAGTCAGGATGGGCGCCGGGAAGCACGTCAGGCAGCAGCCACCATCTTCATTCGTCCACGCTGGGATCTCAAGCCGCTGACCCATCTGCCGGTCAAACTCTATGCCGATTATGAACATCGCTCGACGCGCTACTCGACGTCTCAGGATGTCAATGTCACACTCTACCCGTCCTATTACATTTTGAACCTGGGTGCGTTGTGGGATATCACGAGCAGGCTTTCGCTCCAGCTCCACGTTGCCAACGTCACCAACCAGCTCAGCTTTACCGAAGGAGACCCTGTCAACGCCAGCCTGTTGTCGCCTGATGGCACAGGCAATCGCGGCGTGGCGCGACCCTTGTTCGGCAGGACGGAGCGTGCGACGATCAACTACCGGTTCTGATGGGAAGGATCGAGCGAAACTGGAAAAGCGGCAGCAGGATTTGGCGGGATCTATCTCCTGGTCCTGCTGCCGGCGCTTGACCGCAACGTGCGATTGTTTAGCGAAAGCCATGCCTCATGATCTTTTCACCGGAGGAGGGGGAGTGTGAAACCGGACGCGGTGGTGCAGGCGTTCTCGCGATTATGCCCGTCATGTACCCAGAGATGGGCCAGACCTTGATCTGGCATTCGCTGTCTCTGACACAGCGTGCCAGAGCACGGCGCTGGGCCATGGCATCCGTGCTGTTGCTATATACAGCGCTGGCCGCTTGCGACCCCGGCACAAAGCCGGGCGACCGCATCGAACTGGTCCTTTGGAAGAATCAGGCCGGTCGTGAGGAGGACGCGCAGACCACGGCGCAGATCGACCAGTTCAACGCTAAGCAGTCCCGGTGGCGCATCGTGCCGCAATTCTTGCCTCAGGGCGGTTATGACCAGTCAATCGTTGCGGCATCGCTCGCGGGGCGTATGCCGTGCATTCTTGCGGTCGATAGCCCGATGGTGGCCAGCTATGCTTGGGCCGGCCATATACGACCGCTGGATGGTTATGTTGCAACTGGCACGCTGGCTGCGGTCAGCCCCTCTGCTGTCGGCCATTACGCCGGCCGCATTTATGCGGCGGGACAGTTTGACGCGGCGCTGGCGATTTTTACACGTCGTTCGATCCTTGCGCAGATGCGGATGCGCATTCCCACCTTGGACCATCCCTGGAGCGGAGAGGAATTCCAGACGCTGCTCGAACGCCTAAAGGCGAGCGGGATCTACCGCTACCCGCTCGATCTGGGCACGCGGGATGACAAGGCGAGCTGGTGGACCTATGCATTCAGCCCGATTTTGCAGAGCTTCGGTGGCGATCTGATTGACCGGCGCAGCATGACCAGCGCTCAGGGTGCGCTCAACGGCGAGGCGGCACAGCGTTTTGGCAACTGGTTTCAGGCCTTATTCGCCAAAGGACTGGTCAACCGTCAGGAGCCAGACGAAAACGCGTTCGTCAGGGGCCGGGCTGCGCTTGTCTATACCGGTGACTGGGCGGCGCCCGCCTACCGCACTTACGCGGGCGCCGATCTGCTGGTCCTGCCGCCACCCGATTTCGGCCACGGTGTGGTGATCGGAGGCGGATCTTGGCAGTGGGCGATCAGCAAGGCCTGCTCCCATCCGGAGGGGGCAGGAGCCTTCATCGACTTCATGTTGCAGGACAGGCAGGTGGCCGCGATGAGTGATGCCACCGGCAATGTGCCCGTCACTGAGGGGGGAGCCTCAGCCTCGCGAGATTTCGGTCCGCGTGGCAATAGTCGCATGTTTTTCGATCTGATGCGCCGCTTTGCCCGGCCTCGGCCTGCCACACCTGCCTTTTCTGTGGTGGCAAATGCCTACACCTTTGCGATGCGTGACATCATGGATGGCAAGGACGTTCAGGATGCTTTCGACGACGCCGTCGACGATATCGACCAGACCATTGCCGACCATCATGCGTATCGTACAGGAGGTCACCCATGAATGCTAGGCGTTCTCGCCGCTTTCAGCCTCTGCTGTTTGGCGCGCCGGCGATGGTGGGGCTGGCGCTGTTTGTCGTCCTGCCGTTTCTAATGGCATTGGTCCTGACCTTCACCGATCAACAACTGATCTCTCCCGAGCCTGGGGTTTTTGTCGGTCTGCGCAATTATGAGCGCCTGCTCTCGATCCGCGCGCTGGTCCAGGCGCCAGAACGCAATGATGTCGCCGGTACGCCCTCCTTTGCGCGGGTCCGCTCCCTAACACGCCACGAGCCAGCTTATCTGGGCTATCGTCCGCTTGGTGAGCTACGTTTTGGTGAACACCGTGTGACCTTGCTGGCCAAAGACCCGGCCTTCCTCACGGCGCTTGGCAACACGTTCCTGTTCGCGCTGATGGTGGTTCCGTTGCAGTGTACGATGGCTCTGGGGCTGGCGCTACTGGTGAATGCTGGAGTGAAGGGGCAAACGATCTTTCGCGCGATCTATTTCTCGCCGGTGGTCATGTCGATGGTGATTGTGTCCGTGGTGTGGGCGTTCCTTTTCGACAAGGATCTGGGGCTGCTCAACCAGGCACTGGGAACTTTAAGCTTTGGATTGGTCAAGCCGGTGGATTGGCTGGGCAACCCCGCCACGGCGATGCCCGCGATTGTCATCATGTCGGCCTGGCAGGGGGCGGGATTTCAGATGCTGATCCTGCTGGCAGGGCTCCAGGGTATTTCGCAGGAACTCTATGACGCCGCTCGTATCGATGGAGCGAGTATGTGGCAGCGCTTCTGGTACATCACCTTGCCTGGAATGCGTCAGACGATCATTTTCGTTCTGATCGTTACTACCATCGCCGCGTTGGGCCTTTTTACCCAGGTGGATGTCATGACAGGGGGAGGCCCGCGTGGATCGACCGCGACCGTCATGTTCGAAGCTGTTCGGCACGGCGTCCGAGAGGAAAACATCGCCTATGGTGCGACGATCTCGGTGGTCTATTTCCTGCTCATCACGGCGTTTATCCTGCTGCATCAGATATTGCTGCGCCGCTCCGCGAAGGTGATATCATGAGGCCTTCTCAGCACTCCTCGCTTCCGCTCCGGCTCGCGCTTTACGCGCTGATGGTGCTTTTGGCGGTGGTGTTCATGTTTCCATTCCTGTTCATGCTGGTGTCCTCGCTCAAGAGCAATGATGCGATCTTTGCCGATGTGTCATCCTGGCGCGCCTTGCTGCCGGTGGGGCCTTTGACCGGGGCGAACTACGCCAACGCCTTTTTGCGGGGCAATATCGGCCATTATCTGGCTAATTCTGTGCTGATTACTGTGGTCTCGGTGGGGCTGGGACTGGTGGTGAACAGTCTGGCTGCCTTTGCTCTGGCACGGCTGGAATGGCGCGGCAAGCAGGTGGCGCTGACCCTACTCGTGATCTTGCTGGTGGTTCCCTTCGAGGCGATCAGCGTGCCATTGATGCTGTTGGTGGCCAAGTTGCCGGGGATCGGTTTTGGCGGTGATGGGGTGCATGTCGTTCGTTCGTGGCTCGATACTCTGTATGTGCAGGTCCTGCCCTTTGTCGCCAATGCCTTCTCGATCTATCTGTTTCATCAATTTTTTCGCGACATCCCCAAAGACTTTGACGATGCTGCTTATGTCGATGGCGCCACCCCGTTGCAGGTCTACATCCATATCATCGTGCCGTCGTCCAGGCCAGTGTTCGCCACAGTCACGATCCTGCAGGCGCTGACCATGTGGAACCAGTATCTGTGGCCGCTGATCGCCGTGCCGGGTGAAGGCGCTCGTCCGCTTATGGTGGGGATGCAGCAGTTCTTCGCAGCCCGCCAGACCGCCTGGGGCGAGGTGATGGCCTATGCCACGCTGAGCACCGTGCCCGTGCTCATTGCCTTTGTTGTCTTCCAGAGATGGTTTGTCCGTAGCGTCATTGGCAGCGGCGTGAAGGGCTGAGCGAGAGAGATCCATGCCCGCATCTTTGGACCTATGTGACATCCGCAAGAGCTTCGGTTCGACCGAGATCATCAAGGGTGTGAGTCTGACGATTGCGCCGGGGGAATTCATCGTCTTCGTCGGCCCGTCGGGCTGCGGCAAATCGACGTTGCTGCGCATGATCGCCGGGCTGGAAGACATTACCTCTGGCCAGTTGCGGTTCGACGATGTGGTGGTCAACGACTGGGACCCGGCCCGCCGGCGGATCGGCATGGTGTTCCAGTCCTATGCGCTCTACCCGCATATGAGCGTCGAGCAGAACATCGGCTTCGGACTGAAGCTGGCGAAGAAATCAAAAGCAGAAATCATGGTGCGTGTCGATCAGGCGCTGTCAGTGCTGCAACTGACCCCGCTGCGTCATCACAAGCCCAGCCAGTTATCGGGAGGGCAGAGGCAGCGCGTGGCCATCGGTCGGGCGATTGTGCGCAATCCCAACGTGTTCCTGTTCGACGAGCCGCTCTCCAATCTGGATGCGGCCCTGCGCGGGCAAATGCGCATGGAGATCGGCAAGCTTCACCAACACCTCAAAAACACCGTGATTTATGTGACCCACGATCAGGTGGAGGCGATGACACTGGCCGATCGCATCGTGGTGTTCGAGGGCGGCGTGATCCGTCAGGTTGGCACGCCGGTGGAGCTGTACGACCACCCGGCCAACCGTTTTGTGGCAGGCTTCATAGGCACGCCGACGATGGGTTTTCTGAGCGGCAGGGTTGCCGCCACGGCACAGGGAGAAGGCGTAGCGCTGGATGCGGCGGGCGGGCAGGCGATCACCCTACCGGGTGATTTGCGCCGTGTAGCTCATGGCGCGGCGTTGACGCTGGGCTTGCGGCCTGAGCATTGTGTTGTCTGCCCGCCGGACCAGACGATGCTATCGGGCACGGTCGTCATGCTCGAACGGTTGGGGGCCGAGACATTTGCCTTCATCGACCTGCCCGCCACGCCAGCCCCCGTCGCCGTGCGCCTGGATGGCGGGGAGCGCAGCCTCGTCGCAGGGCAACGGACTGGGCTTCGCTTCGATATTGAGCGGGCCCATATCTTCGATGCTGATGGCAACAGCATCTCCTCTTCCGCCTCGTGACCAGATCATATTCGGAATTTTAACATGACAATGCACACCCCGATGCTGGACGAAGGCGGTCAGCACGTCAAAATCGGCAAAGAGCGCTTTCGCCCGCAATTCCACTTCACCGCGCGCAAGAACTGGATCAACGACCCCAATGGGCTGGTCTATTTCGAGGGTGAGTACCATCTGTTCTTCCAGCATAATCCATACGGGAAGGACTGGGGCAACATGAGTTGGGGCCACGCGGTCAGCGACGACCTGCTGACTTGGCGCGAACTGCCCATCGCCATTCCCCAGACCGATCAGATGATTTTTTCGGGTAGTGTTGTCGTCGATTGGCAGAATACATCTGGGCTTGGCGATGGCCGCGATCCACCCCTGCTGGCCTATTTCACGGCTTTTGACACCGAGCGCGACATCCAGAGTCAGCACATGGCCTTCAGCCATGATCGGGGCCGCTCTTTTACCCATTACGCCGGCAATCCGATCCTCGACCTGGGAGCGGCCGATTTCCGCGATCCCAAGGTGTTCTATCATGACCCGAGTGGAGCATGGATCATGGTGGTGGTGTTGGCACGCGCGCATGTCATCCAGTTTTACCGCTCGCAGAACATGCGCGATTGGACGCTGGCCGGAACTTTCGGCCCTCAGGGAGTGATAACGGGGCAATGGGAATGTCCCGACCTGATCCTCGTAAGCGTCGAGGGGGCCACCGATCAGTCTCACTGGGTTCTCAAGGTGGATGTGGACGAGGGGCCGGTCGACGGTGGATCCGGTGCGCAATATTTTGTTGGTTCGTTCGATGGCTACACCTTTTCGATACATCCTGACCTTGGGGATCCGTGTGGCGCGTTGGTGGACTATGGTCCTGATTTCTATGCAGCAGCTACTTGGTTCAACCTCCCCGCTACCCAGCCTGGCCCCGTCTGGATCGGTTGGCAGTCGAACCATCAGACTGGCAGACATTACCCCACCGACCCATGGCGCGGCGCCATGTCACTGCCGCGTATGCTCTTCCTTTTTGAGGAAGAGGGGCGCTTGCGGCTTGGACAAAAACCAATAGCCGCGACCGACGGGTTGCGAAGTGAAGTTATCTCCCTTGTCCCTGGCCCGTTGGGGCACGGTGTGAACTTAAAGCTGGGCAACTCGGCCCAGGCTTTCTGGCAACATTTAGCTTTGATTGATCACGGGGAAGGAAGGGTGGAGGTAACGGTCGACGACAGCAACGGCCCCTTGATCACGATCGGACTCGATTGTGTTGGTCAGCAGATTATCTTTCGACGGCACATGATCGCCGTTGCCTCTGCGATGCCTCAAAGGGGCCATTTTGTGCGTTTGATGACGATTCAGTTGTCGCAGATGGTACGGGTCGATCTTGATGTCATCGTCGATGGCTCATCGATCGAAATCTTCGTTAATGGTGGTCGCCGAGTTTACTCGGCTTGCGTCTTTCCCCAAGGCCCGACCGGCACGCGTGTCAGAGCCATATCAGGCGCAACGTCAATTGGCCAGGCAACCTCGTGGCTCATGGGATCGACCATGAGTTTCTAAAAACCCGCGTAAACCTACTGCGGTTCCTGCGTGACGAATGACTGTACAGTGATTATCTCCATTAACGCAGGGCGACTTTTGACGCCTTGGCCGCCAGCCGCGTTGTATGTCGACTTTGTCAGCGATTATAACCAATCGTGTAGGACTGTACTGAGGTGGTGCCGGTTTCCTGGACAGGGTGCTAAGCTAATCCCGACGTGAGGAACGGACGGGAATGAAGACGACAAGAAAGCGGTATTCGGCAGACTTCAAGGCGAAGGTTGCGCTGGAGGCGATCCGTGGGGATCTGACGCTGACGGAATTGGCTGCCAAACATGGCGTGCACCACACGATGATCGCCGCGTGGAAGCGGCAGGCGGTCGATGGCATGGCCACGACCTTCTCAGGCGCTGGCGAAGCGATAAAGCCGGCCAGCGAGGCGGAGTTGGAAAAGCTCCATGCCAAGATCGGGCAACTGGTCATCGAGCGGGATTTTTTAGCGAAAGCGTCGGCACGATGAGCGTGGCACGGAGGCGATCAAAGATCGATCCTGCTCACCACCGCCTGTCGATCTCGGCGCAATGCCGGCTGCTTTCGATCAGCCGTTCGGCCTACTATTATGCCCCGGTGCCCGAGACCGACGAGACGCTGGCGCTGATGGAGGTGATCGACGCAACCTTTCTGGATAGCCCGTGGTATGGCAGCCGCCAGATGGCCCGTCATTTGAAGCGGATCGGTCATGATGTCGGGCGTCGCCGCGTACGGCGGCTGATGGCCAAGATGGGCCTGATGCCGATCTATCAGCGGCCGCGCACCAGCGATCCTCACCCGCAGCACCGGGTCTATCCCTATTTGCTGAGGAAGCTGGCAATCACGCACCCCAATCAGGTCTGGTGCGCCGATGTGACGTACAGTGCGCCTCGAGCGCATATGCCTGGAATGCAATGGAGAAAGGAGGAATTGAACGAATGCCTTGCCCTCTGCTGTGAGGGGGCATGAGCCCAAGCGGCGGTGACCTGCCGTCAACTGGCAGGGTGACGTAGCCCGCAGGTAGAGGCGATTGAGGCGAAGCCGTTACGCCGAGATGGTCTCCAAGGCTGAGTGCTGGAAGGTTGAGGAACACGAACCGGTTAACCCGCATCCGAGGGCTGAAATGTCGCCTTCGCCTACACGGCTTAACAGGCGGAATGCTGATGATGTCGCTGGAGACGTATGCTGGTGGCATTCGAGTGCGGTCGTACATGTAGCTCGCCCGCATGGAGTCATGGAGAGAACGCAGCCAGACCATGGCATCGGCATCGACTTGCAGGACGCAAGGACAAGGACTGCGACCGGCAGCCTCCCCAGCGCGTGAGAGTCCAGCATATGAACGAGGGAAGGCATGATGGAATGCCAAGGGAGTTGACCCTGATGCCCACCATGCTGACGGAGCCCCCGTAGTAGTCCGCGACCGGGAAATCCGGCCACATGGCGAAGGGGGGCAGTTCAATCTGCTTGAAGTGCAAACTACCTGACCAAATGAGGTGAAGACCTTTGATAATCAGCGAAATGCAGCACAAGCTCGCGACATGGGCCCAGAGCGATCCGACCCGTCGGTTTGATCGCCTCCTCCGGCTCATTGCCGATCAGGCGTGGCTTGCCGAAGCCGCCCGGATCGTATTGGCGTCAAGCGGCGCCCATACGCCGGGCATCGACGGAATGGATAAGCAGCGGATGCAGACTGGACTGGCGCAACATCTGGCCAGCCTGCGTACGGACCTGCTGGACGGGACTTACTGCCCGCAGCCGGTCAGGCGAATTTATATCCCGAAAGCCAATGGCAAGAAACGTCCACTGGGTATCCCGACCCTGAAAGACCGCATCGTTCAGCGCGCGATGCTGATGGCCATGGAGCCGATCTGGGAAAGCGACTTTCACCGCCTCTCCTATGGCTTCAGGCCGGAACGCAGCGTGCATCACGCTGTCCGGACCGTGAAGATACAGTTGCAAGATGGTGCTGCCGGGACGCGGGGCCGCTGGATCATCGAAGGTGATTTGGCGAGCTACTTCGACACGGTTCACCACCGGCTTCTGCTTCGCTGTGTCCGGCGGCGCGTCCGGGACGACCGGTTTGTTGATCTGCTCTGGCGTTTCCTTAAGGCAGGCCACATTGATCGTGGCCTGTTCATCGCTTCGAGCGAAGGTGTTCCGCAAGGCGGCGTGCTGTCGCCACTCCTGTCCAACATCATGCTCCATGAGTTTGATGCGTGGCTGGAGGCGAAATA
>JAGWMZ010000031.1 GCA_028871475.1 Sphingomonadales bacterium | reverse complement strand
GATCAAGCGCATCGTAGCGCAGTTTGATGGCCGCCTCGTCAATCACCCCGCGATTCTATAAGCTTCGAGGCACCGCGGGAATCCTAAAACCGTCAAAAAAGACAGCGCAGATTCAGTTATTTATCAACAGACCCTAAGCCAGTCGGCTTTCCAACCGCGTCATTAAATCCATACGCTCATGGAAGATTGCGACGATCAACGCAGGCTCACCCGCGCGCGGGAGGCAGAAGATATAGTGATGCTCGTAGCGAGCCATGCGCAGCGTCGGGTAGAGGTCGCTCATGTCCTGGAAAGCACCTCTGCTCGTCGCGAGGCGCACAATGCCACGCTCCAGTTTGGCAACATAGGACCGGACCTGCGCGTCACCCCACTGCTTGCGTGTATAACGGACGATTATACGCAAATCGTCCTCCGCCGCCGCGGTCAAGACATAGGGAACGGTCAAGCGCGGGCTTCCCCGCCGAGTTCCTCATCGACGATGGCACCGATGCTTTTTGTGGAAACTTTGCCGGCCAAGCCCTCGGCGATCCGTTCACCAAGAAGCGTTCTGAGCGTTTGCCATGCCTGGTCAGTGCTCCCATCGACGGGGAAAAGCCGTTCGATCGCATATTGTTTGATCGTTTTGCCCTGCAAGGCGGCCAGAGCCTTCAGGCTCTGATGCTGCTGCTCGGTAATCTCGATGGTCAAGCGGCTCATCATACCCTCGCGGAAAAAACCAATAAACCCACATTAGCACAAATGTGGGTTTGTGGATAGCCGTGCACTGTGTGTCGGCGCGGCGCGTCCGCAGGGCGGTCGGTCAGATGATCAGAGCCGACCATTGTTCTGGCCAGGCAGGCTGGAAGGAGGAAACGCGATAGGGCTGGATCGCGTTGCCCGTGCGGATCACATAGAACGGCACCGACCTATGCCCGCGCAGGTGCAGGGCGACAGCATAGGCATGATCAAAGGATGCCAACCGCCCCCGCAGCGAAGACCAGCCTGCGAGGCTGGGGTCAGACATCGGTTGCGCTCCCTCCTCCGGGGGCGGGCGATGAACCACTCTGGTCGACATCCCGTTCACAGGTCTCGCACCATCCGGCGTCGAACACCTCGATGAGGGTCAACGATCCGGTTTCCTCGTCCCAGCGGGCAGAGGCATCACAGATCACATCGTCGGTGCCGCATCCGGGACAGCGTTGCGACCATGCCGCGGGTCCTGACGGCTCCCGCGCCAAGCGACCGGTCTCTCCCTCGCTCAGGCGACCGTCTCGATAGATGGGAAATTGAGAACTGGGCTCCTCATCGCGATCGAACGACAGCCAGTCAGCGCCGCGAGATTTTGCGTGAAGGAGCAGATGCCAAAAGGTTGCCGAGGCGAACCGCGAAACCGAACTGGTGCGGTTCAACAGACAGGCTGACATGATCGACAAGGATCCGGCCGTCTCGCTGCGGCGAGGAGGCAATGAGCTTGTCGAAGGCGGCCCGCTCATAGGCGGTCAGGTGGGCAGTCGAACAGACACAGGTCTTGGACAGGCGCATAGCAGCCTCCATTTGGGTGGACATTGAGACAGGCGGGGTTCGGCGTCAGTCCGCCAGGGCTACGGTCACGGACACATCGCCCTTCTGGGCGCTGACGATGAGTTTGCGGTCCGAGGGGATCAACCAGGCCACATGGTCGTGGATAGCTTCGCGAAGCCTGGCGAGCAGAGCCTCCTCGTCACCCAGCAGCAAGGCGTTGGCTGCCGACCGTGCCTGACGGCAAAAATCGTCGTTCTGCGTTTGCCAACTGTCACTGTCGGCATCGTCACTGGGACAGTACAGGCTGGCCTCGATCAGATCGGCGAGCATTGCGGGTGAAACAGTGGCCCCTTCGCGGACAAGAATGACGGCATCGTCCAGCCATGAACACGCATCGCCAATGACCATCATATCGAGATCGAATGTCCGGACGCAGGTATCTGCATCGGGTTGTCGGCTGGTTGCAATGGTCAGGTCGAGGAGCAGATCGGGCACTTTACCAGATGATATGGTATCGGGCAGAAGCCCTACCGAACTCGTGCCATAAGAACAGCTGCCTACAGCACAATCGAAGGTGACGTCGACCTGTGTGACGCGCGGCACGGCGTCATACCAGCCATAGCCCTCGAACGCGGGCTCCTGCGACACCGGTGCGGCGCCCATAAGGCCGGCATGGCCCAACACAGGCGCGGCCGCTTGCGCAAGGTCAGCCTCCAGTTCGGGAATGATCACCATGGGGCCGGACGTCACCTGCCCTATGTCGAAAACACCGTCATTGTCTGCCCGGATTGGCCCCCAGGCATCGAGACCAACCCGCGCTTCTGGCAAAGCGACACCAAGCTCCAGGGCCCTGCGCCACCTCTTGAAGGGAAGGCGATGGTTGGGCTGGGCCGCAATCGCTTTGTAGATCGCGGTTTCCATTACGAGCTGCAGTGCGGTGAGTGCCGCGTTCTGGACAACCTCCTTGCGCGCGGGCAGCACAAGTTGAAGTGCGGGCGCATCGTGAAGATCGACGCGCGCAGTCCAGACCTTCCGTCCATCGCTCTCGGCCACTTCTGCGTGGTAGCAGGGAACGGTTACACCATGGAAATTGATGCGGGGCGCGTTCTGGGGCTGATGGCCGGTGCCGCAGAACACCCCAATGCGATAGCCCGGACCGTTTTCGAACCAGAGCGCGCCATCGAGAAAGTCCTGCCGCCGTTGTTCCGCGCCACGGAAGGAAACCGGCAGGGGGAAATGCAAAGCCGCCGCTGCGACAGCCGTATGGAGCCGGTCGCGACATGCCGATGGCAGATCGATGTGGATGCATGTGCCCGCTGCGATATCCGACGGCTCAATCGAGAGGGGCCTTGCGCCTTCCCAGCCATCGTCGGGGATGGTCACTTGCCAGCCTTGCGCAGCGGCCGGCGACCATGCGTGAACCGTCACGCGTTTTCCAGCGAGGCTGAAGAGCCCCATGCCGGCCGGGTCTTCGCGGGACGCTGTGCCATCGCCCCAACCCGACTGACCCAAGGTCACCAAAACGGCAGGATCATCGATGCCGCAGCCGTCATCTCCGACAAGGAGTTGAGCCTTGCCATCGGCAAGGTTGATGCTGATGTCCACGCGGGTCGCACCGGCTCGTCGGGCATTTTGCAGCAGCTCATGAAGGCCGTCAGTGAGCGTGCCGTTATAGAGCCGGGTCACGCGGGTGATCAGCGATTGGCCGACTATGGGCCGGATGGTCGATGGCAATGTCATGGCGTGGATCTCCGATGCCTCGCGAAACTCATCGCGCTCCATCCATCCCCTTCTTTCCTTCGGGCACGGATTTCCGGGCCCCCGAGGCTCTTCCAAGCTGAACATCAATCGGCCTGATGCCGCGCGATGCGCATGGCCGCCTCGGCAGCCCGCGGGGTCAGATCCGCCGCCAGGGCTTCGAGATCCAGCGCCGCAACGGCCTCGCGGCAACCATCGCGGATGTCGCCATCGGTCAGCGCAACCGGCTTCTCACCACGATCAAGAGCAAGCTGCTCCACATCCGCCTGCCGTTTGCGGACCGTCTGCTCGGAGAGAGTCAGAACACGGTGAACGCCTGATCCCGGCGGAACACCGATCTCGCCATGGCATGCCTGGCCCAGCAGAAGCCGTTCCATGCTCCTGGTGGTCTCCGTGAGGATCTGATCGCTGGTGATCACCGTCACCGCGCCGCCAAAGCCATCGCTGCGCATTTTTGAGTAGGTCCAGCCAAAGGTGATGGTGATATGGTCAATGTCCGGGCAGCGGCCGAGAATATCCTGAAAGATGCCCGCATTGAGACAATCGCTTACATCGAGCTTAAAGGTGGTTTGCTCCGGCTTGAGCCCACCCGACTGCGCCCTGATCAGATCGACCAGACGTCCCGCATCAGCAGGGGCAGCCTCGATCAGGTCGCGAACCTCCGCAACCTCGAGTTCGATTTCGAACGGGCAGCCTACTTCGCTGAAAAAGTAAATTTCGTCGCCACTGTGCTCCCAATCATACATCTGGGTGAGCACGAGGAGTTCGAGCAGACTGATCGCCTCGGACGGCAGATAGGGGGTCACAACCGTCGGCGTGTGATAATCGGCCATAACAGCCTCCTTGCAATGTGGGTTGAAGCTCGCACGGCAGCCGCCGAGACGCGTTTTGGTTCAGGTCACCAGTCGTGGGTCTTGAGCCCGTCCGTCTCATCGCCATCGCAATCGAGCAGAACATGGTCGAAGCCTCCGTCCCGACCGAAGGCCATGAGCGCGGCCAGGTCTGGCGGCAGCTGCGCGGCATAGATGTCTTCAGGCGGGCGGGTCGGAACGAACCATCCGCGTACAGAGGCCGCGATGTCGAGCGGGCGGGAGTTGGGCGGCCAGGTCGACCACAGGCTGATCAGATCCGCCGTAGACACGGTGATGTGGGCGGTGGAGAGTACGCAATAGCGCCCCCTTTCGAGTTGGATGGGCGCATCGCTGGCCCACAGGCCGGAGGGCGGTTCGAGCGTCGTTTGCTCACAGGTCAGCCCATCCTGGTCGTGGCGCACAAAATATGCCGAGACCGCAGCACCATCATCGCTCGGCGGCGCCTCGTTTCCGCCCGGAAGCTCGGACCAGTATTCCCGGCAAAAACCGGCGAGGTCGCGATCCAAGGCTGCCCTGGTGTAGGCAGCGTAAAGGTTGGCGCCGTGACGATGTTCGATGACACCGACATGGACAGTGATCGGCCAGGGCAGACCCCCCATGGCCATGCCGCGTTCGGCTGCGGTGAGCTCGGCCAGCAATTGCCTGGCGGCCATGGAATGGGGTTCAGGCAAGCCCTTGAGCGCAAAACGCGCGCGGGCGAGCAAATCCACATGGGATCTGATGGTGGTGTCGATCATGGAATGACCTCCGATATCGTTTCAGAGATGTGCGCGGGGATGCACCGGGCATGGCGGCAGCCTTGAGCTGGGCCCCGGCGTCCGACGGTTGCCACCCTGACGGCCGCCGCCGCCCCCTTTGTGACGGCGGCGAAGCAAATTGCCCCGGGGTCAGCACTCGCGAGCGATGGCCTCGCGCCGCAGGTCGGGAACACGCGGGTCATCGTAGGGGCTTTCGACCGACATCTGCAGCGCTGCGGTTTCCGCCTGATACCAGTTCCCGGCATCGATGGTGTAGCATTCGCCGGCGTAGCGCTGGCCGCCGCTGAAAAAGGACACCTCCACAACGAAGGTCTTGAGAGCGGGATGAGAGGATGTGGACATGGGATCTATCCCTTGAAACGGCGAAGGCCGCCCCGAGCCAATGCAAGGGACGGCCTTCGCTGATGGGTGACAGTTTGGCGGGTAGCGGTCAGTTCGCCCGTTCGAGCAGCTTGCGCGCTTTGCCCTCGAGTTCGAGCCGCGCCTCCTGATGCGTCCGGCTGCGCGCATGCGCGGTGATGCCCTGCACGAAGTCATAGAGGGATGCGGGCGGATGCCCCTCCTCGACCAGCACGGTCTCGATGATCTTGGCGGTTTCGGCCTTGGAGAAGCCGCGCTTTCTCAGGAAGTCCTCGCGGTCCTCATCCTTGCACGCGACGATGCGCTCGCGGGCGGTCTTGATGCCGTTGATGAAATGCAAGGGTGAGCTTTCCGCGAAATGCTCCAGCGCCGGGGCGGCCTGATGGGCAAAGCGGGCTGCCGCGAATTTGGAATGACGGATGTTGACCTCTTCGAAATTTTCCACGCCCCACAGGCACCTGTTGGCGCAAACGCCCCGAAGGTAGAATGTCGCGATGCCGAGGGTTTTGGAGCCAACTTCCGAGTTCCAGGAATAAAATCCGCGAAAGTAGATATCCGGCTCACCATTGGGCAGATGACCGGCCACGATCGGGTTGTGGTCATCGACCAGGAACAGGAAAACGTCGCGATCGGAACCATAGAGCGTCGTGGTCTCCTTGGTGATATCTACATTGGGATTGTAGCGCATGCTGCTCCAATCGATGGTGCCCGGAACCTTCCACCGCGTGTCGCCCGTGCCGTCCCCGGCAAAATTCATGACCGCGCCCACAAGTTCATGATCCCAGATGCGGCCGTAATCCGGACCCGTCGCAGCGCGCAATTCGGTACGCCCATTTTCGGTCTGGAGCAGCTTGACCTGTTCGCCGCGATGGGAGAGCAGGCCATGCTGGAGATTGATGCCCGCCAGCGCAGCAGGAAGATGGCGCAGATAGGAGGCCGGGGCTCCGACCAGACTGGCCAGTTGGCCGAAGGACCAGTTGGTCGGCGCAATGGGGCGGTCATCGCCCGGTGCAAACAGCAGCAGCCTTTCAGCATTGTCGCTGCGCGCTTCGACGCGGACTGCGCGGCTTTCGACGATGCGCGTGGACGCATGCTCGGCGCGTGAGCGGACGCTGGCATAGAGATCGCGCAGAGAGAGAAATTTCTCGTCATCCGGGCGCGAAAACCATTCGGAGGACACGCGACTGCTGCGTTCGCCGCGACTGACATCGATGGTCCAGGGGTCATGAGCGGATTGACCTGGAGGGACAGGAGCAAGGGTTGCCATGGAGGATCTCCCGAGAAGGAAGGGGCAAGGTCACTGTGGGGTGACAGAAGGATCTGGAGTGCCGGGGAAAACCGGGGAGATCCGAAATTAACCGGGGAAAACGCGGAAAATCGGGCTTTCGAGTGAGCCGAGCGCGTCTGAAAGCGGCAGCCGACTGTCTAGAGTGGATAGCGATTTAGACACTTCTCAAGGGCGCTAGAGCTGAAACAGCGGTTTCTGAGAGCGGGAGCTCTTAATGGCGCAATTCAGCCATTCTTTATCCTTACAAGGGCAAAAATTGGGCGCCTGAAGGGACGGTGCGGCATCGAAAGTTGGTCAGTTAGCGTGCCAACTTAGATTTGGGGAGAAGCGCCGGGCAAGAACGTCCAGTTCATGGGCTTCTTGGGCGCTTCTCCCGCTGCTTTGAGAGGCCTCTCAGATACAGCTAAGTTGGACAGAATTTGGTGGGGCATCACCCCCTCCGTTTGGCATCGGCTTCCAGCCAGGTGTCAAAACTTTGGTGCAGCCTGTGCAGGATCGAATGTATGGCACTGCCCTGAGAAGTTCCCTTTCGGCCCTGTGATAGCAACCGTCCCGGCCATCCGATCAATTCGCATCTTGGCATTGCCGATCGGACGGTAATCAATTTTTCCAGTAATCACTTCGTCCGTGACGGAGAAAAGTTTCACGACGAGCCGACCTTCCTTGGCTCCCCCGATGAAGCGCGGGATATCTGCTGTGCCTCCATCGCCAGAGAGATAGAGCCGCACATCTCCGCCTTGCGACCTCACCTGCTCTGCAAGTGTATATTCTGTCTTATCGGCTTGGCCGGAACACGTCAGGTTTAAAGTGCCAAGCGCCTGTGCCATCGCCACACCGGAGCCGGTCGGGCCGATGCAAAGGGCTGCCGCGATGATCAATCTATCTTTCGTGCCCATCATATTCCTCAAACCAAAAATTGGGATCTCAAGACAGCTCAGTTCAGGGACTGCCACTCAGCGATGGCATCTTGCATCGCCGCGTGAAACTCGGGCAATGCACGGTGCCGTCGCAACAATTTAGCCACGTCTTCCGGCCTGCCATCGCGCGGGAAACTAGGATCGCGAGAGGCCGCTTTCGCTAGATCACCCAAGCGCCCTGACGCCCTCTTCATGCTCAAAAGATACTGGCCGAATGACTGCTCGAACACTCAAAACCCCCTATTTTCCATGGGCCTTCAACATGCAGAACAGATGGTAAACATCGTCTTTGTAGGGAAGGCGCAAAGGAGGCTATTTCCATAGTAATTCCATTAAAATGAAGGGTCTATAATGGCCTCGCAACCGACCCTAGGACACGGGCAATAACAAAGTGCTGATCGTCCTCGCGCTCCATATCAATCGGGGTTGCCACCGTCTCTCCGGTGTAGAGGCCAGCACCGCGAAAGGTGAATTTCGCCAGGACGATGCCGCCGTTGACGCGGAAGAAGTAGTGAACGCCTTCAATCATCGGTTCTCCGGGGAGTTGGTCCTTACAGAACAACGGCGTGCCGGCTGGAAGATGGAGCGTTGGCGCGGGCGACAGCATCCTAGCAATCCATAGGTCACTAGACTCATTAAGAGTGACGTAGAGCCAATCTCGACGGAACGTGGTTGTTCCGATCGGCTCGCCTTTCCCATCATCCGTCATCTGCTGAAGATCATACTCAGGCACCTCGACCCAATCGGTATTGCTGGCGTCGACCAAAAGCGCCGGGGTCCACTCAAAGCCACGGATCAACCAAGTCGGTGACACGTCAAGCGTCTCCGAAAGGGAAATCAGCGTATCCGAAGGGGGCAACCGGGAGCCGTCCCAGTAGCGAGCCATAGTGCTCCTGCCCACGCCAACACTTACCCCTAATGATGTTGAATTAAAACTCTTTTTCTCTGCTGCAGAGCGCAAGCGCGCAGCAAAATCCACATACTCCCCTTTCGGGGCTTGACCGTCCCCGTTCGGAGACATACTATCCCCATTAGAAACCCGAACGGAGCTACCCATGGCGAAAGCCCTCCATCCCGAAACCATCAAGGCGGAGCTCCGAATGCGCTTCGGCACAATCACAGAGTTCGAACGGCTTCACCGTCTATCTCCTCGATCGGTGAAAGACGTGTTGCGCGGTCGTTCGCGCCCCGGAACTGCCGTCGCCATCGCTGCTGCCATTGGTGTGGACCTTCATAAGCTCTTCCCGGAGCGATATACCCCAAATGGGGACACTATTATCAGGCGAAAGACAAAAGCGCACCGTCAAAACGCCAATCGTGGACAGAGTGTTGCCGCATGAGCCGCGACATCGGTTTCTTTGCTCCCGAGGCGGCGATGAGGGCGGCGGCGGATCTCAAGCTGTCACGCATCATTAGCGGCACCCGGTCCGATCGCTGCCCGCAGATGATCGAGCATCCCTTTCAGGAGCACTGCTTCCAGTCCGCGTCCCTGCGCAACGGCAGGGTCGATCTGCGAATCCGCAATCTCAAGCGTCGTCTTCGCCAGATCCATGTCAACGGTGGAGACCGCAAGGATGTGTGAGAACAGCACCTGCCGCAGCGCGCAGACCTCAGCCTCTGCCTTCTTCAGGCGCTCCAGAATTCCCTTTTCCATCTCACGCAGCTCCATCGGTTTGGGGTTGCTCAACCCTATCGCTGCGCGCCGCCCGCTGCATCGTCTAAGTGAAAGCGACATTTGAACATGAGTAAGCTCCTGGAGCAGGCGAAGCTGTTTGAGCTGAGCCCTGAGCATGTGGACGAAGGCCAGCGCATTGGCTTCCTGCATGAGGACAAAGCTGCTGCTATCGGCCGCCTGATGGCGGTGGATGGCCAGCGCGACCCGATCAAGGTTGTGGCCAACCCCAAGAACAAGGATCGACCCTGGAAACTGGTGACGGGCATGCACCGCCTGATCGGCGCGCGCATGGAAGCTATCACCGTCTGGGCGATCGAGGTTTCGGGCAAGCCAGAGGATCTAGCTGATCTGGAAGCCAGCGAAAACCTGCATCGTCGTCCTCTGGCACCGATCGAGCGCGCGAAGTTTGTCGCTGCTCTTTGCCAGGCTGCGCAGGATCGCATCGCTCGCGAAAACGGCGGAATCAAGCAGCAGAAGGCAGCCGTTCAAGCCCGCTGGAATAAGGTAAAGTCGGGCGAAATGGCCGTTGACGCAGCCTTGCAAGAAGAAAGCGTCGATACGGCCGGACAATTTGTCCGCGCGTATGGCTGGCAAGAATCCGCCGCCGATGCTTTCGGCCTCGACATCCGTTCAATCCGTCGGTCGCTTGAGCTGTTCCGCCTGCTGATCGAGCCATTCCCCGATCTGGTTGAACGTTTGGCTCAGCACCCCGTGGTGGGCGAGAACGCCAGCCAGTTGAAGCTGATCGCATCGGTGAAGGTGGAAGAACACCGTCGCAAGGTGATCGAGACCCTTCTCGCCAACCCGGAAATCGGCGCCGAGGAAGCGATGGCGCATGTCGGCGTCGGCAAGGCCGCATCGTCGGCGCCGGTCGTTCAGCATCAGAAATTCTATGACCAGATCGTTGGAGGCTGGGGGCGGTTGGGCCTCGCCCAAAAGCGCGAATTCCTGCCGCGCATCGCGGCGATGCTCGACACGCCAGACCTGAAAAAGCGCCTGCGCGACATGCTGAACGCAGAGCTGGAGCAAACCGATGCCTCGCGGTGAAATTTCCTCGGGCCGGTCCGAGAAGCGGCACCCGCTCGACTGGTATGTCGAGCAGGGCTGGGAATGGCTGCAGATCATCGCAGCTATTGGCTGGCGCGAGAAGGATGATGACGTCACGATCTGGGACCCTGCCTGTGGTTATGGTCACTGCGGATCGTGGTTGCAGAATGCCGGATTTACCGGACCGCTGCTGCTTTCCGATCTGGTCACCAATATCGCATGGGCCGATTTCGTTCAGCCTGAGCTTGCGCGCTTTGTCTCCATGGATTTCCTTGAGACCGCGCGGCCTGCTGGGACCCTGACCTATCTGGACGGCCTTGACCGGCTTCATCATTTGCCGAGCGCGCCCGAACGGGTCTCGATCTGGTCGAACCCGCCCTACAGCTACAAGAAGGTCTGGTATGACGGGCGCAAGGTTTCGATCAGTGAAGCGTTTGTCCGCCATGCGCTGAAACTGGCCACTGATCGCGTCGTCATGATCCTGCCACACAAGTGGCTGGCCATGGGCAAGCGCCGGTCGCGCCTCGTGCGCATCGACCATCCGCCCGCCTTCGTGCTGCATTTCTGCGAACGCCCCAGCATGCCGCCCGGCGACATGATCAGCGCCATGGGCGTCCGCGCCTATCGCGGCGGCATGATCGATTACTGCGCCGTCGTCTGGGATGTGCGCGCGCCCACAGCGCCCGGCGAAACCCGCACGATCTGGCTTCCCCCTCTGGCAGGAGACAACTGATGGTCGCCTATATCATGGAGCGCCACTATCGCGGCCCTGTGCGCCGCAAGGAAAAGCGGCAAATGGTCTGCGCTCTGCGGGATTATAACCCGCAAGTCGGCGTCCCCTTCACGCTTTACGGCGGCATGCAAGGCCGCAAGCGGGTCAAACTTCTCGATCCGGACCCGGTCTGCACCAGCGTGTTGCCGATCCTGATGACCTTTGATCGCAATCACCCCGAGATCATCAAATACATCCGGGTTGCCGGTGATTGGCTCGACGATGAGGAGATCGAACGCTTCGCAGAAAAAGAAGGGTTCGCGGTCAACTATCCCGAGGGCACCGCACGCTGGCGGATGGGTGACGTCTGGCAGGCCAAGCACGGTTTCGAGGATTTTTACGGTCTCCTTATCGAATGGGAGCCGCATTCATGAGCCTGACAGTGCGCGAAACCAGTGTCCTGGAACGGGTCGATGCGGGCATGTCGCACCGCGCGATCGCAAGGGAACTGAACCTGAGCCAGCGCTACGTGCGCACGATCGCCACCAGCTTCTCCCAGGGCGCGGATCAGCCTCGGTTATACCGCAAGGCCATGACCGAAGCCAATGAGGCCTTCATCGCCGCGATCCGGCGGGAAATGGCCTTCTGATGGCTCGCCCGGCTTCCGAAGCGGAACGCACAAGGATGCGCCGTCTGGCTTTCGAGCTGGCGTGCGAACTGCGCTGTACCCCCAAGGAAGCCGAATACGAATTGCGGCGCCGTGCAGCCATGGCGGCTGATCGCGCCGCGATGGAGCGGCTTGCCGCCCGAGAAAACCGCCCCCTGCCACGCCCGGCCTACGGACCCGAGCGGGAGGCTCCCCAACAACCCTGGTGGATGAAAGACTGATGAGCGAAAGCCCTTCCGATCTGCCGCCTGAGAGCGGCAGCAACCTGCGCCCCGTATCCCTCGAAATGGCGCCTGACATGCCCCGGCAGATGGCCAGTTCCCTGCGCAAGCTGGGACTGATCGATTCCATTCGCCACGCCCGAGTGGTGCATGTGCCCATTCTGCCGATCAAGCTGGTGAACATGCCGCGTCGTTCGGAAGATCCGCGTCTTGCGCGGGCAAATGACGATGGGGACCGCCGTGCCTAAGGCAAAGGCTCACCCTGCACAGATCGGATTCGATTTCGAGATGCCGCATCCGGCCAGTGCGCCGGCTGCGCTGGCAGGTCTTGAGCGGCAGATCTGTGCCGAGGTGGGCGTGATCCTCAACTCCGACTCCCGGCCGCGAGAACTGATCGCGGCGGAAGTGAGCGTTCTGCTGGGCGAAGAAGTGAGCCGCGCCATGCTGGACGCCTATTCGAGCCCGGCGCGCGAAGGACACAAGGTGCCCATGTCGCGCTTCCTGGCGCTCGTTGCGGTGACCCAGCGTTATGACAGGCTCGACCTGTTGCTGCGCCCGATCGGCGCCGCCGTGCTGGTGGGCGAGGAAATCCATACGGCTCGCCTTGGCCACATCGACCGTGAAATCGCGAAATTGAAAGAAGAACAGGCGCGCCTGAAGAGCCGCGCGCCTTTGATCCGAGGGGGTAAATAAGTGGGGGCAAAAGTGATCCCGATTGGTGCGGCAGCGCCAGAGGCCGAGGGGCCGACAGATTGGTTTTCCCTGTCTGATCTACTGGAGCACAATCTGCCTGACCTGCCGCGTGACCGGCGCAAGCTGTCGCGCAAGGCGCAGGATGATGGCTGGCACCTGATGGTGGATGGCGATGGCCAGTTGCTGAGCCGCACCCGTAGCCGGGTTGGCGGCGGCGTGGAATATCATGTCTCGCTGCTGCCCCCGGCCGCCCAGATGGAATTGGCCAAACGCGGCCTGTCGGTATCGCGACCCAGGCCTGCCGAGGCCGAACCGGCAAATGCCAAGGAATGGCGCTGGTACGACTGCCAAACCGCCAAGGTGAAGAGCGAAGCCGAGCGCCGCGCAGCCCTGATCCTCGATATCGACACGCTCGAATCCGCAGGCCTGACCCGCAGCGCAGCCGTGGCGGAAGTCTGCCGTCAATCAGAAGTGGGAGCATCTACGATGTGGAACTGGCTCAAATCCGTGGCTGGTGTGGCGCCTCATGACCGCCTGCCCTTCCTTGCTCCGCGCCGGAAGGGCGGCGGGGCAGAGGCAGACATTCCCGAGGATATTTGGAAGGTCTTCCTCACCGACTATCTGCGCCCCGAGCGCCCGACCCTGAAGAGCTGCTATGACCGTGCGGTAAAGATCGCGGAAGCGCAGCGGCTCAACCAGCGGCTGCCTTCGGATGCGGCGTTCCGTCGCCGCCTGAAGCGCGATGTGGATGCCCGCGTGCTGCTGATGCGGCGCGGCGGCAAGGACGAGTTCAAGCGCTCGGTGCCCGATGTCCGCCGCACGCTCGATGCGCTCCAGGTGCTCGATATCGTCAACATCGACGGCCATGTCTTCGACGTTTTCGTGATCCCGCCCGGTGGCACGGAAGAGCAGAAGATCCGTCCGGTGCTGATCGGCATCCAGGATGTTTACAGCCGCAAGATTCTGGCCTGGAAACTCGACGTCAGCGAAAACTTCCTTGCCACCCGCATGGCCTTTGCGGATCTGTTCCGCAATTACGGCATCCCCAAGCAGTGCCTGCTGGATAACAGCCGCACTTTCGCGGGCAAGCAGCTCACTGGCGGCACAGAAAACCGCTATCGCCACAAGCACAAGGAAGGCGAGGCTCTTGGCCTGCTTCCTGCGCTGGGAATCCAGGTGCGCTTTGCCCAGATCTACCACGGGCAGGCCAAGCCGATTGAGCGGGCATGGCGCGATATGGCCGACCGCATCTCGCGCGGGCCGGAATGCGCGGGCGCCTACACCGGCAACAGCCCGGCGAACAAGCCGGCCAACTATGGCGAGCGGGCGATTCCCTGGGACGAGTTCTGCGGCATCGTCGATCGCGGAATCGCCGATCACAACGCCCGTACCGGCCGTCGTGCCGGCGTGTGCAATGGTCGCAGTTTCGATCAGGTCTTCGCCGAGAGCTACACCACTTCGGCGATCAGCCGGGCCACGCCCGAGCAGCTCCGCGTGGCGCTGCTGACCAGCGAGTTGAAGCGCGTCCACAAGCGCACTGGCGAGGTCGAGCTGTATGGCAACCGCTATTGGTCGGAAGAATGCGGGCGGATCACGGGTGAGCAGGTCACCGTCCGCTTCGATCCCGACGATCTGACCAAGGAAATCTACCTCTACAATCTAAGGGGCGAGTTCCTCTTCGCCGCCATGAACATCGAGAATCGCGGCTTCAATGACGTGGCCGGGGCTCATGAGAGCAAAAAGCGTCGTCAGGACTATCGCCGCGCCGTGAAGGCCAAAGAAGAGGCTGAGGAGCTTCTCACGATCACGGAAGTGGCGGCGATGAACGCTGCGATCGGCGCCGAGGTGTCCGAAATGCCGCAACCGGCGGCCACGCGGATGGTGCGCCATCGCACTTCGGCAGCGGTGAAGATCGCCCCAGATCCGCAGCGGCAGAAGGCTGCCCAGGAGCATGCCCAAACCCGCAACCAGCTTCTCACCGCCATGAACAGATTCAAGGTGGTGGAATGAAGGTGGGCGGGGGCCGGCCTAGGAAACTGCCCCCCGCCCACCTGTCCTACTCAACCAAGCAAGACAGGGATGCGTTACCATGATCGACCCTACAAACCAGCCTCTCGATATCGAAGAAATCCGTCGGTGGCTGATTGACCATAAGGCTCAGCAGGGCTGGGCATGGGCCAAGTTGTCCGAGGCTGTGGATGTGCCGACCGGCACCCTCAGCCAGTTCGGCAGCCCCAAGGGCTATGCGGGCGACGAGCAGAAGATTGCCGAGAAGGTGGCCCGCTACCGTCAGTTCTTTGAGGATCAGCAGAAGATCACCCATGAGGTGCCCGAGGTGCCCGGCTATTTCGAGTCGGAGACCAGCGAGGAACTGACCGGCCTGCTGCGCTATGGTCACAGCGGCGAGATCGTGGTTGCCGCCATGGGGCCGGGGACGAGTAAGACCACCACAGCCAAACAATATGCCGCCTGCTACCCCAACACCTTCGTTATCACCATGTCGCCTTCGACCAAGAAGCCCGTCACGATGATGCAGGAAACGCTGGACGTTCTTGGGGAAACGGGGGCGACGGGGTCACCCTACAAGCTGGCAAGCCGCATCAAGACCCGCTTGCGCCATATGTCGAATCCGCTCTTCATCTACGATGAGGCGCAGCACATGATGGTCGAGACCATCGAAGAGGTGCGCAGTTGGCATGACACGCTCGGCGTGGGGCTGGCGTTCCTTGGCAACATCGGCGTTCTCCAGCGCATGGAAGGTGGCGGCCGCAACGACGCCTTCGCCCAGATCTTCAGCCGCGTGTCGATGCGCATGATCCGCGATGTTCCGCTGCTCGGTGACGTCGATAAGCTGGCCGAGGCCTGGAAGGTCTACGACGATGAAGCAATCGAGGCCCTCCGCAAGATCGTCATGATCCCAGGCGGTATGCGCAACGGCACCAAAGCCCTGAAACTGGCGGTACTGCTCGCCGGAAAGGGTGAGCAGATCTCTGCCGGACATCTGGCCAGCGCGTGGGCGCAGCTCTCTGCACGCAGGCTCGCGGCATGATGCGCGTGTTTGGCATCTTTCGGGAGGTGGCCGAGGAACTGCGCGAGGTGACCGGGTCAACTCGGGGCCAGCAGGTCTATGACTGCCTGTTGGGGGCGTTCACGATCATCATGGTGATCGTGAACCTCGGGGCCTTCCTGCTCATTGTAGGGGGGCACCGATGATCCCCGCCGCGCTTGCCATGTCGATGGCCTGCCGCCTCTATGGCACCGATCTGCTCGACCTTGTGTCGAAGCGGCGGCAGCATCCGCTGGTCATGGCGCGGGCGCTCGCGATCTGGGCGATGCGCCTGGACACGCCCCGTAGCTATCCGGCCATCGGCCGGGTGCTGGGCGACCGCCACCACACCTCAATTCTCAGTCTGCACCGCAAGGCCGAAAAGCTGTGCGCCGCTGATCCCGCCTTTCGGCGGGACTGCGCCCGCGTTCTCGGCCGTTACCTCGAAATGAAGGGAATGGACCATGCGAGCAACTAAGCACGCTGCGCGTTCGGCGCAGTTCGACCAGACCTTTTCGCACCGCCGGTCGATGATCGCCAAGATCCAGATCGCCAAGAAGCAGCTTGGCATCGATGACGATGACTACCGGCACCAGATCCGCGAAGTATCCGGGCAGGAGAGCCTGAAGGAATGCAGCGAGCGCCAGTTGGCCCGCGTTCTCGACTGGCTCAAATCCAAGGGCTTCAAGCCTGCTCTGCGCAAGGGGGCTGCCAGCCACCCCATGGCGAACAAGGCCCGCGCGCTATGGATCTCGCTCTATCACCTGGGCGCCGTTCAGAACCCCTTGGAACAGGCATTTGAAGCCTTTGCAAAACGGCAGCTTGGTTGCGAAAGGCTTGCCTGGGCCCGCCAATCCGACGCCTACAGGTTGATCGAAGCGCTCAAGGCTATGGCGGTACGCCATGGCTGGCAACAGCATGACCGTGCCACCGGCAAGCCTTTCCAGGCACTTGGTCTGCAGATCAGCCTGTGCGATGCGATCCTGCTCAAAATGAAGGAGGCGGGCATCGCCTCGGAGTCCTGGTCAATTCAGGAAGCCGCCTATGACCTGTGCGGGATCAGGACGCCGCAGACCGCTGCGCATTATGAGCGCCTGGCCAAGGCACTGGGCGATGCCTTGCGCAGGCACACGTCACCTGTCGGCGGGCTTCAGGGCATCGTCATCATCGACGAAACCTACCCGTTCCTGAATGGAGGTGCGGCATGAGGCGCTTCAGCTCCAGCAGCAGCTTTGGCCCAACGCTTGAAAGCCGTTCGCATCCGATCGTCGGCGCCGGCCGGGTCGATCACCGTCTGCGCGCCCGGTTCTGGCGCGCTTATTCCCTGGGTGTCACGCTGGTTGTGTTCCTGGTGTTTCTATGGGGGCTCCGCCGATGAAGGCACATATTTCCGATCACGCTCTGGTGAGATTCATGGAGCGCACAGGGGCAGCGGACCCGGCACCGCTCAAAAACATGATTGCAGCGTCAATCGACCGCGCATTTCAGGCTGCCATGGCGCTGAAGCTGAGTGATTGCCTGATCATCGCGGATGGGCTGGTTTATGTGCTGCGCGACGGCGTAGTCACGACCATTCTGAAGGATGAAGGCATCCGCGCTCGGGCATCCCAGCACTTCCGCCGGGAAGGACGGCAGGACTGATGCACGAGCGGCACCTTACGCAGCACCTGCGCGCGATCCTGGGCGATGACGGCTTTGTCCGCTTCGCCCAGGATCTGGGCGGCACGCGCGTCTATGTGCCCTACCAGTTGAAGGACGACAGTGACATCGTCCAGGCGGTGGGCCGCGTGCTGGCCGACAAGTTGAGCCGGGCGCTGGCCCCGGCGACCATCCGCGTTCCGCTGGCCCGGCGGGAACGCGCCCTGGCATACCGCAAGCAAGGCCTGTCTGACGCGGCGATTGCGCGGCGCCTTGGCATCACCGAAAACGGGGTGGGGAAATTGTGGAGCCGCGAGGTGGGCTTGCAAGAGCGCCCAGGATCGGCGAGAAGCGCCGGACAGCTCGATCTGTTCGCCGAATGAGGAGAACGCCATGAGCAAAGACGGAATCGATAAAAAAGCAGTTGATCACTATTACGGCCTCATGACCGGCCTGAGGGACGCACAAAGATACGAGCGCGATTGGGCAAACTTCCACGAGAAAGCCCAGGCGGGTATCAACCGAGCTGCTGCTAACTGGTGGGCAAACCACCAAACCAAGTAGACCCTTCTTGCCCGCTTCGGCGGGCATATTTTTTGCCCTCCTCCCGCCGCATCTTCGCCCCATAACAAACTGGGGCGCCATGATTTTCATCGCCCCGGTTTTCTTCCGAAACCGGGGTGGCGGCGATGACGGTGAATGTCCTGCAGTTGATTGATCGGGTGATCGGGGTCGAGGGCGACTATGTCGATCACCCGTCCGATCGCGGCGGCCCCACACGGTGGGGCTGCACGCAGGATACCGCCCGCGCCTACGGCTATCAGGGCGATATGAAGGTGTTCCCGCGCCCCATGGCACAGGAGATCTTCCGCAAGCGGTTTTATGAGGCCGTGGGCCTCCCGCTTATTGCTGATCTGGCTCCCGCGCTGACGGCAGAGCTGCTCGACGTCTCGATCAACATGGGCGCCGATACGCCCGGCCGCTTCCTGCAGCGCCTGCTCAATGTCATGAACCGCCGCCAGCGGGATTATCGCGACATGTTGGTGGATGGGCGCATTGGCCCTATGACCGCCGCCGCGCTGACCAGCTTTCTCAAGCTGCGCGGAGCGGTCGGTGAAACGGTTCTCATCAAGGGCATCGAGATCCTCAAGGGCTCGAAATATGTCGCCCTGGCCGAGAATGACGAGAGCCAGGAAGACTTTATCTTCGGCTGGCTGGCCAACCGCATCGGCCTTGGGGCGGCAGCATGACCTTCTGGGACTGGCTGCACGCCCTTGGGCCCGGCTGGCCGGATCAGCGCGGATGGTATGCGCTGGCGCTGTTCTTCCAGACCTGCGCGATCCTGGTGCTCCTCGCCATCGTGCCCGATCTGGCTCATGACGAGTTCTTCAAATCCATCGCCACCGCGATCGTCGTGACGGGCTGGGTCGGGTTTGCCGTGGCGGGTCGCGACAATCGCGCCGATCGCGAGCAGGTCAGTCAGGCGCAAGATCTGACCCGGCGTGTCCTTGAGCATGTCCAGGGCTCGGCGCCCAGGCCCCAGCAGGAGGTCCGCTGACGTGGAAATCTCCGCCGCTATTGCTCTGTTCAAGCGCTTCTGGCCTGCCTTCGCCGCACTTGGCGTCATTGCCGCCTTTGGCATCTGGTTGGCGGTGCATGACCGCAAGGTCATCGCCAACCACGAGGAGGTGGTGGAAGCCGCCGCTGCCACGGCGCGCGATGCCGCCGCCGGCCAACGCGTCCAAGATGCCGTCATCAACACCCGAAACGAACAGGATCTGCACCATGCGATCGACACCGCACCGACTGGTGGGGCGCTCAGCCCTGCTGCCCATGCTCTTGCTTGTGAACGCCTGCGCCAGCTCGGCCGCGTTTCCACCGCATGCGGATCTGCAGGCGGCAGTGGAAGCCAAGCCGGTTCCCGGTGACGATATCGCCACCGATGACGTTGCCTTCGAGCATTACAACGCCAGCGTCGAAAGCTGGGGCGACCGGCTGCACGCGGCCGGAGCGCGGCTCTGCCGATTCTATCTTGCACTCAAGATGCCGGGGCTGACGTCCTGCCCACCGGAGGGCGCCCAGTGAGCGCGCCCGGGAAGAAAACCCACGCCCTGGGAAAAGACGCGCAAGGGCGCCCGGTGGTGCTGCTTGATGAGGGCGGTGCCATGACGATGCGGCGACTGCCCGTCGATCCTCGCGATACCGAGGTGCGGATCGAGCTGACCTCGGAAATCGTCGCCGCACTCGAGCATATTTTGGTGACGCGATGATGCTGCTTGGCCTTTGTGCCAGGGCGGCGTCGATGGCCATGGTGGAAAGCTACTATGCCCGCGCACGCCGCCGCCGCGCGCACATCGTCCACCTTCTTTCGGTTGAAGCGGACAGCAAACGCCGCCGTCGCCGCTTGCGGGGCCGCGCGCGCGCTGCCGCTTCGCTTCAGCGCCGCCGCCATCTGGCGAGGTTCGGGAAGTGAAGGTCACCGAACAGATGATCGAGGCTGCCGAGGCGATGGTCGCTCGCGAGCGCGACTGTTCGATCGCGCTGATCCAGGCCGAGCTGGCCGCCGAGGGCGAAGACGTTTGCGTCGAATGTGACGAACCCATCAGCGCCGCCCGCAAGGCGGCGCTTCCATCGGCAGAGCGCTGCATCGACTGCCAGAAGCACTATGAAAGGACGATGCGTGTCGCTTGATGATGTCTCGAAATGGATGGGCGTTTTCGCGCTGATGCTCAGTGTCGGGAATGTGCTGTGGGCATGGATCAGCCGCCCGGCCCGCGACCTGGGCACTCGCGTCGACAAGATCGAGATGTCTGTCGAGGAAAATGACGATCAGACGCTGCAGGAGCTGAAGAAGCACGACCGCCGCATCCAGCGCGTCGAGGACGAGATCCGCCATCTCCCGACCAAGGCGGACGTAAGCCGCGTCGAAAATGAGATCACCAGCGTCAAGACCGAGCTGGCGATCGTGCATCGCGTTGTTGATCGGCTCGACGATTTTTTGAGGAGCAAAGCGTGAGCAACTACGATCAGCGTTGCGCGGAAGACGCGCGTCTCGCCATCCTGGCCGAGCTGGCCCAACAGGACGATGCCACGCTCAACAGCCGCTCACTTGCCCGGATCGTCGAAGCCGTGGTGCCTCGCCGCCCGCGCGAATGGATCGAGACACAGCTCGACTGGCTAAAATCCATGGGGGCAATCCGGCTGACGAAATCCGATCTCCCCGGTCTTGGCCCGGTGAGCATCGCCGTTCTCACCCGTACCGGGCGCGACCATGTCGAGCAGCGCACGCGCCTTTCGGGCATCACTGCGCCCGCCGATGTGGAGTGAGCCGTGAGCGAGCTGGACGCCACACCTGAATCCGAGCGGCGGGAAGGTCGCGGTCGCCTGTCGTCGATCGACATGCTGCCCGAGGAGTGTGACGAGGATATCGCCTGGGCGAATACCGAGCTGCGCGAGCGCAAGATGCCGCAGACGGAAATCCTCAAGCAGTTCAACGCCCGTCTTGCCGATAAGGGCCA
This sequence comes from Sphingomonadales bacterium, assembly GCA_028871475.1. Classification (GTDB taxonomy): domain Bacteria; phylum Pseudomonadota; class Alphaproteobacteria; order Sphingomonadales; family Sphingomonadaceae; genus Novosphingobium. The sequence goes on along the minus strand of JAGWMZ010000031.1, from coordinate 22,509 downwards.
GAAGGGCGTCAGCAAGGGCGCCTTCAGCCGGTATTCGGTGCGCATGGCGATCGAGGTCCGCAAGATCGAGGCGAGCCGCGCGATTACCAGCACGGTTCTGTCGCGCCTGGCACCCGGCGACCGCAGTGACAGCATGATCGGCGCGGTGGAGCTGCTCAAGCACCGGATCATTGAGCTGGTGATGGGCGACGAAGAGCCCGACCCCAAGGCTTTGGGCCAAGCTACGCTGGCCCTGCAGCGCCTGTCATCCACGCTTGCCCGCACTTCCGAACTGCAGCGCCGTGATCGCCAGGAGCAGCGCGAAGAGCAGGAACGCGAGGCGCTAGCTGCCGAGCGAGCCAAAGCTGAGACTGAAGCTGCCGATGCCGCGACAAAGATTGCGACCGAAGCAGGGCTGTCGGAGGACCGCGTTCGGGCGATCCGGCGCGGCGTGCTTGGGCTGGCAGTATGACCGAACAGCTTCTCTCGACCACCGGCCTGACGCCGCCCGAGGCCAACGCCCCGGTCCTGTCGCGCGACCCTGGCGCGGCACTGCCGGGCGAACTGCCGCGCGGCGCCGAGATCCCCGACGATCTCGACCCGCTGGCCGAGGGCGTGCTGATGAAGCATCAGCGCGAATGGCTGGAAGATCCCAGCGACCTCAAGATCGCCGCCAAGGGCCGCCGCACCGGCATCACCTTTGCCGAAGCACTGGATGACACACTGATCGCCGCCGCGTCTCGTGCAGCCGGCGGTGATAATGTGTTCTACATCGGTGACACCAAGGACAAGGGCCGCGAGTTCATCGGCTATGTCGCCCACTTCGCGCGTGTGGTGGCGAAGGAGCTGGTCGAGATCGAGGAGTTCCTCTTCAAGGACGAGCGCGAGGACGGCACCTCCAAGGACATCTCTGCCTATCGCGTCACCTTCGCCAGTGGCTACCGCGTCGAGGCGCTGTCATCGCGCCCGGAGAACATCCGCGGCTTGCAGGGCGTGGTGGTGATCGACGAGGCGGCCTTCCACAAGAACGTCCGCGACGTGATCGACGCGGTGAACGCCCTGCTGATCTGGGGCGGCAAGATCCGCGTGATCTCCTCGCACAATGGCGTGCTCAATCCGTTCAACGAGCTGATCCGCGAGGCCGAGGCGGGTAAGAACCCCTTCAAGGTGCATTTCATTCCCTTCTCAGCGGCGGTTGAGAATGGTCTTTTCAAGCGCGTCTGCCTGATGAAGGGCAAGCCTTACAGCCCCGAGGCAGAGCAGGCCTGGGAGGCGCTTATCCGTGGCGCCTATGGCACGCGCCTGAGCAAGATGCGCCAGGAACTGGACGGCATCCCCTCAGATGCCGAGGGCGCCGCCCTGTCGCGGGTGATGATCGAGCAGGCCACGATCAAGGACGTGCCCGTCGTGCGCCTGGTTCTGCCGGACAGCTTCAAATCGCTGCCCAAGCCCGATCGCACACGCAAGACGCAGGAATGGCTGCGCCTCCATGTCTTGCCCCACCTCAAGGGGCTCGATCAGAAGCGACGCCACGATCTTGGCCAGGACTTCGCGCGCAGCGGCGACTCCTCCGATCTGATCGTCCAGGAGCTGGGGCAGGATCTGGTACGGCGCTGGCGCCTCGTCATCGAAATGCGCAATGTGCCCTTCGAGACCCAGCGCGATATCCTGTTCTTCGTGGGCGAGCAGATCCCCCGCTTTGGTCATGGCGCCTTCGACGCCACAGGCAATGGCGCCTACCTCGCCGAGGTCGCGGCGCAGAAGTGGGGCGAGCGGATCTCCGAGATCAAGCTCAGCGCCGGTTGGTATGGCGAGAACAGTCCGGCCTATATCGAGGCGATCGGCGATGGTTCCGTGTTCATCGCGGCCGATGACGACGTGGTGCGCGACCATCAGGCGCTCCAGTACGTCAATGGCGTGGTCCGTGTGCCCGAGGACATGCGCTACAAGGGCAGCGACGGGCTCGATCGACACGGCGACACGGCGATCGCGGGCATCCTGACCTATTTCGCCTCGCGTCAGGACGGCATTGCCTATGGTTATGAACCCGTCCGGCGCGAGGGTGGCGGATCGAGCTGGAACCGTCCCGACGATCACGACGACTTCAGCCGCGATCCATACCGGCCGCCGCTGGGCGCCCGACTGCGCGGCGGAGGTGTGATGTGAGCGCGGCGGGCGCTGGCGGGTTGGTCCCGCCCTTTTCTGTTTCCGGGAGCAAGACATGCCGATGATTGATACCGGGCTGGTGGACCTGCAGGGCCAGCCTATCCTGCGCGAGTTGCTGACCAGGGACGTGGCCGTGCCGACGATGGCCGGCGTGCGTTCGCCGATCGCAGGGTATCCGGCCAATGGGTTGAACCCCGAGCGCCTGGCTACCATCCTGCGCGCCGCTGATCAGGGCGAGCCGCTGGACTATTTCGAGCTGGCCGAGCTGATCGAGGAGCGCGACCTGCACTATGCGGGCATCCTTGGCACCCGCAAGCGCAGCGTTGCGCAGATCGAGATCACGGTGGAGGCGGCCTCCGACGATCCCGAAGACGTCGCCCGCGCTGACATGGTGCGTGAATGGCTGAAGCGCGACGAGCTGGCCGACGAGATCTTCGATATCCTGGACGCGATCGGCAAGGGTGTCAGCTTTACCGAGATCATCTGGGACACGTCCGAAGGTCAGTGGCAGCCTCAGCGCCTGGAATGGCGCGACCCCCGGTGGTTCAGGTTCGACCGCACCACACTGCGCACGCCGATGCTGCGCGGCGGCCTGGACGGCAATGGTGTGGATTGCCCGCTGCCCGGCTCCAAATTCATCTATGCCAACCTCAAGGCGAAATCGGGCCTGCCATTGCGCTCGGGCATCGCGCGCCTCGCGGCCTGGGCATGGATGTTCAAGGCTTTCACGCAGCGCGACTGGACGATCTTCACCCAGACCTATGGTCAGCCCGTTCGCTTGGGCAAATTCAAAGAGGGCGCGAGCGAGGACGACAAGCGCACGCTCTATCGCGCAGTAGCCAACATCGCGGGCGATTGTGCCGCTATCATCCCGGCCTCCATGGAAATGGAGTTTATCGAGATGAAGAATGTCTCGGCCGGGGCGGAAGTCTATGAGAAGCGCGCCAACTGGCTTGATCAGCAGATGTCCAAGGCGGTGCTGGGGCAGACAACGACCACCGACGCGATCTCGGGAGGCCATGCAGTCAGCCAGGAGCATCGGCAGGTACAGCAGGACATCGAGGCGGCAGACTGTCGCGCGCTGGCCGCTGTTCTCAACCGGGATTTGATCCGGCCCTGGTGCGATCTCGAATATGGGCCGTCCAAGCGCTATCCGCGTCTGGTCATCGCCCGCCCGGCGCAAGAGGACATCAAGCAACTGACCGATAGCCTCAGTCTCCTGGTGCCGCTGGGGCTGAAGGTGCAGGCCTCGGAAGTGCGTGACAAGCTCGGCCTGTCCGATCCCGACGAGGGCGCAGAGTTGCTTCATCCGTCGCCCAAGACCGATGTTCCGTCGCTGGCGCTGCAGTCCGCTATTCTCGCGCTGCAATCTGCACAGGGAGCGCCCCAGGTCGCCGCGCCAGCACATCCTGCCGCCCAGATCGCGGCTGCGATGCAAGGCAAAGGGCAGCCCGCGATCGACCAGATGGTGGCGACGATCGAGGCGATGCTCGGCAAGGCGCAGGATCTGGCAGAGTTCCAGCAGATGCTCGCTAACGCCTTCCCAGCGCTCGATGCCAGCAAGCTGGCCGACGTGCTCGCAGCCGGGCTGCTCTCGGCGCAGGCGGCGGGGCGCTCGGATCTGGTGGATGAAAGCAGATGAAGGCCGAGCCGCTCGATCTGTTGGGCGCCCCCATCATGCAGCGCCGCGCCGACTTTGACGGCAAGAACCGCCTGCGTTTGATCCGCCGCTGGGGGGCCGGGCCCTTGGCGTGCGTGATCGGGCACAATCCATCCGCTGCCGATGGCGCTAAGGAAGATCCAACCTCGCTCTGGTGGAACAAGTGGTTCCAGCTTTTCGGGTTCGGTGGCTACACAGCCGTTAATCTCTACCCATGGTGCAGCGCCAAGCCTGCAGATGTCTACGAGCGAGTGGACGGGATCGACTGTGGCGATTGGGCTGCCCGCGACGAGCTGTATTTCGTCAACCTGCCCGTAGTAGTCGCAGAGGCAAAGCGAGCGGATCAGGTCTTTGTCTGCTGGGGTAGCATCGCACGCGAGTGCCTTTGGCTGGATCACGTCATCGAGGAGATCCAGAGCGGCGAGGCGCCCTATCCTGATCTATGGTGCTGGGGAAAGACCAAATGGGGGGCGCCAACCCATCCTATGGCCCGTGGCCGTCATCGCATTCCGGCAGACCAGAAACCCATTCTGTGGAAGGCGGCATGACGCCTATGAAATTTCCGCTCAGGAGCCCCGTGAGGCGTGTGGGGCGTCCGATCCCCCGCGCGAGCGCGTCACCCTGCTTCTTAGCGCTTCTTAAGGCGCCTCTGGCGGCTGTTCATGGCTGACGCACCGCATCCTTCTGCCGTATCCGGCGCCTTCGCCAAGCCGTTCCCCCAGCAGGTCGCTTTTTTCCGCCAGAAGCTGGGCAACCTCGTGCCCACTCAGCGCTGGGACGATATGCAGGCCGAGGCGCACGATACGGCCTTCATGGTGGCCGGCGCCGCCTCGGCCGACCTGCTCACCGATCTGTCCACGGCAGTGGACAAGGCCATCAGCCAGGGGCGCGGCATCGAGGAGTTCCGCAAGGACTTCAAAGCGGCCGTCGCGGCAAACGGGTGGACAGGCTGGACCGGCGAAGGCTCAGTCCAGGGCGAAGCGTGGCGCGTCAAAACGATCTTCCGAACGAATAGCTACACCAGCTATGCGGCCGGGCGCCACGCGCAGCTCCTGGAGGGCAATTACGCCTATTGGGTTTACCGCCACGGTGCGAGCCAGGAGCCGCGCCCGCAGCACCTGAGCTGGAATGGCGTTGCCCTGGCGCCGAACCATATCTTCTGGCGCACCCATTATCCGCCTTCGGACTGGGGTTGCTCCTGCTATGTCGTTGGTGCTCGATCGGCGCAGATGGTGGCGCGCCTGGGCGGCGATCTGTCCAAGGCGCTGCCTGACAACTGGCGCTCGATCGACAGGAAGACGGGCCAGATGGTCGGCATCGGCAAAGGATGGGGTTATGCGCCCGGCGCTGCGGTGGCCGAGACGGTCAACGCCCTGGCCAGCAAGATCGGCAGTTGGGATTACCGCGTGGCCAAGGCCTTCATGGAGGTGGTGCCGGAGGGGCAGCGCGATGCCATGGCCATCGCCTATCGGAACCTGCCCACCACCGCCGACGATGCGCGCCGCTATGCCCAGCGCATCTGGAACGATGGTGAGACACCCGAGCCCGGCCGCACGCTCGGCTTGCTTACCAGTGCCCAGGCCGACGGGATCGCTGCCGATAGCGCGGTGAAGGCGCAGGGGTTCGACTTCTCGCTCTCGCCGGACGAGGTGACGCATGTGCGTGATCAGCATGCCGACGACCAGGCAGAACGCAAGCAGGGACAGCGCGGCGTCACCGCCGACGACTTCGCCCTGCTACCCGACGTGCTCAACCAGGGCATGCCGCGTTATGTGGGCATCTCAGACGGTCATAAGATGCCGGTTTTCGAGATCGCAGTGGAGATCGACGGCGAGACTTATGTGACGCGCTGGGAGGCCTGGAAGCGGCGGCGCACGATGACGCTGCTCAGTTTCTTCATCAAGCTGGCGGGGAAGTCCTGATCGCCTCTCCGATACGCCCTGGGCGTTTCCGGTTATTGGCCGGCGGGTCGATGCGATCAGGTGGAGGGATCATATCATGCTGAAGTTTGAGTTCAAGATCAGCTCTGCAGGCGCTGCCCTGGCGCGGGCGAAGGCCGTTCTGGTCGACATGACCCCAATCATGCAGGACGTGGCCGAATATGTGACCGAGATCACCCGGCAGCATTTCGTCGACGGCAAAGGGCCCGATGGGCAGCCCTGGGCACCCAAGAAGCCTTCGACACTCGCCCGGTATGAAAGGCTGGGATATGGCAACCTCGACCGGGTGCTGATCGGCCCTGGTAAAGCCCTCTCGCGCCAGATCGTCAGTGAGGCCACGCCGAATGCCGCGATCGTGGGTTCGTCGCTGATTTATTCCGGGGTGATGCAGGATGGTGCCGAGAAAGGCGCCTTCGGCAAAGACCGGCGCGGGCGCCCGGTGCCCTGGGGCAAGATCGCAGCGCGCGAGTGGCTCTACCTCACGCCGAAGGATGAGGCTGAGATTGTGGCCATTGCGGAGGAGCATGTCGCTGATCGCCTGAGCAGCGACACGCCGTAATCGTCCTGTTTAAGCGAGATCAGTCGTCCTCCAGCTCAATCCCATCGTCAGAAGCTTCTGAAGGCTGCTCCAGATGGTCTTTGGTAAAAATCACGCTGAGAGCAGATTGCCTGCCGTTCACCACCGTCGGAAGTGGACTGCCTGACCGAGCATCGTCTTTCGCGAGCAATGCTTTGACCTGATTTTCGAGGTCTGCGGTGTAACCTGCTTCGCGCTTTTCCATTTGGTGCAGCAGCAACGCGAGGGTCACCTCAACTACCTCCAGGTGCCCTTGATGTTCGCCAGACCCCATTGCACTTCGTATCATACATTTCCCCTTTGGCCGTGAATGGCCTCGCCACGCACATGGGAGCAGTCCTGGTGTTTGCAAGGACGCTGCAGTCGGGAAATAGCCTCGATGTTAATGTTGCTCGTAGTGACGCTTGCTACCTGAAGCCTTGACGATTTCCGCCTACCACGGCATCTGACAAGCATAACGCCGTAACGCCCCATTTCTTGCCCGCTTCGGCGGGCATATTTTTTGCCCTCGGGACAGCGCAGAAGCTGACCGATGACGAAGCAAACTTCCTTCACAGCCCTGTGTTCGGTCGTCCCGTTCGGCGAAAACGATGGGCCACCCGAATGGGTCCATCTGCTGCCCGCTGGTTCGGCGCGCACTGTGGATGGGCGCGGCCCCTATCGCGTCGTGTCGCCGCAGTCGATCTGCGCCGCCTCGATGCAGGCCGGCAAGAAGCTCCCCATCGACGAAGCCCATGCCACCGATAAGGGAGCCGCCTCCGGGCAGCCGCACCCGGCCCGTGGCTGGATCGTGGAGATGGAGCCGCGCGCCGACGGCATCTGGGGCCGGGTTGACTGGAACAACTCCGGCAAGGCCCTGATGGAAGACCGTGCCTATGCCGGGATCAGCCCTGTCATCCTCCACGACAAGGCCGGCAACGTCCACCAGGTGCTGCGGGCCAGCCTCACCAACACTCCCAACCTTCAGGGGCTGACGGCCCTGCAATCAGAGGAAATCGGAATGGATTGGAAAGCGAAGCTGATCGAGCTGCTCGGGCTCGACAGTGCCGCCGACGACGCGGCCATTGGCGCTGCGCTCAAGGCGAAACTCGACGGATGCCAGCAGGCTGAGCAAAGCCAGAAGCTGGATCTCACCCACCCCACCATCGTCGCGCTGCAGAGCCAGATCACCGAGCTGGCCAACACGAACAAGACGTTGGTCGACGGCAACGCGCGCCGCGATGCCGAGGCCGTGGTGGACGCCGGGATCGCGGCGGGCCGCGTGGGTCTCAAGCCGCTGCGCGAGGAGTATATCTCGCTGCATATGGCTGAGCCCGCCAAGGCCGTGAAGATGATCGAGGGCATGCCGATCCTGACCGGCACGACGCTGACGGGCGGCGCTCTGCCCGAGAACGTCGGTACGGTCGCGTCGGGCGGCCTCGGCGCCGTCGACCATCAGGTGATGTCGCTCTTCGGTGTGTCCGAGGCGGACTACAAGGCCGACCTCGCCAAGGGCGGCAAGCGCGTGGAGGTGCTCTGATGGCTGCGCTTACCGCCCCCCGCAACACGCCCGCCGCGCTGGGCACCGACCGCTCGGTTCCTCTTGCGGCGGGTGTCAAGGCCTTCGCAGGCGGCATGGCTCAGGTGGACGCCAATGGCTACGCTGTGCCCGCAAGCGCGACCGCAGCCAACATGACCATCGGCCGGTTTGAGGCCACGGTGGACAATACCGGCGGTGCCGATGGCGCCGTCTCGGGGAAGGTCCGGCGCGGCATCTTCCGCTACAACAACTCGGCCAACGCTGATCTCATCACAAAGGCCTCGATTGAGAAGCCCTGCTACGTGGTGGACGATCAGACGGTCGCGCTCACCAGCAACAGCAACGCCCGGCCGGTGGCCGGCACGATCTTCGACGTGGACGCCCAGGGCGTCTGGGTCGAGTTCAAGTAAGGAACGCCTCCGATGATCGTCAGCAGTGAAAATCTCAACAAGCTGCGCGTGGGTTTCAGCGCCGCCTTCAAGCGCGGCCTGGGCAGCTCCACCTCGCTCTACAAGGCCATCACCATGACGGTGCCGGCAACGCAGAAAGAGCAGCGCTATGGTTGGCTTGGCAAGCTGCCCCGTGTCCGCGAGTGGCTGGGCCCCCGCGTCATTCAGAACGTCTCCGAGAGCGATTACTCGATCAAGGAACGCCCCTGGGAGCAGACTGTCGGCCTCGATCGGGACGACGTCGAGACCGATAATCTTGGCCTCTACAGCACGATCTTCGAGATGATGGGGCAGTCGGTTGCGGATTTCCCCGACGAACTGGTCTGGGGTCTTCTGCTCAAGGGCTTCACCACCCTGTGCTATGATGGCCAGTATTTCTTCGATACCGACCATCCGGTGCTCGATGTCGACGGCACAACCGTCCTTTCGGTGGCAAACACCGATGGCGGCAACGGGAACCCGTGGTTCCTGATCGATGTGGGCCAGGTGCTCAAGCCCATCATCCTTCAGATCCGCCGCGATTTCGGGGACATCGTCGCCCGCGACAAGGTGACCGACGACAACGTCTTCGACTTCAACGAATTCCGCTACGGCGTCGACGCCCGGCTCAATGTCGGCTTCGGCTTCTGGCAGTATGCCTGGGGCTCCAAGCAGGCGCTGAGCCCTGACACCTACGAGACCGCGAACAATGCCTTGACCGGCATGAAGGGCGACCACGGCAAGCCCGTGGGCGGGGCCAAGAAGTTCCTGCTGATCGTGGGCTCGTCCCAGCAGAAGGCCGCGCGCAGCATCGTCGCTTCCCAGCTCGTCAACGGCGGCGAGACCAACCCCTGGGCGGGCACGGCCGATGTGCTCGTTGTTCCCTGGCTGACCTAAGGAGTACCCGTAATGCCTCCCAGCAAAAATCCCGCCGCCGATGCGGGCGCCCAAGAACCGGGCAACAGCGGCGACAACACCTCGCAGGGCGAGGAGCGCAAGGGCCCTTCGATCCTGGTGCGCTCGGTTTCGGAAAAGGGGCGCCGCCGTGCCGGCCACGCCTTTGGCCCCGAACCGAAGCGGATCTTTCTCGAAGATCTGACCAAGGAACAGAAGGAAGCGATCAGGGACGACAAGCACCTGATCTCACGCCTGTTCGACGACGACTAAGGATTTCGGCCGGTGAGTTACGCTTCTCTTCAGGATCTGATCGACAGTTGCGGCGAGCGTTTGCTCGTCGAGCTGACCGACCGCACCGATCCGCCCACGGGGCAGATCGACATGGCGGTCATCGATCAGAAACTGACCGATACCGACGCGGTGATCGATAGCTATCTCGCCGGCCGTTACGTCCTGCCGCTGGCCACCACCCCGCCCGTGCTGGTGGGGCTGGCCGTGGCGATCGCGCTCTACAAGCTCCACACCTACACGCCCAACGCCAAGATCGCGGAGGATTACAAAGACGCGGTCGCCAGCCTCAACCGCCTTTCATCGGGCGCTCAGCGCCTGCCCGTCGCCGGCATCGAGCCGCCCAGCTCGGGCGCCTCGGGCGTGGTGGCCACGGATCGCCCCCGCGACTTCACACCGGAGAACATGCGGGGCTTCATATGATCCGCGTGAATGCGGCTTTCGACCGGGTCGATCAGGTCGAAAGCCTCAGGGGCCGGGTGAAGGGCGCGACAGATCTGGCCCGGCTCGTGAAGGAGCAGCAACTGCCCCAGCAAACCCCGGCGGCCTTTGTGCTGCCCGGTTCGTTGACCGGCGGCGCTGCGGCTCTCGCGACCGGTTTCTTCAGGCAGGCTTTCTCCGAAACGCTCAGCGTCGTGTTGGTCGTTCGGGTTGCCGATGACCCGACCGGCAAGCGCGCTCTTGATGCGATGGCGCCCGTCATCACTGACGTCGTCACCGCCATCACTGGTTGGGGGCCTGACGACAGTCCCGGCGTCTTTGTCCTGGTGCGCGGGGATGTGACCGGCGCTGAGGTCGGGGCGCTCATCTACCAGCTCGATTTCCGTCTCGATGATCAATTGAGGATCACAACATGACCGATGAAACCACCGGCGACGCCGCCCCGGCCGACAACCAGGCCGACGCGACGACGCCCACCAGGAAGGCCTCAACCAGGGCCGCTATCGCCCCCGCCGCCGACACACCCGTCGATCCGGCTTCCGTCATCGAGGAGCAGCCCCAGACGGGAGGCAGCTTCATCCGTCAGGCCGATGGCAGCCTGATCCGTCAGACTGAGGGAAACTGACATGCCCAAGTTCTGGAAGGCCAAGACGATCCTGGCCAAAACCGAAACTGTCTATGCCACCGATGCCAATCCGACGGGCGCCGCTGACGCGATCCTGGCGTCGGATGTCACTTTCAACCCGATGGAAGGAGACGTGGTCAAGCGCACGGTTGAACGCGGTTTCTTCGGGGCGCAGCCTTTTGCCATCCCGGCCACCCGCTCGTCGCTGACCCTGTCGGTCGAATTGGTGGGGTCGGGAACGGCCGGCACGGCGCCCGCATGGAGCCCCTTGATCCGGGCCTGCGGGGTGGCTGAAGTCGTGACCGCCGGAAGCAAGGTCGAATACACGCCCATCACGACCGGGCAGGAGTCGGCCTCGATCTATTTTGACGTCGACGGCACCAAGCATGTGATGCTGGGCGCGCGCGGCAATCTCACCGTCAAGGTCGACGCCAACGGCATTCCGGTGGCCACCTTCACCTTTACCAGCCTCTTCACGATCCCGACCGAGGCTGCACGGCCGACGCCGGATTATTCGAAGTGGCAAGCGCCGCAGGCCGCGAGCAGCACCAACACGCCGCTCTTCTCGATCGGCGGAACTCCGTTCCCGCTGCGCAGCTTCGAGTTCGATCTGGCCAATGATGTGCAGCCGCGCATGCTGATCGGCAGCGAGAGCGTGCTGATCACCGGCCGGGATGATGCTGCCTTGAAGGTGCAGGTCGAAGCGACGCCACTCACGACCTATGATCCGTTCACGGTCGCCAAGGATGGCGAAGAGCAGGCTGTCGTCCTGCAGCACGGAACCGTTGTCGGGCGCAAAGTGCAGATCGACCTGCCGGTCTGCCTGCAACAGACGCCCAGCTACCAGGATCAGGACAACATCCTGGAATGGCAGCTCACCTTCACCCCACAGCCTGTCGTCGGGAACGACGACTGGAAAATCACTCTCACCTGAGGATTGCGCATGTTTGTTGTCACGCATGAACCCAAGTTCACCCATACCGTGAAAGTCCAGGTGCCGACCGACAAGGGGCATGAGGTCCAGAGCTTCAAGGCAACCTTCAAGGTGCTGCCCGTCATCGAAGAGGGTGACGCGACCCGCAGCGCCAAGGAAACGCTGGAAGCCGCGCTCTGTGGCGTCAGCGATCTGGTGGACGATGCCAACCAGGCGGTGACCTATACCGATGAACTGCGCGACCAGTTGATCGCCATCCCTTACGTCCGCATCGCCTTGCTCGATGCCTACATCAAGGGCGTGACGAAAGCCCCGGCGGGAAACTGAAGGCCGCCGCCCGCCATTGGGCGAGCGGTGGCAGCGGGCGGGATTATTCCAATGCCGCCCGCGAGGCCGAGGAAATGGGCGCTCCAGCCCAGATCGTCGCCCAGCTCAACGCGGCCACGGGAAGCCAGGATTTCGAGATATGGCCACAGAACGCCGATATCCTGGACGCCTTCCTGTTCGTCTCGACGCAATGGCGCGCAACCGCGCGCGCCGACGGGTCCATCTACTGGCACGGGCTCGATTATGCCGGGGTGGCGGCTGGGCTGAACGGGGCAAATATGAAGGCAGATCGGCTGATCTGGAACGGCCTGCGGATCATGGAGGCGGCCGCACGCAACCGGCTTAACGGCATCATGGAAACGGACTGATGACCCTCAAGACTTCGCTCATTATTGCCGGTGATGCCGCAGATGGCATCAAGGCGATTGCCGACTTCGAAAAGGGGCTGGAAAGCGCTGGTGCTGCGGCCAATGACACCGGCAACACCGTCAATGCCGCCATGATGAAGGCACTGGACGCGATTGTCGCTAACACCGACGCCACTGCCCAGCATGTTGCCGCGCTGATTACCGCGACCTCAGCGTCTCGCCAGCGCGCCGATGCGGCAACCGCGCAGGCAACGGCCGAGCGCGCGGCGGCAGCGGCGGTCAACGACAATGCCAGGGCCGAACAGATGCTGGCGCAACAGGCCGCCGCCCTGCGTGCCCAGCTCGATCCGATGTATTCGGCGCAGCAGAAGTTCAACCAGCAACTCAATATCGCTGAGGCGCTGCTTTCCCAGAGCATCATCACGGAGCGGGAATATGCTTCGGCGGTGACGCTGGCTCGCAACGAATTGCAGGCCAGCGCCAAGGCCGTGGCCGGATCGGTGAACAACCAAGCCAATTCTGTCACCTCGGCCCACAGCCGCATGAGCGTGTCGAGCCAGATCCTCATGCATTCGGTTCGCTCTGCCAACGACAGCTTCGCGGCGGGCCTGCCGGTTACGATGATCCTGAGCGAGCAGATTGGTCGCCTGAGCGAGGCCGCTGCCTATGCTGCCCAGGAAAGCGGCAAGACCACCGGGGCAATGGCCACTTTCGCCAGGACCATGTCCGGTGTCGGCGGTATTGCAATCGTCACGGGCATCACGCTGCTGACCTCTTTGGCAAGCCACTTCCTGGAAGCTGGCAACAGCGTCGAGGACGAGACCAAGAAGCTTGAGGAGAATGCCCTGCAGGCGCTTGCCACGCGGGATGCCAAGGACCTGTTTGGCAAGACCGAGCTGGCGGTGAAGCTGGCCATTCTTGAGCAGAAGGACGCCCTGGACAAGCAGGACGTGTCGCTCAAGACAGAGGCCGAAAGGGCACTGGACGCGGCCAATGCGAACCTGAAGCATGAGATCGCGATCCGCCGCACCACGCAGGCGCTGCTTGAACAGGCTGCAGCCAAGGAACAGGCCGCAAATTTTGGTGCCGAGAATGCAACCAACCCTGATGAACTGATCGCTGCGCAAGGGGGCGCAGCCTATTTTAGCGATCGCCAGAAGCAACTGCTCGATAAGCTCAAGGAGAATGCCGCCGCCATCGCTCAGGCGCAGGCGAACATCAATCGGGCCCAAAGCTTTGTCAGCGTGGAAGCGGGCACGCGCGCTGCCGACCCGGCTGCCTCGATCAAGCGCCAGTATGAAGGGCCCGATGGTCTGATTGAGCTGGCGCGGCGCAGGGCAGTGGCCGAGGGAACGGTGGGCGCCCAACTGCAACAGCAGATCAAGGCGCTCAAGGAACAGGAGCAGACGCAGCTCGATGCGCTCAAGCCGCACCGTCAGCGGCGCACCCGCACGCCCGTCGACAAGACGGCGCAAACGGAGAATTTCAGCCAGGACACCAGCAATCGGATCGCCAACATCGCCGATCAGTATGCCAATCTGCCCACGGCGGTGGAGAAGGCGAACAAGTCGGTCCGCGAGCTGGATGGCATCATCGGCGATATCCAGCGCAAGGCCGCGCAGAAGGGCGTCAAGCTGTTCGATGCGCCCCAGCTCATTGCCTCGGCCGAGGCGGCGAAGGAGGCCATCCAGGCGAACCTTTCCAAGCCCTTCACCGACTATATCCAGAAGCAGCAGGAATCGGCCGAGATCGACAAGCTTTCGGCGGCCGGGTTGGATGACGAAGCTGAGGCGCTGAAGGTCATCCTTCAGCTCAAAACACAGATGGGTCCGCTGGATGCAGAACAGACTGCGGCAATCCTCAAGACTGTTACTGCAGCACGCGAACACGGAATGGTGCTGCGCGACAACAAGGCGCTGATCCAGGCGAATGTCCAGGCCGTACAGGATATGCGCGGCGCGCTCAATCAGACGGTGGCTGATGCGCTGAAGGGCAATTTCTCCTTCAACAAGATCCTGTCCTCGATCGGCAACAGCTACGTCAACATCATGTCACAGCGGATCGTCGAGAACCTCTTCGGCGATGCCCTGCGCGGCCTGGAGGACGAGGCCCGGAGGAACTTCGCCACCGCGATGAACACGGGTTCTGTTGCGGTTACAGACTTTGCAGCCAGCATGCGACGGGCAATAGCGAAGATCGAGGCCTCTCCCGGCGCTACCTCGGCCGGGATCTCCACCTCATCTGCGCCAACCGCCGCGCCCGCAAATGACAACGACGGCGGCATCACGGTGGTCGGCAATAGGTCGAAGCCGGTGGACGTGTCCGGCACGACCTCCTTGATGCTGCAACTTGTCAATGTTGCCCTGCATGGCTTTGGTGCCGGCTTGCCGGCAACCCTTCTGGAGGGTCTGAAGCCTGTTTTTGCAAAGCTGGAAAAGACGCTTCCGGAAGCACTGCAGGGCGCATTTACTGGCTCTGCTGCCTCCAAGCTGATCTTGGGTTCAGGTAGCAGTAGCATTGGTAGCGGGATTGGCGGTGCCATTGGCCAGGAAATGGGCAAGAAGTTCCTGACCACTGGATTGAGCACGATCAGCAAAGGACTGGGCAGCTTTGCTGGCCCGATCGGCAGCGTGCTGGGCGGCGTCCTGGGTGGCGTGCTGGGCGGGCTGTTCGCGCCGACGAAGGCCGGCACCACGGTCATCACGGACACGTCATCCAAGCCATCTGTCTCAGCCAGCACCAGCGACGTTGCGGCCGGATTGTCGACCATCGGCACGAGCATCCAGAGTTCGCTCGATACGATCGCGCAGAGGTTCAACACCTCGGTCGGCGCCTTCGCGGTCTCGATTGGGCAATACAAGGATAACTATCGCGTCTCGGCGTCGGGCTCGGATCATGTCGGAGACAAGCATTATCCCGACGATAGCCATGGCGATGTCATCTATGACGGCACCGATCAGGCGCAGGCTGTTCTGGTCGCAATCCAGAATGCTATCCAGGACGGCGCCATCAAGGGGCTCTCAGCGGCTGTTCAGAAGGCGCTTGGATCGTCATCAGACGTGGAAAAGGCGGTCGCCGAAGCGCTCAAGGTCCAGGACGTCGAGCTGGCGATCGGCGGCATCGGCGCGCAGATGGAAAAGAGCTTTCGGGACGAGGCTGCCACGGCGGCCGATCGGCTCCGTATCGCCCAGCAATATGGCTTCGATATCGTGGCGACCGAAAAGGTCAACGCGAACGAGCGCCTGGCGCTGCAGAAGCAGTTGCTCCAGCAGCAGGTCGGCTCGATCCAGGACGTGCTCGACTCCATGACGTCTGGCGACCTGTTTGAAGGTTCGCTCGTTGATCAGCGCAAGGCCATCCTCGACCAGATCGCGACCACGCGCACCGATGTGGCCAACAATGTCGATGGTGCATCGGACAAGCTGGCCACCCTGCTGCAACAGCTCAACACCGTGTCGAAGGATGCCTATGGCACGACCGGAAACTTCACGGCCGATCGCACGCTGATCACGGATATCGCGCGTGACACCATCGCAACCGCGAACCAGCAGATCGCGGCGGCTCAGGCAGCGGCAGACTCGTCATCTGCCGATCAGACGGCCGGCCAACTGGATGAAGCCAATGACCAGTTGGCCAAGATCGCCTCCTATCTTGGCCTGTCGGTCGATTATCTCAAATCCATCGCAGCGAACGGGGACACGACGTCCCTCGCGGCGCTCAAGTCAGCGGCAGGGTATTGATGACCGCGCCAATCATCCTTGTGGAAGTCAACCCGCGCCGTGCCGCCGATGGCGTTACGGAAACCGTGCGTCTGGCCGGCAATGGGTGCCTCTATCCCTATTTCTATGGCGGCGAGCACTGGCGCGCGGGTATCAGCAAGCTGCCGACACTGGTGACCGAGCTGAGCTTCCAGGGCGATGATTTCGGGACAGGCGGGGTGCCGCAGGCCGCAGAAATCGAGTGGGGCGCCAGCACCGATGCCGACCTTGCCGAGATGTCGGCCTATATGTGGATCGATGCGCCGATTACGGTGCGGATCGGACCTGAAAATGCCGATGGCGTGCTGCCCGATGTGGTTCTGACCGGGAAGGTTCTTTCTGCCCTCCCTGAAGGCAGCACCCTCAAAATCACCCTTTCCGACCCGGCAGCCGACCTCAAGAAGCCGTTGATCACCGCAACCTATGGCGGCACCGGCGGCCTGGATGGCCCTGCCGACTGGGCGGGCAAGGTCAAGCGGCGGGTGTGGGGCCGTATCTGGAACCTGCAGGGCGATTGCATCGATGTGGCAAACAACATCTATTGCTTCGCCGATCCACTCCACAAACTCCTTTCGTTCGATGCGCTGCGCGACAAGGGAGCGGCGGCGGCGCAGATCGACTTTCTCGACGCGCAGGCCACGGCTGCAGACACCTTCACTGCGCTTCAGAATGCCGTGGCTCCCCAAGGCGGTGGTGTCGCTTGCCCGTCCATTGCTTGCGTCAAATGGTGGACCGCGCCCGCTGGAACTCTGACCGCTGATCTTCGAGGTGAAATCGCAGGCGGCTATGTCGAAACCACCGCCGAAATCGTGGCGCGCCTCGTGGCGGCCGGGCCAGCCACGCCAATGGCAGATGGTACGGTTGCCGCTGCCACTGCGCTGCGTCCAGCGCCTGTGGGCTGGGTCGCATCTGATGAAAGTACCACGGTTGCGGCGATGATTGAGGACTTGCTGGGCAGCAGCTCGTTGCTCTGGTTACTCAATGCCGCAGGACAGATCGAACTCCACCCCTGGAGCTGGGACAACTCGGTAGCGAACGCACGGAGCCTCTCGGTCAAGCGTAACTCGGCCTATGCGCCCGTTGGCACCCGCAAGCTGGGCTTTCGGCGCAATGAGACGAAAATGGCCCGAGGCGATCTGGCTGGGATCGTGCTCATCGAGGACGTGGCGTTTCCCGATGGGCAGGCCCTGAGCGATGCACTCGCCGATGCGGCCAAGAGCGCTGATTGGGCCAACGTAACCGGCGACGGCAAGCCAGAGGATAATGCAACCCGTGGCGCACCGGCAGGCACAGATGTCGGGGGGCTGCCAGCGGAATCTTTGGTCACTCAGCTTGCTCAGCTCGACCAGGACGTCATCACGGCACAGGCCAACATCGCCAGCCTGCAATCCAGCGTTGCGGCGGCGTCAGGCGATGCCAACGCGGCGAGGGCCGACGCGCAGACTGCCATCGCCGGGATCGCGGCGGAGGTAACGCGGGCGCAGGGCGCCGAAGGCGTGCTCACCAGCAGCGTCGGCGCGTTGCAGACCAGCTATGGCAACCTGTCCGCCACCGTCTCGGCCAATTTCACGGCCCTGAGCAATGAGGATGAAGCCCTGTCGGCCAGCATCTCGACGCTGACCAGCAATTACAACGGGCTCTCGGCCAGCGTGTCATCGCAGTCGGCCGCGATCAGCACGCTGCAATCGCAGGCCGCGAGCGTGGTGCAGAGCCTTTCAGCGGGAAGCCCCAACCTGCTGCCCAATGGCAGTGCCGAAATGGGCATGAATTATTGGACATCGAGGGCCGGGACCTGGGCGACGGCGACCAACGGCTGGGGGGCATATTTCTACACGTCGCTGGCCTCGCTGACGGGCGCCTATTATATGGACAGCGATCCGATCGCGGTCTGGCCCAATCAGACTTATACCTGCGCAGCGTCCAGCGAAACCAATGCGGGCGCCCACACCCGGATCGAGTTTCTCTGGTACAGCAGCGCCAATGGCAATGATGGATTTTTGCGACAGGATTATGGGCCAAACGTCCAAAGCCCTGGCTTCGGAAATGCAGATTCTCGCGGGCAATCCACGTTCACCGTGACATCGCCCAGTGGTGCTGCGGCAGTGCGTGTCCGAGTGGTCGGGGAAGGCTCAAACCTTACCTATATCCAGTTCCGGTCGATCAAGTTTGAAAACGGCAGCGCTGCCACCCCCTATTCTCAGGAAGCGACTGCCCGCCAACAATTTCTGGTGCAACAGACCGGCGATTCCTCGCTGGCCGCCTCGATTTCCTCGCTCAACGTCGGCGTCAGCAATAACACTGCCTCGATCAGTAGCGAGATGGTAGCCCGTGCCAATGGCGATAATGCGCTGGGATCGCGCATTGATGCCCTAACGGTCACAGTTGGCAACAACACAGCGGCCATCAACAGCAACCAGGCAGCCAACGCATCTGCGATTGGTGCGCTCAGTTCATCGGTCAATTCGCTGACTGCTTCGGTTATCAGCCGTCCAAACATGCTTGATAACCCCACAGCCGCTAATGGGACTAGCGGGTGGAATGTTTGGCAGGGCGCCATCGTCAGCACGGCAGGAAGCTACGGTGAGGGCTTCTATTTCAATGTGCATAGTGGCAATCAAGGCGCCACCCGGCCATCCATGTACCAAGACATCCCTTATTTTGGCGGGGTGCTCAGCATTCAGGCAGATATATTCTCGGATATCACGAAGTCTTCTGGAACCTATGCTGGAGCCTACGTCTATGCTGCCTATCTCAGCAGCAGCGGCGCACAGATTGGCAATTCCCAGTGGGCTATAAACCTGGCGGGAAACGGGTGGTCCAGTGTCAAGTCAGAGAATAACGCCGTACCCGCAGGTACTGCAAAGATTCGCGTCTACGCTGAGGTGGGCGGGGATGGCACTTACACGGTAAACAACGTGGCTTGGCGCCGGATCAAAGTAGAGGCTGGTTCAAACTGCACCGTCTACACCGATGACAAATCCATTGGCACCATGTCGGCCAGCATCACAACGACGAGCACGGCAGTGGCAACGCTGCAGGCTCAAGCCGCCACGTTCGAGCAGCGTTTGACCGCCGGGTCGCCGAACCTTGCCAAGAATGGCTCGGCTGAGCTTGGAATGGCCTATTGGACATCGCGGTCTGGTATCTGGGGCGGCGTGAACAATCCGTGGGGCACGTCTTTCATTTGCCAGCCCAATGCTGATGGATTTTTTTATCTCGACAGCGACCCTATTCCTGTCTTTCAGAATAACCCATACTCCTGTGCGGTTGATGCTGAAATCGGCCAGAATTCGGGAAGCGATCGTCTGGCTCGCATCGAGCTGCTCTGGTATTCCAACTCCAACGGTGTTGACGGAGTTCTCCGGCAGGATTTTGGCCCGAACTTCGCCCAACCCTATTTTGCAAATTCGCTGCAGGTCAGGCAGGGAATAGCCATACATCAGACTGCCCCAGCAGGTGCGGTGTGCTGCCGCGTGCGTCTGGTAGCCTATGCCACCGCCATGGCTTATGCCACCTTCCGGGGCTGCAAGTTTGAATATGGCTACACCTGCACGGCCTATAGTCAGGAATCCACCATCCTGACCCAGCAGCAGGTGATCCAATCCACCGAAAATGGCGTCAACACCGCACTCGCCCGCGTGGCGCTCACACTGGATGTGAACGGCTACACCACGGGCTGGGAAACCGCCAATAATGGCCATGTGGGCTCCATGAAATTCAGGACTGACCTGCTCGAGATTTCCAGCCCGAGTGGTGGCGCCACGACCCAATATAGCGGCGGCAACTGGCGCGCCTATGATGGCAACGGGGTGCTGCGCACGCGCATGGGGGTCTGGTCATCATGACCCAGCACGCTGGCCTTCAGGTGTTCGGCGCCGATGGCGTGCTTCGCCTCGATACCGAGGATGCCACCGCCCTGATTTTGGGCCAGTTCACCACCGGCAGCGGTCATGGTGACAGCGGCTCGATCAACGATGCCAATCTCAGCCTGGGCACGCCCTTCTGGTACGTCATTTCGTTGGCCTGGCCATCGGGTGGATTTGCCTATGTCGGCTATGGCCCCGCCGTGTCGATCAGCGGCAACACCGTCTCCTGGAGCTGGCCCCATGGCGACAATGGCGCCGTGGCTACCATCGTTTATGGGGTCCACTGATGTCAGGCTTTGTCTGTTACAAGGGCGATGGGTCGCTGCAGGTCAGCTCCGACCTTCCCATCTTTCAGAGGGTCACCACGGGAACTGCCGTCACTACCTCATCCGGCTTTGGCACGCCGACCATTCTGGCGGTGCCCTATACCAACAGCACCGATATCGTGGCCATCCGCATCCCCAGCGGTTACGCCTGCACGCGCTGGTACACGGACACGCCGAACAATCGCCAGTGGTATTTCATCAATGCGCCGGTCGGCACAACGATCACCTATGACATCTACCGCTCGGCCAGCCAGATCACGCCGACCGCGACCTTCGGTCTGGACTGCTTTGATGCCAATGGCCATCTGACATTCTCGGCCGCGCTGGACCCTATGTTGATCGGCGCGGTGTTGACTGGCAGCACCGGATCATCGGTCGCCACATCCGGGCTGATCAGCGCCGCGCTCAACAACTATTCCGGCTATACCCGCACCGACGTGGACTTTGAGCCGGCGCATCGAGACACGGGCACTGGAACCATCATTCCCGATACCTGGATCGTCTCTTTCGTCGCGGTCTACCGCAGCGTGCAGAACAACAACGGCACCTATCAGATCGTCGATATGGAGGTCGGTTTCAACCAGAACACCTATCACTCTGACCCAGGCTATTCGAATGGCGGGACGATGAACGATACGCCCTACGGCGCCAGCCTGTTGGTCAAACGCTACGTCAACTGAAGAAAGGAAAGACCATGACTGACGCAACGACTACCACTGGCACCGGCACCACAACCTTCACCGAACAGGATGCTGCCGATCTGGCCGCGCTGCAGGCCAAGCAGGCGCAGGCGGCATGGGAAGTCAGCGAGGCCGATCGCGTGGCCAAGCTGGCGGCGATCACGCCGATCGCGACGGCGCTGGGCACGGACGAAGCCATCAACACCATGATCGCCGGCCTGCGCACCGGGCGGAGCAGCGTAGACGTTGATACCGCGCTTCGGATCGACCGCATCGTGCAGATCATGGGATCGGACGCCCTGTCCATCATGGCAACCGCGCAGCAGCTCGCTATGCCGGCACCACAGCCTAGTGCCCAGTCTCTAAGCGGTGCCAGTGGCGGCGCAGGTGAGACGTCTGCGTGAGCACGGTAGATCCTCTCTATGCTCAATGGTTGATGGCGGAGGCTCTTTTTCAGGCGTCCTCCGCTGACGAGGTGGTTGAGCGTTGGGGCGTGACTGCTCAGACCACCTCGCGCACCACCACCATTGCCAGCCGGGCCGATGCTACTGCTGAGGCCGCGCGTCAGCTTGAGTTCCTCGGCGGCAGCGGTCCGCTGGTGGTGGACGAACATCAGGTCCAGGGCGCCTGGTGCCCTTATCTTGGCCGTATCGTCACGCTGACAATCAACAAGTTGGGCTATGACGCCGGACTCGATGTGTTTGTAATCGGTGCCCAGGACAATACTGCGACCGGCCTGTCCACTCTCACTGTCATTAGGAGACTGTGATGGCCAATATTCTGATTCTCTCGCCCGCCGATATTAAGGCCATCGCTGCCTCGCGGGGGAGTGGCGAACCCAATCTCCTGACCCGCTCCCCGAAGGAGGTTTGGGCTGACAGCGCCGTCGGTTCGGCAGCCACCATAGATATTGATCTCGGGTCGTCGCGGCCGATCGATACAGCGTATCTTGGCGCCGTACAGACGCCACTTCCTTCAGCGAGCTGGACGATCACCGGCGGGATGAACGGCTATGCTGATCAGCTCATCAAAGCGGCCGGGCCTTTACGCGCCGTCGATACCGCGAGCAGCATGCCTGCACGCACCTGTGCATTCTGGACCGGTCCTGCCGTCAACGCTCGCTATTTGCGGATCAGCGTGACCCAGCCTTCCGGGGGGCAGCCGCTGACCATCGGCAATCTGCTTGTGGGCAGCGCGTGGCGCCCACAGTTCAACATGGAATGGGGCAGCGGGCGTCGGGTGGTCGATACCGGCACTATCACGTCACTGCCGGACGGTGGCTTCTCAACAGTAGAGGGCGCGCGTAAGCGCGCGTTCAATTGGACGCTGGGCGATCTTGCTGACAACGAGGTGGACGCGTTGGAAGACCTGCTGATGGCGCATGGTGAAAGCATCCCCCTTTTGGTGGCCAGTGATCCCGATACAACGGTTGGGCAGAGAGCCCGCATTCACTATGGGCTGTTCACCGGCCTGAAGGCGTTTGAACGCGCTAACCCGTTGCAGACCAAATGGGACTTTGCATTTGAGGAATGGCTCTAGCTTGAAGCTGTTCTGAGAGGCCACTCATCCGCTTCTCAGGAGGTTTCGATAACCCCTTGCAGTGCTCTAGGAACTCTTGTCAGAGACTCCAGAACCTTTCGCCGCGCTACAGTCACAATCCGCCTCGCCACCGCCCTTCTCCCGCCCCCCTTCCCTCCCCATGGGTCACGCGCGCAGCGTCAATGCCATTC
>JAGWMZ010000030.1 GCA_028871475.1 Sphingomonadales bacterium | reverse complement strand
CTGACCGATCGCGATCCGACGCTGCTGTCGGACCTTGAGCGTCTCGTCGAGCCGGCGACGCTCGGCGATCCCGAGCGTCCGCTGCTGTGGGTGTCGAAGAGCCTCGACAAGCTTGCCTCGGCGCTCGGCGCCATGGGCCACGCGATCAGCCCCAACAGCGTGCGCAAGCTGTTGGTCGGGCTGGGCTTCTCGCGCCAATCCAACCGCAAGGCGGATGAAGGCTCCCGGCATCCCGACCGCAACGGGCAGTTCGAGCATATCAGCGCCAGGGTGGTCGCAGCCCAGGCCGCCGGAGAGCCCGTAATCTCGGTCGACACCAAGAAGAAGGAACTGATCGGCAACTATAAGAACGGCGGCACCGATTATCGTCCCAGGGGCGATCCGCAGCGGGTGAAAGTGCACGACTTCGAGGACAAGTCGCTCGGCAAGGTCGCACCTTACGGCGTCTACGACATGGCGGCCGACGAGGGCTGGGTCAGCGTCGGGATCACCGCCGACACCGCCGAGTTCGCTGTCCAGTCGATCCGCACGTGGCTCGATCGCATGGGGCGCCAGCGCTATCCCACAGCCCGCGAACTGACGATCACGGCGGACTGCGGCGGCTCCAACGGCGCGCGCGTGCGGCTGTGGAAACTGGAGTTGCAGAAGCTGGCCGACGACAGCGGTCTCGTGATCCACGTCCACCACTACCCGCCGGGCACATCCAAGTGGAACAGGATCGAGCATCGGCTGTTCTGCCGCATCACCCAGAACTGGCGCGGCCGTCCCTTGACCGACCGCGCCGCCGTGGTCGAACTCATCGGCGCTACCACCACCAAGACCGGCCTCAAGGTCGAGTGCGCCCTCGACACCCGGACCTACGAAAAAGGCATCAAAGTCTCCGACGCCCAAATGGCCAGCCTCGACATCGCCGGCGATGCGTTCCATCCAGAATGGAACTATTCCATCAAACCGCGTTCAAAGCCGTAGCGCTTATCCCTGCGGATGTCCTAAGCCCCACCTCTCGGTTCGCCGCGCCCATCTGTGCGCCCGGCGATGAGACAGGTGAGCCCAAGCGCGAGGCCATGGTCGCCTGCGCTGTCTGAATCGCATCTACCGTCCCAGCCAGAACGCCTTCTCCCGCGTCCTTGGATGCGACACTGGCTCGTGCCTGCGCCCTTACGCGGGCCGGGCAGCAGTGGCAATGGGCGCTCCGGCCGGCCTCCGGCCCGCGCCCGCTCCCGCCAGCACCATGGCAGACGCCAACATCGTCATCATCGCCATGAGTTGATGGCTCATGGGCTGCCGCTTAATATTGCGTACCAGTTCGTTCACAAACTTCCCAAAGGGAGCACTTTCCGATAAGCCTGCCACCAAAATCGGGAGAGAGCATCCATGATCACCGCGATTCTGGCCCTCAACGGGCCGAACCTCCATGTGCCGGGCGACCGCGAAACGCAAATCTCTGACCATGAAACGCCGGCCAATGTGAAAGCACCACGCCAGGCCAAGGCGCCAGGCTGCGCCTGTCAGGCCAATGACAAACAAACCAATTTGGAACACAAGACGGTCGAACGGGCTCACACGGCGCGACACGGTGCGGCAGGCATGGTGTCCGGCCCGCGCGTGCATGGCGCCCCGATGGTGGTGCCCCATGCGATGCGGCACCCCGATGGGGAGGCCCGCGCATGAAGCCGACTCGCAAAAGGCTGATGATCCTCGCGCTGATCTCGACAGCAACACTGATCAACTACCTCGACCGCTCGGTGATGGGGGTGGCCAAACCGGATCTGGTGCGCGAACTGCATATCGACCCGGTCGTGATGGGCCTGATCTTTTCCGCCTTTTCATGGACCTACGCCCTGGCACAAATTCCCGGCGGCTATCTGCTCGATCGGCTCGGCACGCGTCTGACCTATGGCTTGTCGCTGGCGCTGTGGTCGGCGATGACGGCGCTGCACGGCTTCATGACCGGCATTGCCGGGCTCGTCTCGGCGCGTCTTGCGCTGGGCCTTGCCGAATCGCCCTGTTTTCCCGCCAACAGCCGGGTGCTTTCCACCTGGTTTCCGCAGAACGAAAGGGCCAAGGCCACCGGCGTTTACACGGTGGGCGAATATATCGGCCTTGGCCTGCTGATCCCGGTGCTGGGCTGGATGCTCGCCGCCTATGGCTGGCGTTCGCTGTTCTTCGCGGTGGGCCTGCTGGGCATCGCCTTTGCCGCGCTGTTCTACCACCTTTACCGCGAGCCGATGGAAAGCGGCGCCAACCAGCAGGAAATCGACCTGATCGCCGCGGGCGGCGGCTTTGCCGAAGGGACTGCATCCACGGCCTTTTCCTGGGCCGATGTCGGCCGCCTCGTCACGAAGCGTCAGATCGCGGGCGCCTCGATCGGCCAGTTCTGCTCGAACTCGACTCTGGTGTTCTTCCTTACCTGGTTCCCCTCCTATCTGGCCGACGAACGCGGGATGACCTTCATCAAGTCAGGCTTCCTTGTCTCGCTGCCCTATCTTGCCGCAGCGGCCGGCGTGCTGCTGGGCGGCGTCTTTTCCGACTGGCTGATCCGCGCGACAGCTTCGCCCACCATCGGGCGCAAGGTGCCGATCATCACCGGGCTGCTGCTGTGTGCCAGCATGGTGTCGGCCAATTATCTGCAGAGCAACACCGCCGTTATCGCGGTGATGAGCCTGGCCTTCTTCGGGCAGGGGCTGGCCGGCCTTGGCTGGACGCTGCTCTCCGATGTCGCCCCGCGTGAAATGATGGGACTGACAGCCGGACTGTTTAATTTTTTCACCAATCTGGCTGGTATGCTCACGCCGCTGGTGGTCGGCTTCGCGGTGAAGGCAACGGGCAGTTTCTATGGCGCGCTCGCCTATATCGGCGCGCTGGGGCTGCTCGGCACGCTGACCTATCTCTTCGTGCTGGGCCCGGTGGAGCGCGTCCGGCTGGACTGACACGGCACCTGCCTGCGCCGGCGGCATTTGCTGCCTTGACGTTCGCCAAGTATGTTTGTACCAGTTAGTTCATAAACACCGGCAGAGGGCCGGGCCTATCGTTCCGGGAGGGGACCATGAACTGCAAGCAACGCGCCGTCGCGCGCACATCCTTGATTGCCATCATCATCGCCACGGGGGCCATCGGCGGGGCAGGTGTCGCTCTGGCGCAGGACACCGCCGCCCGGCAGACCGCGCCCGAAACCAAGGCCGAAAAGGACATCATCGTCACCGGCTCGAGCATTCGCGGCGCAGCGCCCGTCGGCTCGAACCTCACCCAACTCACCCATGCCCAGATCGAGAGCACCGCCGCCCAGTCGGTGCAGCAGATCCTGAAATCGGCACCCGCCGTCACCGGCCTGCAGGCCCCCAGCCAGGGCGGTTTCGGTTCGGCGGACAATTCGGGCACCAACGCCCCCACCATCCACGGGCTGGGCGCTTCGGCTTCGAACTCGACGCTGATCCTGATGAACGGGCACCGCCTGCCCACCACCGGCGCCAACCATGTGCTCACCGACCCCAACGTCATCCCCACCATCGCGCTCGAACGCGTCGAGGTGCTGGCCGATGGCGCGTCCTCGGTCTATGGCTCGGACGCTGTGGCGGGCGTGATCAACTTCATCACGCGCAAGAATTACAACGGGCTGGAGGTTGACGTCCAGCACGGCTTCGGCTCCTCCTACCACACCAACAGCGCCGCGCTGCTGTGGGGCAAGACCTGGGACACGGGCTCGATCCTGGCCGCCTACAGCTTCTCTGACCGCTCGAATCTGGCGGCCTCTGCGCGCTCCTATTCAAGCTCGCTCGACCTCACCCGTCTGGGCGGCACCAACCAGCAGACCAACAAATGCGGCACGCTGAGCCAATCGGCCACCGGCGCTGTCACCGGCACCAACTGCTCGCCCACCGCCTGGGATCTGCTGCCCCAGGAAACGCGCCACAACGCCTATCTGGAATATCGCCAGGACGTGGGCGAGAAGCTGCACCTGACCACCGATTTCCTCTATTCCTATCGCAAGACCAGCCAGAACATCTCGCGCGGCACCGCCACGGCAACGATCTATGGCGCGGGCGCGGCGCCAGCCGGGCGCTCTTCCAACCCCTTCTACAATGGCACGGGCAGCGCCACGCTCAACTTTGACGCGGACCAGCTCTATGGCCCGGGCGCCCAACAGATCGGCACGGCGGAGGATTTCTACGCCCATGTCGATGCCGTCTATGACCTGACCCCCAAATGGCAGGTCAATGTCGGCGGCATCCTGGGCCGTGACCGGTCGGAAATCACCAGCAAGGGCACGCTGAACGCGGCCACCTTCAACCTGGCGGTCAACGGCTATACCAGCGCCAGCGCCAACGGCACCACGCAGTCGGTGTCGCAGACGCTGACCACGGCCAATGCCTTCGATCCCTTCAACAGCGCCACCTCGGCGGCCACGCTGGCCTCGATGGTCGACAGCACCACCTATTACGTTTCCAAGCACACGCTGCGCAACGCCTACCTCAAGCTGAGCGGCGAGCTGTTCGACCTGCCCGCCGGCGCGGTCAAGGCGGCGGTGGGCGGCGAACTGGTCGGCTACTCGCTCGACCAGTCGCACACCGCGCTCAACGGTCTGGGCGGGGCGAGCACCTCTTCGCAATACATTCCGCTCACCTATGGCCGCAACGTCCAGTCGGCCTATGGCGAGCTTTATATCCCCGTGGTCAAGGACGGTTTCGTCAAGTCCATCGACCTCAACGTCTCGGGCCGGTTTGACCATTACAGCGATTTCGGCAACACCACCAACCCCAAGGTCGCCGCCAATTTCGAGCCCGTGCGCGGCATCAAGCTGCGTGGCAACTGGTCGCGGTCCTTCGTGGCGCCGGCGCTCACCTCCATCGGCGCCAATGCCTCGGGCCAGACCGGCGAATCGGCCTTTGCCTATCAGATCGGCAGCCTGGTGCCCGGCGGGCTGAGCAATGTGCCAATCTCGCTCTATCCCAGCGTCACCGCCATTCCCGGCGCGGTGTGCACCAGCACCACCTGCAACATTTCCAGCGTGCAGGGCGTGATGATCGCGGGCGGCAATGCCAAGCTCAAGCCCCAGACCGGCACCGACTGGAGCCTGGGCGTGGACCTCACCCCGGTACAAGTGCCGGGCCTGCGCATCAGCGTCACCTATTGGAGCGACGCACTGCGCAATGGCATCACCGCGCCGGCCACCACCTATGCCTTTGGCGCGGCCAGCCTCTCGAACCTGCTCTCGCTCTATCCTGGCGGCGCCAGCGCGGCACAGATCGCTGCGGCGCAGGGCAGCCTGCCCCAGTCGGGCGCCAACAGCGCCGTGTACTGGATCTACAATTACACGCAGAACAATGTGCTCAACCTCAATGTCGCGGGCATCGACTTCGAGGCGCTCTATCACTTCAACACGCCCGTGGGTAACTTCACGCTCGACGGGTCCTTCACCCGCAAGACCAAGTTCGAACAGTGGTTCGGCAATGATGGCGCGCATTTCAGCGTGCTGGGCACCGCCGGTTTCAACACCACCTTCCCCTCGCTCAAGACCGAGGGCCGCGCGAACATTGCCTATGACAAGGGCAATTTCAACGCGGTTCTGGGCGTCAATTACGAAGGGCCCTACACCTGGTGGGGCTCGGGCGTGAGGAACCCGCTGGTGCGCAATGCGGCCGGCGTGCCGGTGGGCGGCGGCGACCCGGTCAAGGCCTTCACCACGGTTGACCTGCACCTGTCCTATACGTTCAAGAATATGGGACTTTTGCGCAGCGCCAACCTCTTCGTGGATGGCACCAACCTGTTCGATCAGGCCCCGCCTTTCGTCAACACCACCACCACCAACGGCTCGGTCGGCTATGACGCCTTCAGCGCCAACCCGCTGGGCCGCGTGGTCACCGTGGGCCTGCGTTCCAAGTTCTAGATCCACCCCTGGCCGCCCCTGCGCGGGGCGGCATTTTTCCCCGGAGTTCTCATGACCGACCCCACCCCTACCAAGCGCCATCAACCCCTGGGCATCGGCGCCGGGCGCGTGCTGGCCGGGCTGCTGGGGCGGGGCATCACCGAAAGCCGCACCCCCTGGATGCATGAGCAGGAGGCCGATGCGCAGGGGCTGCGCATGGTCTATTCCCTGCTCGATTTTTCCGATCGCGGCTGGTCGGATGGCGATCTGGCGCAGGTGCTGGACGCTGTGCAACGGGTCGGCTTTGCGGGGGTGAATGTCACCTTTCCCTTCAAACAGGCCGTGCTGCCGCTGCTCGACGAGCTTTCGCCCGGCGCGGCGGCGATCGGGGCGGTCAACACCATCGCCTTCGTCGGTGGCCGGAGGATCGGACACAACACCGATGTCTCGGGCTTTGCCGGGGGTTTTGCCGAGGGACTGCCAGGCGTGGCCATGGACCGGGTGCTGCAACTGGGCTGCGGCGGGGCGGGCTCGGCCACGGCCCATGCGCTGCTTTCCACGCTGGGCGCCGGGCAACTGGCCCTGTTCGACACGGATGCCGCGCGGGTTGCCACTCTGGCCGAGCAACTCACCGCCATCTATGGCGAAGGGCGAGTGACGGTGGCAGGCGATGCCGCCGAGGCAGCAACCCAAGCGGATGGCATCGTCAATGCCACCCCCATCGGCATGGCGAAATTCCCCGGCCTGCCGCTGCCGGTCGAGGCGCTGCGCCCCGGCCACTGGCTGGCTGAAATCATCTACTTCCCGCTCGAAACAGAGCTGCTGAAAGCAGCCAGAGCCCTCGGGTGTCGCACCGTGAGCGGGCAGGGCATGGCCGTGGGGCAGGCGGCCGATGCCTTTTCGATCTTCACCGGCCAGGCGCCGGATCGAGCGCGCATGGCCGCCAGCTTCGCCGCCTTCGCGCAACAATAGGACCAGCCCCATGACCAGCCCCCGCTTCAAAACCTCCATCGCCACCGTCTCTGTCAGCGGGGCATTGTCCGACAAGCTGCGCGCCATTGCCGAGGCGGGCTATGGCGGGGCTGAAATCTTCGAGAACGACCTGCTCTCGGCGCCGGAAAGCGCGCGCGAAATCGGCGCGCTGATGCGCTCTCTGGCGCTGGACTGCACGATGTTCCAGCCGTTCCGCGACCTGGAAGGCCTGCCCTCGCCCCTGCGGGAAAAGGCCTTCGAACGGATGAAGCGCAAGTTCGAGGTGATGGAGCATCTGGGCACCGATCTGGTGCTGCTCTGCTCGAACTGCTCCCCCCATGCGATGGACGACCGCCAGCGCATGCTCGATGATCTGCATGAGCTGGGCGAACTGGCCGCCGCCCATGGCAAGCGGGTGGGTTATGAGGCGCTGGCCTGGGGGCGCCATGTTGCCGACCACCGTGACGCCTGGGCGCTGGTGCGCGATGTCGATCATTCCGCCATCGGTCTGGTGCTCGACGGGTTCCATTCGCTGGCGCGGCGCATTCCCTCCGCCAGCATTGGCGACATTCGCGGCGACAAGCTGTTCATCGTGCAGGTCGCCGATGCGCCCTATATCGAGATGGACCATCTCAACTGGAGCCGCCATTTCCGCTGCATGCCGGGGCAAGGCGACTTTCCGCTGGCCGAATGGGCCGCCGCGATCCGGCGCACGGGCTATGATGGCTGGTGGAGCCTGGAAATCTTCAACGACCGTTTCCGCGCTGGCTCGGCCCATCAGGTGGCGCGCGATGGGCACCGCGCCTTGCGGCTGCTGGAGGACCAGTCGGCCCGCCTGCTCAAGCAGCCATCACCGATGCCACCGCGCGTGGTGCCGTCAGGCGTGGAATTCATCGAATTTGCCGCCAGCCACGAGGAAGCGGAGGATTTCGCCCGCTATTTCACCGCGCTGGGCTTTGCCCGCACGGGGTGGCACCGCAGCAAGCAGGTCGAACGCTGGCAACAGGGGGAGATCAACCTCGTCATCAATGCCGAGCCCGAAGGCCTCGCGCATAGTTTCGACATCGTGCACGGCGGCTCGGTCTGCGCCATCGGCCTGACAGTTCCCGACCAGCAGGCAGCGCTGGCCCGGGCTGAAGCGCTCGACATCCCCCGCTTCACCCAGAAGGTGGGGGCCGATGAATGGGAAATCCCCGCGCTGCGCGGCGTGGGGGGCAGCCTGCTCTATCTGGTCGAGGAAGCCAACCGCGCCGCCATGTGGGCCGATGAATTCCCCGCCAGCGCCCCCGCGCCTGCCCCGCTGCTCACGCGGGTCGACCATATTGCGCAGACGATGCAATATGAGGAGATGCTGAGCTGGCTGCTCTATTACCATGCCCTGCTCGAGGTGAAGAAGACGCCCCAGCTTGAAATCGCTGATCCAATGGGGCTGGTCTACAGCCAAGCGGTGGAAACGCCTGACGGGCGGCTGCGCTTGACGCTCAACGGCTCGATCGCCGCGCAATCGCTGACCTCGCGCTTCATCCAGAATTATTTTGGCGCCGGCGTGCAGCATATCGCCTTCGAGACAGCCGACATCTTCGCCGCGGCTGAGGCCGCCCAGGCTGCCGGGCTGCCGATGCTGGCCATCGGCCCCAACTATTACGAAGACCTCGAGGCGCGCTACGATCTGGACGCGGAACTGCTCGCCCGCATGGCGCGGCTGAACATCCTCTACGACCGCGACGGTGATGCCGAATATTTCCAGTTCTACTCCCGCGCGGTGGCCAAGCGGGTGTTCTTCGAGGTCGTCGAGCGGCGTGGCTATGCCGGCTATGGCGCGGCCAATGCCTCGATCCGGCTGAATGCTCAGGCCCAATATCGCGATCCTCCGATCTGACGCCCCCAAGAAAAATAACAGGAGAGAAGGATGCCAAGGTTCAAATCCATGCTGGCCGCCACCGCCGCCCTGGCGGTGACGAGCACCTGTCTCGCCGGCGCCTTGCAGGCCGCCGACCGCTCCATGCAGCCGATTGCCGGCGATCCGGTGCAGACCGAGAGCGGACGGATCGCAGGCACGCAATTGCCCTCGGGCGTGAAAGCCTATCTGGGCATTCCCTTCGCCCAGCCTCCGGTGGGCGATTTGCGCTGGGCGCCGCCCAGGCCTGCGCATTGGTCCGGCATCTTCAACGCCGACCGCAAGGGCGCCGAATGCATTCAGGTGCTGCGCCCGCACAACATCAACCATTATTTCGGCGAGGAAGCCAGCGGCGAGGATTGCCTGTCGCTCAACCTGTGGACCCCGGCCACCGCCAGAGCCGGTGACAAGCGGCCTGTCATCGTGTTCATCTATGGCGGCGGTTATACCATCGGCTCCTCGGGCATGGCCAATTACGATGGCGAGGCCATGGCCAAGGCTGGCGCCGTTTTCGTCAACTTCAACTACCGTGTGGGCGCGATGGGCTTCCTCGCCCATCCCGAATTGACCAGGGAGCAGGGCGGCGCCAGCGGCAATTACGGCCTGATGGACCAGACGCTGGCGCTGCAATGGGTGCGCGCCAACATCGCGCGCTTTGGCGGCGCCCCGGACAAGGTGGTGATCATGGGCCAGTCGGCAGGCGCCGGTTCGGTCGCGGCGCAGATCCTCTCGCCGGGCGCGCGCGGTTTGTTTCGCGCCGCCGTGATGTCGAGCGGCTGCAATCTGCGCGCGCCCAAGCCGACACTGGCCGAGGCGGAAAAGATCGGCCTGGCCATGCAGGAGAAGCTGGGCGCCCATTCGCTGGCCGAGATGCGCGACATTCCCGCCGACCGCATTCTGGCGGCACAGGCCGAAAGCCAGCTCGGTCTGGCGGTCAGCGGCGTGCATATCAACGGGCCGATCGTCGATGGACGGGTTCTGCCCGAGCAAGCCGCCGCCGCCATCGCCAGCGGCCATTACACCAAAGTGCCGATGATTGCCTCCTTCAACGAGGATGACCTCAATTTCGGCTATGGCCCGCTGGTTTCCGCCGCCACCGTGGCGCAGTATGAGGCGGCGGCGGCCAAGCTCTTCGGCGCGGATGCCCCCGCCTTCCTCAAGCTCTACCCCGCCAAGACCGACGCCGAGGTGCGCGTCACGGCCCGCATCGCCGCGCAGGATGGTGGCATGGCCGCCAATGCGCGGGCCTGCGCCATGGACACGCAAGGCCCGGTGTTCATTGACAAGTTCACGCGCCACCACCCCTATATCCCCGGCGTGAAGCTGGCCGATCAGGATACGGCCACCGTCGGCGCCTATCATACGGCCGACATCCCGTACTGGCTGGGCACGCAGGATGCCTATAATGCGCTGCGCCCCACCCGCCAGTGGACGCCATGGGACCGCACGCTGGCGCAGCGGATGATCGGGGCGCTGCTGGCGCTGGCCGAGACAGGCTCGCCCGATACGCCCGCTATGCCGTGGAAGGCCTGGAGCATGACGAACGACACCGCGCTCTGGCTGGGCGACACGGTGGAACCGCATCGATTCGACATCGCAGGGCAGGCCTGGCTGGCGGCGCATCGCCCGGTTGCCGCGCCCATGCCCTCTGCCGCGGCGCGCCCGCGCGATTGAGCTTAGCGCAATTAAGCGCGGATAGCGGAAGTGCGAATGGCAAGGCGATCGCTTCACCATCGGCATGACGTTGTCCGCGCCTGCGGAGCGAATCGCCCAAGATCTTTTGCCATCCTCTCGGCAGGCCTCATTGCCCCAGGCATGAAATTGAGAAGCTGGCCCGATTCGCGTTAGCGCAAGCATCTCTTCCACCTACCAGCCGGTAGAAAAATGCAAAAATTCGCCATAAGCACCCAAATCGGCACGGCTTTTTTCATAATGCAGTGCAAAATTAACCATCTGTCGATAGCCAATCCTCCGTCACGACCGGGGGCGGTATGCCGAACTTCTCATGCATGGTTTCCAAAGTCCGATCCTTCTCCGCAACGGCCCTTGGCCGGGCGAGGGCCAGTGCCCATCCCCCCCTGGCCGCCGATCAACTGCTGCGCGATGCGATCGAGGCCCTGCCGCAGGGCATCGTCTTTCTCGACAAGGACGGGCGCTACATCCTGTGGAACCGCCGCTATGCCGAATTCTACCAGAAATCAGCGGATCTCTTCAAACCGGGCGCCCGGCTGATCGACACGCTGCGCATGGGCGTGGCGCGCGGCGATTATCCCGAAGCGGAAGGGCGCGAGGAGGAATGGCTGGCCGAGCGCACCACGCGGCTCAACAATCCGGGCGAACGGCACGAACAATGGCTCTCCGATGGCCGCTGCATCCTGATCGAGGAGCGGCGCACAGCGCAAGGCGGCACCATCGGCCTGCGGGTTGACATCACCGAGATGAAGCGGCGCGAGGAATCCTTCCGTCTGCTGTTCGAGAGCAACCCGGCGCCCATGTTCGTCTATGCCCCCGAAACGGGCATCATCGCCGAGATCAACGCAACGGCGGCGGATCATTTCGGCCTTGATCGCAACGCGGCGCGCGGCATGTCGGCCCAGGCGCTCTTTTCACCCGAGGAGTGGGAGGATGCCCGTATGGCGCTGCGCGGCGCGGCCCCCATCCGCGACCGCATCTGGCGCCAGCAACGCAGCGATGGCGGCCAGCTGGAATCGATCCTCTTCGCGCGTGAAACCGGCTATGGCGAAAGCACCGGGCAGGCGATGGTGGTCTGCGTCTTCGACGTCACCGAACAGCGCCGCGCCGAAGCCCGCATTGCCCATATGGCCCGCCATGACGAGCTGACAGGTCTGGCCAACCGCTCGCATTGCCGCGAGGCCCTGCAGGCCATGCTGCTGCGCGCCGGCCAGTCCCAAGATGAGCTGGCCCTGCTCGCGGTCGATCTCGATTTCTTCAAGGCGGTGAACGACACGTTCGGCCATCCCATGGGCGATGCCCTGCTGCGCCGTGCCGCCCAGCGCATGGTGGCGGCTTTGCCCGAAGGCGTGCTGGTGGCGCGCATGGGCGGCGATGAATTCGCCATCGTGCTGCCCGGCAGGCTGGGGGTTACCGCCACCGCCCGCGCGCTGGTCGAGGCCATGGCACAGCCCTTCGTGATCGAGGACCAGACGATCCATATCGGCGCGACCATCGGCATCGCCATCTCGCCTACCCATGCCTGCGACGCGGAAACGCTGATCCGCTTTGCCGATCTGGCGCTCTATGCGGCCAAGTCCGAACAGCGCGGCAGCGTCGTGCTGTTCGAGCGCGAGATGGATGCCGCCGCGCGCGATCGCCGCCAGCTGGAACGCGACCTGCGCGAGGCGGTGCAAAATGGCAAGCTGGAGGTCCATTACCAGCCGCTGATCGACCTGCAGTCAGGCAGAGTCGAAGGCTATGAGGCGCTGCTGCGCTGGAACGATCCCTTGCGCGGCGCGGTGCCGCCCGACCAGTTCATCCCCCTGGCCGAGGAAACCGGCCTGATCGATGCCATCGGCCAGTTCGTGCTCAATTCCGCCTGCGCCCAGGCGGTGACCTGGCCCGAGGGCACGCGCATCGCGGTCAACGTCTCGCCGGTGCAGCTGCGCAACGCCAATCTGCTCGGCATCATCACCCAGGCGCTGGCCGCATCGGGTCTCGCGCCCGAACGGCTGGAAATCGAGATCACCGAGGCGGTGCTCATCGAGAAGAACCCGCAAGTGGCCGCCACCATGCAGGCGCTGCGGGCGCTTGGCGTGGGCATGTCGATGGATGACTTCGGCACGGGTTACAGTTCGCTCAGCTATCTGCTCAGCTACCCCTTCACCAAGATCAAGATCGACAAGAGCTTCGTCAACAGTCTCGACACCAAGCCCAATTCGCAGGCCATCGTGAAGGCCATCATCGGCCTTGGCGAAAGGCTGGGCATGAAGGTCACGGCCGAGGGGATCGAACAGTCGGCGGTGCTCGACTACCTGCGGCGCGAAGGCTGTGCGCAGGGTCAGGGCTATCTCTTCGGCGCGGCACGGCCGGCGGGCGAATGGGTCTTGCCCCAGGCAGCCACCGAGGCGGCCTGAGCCCAGAAAGCGGCAGCGCCAGGGGCAAAAGCAGAAGTAAATCGCCCTTCGCCTGACCCCAAGTGAGAACCCGTAAGCGCAGCGTTCCTAATCTCAAGGGACCGTGCCGTTATGATCCTTGCGACCCACGACAGGCAAGAGACTCGGGAAAGGGAAGCAAGTCATGAACTACGCGGCAGCCGTTCATGCCGGTTTTGCGACCTTTCTGCTTCTGATCTGCCTGACGTTGCCGCGCCCGGGCGCCAATGTGCTGCTCGTCCCCCTGCGGGCCGACAGCCAGCCCGTGCGCGCCGCCATGAGCGCCGCCCGGGATGTCAGCCTGCTGGGGCCCGGTATGCTGAAGGGCAGTGTCGTGGTGCGTTCGGGTCATGGGCTGATGCTCGGGCGCCTGCTCGCGCAGGGTGTGCTGCCCATCGGAGTGCCGGCGCTGCTCTGTGGCCAGCCGGATGCGTATCAAGGGTCGACGGGATCGCCGGAATAAGCGCGCAGCAAGCGCGAGAGGGGTAACATGGAAGATTTGAGCAAACTTCGGCAAAAAGGGGTCGCCTTGTTGGCGGCCATGGCCTGGCTGTCCACGTTGATCATCATCGCCAACAGCTTCTTTGCGGGGAGCGGCGTCCTTCCGCCGGTGATGGCGGTCGCGCTCACGCTTTACCCCACCATGGCCGCGATGCGCGGCGCGCATGACGGGGTGACGCGCGTGGTTCTGGGGGGAACCATGCCGCTTTACAGCGCCATCCTGCTGTTCCAGTGGACCGGCCATCCGTGGCTGATCGACATGCACATGACCTTTTTCGCGATGATCGCCATGCTGGTGGTGCTGGCCGACTGGCGGCCGGTGATCGCCGGGGCCGCAGTCACGGCGGTGCATCACCTTTCGCTCAATTTCATCGAACCGGCCCTGATCTTCCCCGGCGGCGGCGCGTTTGGCCGCGTGATCCTGCACGCGGCGGTCGTGGTGGTGGAAGCAGCGGTGCTGGTGGTGCTCGCCCAGCAGCTCGAGGCCCTGCTGCTGGGCCAGGCCGCCGCGCGCAAGGCCGGCATCCGGCTGGAAGAGGAAACGGCCCGTGAACGCGCGATGCGCGAGGCCGAACAACAGGCGGTGGTGGATCGCGTGGCGCGCGGGCTCAAGGCGCTGGCCGCGGGCGATCTGAGCAGCCCCATCAACACCGCCTTCCCGCCGGCCTTCGAAGGGCTGCGCAGCGATTTCAACCTGACACTGGAAAGCCTCAACCATCTGGTGGGCCGCGTGGCGCAGGCCTCCGACCAGATCAGCAATGGCGCGCGCGAAATCCAGACTGCCGCCGACGATCTGGCCACACGCACCGAAACCCAGGCGATCTCGGTCGAACGCGCCAGCCGCAGCATCCGCGAACTGGCCACCTCCGCCGCGGTCACCGTGTCGCGGGCGCGTGAGGCCAATGACACGCTGGCCTCCTCGCAGCACCGCGCCGAAGAAGGTTACACCGTGGTGGAACAGGCGATGGAAACCATGGGCCAGATCGAACGCTCGGCGGGCGAGATCGGCCAGATCGTCACCATGATCGACGCCATCGCTTTCCAGACCAACCTGCTCGCGCTCAACGCCGGGGTCGAGGCGGCGCGCGCGGGCGATGCCGGCAAGGGCTTTGCCGTGGTGGCCAGCGAAGTGCGGGCGCTCGCCCAGCGCAGCGCGGATGCCGCGCGCGACATCAAGGCGCTGATCACCACCTCGCGCTCGGAAGTGAGCGATGGCGTGGAACTGGTGAAGAACAGCGGCAAGGTGCTGCAGATGGTGATGGAGGATGTCACCTCGATCGGCGCGCTGGTGAGCGACATCACCGTGGCGGCCGAAGGCAATGCGAAGGAACTGGCGCATATGCGCGAGGCCTTCGGCGACATCGACCGCTCGACCCAGCAGAACGCGGCCATGGTCGAGGAAAGCAATGCCGCCCTGCGCCTGCTGGCCAATGAAACCGGCGGCCTGACGTCAGCGGTCGAATGTTTCAAGGCCAGACCGCACCAGAGCTCCTGGCAAAAGGCGGCCTGACCCCTGCCCTGAAACACGCTTGAACGCGCCCTTGTGCATCCCCGGGGACGATGACCATCGACCCCGAGGATGCTGCTGTCAGGGCCTGCGGGGCAACGGGCCGGCACGGGCGCCAGTCATGTCCGGTTCATCTGGCGAGGCATAAAAATTTGGTTAAAGTGCTTGATGCTGGCTCGTCATCATTTTGAAAAAGGACGCTTCGGGGCTGCTCGATCGGGCGTTCCCCCTGTTCCGGTAAGGAAGGAGCAACCCATGAAACGTCTGGCTGGCTTGGTGGCGGCAATCGCGTTGATCGGCACCCCCGTTGTCGCGCAGGCCCGCGGCGGCGGTGGCCACGGCGGTGGCGGAGGTTTCCACGGCGGCATGCATGCCTCGATGGGTGGCGGCGGTTATCGCGGCGGCTTTGGCGGCTATCGCGGGGGTTTTCATGGCAGCTATGGCGTCCGGGGAGGCTATGATGGCGGCTTTCACGGTTATCGCGGCGGCTGGGGTGGTTGGCGCGGATGGGGTTGGCCCTATTACTATGGCGCCAGTCTGGGCTTCTACCTCGGCTATGATGACGATCCGTGGTATTGGGGCTATCCCGGTTATTACTATGATGATCCAGAGATGACCCCGGAGGAAGCCTATGCGCCCCCGGCGCTCCAGGATGGGCCACCAATCGCCAGCGCGCCGCCGCCCGCGCAACAGTCCTCTGACATCTGCGGCAACTGGCTGTGGGACACCGCCCAGCAGCAATATCACTGGGTGGCCAATGGTTGTAACTGACATCGGGAAGACAGTGGTGACGACAAAGGGATGGAAACCCGCTCTGGCTCTGGGCCTGTGCGCCGCGCTGATGGGCGCGGCGCCCGCCTCGGCGCAAATGGCCAATTCGGCGGCGATGGATGCGCTGCATCAGGCACTCAACCTTTCGCCTGAACAGGAAGGCGGCTGGCGCAGCTATCGCGCTACGGTCTCGGCGCCCAATCGGGCCCAGGAACGCCGCCGGGCCGCCGCGCGCATGTTTCCCACGCTCAATGCCGTGCAGCGCATGGATCTGGTCGAGGCCGAAATGAAGCAGGATCTGGTCGATTTCGACCGCCAGTCCCGCGCGCTCAAGACGTTCTACGCCACGCTCTCACCCCAGCAGCAGCGGATCTTCGACCAGCGCACCCTTCCGCCGGCGCAGGGCCAGCGCGGCGGACAATAAGGGGCATCCCTAAGGCGGGCCGAGGGAACCTCCCCTATCGCCGTGTCTTGTCATCATGGTAACCTTGTTTCCCATGAAGGCCCGCAAGGGCACCTCCGCCGCCCGGCCCCCTGGAGCGGCAGAAAGGCAAGTACAGTGAAGACATCCCTTCTGGCACTGGTCCTGTCGGCCGCCGCTTTGAGTGGCGCGGTGCCGATGGCCAGCGCGCCCGCCCAGGCCCAGCCTTTCCCGATCGTGCCGTTCCTGTGGGGCGGCCACCGCTACTGCTGGTATGACGACGCCTGGAACGGTTCCGGCTGGTACTGGTGCGGCTACGGCTGGCGTCATGGTTATGGCTGGGGCGGCGGTTATGGCTGGCGGGGGCATGGTGGCCGGCCGGGTGGCTATGGCCATCACGG
Organism: Sphingomonadales bacterium; assembly: GCA_028871475.1. Classification (GTDB taxonomy): domain Bacteria; phylum Pseudomonadota; class Alphaproteobacteria; order Sphingomonadales; family Sphingomonadaceae; genus Novosphingobium. The sequence goes on along the minus strand of JAGWMZ010000030.1, from coordinate 27,462 downwards.
CGGATATTATGGCGGTTACCATGGTGGTGGATACTATGGTGGTGGATATCACGGTGGTGGATACCACGGCGGCGGGTATCATGGCGGCGGATATCACGGTGGTGGCGATCATGGTGGCGGTTTCCACGGCGGTGGCGGTCACGGCGGTGGTGGGCACGGTGGGGGCGGACACGGCGGCCATCATTGAGCGACACGGGCGTCTCGCAACAATCCTCTTGCAGCCAGAAAAGGGGCGTTTGCCAAAGCGGGCGACCCTTTCGCTTTGAGGACCTGCCTCACGGCGCCGCTCAGTTTTCGCCAAACATGCGGCGCTGGGCGGCCTCGATCTCTTCCAGATAGCGCCGCCGCGCGTGTTTCTCGCTCAGCACGCCCAGAACCTTGCCCACGCCGTCGACCACCGCGAGTTCATCCGCCCCTGCCGCGTCAAACGCGCCCAGACACTGGCGAATATCGGTTGAGGGCAGCAGCGTGGCCTGCGTCAACGTCGCCAGCGCCGCGATCGGCAAGGCGACATCCACCCCCGGCGCCCAGGCCGCCGCGGTCGGCACGATGCCGTGATAATGCCCCTGCTCGTCGGTGAGAACCGCCTTGCTGGCCGCGCCCAGCGGAACCATCGCGCGGAATTGCTCCACTGTGGCAAGGCTGCTCACCGCATGCCAGTCGCGCCGCATCATGCGCCCGGCGGTCAGGGTGAACATCCAGCCGATGTCGCGCGGCGAGCGGATGTCGGACCCGCGCACATGCAGCCGCCAGGTGGAGAAAGAGTAGCCGAAAGCCTCGCGCGTCAGGGCGCTCGACAGCAGCGCGGCGGTCAGCACCACGCCCATCAGCGCGAAATCATGGGTGATCTCCAGCATCAGCATGGCCAGTGTGATCGGCCCGCCCACAATCGACACGCTGAGCGCCGCCATCCCCACCAGCGCCGCATCATTGGGGTCGATGCCCAGACCATAGACATTGGCCAGTTCGCCAAAGGCCTGCCCGGCGAGCGACCCCAGAAACAGCGAGGCAAAGAAAAGCCCCCCGCGAAAGCCGCTGGAGAGCGAGATCACCGACGCGAGGATCTTGAGCGCCAGAACGGTGAACAGAAAGGTGATGGTCGGCGAGGTCGCCATATTGAGATGCAGCGCGCCATGGCCAGCCGACAGCGTCTGGGGCGAAATCCACGCCAGCGGCATCAGCAGCAGCCCGCCCAGCAACGGCCGCCACGGGCTGCCACGGGTGAGTGTCTGCATCGCCCCTTCCGCTGCGGTGACGAAGCGCATGATGGCAATTCCCAGAACGCCGCACAGCAGGCCCAGCGCCGCATAGGCGCCGTAATCCACGATGGTGATGCTGCGCGAGGCGGTGCTGGCAATCAGCCAGGGCTCGACCCCCAGCGCGCGCATCACCGAGACAGCGGCAAGGCTGGCGGCGATGACTGGCGCGACGGTCGCGGTGGAATAGGCCCCGATGACAATTTCAAAGGCATAAAAGGCGCCCGCCAGCGGCGCGCCAAAGGCGGCCCCCACGGCCGCGCCCGCCCCCGCCCCGACCAGCGTGCGCAGATCCACCCGGCGCAGCGCCAGCCATTGACCGACCAGCGAGGCAAATCCGCCCCCCATCTGGGCATAGGTCGCCTCCAGCCCCACCGAGGCGCCGCAGCCGTTCGAGACGATGGTCTGCACACAGATCACCAGATTGTCCATCGCCGGGATGCGCCCGCCCTGCATGGCATTGGCCTCCACCACGTCGATGGGCGCGCGCCCACGCCGCGCCAGCCAGCGTGAAAGGCCGACCATGGCAAGCCCGCCCAGCGGCAAGGCAAGCAAGCGCCATGGGTGGCGTATCGAGGCCAGCGCGCTGAGCCGGTTGATCGTGACACCATAGAAGAGATGCTGGATTTCATGCGCCAGCCAGCCCTGCACCATCGCCGTCGCGCCGGCCACCGCGCCCACGGTGGCGGCAAGCAGGATGAAGGCCATCTCGCTTTCACGCAGCCAGCGACGCAGGCGCAGGCCCGCGTCACGCCGGGATCGCGGACGCGAGACGCTCATGCGCGGCCTCCGGCGCGTTGGCTCCGGTCGCCGCTCCATTGCCGGATGGCGCCCAGCAGGGCCTGCGCCACGGGATGGTGCCCGCCCGGCCCGATCATCACGAATTCAATCATCGGCAGTTCCGGCAGTCCCGCGGCGATCACCGCCAGACCCGCTGGCATCAGCCGCGCCGAATGGGGCATCACGCCAATGCCCGCCCGCGCCGCGGCGGTCAGCCCGGCCAGGCTGGCGCTGGTAAAGGCAATGCGCCACGAGCGGCCCAGCCCCTCGAGCGTTTCGAGCGCAAGGGACCTTGTCACACTGGGCGAGGGGTAGAGCAACAGCGGCAGCGGCACATCGGCGGGCGGTCGCCAGTCCGGCCTGCCGACCCAGGCGATGGGCTCGCTCCAGGCCGTCTCGCCGCGCCGATCGCCCTGACGGCGCTTGACCAGCAACACATCGAGCGCGCCGCTGTCGAAGCGATCGTAAAGATCCTCGCTCAGCCCGGCGGTCAGCTCCAGATTGACCTCGGGGAAACGGCGCAGGAAATCAGCCAGCACATCAGGCAAGGCCGACAGGACAAAATCCTCCGAAGCGCCGATCCGCAGCCGACCGCGCAGCGGGGTATCCGAGAGGTGGCGCGCCATGCGTTCATTGGCGTCCAGCACGCGGCGGGCATGGTCCAGCATCGCCTCGCCCTGCGGTGTCAGCGCGACGCGGTGGGTGTCGCGTTCAAACAGGCGGCGGCCCGTCTGCTGCTCAAGCCGGCGGATCTGCTGGCTGACGGTCGACTGGCGCAGGCCCAGCGCCCGGGCCGCGCCGGTGAAGGTGCCGCTTTGCGCCACGGACACGAGCGCGCGCAGCAATTCGGGAGAGATCATCGGCCGACCTATCATGAATGATGATGAGTGTTATCACGGTCATCGCAATTGTGCATCATCAAATACGCGCCTATTTCGCCACCATCCCCATCAGGAAGGAGCGCCAACTATGGCCCGCTTACGCCAATGGATCGACCCCTATCTTCTGCTGCTGATCGGTACCGTGGCGCTGGCGGCGCTGTTTCCCGCCCATGGCCGGGGCACGGAGATTGCCGATGGCATGGTCACCGTGGCCGTGGCGCTGCTGTTTTTCCTGTATGGCGCGCGCCTGTCGCCATCGGCGGTGTGGAGCGGGCTGGCCAACTGGCGGCTGCAGGCGCTGGTCTTTGCCAGCACTTTCGTGCTGTTTCCCGCCATCGGCCTGGCTGCGCAGGCGATGCTGCGTCCGGTGCTGCCGCATGACATTCTGCTGGGCGTGGTCTATCTCTGCCTGCTGCCTTCCACCGTACAAAGCTCAATCGCCTTTACCTCCATCGCGCGGGGGAATGTGCCCGCCGCTTTGTGCAGCGCCTCGGTGTCGAACCTGCTCGGCGTGGTGCTGACGCCCTTGCTGGTGTCGCTGCTGCTGCCCGGTGCGGGGGTGGGCTTTTCCGGGCAGGCGCTCAAGGACATCGGCCTGCAGATCCTGCTGCCCTTCGTGGCGGGGCAGGCGGCGCGCCCCCTGATCGGCGACTGGCTGCTGCGCCACAAGCTGTTGACCAACATCGTCGATCGCGGCTCGGTGCTGCTGGTCGTCTATGCCGCCTTCAGCGCCGGGGTGGAGGCGGGCATCTGGACGCAACTGTCCCCCGGCGATCTGGCCATCGTGCTGGCGGTCGATCTGGTCGTGCTGGGCGCGGTCATCGTCATCACCACCCTTGCCAGCCGGACGCAGGGGTTTTCGCGGGAAGACGAGATCGCCATCGTCTTTTGCGGGTCGAAAAAGAGCATGGCGGGCGGTATCCCCATGGCCACCATCCTGTTTCCCGGCCATGGGGTGGGGCTGATCGTGCTGCCGCTGATGCTGTTTCACCAGTCCCAGCTCTTCGTCTGTGCCACGCTGGCGCGGCGCTATGCCGGGCGTGACCTGCGTGAGAAGCAGACACAGGCCATGGACGCAAAGGCTGGCGCGGCGCTGGGATAGAAGCGCCTCGGGGCGGGCACCACCGCCCGTCCCTTTCAGGCCTGCGCCCTTGCCGCGAAGAGCCGGGCAGGCAGGCAGGCGGCCAGCAGGCTGCACGCCAGCAGCACCGGCACCAGCAGCACCGCCGCCCCCAACGTGCCCGACAGCCCGGTCATGGCCCGTGATGAAAAATAGGCCCCGCCGATCAGCGCGACGCCCAGTGCCGTGCCCAGTTGCTGGCCGGTCTTGAGCAAACCGCTGGCCGCGCCGGCATGGCCGATTTCCACCTGGGCCACGGTGATCGGCCCGATGCTGCCCGAAGCCATGCCCATCCCCACGCCCGACAGTGCCACAAGCGGCGCCAGCGCCCAGAGCGTCCAGTCCGTCAGGCCGATCGCCAGCAGCACCGTTCCGCCCGACAGCGCCATGGCCAGCGCACCGGCCACCAGCACCCAGCGTTCCAGCCGGGGCAGCAGGCGGCGTCCCAATCCGCCAATGCCCAGCATCACGCCCAGGCTGAAAGGCACATGGAACAGGCCGGTCTGCAACGGCGAAAGCCCCCGTTCACCCTGCAAGGCAAAGGCGAAGATCAGCAGATAGCCGCCGCTGGCCATTGAGAAACAGGTGGCGATGACGAGCCCCCGCCGAAAGCTGGGCACGGCAAACAGGCTGACGGGGAAGAGTACCGATTGTCCCGCCGCGCAGCGCCGCCGCACATGACGGGCGCCCGCCGCGAACAGCACGCCTGCCGCCAGCAGGCTGGCCATTTCCACGCGGCCCGCCCCGGCATGCTCCATGGCAATGAGCGGCCAGACCAGCGCGGCGATGGCCAGCGCGAACAGGCCCGTGCCCGGCAGATCCAGCCCGGCACCATGCGGCGAGCGCGCCTCGGGCAGAAACCGCCACGCCATGACCACCGCCACCAGCCCCACCGGCGCATTGACGAGAAAGATCATCCGCCAGCCAAGGTGAAACAGATCGGCATGGATCAGCACGCCGCCCAGAATGGGCCCGGCAATCGCCGCCAGCCCGCCGATCACCCCGAAGAGCGCGAGCTTGGACACACGTTCGAGTGGCTCGAACAGGATCTGCATGAGGGCCAGCGACTGGGGCGCCATCATCGCCCCGGTCACCCCTTGCAGGATGCGCGCCGCGACCAGCTGCTCCCCACTGGCCGCCAGCCCGCCCAGCACCGAGGCCAGCGTGAAGCCTGTCACCCCCAGCATGAACATCCGCCGATAGCCCAGCGCATCGCCCAGCCGCCCGCCCAGCAGCAGGCACATGGCAAAACTAAGCGCATAGCCGGCTGCCACCCATTCGGAGACCTGCGGACTGGCGGCATAATCCGCCTGAATGGCCGGCAGCGCGGTGTTGACGATGGTGAGATCGACGATCTCGAGCACCAGCGCGACAATCAGCGTCAACACCGCCAGCGTCTTCTGCCGGTGCGACAGGGAGGACAGGCTCATCATGAAAGGCCCCCCGCCCTGGTGCGATGCGCCGGGGCGACGATTATTTCAGTCCCTGCAGATAGGCGACAACAGCGGCGCGGCGCTTGGCATCGGGAATGGCGATGACCATCCGCGTGCCGGGCACGAGCTTGCCCGGCGCGGCGAGAAAGCGGTCGAGACTGGCCTTGCTCCACACCAGCCCCGAGGCCTTGAGCGCGGGGGAGTAGTTGGCGAAATCGCTGCTGGCTGCCTTGCGCCCGGCCACGCCGAAAAGATTGGGCGCGAGCGTGGGGCGGGCACCCTTGGCGCTGACATGGCACATCTGGCACTGCTGCCTGAAAAGGGCAGCCCCTTCGGTCGCGCCTTGGGCACTGGCTGTGGCAGGCGCAAGAACAGCGGCAGCCACAGCGGCAAAGGGCAGGAAACGGGCAAAAGTCATGTCGGGTCGGTCCATCATAGCCGGGGTAAGGGGGCCGGGTTAGGATCGGGCGGCTCAGATCACGCCCTGCTTCATCTGCGTCACGGCGTAATCGGCCGCGCGCATGGTCAGCGCCATATAGGTGAGCGAAGGGTTCTGGCAGGCGCTGGAGCTCATCTGCGCGCCATCGGTGACGAAGAGATTGGCGATGTCATGCGCCTGGCTCCATTTGTTGAGCACGCTGCTGGCCGGATCATGCCCCATGCGCGCGCCGCCCATCTCATGAATGGCCGTGCCGCCCGGGCCGGGGTGATCAAAGCCGAAGATCACCTGCCCGCCCGCTGCCGTCAGCATGGCGGCGGCCTCCTTTTTCGCGTCGGCAAGCGCGGCCAGTTCCTCCTTGCCATGGCTGAAGTTGATCTCGAGCTGGGGCACGCCGAGCGGATCGAGCACCTTCGAGAGGGCCAGCCGGTTGCTGGCGCGCGGCACGCTTTCGGCAAAGACCACCAGCACCATGCGCCATGGTCCGGGCGCGCGCAGATGGTCCTTGTACGCCACGCCGATGCCGCCCTCGCGCGTCCCCTGTGTCCAGGTCGATTGCAGGGCGCCGCCCTGAAAGGAATAGCCGCGCGTGAAACCCTCGCCATCGAGTGTGTCGAGATTGCGGAAGCGCGGGATGACGATGCCCGTGGGCCGGTTGCCAAAGCTGGTGTGCTGCTCGAACCCCGGCATGATCGCGGCGGCCGAGAGCGTGTTGGCATGGTCCATGATATGGGTGCCCAGCACGCCGCTGGCATTGGCCAGACCATGGGGCATCGCCTCGCTGGCGGAATTGAGCAGGATATGCACCGAGTTGAACGAACCGGCATTCAGGAACACCAGCCGCGCGGTGGCGCTCTTGCGGGCCCTGGTCTTTGTGTCGACCCAGCGCACGCCGGTGATGCGCCTTGTGGCCGGATCGTAATCGAGCTTTTCGACCTGCGCATCGGTGATGACGGTCAGCCGCCCGGTCGCCTGCGCGGCGGGCAGGGTGGAGGATTGCGTCGAGAAATAGGCACCGAAGGAGCAGCCGCGCATGCAGATGTTGCGATACTGGCATGGGCCCCGGCCCAGCTCGGGTTTCCCCTGGGTGAGGTTGGCGGTGCGCCCCACGGTGAGGCGGCGGTCAGGCCACTGCTTGAGGATACGCTCGCGCACCGTCTGCTCGACGATGTTGAGCGCCATGGGCGGCTGGAACTGCCCGTCGGGCAATTGCGCCAGTTCCTCCTTCGCGCCCGAAACGCCGACGAAGTCCTCCGCCTTGTCATACCATGGCGCCAGATCGGCATAGCGGATCGGCCAGTCGGTGCCGTGGCCATCGCGCTGGTTGGCGCCGAAATCATAGTCCGACCAGCGATAGCATTGCCGCCCCCAGGTCAGCGACCGCCCGCCCAGCTGATAGGAGCGGAACCAGGTGAAGGCTCCCTCGCCCTGCTGATAGGGGCTCTCGACATCATTGACGAAATGGTTCTGGGTGAATTCGGTGAAATGGCGGTTCAGCCTTTGCACCGGATAGTCGCGGGCATACAGTTCGGCATCGCCCTCGCCGCGGAACGGCATCTCCCACGGCGCCTTCATCTCGGTGGGGTAATCGCCATGCTCGATGGGCCGCCCACGTTCGAGCATGAGCACCTTCAGCCCGGCCTCGGTCAGTTGCTTGGCCGCCATGCCCCCGGTGATGCCGGAACCGACGACGATCGCGTCAAAATCTGGGTTGGTCATCGTTCTATCCAAAATCCACGGCGGTCCAGTCGCTGGAAAAGGCGCGGTCGCCCTTGTGCAGCGCAATGTCGGGGTCCCAGCGGCCAGGCACCGCCTCATAGCGCAACTCTTTCGAGCCGCCTTCCTCGCTGGTGTAATAGCCGGTGAGGATCAGCGCCTTGATCGCGCGCCAGGGCGACGGCACGGCAGGCGGCGGCCCGGCGGGAAAGGCCTCGGCGTCGAGCGCGGCAAGCAGGGCGTGACGCTGCGCCGGGGGCCGGGCGAGAAAATCTCCCCCGGCGCGCTGGTCGAGCGTCCGCTCCAGCCACAGATCGTGGCGCAGCGAACCATCGGCACGCAGCGGCCATCCTGCTGGCGCATCCTTGATCGGCGCGCGCGTGTCCTTGAGCCCATGGGCCAGCGCCAGGCTGACAAAGGCCCCGGTGCCGACATCGCCGGCGCCCGCTGTATCTGTGCGCGGAATCACCAACTGGCTCACCTCGCGCAGCAACGCGCTGTGGCGGGCGGTCGGTGCCTCGCTGGCGGGCAGGCCGGCCAGCAACCGCGCCGGGCTGACGCCCAGCGCCGCAGCCAGCGCGGTGGCGGCCCCCAGAAAGGTACGACGGTTCCAGGCCTGCTCGGTCATGCGGACAATCCCATCAGTTTTTTGTTGAGCGCGCGGTCGGCGCCGCTTCTGGCGAAATCATCGAAGGCGTGGGGGGTGGTCCTGATGACATGCCGGGCGATGAAGGCGGCGCCTTCTGCCGCGCCGACCTCGGGATGCTTGAGCGCGCATTCCCATTCCAGCACGGCCCAACCATCATAATCGTACTGGGCCATCTTGCTGAAAATCTGCGTGAAATCGACCTGCCCGTCGCCAAGGCTGCGGAACCGGCCGGGCCGCTCCACCCAGCCCTGATAGCCGCCATAGACCCCGCTGCGACCATTGGGCCGCAATTCGGCATCCTTCACATGGAAGCATTTGATGCGCTCATGATAAATGTCGATGAAGGCCAGATAATCGAGGTGCTGCAGCACGAAATGGCTGGGGTCATAGAGGATGTTGGCGCGTCGATGGTTGCCTACGCGATCGAGGAACATCTCGAAGGTCACGCCATCATGCAGATCCTCGCCGGGGTGGAGTTCGAAGCCGATGTCGACGCCGTTGTCCTCATACACGTCAAGGATCGGCCGCCAGCGGCGCGCCAACTCGTCAAAGGCATCCTCCACCAGACCGGCGGGGCGCTGCGGCCAGGGATAGACATAGGGCCAGGCCAGCGCGCCGGAGAAGGACGCATGGGTGGCAAGGCCCAGACGGCGCGATGCCACCGCCGCCAGCTTCACCTGCTCAACTGCCCATGCCTGCCGTGCTGCCGGATTGCCGCGCACATGCGGCGCGGCAAAGCCGTCGAACTGCGCATCATAGGCCGGATGCACCGCCACCAACTGCCCTTGCAGATGGGTGGACAGCTCGGTGATCGCCAGCCCCTTGTCGGCCAGCATGCCCTTGATCTCGTCGCAATAGGTCTGGCTGTCTGCCGCCTTGCCCAGATCGAAGAGGCGCGGATCGGCAGGGATCTGCAGGCCTTTGTAGCCCAGACCAGCAGCCCAGCCGGCCAGACCCGAGAGCGTGTCGAAAGGCGCCGTATCGCCCAGGAATTGTGCCAGAAAGATGCCCGGCCCCTTGATCGTCTTCATGGATGTGTCGCCTTAAACCGTGAAATCGATCCAGCCCGCGCCGCGCAGCATAATGGCAAAATCGCGGCAGAGATTGGCAAAGGCCTCCAGAGTGCCCTCGGCATCCCCGGCCTTTATCGGCCCGATAAACGAGCCGGGCCCGCTGCCCATCATTCCCGTGCGCAAAGGCATCACCTGGCTCTCCCATGCCATGGCCCGGGGCGCGACTCACGGTCGCACGCCTCATTGACCATAATCAGAATATTTATTCTAAATAAGGCACCGACAACGCTCGGTCAAGCACCAACTCCCTTGGCTAAAGCTCGATATCACTTCCCAGAAACGCCGCGATCATGCGCCCCATATCCTGCTTGAGCACGTTCCAGTCGCCTTCCCAGCCGGCGGTCGTCGGCGAACCGAAACCGAGGTAGCGGGCAAAAGAGGCATAGAGCACGCGGAAACAGGTATCGACCGCCCGCAGCGGATCTGGCTGGCGAATCTCCGCCGAATACAGCAGCAGAGCTTCCTTCACCGCATTGGCGGTGGCAGCGTAAGAGGCCTTGCCATTGGCGGCCACCAGCGGGTCGACACTGGCCCGCAGCATCAAGGGCCGCATCGCCTCGCCATGATCGCGCAGGGTTTCGGTCACGGCATCGACCAGCGCCACCACCAGACTGTTGAGATTTGCCGCTCCCTGCCGCGCCGCGTCAATTTTGTCATGCATCTGTTGGTCGACACGCTCGAGCACGCGCAATTGCACGGCATGGATAAGCGCGTCCTTGCTTTCGAAGCGGTTGTAAATCGAGCCGATCGAGACCCGCCCCTTCTTGCTGACCTCCTGCAGCGTGAACTCATCCGACCCCCGCGCCACCATCAGCGCCTCGGCCGCCACGAGCATACGTTCATACGACGCCTTTGAACGCCCCTGAACAGGCGCGCGCAACGCGGTGCTAAGGCCAACATCCTGCTTCATGCCCCACCCTTTCCAGCTTTCGGTTCATTTCGTCAACAGCATCGACATAACAGAATTTCAGTTCTGTTTTCCCCAGGGTGCCTCCCCCTCACCGCGCCACATGACGCCCTTCTGAGCCCGCCCTCGGCAAAGCCTAGGCATCGCCATCAGCCAGAGCGCAAAATCGCGGCAGGAGGCGTGGCGCGCAAACGGCAAAAAACAGTTTGCGCCACCCTTCTAAATAGAATAATAATTCTGATATAGATTCATGGCTGCCATGAACGACATGCCGGGAGAGAACCAGCCGAGCGCCCGCCGCCCCATGCGGCATCGCCGCTTTCCCATCATGCCTGGCGGCCCGGCCAATGCTCAAACCTTGTGAGGATTCCCATGCGCTTTTCCGTTTTCCTCAATGCCCGCTCCATGTCGCCGCAGGAGGACCGCGGACTGATCCAGGACCTCACCGCCCACGCCACCAGCGCCGCACAGCAGGGCTTTGACGCGATTTTCCTGCCCGACCATCACTTCAACGGCTATATGCCGGTGGCGTCGGACAGCTTCATGTTCGCCTCCTATCTGGCGGCCAAACTGCCCCGGATGCATTTCGGCTTCTCGGTCGTCTCGGTGCCGCTGCACCATCCCATCCGCTTTGTGGAGCGCATCAACATCCTCGACCAGCTGACCGACGGCAAGCTGCTGATCGGCGTTGGCAGCGGCACCACCCCCGAGGAAATGATCGGCTTTGGCGTTGATTACCGCGATGCAGGCGCCATCTCGGAGCGCAACCTTGAACTGGCCGAGCAGCTCTGGGCCAAGGAGATGGAAGACCCGGCGATCGAGTTTGCGAACGGGCCCCACAAGGGCCGCGTGCTGCAACGCATTGCCCCGGCCCCCTACACGCCGGGCCACGCCCGCCTGATGCCCGTTGCCATGAAGGAAGCCAGCAGCCGCCGCGCCGCCGAGAATGGCTGGCCGGCGTTCATCCCCGCCTTCACCCCGCCCAAGATCGGCGGAACCGAGCCCTTCACCCATGTGAAAAAGTGGTTCGACATCTACAAGGGCTTCCTGATGGAGGCCGGCCATGATGACGCCACCGTGGCCAGCGCGCTCGACTGGACGACGCATACCTATCAGGTGGTGCATGTGGCCGAGACCGACGAGCAGGCCCGCGCGGAGCTGGAGATCATCTTGCGCTCCTATCAGGACGCCATCGAGCGCGAGGCCGAATTCAACGCCCGCGCCGAAGCCGACAGCGCCAACAAGAAGACCGACCGCACGCCCAACGCGTTGACCGACGACTGGATCGGCACCTGGTGCCTTTATGGCTCGCCCGAAACGGTGATCGAGCATCTGCGGCCCTATCAGGAGCTGGGCATCGGCAACATCCTGTGCGGCACCACCACCGGCCCGCTCACCGCCCAGCGCCTGGCCCTTGGCGAACAGACGCTGCGCCTGCTCTCGCAGCATGTCATGCCGGCGCTCCGCAAGTGAGGGTGCGCAAGGTCGTCGGTCTGGGCGGCACCTTCCGCCCGGGCTCCTCAAGCGAGCGTCTGGTCCGCAGCGTGCTGGCCGGTTGCGAGGCGTTGGGGGCGCAAACCGCGATGTTCGATGGGCCGGCGCTGGCCGCCCTGCCCCATTTCAACCCCGAAAGCGCCGAGCGCACCGCGGAGCAGCGCGCGCTGGTCGAGGCGGTGCGCGGGGCCGATGCGCTGGTGATCGGCACGCCCGGTTATCATGGCGGCCTCTCGGGCCTGGTGAAGAATGCCATCGACCTGCTGGAGGACACGCGCGGGGATGCCCGCGTCTATTGGGACGCCATGCCGGTGGGCCTCGTCGTATCGGCGGCCGGCTGGCAGGCAGGCGGGGTGACGCTGGGCGCGCTGCGCGGCATCGTCCATGCCATGCGCGGCTGGCCCACGCCGATCGGGTTGGCCATCAATTCGGTCGAGCAGAAGCCCTTTGCCCCCGATGGCACGCTGGTGGATGACGGCATCGCCGCGCAGGTCACGCTGATGGCCCGCCAGATCATGGGTTTTCGCATGGAGATCGCGGCATGACGATGTCGCCAGCCGATCAGGCACGCCTCACCGCCGGGGCCAGCATGTGGGCCACTGCCGCCGTGCCAGACGCCGACATCCCCGCGATCACGCTGAGCGATGGCCCGATGGGCATCGCCAGCGGTCGGGTGGACGAACGCGATGTAGCCCTGCTCAGCCCCTGCGCCACCGCGCTGGGCGCCAGTTTCGATGTCGATCTGGCCCGGCGCGTGGGCGCTTTGGTGGGGGGCGAGGCCGTGGCGCGCGGCATTGACATGGTGCTGGCCCCCAATGTCAATCTGGCGCGCAGCCCGCTGGCCGGGCGCGCTTTCGAATATTTTTCCGAAGACCCGCTGCTGGCCGGCGCGCTGGGCGCGGCATGGGTAACCGGGCTGCAATCCACCGGCACCGGCGCCTGCCCCAAACATCTGGTCTGCAACGACAGCGAGACCGACCGCGACCATATGAACGCGGTGGTGGACGAGCGCAGCTTGCGCGAAGTCTATCTGCTGCCCTTTGAACTGTGCGCGGCGGCGGGCGCCGGGGCGATGCTGCTGGCCTATAACCGCCTCAACGGCACCTATTGCGCCGAACATGGCCATGTCACCACCATCGTCAAGCAGGAATGGGGCTTTGCCGGCCCCCTGATGAGCGACTGGTTCGGCACCCATGACACGCTGGGCTCGCTGCGCGGCGGGCTCGACCTCGAAATGCCGGGGCCCGCGCGCTTCATGGGGGCCCATGCGCTGGCCGCCGTGGAAGCGGGCGAGGTCGGGCACGAACGCCTGGCGGATGCCGCAAGCCGCGTGGCAGGTGCCGCCCGCCGCTGGAGCGGCCCCAAGACACCGCCCATGCTCGATACGCAGGCCGTGCTGGTCGAAGCCGCTGCCGCAGGCATGGTGCTGCTGAAGAATGAGGGCGATCTGTTGCCGCTGGCGCCCGGCGGGCGTGTCGCGCTGATTGGTCCCAATGCCGCCAACCCCTGCTATCAGGGTGGCACTTTTGCCAAGATCGCCCTCTCGCCCGAGGCGATCCGTCCGCTCGAAGCGCTGCGCGCGCTTTGGCCCGATCTTGTCTATGAGCCCGGCGTCGATCCGCAGCCGCGCCTGCCCGCCATGCCGGTGCGGCCTGCCTCGGGCCAGGCCCCGCGCGGCATGACGGTGGAGTATTTCGCCAGCAGCGACATGAGCCAGCCGCCGATCAACAGCGAGGTGCGCGACACCAATTCGCTCGTGTGGTTCGTGGGCGTGCACGATCAGGGGGTGTTCGATGCCCCGGCCGCCATCCGCGCCAGCGGCTGGTTCACCCCCGAACTGACCGGCGAGCACCACTTCTATGCCGGGGCCACCGGCATGGTGCGGCTGTGCGTCAATGGTGAAACGCTGATCGACAAGCGCGACAAGATCCCCGCCCGCGACGTCATGGGCAGCCTGAAGCGCGGCGATGCCGACAGCGCCACGCTGCAACTGGAAGCCGGCGTCGCGGTGCTGGTCGAGGTGGAGTTCCACTATGACGCCGCCCGCGTCCACGGCCTGTGGTATGGCGTGCGCGGGCCCGACAGTGCGCAGGCCATGTTCGCGCGGGCGGTCGCTGCGGCCCGTCAGGCCGACAGGGTCATCCTGATGGTGGGGGAAACCTCGGATTCCAGCGTCGAGAGCAAGGACCGCCCCGACACCGGCCTGCCGCCCGAACAGATCCGCCTGATCGAGGCGGTCTGCGCCGCCAATCCGCGCACGGCGATCGTGGCCAATGTCGGTCATGCCTTCGATGCCACATGGGGCGCGCAGGCCGCCGCGCTGATGCTGACGTGGTATCCGGGCGAAGGCTTCGGCCCGGCGCTGGCCGATGTGCTGGTCGGCACGCGTGAACCGGGCGGGCGCCTGCCTGTCACGCTGGCCTGTCATGAGCAGGACTATCCGGCCCTGAACCTCACGCCCGACGCGCAGGGCAATCTACCCTATGCCGAGGGTGTCGCCCTTGGCTATCGCGGCATGGCGGCCAAAGGCATCGCGCCACTGCATGCCTTTGGCGAGGGGCAAGGCTATACAAGCTTTGACTGGCTCTCGGCCCGGCGCGCGCCCGGCGGTGTCATCGTCCGCCTGCGCAACGTCGGCTCGCGTCCCGGCGCAGAGGTGGTGCAGCTCTATCGCCACACGCCCGAACTGGCGCTGATCGGCTTTGCCAAGGCTCATCTGGCGCCGGGTGAGGACGTGGATCTCTTCGTTCCCATCGAAGCGCGCATGCTGCGCCGGTGGGACGGGGCATGGATCGATCTGCCCGGCGATCTGACCATCACCGTGGCGCGCAGCAGCGGTACTGGCGTGTTCAAGCTGGCGCTGGACGGCTAAACGCAAAAGGGCGCCCGGTGAACCGCCGGGCGCCTCATCGTCGCATCACCATGGCGCGGTGATGGGCCTGTCAGGCCTGCACAACCGCCTGCTCGATGACCCCGAAAATCTTGCGACCATCGCTGGTCACACCCGCCATGCGCACCGTGTCACCAAAATGCATAAATGAGGTCTGCGGCTGCCCTTCCTTGATCATCTCGATGGCGCGCCGTTCCGAAATGCAGGCCGAGCCGCAGGTGGCATAGGCGGCATTGGACACCGTGCCCGAACCGATGATGGTGCCCGCCACCAGATCGCGGCTGCGCGCGGCATGGGCGATCAGCTCATGAAAGCCAAAGGCCATCTCGCGCCCATGGGGAAGACCGAACCACTGACCGTTGAGGTCCACCTCCAGCGGCAGATGGACGCGGCCATCGGCCCAGGCCTCGCCCAGTTCATCGGGCGTCACGGCAAAGGGCGCCATGCTGCAGGCGGGCTTGGCCTGCACCCAGCCGAAGCCGGTCTTCATCTCGATGGGGGCAATCGCGCGCAGCGACCAGTCGTTGATCTGGACCACCAGCTTGATGTGCCCGAGCGCCTGCTCTGCCGTGGTCCCCATCGGCACGGCGTCGGTGATGACGCCGAACTCGCCTTCGAAGTCGATGCCGTCGGCCTCGCTGGGCAGCGGCACGTCGGCCCGGCCGGGCAGGAAACGATCGGACAGGCCCTGATACATGAGGGGGCGATCGGTCTCGATCGGCGGCAGGTTGAAGGCCTTCTGCATCAGCTCGCCATGCTGGGGAAAGGCCGAGCCATCGAGCCATTGCCATGAGCGCGGCAGAGGCGCCAGCAGGCGGCGATGATCCAGCTTCCCGCCCGCGCCCTGTTCCACCAGACCCGAAATGCGGCGCAACGTGGGCTCGGCCGCAGCCCAGTCCTCCATGGCCGCAAGCAGGGTGAGGCCCGGCGCGCCCAGATAGCTTTCGCCATCGCGCGAGACCACCACCAGTTCGCCATCGGCCTTGCCATTGTCGAGCGTGGCGAGGCGCATCAAGCGGCGTCCTCAATAATGGCAACCGCGCGCGTCCAGCCCGCCGAGGCGCCCTTGATCTTGTGCGGGAAGCAGGAGACGGTGAAGCCATGAGGCGGCAGCGCCTCAAGGTTATGCAGCTTTTCCAGATGGCAATAGCCGATGTCGCGCCCGGCCTTGTGCCCCTCCCAGATCAGGCTGGTATCGCCCGTTTCCTTCACCTTTTCCGCGGTATAGCTGAAGGGCGCGTCCCAGCTCCACGCATCGGTACCCGTCACACGCACCCCGCGCGAGGTGAGATACATCGTCGCCTCATAGCCCATGCCGCAGCCGACATTGACGAAATCGGGACGACCCAGCGCGCCGCCCGCTGCCGTGTTGATCAGCACGATGTCGAGGGGTTGAAGTTCGTGCCCGATGCGCTTCAGCTCATCCTCGACATCCTGCGCGGTGACGACATAGCCGTCGGGAAAGTGACGGAAATCCAGCTTCACGCCATTCTGGAAACACCATTCGAGCGGCACTTCATCGATGGTGATCGCGCGCTTGCCGCCATCCATCGTGGGGTGGAAATGCCAGGGCGCATCCAGATGGGTGCCGTTATGCGTGGTCAGCTTGACCCATTCGGCGGCGGCAAAACCGGCACCGTCGGGCGTTTGCTCGGCGGTGATGCCGGGGAAGAAATGCTCCATCTCGCCCACCGTTTCGGCATGGGTCTGATAGGTGATCTCGGGCCGCAAAAATGGCGGGTCCGAGATCACGTCATTGCACAGGGTGATCGACAGATCGATAAAGCGGCGGGTCATGCGACATTGCCTCCCAGAGTTTCGGCGAACCAGTCGGCGATATAGTCGCGGCCATAGGCCATGTTGTCGGCGCCGACATGCTCCACGCCGCCTTCACGGGCGGTGAAGATTTTCAGCTCGCGGCGGGGCGAGTTGACCAGTTGCTCATAGCAATCATGCGCGTAATCGACGCTGATCTGCCGGTCCTTTTCGCCATGGGTGACGAGAAAGGGAACCTTCACCCCGCCCATATGGCCGTTGAGGTTCATGCCCTCGGCCTTCTTGAGGAAATCATCCATATCGCTGGCGCCAAAGGCCCAGAAGACATGGGCCCAGTAATGCGGCACGGGGTTTTCGCCCTCGCGCTTCATGCGCTTATGCTGCACTTCAAGCCAGTTGTGGTTCGCGCCCCAGCAGGCGCCGCTGGCAAAGCGCGGTTCATAGGCAACGGCGCGCGGCGCGAAATGGCCACCCAGCGAGATGCCCGTCATCCCGATACGCCTGGGGTCCACCTCGGGGCGGGCCTCCAGCCAATCGATGGCCTTGCCGGCCCAATGTTCGCTGTGCGGATCGACGGGCAGGTTCTGCAGGCGCAGTGCCTCGCCGCTGCCGGGTTGGTCAACGCAGAGGGTGGAGATGCCGCGCCGCGCCAAAGCCTCGGGCAGGCGGCTCCAGTAGAGCAGTTCCTTGCAGCTATCGAGCCCGTTGCAATAGACCACCACCGGATGGGCCCCCCCATCTTGTCCTTGGGCGCCGGCCGCGCGCGTGTAAAGCGCGGGCATGGTGCCGGTTGCCAGCGGGATCTCCACCCGCTCACGGTTGATCCTGCCCAGCTGCGTGGATTTTTCAAAACTCGCCAATGCCTTCGCATAGGTTTCCTGCCGACCGGGCGCCCCGTGCCCCTGCATGCGCTCGGCGACGAAAAGATAAAGCGCCGCGCGCTCCAGCTTGTTGCTGGCGCTGATCCGGCGCCCCTTGGCCTCATCCTCTGCGGCCAGTTCGAGCAGCTTCCCGCCCATCGCGGCCCATTGTTTCATGAAGGCGGGCGTGCCGGCATCCGCACCACTGGCCGCCGCATCCTTGATGGGCTGGCACATGTCGATGATCTCACCGATCTGCGCGCCCGACTCCATCGCGATCGAAACCGACAGGTTCCAGATGTAATTCGGAAAATATTCGAACAGAGCCACGAGAATTACGCCTCCACCGGCTGGAACAGGCCCTTGTCGGGCGCGGGATGCGGCATGGTCTGCGGACCGCCGACGCCGATACCCCAGCGGTCCATCACACCGGGCGCCGGGGCGTGGACCTTGGCTTCATGCGTCGCGAAATCGACCTCCTCCAGCTCCGAGGTGTATTCGACAGCGAAACCGGCGGGAGTGGTGAAATAGCTGAAGGTGTTGTTTCCCGCCGTATGGCGACCAGGCCCCCAGCGCAGATCGGTGCCTGCCTGCTTCAGACGGTGAATGCCGGCCATCATGTCGTCCAGGCTCAGCATGTCATAGGCGACATGGTTGAGACAGGGCGGCCCGGGCAGGATGGCGATGCGGTGATGCGCCCCATTGCAGCGCAGGAAGCACATGAAATCGCCCAGCCAGTCGCTGACCTTGAAGCCGAGCACATCGCAGAACCATGCGACCAACGCCTTGTGATCGGGCGAATGCAGCACGATGTGGCTGATCTTCTGGGGCACGCCTTCCCAGCGGGCCAGGTCGCGCGGAATGCGGCGGGCGACATCGCTGGAAATCTCGAAGGGCAGACCATCGGGCGAGAAGAAGCGAAAGCCATAGCCGCCGCCCAGCGTCGTCAAATCGCGCGGAGCGAAGATGATGCGGCAGCCCGACGCGGTGATCTTGTCATGGAGCGCATCGACATCGGCGCGCGTATCCGCGGCCAAGGCGATCACGTCGATGCGCGTTTCCTCGTTCTGGCGCAGGCGCACGACATAGGCCTCCTCGCCACCCTCGGCGGCGAAATGGACCATACCATCCTGCTCGCCCACTTCGACCAGCTTCCACTGATCCTTGTAGAAGATGCGCTCGGCGGCAAGATCGGGCAGACCATAGCCCACATAGCGAATTTCGGTCACGCGGCTCATTGAAACATCCCCTGGAAAGCTTGAAAATCCTGCTAGTGGTCCGAAAAGATTCTGACATTCGAGCACGCCCTTTCGTCACACGGCATCGAATGTCAGAATCGGACCACTGGTGGCCGGTCAGATCGGCTGCGCCACCACATCGAACATCGCGTGGGTGGCCTTGGCATTGTCCACCGGCGGCCCCTTGCCGATCTGGCCGTGGCAGATCGCCAGGCTCTCGCGCACGATATAGGCGCAACGCTCGAAACGGCGGGCGCGATAGGCCTCGAAGGCCTGCTGCGGCGTCTCGGCGCGCTCGATCTCCTCGGCCAGCACGATGCTGTCCTCAACCGCCATGCCTGCCCCCTGGCCCAGATGCGGGGTGGTGGCATGGATCGCATCGCCCACCAGCACGATGCGCCCCTTGTGCCAGGGCCCGTCAACCAGCAGCACTTCGAGCGGGCGATAGACCACGCCTTCATCATCGAGGATCTGCCGGGCGAGCGCCTGGATGGCGGGGGCGGTATGCGCCAGCTTGCCACGCATGGCCGCCGCCAGCCCCTCACGCGGATAGCGCGGATTGCCCGGCTCCGGCGTGGTGACATACATATACATCAACGCATCGGAAACCGGCACCAGTCCCACGCCGGTCGGGCCGTTATAGACCTGCAGCACGTCCAGATCGGCCGGGCGCGGGAAATTGTAGCGCCACACCGCCTGTCCGGTGAATTCGGGGTCGGGCAGGTCGGGAAACAGGGCCTTGCGCGTCTGCGAATAGACACCATCGGCGCCGATCACCAGATCATAGACCTCGCGCGTGCCATCCGAAAAATGCACATCGACGCCCGCGCCATCATCCTCCAGCGCCTCCGCCGTCAGCCCCAGCCGCACCTGCGCGCCGCTGGCTATGGCGCGATCACCCAGCACCTTGTGCAGCGCGGGGCGGCCAATGCCGACATTGGCCGGCTTGCCCGGCACCAGTTGAGGGGTCGGCACGCGGGCGATCTTGTGGCCATCGGGCATGAAGATTTCCACCGCATCGAAACCGACGCCGGCCGAGAGGTAATCATCGAGCAGCCCCAGTTGCGACATGGCGCGCACCACATTGGATTGCTGGATGATGCCCACGCCATAGACCGACCATGTCGGGTCGCGTTCGATGACAGTGACCCGGTGCCCCCGGGAACGCAGCGCAATGGCGGCGGTCAGCCCGCCGATGCCGCCGCCGATCACCAGAATAGTCTGAGCTTTCAAAGCCTTCTCTCCGTCTGCCTTTGGCGGGAGAGTAGCAGGTCGTGTCAATATACAAAATTTATTGTTTTGATCATGAACCATCCCCTGCCTGGATGGATGAGGCTTCGCGCAACTTGCTTTTCAGCCAGATCAGCCCTTCATCCTTGGCGCGCGTATGGTGGAACTGCACATGCTCCTCCATCACCGGAAAGGCGAAAGGCAAGGGGGCGATGCGGATGGGGAATATCTCGGCGGCGCAGCGGGCCAGCCTTTCGTGCATCACGCTGATGCGCTGCGTGTTGACGAGCAACCATGGCACCGTGGCAAAAGACGCCGCCTCCACCTCGATCCGCCGCACCTTGCCCAACAGCGCCATCTGCCGGTCCGCAAAGGAGGGGTTCGACCGCGCGCCGATGGCGACTGACACATGGCCAGCCGCCAGAAAGGCCGCCTCGTCCATGTCGCCGGCCAGCAGCGGATTGTCGCGCCATCCCACCACCACATGGCGCTCCTCGAACAACAGCTCGGCCGGATGCCCCTGCGAGAGAAATTCCCTGGGGTTGATCGCCAGATCGACCTTGCCTTCATCGAGCTGCTGGCCGGTGATCTCGTCGGGATAGCTCAGCTTCAGATGAATGCCGGGCGCTTCATGGGCCAGGCGCTCCTGCATGGGCGCGATGACCGCCGCCACGAGGTAATCGGACGTCACCAGACGAAAGCTGCGCCGGGATGTCGCCGGATCAAAGGGTGCCGATGTCGCCAGCAGCGCCTCGATGCCGCTCAGGCTAGCGCGCACTTGTGGCACCAGGCTCTCCGCAAAGGCGGTGGGGTACATCCGCTTGCCATGCGACACGAGCAGCGGATCGCCGAAATAGTCGCGCAGCCGCGCCAGTGCCGCGCTCATGGCCGGCTGGCTCAGGTTCATCTGTCGCGCCGTGGCCGAGACGGAGCGGCTTTGCATCAGCCCGTCGAACACGGCGAGCAGGTTGAGATCGAGACCACGGAATCGCATGGGCCATCCATAGACCAGATAAGGGATGCGATCATCCACTGATCATCTGGATATGAAAAAAGGGGCAGGGCCAAGGCCCCGCCCCTTAGATCTGCAAGAACGCCAGTCCTAGAACTTCGCGGCGACACGCATGCCGAAGGTGCGCGGCGGCTGGAATTCGTAAGCGTTGATGGGGATCGGCTGCGTCTGGAAGTTTTCCGACGCGCTGGCCAGCACGGTCTTGTTGGTCAGGTTGCGCACAAAGGCGCTGATTTCCAGACCCTTCATCGCCGGTTTGAAGGTCAGCATGGCGTTGAGCGTGTCGAACTCTCCCTGGCGCGTGTCAGGGTCATTGAAGGCCGAGAAATAGTAGCTCGAGGAATGCTTGAGTTCGATGCGCGGGGTCAGCGTGGCCTGGCCCATCGGCACGGCATATTCCAGGCCCGCTGTCAGCACGAAATCGGGCGCATTGGGCAGGCGGCGGCCCATCAGGTTCACCGACGTCGTGTTGTCGCCCTTCACCACCACCGAATTGCTGTTGAAGCGCGCGTGGAGCAGCGTCGAGTTCAGATCGAGACGCAGCCCACCCGTCGAGGCGACAAGCTGAGCTTCCGCGCCATAGATCTTGGCCGAACCGACATTGAAGATGCCCGAGGCACCGCCCGAGATGACCGCAGTGCTCTGCGAGGCCTGATAGCCGTTGTAGAGCTGATAGAAGGCATCGGCATTGACCATGAGATGGCCATCTAGGAACTTGTTCTTGGTGCCAACTTCCCAGGCTTTGAGCGTTTCCGGACCATAATTGACCGAAGGCGCCGAACCGTTCGAGTTGAAGCCGCCCGATTTGAAACCAGTATCGAACTTAGCATAGACCATCGAGCGCAGCCCCGGCGTCCAGTCCACTCCGACGTGGAAGGTGGGCTTGCTTTCGCTGACATTGCCGTTGCCCGGCGTCACGATGGTGGGCGGCGTGCCGCCGCAACCGATCACACCATAGAGGAAGGCGGGAATGCCCGCGATGTCACACCGCAGAAAGGCATTGCCGGTGCGCTCCTTATGGTCCCAGGTGTAGCGCATGCCGGCCGAGAAATGCAGTTGATCGAGAGGCCGCCAGCCGAACTGGCCAAAGGCGCCGTCCGAGGTCGTCTTGGTGTCGTAGAGGAAATGGATGAGATAGTTGTTCGCGAAGGCGCCGCTGTTTTCATAGAGGCCGCTGTCGAGGTTGGCATTGTGCTCGCTGAAGTGGAAATAACCTACCTGCGCGGTCACCTTGCCATTCTGCGGCGTGGCGAGACGGACCTCATGGTTCCAGGTGCTGGGGTTTTCGCCCTGGCGGAACTGCACCGGAGCGCCCGCCATGGCGCCCGTGGCATCGACCGAGGTGGCATCAAGCGCATGGCGCCATTTCTGATGATCGTAACCGCCAGCATAGAACAGCGTCAGATTGGCAGGCAACTCATAGCTGAACTCCCACCGCACGCGATCGCCCCGCAGCGCGTTGTAAGTCGGCGCATAATTGGCGAAATGCACCGCCTGCTGGCCGGTATAGGGCTGACCGAAGGGCAGCTTCATTGCCACGTCTCCGGTGGTCTGCACGTCATCATGCTGATACTGCACCAGCCCGTTGAACCCTTCGAACGGCTGGAAGGCCAGCGTCACGCGGCCTGACTTGGTGTTGTCGTCATCACCCCGGCCACCGATGACGTCGAGATTGCGATAGCCATCGTGATAGCTCTGGAAGCCGGCGACGCGCAGTTGCACCGTATCGGCCAGCGGAATGTCCACACCCACTTCCGTCTTGATGGCGTGATAGCTGCCACCCTCGACCGAGATGTCCGCGCCATAGGTCTTTCCCGGCTTGCGGGTGATGACCTGCACCAGGCCGCCGGTCGAATTGCGCCCGAACAGCGTCCCCTGCGGCCCCTTGAGCACCTCGACACGCTCAAGATCATACATGGATGTCGCGATCGAGAAGGAGCGGTTGGTGAAGAAATTGTCGCGCGAGATCGGCACCGAAGGATCGCCCGTTTCGGTCACATCGGTCGAAGCGATGCCGCGGATGGCGACATAGGAGGCGCCGCCATTGGTCGACACGTTGATGCTGGGGTCCACCGTGGCCAGCGCCAGAACACTGGTTACGCCCTTGGCGGCGAGATCGCCGCCGGAATAGGCGTTGAGCGCGATGGGTGTCTTTTGCGCGCTGCTTTCGCTGCGGTTGGCGGTGACGATGATTTCCTTGATGCTGCCATCGTCGCTGGATGCTTGCTGCGCCGCCGGATCGGCCATGGCAACCGCCGGCAGAGCCAGAGCCGAGGTGCCCAGCAAAAGGGCGGCGGTGATACGATTCGCCATTTTTAACATCTCCCCATAGCGGCGCGGGTTACAAAGACCCTCGCCATCAATATCAAAACTCTTATTCCAATTTGTAGCGCAACGCTATCAGGTAAAGTGAATTAAAAAAATAGATTGTTTGGATCATTGATGATCAAGAAATTGGATTGAACGGCGGACTGTTCGCGCTTGACAAAGCGCCACTGCAAACGTCATTCCAGAACCATCATTCTAAATAACGCGGCCCACCGCGAATCGGGAGAGCGTCAGGTTGACCGACACCATGCTGCAAGGGCAGGCCGCCCTTCACCCCACCCCCGCCCAGCGCAAACCCGGCTTGGCCCAAGGGCTGACCGTGGTGGTCGCCGGCTTTCTGCCCATCGTGGCCATTGTCTCGATGTTCCCGGCCGTGCCAGCCATCATCGACCATTTCATCAAGTCCGACCCGCAGGCCATGACCAAAGTGCCGGCCATGGTCTCTGCCCCCGGGCTGACCATCGCCATCATCGCGCTGTTCATCGGCCTCTTGGTCGACCGCTTCGGGCGTCGTCGCCTTTTGCTGGTATCGACAGCACTGTACGGCGCGGTCGGCATGGCGCCGTTCTTCCTTGAAAACCTGAATGCGGTCTATGCCTCGCGCCTCGCTCTGGGCGTGACCGAAGCGGCGATCCTCACCACGCTCAACACGCTGATCGGCGACTATTGGGACGACAAGGGCCGCCGCAACTGGCTGACGCTGCAGGGACTGGCCGGTCCGTTTCTGGGGAGCGGGGTGATTCTCGCCTCGGGCTATCTCACGGCGATTCAGTGGAACGCGGTGTTCCTCATCTATGCCGCGGGCTTCCCCGTCTTCCTTGCTGCGGCAGCCTTCCTTTACGAGCCGGCTTCCGATCTCACCGCCCGGCGCATGTTAGGCATCGGTGAAAGCACGCAGGATTTCCCCTGGAAGCATGTGGTCCTCTTCGGCGCCGTCACGCTGGTGGGGTCGGCGCTCTATTATGTCTTCATCATCAATGGCGGGCTCGTCTGGCGCGAAATCGGTTATACTGATTCCGCCACGATCGGGCGACTCACCACCATTCCCAGCCTCTTTGTGATGCTGGGCGCGGCCATTTTCTGGCTGACGGGGCGTTTCGGTTCGCGTGCCCAGCTTGTCAGCTTCTTCGCCTTGCTGGGCGGCGGGCTGCTGCTGATCGGCACCGCGCATGACTGGCGCGGCATGGTGATCGGCATGGCCGTGCAGCAGACGGGTGCGGGCATGGCCATCCCCACCCTGATCGCCTGGGCGCAAACCTTCCTGCCCTTTGCCCATCGCGGGCGCGGCATGGGGATCTGGACCGCCTGCTTCTTCTTTGGCCAGTTTTCCTCGCCCTTGCTGGTCAGCCTGATCCGCGTGTCCACTGGCACCATGCATGGCGCCTTTGTGGTGGCGGGGATCAGCGGCCTTGTCTTCACGGCCCTGGTGCCTTTCCTCGTGCGGCGCGCGGCCCCTGTTTCAGGACATTGACATGACATCGAAAATCAAACGGGGTGTGAGCCTCTACAGCTTTCAGGAAGAGATGTTTCTGGGCAAGATGACGCCCGAGGACTGCATGGCCTTTGCCGCCTCGATCGGGGCGCATGGCATCGAAATCCTGCCCGAGCAGAACATGCCGACCTTCCCCAACATCACCGACGCGCAGATCGGCCAATGGCAGGACATGCTGGCGCGCCACGCCGCCCATTTCACCTGCTACGACATGTTCCTCGACACCAAGCTGCGCAAGGACCGCTTGATGAGCGACGAAGAGCAGATCGAGAGCATCTTGCGCGATCTCAAGCTGTGCAACCGGCTGGGCATTCGCAACATGCGTATCCTGATCTTCGTCCGGCCCGACATTCTCGAAAAATGCGTGCCCTATGCCGAGCAGTATGACGTCCATATGGGCGTCGAGGTGCATGCCCCGTGGTATCTCGACCATGCCTGGATCCTGCGCACCATTGAGGTGGCCGACCGCCTGAAGACGAAGCATCTGGGCATTCTGCCCGACATGGGCATCTTCATGAAGCACTATCCCCCCGCCTTCCGCGCCCGTTTCGAACGGCAGGGCGCCCGGCCCGAAGTCGCCCAGTTCATCGTCGACAGCCATGAACAGAAGATCATGTGCGAATACACCATCTATGAGGTGGCGGTGAAGATGGGTGGCAACAAGGCCGAAGTGGCGATGGCCGAAACGCTGCGCCACGCCCCCTTTGCCAACCCGAAGCGCATCGGTGATTTCGCCCCCTATTTCCGCCATATTCAGGCCAAGTTCTATGAGATGACGCCTGATTGCACCGACCCCTCGCTCGCCTATGACGAGGTCATCCCGCAGCTGGTCAAGGCTGGCTGGGAAGGGACGCTTTCCTCCGAATATGAAGGCAACCGCTGGATCCAGGACGTGGAGGAGGTCGACAGCCGCGAACAGGTCCGCCGCCAGCATGTGATGTTCGAACGCCTGATCGCGCAGGCCGAAGCCGAAGTGGAGCCCGCCTGATGTTCGACAAATTCCTCATTCAACCAGCTTCGCTGCGCAACACCGGTCCCGCCGACGCCCCCACGGGCTTCGCCTTCGAGGCCAAGCTTGGCTATTATCGCGGGCTGGGGCTCTCGATGATCGAGGAGCTCAATGTCTCGATCGACGGTGAGTCCCTGGCGCGTGAAGCGGTCACCTTCGACGAGGGCCCGGGCCCGATCACGCTGGATGCCATGGAAACAGCCTATGACCGCCGCTGGGCCTTTGGCGCCCCCGCCACGATCTCCGTGGCCCATCCTGGTGGTTTCCCCGAGGGTGAGCATCGCCTGACCTTCCAGCAGAAGCTGCGCGTCTCCTATCTGCCCTTCCCCTCCTTCAACACCGACGACAAGGTGCTCAGCTTGTAACTGTCTTGACCCAAGTTGGACAATGCGTTTTGGAAAGGCATTTTTGTTCAATGTCATGCACGCGATGGTGCGAGTGTTGCCACTACATTTTTGAGTTCTGTTGAGCGGACGCAGGCTCAGAGCCCGCCCCGAAAGTTGTTGAGCAATACCAGCATGTTGTGATTCAGGCCGTCCTGCGAGAGATGGAGTGAACCATGGCATGGACTGGTATTGCCCGGCAGGAGCATAGCCGAAAAGGATTGCGTTATACCAGTGATATGACCGACCGGGAGTGGGCGTTGGCAGCACCGTTCATTCCTGCGGCCAAACGCGGAGGTCGGCGCGGGACAACGGACATGCGCGAAGTCCTGAACGCTTTGCTCTACATCGCGGCGAGTGGTTGCGCCTGGCGGCTTCTGCCCAAATGCTTCCCGCCGGTCTCGACGGTCCAGCGTTATTTCTACGCCTGGCGCAACGCGGGCCTGCTCGAGGCGATGAACACGGTGCTGGTCATGAACCTGCGCGAGATCAAGGGGCGCCAAGCAAGTCCAAGTGCGGGTGTGATCGACAGCCAGTCGGTCAAAACAACCGAAAGTGGCGGCCCTTGTGGCTATGACGCGGGCAAGAAGATCAAGGGCCGCAAGCGGCACATCCTGACCGACACCTGCGGCTTCCTCATCTTCATTCTCGTGCATACCGCCGATATTCAGGACCGCGATGGCGCGGTCGATGTGCTCAAGGCCGTGCGGCGGCGCTTCCCCTGGCTGCGCCATGTTTTTGCCGATGGCGGCTATGCCGGCGACAAACTCCGTGATGCCATCGCTGGATCGGGGCAATGGACGATCGAAATCATCAAACGGTCGGATAAGGCCAACGGCTTCAAGGTCCTCCCGCGCCGCTGGGTAGTCGAGCGCACCTTCGCATGGCTCGGTCGATGCCGCCGTCTCGCCAAGGATTGGGAAACCACCATTGCCTCCTCCACCGCCTGGGCAACGATCGCTTCCATCCGCATGCTCACCCGCAGAACTGCAAGGTATTGCTATGTTTGGTGATCTTTCGAGTCAGGTACTCAGGTTTGCGGTGGCAGCTCGCTGATGTTGGCGGGCAGCGCAAGACCGGTGGCCTTGAAGACATTGCCGACCTGACCCGAAACGTGGGTGCGGGTGGTCATGGGCGACTGGCCTGAGTTTGAAATGGTCGTAGAAGGCGGCTCTACTGAACAGTTTACGCGATACCAGACACCCTCCGATGAGAGTCGGGATGGGTTTTATGTCGTAGGCCGTGGTATCGAGGTAGACACGGTTTGGCAGGAAGCGCGGCGCCAGGCTCCAGACTGGGGCAACCTGCGACGAAGCCGAAGGGTGCTTGCTATTCGCATTGCGGACTGAACGGCAACTAAGGGTCTGTTGATAAATAACTGAATCTGCGCTGTCTTTTTTGACGGTTTTAGGATTCCCGCGGTGCCTCGAAGCTTATAGAATCGCGGGGTGATTGACGAGGCGGCCATCAAACTGCGCTACGATGCGCTTGATCCT
>JAGWMZ010000029.1 GCA_028871475.1 Sphingomonadales bacterium | reverse complement strand
ATCAAGCCCTTGATGCGCAAATGGTACCGCGTGCCGGACATCGGTCAGTCGGAAACCTGGCTGATCTACGGCCGTAGCAATCAGGGAAAAGCCGTTGGCAAGGCGTTGCGCAGACTGGTCACA
The DNA here is from genome assembly GCA_028871475.1 of Sphingomonadales bacterium. GTDB lineage: Bacteria > Pseudomonadota > Alphaproteobacteria > Sphingomonadales > Sphingomonadaceae > Novosphingobium. Next base: position 45,616 of record JAGWMZ010000029.1, on the reverse strand, counting down.
AGCCAGAAGATGCAGTTCAGGTGGCGGAACCCGGAGCAAAATCCCTACATCTTCAGGGACGAAATCCGAAATACCGTCACCTCCCGCTATCATGATGTCGCCATGGCCATGGGCCAAGGTTGAATGGAGAGCCGTATGCGCTGAAAGGTGCACGTACGGTTCGGGGAGGGGAAGCGCTGATGCGCTTCCTACTCCACTCAAGATCATCGGCTGGGGCTGGATGTACCTCTCCACCGTGCTCGACGATTACTCGCGCTACATCATCGCCTGGAAGCTATGCACCAACATGCGGGCTGAGGATGTGACCGATACGCTGGATCTGGCACTGGCCGCCTCGGGCTGCGACAGCGCCACGGTGTTGCACAAACCGCGACTACTCAGCGACAATGGCCCTAGCTATATCGCGGGCGAACTGGCGGTATATATAGAGGCCAACAAAATGAGCCATGTACGCGGCGCCCCGATGCACCCGCAAACCCAGGGCAAAATCGAGCGCTGGCACCAGACCTTGAAGAACCGCATCCTACTGGAGAACTACTTCCTACCCGGCGACTTGGAGGCTCAGATCGAGGCCTTCGTCGAGCACTACAATCACCAGCGTTACCACGAGAGCCTGAAAAACGTGACGCCCGCTGGGCGTGGGGAATGGTGGTGGTTTGCATGAAGGGTCTCCCGGACCAGTTCCAAGACCCGGATCATGGGGACGCTTTTGCTTCCCAGGGGGCCTCGCCCAAACCGCTCTCCTCCTCCCCTCTGAATACTGCAATTGCCCAATGTTCCTGTTTCGTTCAACCAATGGGCATGACGAATCAAGCCGACCTCACCAGACTTGCCCTGCGCGCGCTCGAAGAGGCGGTCGCAGAGGCGCGCTACGGCGTTGTCGAGCGCAAATGGGGTCACCGGCTCGCGCTAACCTGGCTTCGGCGCGCCGGTGTCGCTCAAACATGGCAGGCGAAGGATTTCTGGCAAAGACTCGCGGATCAGCCCGATGAGCATCGTGGATAGTCAAAACCTGAGCGCACGCACCGTGCCGCTTGCCGGCAAGTGCGCATCCCCCGGATCGCTCCGCACCAGCCAGTCCGCCGCAGCCAGCGCCGCCTGTGCGGCGGAGTCCTGCTGGTCCAGAGGTACCAGTCCGTATTCAGCCATGCTGGCCCTCACAAAGGTTGTGCGGTTCCCGGGCTCGGGCATCGGCCCTGCAAGGGGGAGACTGAGCCAGGACAGGACATCCCCTGCCCGGCGCCCTTCGAGCAAGGCCAGCATAGGGACGAGAAACAATCTCGCAGTGACCATCGCCGACACCGGATTGCCGGGCAGGCCGACCACCCAGCGTCCTTGCGAGCGCCCGATCCACACCGGTTTGCCCGGCTTGATCGCTACCTTTGAAAAGAGCAGTTCGAGCTCCTGCTCGGCGAACATGGCTTTGGCATGGTCCCGCTCGCCAACCGATGCGCCGCCGGTCACGATCACGACATTGGCAATCGCCAGCGCCCGTCCGGCAAGCCGCTGTAACGACAGCAAATCGTCATTCCCCCACAGGCGGGCCTCTATCGTCGCCCCGTATTGCTCCGCCATCGCGGCAACCCCGCACGAAACCGATTCCGGGATCGAGCGCGGGGTTGCGCGCGCCGCCCCCGGCGGCACAAGTTCATCGCCGGTCGCAATGATCGCCACGCGCGGCTTCTTGTAGACCAGCGCCGCCGGCTGATCAGCACCCGCCAGGGTGACGATCGCGCGCGGGGTGAGCAGGGTTCCGGGTTGCAGCAACAGATCGCCCTCGGCAAAATCGCTGGCGGCATCCCTGACGTGCCAGCCCGGACCGAACGGCCCCGTGATCTTCATCACGTCGCCGCCGGCGATGCAGTTTTCCTGCATGACGACGCGGTCAGTGCCCTCGGGCATCGCGGCACCGGTGAAGATTCTGGCGCATTCGCCAATCCGGACCGCAGGCGGAAGCTCTCCTCCGGCGAAACTTTCGCCGACGATCCTGTAGCTGGCACCCCTCAGGGCATCGGCGTTGCGCAAGGCATAGCCGTCCATCGCCGACACCGCGCAGCGGGGGGACGAGATTGCAGCATGGATAGGTTCGGCAAGGACCCGCCCATGCGCCTGGGCCAGGGGAACCTGCTCGGTCCCAAGAACACACCGCACACTGGAGGTGAGCAGGGCCAGTGCCTCGTCGAAACCGATCACGCGCAGACATCTCTTAGCCGGGGCAGCGCGCCTGCGATCGAACACGGCTTGTGGCGACTGTCGAACTCGAGTTCGAGCAAGCCGTCCCACGCATCGCGGCAGGCGCCGGTCGATCCGGGGATGCAGAATATGAAAGCATCGCCGGCCTGCCCTGCGAAGGCACGCGACTGCATCGAGGCGACGCCCACGGTCATGAGGCTTTTCTGGTGGAACGCCACGGAGAACCCGTCCATCTCGCGGCGCAGCAAGGGCTTGACGGCCTCGGGCGTGTTGTCACGCGGGGAAAAGCCGGTGCCCCCGGTGGTCAGGATGACTTCTATCTCGCGTTGCTCAAGCCAGCTCTCCAGGCAGACCCTGATCGCCGGGATGTCGTCCTTGACGATCGCGCGGTCGTGCAGGACGTGTCCGGCAGCGACAAGCCTCTCCACCAGCAGGCCGCCGGATGTGTCGGTTTCCAGCGATCGCGTATCTGAAATGGTCAGGACGGCCATCCCCAGTGGATGGAAAGGCAAGTCCGGGGCTATGCCTGGCATGGTCGGTCTATGCTCCCTGGTTCAAGGCATGGGCGGGAAGAAGGCAAAGGCTTGACCCTGTCGACAAGGGGCGCGGCAGGTTCACCCTCCGATCGATGCAAGGTGGGGGGTCGCGCCGCTATTCCCCTCGTGCAGACGGTGCCCGGCATCCTTGCCCGCTGTCAGGCCGCGGATGCGGGCGACCAGTTCGTCATGGTGGCTGTCCTCCGCCAGCAGGGGGCGCAAGTCGCTGCCATAATCCCCGAACAGGCAGAGGTGCAGCTTGCCGGTCGATGATACGCGCAGGCGATTGCAACCTGCACAGAAGTCGCGCGAGTATGGGGCGATGATGCCGATCCGGCCACGCCCCGATGGGTGGGCATAGTCGGTCGCAGGGCCGGAACCTGCTTCGCGCGCGACAGGCCGCCAGCCCGCCCGCGCCAGCTGCCCGGCGATGTCCGCGCCAGGCAGGCGATGCCGCGTGAAAAACGGTACGTTATCGTTGGTCCGCATCAGCTCGATGAAACGGAGGGTAAGGTCATGCTGGCCGACGAAGTCCATGAAAGCGCCGAGTTCGTCATCGTTGATCCCGCGCATCAGAACCGTGTTGAGCTTGACCGCGTCGATGCCCGCATTCCGCGCCGCCTCCACCCCCGCGAGGACCTCCCCGAGCCGGTTATGCCCGGTTATCCGGGCAAAACGCTCAGGATCGAGCGAATCGACTGAGACGTTCAACGCCCCGATCCCCGCAGCGGCATAGTCCCGCGCCCGTTCGGCAAGGCGGTAGCCGTTGGTCGTCATCGCAAGGCGGCGGATGCCGCGCGTGCTGGCAACGGCGCGCGCGATGTCGAGCAGTTCCGGCCGAAGGCTCGGCTCGCCGCCGGTCAGCCGCACCTTCCACAGGCCCAGCGCAGCAAAGGCCGCCACCAGCCGGGCGATCTCCGCAACCGACAGGGCCGCCGGCGCTCCCGCCCGCTTGCGATAACCATCGGGCAGGCAATAGGTGCACCGGAAGTTGCAGGCCTCGGTCAGCGACAGGCGCAGGTATTCAAAACGTCGGCCATGCCCATCGGCCAGTGCTTGCGGTGTCCGTTGCTCGGTCACTGCACCAACGGTCCCGTGGCTGCTGCCAGCTCGACCCCTTCCAGCGTGGCGCCGGCGGCAAGGATCCCGATGTATTGGGCGACGGCGCGCCGCCAGCTCGCTTCCTCCAGATAGCCGGAAATCTGGTCCGATACGGCCTCGAACGGCAGTTCGCGCGCCTCCTCGTGCCGTCCGGCGCGGATCACGTGCACGCCAAAGCGGGTGCGGACTGGTTCTGGATGCAACGCACCGGGCTCGAGGCTGAAAAGAACCTCCTCGAATTCGGGAACCAACGCGCCCGGCGCAATTTGCCCCAGCATTCCGCCCTGCTCCTTCGACGGGCAGGCCGAATGCTGCCGGGCCAGCAGATCGAATGCCTGCGGATCGCGCTGGAGGGTGCGGATTGCCGTTCGCGCGTCGCCGGTCGCCAGGCCATAAGCCAGGGAGTCCGCAGGATCGGCCGCGAACAGGATGTGACTGGCCTCGACCAGCGGGGCGGACCGGAACCGCTCACGGTGGGTATCGTAATAGCGGCGCGCGGTCGCCTCGTCGGCACGCGGGGTCTGCACCTCGGCCGCAAGCAGCGCCTCGATCCGGGCTTCCTCGCCGCACAGGGGGCGGCCGTCGGCATCGGCCCGCCCGCTACCTTCGATCCCGAGCCGCTCTGCTTCATCGAGCAGCAGCTGGCGCACGGCCAGCGCCTCGGCCGCAGCATTCCAGGCGGCCTGTGCGTCAGGCGCGGGATGGTGCTGCGCTTCGGCGGCGATTGCCTCGGCGGGCACTTCCCGGCCATTGACGGCAACGCGGGGCTGGTCAAGCACCTCAACCATTGCGCGCCGCCAGCTTGCGCGAGCGCACGACCTGATACCCCGGCCGCCAGACATAGCGGATTGGTGCAGACAGCATATGGACCAGCCGTGTAAAGGGGAACACCAGCAGGATCGTCAGCCCCAGGAACAGGTGCAGCTTGAATACCAGCGCGACTTCGCGGATCTGATCAGCCGCACCGGCGCGGAAGGTGAAGATGCCCTGCGCCCATTCCATGAACTTGACCATCTCGTGTCCATCAAGATGCTGGGCCGAGACGGGTATGGTCGACAGTCCCAGTGCCAGTTGCACCCACAGCAGCAGGATCACCATGTTGTCGCTGAAGTTCGATGCGGCGCGCACGCGCGGATCGAGGAAGCGGCGGTGGATCAGCAGGCTGGCGCCCGCAATCGCCGCCACCCCGGCAACCCCGCCCGCGATCATGGCGAGCAGTTGCTTGGCTCCGTGCGGCACGCCCAGCATATCCCAGATCGCGATCGGGGTGAGCAATCCGACCAGGTGTCCGGCAAAGATCGTCAGCACCCCGGCGTGGAACAGCACCGAGCCCACGATCAATTGCCGGCGGCGCAGCATCTGGCTTGATCCCGCCCGCCAGGAATAGGGCTCCCGATCGTAACGGATCACCGATCCCACGACGAGCACGGCAAGCGCGATGTAAGGATAGATGCCGAAGAGCAGATGGTGGACGAAATCAGCCATGGACCTCACTCCTCGAAAGATTGAGGGACCCGAAGCGGGCAACCATCGCAGCCGCTTGCGGGCACGCGGCATCGGGCGCGGCGGGCGCATCGAAGCGAACCTGTTCCTCGGCCCACGCCTTGTCGAGCGCGGCCAGATCGTCCGGATCGTCAGGCGGAACGATGGCTAGTTCGTCTGCGCTCGCTCCGGCAAGTCCGGACAACACCTGCATCGGTGCGGCCCAGGGCGTGCCCTTTTCGGCCAGACGCTGCGCAAGTGCCGCGATGACAACGCCGGGCTGGGAAAGTTCCTCGAGCGCCTGTTCGGTGGGAAGGACCGACAGGTACTCGAGGAACAGTGGCAAATAGTCGGGCAATTCGTTCGCCGCGATCTCGAGGCCCCGCGCCTCGTACCGGTCGCGCAGGTCGACCATGGCCTGGCCGCGATCACGGCTTTCGCCGTGGACATGCTCGAACAGGTGCAGCGACAAGGCCCTGCCCCGGTCGAAAAGCGAACTATACCCTTCCTGCAAGTCCAGCAGCTCGTCGTCGATCAGCGCCTGGACTAGCGGCTTGACCTCCTCGATCTGGCCGCTCTCCAGCACGCCATCGAGTTCGAGCGCCGCCACCAGCTCGGGGGCCGCCTGCTGCATGGCTTCTGAGGGGTAGCGCAACAGGTGCGACAGGATGAGTAGCGTATGGCGCATCAGAACACCTCCGTAGGAGTTTGCAGCTTCTTGCGGGCAGGTGCCCCGAACAGGTTCGCGTCGGACGATCCGCCCGAGCAGCCGTTGCCGAACGAGAACCCGCAGGAACCCTTTTCCTCGAACATGTCCTCGGCGTCCTCGCGGTGGCCGGCAGGGATGACGAAGCGGTCCTCGTAATTGGCAATCGCCATTACGTGATACATGTCCTCGATCTGCTGTCCGGTCAGGCCAACCTCGCGGGCGATCTCCTCGACGATCGTGCCGTTCACGGTCTTCGCACGCATATAGGCGCGCATGGCGAGCATCCGCTCCAGCGCGTCGACCACCGGCGCTTCCTTCCCCGCAGTCAGCAGGTTGGCGAGATACTTCACCGGAATGCGCAGGCTGCGGACATCGGGCATCCCGTTCCGCGCCGCGATCTTGCCGGCGCTGGCCGCCGCATTGATCGGGGAGAGCGGTGGCACGTACCAGACCATCGGCAGGGTGCGGTATTCGGGGTGGAGCGGGAAGGCGACCTTCCATTCCATCGCCATCTTCCACACCGGCGAATGCCGCGCGGCTTCGATCCAGCCCTCGGGCACGCCATCGGCGCGGGCCTGCGCGATGACCGCCGGGTCGTTGGGATCAAGGAAGATGTCGAGCTGGGCCTGGTAGAGGTCCTCGACGTTCTCCGCGCTGGCGGCCTGCTCGATCCGGTCCGCATCATAAAGCATCACGCCAAGGTAGCGGATGCGCCCGACGCAGGTTTCCGAGCAGACCGTCGGCTGGCCCGCTTCGATCCGTGGATAGCAGAAGGTGCACTTCTCGCTCTTGCCGGACTTCCAGTTGAAGTAGATCTTCTTGTACGGGCAGCCCGAGACGCACATCCGCCAGCCGCGGCACTTTTCCTGGTCGATAAGGACGATCCCGTCCTCCTCGCGCTTGTAGATCGAGCCCGATGGGCACGCCGCCACGCAGGTCGGGTTGAGGCAGTGCTCGCACAGGCGCGGCAGGTACATCATGAAGGTGTTCTCGAACTGGCCGTAGATTTCCTTCTCGACCCCTTCGAAGTTGTAGTCGGCCGACCGCTTGGAGAACTCGCCGCCAAGGATTTCCTCCCAGTTCGGCCCGCCCTGGATCTTTTCCATCCGCTTGCCCGAGACGAGGCTGCGCGGGCGTGCGGTGGGGAATGCCTTGGACTCTCCTGCCGATTGCAGGTGGCCGTAATCGAAGGTGAACGGCTCGTAGTAGTCGTCAATCTCGGGCAGGTCGGGATTGGCGAAGATCTTCGCCAGCAGGCGCCACTTGCCGCCCATGCGCGGCTGGAGCCGGCCGTGCTTCAGGTCCCAGCCGCCGTTCCACCGCTTCTGGTTTTCCCAGTCCTTGGGAAAGCCGACGCCGGGCTTGGTTTCCACGTTGTTGAACCAGGCGTATTCCACGCCCTCGCGGCTGGTCCACACGTTCTTGCACGTGACCGAGCAGGTGTGGCAGCCGATGCACTTGTCGAGGTTCAGGACCTTGCCGATCTGGGCCCGGACTTTCATGCTGCGTTCTCCCCTTCATCGAGGGCTTCTTCCAGCCAGTCGACCTTTTCGAGTTTGCGGACGATGACGAACTCATCGCGGTTGGAACCGACCGTGCCGTAGTAATTGAAGCCGTAGCTCTGCTGGACGTAGCCGCCGATCATGTGCGTCGGCTTGAGGATCGCGCGGGTCACCGAGTTGTGGATCCCGCCGCGCTGGCCGGTGAGCGGCGATCCGGGCACGTTCACGATCTTCTCCTGCGCGTGGTACATGAACAACGTGCCCTCCTTCATCCGCTGCGAGACGACCACGCGGGCCACCAGCGCGCCGTTGGAGTTGAAGGTTTCGACCCAGTCGTTGTCGACCAGCCCGGCCTTCGCCGCGTCCACTTCCGACATCCAGACGATTGGCCCCCCGCGTGACAGCGTGAGCATCAGCAGGTTGTCGGTATAGGTGGAATGGATGCCCCACTTCTGGTGCGGGGTGATGAAGTTCAGCACGACGTGCTTCTGCCCCGCTGCCTTGTCGAGCATCGGCTTGACCGCCTTGGTGTCGATCGGCGGGCGATAGACGCATAGCCCTTCGCCAAAGGCGAGCATCCACTTGTGGTCCTGGTAAAGCTGCTGGCGTCCCGTGAGTGTGCGCCACGGGATCAGCTCGTGGACATTGGTATAACCTGCGTTGTAGCAGACGTGTTCGCTCTCGATGCCCGACCAGGTGGGCGAGGAGATGATCTTCCTCGGCTGGGCCTGAATGTCGCGGAAGCGGATCTTCTCCTCCTCCTTGGGCAGGGCAAGGTGGGCGTGTTCGCGCCCCGTGAACTTCGACAGCGCCTCCCATGCTTTGACCGCGACTTCGCCGTTGGTCTCCGGCGCCAGCATCAGCAGGACTTCGGCCGCATCGATCGCGGTGTCGATCCGTGCCATCCCATGGGTCGGGCCACTTTGCGTGACCGTGCCGTTGAGCTTCCTGAGGTTCTCCACCTCGGGCTGGGTGTTCCAGCCGATGCCCTTGCCGCCGTTGCCGAGCTTGTCCATCAGCGGCCCCAGCGCGGTGAAGCGCTTGTAGAGGTTCGGATAGTCGCGCTCGACCACGGCAATGTTCGCCATCGTCCGGCCCGGGATCAGATCGATCTCACCCTTGCCCCAGTCGGCAACGTCAAAGGGCTGGGCGATCTCGTTGGCGGTGTCGTGCTGGATCGGCACCAGCACGACGTCCTGTTCGACGCCCAGCACTTCGGGGGCAATCTCGGAGAAGGTCTTGGCGATCCCCTTGTAGATGTCCCAGTCGCTGCGCGATTCCCACACCGGGTCCACCGCCGCCGACAGCGGGTGGATGAACGGGTGCATGTCCGAGGTGTTGAGGTCGTCCTTCTCGTACCAGCTGGCGGTGGGCAGGACGATGTCCGAATAGACGCAGGTCGTCGACATCCGGAAGTCGAGCGTGACCAGCAGGTCGAGTTTGCCCTTCGGTGCCTCCTCGTGCCACTTCACCTCGCGCGGTTTCTGGTGGCCCATTTCACCAAGGTCCTTGCCCTGGACGCCGTGTGCAGTGCCGAGTAGGTGCTTGAGGAAATACTCGTGCCCCTTGCCCGATGAGCCGAGCAGGTTGGAGCGCCAGACGAACATGTTGCGCGGCCAGTTGGCGGGATCATCGGGGTCGAAGCACGACATCTCCAGCTCGCCAGACTTGAGCGCGGCCGCGACATAGTCCTTCACGTCCTTGCCCGAGGCCTTGGCCGCCTTGCCCACGTCGAGCGGATTGGTCTTGAGCTGCGGCGCCGAGGGCAGCCAGCCCATGCGTTCCGCCCGCACGTTGTAGTCGATCAGGCTCGCGTCCCAGTCGCCCGGAGGCGCGGTGGGCGAAAGGATCTCGCTGACATCGAGCGTCTCGTAGCGCCACTGGTTGGTATGGGCATAGAAAAAGCTGGTCGAGTTCATCTGCCGCGGCGGGCGGTTCCAGTCGAGCGCAAAGGCGAGCGCAGTCCAACCGGTCTGCGGGCGCAGCTTTTCCTGCCCGACATAGTGCGACCAGCCGCCGCCCGACTGGCCAACGCAGCCGCACATCACCAGGAGATTGATGATCCCCCGGTAGTTCATGTCCATGTGATACCAGTGGTTCAGCCCGGCCCCGAGAATGACCATCGACTTGCCATTGGTCGCCTCGGCATTGGCGGCAAACTCGCGGGCGATGGTGATGATCTGTTCGGCCGGGACGCCGGTGATCTTTTCCCCCCAGGCCGGCGTGTAGGGGCTGGCCGCGGCATAATCGCGGGCAACGTGTTCGCCGCCCAGCCCCCGGTCGAGCCCGTAGTTCGCGCAAAGCAGGTCGAACACGGTGGCGACATAGGCGTGCCCGCCCTCAAGCTCCAGTTCGCGCACCGGCACGCGCTTCAGGAGCACGTCCGGATGGTCGGTGCCCTCGAAATGGTCATGCTCGCGGTTGCCGAAATAGGGAAAGCCGACCTCGACCACCTCGTCGTGGTCCTTGTCGAGGATCGCGGTCATCCTCAGCTTCACGATGCTGCCCTGACCGTCCTTTTCCTCAAGGTTCCACTTGCCCGGGTCGCCCCAGCGGAACCCGGCCGAGCCGGTCGGCGCGACCACTTCGTCGCGCTCGTCATCGATGGCGACGGGTTTCCATTCGGGATTGTTCGCCTCGCCCAGGTGGCCGGCGAAATCGGAGGCGCGCAGCATCCGGTCGGGCACGAAAGCCCCATCCTTTTCCAACAGCCGCACCAGCATGGGCATGTCCGAATAGCGGCGGCAATAGTCCTCGAAATAGGGGACCTGTCGGTCAAGGTGGAACTCGCGCAGGATCACGTGGCCCATCGCCAGCGCCAGCGCCGCATCGGTGCCTTGCTTGGGATTGAGCCAGAGATCGGCGAATTTGGTCGCCTCGGCGTAATCCGGTGAAACAACCGCGACCTTGGCACCGCGATAGCGGGCCTCGGTCATGAAATGCGCGTCTGGCGTGCGGGTCTGGGGGACATTCGAACCCCACAGCATCAGGAACCCGGCGTTGTACCAGTCGGCGCTTTCAGGAACGTCGGTCTGTTCGCCCCAGGTCATCGGACTGGCGGGCGGCAGGTCGCAGTACCAGTCATAGAACGACATGCAGGTGCCGCCGAGCAGCGAGAGATAGCGCGAGCCCGCCGCATAGGAGACCATCGACATGGCCGGGATCGGCGAGAACCCGATCACCCGGTCCGGCCCCCACTTCTTCGCGGTATAGGCATTGGCCGCCGCGATGATTTCGTTGACCTCGTCCCAGGTCGAACGGACGAAACCGCCGTGGCCGCGGATCGCGGTATAGCTCTGGCGCTTGACCGGATCGTTCTGGATCGAGGCCCAGGCCGCGACCGGCGGCAGGTCCTTGCGCGCCTCGCGCCACAGCCGCACCAGCCGCTTGCGCACCAGCGGATACTTCAGCCGCTGCGCCGAATAGATGTACCACGAATAGCTCGCCCCGCGCGGACAGCCCCGCGGTTCGTGGTTGGGCAGTTCAGGCCGCGTGCGCGGATAGTCGGTCTGCTGGGTCTCCCAGGTAATGATCCCGCCCTTGACGTAGATCTTCCACGAGCACGACCCGGTGCAGTTCACCCCGTGGGTGGAGCGCACAATCTTATCGTGCTGCCAGCGCTTGCGGTAGCCATCCTCCCAATCACGCGATTCCGCAGTGGTCAGGCCGTGGCCGTCGGCGAAGGTTTCCTTCTTCTGGCGGAAAAAGGTCAGGCGGTCGAGCAGGTGGCTCATGCGGGAACTCCGGAGATGGCGGCAGGAGAGGAGGCGGGAGCGGGCGCGCAGCCCCGCTCGATGTCGTGGAGCAGGCCGCCCCGGCGGGTATAGGCCCACCAGGTGAGCGCGACGCAGCTCGCGTAGAAGGCCATGAAGCCATAGAGCGCGGCGTGGGGCGTGCCGGTTGCAGAGATCGACATCCCGAAAGCGCGCGGGATGAAGAAGGCGCCGTAGGCCGCGATCGCCGACGTAAAGCCGACGATCGCCGCCGATTCCTTTTCGGCCTGGCGCATGCGTTGCTGCGGGTCCAGCTCAGGCATCAGCCACAGCACTTCACTACGCATGATCACCGGGATCATCTGGAAGGTCGAGGCATTGCCCACGCCGGTCACGAAGAACATGAAGACGAACATGGAAAGGAAGCCGGTGAAGTCCTTTGCATCTAGGTAATGGATTACACCGAACACCCCGGCGATCATCCCGATGAACACCCAGAAGGTGACCCGGCCGCCGCCCCACCGATCAGAGACCCAACCCGTCGCGGCACGGCTGATCGCGCCGACGAGCGGCCCGAGAAAGACGTATTTGAGCACGTTGACGTCGGGAAACTGGCTCTTGGCAAGCAGCGGCAGCCCGGCGGAAAAGCCGATGAACGACCCGAAGGTGCCGGTGTAGAGCCAGCACATCAGCCAATTCTGCTTGCGCTGGAAGATGATCGACTGTTCGGCAAAGCTCGCACGCGCATCGGCGATGTCGTTCATCCCCAGCCAGGCCAGCACGGTCGAGACGATGATGAAGGGCACCCAGATGAAACCGGCGTTCTGCAGCCACATCTGGCCGCCGTCGGCAGTTGGCTGGGCGGCACCCCCCACCGCGCCGAACACGCTGGCGGTGATGACCAGCGGCACGGCGAACTGCATCACCGAGACGCCGAGGTTGCCCAGCCCGGCATTGAGCGCCAGCGCGTTGCCCTTCTGCGCCTTGGGGAAGAAGAACCCGATGTTCGACATCGACGAGGCGAAGTTGCCGCCGCCAAAGCCGCACAGCAGCGCGAGCACCAGGAAGATGAAGTAGGGCGTATCTGGGTTCTGCACCGCATAACCGATCCCGAAGGCCGGGATCAGGAGCGAGGCGGTGGACAGCGTGGTCCACAGCCGACCGCCGAAGATCGGGACCATGAAGCTGTAGAATATCCGGAAGGTCGCGCCCGACAGGCCCGGCAGCGCGGCAAGCCAGAACAGCTGGTCCGTGGTATAGGCGAAGCCGATGAGGGGAAGCTTCGCGACAACCACGGACCACACCATCCACACCGCGAAGGCAAGGAGCAGCGCGGGGATGGAGATGAGCAGGTTGCGCCGGGCGATGCGCTGGCCGGCTTCCTCCCAGAAGACCGGGTCTTCCGGCCGCCAGTCGGTAAGCACCTTGGATACGGCCGCGTATTCGCCATGGCGCTGCGCATCGTGCAATTCGGCCATTTCGGGGAACTGCGGGAACGACCGGGTTTCGGTCCGGGCGGCCTTCTGCTCCATCTGGCGGATCGCCATGTGCATCCAGCCCAGCGCGACCGCGACGAGACCAAACAGCACCATGAAGCAACTCGTCCAGATCCCGGTCAGGTCGCTGACCGCGCCGAACACGATCGGCAGGACGAACCCGCCAAGCCCGCCGACCAGTCCGACCAGGCCGCCGACCGCACCGACATGGTCCGGGTAATAGACCGGGATATGCTTGTAGACTGCTGCCTTGCCTAACGACATGAAGAAGCCGAGCACGAAGACCGTGAGCACGAACGGCACGAGGCTCATCGAGGTCGAGAAGGAAATGTCGCCCTTGGTCCCGTGGATCGTGTAGTCCGTCGCCGGGTACGACAGCATGAACAGCAGCACGAGCGAGACGCCGAACGTCGCGTACATGATCCGCCGCGCACCGTAGCGGTCGGACAGGACGCCGCCATAGGCGCGGAACAGGCTGGCCGAGAGCGAAAAGGTTGCGGCAAGCGTGCCCGCAACCTTCACGTCGAGGCCGTATACCCCGATCAGATACTTGGGCAACCACAGCGCCAGCGCAACAAAGGCGCCGAACACAAAGAAATAATACAGCGAGAAACGCCAGACCTGTTCGTTCTTCAGCGGGGCGAGTTGCTCGATGACGCCGCGCGCGGGGGCTCCGGTGGCCTTGCGCGCGGCCAGTTCCGGCTCGTCCTTGGCAAACACGAAGAACAGCACTGCGGTCAGGGCAAGCACAGCTGCCCAGATCTGCGCCACGGCGGTCCAGCCAAATGCGACCATGACCCACGGCGCAAGCAGCTTGGTCACGGCAGCGCCGACATTGCCCATGCCGAAGAACCCGAGCGCGGCGCCCTGCCGCTCTTGCGGATACCACTTGGAGACATAGGCAACGCCGACCGCGAAGCCGCCGCCCGCCAGGCCCATGCCCAGCGCCGCCAGCAGCATCGCCGCATAGCTGCTGGCGTGCGACAGCAGGAACGTCGCCGCCGCAGAAGCGAGCATCGTCAGCGGAAAGATGACGCGGCCGCCGCGCTGGTCGGTCCAGATGCCGAGCATCAGTCGGACCAGCGACCCGGTGAGGATCGGGGTGCCCACGAGCAGGCCGAACTGCGTATCGTTCAGCCCCAGTTCCGCCTTGATCTCGATCCCGATGATCGCAAAGATCGTCCACACCGCAAAACAGACGGTGAAGGCAAATGTACTCAGCCCCAAGGCGCGGCTGCGCTCGGTACTTCTGGTCGATTCTTGCGTCGGCATGGTCTGCCCCCTTCCATTACGGATCCGGCTGGGCAGGGGATGCACGTGAAGACGCGGCAGCAGGTTGATTACGATCAAATTGGCGGAACGGAATGGTGCGACTTCTTATTGGCCTGATCTGGAAGTCATTCCTACTAGATAAAGATCAATCCGACGATTGATGAAGATCAAGCAGGCCTCTATTGCTGGGTGAAACTACCAGAAAGCGAATCCTCCGTGCGTCCCGCCGAACGACCCGAAATTGCAACCCTGCCGCTGTTCCGGGACATGGGCGAGGCGGAGCGCAACCGGATTTTTTCCGGTTCGTTCCTGCAAGTATTCCCGCCGCAGTTGACCCTGTTCGAACTGGGTCAACGCGCCGATTTCCTGCATGTCCTGGTCGATGGGCTGGCCGAACTCTATGCCCATAGCGCCGGCCGCGATACGACGATGCGGATCGTCGAGCCGGTGACCAGCTTCATCCTCGCCGCTGTCGTTACCGATATGCCGTACCTGATGTCGGCGCGCACCTTGACCTCGTCGCGGGTGCTTCTTGTTCCTGCGGCACTGGTGCGTGAGGTGATCAAGCAGGATACTGCGCTGATGCAGGCAACGATGCACGAGTTGGCGCTCGGCTATCGCGATGTCGTCCGTGCACTCACCGACATGAAGTTGCGACAATCGGCAGAACGACTGGGCAACCTCATTCTGCAACAGGAACGTCGGCAGGGCTCCACCGGCCGGGTGCAGCTCCGCGCGGAAAAGCGCGTGCTTGCCTCGCTGCTGGGCATGACGCCCGAAAACCTTTCACGTGCGTTCGGCGTGTTGCGAAGCCACGGGCTCGTCGTGGACGGCAGCCAGGTTCGCGTCGTGGACCGGTCCGCACTGGAAGCCTTCTCCCGGCCCGATCCGGTCAGGGAATAGAGCTAGAACTTCGCCTCGACCGAGAACCAGGCCTTGGTCGTATCCGTGGCGAAGCTCCGGGCATTGTAGCGGGCAAACTTGGCAAGAACTGTGATTTTGGGGTTCAGTGGATAGCTCGCCAGCGCGTTCCATTCGCTGCCATAGTCAAGCCCGGCACGCGTGGAGCGAAAGCGGTGCCACATCCCGCGCAGGGTCAGCCCGCCAAGCGCCTTGCCGCCGACCTTGAAGCCGGCATCAACATAGAGGTCCTCCAGCCCGTTGCCCGGCGTGGTGAGGAATTTGTCGGCCCATCCGTTGAAGGCATGGAGCGTGGCAAGCGGGGTTTGCAGGGCAGCCGCGCCATCGCCCTCCAGCCGCTCGTAGCCCAGGCGTAGCGTTACCGGCCCGGCCTTTAGCCCGGGCTCGAGCAACAGATAGTCCAGCGCGAAGGTGCGCGGGTTGTTCGAGAGGTTGTGCTGGCGAGCAAACTCGGCGGCATAGAGGATCAGGACCCCCTTTCCGACGGGCCGCTCGCCAGCCATCCGCACGCCCAAGGACGGGAACTGCCGGCGGGGAAGGCCGGAAGAACCAGCCAGTAGCCGTAGCCCGAAAGCGTGCCGAAGCCTTTGATCGTGTATGCCGCCCGCGCGCCATTGATCGCGGTGTCGCGCCAGGTGCCCTGCGGCGAATCCGGTCCGAACACCCGGTTGACGCGCCAGGCATGAAAGTAATCCAGTGACAGGTCAGGGAGCGGCCTGACCGTCACGCGTGCTGCGTCGAGTGTCTGGTCATCCTGCCGCCAGCCGACCGAGCCGATCCAGCGCTGGTTCTCGACGTTGACCGCCTGACGCCCGACCGTCGCTTCAACCTCAGCGGATGGCCGCCAGCGAAGATAGGCCTGGTTGAGCAGCGTGTCGGTCGGATCGGCGACCACAGGATAGGCGGCCTTGCCATTGACAGTGTCGTTGTAGTGCGCGGCCCCGATCGCCAGGATTGTCTCGCCCTCGATCACGGCGGAAAAGTGCTGCCACTCGCGCGTCTTGATTCCCGCCCGGACGCGCAAGGTTGATGCCGCCGCATCCTCGGGCAGGCCAGCCTGATCGACCAGTTCGAGACGATAGCGGACGTCGGCATAGGGCGTGACCGGCGCTGCAGGCGGCGCCTCCGCCAAAGCTGGCGCAGCCAGACCGACAAGTGCCAGAACGCAGAAGTGTGATTGATGCATTTCGCACAACTAGCCGGATTTTGCCGCCAATGATTGACGTATATCAATTATATTGCACCTTTGCTGTTTTTGGATCTTCAGTGATCTGCATCACTTTTTGCAGTCACCCTTTGAGTAGGCCCCGGTCATGTTCAACAGGATCTTTCCGGAATCGGCCCGCCATAAACCGCCCGGCCGCGGGTTCTTTCGCGTCTCGAAACGGATTGCGGATTGGATGAACCCTCAAATCTGCACGCTTTGCGGACACATCCAATCCGTCGGCCACGCCGCGAACGCCGCGGGAACGGACAAGCAGACCCGGTGCGAATGCTGTGGACACCGCCTGTAACGGCATGAATCAGAGGGACTCGGGAACGCCGAGAACCGGCCAGGATCATTTCATGAAACACGTGACTACAAAGCGTCTGCCACCGATCCCGGCGGTATGCTTGCTACCGGTGCAACCCCTGCTCAAACGCATCGTGAAAAGGATCATCCTTGACCACCCGACGATCTTTGACCGCCTGGGACCCTATAAGCAGTGCAGCTATGTGATTGATGCGGGCCGGCTGCCATTCCTGTTGCTCCTCCGGCCTGATCCCTTGAATCCTCGGCTGCGCGCACTCACCCGCGGGCCAGCTCACCCTTGCGACGCCCGGATCACCGGCTCTTGCGCCCAATTGGCAAGAATGGCCGATGGCTGCGGCGATGGGGATGCGCTGTTTTTCTCCCGGGACATCCACATTACCGGCAACCTCGACGCAGTCGTCTGCTTGCGAAACGCCATCGACGATCTCGACGGCTCGATAATGGATAGCATCTGGGGGATGCTTCGCGGGCCGGGCAAACTCCTTGGCCAACCTGCGCGCAGGCGCTACCACCGGCGTGCGGCGACTTGGGCATGAAGCGGCCCGAACTCGTCTGCCCGGCAGGGACACCCGCCATGCTGCGCGCGGCGGTCGATGCCGGGGCAGACGCGGTTTACTGCGGCTTTCAGAACGCGACCAATGCGCGCAATTTCACCGGGCTGAATTTCACGTCCGAGGAACTGCACAGCAGTGTCGCCTATGCCCATGCCCATGGGGCCAAGGTGTTGCTGGCCTTGAACAGCTTTGCCTCGGCCGGGCGTTTTCCCCTCTGGAAGGAAGCGGCCGATTGCGGGGCGCGGATCGGCGTTGACGCCTTCATCGTGGCCGACATCGGGGTGGCAGCCTGCATTGCACACCACCATCCTCATTGCCGGCTACATCTCTCGGTTCAGGCGGGGGCATCCAGCCCCGAGGCGATCAATTTCTATTGCTGCGAATTCGGCATCCGCCGCGCGGTGCTGCCCCGCATCCTGACCATTCCCGAAATTCGCCAACTGAAGGCGGAAATCCCCTGCGAGATCGAAACCTTCGTTTTCGGAAACCACGGGCTCATGGTTGAGGGAAGGTGCAGCCTGACCAACTATGCCGTCGGCATTTCCACCAACATGGACGGCGCTTGCTCGCCTCCTTCGAAGGTCCGCTACGACCGCGACAGCGCCGGCGCCGTCATCGCCAGCCTGGGCTCCCACGTGATAGACCGCTTTGCTCCCGACGAGCAGGCCGGCTATCCGACGATCTGCAAGGGCAGATATTGCACTGCGGCGCGTCCTGAGCCGTTTTATGCCTTCGAGGAACCGATCAGCCTCAACCTGATGGAGATGCTGCCCGCACTCGCCGCGGTTGGCGTCGATGCCCTGAAGATCGAGGGCCGGCAACGATCGCGGGCCTATGTCGGCAATGTCGTTGGCGGCTTCCGCAAGGCAATAGATGCTGTGGCTGCGGGCCGGGCGCCAGACCTGATCGACCTGCTGGCCCTGACCGAGGGCCAGAAGCAGACCCAGGGCGCATTCATGACCAAGAAGTGGCGCTAGAAATCATGGCAGCCAAACTGACTCTCGGGCCAATTTTGTTCCACTGGGACGCCGACGCCAAGCGCGACTTCTACGCCCGGATAGCCGACGAAAGCCCGATCGACACCGTCTATCTCGGCGAGGTCGTCTGTTCCAAGCGCACCCCGTTCTTCGACAGCCACCTGCCGGAGGTGGTCGAACGGCTGGAACGCGGGGGCAAGACGGTTGTCTTCTCCAGCCTTACCGAGGTCGTGCTCAACCGGGAACGCAAGATGACCACCGACCTGTGCGTGGCCGGCGATCACAACATCGAGATCAACAATGCTGCGGGCCTGATCGCAACCAAAGGTCGGCCACATCGGATCGGCCCGATGATGAACGTCTATAACGAAGAGACCATGGTTCACCTCGCCGGTCATGGTGCAAATCATTTTTCCCTGCCGCCGGAACTTCCCGGAACAGTGGTGGAATTGATGGCGCAACGGGCCCGCCCCCTGGACGTTGCTATCGAGGTCCAGGCGTTC
Organism: Sphingomonadales bacterium; assembly: GCA_028871475.1. Lineage (GTDB taxonomy): Bacteria > Pseudomonadota > Alphaproteobacteria > Sphingomonadales > Sphingomonadaceae > Novosphingobium. The sequence continues at coordinate 27,123 of JAGWMZ010000029.1, read as the reverse complement.
GGCCGCGTCCCGCTCGCCATCTCGGCCCGTTGTTTTCATGCGCGCGCGCACCGGCGAAGCAAGGATGAGTGCCAGTTCGTGTGCGGTGAAGACCCGGACGGACTGACGCTCACCACTTTGGAGAACGAGCGATTCCTGGTGATCAATGGCGTGCAGACCCTGTCCCACGGCTATCTCAACCTTGCAGCGGAAATCGAGGACTTGTTGGCGCGCGGCGTGACGCATGTCCGCCTGATGCCCCATCGGACCGACATGGTCGCCGTTTCGACGATATTTGCAGATCGCCTGGCAGGCCGGTCCACCGGAGCAGAGGCAATGTCGCGACTTGCTGCATTCGGCATCGGCCCTTTCATCAATGGTTTTTGGCACGGAATTGCGGGCCATCAATATCATGACGCTCGCGGTCCGGTCGCCGCCTGAGGGCGAGAGCACAGCGCTTGAGATGCTGCAAGCTCTGCAGCTTTTCAGGCGATGGCTGCGCGAGGCTGAGGCAGAGGAATGCCACGACCCCGCCACAATGGTCCTCGCAACGGCCACCTGTGACGGCACACCCTCGGCACGCATGGTGCTGCTGAAGGACTGCAATGACCGCGGCTTCGTGTTCTACACCAATCTGGGAAGCCGCAAGGCGCAGGAATTGCGCGCAAATCCGCAGGCGGCACTGCTGTTCGACTGGGCGAAAGCCGGGCGGCGCGTCGAGATCGCGGGCCGGGCGGAACCGCTTCGCGCGCAAGAGGCTGATGCCTATTTCGCGCGGCGTCCGGCGCTTTCCCGGATCGGAGCCTGGGCCTCGCGCCAGTCGGAACCATTGGGCAGCCGCCTGCACCTATGGCTAAGGATCGCACGCTTCACGGCGATCTGGGCAACTGGCAGGTTGGCACGGCCGAAATTCTGGTCGGGCTTTCGCGTCATTCCCTCGGAAATTCGATTCCAGGAGCAGGGCGGACCTGTTCGTCTCGTGGGAACCGACGACGCGGTGAATCCCGCTGGCACGTGAGTTGCCCAACCCCGCGGCCCGCCAACAACGGGCGAGCTTTGACCCAGATCATTCAAGCGCCGTGCTGAATCGGGCAATGGTGCCCGGCGAACAGGTCGAGCAATAGTCGGGAACGTGCGCCATGGCAGAGTGCCGAAGAGCCAATCTCGGCGATAAGCACCCGTGTCGCAGTTGCGCGGTCAGCGCCCGGGCTGTCTGCAACACGCTTGATGTGCAAGCGCTCGCCGAGCTGCGCAATCAAGGGGGCGAGGTCCGCCTGTCTCAGGGAGAAGCCCTGTTCCATCAGGGAGACCGGGCGGACTGCGTATTCAGCCTGACGAGCGGGATTATCCAGCTTTACGCACTGCTCCCGGACGGGCGGCGTCAGGTCATCGCGTTTCATTTTCCGGGCGAATTCATTGGCTTGTGCGGATGGGGGGACCATCATTGCACCGCCGAGGCAGTCAGCAGGGCCACGCTTTGCCGGTTCGATGCTGCGCGCTTCGAACAGTTTGCGCGTCGGAAAGCCGAACTTGCCCAGTCCAGCCAGCACCGCCTGACCGGCGATCTGATCGCCGCGCAGAACAGGACCGTCCTGCTGGGACGGGCAACCGCGCGCGAACGGCTCGCGTGCTTTCTGCACGATGTCCATCACCGTTCGCAGGCCGGGGCGGGGGCGGGCGCCCCGGGCAACGTGATCCATCTCCCGATGAGCCGGATCGACATCGCGGATTACCTCGGGCTGACCAAGGAGACGGTCAGCCGGGAGTTCACCGCCCTGCGCCAGGCCCGAACGATCCGCTCCCGCCCCGGCAGGCAGCTTGAAATTCTCGACATGGCACGGATCTGCAGCCTGGCATTCGGAACCGGAACCTTTAGCGAGTCGGCGCTAGCCGCACTTTGAATAGCCGCACTCCAGGCATTTGTCGCAGCCCTCCTGGCGATGCATCGTAAGGTGCCCGCATTGGGTGCAGGCCCTGCCGACCGGTGCGCCCTCGATGGATGAGGCCGGGACCTGCGGATCGGCCCGCGGTCCTTCGCCGCCGCTTAGACCCGCCAGGTGCCCCTCGAACACATCGCCGATCGCGGCGAGCAGCGATGGGACATACCGCCGGTTCACCCACGAGCCGCCCCGCGGGTCGAACACGGCCTTGAGCTCCTCGGCGACAAAGCCGATGTCCCCGCCCCGGCGCAGCACGGCCGAAATCATGCGGGTCAGCCCGACCGTCCAGGCATAGTGCTCCATGTTCTTGGAGTTGATGAACATCTCGAATGGCCGGCGCCGATCCTCCTCGATCAGGTCATTGATCGTGACATAGATCGCGTGCTCGCTGTGTGGCCATTTGACCTTGTAGGTCGACCCATGCAGCAGTTCAGGCCGGGGCTCGAGGACGGCTTCGGCGGAAGCAGGGGCCGGAGCGGGCGCGGGCGGCGCCTCGACGCTCAGCACCGAACCCGTGGTGGCATTGGGACGATAGGTCGTCAGCCCCTTGCAGCCCAGATGATAGGCCTCGGCATAAATATCGACAAACGCATCGAAGCTGATGTCCTCCGGGCAGTTGACGGTCTTGGAGATGGAACTGTCGATCAGGCGCTGGGCAGGTGCCTGCATCGCCAGATGATCGGACGGATCAAGCGACTGGGCGCTGACGAACAGGTTTTCCGGCGGCGGGGCATCCCCATGCAGTTCCTTCCAAACCTGATAACCATGGTCCTCAACCGCCTCCTCGCGGGTCGATCCGTCCGCCTGCCGCACCTTGCGGAAGTAGCTGTAGGCAAAGACCGGCTCGATCCCCGAGGAAACATTGCCTGCCAGAAGCGAAGTGGTCCCGGTCGGCGCGATCGAGGTCAGGCAGCCGTTGCGCAGGCCGCTCTGGCGGATCAGAGCGCGGGTCGGATCATCCAGCGTCACCAGGTTGGGCTGTTCGAGAATGACCTCGTCATACAGCGGGAAACTCCCCTTCTCGGCAGCTAGCGCGGCACTGGCCCGATAGGCGGCGTGGCGGATGGTATCGAGCCACCGGCAGGTCAGGGCAATGGCCTGCTCCGACCCATAGCGGACGTTGCAGAACAGCAAGGCATCGGCGAGCCCGGTGATCCCCAGCCCGATCCTCCGCTTGGCCTTCGCCTCGGCCTCCTGCTGCGGCAAGGGATAGCGGGAAATGTCGATCACATTGTCGAGAAAGCGGACCGCCGTGGCCGTCAGGGCAGCCAGTTCGGCCTCGTCCAGTGCGCTGTCCGGCGCAAACGGCTGCGGCACCAGCCGGGCGAGGTTGATCGAGCCGAGCAGGCAGGCCCCATAGGCCGGGAGCATCTGTTCGCCGCACGGATTGCTGCCGACGATCGCCTCGCAATAACCGAGGTTGTTGTGCTGGTTGACCCGGTCGATGAAGATGACGCCCGGCTCGGCCACATCGTAGGTCGCCTGCATGAGCCGGCGCCACAGCGCACGCGCGGGCACCGACCGGTGGAACTCGCCGTTGAAGCGGAGCGCCCATTCGCCGTCGGCCGCCAAGGCCTCCATGAACGCATCGGTGACCAGGACCGAGAGGTTGAAATTGCGCAGCCGGGTCCGGTCGCGCTTGGCCTCGATGAACGCCTCGATATCGGGATGGTCGATCCTGAGGCACCCCATCATCGCACCGCGCCGCTGCCCAGCGGCCATGATCGTGCCGCACATCGCATTCCAGCTGTCCATGAAGCTGAGCGGCCCGGATGCCTGCGCGCCCACGCCGCGAACAGCTGCCCCGGCGGGCCGGATCGTCGAAAAGTCCATCCCGACGCCACCGCCTTGCTGCATCGTCACGGCGGCCTCGCGCAGATGCTGGAATATGCCGTCGAGATTGTCGGGGATCACCCCCATGACGAAGCAGTTGAACAGCGTGACATCGCGCCCGGTCCCAGCCCCCGCAAGGATCCGGCCCGCCGGAATGAAGCGGAAGTCAGCCAAGGTATCGTGGAACGTCTGAGCCCACTTCACCCTTGAATCGGGCGCTTCGTTGGCCGCGATCGCCTTCGCCACGCGCCACCACGTATCGTCAACCGAGTTGTCGGTGGTGCCGTCGCCGCCGTGAAAGCGATATTTCTGGTTCCAGATTTCACCGGAAAGCGTTGGAAGGGTCATGATCGCGCATCTTGTATGAACGTTGCAGGAGCCTCTACCATATATAGCGGATTAGGATTCAAATTGACCTGGATCACTTGTGCGTCGGAGAAGCCCCGGACGCTCTAGCCTTGGCGCTTCCCGAGCAGCATCGATCCGTAAGCAAGGCAAAAGCCGCCGAAGGCAGCAACCCAGGCCGCGCCTGAGAGGACGTAAAGCCACGGACCCGCAACCGGCCAGATCCCGGCGGCGACCCGTGCCGTGACCGCGCCGAGCAATGCCACGAACAGCGCCGCCGTGCGGCCATCGGCATGTAGCGGGCGGCCCGTGTGGCCGCGCGTTGCCCGGGCCATGACGGCCAGCGTCATCACCCCGATCGCACCCGCCGTCCACAGGTGCTGGCCGGCGGACGGCGCGATGGTGCCGGGAAGGAAATTGGCGGCGGCAAGGATAATCGCGCCAAGCGGAACAAAGGCATAGCCAAGATGCAAGATCCACAGCAGCGGCTCGCCCAGGGTCCGGTCACCAGCCCAGCGCCCCAACCTCAAGACATGCAGAAGCCCCGCCAGGCCCAACAGCAAGGCCGTCGTACTGTCTGCTGGCCGCAGAACCCAGGCACCCACTGCGGCGAGCAGCACGGCCAGCGCAACCTTGTCAAAGACTTGCCCGGGTGGAACTGGCAGACGGCCGGGATTGTTCTGCACCAGCCAGTTGCGCGTGAACGCAGGCACGATGCGGCCGCCGACCAGCGCAATCATCATCACGCCTGCGCCAATGGCGATGCGCAGGCCCTGCCCCTGGGCGGCGAACTCGCCGCGTGCAGCCTCACAATGGAACACGCCGTTGCCGAACGCGAATATGCCCAGCAGAGCAAGCACGCCCAGGTTGCGCCAGTTCTTCGCGGCAATGATTTCCCGCATGACTGCCGCCGCCAGAGCCACCGGCAGCGCAAGGTCCGCCGCCGCGACGACAGCCGGCGGGATCATGTTTGAAACGGCAATCGCGGCCCGGCCTGCCGCCCACAGGACAAACAGGATCGCCAGCGGCCAACCCGTGATCGGGGGGGGCCCTGTCCAGTTCGGCACCGCAGTCAACAGGAAGCCAGCCATGACCGCGCCAAGATAGCCGAACAGGAACTCGTGCGCGTGCCAGCTGACGGGATCGAACGCTGTGGGAAGCGCGGCCCAGCCAGAAAGCATGAGGACCCAGCCAACCATCGCCATCGCTGCCCATAGGGCGGCGGCGAAGAAGAACGGCCTGAAGCCATAACTGAAAACGGCAGGGCCGCGCCAGGCCCGCATCTGCTCGCCAGTCGTCATGATCATCCTGCCCGGGGCATTCCGCCCTGCCGCTAAGGTCAATTCTCGAACATCGGAAAGAGAACCTCGTTCTCCGTCCGCACGTGCTCCTCGAAATCGGCCAGGAACTCGCCGAGCCCCTGATAGAGAGCGCTCCACGTGCCGCACGCATCCGCCGGCAGGACGAGTCCGCCCGCCATGTGCCGAATGGACGCCAGTTCGCGTACATGGTCGTCGTGGTCGGCCCGCATGACCGCGATCGGGTTCTCGATGCCAGGCATTCCGCCCCGGCGCATGGCAGGAAACAGCACGTGCTCTTCCTTGCACATATGCATGTCCAGTTCGCCGAACAGTCGCCGCAAAGCGGCGGCCAGGCCGCGCGGGACCATCGGGTCCGCCGCGTGGGCGGCCTCGACCCTTGCCGCCTGTTCGATCAACCGGGGCAACTGCTCACGGTGCCGGGCGTGAAAGCGTTGCTCGATATGATCGGTGAGGATCACCGGATCGACGGTGGTTGTTTCGGTCACGATCAGCCTTTCGTTTTCAGGAGCAACGGGCCGCAACGGACGGGTCGCCGGGCAGATGCCAGCCATGTCCCGCGCGGATCCGGGGCGATCCCCTTGCCTGGCATGGCTACGCCTGATAATACGCATTGTAAATACCAATTCACCACTGTTGAGGCGAACGATGTGCGGCTGACCTCCTTCACCGATTTTGGCTTGCGCATGCTGATGCGGATGGCCGGAGCACCGGAACGGGTATTCTCGACCGCGGAACTTGCCACCGAATTCGGCTTGCCGCGCAACCACCTCGCCAAGATCATTCAAAGGTTGGCACATGCCGGCATCGTTGAAACACGCCGGGGCGGCGGCGGCGGGGCCCAGCTCGCCCGCCCGCCACAAGCGATCACACTGGGCGAGATCGTGCGCCAGCTCGAAGTCGGGCACCCCATCGTGGAATGCTTCGCGGAAATGCCGGGCCTGTGCTCACTCGACGGGAAATGCAGGCTGAAGTTCCGGCTAAGGGCTGCGGAACTTGCCTTTCTGGCAGAGCTGGACCGTCATGTCCTTGCCGACATCGCACTGGAAAACGTGCCCACCGGCGGCCCGCCCCTGCCGCAACAGACGACGGCCACACCGAGAAGCGACCAAGCATGACCGAAAAACACCCGGAGCCCGAGCTTCACCGCGAAACAATAGCCGCCGCGCACGGCGTTGCGGCGGATCGCGCATTCAGAGCGGTATCGCCGCCGCTTTACCTTTCGACCACCTACGAATTCCCGGGGTACGACCAGCCGGGCCCATACGAATACGGCCGCGCCGGCAATCCCACCCGCGATCTCCTGTCCGAGGCACTGGCCAAGCTCGAAGGCGGCAGCGGCGCGGTCGTGACCTCCAGCGGCATGGCGGCGATCGACCTGCTGCTGGGCAGGCTCTGCGTGGACGATCTCGTCGTGGCACCGCACGACTGCTACGGCGGCACGATGCGCTTGCTCAAAGCTCGTGCCCAGCGGCGCCAGTTACAGGTCTGTTTCGTGGATCAAGCGGACCCGCCGGCGCTTGCTGCCGCGCTGGAACGGCGGCCCACCCTCGTACTCGTTGAAACGCCGAGCAACCCCCTGATGCGCATCGTGGATATCGCACCCCTGTGCGCCATGGCGCACGCGGCGGGCGCGGAAGTCGCTGTGGACAACACCTTCCTGTCGCCCGCAGTCCAGCGGCCGATCGCACTCGGAGCCGACTACGTCGTCCACTCCACCACGAAGTTTCTCAACGGCCATTCGGACGTGATTGGCGGCGCGGTGATAGCCGTCAACGCCGACCGGGCTGCCGAGCTTCGCCAATGGTGCAATGTCGTGGGCACCGCCGGATCGCCGTTTGATGCATGGCTGACGCTGCGCGGACTGCGCACCCTGTTTGCGCGGATGGACCGCCAGCAGGGCAACGCCATGGCCGTGGCCACATTTCTGGAACGACACCCGACCGTCGCAAAGGTGCACTATCCCGGACTGCGCTCGCATCCGGGCCACGCCATTGCCACGCGCCAGCAGGACGGCTTCGGCGCGATGCTCAGTTTCGAACTCGCTGGCGACACCGGAGCAATCAAAAAATTTGTCGAATCGGTCGGGGTTTTCACCCTCGCCGAATCTTTGGGGGGAGTAGAAAGCCTGCTCGCTCATCCGGCCACCATGACCCACGCCGACATGGGCGAGGAAGCCCGCAAGACCGCCGGCATATCCGACACCCTGCTGCGCCTGTCTATCGGTCTCGAAGCAACTGAGGATCTGCTCCGTGACCTCGAATCGGGCCTCGCCATGCTCACCGACTGAGCTGATATTTACACTTGGCGGGGCTTTGTTGCGTAATTGGGGTTGTGGGATTCCCCGGGGGAATCGAGTGCGTTAATGGCTGGTGATGCCCAAGCCAACTCCGCCGAAATATCGCACAACGAACTGGAGCGAGTATAATGCCGCTTTGAAGCAGCGCGGATCGCTGACTGTTTGGTTTGATTCTACGATGCAGTGGCCGTGGATGATTGGTAGTGGGGCCATGTTCCCCTTCGCGGCGCCAACACCGCCGGGACTGTGGCCGATCGCAGCGGCCGCCGGAACCGGCATCCTCGTGGGTCTTGAGGCGGCATTGCTATCCACCGCGCTCTACCGGGTCGAGGATATGTTTCACCGCTTGCCGTTCCACTGGATGTGGTGGCCGGCAATCGGTGCTATTGTGGTGGGCGTTGGTGGGCTGATCGATGCCCATGTGCTGGGCGCAGGCTATCAGAGCATACAGTCCCTCCTGGACGGATCTCTTGCCATTCGGGCTGTGGTCGTACTGCTTCTGGTCAAGGCGGTGGTCTGGCTCGTGGCGCTGGGATCTGGAACGTCGGGCGGCGTGCTCGCTCCCCTGCTTATCCTGGGTGGCGCTGCCGGCGGCCTCATTGGGCATTTCCTTCCTGGCGGCTCGGGGTTCTGGGCAATGATCGGAATGGCCGGTATCATGAGTGGCGCGATGCGGGCTCCGATTACAGGCGCGCTCTTTGCTGTCGAACTTACCGGCCACTTTGCCGCTTTGCCGCTGACGATCTCGGCCGCCGCGTCGGCCTATGCGGTCAGCGTGCTGTTGATGCGGCGTTCGATCCTCACCGAGAAGATCGCGCGGCGCGGAAGGCATATCCTCCAGGAATACAGCGTCGATCCGCTCGATCTTGTGCAGGCGGGTCAACTGATGACCCGCGACCCCGCAACGCTGTCCGGGACGATGTCGATTGCCGAGGCCACCGAATTTTTTGCCGACGGCACCTTTCATCGTAGCTACCCGGTCGTCGATGACAAGGGAATCCTGCTTGGTCTCGCATCGCGAACCGACGCGTTGCGTTGGCAGGTCGGCCAGCTGAATCGGGACATCAGTTTGGCCGAATCGCTCTCCGATGCCTCGCTGCTGGTGGCATATCCGGAGACACCAATCGGCGTGGTTGCCGATCTTATGGTGGATTCCGGAGTAGGCCGGATTCCGATCGTCGAGGTTGGCAGCCGCCGGGTCGTCGGTATCCTGTCACGCCAGGACCTGCTCAAGGCCCGCAGCGCGCACCGTCACGCCGAAACGAGTCGCTCACGTTTTGTGCGGACGCCCACTGGCGGTTAGGCACCTGATACCCGGGAGCTCGACAAAGGCGCGGGTTCAGGCGGCCTAACCGAAAGCTAATCCGCTTTCGTCAGTGTTTGATGAGCGCCCGGTCTATGGCCAGGCCAGTGACAAGGCCTGCTTCGATGCGCAGCGTTGTGGTCCACGTCACATCGCCTGGATAATAATCATCAACGGTTATCCGATCCGAGTAATCGCAGATCACCCTTGATTTCTGCGGCTCGGAGCGACAGCGCGCTCCTGCGCGTTCCAGCGTTGCTTGCGCGTCCAAGACTGTGGTGCCGAGGGGAACAGCGGCGCGAATTACCTTATTGGCATTGGGCAATCGATCATCACCATCGAAGTCACTCTCGATCTCGTCGAAACGGGGGAGGTGCGGTATCGCTGCAATTACCGCATGGGCCTGAGCAAAACAGACCAAAACTGCCAAACACCCGGCCAAGCCCCACCTGGAAACAATGTGCATTCTGGGCACTCCCGGTTATGCGCTGGCCAAAGCCTGCAGACGCATTTCCAGTGCATTTTCGGCAGCGTCTGAAATCAGAACAGCTACCTTGGGACCGGCATAAAATGGGCTCGGGGTGTGCCACACCTGCTCAACGAGATAGGATAATTGTTCGATTTGAACTGTATCGCCGCACCGGGGTAATGCGTCGAAATGCATGGCACCCCGATCCTTGGCGGCATCGATTTGTGGCCCATGATACACAGTGACAAGCATAGGATTCTCCTGATTATTGCAACAAAGATGGATTGACTGCCTCAAGCGCTGCGGAGCGCGCCTGCCTCTGCAGCGAAGTGCTTCGCCTTAAGCTTGGCGCGCATGTGCATGCACGCGGCAGCTATCGCCAGCGCCTTCGAGACATGCCGGGCTGACACTTCATCGCCGGAACACGGCCCATAGACCCAGACACGGTCAAGGGCGTCCGGATCGGCCTCGAGCCAATGCCCGGCAGGAAGCAGGGACGCGGCGGCGGTTTCGTCGGCTGAATAGCGCAAGGCGCGAATGCGGCTGCCATCCGAATGCCGCCAAACTCCAACCCCAATTTTCTCGAGAACAGCGAGCCTGGGGAATATGGCGAGCGCGATGCGGGCATCGAGTTCCCGGTCGGCTACCGTCGCGATCTCGCAAAGATGGACGATTTCGTGGAGTTCCCGACGAACTTGTCCAGTCAGGCCGGCAACTCGCAAACGGCTCACAGGATATTCTCACTGTGCCCGGCCATATCGCCAGGCATGGAATACCGGGTTAAATTCAGGCGGGACCTTGGGACATCTACGCGCTGCAGCAGACCATCGCCGATCGCATAGATGAGGCCATGTATCGTAAGCTCTCGACCATCCTGCCATGCGCGCCCGATGATCGGATTGGCATGGAGCAGCTCGACCTGAGCGATGACGTTCAGTTCACAAAGCCGATCCTCGCGCGCCCGCTCGTCACAGAGTGCTGACAGCGTGCTGTGGTGCTCTCGGTACAGCGACCGCACGGGCGTCAGCCATTGTCCGACAACACCATCTGTGGCGGCCTCCCGGGCCGCGCGAATGCCGCCGCAACCATAATGGCCCACGACCATGACATGCCGAACCCGCAGCACATCCACAGCAAACAGGAGGGCGGCATTGAAATTGACGTCACCAGCCGGCACGAGATTGCCAACGTTGCGGTGGACGAACATCTCGCCTGGTTGGAGATCGACGATTTCAGTCGCTGGCACACGACTGTCAGAGCACCCGATCCAGAAGTAGTCCGGACTCTGTTGGCCGACCAATCGGTTGAAGAATTGGGGATCATGCCGCGTCTTGCGCTTTGCCCATTCCCGGTTCCGAATCAACAGGTCGGCAATGCCATCGGGGTGCGCGGAACAGGTCGGCGCCTCAGGCCGCGGAGGGGAACTCATCTGTCGAGCCTTCCTTCAGATCGACAATCCGCAAATAGGGCTTCAGCGTCTGGTACCCTTGCGGGAACTGCCGCAAGGCTTCCTCTTCGGACAGCTTGGGTGAAACGATGGCAGGCTCGCCCGGCTCCCAGTTCACCGGCGTGGCGACACTGCGGCGGTCGGTCAGCTGAAGACTGTCGATCGTGCGCAGGATTTCAGCGAAATTCCGCCCGGTGCTGGGCGGATAGGTCAGGATGAGCCGGATCTTCTTATGTGGGTCAATGACAAACACCGATCTCACGGTAACCGCTGGATCGCTTTGCGGATGGATCATCCCATAGAGTTGGGACACCTTCAGGTCGTTGTCGGCGAGCAGGGGAAAATTGATCTTTTGCCCTTGCGTTGCCTCGATATCTCCTTGCCATTTGCGGTGCGCTTCGACGGGATCAACCGACAGTCCGATCACCTTGACGTTGCGGCGTTCCCATTCCGGACGAAGCCGGGCGACTTCACCCAGTTCTGTCGTGCAGACTGGTGTGAAATCTTTGGGATGGCTAAATAGCACGCCCCAGGCATTGCCTAGCCACGCATGGAGCCCGATGGGCCCTTCGGTGCTCGCTTGCTCGAAATCCGGCGCGATTTGGCCGAGTTGGATGGTCATGGTCCTACCTCAATCCTGGTTTGCCCGCATCATCCACTCAATCGATCACCCAAACAAACGAATGATATTGATTATTTATAACAATATATTTGTGGATCAAAACCCAGCAGGTTGAGAACATGGCTCCTCACTGGGCCTGATCGGCGCGGGCAGCGCCAGAGCCATCCAGGTTCTGCGATACGAAATCCCAGTTGATCACCTTTGCGAGCACTTCTTCGACATATTTCGGTCGGGCGTTGCGGTAATCGATATAATAGGCGTGCTCCCATACATCGATGCTCAAGAGTGGGGTTAGCCCTTTGGCGATCGGGGTATCAGCGTCATGCAGTGAAGTGATCTTGAATTTATCACCCTCAAGTACCAGCCAGGCCCAGCCACTCCCGAAATGCGCCACCGCCTCGCCGGCAAGCCTTCCAATCAGGCCAGCCTGTGAACCAAAAGCGCTGTCGATCCGCTTGCTAAGTTTACCTGATGGACTTGTCGACCCGCTGGGGGCGAGGCCCTGCCAGAAGAAGCTGTGATTCCACATCTGCGCGGCGTTATTGAACAGTGCCTTGTCGCCGCTCTCCTTGGCGAATTGCACGACTTCGATCAGCGATTTGCCAACAAGGCCTTTCTCGTCGATCCAGCCATTGACCTTATCGACATAGGCCCTGTGATGCTTGCCATGATGATAGTCGAAACTTTCTGCCGAAAGCACGGGTTCGAGTGTGGACCTGTCGAAAGGAAGCGGGGGAAGCGTGAATGGCATTGCTATGAACTCCGCAATTTATAATAACTAACTTATAAAAATAGTTATTTCTGGAAGATGTCCCGCCTGGGAGTGGCAAGCTCCGGCACGAATACCGCCCGCTTGGTCCGGTACCGTCGCTTCACCGTCGATCGCGAAGGTGCTTTTCGGTGTTCCGCTGACTCACGGTGCGTACAGAGGCAGATTTTGCCGGGCACGGATCGTCTGGGGAGGAATGGCATTGCAGCTTTTCGCGACAGGAGAAATTTGCCCTGCTTTTTCTCGAAGATCTGGTGTCTGGCTTGCAAAGGAGTTTGCGGAAAAATGCCTGGGTCCGATGGTCGGCAAGAATAAACGTCGCGACCGGCACCATGATCACAATACCCAACGTGATTGTATCCGCATTCACGATGTGGCTGGCGGTGAGCCAATAAACCAGCAGCAGACCACCCGCACAAAGGAGCGTGAGCAAAACCGGCCACCATCGGGGAGGTGACTGCGGCGATGATTCCGGCCGGATCGGGCCTGGGTGTTTCATGTTTGCCATTCCTCCTTGTCCCGACCTCAATCTTCCTGCTATTGTCATCACGCAAATGAATATAATTGTGGTTTAAATAGAAAAAGAGTGTGGTATGGACATCGGGGTTGCACGAACATTTCTGGAGGTCGTCAAGACCGGCACCTTCGTGAACGCGGCCGCCAATCTGAACCTCACGCAGACTGCCGTGAGTGCGCGCATTCGCGTGCTCGAAGAGCAGCTCGACCGTCCGGTGTTCATCCGCAACAAGTCTGGTGCGAAGCTCACGCCCGCAGGGGAACAGTTCCTGCGATTTGCCACTACACTTGTGCAGGTATGGGAACGTGCCCGCCGCTCGGTCGCTCTCCCGCCCGGGCGGGAGAGCGTGGTGACAATTGGTGCGGAGCTCAGCTTGTGGAGCCCCCTGCTGCGTCATTGGCTGCTATGGATGCGCCGCGAATGCCCCGAGCTCGCGGTGAGCACCCAGATAGCCAGCGCGGAAAGCCTCATGGAGCAGGTCCAGGACGGTTCGCTCGACGTCGCGATTCTCTATGGCGCGCCGCGTCGTCCCGGCGTGATCGCCGAACTCCTGTTCGAAGAAAAGCTGGTGCTGGTACGCACCACTCCCACCGATCGGGAGCTCGGCCCCGACGATCATGTGCGTATCGACTGGGGCGAGGACTTCGCCGCAAGCTATCAGGCCGCCTTTCCCGATCAGCCGAATTCCGTGGTGGCGATCAGCTATGGCCCACTGGCGCTCGACTACATCCTCGCCACCGGCGGCACAGGGTATTTCCGCAAGGGATTTGTGCGGCCCTATCTGGAGGAAGGGCGGTTGGCCCTGGTCCCGGATAGTCCGGAATTCTCATACTCCGCCTATGCCGTGCACTCCACCAAGGCAGATGAGGGAATAATGGCGCGAATGCGTGCCGGGTTGCGCGCGGCGGCGACGATTACGACATGAATGACGAACCTGCCTCGCCTGTTTGCTACGCGGTTCATACGAACGATGTGTATATGGGATATGCGGGCAAGGATGAAATTGCGGCGGCGCTCAATGAGCTGTTGGAGGCCGAGCGCGCGGCTATTCGGATTGTGCAGAACAGCAAGGCAAGCGCAGCAAATCCGGAGATGGCCCGTCTGATTGCAGAGATGTGTAATGATGAAACCAAATGGTGCACGCTGCTTGCTAGCCAGATCAAGCGGATCGGCACGGCACCGTCCTGGCGGCGCGGCTCATATTACGGCAAGACAATTGCCATTACCGATCCTTATGAGCGACTTTCCGTTTTGACCCGAGTTCAGGTGCGCAAACTCCGCGAGTTGATCCCACGTGTACGCGATGACGCCTTGCATGCTGCCCTCAGCTTGATGAAAGCCCGCCGCATCGAGAATATTCTGCTCACGGAACAATGCATCGCCCTCCGGATAAGTCAGGCTGGTTGAATGCCCCTGGCACAGCCAATCCGGATCAAGCGCGCATATGCACCTCCTGCAAAAGAGGATGGGAGCCGCATCCTTGTTGACCGGCTCTGGCCCCGCGGCCTGCGGCGAGAAGCCGCAGCGCTGACATTATGGCTCAAGGACATTGCGCCAAGTCCGGAATTGCGACGTTGGTTCAACCACGACCCAAAGCGTTGGGCTGACTTCAGCGCCCGGTATCGACAGGAGTTGGATGCCAACCCCGTCGCGGTGGCTCAGTTGGCCGCGCTGCTGCACGGTGGCGTCGCTACCCTACTTTATGCCGCACGGGACGAGCAGCACAATCACGCTTTGGTGCTCGCAGCGTATCTGGCAGAGCATCTGTAAGACTGAATCCGTACTACTACCGCCGGACTGTGCGGCGAGCCGCCTCAGTTCCCAGGATCACGACGGCATCATACGCCCCAGTCGCTCCATCCCGCCTGTCCCGACAACATCAGAGAGCGTGTATTTTTCCAGCACCGTGAAGAAGGCATCGAGCGCCTCGTCGAGCGGCCCCGGCAAATGGCATGCGCCTTTCAGCCGGCATTCCCTGCAATCGACCAGATCGACGTTGCCTTCGGTATGGCGGATCATGGCGCCGATGTTGATGTCCGCAGGCGGGTGGGCCAGTCGAATGCCTCCACCACGACCCTGAGTGCTGCGGATATAGCCGGCATGGGATAGATCGCTCACTACCTTCATCAGGTGGTTCCGCGAAATGCCATAGGCTGTGGCGATCTCGCCAATCGAACACATCCGCTCGGCATGGGTGGCGAGATAGAGCGTCACCCGCACAGCATAATCGGAAAATCGGGTCAGTCGCATACGCGCTTTCCATCAATAATTTTGAGGCATTCCATAACATTCATTCAGTTTACATGTTTAGGCCATGCGTTATGTAGCATATCAGATGCATGTTTTGGAGTCGAAACCATGGCGAGCCATGAAACGCTGAACGAGCCGGCCCTGGCCGCACTGGTGAATGCCTTCTATGCCCGTGTGCGCATTGACCCGGTTCTGGCAGATGTGTTCGGCAGCGCCATCGCTGATGGGGACTGGCCAGCCCATCTCGGACGCATGGCGGCTTTCTGGTCATCCGTGATGCTCAGCAGCGGTCGCTATCACGGCCACCCCGTACCCGCGCATTTGAAGCACCGCGAGGCGATCGCGCCTGAAATGTTTGCCCGCTGGCTGGCGCTCTGGGCAGAGACGGCGCGCACCATGCTCTCGTCGGCCGATGCCGACGCCGTTATCGCCAAGGCCGAGCGGATCGCCGAAAGCCTGCAACTGGCCCTGTTTTTCCGCCTACCCGCATCCGCGCCCCGCGCCGCCTGAACCCGTTTCCTTTCAGAATGCCAAACCCTCATCCGGCATTCTGAACTTGGTGGTGCCGACTAACCCTGTGCCGGCACCACCATTTCCTTCCGAACGAAAGGTCATTCTGTGCTAACTGCCGAACAAACCGCCATCATCAAGGCTACTGTCCCCCTGCTGGAGACCGGCGGCGAGGCACTGACCACCCATTTCTACAAGATCATGCTGGGCGAACATCCCGAGGTGCGGCCGCTGTTCAATCAGGCGCATCAGGCCAGCGGCGCCCAGCCCCGGGCGCTGGCCAACGGCGTGTTGATGTATGCAAGGCACATCGACAACCTCGGCGCGCTGGGCGATCTGCCCGCCCAAATCATCCAGAAGCATGTCGCCTTGCAGGTTCTGCCCGAGCACTATCCCATCGTTGGGGGCTGCCTGCTGAGAGCCATTCGCGAGGTGCTGGGCGAGGAAATCGCCACCGATGCGGTGATAGACGCCTGGGCCGCGGCCTACGGCCAACTCGCGGACATACTGATCGGCGCGGAAGGGGCGGAATACGACCGCCTCGCGTCCGCGCCCGGTGGCTGGCGCGGAGCGCGGCCCTTCCGTGTGGCGCAAAAGGTGGACGAAAGCGCCGAGATCACCTCCTTCCACCTGGAGCCGGTCGATGGTGGCCCGGTGGTCGATTTTCAGCCCGGCCAATATCTTGGCCTGCGCCTCGTGATCGACGGCCAGGAGGTGCGCCGCAACTACTCGCTGTCTCAGGCGGCCAATGGGCGCAGCTATCGCATCAGCGTGAAGCGGGAAGAAGGGGGGCTCGTCTCCAGCCACCTGCACGATCAGGTGAAGGTCGGTGACGTTCTCGACGTTTTTCCGCCAGCGGGCGAATTCACCCTGCGGGATGGCACAGCGCCGGTGGTGCTGATCAGCGGCGGCGTGGGCATCACTCCTACGCTGGCCATGGCCGAAGCAGCCCTGGCGGAGGGGCGCGAGGTCCGGTTCCTCCACTATGCGCGCAATGGCGATGCGCATGCCTTTGGTTCGGCGATAGACCATTGGGCAAATAGCTATCCCCAATTCCGGGCCTTTGTTGCCTATGAGCAGGGCGCCGTGGTCGAAGGCGAATGGCCGACCGCACTTGGTCGCCCGGCCGTTGCCCATCTCGAAGACTGGCTGCCAACGGATCGTGATTGCGATGCCTATCTCCTGGGCCCAAAGCCGTTCATGGCGTTTGTCCGCAAGAACCTCGCCCAGCTCGGCCTGCCGGAGAGCCGCATCCACTACGAGTTCTTTGGCCCGGCGGAAGCCCTCGATTGAGCCGGGAGAGCGATAGCCTGCATCACCTGTGTCGGGCAATTGATGCAGATGGTGCCGGAACGAGGAGTATCACCCGATGACGGCCCCCTACAAAGCGACGCCGGTTTTCGACGAGATCAGCCTGCCCCAGGCCATTCGCAACGCGCACCAGACCAAACCCGGCGTGTGGGGGTTGCTGCGCGTTCTGGAGGGCGAGGCCGTGCTCGTTTTCCACGACGGCCAGCCCCCGGTTCGCGTTTCGGTCGACCAACCCGCGACCATTCCACCCGAGGCTGTCCACCATGTTGAGGTGACTGGCCCCGTGCGAATGCAGGTTGAATTCTATCACGATGCGCCGATGGAATAGCCGATGCCTGATTTTGCCCTGGCCCACGCGCTGCACGTGCTGGCTGTCATCCTGTGGATTGGCGGCGTGGGTTTCGTCACACTGGTGGTCCTGCCCGGTCTGGACTCCCTCCCTCCCGGGGAACGCATGGTGGCGTTTGCCCGCATTGAGGGGCGCTTTTCCGGGCAGGCGCGGCTGTGGGTGCTGCTGGCGGGGCTCAGCGGGCTTTGGATGTGCTGGCGCGCGAATCTGTGGTCCCGGTTTGCCGACGGTCACTTCTGGTGGATGCATGCCATGGTTGCCGTCTGGGCGCTGTTTGCTGTCACCTTGTTCGTGGCCGAACCGCTCGTTTTGCACCGGCGCATGCGCGCAAGTCGTGAGCCAGCGCGCGATCACGCCCGGATGAAGGCCATGCATCGTGTGTTGTTGGCGCTCGGCCTTGTCGCCGCATTCGGGGCGGCAGCCGGCAGCCACGGGTGGTATTAGGCACCACGCGCAATCCAGCCACAGACAAGGTGGGTCAGTATGAACGATACTCAGCGCGCCGATAAACCCAGTCTCGCCCCGGAAACGAGGATCGTCATCCACGGCACCGCCAATCCGGCGGACCATGGCGCCGCCTCGCCGCCGATCTATCTGTCCACCACCTTCGCCTATGCCGCGCCCGATGTTCCGCGCGATTTCGATTATAGCCGGATGGCAAACCCCACACGCGACCAATTGGGGGCGGCCCTGGCCGATCTGGAAGGGGGCGCCGGCGCGGTCATCACCGCCAGCGGCATGGCGGCCATCGACCTGCTGATAAACGGGCTGGAGGCGGGCGATCTGATCGTCGCGCCGCATGATTGCTATGGCGGCACCGGTTCCCTGTTGCGGGCAAGAGCGGCGCGGGGCCAGATCCGGGTCAATTTCATCGATCTGGACCAGCCCGACGCGGTGGCCGAGGCGTTGGCCCACAAGCCCCGGCTGCTGCTCATTGAAACCCCCTCGAACCCGCTGATGCGGATTGTCGATATTGCCGCTCTGGCCGATCAGGCCCGGAGTGTTGGCGCGAAGGTGGCGGTCGACAATACGTTCCTGACGCCTGCCCTGCAGAATCCGCTGGCGCTGGGCGCCGACTACGTCATCCATTCGACCACGAAATTCATCAACGGTCATTCCGATGTGGTGGGCGGTGCTGTGGTGGCCGGGCAACCCGCCGAATTCGAGCGTTTTCGGGCCTGGGCCAGCCTGACCGGCGCCATCGCCTCGCCTTTCGATTCCTGGCTGACCTTGCGCGGGGTGAGAACGCTGTTTGCCCGCATGGAGCGCCAACAAGCCAATGCCCATGCCATCGCCCGGTTTCTGAACAGCCATCCGGCGGTGGCCAAGGTCTATTATCCGGGGCTGGAGTGCCACCCTCATTACGCGTTGGCCCAGCGCCAGCAACGCGGCGCGGGGGCCATGCTCAGCTTCGAGTTGAATACCGATGCCGCTGGCATCAGCCGCATGTTGGCGGCGTTGAAGCTATTCACCCTGGCCAAGTCGCTGGGCGGCGTTGAAAGCCTGATCGCGCACCCGGCCAGCATGACCCACGCCGAAATGGGCAAAGAATTGCGCGCAAACGCCGGCATCCACGATAATCTGTTACGGCTCTCGGTGGGAATGGAGGCCGCGGTGGACCTGATCGCCGATCTCGAGCGCGGCCTTTCTCTATGTTGACAGCCCGGCAAGCCGTGGCCCGTTCGTGTCCCACATCGTTCTGGGCGTTCTCGACAACCTAAAGATGTCAAAACCGGAGGGCACCAAAGCACGCCGCCGCGAATTTTTGACGATACACGAGAGGCTGGAGAAATAGAGCGCCCGGCGCCGCCCCGTGGTGCTGGCCCGGGCTCTCAATGATAGCCGATATCGTGGCGCACCTTGCCCCGGAACACCCAATAGGACCAGCCGGTGTAGAGCAGGATCACCGGCAGTAGGAACAGCGTGCCGATCAGCAGGAACGCCTGCGTCGCCTCGGACGAAGCCGCCTGCCACAAGGTGTAGGTGCGCGGCACGATGTAGGGCCATAGGCTGATGGCGATGCCCAGATAGGACATGAGGAACAGGCCCAGCGCCGCGACAAAAGGGATAGCGTCGCCATAGCGCCCGCCCAACGCGCGCCATTCCAGCAGGGCGAACAGCGCCGTCACCACCGGCACCGGCGCCAGATAGAGCGGATGCGGCCAGGCGAACCAGCGATGCGCGATCGCGGGATCTGCAAGCGGTGTCCAGATGCTCACCGCCGCCACCGCGACCATCACGGCGACGAACGCGCGGCGCCCGGCCCGCCGCGCGAATGCCTGCAAATCCCCGTCCGTCTTGAGGATCAGCCAGCCGGCGCCGAGCAGCGCATAGCCGAACACCAGCGCAACACCGGTGAGCAAGGCGAAGGGCGTGAAGCAATCAAGGCTCGATCCGGCGAAGTGACGCCCTTCCACCTTGAATCCCTGAATGAAGGCGCCGAGCACCAACCCTTGCGCGAAGGTCGCGATCATGGAGCCGTAGGAGAAGCCGTGGTCCCAGAAGGTCTTGTGCTCGCTGTCGCGATAGCGAAACTCGAACGCCACGCCGCGAAAGACGAGCGCCAGCAGCATGATCGCGATCGGGAAATAGACCGCGGGCATGATGATGGCGAAGGCCAACGGAAAGACCGCGAGCAACCCCACTCCGCCCAGAATCAGCCAAGTCTCGTTGCCATCCCAGATCGGCGCGATCGAGTTCATGATCAGGTTGCGCGAGGGCGTGTCGGGCGCGAGGCCGAACAGTATGCCGACGCCCAGGTCGAATCCATCGAGCATGACATAGAAGAATACGCCGAGCCCCAGGATCAACGTCCAGATCGGCACCAGATCGAGCGT
The DNA here is from genome assembly GCA_028871475.1 of Sphingomonadales bacterium. Lineage (GTDB taxonomy): Bacteria > Pseudomonadota > Alphaproteobacteria > Sphingomonadales > Sphingomonadaceae > Novosphingobium. The sequence continues at coordinate 7,024 of JAGWMZ010000029.1, read as the reverse complement.
GTTCATGGCTGGTCCTCATAATCGGTGCCGGGCAGGGCGTGGACCGGTTGTCCGGGCCGCCCGCCGCTCACGGGCGTGTCGTCGGCGAGCGTTTCGGGGCCTTTGCGCACGATCCGCGCCATCAGCAGCGCGCCGGCCGGGAACATGACCAGATAGGCGATCATGTAGCCCGTAAGGCTGAGCAGGACGTCGGCTCCGGTCAACGAGGGCGACACCGAGTCCGCCGTGCGCAGCAGGCCGTAGACCGTCCAGGGCTGGCGGCCGACCTCCGTGGTCGTCCACCCCGCGAGCACGGTGATGAAACCGAGCGGCGCCGACCATTCACATAACCGCAGGAATCCGCGGCTCTCGAACAGCCTCCCGCCGATGCGCATCGCATTGCCGATCAGCACGATCGCGAGCATCAGGAGGCCAATGCCCACCATGATGCGAAAGGCGAAGAACGGAATGGCGACCGGCGGACGATCGCCACGCGGCCATTCCTTCAGGCCGCGGATCGTGCCGTTGGAATCATGCGTTAGGATCAGGCTGCCGAGTACCGGCGCGTCGATCGCCAGACGGTTCGTCTCGTGCTCCTGGTCGGGAATGGCGAAAAGCGTCAGTGGAACGCGGCTGGCGGTATTCCAGCGCGCCTCGATCGCCGCGAGCTTGGCGGGCTGGTATTGGAGCGTGTTGAGGCCGTGCATATCGCCCAGAAGAACCTGGAGCGGCACCAGCCCGAGCAGCAGCCAGAGCGTCGTCGAGAGCATCGCGCGCGCTTCGGCGAGGGCACGGCCGTGGCGCAACAGCCACGCCGCGACGCCGACCACCACGAAGGCCGTCGTCACATAGAAACCGACAACGGTATGGCCGAGCCGGAAGGGAAAGGACGGGTTGAAGATGATCTGCGTCCAGTCTTTCGGAAAGAAGCGGCCGTTGATCAGCACGGCGCCGGCAGGCGTCTGCATCCAGCTATTGGCGGCGAGTATCCAGAAAGAGGAAAAAAGGGTGCCACTCGCCACCATCAGCGCCGCGAAGAAATGCACCCAACGCGGGACCAAGCTGCGCCCGAACAGCAATACGCCGAGGAACGCGGCCTCGAGAAAGAAGGCGGTCAGTCCCTCATAGGCGAACAGCGGCGACAGGACATTGGCGGTTGCATCCGAATACCGGCTCCAGTTGGTCCCGAACTGGAACGGCATGATGATCCCGGAGACGACCCCCATCGCGAATGAAACAGAAAAGATGCGGGTCCAGAAACCGGAGATGCGGAAATAGGTCTCGCGCTCCGTGAAGAAATACATCCCTTCCATCACCGCGATGTACGAGGCGAGGCCGACGGTAAAGGCCGGCAGCAGGATGTGCCAGGCGATCACTCACACAAACTGGAGACGCGACAAAAAGAGCGGATCAAGCATCACGCATCGCCTTTCCGTGAATATCTTTCCAGTCGCCCGGGCAGGATGGTCACCAAGAAGGCATCGTCGACGAGCCTGTCGAGCGCCTGCGGCCCCGAGGCTGCCACCTCACCGCATTCAGGGCAGGGCATGCTCACCTCCTTGCGGGTGGATCGGCGCCCCCGATGGTTGAGAGAGCGGACGCAGCTTGGCGATGAAATCCCACGCCATGAGCAGGGCGCCAGCTGCGAACAGCACGTCGCCCGGCAGCCGCATCCACTGCCAGAACAAGGTGCCGTTGTAGAAGGCGGCACTGCGGGCATAGGCAAGGCCATGTTCGTACACGGCATCGAGTTGCGCCCAACCGATCGGGAAAAAGTTGAGCAGGATCCACAGTACCAGGCCGCCATTGTAGAGCCAGAAGGCCCACAGCCCGAGCCTTTCACTGAATGGACGATGGTCGGCCGCGGCATAGCGCAGGCAGAAATACATCAGGCCGATCGCCAGTTCGCCAAACGCGCCGAACAGGGCGGTGTGCGCGTGGTTGAGTGTCAGGAAGGTCCCGTGCTCGTAATAATTGACCAGCGGCGCGTTGAGCGTGCCGCCGCCGAACACGCCGGCGCCGACGAAGTTCCAGAACGCCGCGCCGATGACATAGGTGTAGGCCAGCCGGTATTTGAATTCGCGATGCGCCCTGATCAGCCGGTAATGGTTGATCGCCTCAATGATGAGCAGGACCAGCGGCAGCACCTCGATGAACGAGAACATGCTGCCCATTGGCACCCACATACTCGGCCCGCCCGCCCAGTAGAGGTGATGACCGGTGCCGATGACGCCGCCGAGGAAGATCAGGATGATCTCGAAATAGGTCGCCCGCTCGGCAAGCTTGCGCGAGACGAGACCCACGGACATCAGCAAGTAGGCAGTCATGCAGGCGGCGAAAAACTCGAACGACTGCTCGACCCACAGATGGACCACCCACCAGCGCCAGAAATCGGTCAGCGTGAAGGATTTCTCGATGCCGGTCAGCGGGATCATGCCGAACACGTAGAGCACGGCGATGTTGATGGTGGACGCCCAGATCAGGTGCTCCATGCGGATGCGTCCGGTCCAGAACTGACCCGCCGCGGTTCGCCAGCGGGCTTTGGTGGGCCACAGCGCGCGCATCACCAGAAAGCTCCACAGCGCCAGCCCGATGAAGAAGCCTATCTGCCAGAACCGGCCGAGCTGGATGTATGAGAGCCCCTGATTGCCGAACCAGAACCAGCTTTGATCGATCACCCCCATGATACCGAGATAATCGCCGATCAGCGCGCCGGCGACGACGGCCAAGGTCACCCAGAACAGGAAGTCGACCAGCAGATGCTGGCCCTTCGCTTCCCGGCCACCGGCGATTGCCGGGGCGAGGAACAGCGCGGTTCCGATCCACGACAGGCCGATCCACACGATCGGCGCCTGGATATGCACGTCCCGCAGGAAGTTGAATGGCAAAAGCCTGTTGATGTCGTAGCCGTAGAAGCTTGTCCGGTCATAATAGGAATGGGCCATGATCGTGCCGGCGCCGATCTGCACGAGCAGCAGCGCCGCCACGACCAGGAAATACTTGCCGATGCGTTTCTGGCTGCGCGTCAGCGGCCGGAAGGTCGACAGCACCGGGTCCATCGGCGCGTCATCGGGATTGTTGAGGAAAAACTCGTAAATGAACAGGACCGCCCCAAACGCGAAGAAGGTGAAGCAGAAGCTGATCCACGTCCATTTGAAGGTGTTGGTCGTGGGCGCGTTGCCAACCAGCGGTTCGTAGGGCCAGTTTTCGGTCCAGGACCAGGTGACACCGGGCCGCCGCGCGACCGTGGTGAGCGAGGAAAAGACGAGAAAATCCGCCGTTTGGCGCGCGAGCGCGGGCGTCAGGCTATACGCTGGTGTCCATCCGCTGGCCGGATCGGCGATGGTGAGCGCTTTGGCCACATCATCGCGGACATGCATGAGGGATGTGGCGAGCGTGTCGGGCATGATGACATCGCGTCGGGTGAGATCAACGCCCTGGAGCGCATGCTGCATGGTGGCGGTGGCGGCTGCCTGCTGCTCGGGCGGGAGTGCCGCGAATGCCTTGCCATATTCTGTCCGGGCCGCGGCCTCCCGGGTGGCGGTGCCGAGCTGGACCAAGATCGAGGCGGTGTAGTCCTCACCGTAATAGGAGCCCATGCCATAGAGGCTACCGTAATCCATCAGGTCGGCTTTCTGGAAGCCCCCTTTGCCCGCCACGATGTCGTCGCTGGTCATCACCACCGCGCCGCCGGTCGTAAGAAATCGCTCTGGCTGCGGGGGCGCCGCGCGATAAGTCTGGATAGTTGCCCAGGCGAGCAGGCCGAAGGTCAGAATTGCGACGGCCAGCAAGATCCATTTGAGAACATCGCTGACAGGATCCGAAACCGGCGGATCGATGGGCCCGGCGTCCAGCGTCATCGGCTTGCCTCTCCTGGCTCACATACGGTTCTGATGTGTTCTTTCCCTCACATATATCGCAATGAGATGTATGTCATTAGAATACCGATCGGCCCAGACTGTCCACAACGGCGCCAAAAACGGTGAAGAGACTCACCGGCAGCACCCGACGCGCGTGTTGCAATAAGGTGACGATGGGCACATGCGCGCTTGCGCGAGATCACGTCATTTGCTGAGAAATTAGCGGACGCGAATACGCCGGTTTTCACCAGCATGTGAGGGCGCGCATATCGGACCTCGGCGAAGAATGTCGGCCCGATAACGGGGGAAGAGGCAAGACCCGTTCATTGCCGCTCTCAAAGGGTCAGGCCTCGTCAATCAGCCGCTGGATTTTACCGATGCGCGTATTGCCTACCGGCAGGATCGTTTCGCCAGCCGGAAAAGGGCGGCCAATCTTGAGATCGTCAGACGAAGGACAGCTAAAGACCTTTTCCGTTCCGAAGTTGCCGTTCCGGTTCGTCCTCAGCCACGGTCACTCCCCCACCGGGCTCTGCCCATATTTGCGCAGGACATCATCGAAGGCCTCGGCCATTAGTTCCTGAAGGCTGAGGCCATGCTTGCGGGCACAGACATGCATGGCGAGGGACATCTCGGGTGAGAAGTAGGCAGCGATGGCCTTGCGCCCAGCTCGGCTCCTCGATCTGGGCGGGGGGCTGACTGATGCTGATGCGGTGACGCCTTCTTCAATGCCGGACACGGCAGGCTGGGGTTGTGATTTTGGGCTGGCCTTAGGCTTGTCAGCGAGGTTGGCAAAGCGGCTCATCTGCTCACGTTCCCTCATGTGCGGTAGTAGACATGCTCACACGTGCGATCGTCCACATGTGAAGCTGGGTGATCTCCGCAGCAGCCTTGCCCTCAGGCTCGAACTCGATGACTGAAGCGCCCGCAGCGCTGGCATGGCGATAGACGGCGCGGTCGGGCAGAATATGCGGGCAAGCATCGATCCCGAAGCCCTGCACCAGTTCAACCGCCTCCTCATACATACGGGGCGCATGGGGCGGGCCAGCGGTGAAGACGACAAATGCAGGCTTGTCGAACAGGCGCACGAGACTGACGGTGGTCTTGATCGCCGCGAGTTCAAAGGCACTGGGGCGGCATGGGATCAACACCAGATCGGCCACCTCCACCGCCCTACTGGCCGCACTGTCGGCATGGGGCGGCGTGTCGATCACGATGAAGGTTGCACCTTGAGCCTCGGCGGCTTCGACCTTAGCCTGAATACGCGGGGGAGCGCTGTCGATCACTTCGGGAGCCTTGTCGGCGCGCCATGCGCCCCACTGGCTGGCCGTGGCCTGCGGGTCGGTGTCGATGATGAGCGCGATGGAACCAGCGGCTTCAGCGGCAGCCGCAAGGTTCACCGACAGCGTAGTTTTGCCCGAGCCGCCCTTCTGGCTGACGATGGCGATGATGGTCATGGCTAGATCCTTCCAATATTCACATGTGGACGTGTGGGACTGTGAGAGTGTGGAACTTTGGACAGGCGGCTGCTGAACAGCCTCATCCATCAGGTTTTACCCGCCGCTCCATGCTTGCCATCAGCCTCGCGGTGAGATGAGCCAGTGGGCCGACCTGCGGCTCGATAGATTGTTGAGGTGCAGAGACTTCCGGTGGCGCCTGCTGGGCGTTGCGCTCCGTGGCCCGGAACAGACCAGCGAGGTTCACCCCTGCCGAGCCTTCCCGCCGCACCATACCTGCCAGACACCTTGCTGGTGAGGCCACGCGATAGCGGTGGCCAAGCGGCAGATCGGCATTCCGGTCGATGAGCAACACGCTGAGCGCCGCCCGTTCGCGACCGAACTCCTGGCAAGCCCGGCCCCAGGTGCTCTGGGCGATCCCAAGCCGACCGCAACTGCGCCAAGACGCCTCGACAAGGTTGGGCCAGCTCGGCCCGCCCAGTGCTTCGACGATGCCACGATAGCTCTCGGTCGCCACCGCCAGCGCCGTCGCAGGCCGGATCCGCTCGAGCGGATCGCCCGCCGGCACTGTACGCCTTCGTGATGAGTTTTTGTCCTGTATATTGGGTGCGCAGTTTTCTTCCGGCGCGTCGGAAGTTTTCAGTGCACGGGGATCTGGATCGGGTGCAGACTCGATGGCGGCAAGCATGGCGGACAAGGTCTCGCGGATGGCGATCAGGCGGTCGATGCGATTGATCCGCGCGGTGCGGCCATCGGGCAGGATGGTCTCTGCTCGCTCGCGCAGATCATCGTCACCGGCCTCGCGGATACGCTGGCCCAACTGGCGGATCTCGGCACGGCACTGCTGGATGGCGCGGGCCTGCAATTCCAGCGCCTCAGCCTTGGCCTGCATCTCGGCAAAGCGTTCGACCAGCGGGGCCAGGTTGATGCCCGCCGCCCAGACGATTGTGCCGTCCTGCCGGTCTCCAGCGCGCTCGCCGTTGATTCCGGCGTTGCGGATGATGAAACCCGCTTGCTCCAACTCGCGCTCGGCAGAATTGATCGAGCGGGGCGTCAGGCCCAAGGCCTCGGCAAAGCGGCAGGCCTGCGTCCACACCGCGCAAATCCGCCCTGCAACATAATCCCCGTCCATTGTCTTGAGCACATAGTGCCGGACCAGCGCCACCGCTGTCGAAGACAGGCCGAAACCGGGTCGCGCCACCTGCTCGAACAGCCGTAGAAGGCCGAACCGGCTCACACCAGCAGGGAGCCCTCTATGGGAAAGGGTGGTGCTCATGGCAGCCCTCCCTTCGCGGCAGGACTTGCTCGCGATTCCGACGTGCGGTAAACTCGTCCTGTAGCTGGTCAGCTATACCTTGGACCGCTGTGAAGGGTGGCAGCCCTTCCGGCGGTCTTGTGGTAATTGCGTCCGTTGCGCGTTTGGCGCCAAAACGACGGTTCTGAAGGGCATTTTTGCCCCCAAGGGAGGTGTGACGACTTTTGTGCCGGAACAGGCTGCGCGCAAGAGCGCTCGTTGCGCGTTCTGCGTTACGCCTAACCCCATGGGAACAGGAGATTTTCCCGGGATTTCGTGGTTTTTGGAATGTCGGATCGGGGATTGCTAAACCGTCGTGCCCTAACTGGGGCACCCCGGGTTCGAATCCCGGCGTCTCCGCCAAGATCGTTGATTTAGGCCATTTTTCCATCAGCCTCTTTCCTCGCTCTTGGCGCCACCCGGCGTAAAACCGTTGG
>JAGWMZ010000070.1 GCA_028871475.1 Sphingomonadales bacterium | reverse complement strand
GCCACGGCCCGCGCCAGTTTCGGCCTTTACAGTGATGACAGTGACATTGCCGCGCTGATGCGCGGTATCGAGCGAGCCAAGAGGATTTTCGGATGAGCGTTCCCGGAAACGAAGCCCCCCGCTTTTCCGTGGAGGAAGTTGAGGCTGCCCCCACCCCGCCGCGGGCGCGGGTGGAAGATACCGCCACCCCTGCCGAATCGGCAGGCGAGAAGCTGGAGCGCAAGAAGGACTACCTCGAAGGTTTCCTCGCCCAGCAGCCCAGCGGCCTTGTTGCCCATGAACCGGGCGGTGAGACCTACGAGGCGGTGATCGACGCGCTCAAGGAAATCTATGACCCGGAAATCCCGGTCAACATCTACGAACTGGGCCTGATCTACGGCGTGGACATCACGCCTGACGGATCGGTGGCGATCACCATGACGCTGACCACGCCCAATTGCCCGGTGGCCGAATCCATGCCCGGCGAGGTGGAACTGCGCGTCGCCAGCGTGCCGGGCATCCGCGATTGCGAAGTGAATCTGGTGTGGGACCCGGCGTGGGACCCGGCCAAGATGAGCGACGAGGCTCGCCTCGAACTGGGGATGCTGTGATGAGCGAGACCGCAACCACCCCGCGCCGCCCGCGCCCCGCCGCCGTCACCCTGACAGCAGCGGCACAGCAGCGCGTGGCCGATCTGATGGCCAAGGCGCCCGAGGGTGCCATCGGCGTCAAGCTGTCCACCCCGCGCCGGGGCTGCTCGGGCCTTGCCTATTCGGTGGATTATGTGAACGCTGCCAATGCTTTCGATGAAAAGATCGAGACACCCGGTGGCGTGCTGTTCATCGATGGCGCCAGCGTGCTCTATCTGGTCGGTTCGACGATGGACTGGGTGGAGGATGATTTCACCGCCGGTTTCACCTTCAACAATCCTAACGCCAAGGGCAGCTGCGGCTGCGGCGAGAGCTTTACCGTCTGAGCAGCGGCGTAGCCCTCGCGCTGCGTTAAATACCCGTCACCCGGCGATCCCCGCTCAATGCGGAGGACAGGCGGGTGACGGATTGCGCCATCTGCGTCGAGAGTTCCTGATCGCGCAGATAGGCCAGCAGGCTGGCAGGCACGGTGCGGGCCTTGATGCAGCAACGGCGCAGCAGGGCCAGCGCGCCCGGCGTCGTCACCATGCCATCCTCATCGATGCGCGACACCAGCCAATGCGCCTTGGCCTCGTCCATGAAACCGGCGGGAGAGCGCAGTTCGACCAACCATGTGGAGAGCGTTTCGCCCAGAAACTCCACCCATTCGGGCGATGGCGCGCGCAGATTGGCATTGATCGCCAGCAGCGCATCGGCATCATCCGGGCTCATCCCCGGTTGCCGGGGATCGGCAGGGCCACCCAAGGACTGGTGATGTGGGCCGCGCATTGTCTCGTTCATCCCAAGCGTCCTTTCGGTTACGCCCCCGGACGGATGAAATGGCGCGTGTTGCCTTTCAGCCGCATGAACCAGACTGTCAGTCAAGATATTAATTTCGTTCAGCGTTTCTTAAGGGCGGCGACACAGGCCGCGCGGTCGACATCGCGCGCGTCAGAGGAACGTCGCGCGTCGACATAGGATGCGCGCGGCGCCTGGCCGGGGGCGGGGGGATAGAGATAGACGTCGAGAACGCAGGCCGAGCCGGAGAACTGCAACTTGCGTGCGTCACCCTCGATCACATCGAGGCGGGGTTTGCCGAAAAGCCGCGTCAGTTCGCGCGTGTCGGCCCCGATCACGCCCTGCAGGCCCGGCAGGCTTTGCACCCGCGCGGCGGGCGGCGGGGTGCGATAAAGCGAGGCTGGCGGCGTGGCCTGATGGTGCCCCGTCGAACGGGAAGGCGCGGGCCGCGTGGACACGGGATGGTATGATTCGCTGCCGCAGGCCGCCAGAAGGGCCAAAAAGGGCAGGGCAACACAGGAACGCAAAGGGCCAGACATCATGCGCGCGTGATGGACCGGGCCGATGGGGCGGTCAATCGCCCCCGAGGCCTGATTTCTGCACGCCCCCCTCGCCATGGGACCATGTGCGCTGTATCTGCGGCGGCAGGATCGCGGGCGTCAGATGCCGGCGAAGGTATGACCGATTGAACGAAAGGCCCTGAATGACCCAGCCGACCACCGATGTGATCGCCATCGGCAATGCCATCGTCGATGTGATGGCTCCTTGCGACGATGCCCTGATCGAGACGCTGGGCCTTGCGCGCGGGGGCATGACGCTGATCGACGCGCAGCAGGCCACCGACCTTTACGCCGCCATGGGCCCCGCCCGCGAGATTTCGGGCGGTTCGGCGGCGAACACGCTGGCCGGCATGGCGCAGCTTGGCGCCACATGCGCCTTCATCGGTCAGGTGGCCAATGACCAGCTTGGCGAGGTCTTTGCCCATGACATTCGGGCTGGCGGCATCAGCTTTGCCACGCCGATGCGCGAGGGGCACCCGCCCACCGCGCGCTGCCTCATCTTCGTGACGCCTGATGGCCAGCGCACGATGAACACGTTCCTGGGCGCCAGCCAGTTCCTGCCCGCCGAGCAGCTCGACGAAAAGGCGATTGCCGATGCGCAGGTGTTGCTGCTCGAAGGCTATCTGTGGGACCCGGAGGAGCCGCGCCGCGCCATGCGCCGCGCCATTGCCGCTGCCAAGAACGCCGGGCGCAAGGTGGCCTTCACCCTCTCGGCGGTGTTCGTCATCGCCCGCCACCGCGAGGATTTCCTCGCGATGATCGAGGAAGGCCTGATCGACATCCTCTTTGCCAATGAGGAAGAGCTGGCCGCGCTGACCGGGCTGGATGATTTCGACGCCGGTTTCGAGACTGTCGCCGCCAAGGTGCCGACCGTTGTGGTGACGCGCGGTGCCGATGGCGCCCATGCCCGCCGCGAGGGTGAAAACGCTTATGTCCCCGCCCAGCCCATTGCCAGGGTGGTCGACACGACGGGAGCGGGCGATCTGTTTGCCGCCGGTTTCCTCTTCGGCTTCGTGCGGGGCCGGGCGCTGGAAGACTGCCTGACGCTGGGCGCGATCTGCGCGGCGGAAGTGATCTCGCATTTCGGCGCGCGGCCTGAGGTCGACCTCAAGACGCTGGTCGCGCAGGTCATGGCCTGATGCCATAGCGGGGTGGGCAGTCGGCCTGACGGTCCACCCCGTATTCCCTTCAGAATTTTTTTAAGAACTCCTTAAAATCTCCCCATGGCCTGCCGTCCTGACGATGACGCGTCATCAGTGACTGATGACATGGAGACAGGATATGGCGATCAAAAGCACCCCGGTGTCATCGTCCAGACCGGTGACCTATTCGCTCTTCCCGGCCTTGCCGCCGATTCCGCTCAAAACGGCGGCGCAAAAGGAAGCCGAAAGCGTGACGCCCAGCCCATTGGCCAACAACCATCTGGGCCAGCCCAACATCGACGGGACAGGCGCCACCTTCAGCATTTTCGTCTGACGGCAAGCGCCCGCCGAGTGTTCAGCCCTGCGCCTCGCGCGCCACTTCGCGCCAGCCGATGTCGCGGCGGCAGAACAGGTCCGGCGCGGTGATGGCATCGACCGCCGCATAGGCAGCGGCCTGCGCGGCGGTGACATCGGCCCCGCGCCCTGTTACATTCAGCACGCGCCCGCCATTGATCGTCAGCGTTTCGCCCGAGAGCGCCGTTCCTGCGTGGAAGACCTTGGCGCCAGTGGCTTCGGCCTTGTCTATACCCTCGATGCTGCCACCCTTCCTGGGTGTTTCGGGGTAGTTCTGCGCGGCCATCACCACCGTCAGCGCCGTTTCGGGGCTGAAGCGCGGGGGCTGCGCATCGGCCAGTGTGCCGGTGGCGCAGGCCAGCAGCAACTCGGCCAGATCGCTTTCGAGGCGGCTCATCATCACCTGCGTTTCCGGGTCGCCGAAACGGGCGTTGTATTCGATGAGGCTGGGGCCATCCTTCGTCAGCATCAGCCCGGCGAACAAGACGCCGGAATAGGGCGTGCCCTCAGCCGCCAGCGTGGCGACGGTGGGGGCGATGATGCGCTCCATCACTTGCGATTCCAGCGCGGCGGTCAGCACCGGGGCGGGCGAATAGGCGCCCATGCCGCCGGTGTTGGGGCCGGTGTCGCCCTCGCCCACACGCTTGTGGTCCTGCGCGCTGGCAAAAGCCATGATGTGCGTGCCATCGGTCAGCGCGAAGAAGCTGGCTTCCTCGCCCACCATGAATTCCTCGATCACCGCCTCGGCTCCGGCCGCGCCAAAGCGCCCGGCGAAGATGTCGTTCACCGCTGCCACGGCTTCGTCCATCCCCATGGCGACGGTCACGCCCTTGCCGGCGGCCAGCCCGTCGGCCTTGATGACCACAGGGGCGCCAAAACGCTCCAGCGCGGCCATGGCATCGTCGCGGTTTGACACGCGGACATAGCCGGCGGTGGGGATGTTGGCGCGCTGGCACAGGTCCTTGGTGAAACCCTTCGAGCCTTCAAGCTGCGCGGCGGCCTTCGACGGGCCGAACACAGGAATGCCCTCTGCCCGCAGCGAATCGGCCAGACCATCGACCAGCGGCGCCTCGGGCCCGATCACCACCAGACCGATCTGCTCCAGCGTGCAGAAGGCCACGACGGCGGCGTGATCGGTCGCATCGAGCGGCACGAGGGTTGCGTCTTGTGCGATGCCGGGGTTACCGGGTGCGGCAAACAGCTTTCCACCGCTCTGAATCGCGCTGGATTGCGCCAGCTTCCACGCCAGCGCATGTTCGCGCCCGCCCGAGCCCAGGAGAAGGATGTTCATGCCCGCTTACCCGCCTTTTGCCGATGATGACGATAATACTGGCGGGCTGGTAGCGAAGCAGGCGCCCGGCGACAACGCTTCGGCGATGTCGATCACCGAGATTTCTCAGCTTTTGAAACGGACGGTGGAAGATCGTTTCGGTTTTGTGCGGGTGCGGGGCGAACTATCGGGGGTGAAGCGGGCGGCTTCGGGGCATTTGTATCTCTCGCTCAAGGATGAGGGCGCGCGGCTCGACGGCGTGATGTGGAAGGGCAATGTTGCCCGCCTCGGCTTTTTGCCCGAGGATGGGGTGGAGGTGATCGCCACCGGCAAGCTGACCACCTATCCGGGCCGTTCGAACTATCAGATCGTCATCGAGCGGATGGAAATTGCCGGGGAGGGCGCTCTGCTGGCGCTGCTGGCCAAGACCAAGGCACGGCTGGAGGCCGAGGGCCTGTTCGACGTGCGCCGCAAGCAGGCACTGCCCTTTCTGCCCCAGGTAATCGGCGTGGTGACATCGCCCACCGGCGCCGTCATCCGCGATATTCTTCACCGTCTGGCTGACCGTTTTCCCAGCCATGTCGTGCTCTGGCCGGTGCTGGTGCAGGGGCAGGGCGCGGCCGAGCAGGTGGCCGCCGCCATTCGCGGTTTTGCCGAACTCGCGCCGGGAGGCCCGGTGGCGCGGCCCGATGTGCTGATCGTGGGGCGCGGCGGCGGCTCCATCGAAGACCTCTGGGCCTTCAACGAGGAGGTGGTGGTGCGCGCCATCGCCGACTGCCCGATCCCCGTCATCAGCGCCGTGGGCCATGAGACCGACACCACGCTGGCCGATTTCGCCGCCGACATGCGCGCGCCCACTCCCACGGCGGCGGCGGAAATGGCCGTGCCGGTGCGGGCGGAACTGCTGGCGCAGATCGGTGAACTGGGTGTGCGCCAGCGGCGCGCGGCCATGCGCTACATCTCGCTGGGCCGCGAAAGGCTGGAGGTGCGCGCGCAGCGCTTGCCCGCGCCGCAAAGCCTGCTCGATGCGCCCAGTCAGGCGCTGGATGAGGCGGGCGAGAACCTGCGCCGGGGGCTGGCGGCGCGGGCGCAAGTGGCAGGCACGCAGCTTCAGCGCGTGGCGGGCCGCCTGTCGCTGCCGCTGTTGGCGGCGCGATTGGAACGGGCCCGCGAAAGGCTGGTTGCCCAGCGGCTGAGCCCGGCGATGCTGACATCGCGCCTGCGTGAGGACCGGCGGCGGCTGGACAGCGTGAGCCGCATCATGGCCAGCCTCAACCCCGATGCCGTTCTGGCGCGCGGCTATGTGCGTGTCACCGGGGCGGATGGCCGCACGCTTGTCGGGCAGGCGCAGGCGCAGGCCGAGGCGCGGCTGACGCTGCATTTCCGCGATGGCACGGTGGATGTGGCGCCGCTGGAGGATGGCGCTTTGCCCACGCCGCGCGCCGCGCCGGCTCCCCCGCCGCGCAAGCCCACGCCGCCCAAGGGCCCTGTGCAAGACGATCTGTTCAGCTGAGGCGCTCGCCCGGTCGCGGGCCGCCTTGGATGAGCGCCGGCGATCTGCTATAGGCAATCCCATGTTGATGAACTCTGCCGATCGCGCCGCCGTCCTGCGCTATGAACCCAGCAGCTTTCGCATGGTGAGCCCGGGCAATCATGTGGTGTGCGCTGTTTCGGGCGAAAAGATCCCTCTGGAGGCCCTGCGTTACTGGAGCGTTGATCTGCAGGAGGCCTATGCCACACCCGAGATCGCGACGAAGCGCATTCTGGGCCTTTGAAGGCTGGGGCTTTGAAATCCGGGGCATTAACGACGGCCTGGCCGGGGGAAATGTCCCGGCGGGCTGCCTTGGGCGGCATGGTTTCCATGATGATTGCGCGGGATGCGTTGGCTCAAGGAGCGGGCCATGGTGCGATCCGTTTGTCTGGGCGACGGGAGCAGGGTGGCTGGTTCACCGGGCGCGTACCGACTGGAACACGCCGTTTGGGTTATCTGCCTGACGCACTGGCCTCCGGAATGGTGCCAGTGCTGGACGCGCCAAATGTCGAGGCGGTGCCCCTGGCGCCTGATGGCCGCTTTTTCATCGGGATTGACCGCGACAGCCCGCTCCAGGGTTTGCTGATCATGGATCAGGGGGCGGCGCGCATACAGCCGGTGGCCATCGCGCCGCGTGCCTGGCCGATCGAGCACATCGATGTCCCTTTTCATCCCCCGGCGGTGCCCGACGAGGATTTTGCCCGCATTCGTGCTGGCGAAATCGCGCGGATCAAGGCGGCCCGCGCGCAGGTGACCGGGGCGACAGGGTGGGCGCAATCCTTCATCTGGCCGGCGCATGGGCGGATTTCGGGGCGCTTTGGTTCGCAGCGTATCTATCGCGGCACGCCCGGCGCCTATCACAGCGGGCTCGACATCGCGCCGGGGGCGGGCGCGACCTATGTGGCCCCGGCCGATGGCGTGGTGGTGCTGGCTGCCGATGCGCCCTTCACGCTGGAAGGCAATCTGTTGATTCTCGACCACGGCATGGGGCTGAATTCGGCCTTTCTGCATGCCGAGCGCCTGCTGGTGCGAGAGGGAGACCGCGTGTCTCAGGGGCAACCGCTGGGTCTGGTGGGCATGACGGGCCGCGCGACGGGCCCGCATCTGCATTGGAGTCTGTGCTGGCAAGCGGCACGGCTCGACCCCTTGCTCATCTTGCCTTCGACTGACCGGGCCGCCTAGCGCTTCGGCACGGCTTTGTCGCCTGCCGGTTTTGCCCATGGGGTGAATGACGCATGGTTCGGCAATTTCGTTGGTAAGCTTGCCGGTCGTTTTTTACCCGTCTGGTGCGTGAAGAGGGTTGGCAACCGTGCCGACGGGGTTGAGCGCAGTTTGCAATCTTTGTCGCATTTGTTGCTTTATTTTGAAATAAAAATGCAAGAATTGGAAATTCTGCCGTAACAAAGCTGCAAAAACCTTGCAACACCTGTCAAGAAACGCCCTTATTTCCACGACATGCGATGTGGCATGAATGCAACAGCGAGACAGATTTTAACTAACAGCCCTGTCAGCCACTAGACCCTTGCACGATGATTTTACCATAACGGTCCCATCGTTTCCGTGGGATTTCGGACGCCGACATGCCTGAACAAGGCATGAAGGCGAAGGGCACCGAGATCAGTTGACACGGAAAATCAACGGGATGGCTTGGGCGCCATTCCGCATAACAGGGGTGAAACATGACTGTATCCTTGAACTCCGCCTTGAAGGCGGGCGTTGCGCCGTTTGTGCTGGGCGCGGCGCTGCTTTCGGGCACCGCATTCGCGCAGGACAGCGCGGCCAAGCCGACCGATGCCAAGCCTGAAGAGGCCCAGACCATCGTCGTCACCGGCTCGATCCTGCGCCGCACCAACACGGAAACCGTGTCTCCGGTCACCACCATCACCGCCGATCAGCTTGATGCGCGCGGTATCAGCACCATTCAGGACGGCCTGCAGACCCTGGCCGCCAACAATGGTCCTGCTCTGACCAACAGCTTCACCGCCAACGGCGCTTTCGCCGCCGGTGCCTCGGCCATTTCGCTGCGCGGCCTGTCCACCAACTCGACGCTGGTGCTGTTCGACGGCCTGCGCGCCGCCTATTATCCGCTGGCTGACGATGGTTCGCGCAACTTCGTCGACCTCAACACCCTGCCTGATGACATCATCGAGAAGGTCGACGTGCTGAAGGACGGCGCGTCCTCGGCTTATGGCGCCGACGCTATCGCCGGCGTGGTCAACATCAAGACCAAGCGCCAGTTCAAGGGCGTGCAGATCCGCGCCGAAGGCGGCATCTCGAGCCGCGCCGACGCCGGCACGCAGCGTCTGAGCCTGACCATGGGCAAGGGCGACATCGAGGAAAACGGCTACAACGCCTATGTCAGCGGTTTTTACTACCACTCGGCACAGCTGAACAATCGTGACCGGCCTTATCCCTTTAACAGCGCTAATCTGGCCGGTCTGGGTAACAATACCAACCAGATCATTGGTGGCGTGGACGCCAATGGCATCTATACACAGGGCACACCGGTCAGCTCGATCTTCTATGTACGTCCCTACGATGCTGCAAACCAGAACGCTGTTGCCGGATCGATCTATAACCCGCTTAACGCCTCGACCTGCACGGGCAATACCTATACTTTGACGGCAGCAGATCGTGCCTACCAGAACTCGAAAGGCACGTTGGTCAATGCAACCGCGCCCAACTCGGTCTGCCAGGTCGATTACACGGCGTCCTATGGCGTGATCCAGCCGGAGATCAAACGCTTCGGCGGTTCGGCCAAGGTGACGGCCAAGCTGAATGACTCGATTGAGGCCTATGCCGAATTCAACTTCATTCAGACGACGTCGGACTACACTGGTGCTCCCGGCGTGATTCGCGGGAACGCACCGGCCGGCATCTATTATAACCAGTTCTCGGATGCGACCTCGGGCGGTGTCTACACGTCGAACTCGGGTATTCTGGCCCTGCCGGCATATGTCTGCGCGCGTAATGGCATTTCCGCCGTGATGGTCAATGGCGTGCCGACCGTTCCGGGCTGTACGGCAGCTAATGGCACGCTCAATCCGAACAACCCCTACGCTGCGCAGGGCAACGTAGCGCGTATTGTCGGTCGTGACATTAGTAACGGCACCTATAACGAAACCCGTAATCGCGCCTATCGCGGCGCTTTCGGCGTTTCGGGTCAAATCACCGATGCGATCACCTTCGACGTTGGCGGCACCGCGATGCATGATGACCTGCGTCGCCTGCAGCGCGGCTTTGTCAACATTCAGCACCTGCTGGATGTGGTCGCTGACGGCAGTTATAACTTCATCAACCCTTCGCAGACTGCGCAGTCGGTGGTGAATTATCTCAGGCCCGACAACATCACCAACGCGACGTCGGACCAAGTTCAGTTGCAGGCCAACCTCGGCTTCAAGTTGGCCGATCTGCCCGGCGGACCGCTGCAGTTCGCCGTCGGCGGTTCGGAGCGGTATGAGGCTGTAAACGCTCCCAGCGGTAACAGCGACATCAATGGGCCGACTCAGCGCTACTTCACGCTGAACGCTTTCGGCACCGTCGGCAGCCGCTGGATCTCCTCGGCCTACGGCGAATTGTCGGCACCTATCGTCAAGTCGCTGGAGTTGACCGCCGCTGGTCGTTATGACCACTATTCGAGTGGTCAGAGTTCCTTTTCGCCCAAGGCTGGCTTCAAGTTCAAGCCGATCCGCCAACTGATGATCCGTGGTACCTGGTCGCGCGGTTTCCGTATTCCCTCCTTCGGCGAAGCCAATGCTCTTCCGACCACGGGTTACGTGACCAACAACGCCACGGTGTTCAACGACACCTACCTTGCCCAGTATGGTTGTACGGTGAAGACATTCTCCTCGTGCCCCACCTACATCAACGCTGGCAGCTATGGCCTTACGTCGCTGGCGACTCCGACCCTTAAGTCGGAAAAGTCCCGCAGCTTCACGCTGGGCGCGGTGTTCGAACCGGTGCGCAACCTGTCCTTCACTGTCGACTTCTATGACATCAAGAAGACGCAGTTGATCACCTCGCCTTCGGCTTCGCCGGCGCTGATCGCCTATTATTCTGGTCAGCCCATTCCGGCCGGCTACACGGTGACCGCCGATGCGCCCGACCCGAACAACCCCACCGCCACGCCGCGCGCGGCGCTGGTGTTGGCCAATCTTATCAACGCCAACAGCCAGACCGTGCGCGGCATGGACTTCGAAGCGGAATTCCGCCACAAGTTCGGCCAGAACGTCACCTGGACCAGCTCGGCCGAGCTCGACTGGATCATGCTGCTCGAAACCAAGTTCGATGACGGC
>JAGWMZ010000069.1 GCA_028871475.1 Sphingomonadales bacterium | reverse complement strand
TTCCACCAGCGAACGCAGGTGCATCATGGGATCGGTCATCGCGGTTTCTCCAGGTTCGAGCGTTGCAACCCAAGCCTATCCGAAAATCACGGTGACCACCTCAAACCCCAGTTACACCACGCCGGGGGACACGATCCGAGTTATGCGAGGCTGTCACGCGCACGCCAAGCACGGACATGCTAACGGAACGAGCTCAACCGTTCGTTCAGCGCCGCGCATCTGATCACAGTTTCCCAGACAGTTCCTTGAGGATCGAGAGGAAAAGATCACGATGATCCGGCCCGACGATTGCATCAATTCTGGCGTTGTGCGCTGCAGCCTTGACTTCCAGATCGGCCAGTTGGGCCGCTCCACCCGCGCTCAGCTTCAGCCGAAAATTGCGGCGGTCAACCTCATCACGTTCACGCTCGACCAGCCCTGCCTTGCCCAATTCCCGCAAAGACGCTGTCAGGGTCGATTTGTCACGCCCGCTGGCAGCGCTCAATTCGGTCTGATTGATGCCGGGATTGTCATGGATGATGCGCAACAAAGCGTACCAACCTGGCCAAATGTGGATCTCACCCACGCTGCGGGCATAAGCGGCAAACGAAGCTTCCTGCGCGCGGCGCAGATGATAGCCGATGACATCATCAAGCCCACGCGTCCATTGCTTGTCTTCGGCTTGCTCGGCCGCCTCGCCGCGCCCCTTCTTAGCCGCCATGCATCACCGACGATAAAGCCGATAGGGTCAGCGTAAAATCAAAGTGATAGCGATGAAGGCAAGGCATCAACGGTCCCATATCCGGCAAGACTTCCGGATCGGTCGCACGGCTAACAAAGCAAAGTCAAGCGTGGAGCAAATCCCCACGCCATCAACGCGGCGGCACATGGCGAGCGATCAGGCCCACCGCTGCCGCCACCACCACCATCACGCCCGCAATCGCCCAGTGAAAACCTGCCAGCCCCAACGTGCCGACGACCATAGCCCCCAGCAAGGCGCTGGAAATCGCGCCAAGCCGCCCAATGCCCGTGGCCAGCCCAACACCACGCGCACGGGTTGCCGCTGGGTAGATGTTTGACGCTAAGGCATACAGGCTGGTCTGCGCCCCGTTCACACAGCCGCCCTCCAGCGCAATGAGCGCGAAGGTAGCCACCAACGGCAAGTTGGTATGGGCCAGCAGTGCCAACGCCACGGCCGCGCCCACGGCCACCAGCGCCATCGCCCCCATCACGCGGCGCGAGCCAAAACGCGCCATCAAGGCGCCCCCCAGCAAGGCCGTAGCAACACCGCCCATATTGAACGCCGCCAGCCCCTGAGCGGCCTCAGCCACACTCAAACCGCTTTCGGCCAGCAGGGTCGGTAGCCAGTTAAACGCGGCATAGACGGAAACCAGGGAAAAGAAGAAAGCCGCCCACAACAGCAGCGTGTCAGCCCGCCATGCGGGAGCCCAGATGCTCGATAGTGGTGCGGATGGTTCATGCGGCTGCGGCGCCGACGTTGCAGGCAGGACGGGATCGCCCAGGCCCATACAGCGCAGACTGCGCATGACACGCGTCGCATCGGCGCCCTTCGAAAGCAGAAAGTTCACCGATTCGGGCAAGGCCAAAACCAGTAGCAGCGCCAGCCCCAAGGTGCAGGCGCCCGCCAGTAAAAACAGCGCCTGCCAACCCATCGTCGGCAGGATGGCCGAAGCCGCCATACCGCCGACAACGCCGCCCAACGGCACGCAGACAATCGACAGGATAACCGCCAGACTGCGATGGCGGACTGGGGTAAATTCTGCGGCCAGCGCCGCGACATTGGGAAAAGCCGCGCCCAACCCCAGCCCCGCAGCAAACCGCAAGCCCGCAAGTTGCATCGGCGTGTGGACGAAGCAGATCACCAAAGTGCCCACGCCAAACAGGGTCGTGCTCGCCACCAGCGCCACCTTGCGGCCAAACCTGTCGCCCACAACGCCGCCGCTGACAGCGCCAATCAGCATGCCAAACTGCGCGGCGGCCAGCGCCACCCCCAACGCTGCTTTGGGCAGCCCCCAGTCCTTCATCAGGCTGGGCAAAGCAAAGCCAAGCGACTGGTTGTCAAACCCGTCCAGCAGGATGGCCAGCGACACCAGCGCCAGCAGCAGCTTTTGCCGCCAGCCCCAGGGTCGTGCATCAATCAACGCGGCAACAGTCGAAGGCGCTTCTGCCAACGCCATCAGCCCAGCCTCGCCTCGACCACCACACAACGGCCCTCGTTCTTCAGCACGGCAAAGGCTTTGCCCAGCACGGCAGCAAGGTCACTGTCGCGGTCGACCACGAAGCTGGCCGCACCGCCAGAGGCCGCTGCAATCGCACCATAATCAGGCGCGGGGGTAAAGCTGAGGTCGAGGTCATCGGCCTTGCTGGCATGGCCATGGGGGTGAACAGCCAAAGCGGAATGGCGCGGCGCGTTCCAGCCATCATTGTTCAGCACCACTTGCAGGAAGGGTGTTTCATAGCGCCGCGCAATCCAGTGGACGCTCGACGGCACAGTGAACATGTAACAGCCATCGCCCGACACGGCGACCACCGTCGCATCAGGATTGGCGAGTTTAACGCCAATGGCCGCGCCGCCATTCCAGCCCAGCGATCCGCCGCCACTGGCAAACATGCTGCCCGAGCGGGTTGGCGCCAGATGGTCGAACACGGGCTGATAATTGGTGATCCCCTCGTTCATCACGATGGTCTGGTCATCAAACTGATCGCGCAAGGCCGCCATCAGGCGGGCAATGGTCAACCCCTCGCCCAATCCCACTTCCTGCGCCACGCGGGCGCGACGACCGGCACTGCGCGCGGCATAATGCGCAGTCTTTTCCGCCAGCGCATCGGCATCCGGGCCCAGCGCCGCCACCGCCTCGCCAATCGCCTGCAAGGCCTGCGCGGCATCGGCGCGATAGCTGCGATGCGGCTCGATATACCACAGCGGCATCTGCTCCTTCAGCGGGTCGATGTCGATGTGATAGATCTCGGCCGTGTCGGACGGGGTATTCTTGATCGGAATCCACGGCACGTCGCTGTCCACCACCAGCACCACATCGGCAGCGGCAAGGTCTGGGTTCTGCTCGGGATTGTTCCAGTAATTGCCAAGGTAGAACGGGCTGTCATGCGGCAGGTTAACGTAGCTGGGCACCGATTCCACCACGCCAGCGCCCATTTGCGCGCACAGTGCCGCCAAACCGTCCACCGCTGCCGGGTTGCGCCCCAGATAGGAGGTGACGATCAGCGGACGCTTCGCCTTGGCCAGCCTTTCGGCCAGAAAACGTGCATCCTGCGCCCCAAGAGCCGGTGGCATCACCGGCTGCCAGCGCTCCATGTCGACCTTCACAGGCTCGCACGGCGCCTCAAGCACTTCGCGTGGGGCCATCAGGTAGACCGGGCCCTTTGGGTCCGACTTGGCGAATTGCATCGCGCGGTGGACCAGTTGTTTGACGTTCGCGCCGGTGCGGATTTCATTGTCATAGCGCATATAGCCGCGCACCAGTCCGCGCTGGTCGTGCACATCCTGAATCCACTGGATGAACTCATTGCGGCTGCCCAGCATTTCGCCTTGCTGGGTGAAAGGCGAGGAACCGGCGAAGATCAGCACCGGAATGCGTGCCTTGGCCGCATTGTGCACCGCGCCGGCCAGTGCCTGGGTGCCGCATTCCACATGAATGATCACCGCCTGCGGCTTGCCGCTGATCTGGGTGTGACCATGGGCGATGGTCAAGGCCACCATCTCGTTAGGGCAGGTGACAATGGTGGGCACCGGGCGCCCATTCGCCCGCGCCTCGGCAATCGCCTCGACAAGCCCCGGATGGTCGCTGCCCAGATTGACGAAAGCGTGCGTGATGCCTTGCTCGACAAGGGCTTCGAGAAAGGCGGTGGCGGTGGTGTACATCACGAACTCCGGACGATGTGATCGAGGCTGCGCAAAAGCGCGGTGCAATGGGAAAGCGCGTGGGCGGCCACGCCATGGCGGTCGGCGGCAGCCAGCAAACCGCCCTGAATGGCATCGACTTCGGTGGGGCGCCCCGCCTCCACATCCTGAAGCATCGAGGGCTTGTGGGCGCGATGGTTGGCCATCGCAAAGGCGACCGATTGGCGCACCCTCTCGCCATCCACCGCCACGTCATTGGCCAGCGCGGTGGCGATCCCTTCCTCCACCACCTGCAACGCAAGAGCGCGGGCGGGGAGGAAGTCGCCGACCTGCCCCACCGTCATCCGCGTGAGGGCGCATATGCCGTTGAGCGCGGCGTTGAAGATCACCTTTTCCCAGATCGCGACCCTGACCGAAGGTTCCGCCGTCGCGCCAAGATCCGCCTCGGACAGAGCGGCGACGACCTTGTGGATCACTGGGGTATCCTCGCCCGTCAGGCTCCAAAGCTTGACCATGCCATGGCCCGCAACGTGAATGCGGCCATGGCCCAGCAAATCGGCAGGCCAATTGGTGATGCCCACCAGCACCCGATCAGCACCGACCACACCCGCAATCGCCACATCATTGCCGAGGCCGTTTTGCAGCGTCAGCACCATGCCATCGGGGCGCAGCGCACCTGCATTCTGTGCCATGGCAGCAGCGGTATGCTGGGCCTTGGTGAACACAATCAGCAGATCAGCCTCACCCGACACCACGCCAGGCAAGGCCGCCTCGCAGTGGGCTGGGCTGTCGTTTTCCCATACGCCATTCGCGGCTATCGTGGCGACGCGGGCTGGGTCTGTGTCCACAAACACCACCTGATGCCCGGTGCGGGCCAAACGCCCACCGAACAGGGTGCCCATGGCCCCTGCTCCCACGACCACGACCTTCATACAAATGCCTTTCGGGTAAGAGCGATCACCAACCGCTGCCCCACTGATAGGGCATGTCCTGACGGATGACGTTGATCTCCTGAATCTTGCCGTCAGCGATCTTGAAGACCTCCTGAATCAGCGTGTCATGGGGACGGCTGAACAGCGGCAAGACGGATTGTGGGCCACCAGGAGTGACCCCAGTGATCGCGGCACTGGTCTTGGGCTTTGACACCTCGATCACCATGGCGCCCACCACGACGCCGCGTTCCACATCGACGATTGGGAAACGCCGCTCCTTGATTTTATCCATGTAGGTGTAGTCGCTCATTACGTTACAGGCCCAGGTGTTGCCCAGCGGGTTGAGCGAGGTCAGATTACCATTTTCATAGCGACGGCAACCGGGGGCGGACTGCACCCCTGCTCCATCATGGCGTTGCAACCCCTCGAAATAACTGTCCGCGATGGCGATCAGTTGCTCGCGGTTGGAACGGCTCTTTTCCGGCAGAATCTGTTCAAAATAGGGGTTAGGCGCTGCGAGGCCCGGTACACCACCAGCAGGACGGTCGCCAATCACTTGCTCGATCTCGGTGATATGACGATTTTTGATGGCAAGGCGCAGCCAATAGGCACCACGCCCGCCCGCCTCTGTCGCGACGCCTAGCATGGCCACCTGTCCGGTTGTGGGATCAGCCAGGATCTGGCGATAGGTGATGCCATCCACCAGCTTCCAGAAATAATCCGATTGGGCCGGCGAAACCCGGCCATTGACCGTCTCCCGCGCTCCAGGGGCCAGTGGTTGACTGGAACGGTCGTGGGTGGGAATGGCGTTGATATAGTTTTCCATGATCTCGGTCAGGCACGCCCGGTCGCACGAGGCAACAGGCGCGGCCTGCACAGGAGACAATGCGGCCAGCGCCATTACGCCTGCCAGCGCGCGATTGATGATTGAGGTCTTGCTCATGGTCGGATCTTCCCATGCCAAGAAGGCTGGCGCCACGCCGGGCGCCAGCCATCGGGCTCAAAACTTAAAGCGAACACCAGCCGTCATATAAAGACCAATGACGTCATAGAACTGCGACAATGTGGACGAAGGCGCGATGCCGAAGGTGGCAACGCCGAGCGGCGGCGCCTTGTCAAACAGATTGTTGGCCGAGGCGAACAGATCAACGCCCTGCAGCTTGCCTCCCAGATGATAGGTGACGTTGAGATCAGTGTACCACACCGCGTCAATGTGGTTGTTGGCCACGAACGAAGGCGCATAGGTGCTGTCAATTGCATGCCCGCCGATCAGCCGCTCCTGCACCAGCACGCTCAGGCGGCCAAGGTCAAAGGCGGCGCTCGCCGTGCCTTGAAACGGGGTCTGGCTGGCACGATCAATCGGAGCGGAACCTGGCGTCGTTGTTTGCAGCTTGGTAACATAGGAAGCCAGCGCCCGTAGCGAAACCTTGCCCGGCTGGCCAAAGACCGTACCAACTTGAAAGCCGTAATTCATTTCGAAATCGAAACCGCTCGTCTTCAACGTGGCCAGGTTGAGATTGGGAGTGGAGATTACCGAGATGGCGCCAGCGTTACGCGTGATCAGCGCGCACATGGCGGCATTGCCCGCCGCGCATTCATCCACTGTCTGCTGGGCGCTCAGGCGAGCGATCGCTCCATTGATGCTGATATCATAATAGTCCACCGAAGCGCTGAACCCGCGCAGGAAGCTGGGGGTGAACACGGCGCCCACCGTCACGGTGTTCGAAGTCTCCGGCTTCAGATTGGTGTTGCCGGGCAACTGGATCGTCGCGGTCGCCGAAGCATTGGCATTCTGGCGATCAATGACCGTGGAAATTGTCTGCGCCTGAGGCAGATAAAGTTCGCCAAGGTTGGGCGCGCGGATATCATGGGACACCGTGGCACGCAGGCGCAGATCACCTGAAGGCGCATAAACCAGGCCCGCCTTGTAGGTCCACACCGTGCCCGCATTGGAATAATGCGTAACGCGGCCCGCACCGTTCAAGTCCAGCGACTTGGCAAAAGCCTTGTCCGCGAGCAGCGGAATCTGGGCTTCGGCAAAGGCTTCGTCCACCAGATAGCTAGCGTTCACCGGCGAGGAGTTGCCGAGGAAATAGCCACCTTGTGTGCCCAGCAGGCTGCCGGGGAAACCTTGCGCCCCATTGCCGGTCTGGGTGATGGTGGCCAGCGCCGGCACCACCTGCTTCAGCGCTTCGCGGCGATGTTCGGCACCCACGGCAACCTGCACCTTGCCTGCGGGCAGTTCCAGCGGCGACCCACGCAACGTGGCGGCCACCACATCCTGCGTCACTGTCTGGTTGGCATAGGCGTTGCCCGAAATATACTGGCGCGCCGCAGCCGAAGGCGAGCCCGCGCCGAACAGGTTGATCGGCACACAGCCATTGCCCGGATTGGTCAATGTCGAGCGGCACACGATCTGGTTGGTGGCCGGGTTCACCACCGCATCAACCGCGTTGTAAAGGTTGGCGGTGATGATGCCGTTGGCCGCCGTGAAATTGCCCTGCGTACGGCCATGCTGGAAATAGGTGTCCCAGTTCCAGTTCGTCCCAATGCGGCCCCTGGCGCCGATCACGCCGCGCAACACTTCAGTGTCCACCTGCTTTTGATAGACGCCAAGGTCCATGTTGTAGCGGCCCATCTTAAAGCTGCTGCCCGGCGCCATTTGCGAGGCGATGCTGGCGGGCAGATAGGCATTATCGGCAAAGATGGTGTAGGCTGTGCCGTTCACGCCATAGCTGTTGGCGCCGGCATTGTTGGTGATGTAGGTGTGGGCATAGTTGCCCTCGGCAAACACCTCCACGCTGTCCTTGTCACCATAGGCGATGTGAACAAAGCCAACCTTGGAATCAAGCGGCGTTTCCAGCGTGCCGGTGCCGACCGGGCTGGCACCATCGCCGCCCGACATCGAACCCGACGTGCGATTGGTACCAAAAGTAAAGGGCGCGGTGGCCCCGTTAGGCAGGAACTGCGTGCCGGACAGCGGGCCGGACACGATCAGACCGCCCGTGGTGGCATAGGGAAAGACCACATTGTTGGCCGTGATCAGCGTGGGATTGGTGGGCGATGCCGGATTGGTTGACGAGACATTCGGGTTGTTGACAAGGAAGCTGCCAAGACGCTGCCACGCGCGGTTCTTGCCGCCGATATTGTAGCCCTGCGCCCCCGTATCCTTGGTGTAGTCGAAGCTGGCGACGATACGTAGCTTGCCATCAAGGAACGATGCCCCACCAGCCAGCGACACGCGGGTGGTGTTGCTGTCGCCGTAGCGGCTGGTGCCCTGCGAGACGAGGCCCTTCAATCCCTTGAAGCGGTCGTCCAGAATGAAGTTGGTCACACCGGCGATGGCGTCCGAACCATAGGCTGCCGACGCGCCGCCGGTGACAACTTCCACGCGCTTCATCAGCAACTGGGGGAACAGGTTGATGTCGACCGCGCCCGCATCCTGCGTCGAGACGAAGCGGCGGCCATCAAGCAGCACCAAATTACGGTTCGTACCAAGACCACGCAGGTTGAGATAGCTGTGCCCGGCGTTGGCCGCAGCGCCGCCCGCCGTGCGCGAATTCGAACCGTTGAAGCTGGGCAGTGCCAGCACACCCTCGGCCAGCCCACGCGGCGAGGTATCCAGCAAGCGTTCGGCCGTCATCACGGTAACAGGAGTCGGCTGGGCATTGCCATTGGCGGCGACGCGTGACCCGGTAACGACGATTTCCTGCGCTAAAGCGGTGTCTTTGGCCGCCTGATCTGCTGATTGTGCGTGCGCTGGCGCGGTGAACAAACCCGCCATGACCAACGCCACCATGCTTGCTGTGGTTCGCGCATCCATCCCTCCAAGTCTCATTTTTGCTCTCCTCCAAGCCGTCGACTCATTTTGCGGCCTTGGCGCGCTGATACATCAATTTAGTTTGACGACAAACTAATTTTACACCAAGCCCTCGGCCAGAAAGTTTGAGGAGGATATTCCATGACCTTTACCCGACTGAACCCGATCACCGGCGATGTGGCGTCGACGGCACGCGCGATGAAGGCAGCGGACATGCCTGCGATTGCGGCGGCGGCGGCGGCGGCACAGCCTGCATGGGGGGCGCTGGGCCCCAATGCGCGGCGGGCTGTGCTCATGCAGGCAGCGGACGCGCTGGTCGTCCGCAAGGATGATTTCATTGCCGCGATGATGGCGGAAATCGGCGCAACGGCGGACTGGGCGGGCTTCAACCATATGCTGGGCGCCAGCATGATTCGCGAGGCGGCGGCGCTGACCACCCAGATCGCGGGCGAGGTGATCCCGTCCGACAAGCCCGGTTGCCTTGCAATGGCGCTGAAAGAGCCGGTGGGCGTGATCCTGGGCATAGCACCGTGGAATGCGCCGATTATTCTGGGCGTGCGGGCGATTGCGGTGCCGTTGGCCTGCGGCAATGGCGTGATCCTGAAGGCGTCCGAACAATGCCCCCGCACCCATGCGCTGATCATCGAAAGTTTTGCGGCAGCAGGTTTCCCCGAAGGGCTTGTGCAGGTCGTCACCAACGCGCCCGAAGACGCGGCGGATGTCGTCGGCGCGCTGATCGACACGCCGGAGGTCAAGCGCATCAATTTCACCGGCAGCACCGCCGTGGGCCGCATCATCGCCACCCGCGCGGCGCAAAACCTTAAGCCCTGCCTGCTCGAATTGGGTGGCAAGGCACCGTTTGTGGTCTGCGCCGACGCCGACCTTGACGAGGCGGTGAAGGCGGCGGCCTTTGGCGCCTATTTCAACCAGGGCCAGATCTGCATGAGCACTGAGCGCATCATCGTGGTCGAGGCCGTGGCGGACGAATTTGTCGCCAAATTCGCCGACAAGGTCAAGACTTTGGCCGCCGGTGACCCGCGTGAGGGCAAGGCCCCGCTGGGCGCCGTGGTGGATGCCAGGACAGTCGCGCATTGCCTTTCACTGGTCGAGGATGCCGTCTCCAAGGGCGGCGATTTGCTGGTCAGCGGTGACGCCACGCAGAACGTCATCATGCCCGCACATCTCGTTGATCGAGTTACTACCGACATGAAGCTGTTCCGCGACGAGAGCTTCGGCCCGGTGGTTGGCATCATCCGTGCGCGCGACGAAGACCACGCGATCGAACTGGCCAACGACACCACTTATGGCCTTTCCGCCGCGCTGTTCACGCGCGACACGGCGCGTGGGCTGCTGCTCGCCAAGCGCGTCAAATCAGGCATCTGCCACATTAACGGCCCCACCGTGCACGACGAGGCCCAAATGCCCTTCGGCGGCGTGGGCGACAGCGGCTATGGTCGCTTTGGCGGCCGTCAGGGCATAGACAGCTTCACCGAAACACGATGGATCACGGTGGACACCGTGCCCGGACATTTCCCGATCTGAGCATGACTCTAGATAGGGCGAATGGTGCAGTTAGGACATCATCAAAGATAAGTGAATCGGCATAGCTTGTGTGAGGGTCGGTTTGACTCGGACGGGATTCCCCGGGGGGGGGCGAGGTGGGCTACCGTTGGGCATGATCGACTGGCGTGGGATCGAGCAGCGGTGGGAAGCGGACGGCGCAAAGCGCGACGAGCGCGGGCGGCGGGTGTTTGCCGCGAGCGAGGCGCGCGCTGCTGGCCGGGGCGGTTTGGCGGCGGTTTCGCAGATCACCGGGCTGGCGCGCTCGACGATCGGGCGTGGGCTGAAGGATCTCGAAGCGCCGCTGCCGCGCGGTCGGGTGCGGCGTGAAGGCGGCGGCGGTCGGCGGCTGACCGATCGCGATCCGACGCTGCTGTCGGACCTTGAGCGTCTCGTCGAGCCGGCGACGCTCGGCGATCCCGAGCGTCCGCTGCTGTGGGTGTCGAAGAGCCTCGACAAGCTTGCCTCGGCGCTCGGCGCCATGGGCCACGCG
>JAGWMZ010000090.1 GCA_028871475.1 Sphingomonadales bacterium | reverse complement strand
CCCGATGATTCCACTGGCGGAATTCTGCTCCATGCCATTCCAGCAGCAGAATACTACACCTACAACACTGATAATAATTGAATTTATTTCTGCCCTTTGAGCCGTTTTATGCAGGCTCTGCCGCGTTCGGTGTGCCCAAAATCCCTTCAGGAACTGGGCATTCAAGATTGCCCGTGGATGCGTGAGGATGTCGGCCGGTTACCGGGTTCCTGACCGCTGGCCAGTTGCCGACAGGTCATCTCCATCATCGCAATTCAGGCCAAGGACAGCCGGTCACCGAGCCGCTGAATGAGGTCCATCCGCTCGTGCAGGATGGCGACAATCAGCGGTGGATCGATGTCGCGCTCAAGACAGAAGGCATAGTGATGCTCACAGCGTGACATCCGCAGGCCGGCATGCATATCGCTCATGTCACGGCAAGAGCCCAAGCCTTGCGCGAGACGAGCGATGCCTTGATCGAGCTTGGCCATATAGGCACGAACTTGCGCATCGCCCCACTGCTGGCGTGTGTAGCGAATGATCGACCGGACATCAGCCTCAGCCGCCGCAGTCAGGACGTAAGCCTGGCTCAAGAGGCTTGGCTCGTGCCCATTTCTTCATCGACGATGGCGCTGATGCTCAGGGCCGAGGTCTGGCCGGACAAACCTTGCTCGATACGTTCGCCCAGCAGCGTCTGCAATTCGCGCCAAGCCTGATCGCCACTGGCGTCAGCGGGGAACAGGCGCTCGAGCGCGTATTGCTTGATGGTCTTGCCTTGCAGGGCAGCCAGTGCCTTCAGGCTCTGATGCTGCTGGCTGGTGATGTCGATGGTCAGGCGGCTCATGACGACCTCTTGGCGGTTACAACAAAGCATCATTACCGCAAATGTGGGTTTGTGGCCAGCGATGACATTCGCTGTTCCCGACCAGGCGCGCGGCATGGGGTGGGCTTGTCCCACCCCTACGTCCGCGTGCCTCCTGCCATCGGAAAAAGAGAAGGAGGACGCCGCGAATGCGGCGCCCTCCGAAGCGTCAGGCTGCGACGCGCTGGTGACGCTGGGCGAAGGCATGGTGGGGCAGGTTCGCCTCACGCACTCGGCTCAAGAGGTTGGACTGAAGGCCCGAGCCTTCGCAGATAACGGCGTGGACCGGCTTGAGGTTCATCAGTTGCTCGTTGCGGACGAAACCTGCGCGCTTGCCCAGCGCCCGGTTGAGGGTGAAGCGGACGGTCTTGACGCCGCGCGCGGCGGCCCAGGCGTGGGCGATCTGATCGCAGCCCTTGTGCTGAGCCGTGGTTGCGAGGAGCATGTGGGGCACGCGGGCGTGAGTTTCGTCGAGCGCCTGCCAGAGGAGTTCGTGGTCGTACCAGTCGGTGCCGCCGGAGAAGATCACCACCGGGCCCGTGGGCGCATGGTCTTCGCGGCGCTTGGCTGCGCGGGCGGCAAGGAAGTCGCGGGCGTCGATCTGGCTGGCGGTCAGGCCGGAGGAAACGCGGGTGCCTTTGACGGTCGAGAACGGGCGGCCGGTTTCGACGCGGTAGATCTCGCCGGCGTAGTCGCGCATGGCCTCCATCGCCTCGCGGCAGTCCATCAGCGTCTGGGTGATGCGCTGGGTCTCTTCCAGTTCGACGGCGTAAATTTCCGAAGGGTCAAAGGCGCGGGCCATGTCGCCCAGCTTCCTGGTGGCGTCATCCTCCCGCTTCTCGATGCGCTGCGAGGTGACGTGGAAGCTGTTGACGATGCCCCAGACGATGTCCTGGCCGAACTCCTCCATGCGGGTGCCGCGGAAGAGATCGAAGACGGTGCCGATCACCATTTCCATCGCGCCGCGTGCGGCCTGCGGGTCGGGCATGTCGGTGGCGGTGGGTTCGTCGTGGACCGAGAGTTGCGCCATGCTGCCCTGCTCGGTGAAGGCGGTGTCAAAGCCGGGGACTTCGATCTGCTCGCGGTAGAAGGCAGAGAGGGCTTCGAAATTGGCGAATGCTTGCGTCATGGTGACCTCCAGAGTCATCTTGTTCGTCATCCTCGTGATGACGGGAGGTCAGAGGGCGAGCTGGACCAGCTTGTCAGGGACGTTAGCC
>JAGWMZ010000012.1 GCA_028871475.1 Sphingomonadales bacterium | reverse complement strand
CCAGCATGACCAGAATTGCACGGAATATGAGTCAGACCCAATTTTGCATGCCGCTCCACACGCAGCGCAATGGGGGTAAGCGTTGGGGTATGCAGTTCAAAAAATATTATAAAAATTATTATGTTTCAGTTTATTGCCTTCATTTTTTTGTGAACTCCTCCGTCTCCGCCAGATCCCGATTGCCGGTGATCGTCCCCAACCAGATTCGAACACGAAAAGCGCCACTCCCGCTGCTGGCACGGAACATATCCGTCCGCCGGGGCATTTCTTTCCCGCCATGCGGCATGTCCGGGGCGGGAGAGGACGTCATGGCTGCGGCATTGCGGATCGATATGGCGCCCTGGTGTTGACGGTGCCTTGCCTATTCCAAACGGGAATGACGCTTATTCCAATCGCGCTCTTCTGCCGACTGCCGCGCAAGGGCAAGAGGTGGCCATGCGCGACATTGCATTTCCCCGGCCCGTGCCCCACGACAGGACAGCCAGAAATTCTTCAGCAGGAGTGAAGGCATGAGCGAAGTACAGGCGGTCGCGGAACTGGAATCCCATGCCATCGAGGAGATGGTCGCCGGCCTCTTCGCTTCCCGAAAGACCATTTCCAGTAAGTATCTCTATGACGAGACCGGGTCACAGCTCTTCGAGGAAATTTGCGACCTGCCCGAATATCACGTCACCCGCACCGAAATCGCCCTTCTGCAGAGCTGCGCCCGGGATATGGCGACGCGCTTGCCGTCTGACTCCACGCTGGTCGAATTCGGCAGCGGCGCCAGCATCAAGACGAGGCTGCTGCTGGCAGCGGCGCCACAGGTCAGCGCCTATGTTCCCATCGACATCAGCCCCTCGGCGCTGGATGGTGCCGCGCGCGAGTTGTGCCGGATCTTCCCCAAGCTGTCTGTCGAGCCGGTCGTGGCCGATTTCACCCAAGCCGTCGTCCTGCCTTCCGCGCTTGATGCCTCCCCGCATGTCGGCTTCTTTCCGGGGTCGACCATCGGCAATTTCGACCCCGCCGAGGCGGGGCGCTTTCTGACGCGCGCCCGCGCGCTGCTGGGCACGGGCGCGCGCTTGATCCTGGGGGCGGACATCACGCGTGAGCCGGCCGTGCTGGAACCGGCCTATGATGATGCCGCAGGTGTCACCGCCGCCTTCAACCTCAACCTGCTCACCCGGCTCAACCGCGAGGCCGAGGCCGATTTCGACCTGTCCTCCTTCCATCACCGCGCCATCTGGAACGAGGAGGAAAGCCGGGTCGAGATGCATCTGGTGAGCATACGGTCGCAAGTGGTCGAGGTTGCGGGCCGGGTGGTGTCCTTTGCCCGGGGTGAAACCATCCACACCGAAAACAGCTACAAATACAGCCGCCCCCGGCTGGAGGCCATTGCATCGGCGGCGGGCTGGCGCGTATCGGCGGGATGGGAAGGGCATGATCCGGCGCCTTTGCGGGAAGGGGCGGGCCGGGCGAGCTTCTGCATCCTCATGCTCGACGCGCAGTAAAACAAGACAGGGCGGGAACAGGGGGCCATCATGACGGCGCAAACAGACGGCTTCGACAGGAACAGCAGCCCACAACACAAGAAGCCGGGCGCTGAACACGCGCAGGCGGCCCTGCCCGACCTGTACCGCCATGTGCGGGCGCGCAGCGTTGAACTGATCGACGGGCTGAGCGATGCCGATGCCACCGTCCAGTCCATGCCCGATGCCAGCCCCGCCAAATGGCATTTGGCCCATACCAGCTGGTTCTTCGAAATCATGGTGCTGCACCGGTTTGTGGCGGACTATGCGCCCTTCGATCCGCGCTTCGACTATCTCTTCAACTCCTATTACGATTCGGTCGGCGAGCGGCACCCACGCCCGGCGCGCGGGCTTCTCTCGCGCCCCACGCTCGATGAGGTGCTGACCTATCGCGGCCATGTCGATGCCGCCATGGCGCAGTTGCTGCGCGGCGCCATTCCGCCACAGGCGCTCGCCCTGATCGAACTGGGCTGCCACCATGAGCAGCAACATCAGGAACTGCTGCTCACCGACATTCTGCATCTCTTTGCCGCCAATCCGCTCCGGCCGGCCTACCGCGCCGCCGCCGCGCCGCTGCCGGCGAGCGATGCCGCCCCGCTGCGCTTTGCCTCAATCGATGGCGGCATGGTGGAGATTGGCGCAGACGGGACGGGTTTTTCCTTTGATGCTGAAGGGCCGCGCCACACCACCTTCATCGAGCCCTTCGACCTGGCAACAAGGCTGGTGACCAACCGCGAATGGCAGGATTTCATCGAGGATGGCGGCTACGAAGACCCACGCCTCTGGCTGTCGGACGGCTGGGCCATGGCGCGGGCGCAAAACTGGCGGGCACCGCTCTATTGGGAGCAGCGCGAGGGACAGATGCTCGTCATGACGCTGGAAGGCATGCAGCTCCTGCAACCCGACGCGCCGGTCAGCCATGTCAGCTATTACGAGGCGGACGCTTTCGCGAGCTGGAGCGGCATGCGCCTGCCCAGTGAATTCGAGTGGGAGCTGGCGGCGGGCACCGTGAAACTCGACCAGATGTTCGGCGCCGTCTGGCAATGGACCCGCAGCGCCTTTGCGCCCTATCCGCGCTTCCGCGCCTCAAGCGAGGCGGTGGGCGAATACAATGGCAAATTCATGTCGGGTCAATATGTGCTGCGCGGTTCCTCGCTGGCCACGCCAGAGGGCCATTCCCGGCCCAGCTATCGCAACTTCTTCCCGCCCCACGCGCGCTGGCAGTTTACCGGCCTGCGCCTGACCCGCGATGGTCAGGGACCGATCTGACGCCATGATGCAACATCGCAGGCTCGCCATGCTGGCCGTGGGCGGGGCCACGGTGGTCGAGTGGTATGATTTTACCCTCTGCCTCTATTTTGCCCCAACCTTGTCGCGCGTGTTCTTCGGCACGGGCAAGGATGCGCTGGGCGATACGCTGGCCGGATTTGCCATCGCCTATCTGATGCGTCCGCTGGGCGCCCTGCTGCTGGGCCTGCTGGGCGACCGGCGGGGGCGCCGGCCAACCCTCCTCCTGACCATGGCGGCCATGACCATGGCCATGCTGGGCATCGCCCTGCTGCCGACGCATCAGATGGTGGGCCTCTGGGCAGGCTGGGCGCTGGTTCTGATGCGTTGCCTGATGGGTTTTAGCGTGGGCGGCGAATATACGGCGGTCGTCACCTATCTTTACGAAAGCGCGCCCGCGCACCGACGCGGGCTGATCACCTCACTGGCGGCGGCGGCCAGCGAGATCGGCGGATTGCTGGCGGTGGGGCTCTGCGCCTTGCTGACCGGCTCACTCGATGCCGCCAGCCTTGAAGGATGGGGCTGGCGGGTGCCCTTCCTGTTCGGTGCGGCGCTGGCAGGCACGATCTGGGTGCTGCGCGGCACGATCAGCGAAACGCCGGAATTTCATCAGCCCGCCGCCGACCAGCCCTCTCCCCTCGCCCATGTCCTGCGCCACGAGCGCAAGGGCATCGCCGCGGGCTTTGCCATTTCGGCGCTGGGGTCGATCTCCTATTACGTCGGCATCACTTATGTTCCCACCTATCTGGCGCTGGTGGGCGGAACTGATCAGGGGCTGGCGCTGGAATTCTCGACGCTGGCGGCACTGGTGGTGATTGCAGTAACGCCCGTGGTGGGCTGGCTCTCGGACATCGCCGGGCGCAAGGCAGTGCTGCTGACGCTTTGCGCGGCTTGCGCGCTGTTGCCCATGGCGCTGTTCAAACTCATCGCCGGGGGGTCGACAGGGCCGGCGCTGGGCGCCATCGCCCTGCTGGCGGCGCTGGCCGGCGGGGTCAGCGCGGTGGGCACGGTGGCCACGGTCGAGCAATTTTCAGCCCTGTCGCGGCTGAGCGGGCTGGCGCTGGGCGCGACCAGTGCGACAGCGCTGTTCGGCGGGCTGACGCCCTTTCTGGCACATCGCCTGCAGCAGGCGACAGGGCTGATCGAAGTGCCTGGCATCATGATCGCCCTTGTCGCGCTGGGTTCGGGGCTGGCGCTGATGCGGCTGCTGCCCGGTGGAAAGCTCAGGGGATAAAGCTGTCGACAACCTGTCGCTGGACCGCGCTCATCGCCCTGTAAGCCAGCAAGCCCTGCTGCAATCCATCAAGCCCCTGTTCCAGCCGCGCGCGCTCCATACCAAAGCCCAGCCGCACATGGCCCGGCGCCGCCCAATGGCATCCCGGCGCCACGATGACCCCCTGGTTTGCCTGCAACCATGCGCAAAAGCCTTCCGTCCGCGCCATCTCCACCAGCCGGGGAAAGGTGAGGCAACCCTGCGGCGCCAGCTCGCCCGACACCAGCCCCAAGTCCACCACGCGTTCGAGCCAAGCGGCGATGATCGGACGATTGGTGTCCAGAATGACCTGCGTGCGGGCGCGGAAGCGCGGCCAGTCCCGCAGCACCTGCAAGGCGATGGCCTGCGATGCCGCCGAAAGCCCGGCATCGCCATAAAGGCTGGCGCGGCGCAAACTCTCCACGACTGATGGCGCGGCCATGATCCAACCGCAGCGCAGTGCCCCCAGCCCGAAAATCTTGGATAGGCCCGACAGGCTGATCACCCGACCCGAGTCGCGGGCCGCCAACGCCCGGTCATCGACAAAGGCCCCGTAAATCTCGTCGATCACCAGCCAGATCCCGGCCTGCTCGCACTGGCTTGCCAATGCGGCGAGATCATCGGCGCGCAGGGCCTGCCCGGTGGGATTATGCAGATGGGAGAGCACGATCATCCGCGTATCGCCGCGCAGCCGCGCGCGCAGATCATCCAGATCAGGGCGCATCGCTGCGCCGCGGCGCGCAAATCCCTCCACACGCAAACCGGCGGCAAGGGCCATGTCTTCAAAAGGCTGGTAGCCGGGCTGTTCGACAAGCACATGGTCGCCCGGCCGGGCCATGGCGCGAAACACCAGTGCCAGCCCACTCGCCACGCCCGATGTCGCCAGCAGCCGCGTGTCGCTCACGCCATAGACGTCGGCGAGGCAGGCCAGCATCGCCGCGCTGCCCCCACCGAAGGTGGCGGGAATGGCCAGTGGCGCACCTCGGTCAAACACCCGCCGCGCCGCCTGCGCCAGCAAGGCATCAGGCGGCGAGACGGAACTGTCGTAAAGCGACAGCCCGCCCTTCGCCCAGACATGATGGACCCATTCGAGATAGCGCAATGATGTCAGCCTCCGCATTCCGGCGCCGGGCCTGTCTGCCACAGAGCCATGAAGCGAGGCAAATCACGATGATGCGGGGCGCGACCCCGCTCATGCACCGATGGGCCCTCTCCCCGCAGGGAAAGGGCCCATCGGCGCATCAAGGCTCAGGCCGACAGCACCAGACCGCCCCAGGCGGGAAGATGCGCCTCTCCATCGACCACTTCGCCCGGCAGGCCATAGTCCTGAACGCTCAGCGCACCCTCGGGCAGCGGCAGTGTCGCGGCATTGGGGCCAAGGTTGAAGA
The DNA here is from genome assembly GCA_028871475.1 of Sphingomonadales bacterium. Lineage (GTDB taxonomy): Bacteria > Pseudomonadota > Alphaproteobacteria > Sphingomonadales > Sphingomonadaceae > Novosphingobium. Next base: position 135,146 of record JAGWMZ010000012.1, on the reverse strand, counting down.
GGCAGAGCAGGCGCTCGCCTTCATGCTCGCGCCAGAAGGCGAGGATAGGCTCGGGCGTGTCGACAAAGCGGATCGAGCCGAGGCGTAGCGCCGCCGACGCCTTGCGGAAGGCGATGAAACGGCGCGTCAGCATCAGCGTCGAATCGGGCTGCTGGACCTGACGATCCACGGCCAGACGGTCATGCTCGGGCGACATGGGCAGCCAGGGCTCCACATCGCTGAAGCCGATGTTGGCCTTGCCGCCGTGCCAGGGCAGCGGGGTACGGCAGCCATCGCGGCCAAGGCTTTCGGGCCAGAAGCGGATGCCCTCGGGGTCCTTCAGCTTCTCGAAGGGCACATCGGCCTGCGGCAGGCCCAGCTCGTCGCCCTGATAGAGGAAGATCGTGCCGCGCAGGCACATCAGCACGCCCATCAGCAGATTGGCGAAGGCATCGCCGGCATCCTCGCCGCCCCAGCGGGTGCGGGCGCGCGGCACGTCATGGTTGGAGAAGGACCAGCTCGGCCAGGCGGTGTCGCTCGTCCAGCGCTCCAATGCATCGCGGATGAGATGCGCCGTCAGCGGGCCGTTTTCCAGCAGCAGGAAGTTGTAGGCGGTGTGGAGGCGGCCTTCCTCGGTATATTCCACGCTGCGGCCGATGTAATCGTCGCTGCCGATTTCGGCGACCGTCATGCGATCGCGGCCATCCTTCTCGCCAAAGCTGTCGACCAGCGCGCGCAGCTCCTCGATGAAGGCAAGGTTTTCGGGCTGGCTGCGGTCATGCAGATGGCGCTGGTGCCAGTAAGGGCGCAGGAACTCACCCGCCCCGCCAGCCTTCTTGGCCGGATTGTCGCGCAGCAGTTTGTCGCAATAGTAGAAATTGGCGACGTCGAGGCGGAAGCCGTCAATCCCGCGCTCCAGCCAGAAACGCGCCACATCGAGAATGGCGGCGCGCACCTCGGCGTTGTGGAAGTTGAGATCGGGCTGTTCGGTCAGGAAATTGTGCATGTAGAACTGGCGGCGCTTGGTGTCCCAGCTCCATGCCTGACCGCCGAACAGGCTGATCCAGTTGTTGGGCGGATTGCCGTCATCCTTGCCCTTCGACCAGACATACCAGTCGGCCTTGGGGTTATCGTGGCTCTTGCGGCTTTCCTTGAACCAGGGGTGCTGGTCGGAGGTATGCGAATAGACCTGATCGATCACCAGCTTGAGGTCGAACTCATGCGCCTTGGCCACCAGCGCGTCGAAATCCTCCATCGTGCCGAAAATGGGGTCGACGCCGGTGTAGTCGGAAATGTCATAGCCGAAATCATGCATGGGCGAGGTGAAGAAGGGCGAGAGCCACACGCCATCCACGCCAAGGTCGCGCAGATAGTCCATGCGCGCGGTCACGCCGGGCAGGTCGCCCACGCCGTCATTGTTCGAATCGGAAAAACTGCGGGGATAGACCTGATAGATCACCCCGCCGCGCCACCACTCACTCATGCCTTTGATCCTTCCCGATTTCCTGTCCTGCCCGGCCATGGCGCCAGAGCCCTGATTGCCCCGGCGATGATGCTGGCCGATGTCCGGAATGCCTGCGGGACACATGGTCCGTCGCGATTTATGATATGCATTTCATAACGAAGGTGCTAGGCCTTTTGCAAGACATCAAACGCCCCACCCGTCATAACGGGATCAGGAGGCGACGAGATCAGGGGAAGGATCGCAATGGCGAGCAACGCCGCGCAGCACGCACACCCAACCGCGCAGGCGCCCGGGGAGGCACTGATGAGCCCCTGGCATGCGACCGCAGTGCTGGCGATGGGCTACGCGCTCTATGCCATTCTGCTCAACAGCGTGGGCACGGTCATTCTGCAATCCATCGCCACCTTTCATGTCGACAAGCTGGCCGCCAGCACGCTGGAGGCCTTCAAGGACCTGACCATCGCCATCACCAGCTTCACGCTGGCGGCGCAAGTGCCACGCCTTGGGCTGAAAACCGCCATGCTGCTCTCGCTGGTGCTGGCGGCGACAGGCTGCCTGCTGGCGGCCATGGCCGGCAGCCTTGGCGACAAGGGTTTCTGGGCGATGCGCGGGCTGTTTCTGTGCATCGGCCTGGGCTTTGCGCTGATGAAAGTGGCGGTCTATGCCGCCATCGGCTGCTTCACCGCCTCGGCCAGCACCCATGCGCGGATGCTAGGCATCGTCGAATCGCTCTTCATGGTCGCGGTGGTTGCCAGCGGCTGGCTCTTCGCCCTCTTCATCGACCCGACCCATCCCGGATCGACCGGCTGGCTGCATGTCTATTGGTGGCTGATCGGCGGCTGCGTGGCCACCGCTCTGGCGGTGATGAGCGGGCGTTTTCCCTCCACCGCCCCCACCGAACATGGTGCCGAGAAGGGCGCCGGCAGCGCCAGTTTCACCGGCATGCTAGCCTTGCTGGGCTGGCGCGTGATGCAGATCTTCATCCTCGGCGTCTTTCTCTACGTCTTTGTCGAGCAGGGCATCGGCACCTGGCTGCCGTCCATCAACCATCTGGTGCTGGGGCTGGATGAGGCCATGGCGGTGAAAGCCGCCTCTGCCTTCGCGCTGGCCATTGCCACGGGCCGCTTTGTGGCCGGGCTGGCGGTGGCGCGGATAGGCTGGTTCCGCCTGCTGATGCTGTGCCTTGCCGGCATGGCCATTATTCTGACGGTGGTGCCGATGATCGCGCATGGCACGAGACAGCCCGTCGCTGAGTGGTCACAAGTGCCCATGGCGACCTGGATGCTGGCTGGCGTCGGCTTTTTCATGGCGCCGCTCTATCCCACGCTCAATTCAGTGGTGCTCAGCAGCGTGCCGCGCGACAGGCAGGCAGGGCTCATCGGGCTGATCGTGGTGTTTTCAGCGCTGGGCGGCACGACCGGGTCGCGCATGGTGGCGCTGCTCTTCACCGCAATTCCCGATGCGCAAGTGCTCTACAGCCTGTTGCCGCCCATCGCGGGCCTTGCCCTGGTGGTGGCCGGGCTGCACCGGCGCGTGGCTGATTAGGTCTCGCGCACGATCAGCCTTGTCGGCAAAGTGGTCGAATTGGCCCGGCCGCCGTCGATCAACTGCATCAGCTTTTCCACCAGAATGGCGCCTGCCAAATGGGTTTCCTGCTCGATGGTGGTGATGGCGGGGGTGAAATCGGCGGCAAAGGGAATGTTGTTGTAGCCCACCAGCGAATAATCACGCGGGGCGATATGGCCCGCCTCGCGCATGGCGGTGATGGCGGCCATGGCGGCGGTGTCTGAAAAGGCGAAGATGGCATCGGGCGCGGGATGGTCGGCCAGATGGTCCTTCAGGGCACGATAGGTGCTGACATAGGACATCTCCTCGCTGGTCAGCGTGGTCAGTGTGGCTGCATCGCCCGCCGCCTTGGTCAGCCCATCATGACGCATGCGGATTTCGGCATGGGCATCATTGCCGATGAACATCCAGCGCCTGCGCCCCTGCTTCAGGAAATAGCGCCCCGCCAGTTCACCGCCCAGCAGATTGTCGCTACCCACCGCGCAATAGGGCTCATCCGGGTCCACCGCGCCCCACACCACAAAGGGCACGCCCAGCTTGGCCAGTTTGCGCAGCATCGGGTCACGCTCGCCCTGCCCCAGAAAGATGAAGCCATCGACGACGCGAGCCGCGATCTGGTCCTGATAGCTGCGTCCATCGCCCTTGCGCGCCGAGGAGAGCAGCAAATCGACATTGCGTACGGACAGCGCCTCGGCCACGCCCGCCAGCAGCTCGAAGATGAAAGGGTCGGCAATGCGCCCGCCCCGGTGCGAGGCGAAATCAAGCACCACCTGCACCGTATCGGTGCGCGTCTGGCGCAGCTTCTGGGCATTGCGGTTGACGGCGTAACCATGCTCGCTGGCCACGGCGAGCACATGCTTGCGCGTTGCCTCCGTCACCAGCGGGCTGCCATTGAGCACCCGACTGACCGTGGGCTTCGACACATTGGCCAGCCGCGCGATATCGGCCATCGACACACTCATCGACCGGCTGCGCTTGGCACGGCCATTCTGATCCGGCTGATCCACCATGCTGTTGCGCCCGCGTCCTCTCTGGCCTGTGCTGCCCTCCCTGCGTCAGCGATCGCCTGCGGTGGGTGCTGCTCTCTCCATGGCGCCATGTGTTGCAGGAATGCAAGCCTTCGCGACAATCCCAAGCGGCAAGACGGCCCTGACGGGGCATGGAGCGAAATCACTCTTGAAATGCATTTCAGAACCGTTTAGCCAGCCCTCAGCCAAAACGCGCCAGATCAAGCCGCGTCTTATCAGGAGAGGGAATCATGAGCGTGCTTCATCGCACCCCGCTTGCCATTCGTTTTGCAGCCACCCTGTCGGCCACCGCGCTGACCTTGTCGCTGGCCGCAACCTCGCATGCCCAGGCCGCCGCCGCGCAGGACACCAAGCCCGCCGCGCCTGCCGCCGATGCCCAGCCTGCCGACCAGGAAATCGTCGTCACCGGCAATGCCTCGGGCATCAGGAAGCTGGAGGCCGGCTATTCGGTTACCACCATTTCGGCCAATGACATCGCCATCGCCAACCCCAAGAGCACCGGCGACCTGCTGAAAACCGTGCCCGGCATCTGGGTTGAAAGCTCGGGCGGCGTTGGCACCTCGAACGTCTTCGTGCGCGGCATTCCCTCGACGGGCGATGCCCCCTTCCTCACCATGCAGTTCGACGGCATCCCGGTGTTCGGCACCAACAGTCCGTCGTTCATGGACCAGACCGCGCTGGTGCGCATTGATGACACGATCCAGAGCGTCGAAGGCGTCAATGGCGGCCCTGCCTCGCTGTTTTCCGACGGCCAGCCGGGCCTGACCACCAACCTCATGCTGCGCGAAGGCCATGAAGCCACCGAAGGCAGCATCAAGGTTTCGACCACCACCTATGCCGCGCGCCGCGTCGATGGCTACCTCAGCGGCAAGCTGGCCGAAGACACCTATTACATGATCGGCGGCTATTACGCCTCGGGCGATACGGTGCGCAACGCCGGGTTCGACACCGAAAAGGGCGGCCAGATCACCGTCAATCTGACTCACAAATTCTCCAGCGGCAAGATCAACGTCTTTGCCCGCTACACCGACGATCATGGCGAATGGTTCCTGCCCTTTGCCACCAATGTGCCGGGCATCAACCAGGGCACCTACAACCAGCTCAACAACAACACTCGCTATCTCACCATCGTCACCCCCGGCACCGGCCCCAACGGCCCCACGGAGCAGTTCGACATGGGTTCGGGTCGCGGCTGGAAGGGCGTGATCGCGGGCGGCAACCTCAACGTCAACCTGGCCCCCGGCCTCGATCTCGTTGACAAGTTCGGCTACACCAACGGCACGCTGCAGACCACCGGTCTGGTCCCCGCCGGGGCAGGCGCGATCACCGTGGCCAGTGCGCTGGCCGCCGGCGATGGCACGGCCGGGCAGACCACGGTGCAGACCATCCACACCGGCCAGACACTGGCCGCCAATGATTACGTGCAGCAGTTCGGCGCCTGGGTCATCGAAAAGCAGCTCAACAGCGTGACCAATGACGGCGCGCTGACCTGGAGCGCCGATCGCAACAAGCTGACGGGCGGCTATTACTTCTCGCACTTCTCGTCGAACGACCTGTGGAGCCTGGGCAACAATTACTGGATGCAGGTGGGCGGCAGCTCGCCCGATCTGGTCAATCTGAACAACAGCGGCGCCACGACCGGCGGCTTCAACATCGCCGATTTCGGCAGCGCCGACCTCAACGCCGTCTATCTGGCCGATTCCTATAACATCACCGAGGCCCTGCGCCTCGATGCCGGCATCCGCTGGGAAAACCAGACCATCCACTTCACCATCCGCAACGATGGCACCGCCGGGTCGTCGCGCAACGTCTCGCGCAATGCCCTGCCCTGGACGGTGGGCCTGAACTACCGCACCACCCGCAACCTCGATGCCTATGTCCGCGTGTCGCAGGGCTATCACATGCCCTCCTTCGACGACGTGCGCTCGCAGATTGGCAACACCGGCCCGGCGCTGGATGACAAGTGGAAGGTCTTCTCGACCGAAGTGGGTCTGAAGTATCACCAGCGCGGGCTCGACCTGTCGCTGGCCGGCTTCTACGACAAGGTGACGGGGGCGGTTTACAACGACGTGGGCGTGCCGCCGCAGGTCGCCGGTTCCAAGACCTGGGGTCTGGAATTCGACGGCAGCTGGACCAGCGACTTCGGCCTTTCGATCACCACCAACGATGTGATCGAGAACCCCAAGACCAACTCGCCCGGTGACAGCTTCAACAATCTGCAGGCGGTGCGCATTCCCAAGTATCAGGCGCGCATCACGCCAGCCTACAAGGTCACCGTCAACGACAACACCTCGGCATCGCTCTATGCAACCTTCGAGGCGCTGGGCAAGCGCTACAGCGACCTCAACAATCTGCAACCGCTGGGCGCCTATCAGACGCTGAGTGCGGGCATTCTGGTCGAGCACAATGGCATCAACTTCCAGGTGGCGGTCGATAACATCACCAATTCGCACGGGCTGACCGAAGGCAACCCGCGCTTCCTCAACACGCCGGGCGCGGCGCTGCCTGTCAACCGCCCGATCTTCGGCCGCTCGGCCAAGTTCACGGTCGGCTACAAGTTCTAAAGCCCTTTCTCTCCCCCCTGTCCGGGTCCGGTGCCAAGCGCACCGGACCCGTTTTTTTTGCCTCAGATCCAGTCACGCCATTTGAACCAGAGATAGGGCACCACTGCGGACAGGACGCAAAGCACCAGCGCATAGGGATAGCCATAGTGCCAGCCCAGCTCAGGCATATCCTTGAAATTCATGCCATAGATACCGGCGATCAACACCGGGGGAATGCCCACCACCGAGGCGACGGTGAGCACTTTGACCACATCGTTCTGCTCGATGCTGATCAGGCCCGTGGCGGCGTCCTGCAGCAATTGCACGCGGCCAGCCAGGCTGACCTCGAATTCGTCGAGCGAGGCGATGTCATGGCTGACCGCGCTCAGCCGGTCGATGATGGGCTGGGGCAGTCTGGGGTCGCAGCGGTCGCAGGCGAAGGTGACGATCCGCCCTAGGCTGAGGAACATGTAACGCACGCGCGAGGCCCGGTCGTTGGCCCGGCCGATGGTGCGGATCGTATCGCGCAGCATCCGCGTCTCGCTGGCCAGACCCGCCTGGGCCACTTCATCGGAAAAGATGGTCCGCGCCACTTGCGAAACAGCATCGGCAGCATGCTCCAGATGATCCGCCGCGCGGTCTACCGCCGCTTCCAGCAGCACGGCAAAGGCGAGCGCCGGGGTCAGATCGCCAGTCTTGGCCATCTCCTGCTCCACCGTATCGAACAAGGGCAGCGGCGCATAATGCACGGTGACCAGCACATCGGGCGTCAGGATGAAGCCGGTGGGGGCGCTGCGCCAGATGGGCGTATCGGTGCCGGTGAGCAACGGGGCGCTCATGTAGAGCGTGGGCCCCTCCACACGCAGGCGGCTGCTCGATTCGATCTCGCTCAGCGCGGTCAGGTCGGGCACCTTGATGCCATGATCGGCCTCGACCTGTGCCACCTCCTGCGTCGATGGGTCGAAGAGGTCGATCCACACCGCCGCGCCCCCTGTGCCGACCGTGGTGACCGCATTGGCAGGGATCGTTCTCATCATGGGGCACATCCTGAGGGGCAGGCCACGGCGGTGATGGGCGCCGGGCCGGGGAGGAAACAGCGGCCTAGCATTCGCACCGGGCAGCGAACAGGCAAAGGCGGGAAAAACAGCGCTCTGTTCATCGCTCGGCGCGCTCGCCCCAGCCGATGTCGGCACATGGGCGAAGCGGAAGGAACAAGGCGGCACCAGGCGCTGTTCGTCACGGATTTTTTATCCTGACGCATTTTTCTCTATAAACGGACACAATGTCCGGTTATGGGAACATATCCCGCCCGTCATGCGGCGCTGGTCCCCACAAAAAACGAGACGTCGATGAGCGAGCCCTCCCAGCCCCAGACAGCAGACACAAGCGCGACCACCGAAACGGTGAGCCCGCCCAAATCCGGCCGCGCCCGTATGGTGATCCTGGTGCTGGCGGCGGTGGCCGTGATGGCCGGCATCTGGTGGTTCATCGGCTATGAAACGCATGGCAAATATCTGGAAGAAACCAATGATGCGCAGATCCAGGTCGATCCGGTGGTCGTGGCGCCGCGCATCGCGGGCTATGTCAGCCAGGTGCTGGTGCATGACAATCAGGACGTGACCGCAGGCACACCGCTGGTGCGCATCGACGCCAAGGATTTCCAGGCCAAGCAGGCGCAGGCCGCCGCGCAGGTCGCCGTGGCTCAGGCGCAGGAGGCCAATGTCGTGGCCACCATCGCCGAGCAGAAGGCCAGCATCCAGCAGGCGCGCGACCAGCTTGTCGCCGCGCAGGCCAAGGCCGTCTATGACGCCGAGCAGGTGCGGCGTTACACCCCGCTCGTCGCCTCTGGCGCCGAGCAGGCGCAGCAACTGGCGCAATTGCGCACCAATGCCCAGCAATCCGCCGCGCAGGCCCGCGCCCAGGCTAGTGCTATTCAGGCTCAGGAGCGCCGCATCGCCACGCTGCAGGCGCAGATCGACCAGGCCAGGGCGCAGGCCAAGGGCGGGCAGGCGCAGGTCGCCGCCGCCAGCGTTGATGTCGATGCCACGCTGGTCCGCGCCACGGAAAATGGCCGCATCGGCGACAAGACGGTGACGCCTGGCCAATATGTCCAACCCGGCACGCGCATGATGACGCTGGTGCCGCTCTCGAAAATCTACATCGTGGCCAATTTCAAGGAAACGCAGATGGCGCTGATGCGCCCCGGCCAGCCGGTGACGATCAAGGTCGATGCGCTCGAAGGCCACAAGGTGAAAGGCGTGGTGGAAAGCATCGCGCCGGGCACGGGTGGCACCTTCTCGCTGATCCCGCCCAACAATGCGACGGGCAATTTCACCAAGATCGTCCAGCGCGTGCCCGTGCGCATCCGCATCGAGGCCAAGCCCGAGGTGATGCGCCTGCTCGTCCCCGGCCTGTCGGTCACCACCACGGTCGACACGATTTCGGCCAAGGGTGAGTTGGACAAGTAAGCCCATGGCCAGCGCAGCCGCCTCCCCCCCTGTGGGCATACCCCCCGCGCCGCCCGAAAAGGCCGACCTCGCCGCCTGGCTGGCGGTGGCGGCGGGCACGCTGGGCGCCCTGATGGCCACGCTCGACATCTCGATCGTCAACTCGGCCCTGCCCACCATCCAGGGCGAGATCGGCGCCAGCGGCACCGAAGGGACCTGGGTCGCCACCTCCTATCTGGTGGCCGAGATCGTCATCATCCCGCTCGCCGCATGGTTTCAGCGCGTGCTGGGGCTGCGCACCTTCCTGCTCATCGCGGCCAGCCTGTTCACCATCTTTTCGGTGATGTGCGGCTTGGCCGATACGCTCACCAGCATGATCATTGGCCGCGTGGGGCAGGGTTTCACCGGCGGGGCGCTGATCCCCACGGCGCAGACCATCATCGCCATGCGCCTGCCGCGCAGCCAGCAACCCATCGGCATCGCCGCCTTTGGCGTGACAGCCATCATGGGGCCGGTGATGGGCCCGCTGATCGGCGGCTGGCTGACCGAGAATGTCAGCTGGCACTATGCCTTCTTCCTCAACGTGCCGGTATGTGCCGCCCTGCTGGCGCTGCTGGTGCTGGGCCTGCCGCATGAGAAAAGCCATCTCGACCAGTTCAAGGAGGCCGACTGGTTCGGCATTCTGGGGCTGGCGCTGGGGCTTGGCGGCCTCACCGTGCTGCTGGAGGAAGGCCAGCGCGAGCAATGGTTCTCCTCCGATCTCATCCGATATATGGCGCTGGTGTCGGGCTTTGGCTTCCTGTGCATCGCCTATGGGCAGATGACGGCCAAACGCCCGGTCATCAAGCTGCGCCTGCTGGCCGACCGGCAGTTCGGATCGGTGGCGGTGATGGGCATCGTGCTGGGCATGGTGCTGTATGGCACCTCCTATGTCATCCCCCAGTTCCTCGCCAGCATCTCGGGCTACAACTCCTATCAATCGGGCAAGATCGTGCTGCTCTCAGGCCTGCCCAGCCTGGTGATGATGGCCATCGTGCCGATCCTGCTCAAAAAGATCGATGTGCGCATCGCGGTCGCCTCTGGCCTGCTGATCATGGGCACCTCCTCGCTGTGGGACTCGGACCTCACCCCCTTTGCCGATGGTGGCGATTTCGTCGTGTCGCAATTGCTGCGCGGCGTGGGTCAGATTCTGGGCATGCTTTTCCTCAGCCAGGCCTGTGTGCGCTCCGTCCCGCGTGAGGATTCAGGCGACGCCTCGGGCCTGTTCAACGCCTTCCGCAACCTTGGCGGCAGCTTTGCGCTGGCAGGCATCGCCACCATTCAGGACCAGCGGGTCTGGCTTCATTCGCGCCGGATCGAGGAATCCCTCCACGCCAACAGTCAAATGGTGCAGGCCAAGGTCGCAGCCCTTGGCGGGTTGTGGCGCGCCGCCCCGCAACTGGAAGCCGACATCGCGCAGCAGGCTCTGGTGATGACCTTCAACGACATATTCCACATCATGGGGCTGGGCACGCTGATCGTGCTGCCGCTGGTCCTGTTTCTTCGTCCCTTTGCCAGTGGCGCCGCGCCCGATGCGCCGATGCATTGAGGGTCATCCGATGAAAGAACGCCTGATGAAATCCGCCGCCCCTGTTGCCCTCGCGCTTCTGCTCTCGGCCTGCACGATGGGGCCCGATTACGCGGGTCCGCCAAAGTCCGCCACCGCGCTGGCCGGGCCTGCCTTCGTGCGCGCCACCGACCCGGCACTGGCCGCAACGCCCGCACTGGCGCGCTGGTGGGACGCACTGGGCGATGCCACGCTCTCGGGGCTGGTCGATGCTGCGCTGGCGCATAATCCCTCGATCGAGGAGGCGCAGGCCCGCATCCGCGAGGCCGCCGCCGTGCTGCGCCAGAAACAGGTTGCCGGCCTGCCGAGCATCTCGCCCAGCGCGCTGGTGGCGCCAGTCGACCTACCCGCCTTTTCCTCGGGCGGGTCGCGCACCGACATCACCCTCTATAATCTGGGCGCGCAGGCCAGTTGGGAACCCGACCTGTGGGGCGCCGACCGGCGCGGCAGGGAGGCGGCACGCGACACGCTGGGCCAGCGGCAGGCCAGCCTTGCCGACACGCAGGTCAGCCTTTCGGCGCAGGTGGTGCAGGCCTATGTGAATTTGCGCGACGCGCAAAGCCGCCTTGCCATGCTGCGTGAACTGGCCGCGCGCCAGGGCAAGGCGCTGGTCCTGATGCAACAGCGGCAGGTCGCCGGCACCGCCACGCTGCAGGATGTCGAACAGGCCCAGGGCGACCTGCAATCCACCCTCGCCCAGGCGACACCTCTGGAAGCGCAGGCGCAGGTCGGGCTCAACCAGCTTGCCGTGCTGACCGGACAGGCGCCCGGCGCGCTCGATGCGCAACTGGGCGCCGCCGCGCCCCTGCCCGCCCTGCCCGCGCAGATCGCCATTGGCGATCCCGCAACACTGATTGCCCACCGCCCCGATGTGCGCGTGGCGGAAAGAGCGCTGGCCGCCAGCACGGCGCAGATCGGGGTCAGCAAGGCCAGGCTGATGCCCACACTCAGCTTCACCGGCATTCTGGGCCTTGGCGGCACCTCGATCGGCGATGTGGTGGACCCGAGCATGCTGGCCGCCGCCCTGCTGCCCCAGCTCAAATGGTCAGGCCTCGACTGGGGCAAGGCCCGCGCCGCCGTCCACCAGAGCGAGGCCCAGCGCGATACGGCGGAAGCGCAATATCGTCAGGCCGTGCTCAAGGCGCTGGAGGATGCGGAGAGCAGCCTGTCGCGCTTCGGCGCCGCGCGCAGCCGCATGGCCCATCTGGCGCAGGGTGAGGCCGCCGCCCGGCGCAGCGAAACGCTCGGCGCCCAGCGCTTTGCCGCAGGCACCGCATCGGGGCTGGAACAGATCGGACGCGAGAATGCGCGGCTTCAGGCCGGACTGTCACTGGCACAGGCGCGCGCCGAATTGCTGGTGGATTTCATCGCGGTCAACAAGGCGCTGGGGCTGGGCTGGCAGGGCTGATCCTGCCGCCACCGGGTCAGCGCGGCCCCATCCCGCGCAGCAGCAGCGACAGGCCGGCGTCGAGATAGGCCTCGGTCTCGCTCTGACTGTTGATGGGCTTGCACAGGCCGCCCAGCATGCGCATCGCCACCATCATGTCGGCGGGGGTGATGTCGGCACGCAGGCGGCCTTCCGCGCGAGCGCGCTCGACCATCGGGGTCATCAGTTCCTGCACCCGCGTGCCCAGCGCGCGAAACCCGGCAATCTGTTCCGCCGTCAACTGCATCTCAAGCGACATGCGATAGAACAGCGAGGTCATCCGCGCCCCGCGCAGCACCATCGCCCGCATCGCGGCCTCCAGCGGCAGGCCGGCATCGTCATCATCGCCGATCTTCTCGATCTCCCGCGCAAAGATGGCCAATGTCAGCGCCACGCGGTCCTTGAAATTACGATAGAGCGTGCCGCGCCCCACCCCGGCATGGTCGGCGATTTCTTCCAGCGAGACCGAATAGCCGCGCGTCTCGAAACACTCGATCGCCGCATTGAGCAAAGCCTCACGGCGCAGCACCGCATCGCGGCGGCGCGGGCCCGAAGCGATGCCGGGCGCCGCGCCCGGTGCATCAAGAACCATCGGATCAGCCATGCTGCGGGATCCAACTATGCGTCATTTTCAAAATGATCGGCAGGCGACTCATTCTCACTGTGTAATCGTTTCCCGTCACCTCCGCCAGACCAGCCTGCGCCCCATGGTCAGACGGCCTCATGCCCGCTGATTTCAGCCCCCGCATCGGGCGCGAAACGCAGGTTCCAGATGGTTGCGGTCAGTGAAATGGCGCAGACGCTCCACAAGGCGACGGAAAAATCGCCCACCGCCGGATGCTCGTGCCCCACCGCCAGCATCGCCCCATGCAGCGCGATGGCCCCCGCACACACACCCAGCGAGAGCATCAACTGCTGAAAGGTTGCGTAAAAAGCGGTCGCCCGGCTCAGTGCCTCCTGCTCGATCCCGGCATAGGCGACGGTGTTGTAGGCCGTGAACTGGAACGACATCGACAGGCCGCACAGGGTCAGCACGCCAAACATCGCCCAATCGGCCCATTGCGCCGAAAAGAAACCGCACAGGCCATAGCCCAGCGCCGCCAGCACACCATTGACCGCCAGCGCCCGGCGAAAACCGAAACGACGCAGCAGGCGCGGCGCGGCGCTCTTCATCAGCAGCGAGCCGACAGCGGTGGCCACGGTGATGGTCCCGCTGCGCGCGGCGGAAAAGCCCAGCCCCACCTGCATCATCAAGGGCAGCAGGAAAGGCTGTGCGCCCTGGGTGATGCGGGTGATCGACCCGCCGATCACCGAGAGCCGGAACGTCTCATCGCGCAGCAGGGTAAGATCGAGCACCGCGCCCGAACGGCCCCGCGCATGGCGAATATAGGCGAGCCCGACCGCCACGCCGATGGCCAGCAGCGCCACCGCCAGCCCCTCCTCGCCCGAACGGCTGACCATTTCGCAACCAAACAGCAAACAGCCCAGCGACACACCGCTCAGCGCAAAGCCGAACCAGTCGAACCGGTCAGTCACATCATCGCGGATGTTGGGAATGTAGCGCCCCACCAGCCAGACAGCCAGCACGCCCATCGGCAGGTTGATGTAGAAAATCCAGCGCCAGTTGAGCCAGGTGACGATCAGCCCGCCCAGCGGCGGACCCAGGATCGGCCCGATCATGGCCGGGGCCAGGAGCCAGGACATGGCATCGACGATCTCGTGCTTTTCGACCGAGCGGAACAGCACCAGACGGCCAACAGGGATCATCATCGCCCCGCCCAACCCCTGAAGGAAGCGCGAGACCACCATCAGCTCAAGGCTGGGCGCCAGGCCGCAGCCCATGCTGCCCAGCATGAAAGCCATGATGGCCAGGCGAAACACCCGCCGCGCCCCGAACCGGTCGGCCAGCGCGCCGCTGGCGGGAATGAAGATGGCCAGCGCCAGCAGATAGGACGTCAGCGCCACGCTCATTTCCGGCGAGGGCACGTGAAAATCGCGGGCCATGGTGGGCAGCGCTGTGGCCAGCACGGTGGCGTCGAGAAATTCCATGAAGAGCGCGCAGGAGATGATCATCGCCATGGCGCGATAGCCCACCACCCGGCTTGGCCCGTCGCTTCCCGCGCCGGAACCGGGCGCGGGAAGCGACGCGGACATGGAATCACTCTGCAACATCAAATTACCCGAGGAAGGAAACGTCTCCAGCCCCTAGGTCTTTTGCCAGCCCCCGCCAAGAGCCCGGACCAAAGACACGCTCGCCTCAAGCCGCGCTGTCTCGACCTGCAAGGCCTTGCGCCTTGCGGTCAGCTCGGTGGTCTGGGCCGTCACCACATCCAGATAGCTCGACGCGCCCTTGGTGTAGCGGTTCATCGAAAGTTGCGCTGCCTGTTCGGCGTTGGTCACGGCGCGATGTTCGGCGGCATCCTCCTCGCCCAGATGGTGCAGGTCCGACAGGCTGTCCTCCACCTGCTGGAAGGCGGTGAGCACGCTCTGACGGTAATAGGCGGTTGCTTCATTCCAGCGCGCACGCGCCGTGGCAATGTTCGCCTTGATCCGCCCGCCATCGAAAATCGGCAGGGAGATGCTGGGGCCCAGCGCCCAGAACAGATTGGGCGCGGCGGTCAGCCCGCCCAGGGTGGTGGCATTGGTGCCGCCGCCGCCGCCCAGGAAAATCTGCGGGAAGGCTGCCGCGCGCGCCACGCCGATGGTTTCATTGGCGGCAAACATCCGCCTTTCCGCCGCCGCGACATCGGGCCGCCGCTGCAACAGGGCCGAGGGCAGGCCGACATCGGCAGTCAGCGGCTGAAGCGGCGCGGTGGCCGGGGCCAGCGTCAACTCGCTGGCCGAGGCGCCCACCAGCGTGGCGATGGCATGTTCCACCCGCGCGCGGGCTGCACGCACATCGGCCAGCTGCGCCTGCGCATCGGCAAGCTGGGCGCCGGACTGACCCGTCTCGATGCCATTGGCCACGCCGCCGCGAAAGCGCCGCTCGGTCACGTCATCGGCCTGCTGATAGGCCGCCACCGTATGGACGAGCAGATCCGCCTCGCGGTCCAGCCCGCGCAGGGTGATGTAATCGGCGGCAAGGTCGGCCTGCAGGCTGAGGCGCACGGCGGCGACATCGTCCTGGCTGGCCAGATAATCGGCCTTGCCCGCCGCCACCTCGGCGCGCACCCGGCCCCACAGGTCGAGCTCATAGCTGCCCGAGGCGCCCAGCGTGTTGGCGCCATAGATGTTTTCCTGGCTGCTGGAGGTGCGCAGCGGCCGGTCCTGCGACTGGCGGTCATAGGTCAGATTGCTCGACAGGGCGACGGATGGCAGCGCATCGGCATGGGCGCGGCGCAGCGCGGCGCTGGCCTCGTCACGCCGGGCAAGGGCGGCGGCCAGCGTCGGGCTGTTCTTCTCGATCCGGCTTTCCAGATCGTTGAGCACAGGGTCGCCGAACCCTTCCCACCAAGGCCCCGCCGCAGCGGCGCTGGCGGGCACGGCAGGCGCCCAGGGCCCGCCCTCGCGGAAAGCGAGCGGCTTGGGCGTGGCGGGCGGGTGATAGGCGGGCACCTGCGAACAGCCCGCCAGCAGGGCGCAGAGCAGCGCCGTGGCAAGCGCGCGCTTAGCCATGATCGCCCCCGATACGGACCTTCTGGCCCTCCGCGATCGAATCGGTGGGATCCTCGACGATCTTCGTGGTGACAGGCAGGCCCGAGGTGATCTGCACGGTCGCGCCCATGTCACGGCCCACGGTAACCGGGATGAGATGGATACGGCCACCGGGTGTCACGGTCGCCACCCTGGTGCCGCCCCCGCGCAGGATCAGCGCGCCCGAGGGCACGGTCGTCAGCCCCACCGGCGAAGGCAGGCTGAAGGTAACCTGCGCATAGCCGCCCGGCTTGAGCAGATGGGTGGGATTGTCCGTCACCAACTGCACCTGAAGCGCGCCCGATTGCGGATTGATGGCATTGGCCTGCGCCAGAACGGTGGCTTTCAACTCCTGCCCGGGCGCTTCGGGAATGTTGAGTGTAGCGGTCTGCCCGGCCTTCATCTGTGCCGAATATTGCTGGGGGACGTTCACATAGATGCGAATGCGGTTGAGATCGGCCACCGAGAACATGGGCTGGGGATTGGTCGAACCCGGCCCGACCAGATCGCCGATGTCGGAATTGCGCGAGGTGACGATGCCGGCAAAGGGCGCGCGCACGGTGGCGTAGGATTTGAGCGCCAGCAGCCGGCCCAGGCTCGCCTGCGCCTCGGCGACGGTGGCCGTCGCGGTGGCAGCGCCCGCGTTCTTCTCGTCGGCTTCCTGATGCGACACCGAATTGGTGGTGAGCAAATCATTCCAGCGCGCGGCGGTCGACTTGGCCAGCGCGGCCTGCGCCTTGGTGCGCATCAGCGTGGCGCGGGCCTCGATGATCTGCTGGTCCAGTTCGGGCGTGTCGATATAGCCCAGTGGCGTGCCGGCCCCCACCTGCGCGCCGATATCCTTGTCCCAGCTGCGCACATAGCCGCCCACGCGGGCGAAGATGCGTGCCGAATTCCACGCCTGCATCGTACCGGGCAGCACCAGCGTAGCGGTCTTGCCGGCCATCTGCGGTGCGATGAGATGCACGGTCGGCTCGGCCTGCGCATCGGCGAAGGACTGGGCCGCGACATCGGCATGGTTGCGGCTGAAAAGGCCATAGCCCACCACCAGCACCGCCACGCCCCCGGCAATCATTGCGGCCTTGCCCAGTCCGCTGGGCGGCGTGATCGTCTCGGGCAACAGTTTTTCGGAAGTGTCAGACATGAGCGGGCTCCGCAGAGACGGGGGCCGGCGCAGGAGCTTTGGCGCGCCGGTGAACGATGGAGAAAACGACGGGAACGAAGATCAGCGTCGCGATGGTGGCAAAGATCAGGCCGCCGATGACCGCACGACCCAGCGGCGCGTTCTGCTCGCCGCCATCGCCAAGGCCCAGCGCCATGGGGCCCATGCCGATGATCATGGCCAGCGCGGTCATCAGCACCGGGCGGAAGCGGGTGGCCCCTGCCTCCAGCGCGGCCTGCAGGCCATCGCCGCAAATGGCCAGACGTTCGCGGGCAAAGCTGACCACCAGCACCGAATTGGCCGTGGCCACGCCCATGCACATGATGGCCCCCGTCAAGGCCGGCACCGACAGGGTGGTGCCGGTGGCAAAGAGCATCCAGACGATGCCCGCCAGTGCCGCGGGCAGCGCCGAGACGATGACCGCCGGGTCGGCCCAGCTCTGGAAATTGACCACGATCAGCAAATAGATCAGCACGATGGCGCCAGCCAGCCCGAGGATCAGGCCGGTGAAGGCCGCATTCATCGTCTGCACCTGGCCGCGCAGTGTCACCGTGGCACCCTTGGGCAGGTCCTTCTTCGTGGCGGCCAGCACCTTGTTGATGTCACTGGCCACCGCGCCAAGGTCACGACCCTGGGTGGCAGCATAGACGTCGATCGCCGGCTTGATCGAATAATGGGTGATGATCGCGGCGGTGCGGCCCTCGCGAATATGCGACATCGCGCTCAGCGTATCGACGCCGCCCTTGCCGGTGATCGAGACATTGTCGAGATCGGCAATGCTGTCGACATGATATTGGGGCGCCTGCACGACGATCGGATAGGACACGCCGCTCTTGGGGTTGAGCCAGAAGGTGGGCGATGTCTGGGCACTACCGGCAAGGCTCACCTGCAACGACTTGGTGACGTCATTTTCGGTAAAGCCCATGCGATCGGCGCGGTTGCGGTCGACGTTGACCTCCAGCTCGGGGTAGTTGCTGGGCTGCTGCAGGCGCACATCGGCAATGCCCGCAATATGCGCCATGCCGCTGGCCACCTTGTTGGCATAGGCCTCATCGGCGTCCAGGTCCTTGCCGCTGACCACCACGTCAATGGGGGCCGGCGCGCCGAAATTGAGGATCTGCGTCACAATGTCGGCGGGCAGGAAGGCAAAGCTGCTGCCGGGGAATTGCACCGGCAGGTCGGCGCGCAGCTTCTTCACAAAATCGGCGGTGGGCGCATGACCTTCCTTGAGCATGACCATGATGTCGCCATCCTGGGGGCCGATGCCGCCGCTGTTCGAATAGGCGGTGTTGATGCCCGAAACGGTCATGCCGATGTTGTCGATGATCTGGTCAAGCTGATCGGGCGGCACCACCTGACGGATACGCGCCTCGATATGGTCGAACTGCGCGGCGGTTTCCTCCAGCCGTGTGCCGGTGGGCGCGCGGACATGGATGTTGATCTGGCCCGAATCGACCGAGGGGAAGAAATTGCGGCCCAGGAACGGCACCAGCGCGAAACTGACCAGCACCACCGAGAGAAAGCCGATCACGAAGCGGCGCTGATTGGCCAGCGCCAGCGAGAGCAGACCGACATAGCGACTGCGGATCGCCTCGAAGCGCATTTCGAAACCGTGCTGGAACCGCTTGAACGGATTGCGTGTGCCCGGCTCGCCCGCGGTGGCGTCATGGGCGGCCATGTGCTCATGGGTGTGGGGGCCGGCATGGGCGCGCAGCAGCCAGTTGCCCATGGTCGGCACCAGCGTGCGCGAGAGGATGAAGCTGGCGATCATGGCGAAGACCACCGCCTTGGCCATGGGCGCAAAGAGGAAGCCGGCCACGCCGCCCAGGAAGAACATCGGCACGAAGGCGATGCAGATGCACAGCAGCGAAACGAAGGCTGGCTGCACGATCTGCTTGGCGCCATCGAGAATGGCGTCCTGCACACCCTTGCCGTTTTCAAGGTGCCAGTTGATGTTCTCGATGGTGACGGTGGCATCGTCCACCAGAATGCCCACCGCCAGAGCCAGACCGCCCAGCGTCATGATGTTGAGCGTTTCGCCGGTGATCGACAGGCCGCAGACCGCCGCGAGAATGGCCAGCGGGATCGAGGTGGCGATGATCACCGTCGAGCGCCACGAGCCGAGGAACAACAGGATCATCAGGCTGGTCAGCGCGGCGGCGATCACGCCTTCGCGCACCACCCCGTTGATCGCGCCCTTCACGAAGAGCGACTGGTCGGCCAGCATGTCGACATTGAGGCCATCGGGCAGCGAGAGCATCAGTTGCTTCATGGTGGCGCGCGTGTCCTTGACGATGTCGATCGTCGAGGCCGAACCCGATTTCAGCACCGTCATCAGCACCGAACGCTTGCCGTTGACGCGCACCTCATTCTGCTGCGGGGGCGAGCCGTCATGGACATTGGCCACGTCGCGCATCATCACCGTCGCGCCATCGACCGTCTTGATCGGCAGATTGTTGAGCGCGTCGATCGCCTCGGGCGCGTTGTTCAGCCGCACGCTATATTCGAAATTGCCGATGCGCGCGGTGCCCGCAGGCAGGATCTGGTTCTGCGCGGCCAGCGCCATGCCCACGTCACTGGGCGAGAGATGCCGCGCCTGCAGCGCCACCGGGTCAAGGTCGATCTGGATCTGGCGCACGCGGCCGCCATAGGGCGAAGGCACGGCCGCGCCCTCCACCGTGGCCAGCGCCGGGCGGATGCTGTTAAGCCCGATGTCGAAGAGCTGCTGCTCGGACAAGCCGTTGGACGACAGGGCGATCTGCAGGATCGGCACGGTCGAGGCGTTGTAATTGAGGATCTGGGGCGGGGTGATGCCGGCGGGCATCTGCTTGAGCACCGTCTGCGACACGGCAGTGACCTGCGCCGTGGCCGTGCGGATGTCGACGCCGGGACGGAAGTAGATCTTCTCGACCGCGATGCCGGTGTATGAGGAGCTTTCCATATGCTCGATGTCATTGACCGAGGCGGTCAGCTGACGCTCATAGGGATAGATCACGCGGCCCGACATATCCCGCGGCGACAGGCCGTTATAGGTCCATACCGCCGCGATCACGGGGATCTTGATGTCGGGGAAAATGTCGGTCGGGGTCTTGATCCAGGCGATCGAGCCAAACAGCAGGATCAAAATGGCCATCACGACAAAGGTGAGTGGCCGCCCGAGCGCGATCTTGACGAGGTGCAGCATAAGGACGGGTGCTCTCGCATGGGATAGAAAATGGCGCGCCGGGCCATCAGGGGGGAACGCGTGCCCGGCGCACCAAGGGGGGCAGGAGCCCACCTGCCTGTTTGCCCGGACGGGGACAACTTAATTGAATTTAAGGTTGATCGAATGACAGGAAATAACTTTCCTATCAGCTATTTGATGCAAAATCCGGTTGATCCGGATCAGCGCAGGCGCGGCGCGATGATTCGTGCGATCAACCCCGGCCCGGCATCGTCGAGCGAAAATTCAAAGCCGTGGAGTTGCACGATCGCCACCACCAGGCTGAGCCCCAGCCCCGAACCGGGCGCCAGAGCCGCGGCGGCCCCTCGCTCGAACCGGCGCAGCACGCGTTCGCGTTCATCTTCCAATATGCCCGGCCCGCTGTCAGACACCTCGATCACCACCTCGTCGGGCAGGGCACGCAGCGCCAGCGTTACGGTGCTGTTTTCGGGAGCGAATTTGATCGCATTCTCGACCAGATTGCTGATCGCCTCGAACATCAGGCGCTCGTCGCAGCGAATGGTCAGCCCCGTGACGGCCGGCACATGCAGGGTGATGCCGCGTTCCTCGGCCAGCGGGTCATATAGCTCGGCAACGCCGGTCAGCACATCCTGCGGATCGAGCGTCTGGAACGCGGCATGGCGATGCGAGGCCTCGATTTCGGAAATGCGCAGCAGGGCACGAAAACGGGCCAGCGCGGCGTCCAATTCGCCAATGGCGCCATACATCGATTCGCGCAGCGCCGGATCGCTGGCAATCGTGTCATGCTGGGCCAGCCGGTCCAGCCGGGCGCGCAGATGGGTAAGCGGCGTGCGCATGTCATGGGCAATGGCATCGGTCGCGCCCTTCACCTGCCCCATCAGCCGCTCGATCTCCTCGACCATGCCGTTGATGATGATGCCGATCACGTCGATCTCGTCGCGCCGATGCGTGTCGGGCAGGCGGCGGCGCAGGTCACCCCGCGCAATGGCGGCGGCCATCACCTGCATATGCTGCACCCGCCGCATCGGCCCCAGGCTGAGGCCGACACCGGCCACCAGCGCGGCCAGAATCGTGACGAGCCCGCTCAGTCCCATGATCGTCAGCACCCGCTCATGCAGGTCGCGCAAGGGAGAAATGTCGCGCGCCACGATGACGACATCGCCCGAGGCCATGCGCCTGGCCAGCAGGCGCAGCGGCACGCCTGGCGGGCCGCCATCCTCGCGGTCGAAGGGGTGGTTGAGCGGGAAAGGCCCGGCCACCTTCACATTGCCTTCGAGCCGGTACCCCTGCCGGTCATAGAGGGCCGTATATTCCAGCGGATTGGTCATCGCCTCGATCGAGCGGCGGATGGCGCGGCGCTCATCCTCACGCTGCGTCAGGATCAACCCTTCCATGCGATGGTCGAGCACCTGATCGGTCCGCCAGAACAATTGCTGCGCCGTCAGCACATAGGTCAGCCCCAGCAGGCCAACCACCGCCACCACGAACACCGAGCAGAGGCCCGCCGTCAGGCGAAAGGCCGTGGTGTGACGCAGGTCCGCCAGGCGCAGCGTGCGAACCTTGTCGATCATTCACTCAACCTCGAGCCGATAACCCTCGCCCTTGATGGTCTGGATGGGCGAGGTCTGCCCCGGCCGCTCCAGCTTCTTGCGCAATTTGGCGATGTGAACATTGATGAGATTGTCGCTCGCCTCGAAGAACCGGCCCCAGACCTGCTCGAAAATCAACTGGCGCGCAACCGTGCGCCCGGCGTGACGGGCCAGAAACTCCAGCAGGCGAAACTCGGTCTGCAACAATTGCACCGGCTCGCCGCTCACCCAGACCTTGCGGTGGACAAGATCGATCTCCACCTGCCCGGCGCGCAGAAAACCATCCTCGGGATAATCCCGGTTGCGACGCAGCAGCACCTCGACCCGCATGGCCAGTTCGCTCACGGCAAAAGGCTTGGCCAGATAGTCATCGCCCCCCGCGCGCAGCCCGGCCACGCGCTCATCGACATCACCCAGTGCCGAAACCATGAGCACCGGCGTCTGGTTGCGCCGCGCGCGCAGCCGCGCCGCCAGCCCCAGCCCGTCAAGGCCCGGCAACATGCGGTCCAGCGTGACGACATCGAAACGTTCGGCCTCCAGCCGGTCGAGCGCGGCGCGGCCATCGTCCAGCCACGTCACCTCATGCCCCTGATCGCGCAGGGTGGTGGCAATGATGTCGGCGGTCTCAGGGTCGTCCTCGACCACCAGAATGCGGGCCATCGCCGCTCTCCCTTGTGTCTTGCGCCAGCGGTCACGCGCATGGCGCGATGAAAAGGGCGCGATGAAGAGGGCGCCATGTCGGGCCACTCTATCCGGCTGGGGGGGAAAGGCCGGACAGAGCGGCCCTTTCCGGCGTCCTCTCCACTGTCCTCTTTCGGACATGTCGACGTGCTTCTCAAGTGAATAGAATTTCACGTCGCGCCGTCGCATCGGCGCAGCAGGGCCAGAGCGGCACGCGGAAACGAGGGATCAGTGCTTGATCAGGAAGGGAATTTTGACTGTCCCGCGCACCATGACCGCTTCGCCATTGCGCATCACCGGGGCCCAGCGCCATTTGCGCACCGCCTCCAGCGCCGCCTTGTCGAGCCGCGCGAAACCGCTCGAACCCGACACGCTGATCTCCGACACCCGCCCGTCAAGGCTCAGCAACAGGCTGAGCGTGACCGTGCCTTCCTCGCGCATGCGGCGCGATTCCAGCGGATAGGTCGGCGCGACAAAGCTGAGCATGCGCGTCGAGATGTCACCACCTTCAGCCGGGCCACTCGCCTTGGGCGGGGCGGGCGGAGCCGCAGGCGGGGCGGGCGGCGCTTCCACCATGGGCGGGGCGGGGGCAGCAGGGGCGGGCGAGAGGGCAACGGGCGCAATCGGCGCCGGGCTGGCCATGGCAGGTTGGGGAGCGGCAACCGGTGTGGTGGGCAGGTCGGCCTTGGTGTCCTGCGGCTTGGGCTGCTCTTTGGGCGGGGGCGCCTGATCCAGCTTCATGTCGAGCGCGACGATGCGGGGCTGATGCCGGTGATGCGGGTGCACATTCATCCACACCAGCGCGGAAAAAAGCAGGGCGACCGCGCCAAACGCAACCAGCGCCGCCGGCCCGCGCTGACGCAGGCTGGCCTGTCCATAGGATGGGGCGAAGGCATAATGCGTCTCGACCAGTGCCAGGCGTGGCGCCTGTCCCCTCGCCGGCGGGCGTACCGGTGAGGTGGGAGCCGTGGCAAAGTCCGGCTCGTCAGGGAAGGCCAGAGCGGATTGATCGGTCAACATGATCGGGTCCCTACGAACCCAGCGCCATGGGAAGCCGGATGAGTGGCTCGATGACACTGGTTACTGAGAGTCATTATCAGAGCATGTGTCGCCGGTAAAGTTGTTAAATCACGGCCTCGCCCTCTTCCATCATGTCCAAAAGCGCCGGACTGAGCGTTTCTTGCCACTGCCCCTCCTGCTCGACCACCCAGCGCACCGCAAGGCTGTTGCGAATCGCGAGCAATAGCCCGACCTCCGCCCCGGCAACGCTGAGCGCGCTGGCCCAGCCATCGGCCAGCATCGCACTGGCATGGAGGACGCTGCAGGCAACAACGCCATGGCCGGCCGGGCGACCGGTTCGCGGGTCGAGATTATGCGGGCCGCGCACATAGCTGCCCGATGTTGCCACCGACAGGCCATGCAGCCCCACCCGCAGGACCGGCAGGCGCGCGCCCGGCGGCTCTTCAAGATCGACCCACCAGGGCTGACCATCCGGGCGCAGGCCGCGACCGCATAGCTCGCCGCCCACCTCGACCAACGCATGACGGATACCCATGGCGGCAAGCTCCGCCATGACGGCATCCACGGCGTACCCCTTGGCGATGGCCGAAAGATCGAGCGCGAGCCCGCCGGGCTGGCGCAGCCTGCCCGATGCCTCGTCATGATCCAACCGCCGCCAGTCACTCCGGGACAGCAGCCCGGCAAGATCCGCTTCATCGGGCGGGCGGGCCACGGGGCCGGGCGGACCGAAACCCCAGCGGTCCACCAGCGCCCCGACCGACGGGCTGAAGGCCCCGTCACTGTCGCGGGCGACGGCCAGAGCAGACCACATCACATGGGCGAAATCGCTGGCAAGCGTGACCCACACACCCGCTGGTGCGCGGTTGAAACGGCACAGATCGCTGTCAGGCTCCCAATGGCTCATCTGCGCGACGAGGCCATCGAGCCGCCGCACCACTGCAGAGGAAACCTCGCGCGGGTCCAGGTCGCGCGGCAGAACTGCCTGCAGGCTCCACCCCGTGCCCATGGTGGGGCCTGACAGGCGCACCACAGGCAGGGTCGGGTCGCAATGATGCAAGGCGTCGGCATCGACAGCGTCGGGCAGGGCAATGCGGATCGCATCTCCCCTGCTCATCGCCGCGCCGCGCCATGATACCGCACGGGCACGCAAGAAGGGAGGCATGACGCCCCCCTTCCCGGTGTTTCATCCAAATTGTTGCGCGCCATCAATAGGTAACGCTGAGCGTGCCGATCACCGTACGACCGGCAGCCTGATGCGCATAATGCGTTGAATAGGCCTGATCGTAATAAAGCTTGTTGGTGATGTTGAGCGCGCTGATCTTGAGCGCCAGATGGTCGTTGACCTTATAGGCCGCATTGGCATCAAAGCGCACATAGGCCGGCACATAGGTCGCGCGGGTGCCGATAACCGAGAAGACGCCATTCACATACTGGCGCGTGTCGCTAAATCCGCCATAGACCTTGTCAGTGTACATCACCCCGCCGCCCAGTGAGACACGCGGCGTCACCTTGTAATTGGTGAAAAGCGTGAAGCTGTTGCGCGGCGTGTTGGGGAAGGACTTTCCGGTGGTGGCCGTGGGCATGTAGATGGTGGCGGGCTGCCCGGCCGCATTGGTGCCGATGGTGGCAACCGTGCCCGCGCTGGCGATCTTCGAGGGCATGAAGGTGTAGCCGCCAAAGATGCTCCAGTTGGCGGTCACATTGCCGCTGAAGCCCAGTTCGATGCCGCGCACCCGCTTGGTGCCCACATAAAGCACACCGCCGGTGGTGGGGTCGGTGGTGCGCGCATTGGTGGTGCGGGTCTGGAAGACGTCGAAGGTCAGCAGCAGATTGTCATGCAGCAGGTTCCACTTGGTGCCCACTTCATAGGAGGTGGTCTTCTGCACCTTGAGGTCATTGACGCTGATGAGCGTACCCGAGGTATTGTTGTTGGCGGTCAGACTGTTGTCCTCGCTGCCCTGTGCCAGGAAGGAACCGGGGGGGATCGCCGAGGTGCCGGTCGAGACATAGAAGGTGCCATTCTTCACCGGCTTGTAGAGCAGCCCGGCCTGATAGGTGAAGAGATCGTCAGTGCGGTTTTGCCAGGTGCGTGTGCCGTTGAAGGGCGCGGCCAGCGCGGCACTGGCGTTGGTGACATAATGGTCATAGCGGCCACCCAGATTGATCTTCCAATGCTCGCCAATGCTGATCGTGTCGAAAATGCTGGCTGAGGTGGTCGAGCTGTTGGCCAGCGTCATCGAATTGGCGGGACCACGCACGATGGTGCCGACATAGGGATCATTGGGGTTGGGGTTGGCGAGGCTGGTGCAGTTGTAATTGGTGCCCGAGGTCGGCGTGGGGCAGGAGATGGACAGCGGCAGCACCGTATAGGCCGAATTGGCGTAGAACGCGCCATAGCCCGACTTCTGCCAGCTGTATTCCACCGAGCCGGCAAGGCTGTGCTCCAGCCCGCCCGTCCTGAACTTGCCCGAGGCATCGAGCTGATCGACATAACCCGTCTGCGAGGCGTAGCGTGACAGGGCGCGGCGCCCCACCGTGCCATAGGTGGCGACATTGCCCTTGGAATCGTCGGGCTGGGTCCAGAGATATTCCTGCGTCGTGTTGTTGTAACGCGCGGTGTTGCGGATCTTCACCCCGCCATCGGTGGTATGCTCGAAACGGGCGGTGATGGCATCGGTGTTGCTGGTCTGGAAATCGCGGTCGATCAGGCCGTAGAAGGCATTGCGCGGGCGCAGATTGGTGCCCACGGGGGCCGTTTCCACGAAATTGCTGCCCATCGTAGCCAGCTGGTTGGCGGCGGTGGTGTAATAGGGAATGCCCTGGTCGGGCAGGCCGGTGGAATGCAGGTGATACCAGTCGAGCGTCAGGCTGGTCGGGCCCGTCAGGCCGAACTTGATCGAAGGCGCAATGCCCCAACGCTTGGCCCAGGTGGCATCGCGCCCGGCCACGCCCTGATCGTGATACAGGCCAGCCACGCGCAGGCCGACGAAATCGCTGAGCGGCAGGTTCACATCCGCCGTCACGCGCTTGTAGGCGGAGTTGCCGAAACCGGCGTCGACATTGACGAAGCGATGGTTCTGCGGGGTTTTGGACACCATGTTGATCGACCCGGCAGCATTGCCCGAGCCATTGGTCACGCTGTCCGAACCCTTGGTGATCTCGATGGCATCGATATCGAAGGTTTCGCGCGTGGTGGAGGCAAGGTCGCGCACGCCGTCCAGATAGATCGAGTTCGAACTGTCCGAGCCGCGGATAAAGGGGCGGTCGCCCAGCGGGGTGCCACCCTCGCCCGCGCCCATGGTGATGCCCGGCACAGTGCGCAGCGCCTCGCTCAGCGTGGAGGCGTTGGTGTCATCCAGAACCTGACGCGAAATGACGGTGATCGACTTGGGCGTGTCAACCAAGGGCGCAGTGGCCTTGTTGCTGGAAAGCGTGTCGGTCTTGTAGCTGCCCTCGTCGATCGCCGTGTCGGTCACGGTCACGCCGCCCAGATTTTGTCCTGCGCCAGCCTGCTGCTCCACGCGCTGTTGAGCGGCGGGCTGGTCAGTCGCCTGTGCCACTGTGGGGAAAACCGAGGTCAACAGGCCGAGGCAGCCGATGGCCAGAGTGCTGGAACCCTGAACCAGACCGCGCTGAGAGGTGATCGCCATGAAACTCCCTTTATGCAAGCAATTCTCAATATCGAAAATTGCTATTGCAAGTGATTCTCAAAACGTCAACCACTCCCGTGCAGTTTTTCGCGACATGACAGACGAACATCGCCAGCCTCCGGCCTGACGACCGGAGGAAAAGCTCGCCCATCACTGTGAAACCTGGGCATCTCAGCGCACCGGGCGCCCTAGCCGCCGCGGACCTTGACGGGCGCCGCCTTAGCCCGCCCCGTCAACCCAATGTTTCATGTGCGCCCGCTTCACCCTTCAACCAGTAACCTGCCGCCCGCATCCATTGCGGATAGTGGCCGCGCTCCTCCAGCACATGGGCGCGCAGTGCCTTGGCCACACCGGCTTCGGCAGCGATCCACACATAGCCATCGCCCTGCGGCCACTCGAGCGCGCGCAGCGCGGCGAGCAGGCGCGTGGCGTCATCGCCCTCACCCGCATCACGGGCCAGCCAATGCGGCGTCCAGTCTGCCCGGGTGGCGATGGCCTGCGCGTCATCGGCACTGTCGAGCAGCACCAGCGTGGTCACCGGCACGCTCTCGCGCAGCGATTCCAGCCGGCGGCCGATGGAGGGCAGACCCGTGGAATCGGCAATCAGCAGATACCAGTCAAAGTCATCGGTCACCACCAGCGAGCCACGCGGCCCACCAATGCTCAACACCGAGCCGACCTGCGCCTTGCGAGCCCAGTCGGCGGCAGGGCCATGGTCATGCAGGGCAAAATCCAGCACCAGCGTGCAGGCCGCATTGTCATAGGCGCGAGGGGTGAAATCGCGCATCACCGGGCCTTCGGGCGTGTCGAAGAACAGTTTGACGTGATCGTCCACGCCGGCGCTGAGGAAATCATGCAGGTCGGGCGAGGACAGGGTGAAACGCAACATGCGGGGGCTCAGTTGCTCACGCGCGGTCACGGTCAACTCGCGGCGGCGGATCTCATGGCGCAGGCGTTCGATGCGGTGACGGGCGGGCGTATCATTCAGGGTGGGAAGCGACATGGGGGCTGTCTCCTATGCTTCATGCAGGGCCGCCATATGAAGGCATCTTTACGAAAAGACAATACAAGATATATCTTGTAGCAATTTTATCTACGCAAGGCACCATTGCCGCATCCAGCTCACCGCCCGCGCACTGCGCGCCGACAGAGGCCATTCCGCGCGGTGCAGCAGCCACAATTGATCCACCACCGGGGGCCCGCGCTCGATGACCCGGATGGCACCCTGATCGGCAAAGGCCTGGCGGGCATGGCGCGGAATGACGGTAAAGCCCAGACCGCGCGCCACCGGCTCCAGCATCAGGCCGATCTGGTTGGAGAAACCGCGCACCATCAGACTGCCCACGCCCGGGTTGCCGGGAAAGGCCAGTCCCAGCAGGCGCCTGGCCATGGCCTTGCCATCCGGGTGGTCGATGAGCCCCAGCGCGGCCAGATCCTCCCAGCATTCCACCCGCGCGCCGGCGGGCACCACCAGTTCCAGCGTTTCGCTGCCGAACAGCGTGATGGTCAGGCGCGGATCGTCGGGCAACACGGTGGCCAGTCCCAGCTCCTCACGCCCCGACAGCACGCTGGCCACCACCTCGGCATCGGGCGCGAAACGGTGATGGATAGACAGCCCCGGATGGTCGCGCTGCAAATCAAGCAGCAAAGGATAGAGCCGGAGCCCCACGCTGCCGGGCGTGACCAGCGTAATCGGCCCCGCCGAGTCGCAATCGCTGGCAAGGCTCTGGTGAAAGCGCTTTTCGGCCTCCTCACGCTCCAGCGCATGGGCCAGCAGCAGGTGCCCCGCCGGCGTCAGCTCCACCCCGCGCCCGCGCCGGACCAGCAAGGGCCCCAGCCGTTCCTCCAGCGCGCGGACATGCTGGCTGATCGCCGCCTGGGTCACGCCCAGCTGATCACCGGCGCGGGTGAAACTGCCGATCTGCGCCAGCGCCACGAAACTGCGCAGCCAGACGGGATTGAGCATTAGCATATTTTATCCATACCATAAGGATGCGCCTTATTCCCTTATAGCCGTCATGACCTATCTTGCCCATCACCTTTCCCCCCAAGGTGGAGTTTCCATGTCATCGCTTTTCACGCCTTTCACCCTCAAGGACGTCACCCTGCGCAACCGCGTCGCGGTGCCCCCCATGTGCCAGTACAGCGCCATCGACGGCGCGGTGACCGACTGGCATCTGGCGCATTACACCTCGCTGGCCCGCGGCGGCGCGGGTCTGGTGATCGTCGAGGCCACCGGCGTCCTGCCCGAAGGACGCATCACCCCCGGCTGCACCGGCCTTTGGGATGATGCCCATATCGAGGGTCTCGCCAAAATCGCCGCCGCCATCAAGGCCGCAGGCGCCGTGCCGGGCATCCAGATCGGCCATGCCGGGCGCAAGGCGAGCGCCAACCGCCCGTGGGAGGGCGACGACCACATCGCCGCCGATGATCCGCGCGGCTGGGAGACGGTGTCCCCCTCGGCCATCGCCTTTGGCGGCGGTCTGGGCAAAATGCCCCGCGCCATGACCGTGGAAGACATCGCTCATGTCCGTGATGCCTTTGCTGCCGCTGCCCGGCGCGCGCTGGCCGCCGGCTTTGAATGGCTGGAACTGCATTTCGCCCATGGTTATCTGGCGCAGAGCTTCTTCTCCGTCCATGCCAACCAGCGCACCGATGGCTATGGCGGTGATGCCAAGGGGCGCGGGCGCTTCCTGCTCGAAACGCTGGGCGCCGTGCGGGCGGTATGGCCCGAACGCCTGCCGCTGACAGCGCGTTTCGGCGTACTGGAATATGACGGGCGCGATGAGGAAACGCTGGGCGAGTCCGTCGCGCTGGTCAGTCAGATGCGCGAGGGTGGCCTCGATTTCCTCAATGTCAGCGTGGGCTTTTCCACCCCTGATGCCAAAATCCCCTGGGGCCCGGCCTTTCTGGCGCCGATCGCCGAGCGCATGCGCCGCGAGACCGGCCTGCCCGTCGCCACCGCCTGGGGCATGGACGCGGCGAAGGACGCCGAGCATGCCATTGCCGCCCGTCAGATGGATCTGGTGATGATCGGTCGGGCGATGCTGGCCAATCCGCACTATCCCTTTGCGCTGGCGCAGGAACTGGGGATGGACAACCCCTGGAGCGTGCTGCCCGCCCCCTACGCCCACTGGCTCTCGCGCTATGGCGGAGCGGCCAACCGCTCCGCCGACTAAGGCTGGATCAGGCCCGCCTGCCGTTGAAGGAAATCTCCTTCACCGGCAGGCGGCCACTGGGCCCCTCGCGCGATTGCAGGGCCTCGGGCAGCGCGGAAACATCACCGCGCCGCCCGATGGCCACCGCCACCTCGACCTTGTAACGATCGCCCGCATGGGTCACCTGCGCCGCGCGAACCGGATCAAACCCGGCCATGGCATGGGTGGAAAGACCCAGCTTGGTGGCCTGCAGCGCCATCAGCCCCCAGGCCGCGCCCGCATCGAAACTGGCAGTGCCCGCAGGCTGCGGCTCGCTCTTGCCCGGCGGCACGATCATCCTGTCCGAAAGAATGAAGAGCAGGGCCGAAGCCTTGCTGGCCCAGCTGGCATTGAAAGGCATCAGCGCCGAGACGTAATCATCCCAATAGGCGTCGCCGCGCAGCGCCCAGGCAAAGCGCCAGGGCTGGTAATTATAGGCGGACGGCGCCCAGCGCGCCGCCTCGAACAGAGTGTTGAGCTCAGCCTCGGTCAGTTCCGAGGCGTCGAAAGAGCGTGGCGACCAACGCTCAAGGATATGGGCGTCAATCGGATGATCAGCGATGCGGGGCTCGGTCATGAAGGGCCTTTCGAAGAGGATGGCGCCCTGTTTGCAAAGCGCCGCCGCGCCGATCAAGTGGCAATCGTCTGGCATGCGCCAAGGAGCGACGGCAGAACCACGCGGCGGCAGGACAAATTGTCCCTGTCCAAAGCATAACTGGCAACAACCACCATGGCGGTGCTAAGGGGACAGGCAGATGAACCGCCTTCGTGCCTTTCTGCGCCTGCATCCCGGGCTGGCCGCGCTTATCCTGTGCGCGGCGCTGATGATGCGCGCGGCGGTGCCGGCCGGCTTCATGCCGCAGTTCGCCGCCCATTCCATCACCATCGAAATCTGCGCCGATGCCAGCGGCCTGCACCTGACCCGCCAGATCGCCCTACCGCTGGCACCGGGCCACGAACGCCATGACAGCAAGAGCGAGAGCGGCCCCTGCGCCTTTGGCGGCATGGCCCATGCCATGCTGGGCGGCGTCGATGGCTGGCTGCTGGCCAGCGCTCTGGCCTTCATCCTGCTGCTGGGCTTCGCGCCCGTCCATGCGCCCGCGCCACGCCGCGCCATCTATCTGCGCCCCCCCCTGCGAGGGCCACCCCTGCCGACCTGACCACATCCTGGCCCCGCCAATGGCGGAGCCCGTTGTCCTGCGTTTCATCAGGTTCTTTGTTCATGACATCCATCGCTTCTCTGGCGGCCCTATCGGCCTGCCTCGCCGCGTCCTCCTGCCTTGCCACCCCCGCCTTCGCCGAGGATGTGGACATTGCCCCGCCCACCATCATTGTTACCGGGCAGGGCACGGACACGTCCATCGACCAGTCGCCCGCCACCCATGTCACCGTTGATGCGGCGCAGATCGCCACGCAGATCAATGCCGTCAGCGTCGAGGATACGCTCAAATACGCGCCCTCGCTGGTCATCCGCAAAAGGTCGCAAGGGGACAATTTCGCCCCCATCGCCACGCGCACCTCGGGGCTGGGCTCGTCGGCGCGCAGCCTGATCTATGCCGATGGGGCGCTGCTGTCCGCGCTGATCGCCAACAACAACGGCAATGGTTCGCCGCGCTGGAGCCTTGTCACCCCCGCCGAAATCGCCTCGGTCGATGTCGCCTATGGGCCTTTTTCAGCGGCGCTGCCGGGCAATTCGATCGGCACGACGGTGAACATCACCACCCGCATGCCCGACCATCTCGACATCCGCGCCAGCGTGCTGGCCAATGTGCAGAGCTTCAGCCTCTATGGCACCGACCGCACCTTGCCGAGCTGGCAATATTCGGTCTCGGCCGGCGACAAGATCGGCGATCTGTCCTTCTTCGTGGCCGCCACAAGGCTGACCGCCAATGCCCAGCCGATCAGCTTTGCCACGCTGGCAGGCTCCGCCCAGCCCAGCGGCACCACCGGCGGCTACGGTGCGCTGAGCAAGACCGGCACCCCCATCCGCGTGCTGGGCGCGACGGGGCTGGAGCATCACATACAGGACAGTTTCAAGGTGAAGCTGGCCTATGACCTGAGGCAGCATCTTCAGGCCAGCTATGCGCTGGGGATCTGGCGGGACGATACGCGCGGCGGCGTGGAAAGCTATGACCAGAATGCCACCACGGGCGCCGTCAGCTATGCCACCAGCAACAATGGTGCGACGACCGGCTTCAACTCCGGCCTCTATACCCGCGATGCCCTGCATTTCAGCCATGTCGTCACGCTGAAGGGCGATGCGCCGAAACTTGACTGGCAAGTGACGGGCACGCTCTACACCTATGCCCATGATGTGCAGAACAACCCCTCGCCCGATGCGAGCGGCCCCACCGCCAATCCGCTGCCCGCAGCCTTTACCGGCGGCTATGGCACAATCCAGCGGCAGGATGGCACCGGCTGGGGCACGCTGGACGCCAAGGCGGCGCTGCGCGAAGGGGCTCATACGATCAGCTTTGGCGCCCATGGCGATCGCGAAACGCTGAGCAGCAGCACCTATGGCGCCACCAACTGGCTGGACGACAGCACGCAAGGGGTGCTGCGCGCCTCCTCGCAGGGCAAAACCCGCACGCTGGCCATCTGGGCACAGGACAAGGTGCAACTGGCCCCCGCGCTGGCGCTGACGCTGGGCGCGCGGCAGGAGTGGTGGCGGGCCTGGGGCGGCTATAACGACAGCTATACCGCCACCAGCGGCCCGGTGACGCAACCCATCCGCACCGCCACCGGCTTCAGCCCCAAGGCCTCGGTGGAATGGCGCCCGGCCAGTGACTGGACGATGCGGCTCTCCGCTGGTCAGGCCTTCCGCTTCCCCACGGTGGGCGAGCTTTATCAGACCGTCACCGTGGGCACGCTGCTGGCCAACCCCAACCCGAATCTGGCGCCCGAACGTGCCCGCAGCGAGGAACTGGCCATCGAAAAGCACGGGAGGCGGGGGCTTTTGCGCATCTCGCTGTTCAATGAGGTGATCGACAATGCGCTGATCAGCCAGACCGGCACCTTCGCCCCGCCAGGCGGTGCGATCACCACCACCAGCTTTGTCCAGAACGTCGATCGCACCCGCGCGCGCGGCGTCGAACTGGTGGCGGAGCGGAACGACATCGTGCCGGGGGTCGATGTCTCGGCCAGCCTGACCTATGCCGATGCCATCACCAGCAAGGACAGCGCCCTGCCCGCCGCGCAAGGCGCCATGCTGCCCAGCGTGCCGCGCTGGAAGGGCAATGCGGTGATCACCTGGCGGCCCGCGCCCGTGGTGTCCCTTACCGGCGCCATGCGCTTTGCCAGCCGCAACTATGCCAACCTCGACAACAGCGACACGGTGGGCGACACCTACACCGGCTTCTATCACTATCTGTTGGTGGACATGCGGGCGGTGTTCCATGTGAACCCGCATATGGATGTTTCAGCAGGCGTGGATAACCTCTTCAACCAGAAGTATTTCCTCTACCATCCCTTCCCGCAACGCTCCTTCACCGTGCAGGCCAATTGGAAACTTTGAGCATGGCCACCAGCGCCTCGGCCGCCTCGCTCACCTCTCGCCATGTCACGGCGAAATCCTCCGGGCCGCCGTAATAGGGATCGGCCACCGATTGCCCTTCGCGCCCCGGCACTATGTCGAGCAGCAGGCCGACATGGGCCGTAGCGCTCGAGGGGCGCAGACGCTCAAGATCAGCCAGATTGTTGGCATCGAGCGCGAAAATATGGGTGAAGCGCGTGAAATCGCCGCGCTTCACCTGCCGCGAGCGATAGGCGCTCATATCGATGCCTTGCGCCTTGCCCTGGGCGCGGGCGCGTGGGTCAGGCGGATTGCCGACATGCCAGGCGCCCGTTCCCGCCGAATCCACCGCGACGCTGAGCCCGGCCTGCGCCGCGGCCTGGCGAAAGGCGGCTTCGGCCAGCGGTGAGCGGCAGATGTTGCCAAGGCAGACGAAAAGAACGGCAGGGTTTTGCATTACCGGAATGGAATAGACCCGGCCCGCCGCGCTGTCATCCTCTGGCAGTAAGGGGGGCGGGCCTCTGGCAGGCGGGGCCTCGCGTCCATGCGCCAGCCGCGAAGTCCCGCCCTTTCGCCGATTCGCCGCCATGCCTGCATTCACGGCGGACGTTGGTGTCGAGTAACTCAATTCCCAAAGTAGACAATCGACCGGCGACCAACGGCCCGGCCCAATCGACAGACGGAGTGGCCGCCCGCAGGCGCCCTTGCGGCCCCCGGTTCCGCGCCCGAATTCTGGCCCTTTTACCCCCTTGGTTGACGCGCTAGGGTTGCCTGCCATGACCCTGCCCGCTTCTCCTCAGCCCGGCCCCAGCCCGGTGATGCACAAGCATCCCGATATCGCCCGGCTGGTCACGCTGTTTTACGAACGCGCCCGCGCCGATGCGCTGATCGGCCCGGTGTTCGAGGCCAAGATCAACGATTGGGATGCCCATCTGCGCGCCCTCACCGCCTTTTGGGCCGCGCAATTGCGCGGGCGCGGCGCCTATCGCGGACAGCCGGTGGCCGCCCATGTCGCCATGGCGCGGCGCATCGCCCCCGCGATGTTCGAGCGCTGGCAGGATCTGTGGCGGCAGGCCGCGCAAGAGGTGATGAGCCCGTCCGACGCCGATGTGCTGATCGCCAAGGCCGGCAGAATCGCCGCCGTGCTGGCCAGTGCCGTGGCGCAGGCGCAGGACGAAGCTGCGTGAACGGCTTGCTCTACGCCTTCGTCGCCTGCTTTCTGGCCGGATGCGGCGCGCGCGACCAGATGCTGGTCGCCGCGCTCACCCGGCGCCTGGGATCGCGACTCAGCCTGCTGGTGATCGCCTGTGCCTCGGGCGCGCTCACCAGCGCCCTGGCGGCGGTGGCAGCACAGGATCTAGGGGGGGCAATGAACCGTGACGCGCGCCTGATTCTCGCCAGCTTTGCGCTTGTGGCCGGCGGGCTTGAATCGCTGCTGCTTTCCCCGGGACGCGAGGCACGCGAACCCACCCGCTCGCTCTTTGCCGCCCTGCTGGTGCTGGCCATCAACCAGCTTTTCGATGCAGCCCGCTTCATCGTGCTGGCCATTGCGCTGGTCGATGGCGACCCGCTGCCGGCCGCGCTGGGCGGCGCGGGCGGAGGGGCGGCGGCGCTGACGGTTGGCTGGTTCGCGGCGGGCTCATGGTCGGCAGACAGGCGCGGCCTGTGGCTGGCGCGCAAGGGCGCGGGGGCCGTGCTGGTGATCGTGGGCGTGGTTCTGGCGCTCTGGGCCAAGCGGCTGCTCTAGCCGGTCGCCCGCTTTGTTTCATCGCTTTTCCCAATGACACAAGCCGTACTTGTCCTCTTTCTTCCGCTCTGCAACATAGCCTATAGACTCGCTCAAATCGTGGACGAACAAAGGATACTTGCCATGACCAACAACGCCACAGCCGCCCTGGTCGACAGCCTGAACGGGCTGCTGGCCGATCTGTTCACGCTCTATGTGAAAACCAAGAACTTCCACTGGCATGTGCGCGGGCCCAACTTCCGCGACCTGCACCTGCTCTTTGACGATCAGGCCACCGAGATCTTCGCCCTGACCGACATCATCGGTGAGCGCGTGCGCAAGAACGGCGCTCCCACGCTGACCGGCATCGGCTCCATCGCCGCCAAGGCCAGCCTGAAGGACGAACCGCGCGACGATCTGGCGCCCGAGGAGATGGTCGCCCAGCTGCGCGACGATAACGCCAGGCTGGTCGAGGTGCTGCGCGCGGTGAAGGCCGCCGCCACCCAGGCCGGCGACAATGCCACCGAAGGCGCCGCCGACGACTGGACCGACCAGGCCCAGCAGCGCGTGTGGTTCCTGACCCAGACGCTGGCCTGACAAGACACTGGCCTCATAGGGCCAGTTGCGCAGGAGCCCCGACCGGTGGCAGGCACTGGCCGGGGCTTTGCGTGATCTTAACCTGCCTGAGCCTATCATGGGGCCATGAACAGGCTCCCCCTTCTCCTCGGCGGCGCTTTTGCCATCGCGCTTGCCATCATCCCCGCCACCGGTCCGCTGCGCGCCCAGCAGAACTACATCCAGGGCGCCACGCCCTATCTCTGGGTGGAAACCGGCCAGCGCTTCGACCGGCTGCAAAGCGCGCTCTTCGCCATCGGCAATGGCAAGGGCACCATCCGCATCGACCCGGGCCGCTGGGACGATTGCGGCGTGCAGGTGGATGGCGATGTGACTTTTGAAGCCGCCATCCCCGGCAAAACCCGCTTTGCCGGGCCGCGCGTCTGCGAAGGCAAGGCAGCCCTGGTGCTGCGCGGCCGCAACGCCAGGGTCGTCGGCTTCATCTTCGAGAATTTCCATTCCAATGAAGGCAATGCTGCGGGCATCCGGCTGGAAAAGGGCAATCTCACCGTCGAGCAGGACTGGTTCCGCAACAGCGACTCCGGCATCCTCTCCTCCAACGAACCCCATGGCTCGGTGACGGTTGACCATTCCACCTTCACCCATCTGGGCCGCTGCGGCGGCTATGCCGCCTGCGCTCATTCCATCTACGTCAATTTCTACGATTCGCTCACCGTCACCCATTCCCGCTTCGAGGCAGGCACCGGCGGGCACTATCTGAAAGCCCGCGCCGCCCATGTCACCATCGAGGGCAACAGTTTCGATGACACCCAAGGCAACGCCACCAACTATATGATCGACCTGCCCGAAGGCGCCACAGGCCGGATCAGCGGCAATTGGTTCATCCAGGGGTCGCACAAGGAAAACGCCACCACGCTGATTGCCGTTGCAGCCGAAGGGCATCCGCACAGTTCGAACGGACTGACCATCGAGGGGAACATGGCCAAGCTGGCGCCGGGGGCGCCTTCCGGGCCAGCTTTCGTGGGGAATTGGTCGAGCGACCGGGTGGTGGTTGGGGCCAATCAGTTGGGGGCGGGGATTGTTCGGTATGTGAAGAGGTAAAGGAAGAAAGATGCGAGGGCCATCGCCCTCGC
Source organism: Sphingomonadales bacterium (assembly GCA_028871475.1). GTDB lineage: Bacteria > Pseudomonadota > Alphaproteobacteria > Sphingomonadales > Sphingomonadaceae > Novosphingobium. The sequence goes on along the minus strand of JAGWMZ010000012.1, from coordinate 98,024 downwards.
GCTCCCTTGACGTCTTCCGACGAAATGGTGGTGGCACCCGATCCTCAGCGCCCAACCTCACCGCGCCGCAGGCATCAACAATCCCAGCATTGCGTATGCAATTCCTGCCTGCGGCGCGGCGATGCTGGCGCTTGGGTGTCAACCAGCACAACCTCTCCGAAATAAAGGGAGCGCGAGGGCGATGGCCCTCGCATCTTCTTTCTCAATCCCCCTTAAACCTCACCCAACAAATGCCCCGACCGATCCCGCTTCGTCGCGAGATAGCGCTCATTATGCGGGTTGGCGGGCAATTGATGCGGCACACGCTCGATCACGTTCACCCCCACCCCCACAAGCGCTTCCACCTTGGCAGGGTTGTTCGTCATCAGGCGGATGCCCTTGACGCCGAGCAGCTCCAGCATCCGCGCCGCGACGGGAAAATCGCGCGCTTCATTGGGCAGGCCAAGGCGCTGGTTGGCATCCACCGTGTCATAGCCCTGATCCTGCAAGCGATAGGCGCGCAGCTTGTTGATGAGGCCGATGCCGCGCCCTTCCTGCCGCAGATAGAGCAGCACGCCCCAGCCACCCTTGTTAGCTTCCTGCGCCATAGCGGCCAGCGCCGCGTCAAGCTGGGGCCCGCAATCGCATTTCAGGCTGCCCAGCACGTCGCCGGTCAGGCATTCGGAATGGAGGCGCACCAGGGGCGCGCGGTCCCCGCTCTGCCTCCCCAGCACCAGCGCGACATGTTCGCGCAGATCATCGCGGCTGCGGAAGGCGACGATCTGGGCGGTTTCACACGCGCTGACCGGCAAATTGGCGCGGCTGGCGATGGCCAGATGCGCGCTGTCCTTCCAATCATCCAAATCCTCGGGCGAGACATCCTGGGCGTCCTCGGCCCCTGCCGGATCGACCAGAAAGGCGGGCAACACGCCGGCGATCCGGGCCAGTTCATGCGCGGCGCGGGCAGCGGTGATGTCGCTGATCGGCTCGGCGCGGAAAGGGCCTTTGAGCGGATAGTCGAGATCGAGCGCCGGGTCGGCAATGGCGCGGGCGGTGGCCAGATCGAAGGGCTCTGCCGCGCGAATCAGTGCCGGGGCCTCTGGCTCTGCCGCATCGCGCTGGTTGGCCAGACGCAGCGACACGGCGCGGGCGTGCGAAATCAGCATATGGGTGGAGCGCAGATCGGGCCCGAAGCCCGTCTCCGCCGGCACCAGCACATGCCCGCCGCCCGCGCTCTCAAGGCGGATCGCCCAGCCATGGCGCAGCGCATCAACCGCCAGCGCGACGCGCCGGGCGCTCCCGCTCACCGGCCGGACCTCACAGATCGAACCCGGTGATGAGCGGCACGTGATCCGAGCATTTCTCCCAATCGCGCGCATCTTCCAGCACGAAATGGCTCACGGCCTTCTCGGCCACGCTGGCAGAGGCCCACATGTGGTCGAGCCGGCGCCCACGGTCATTCGCCTTCCAGTCCTTGGCGCGATAGGACCACCAGGAATAATAGCGCTGCGGCGCAGGCACCAGTTGCCGGCCCAGATCGACCCAGCCATGCGCGGCGCGGAAGCGTTCCAGCGTCTCGACCTCGATCGGTGTATGGCTGACGACCTTGAGCAGTGCCTTGTGGCTCCACACATCCGATTCGAGCGGGGCTATGTTGAAATCACCCACGATCAGCGTCGGCTCGTTCACCGCTTCGGCCCAGCCAATCATCCGTTCGAGGAAATCAAGCTTCTGCCCGAATTTGGGGTTGATGGCGCGATCGGGCTCATCGCCACCTGCGGGAATATAGACATTCTCGATCACCAGACCCGATGAGCGCAGGCGCACGCCAACATGGCGCGCCTCGCCATTGGCCTGCCAGTCATGCCGGTTCACCTCGTCGAGCGGCAGGCGGCTGACCGTGGCCACGCCATGATAGCCCTTCTGCCCATGCACCGCGCGGTGGGTATAGCCCAGCGCCTCAAAAGCCTCGTGGGGGAAGAGCTCTTCCACCGTCTTGATTTCCTGAAGGCACAGCACGTCGGGTGCATGTTCCGTCAGAAAGCGTTCGACCAGCGGCATGCGAAGCCGCACCGAATTGATGTTCCAGGTGGCAATGGTGATCATGCGCCGTGATGTAGGGCCATGAAGCGCGCCTGACCAGCCCGTCGCAGGGGCATGGGGCAACAAAAAAACCCTCGTCCCGGGGGCAGTGGGACGAGGGTTTTATGTTTGCGTTCGTCACGCAATCAGGCGGAACGTTTTGGGGTAGCGGGCAACAGGGGGGAAACCCGCTGTGTCGTTCCGTCCTGACAAGAGTGTTCTAGCGGGTTTTCCCTGTCTCCCAAGTGAACGAAACCGCCAGACTTGTCGCAGATTGTCATAGAACTGGTGCGAAATGTGATATTTCGCGGGGCGAGAAAAACCCCGCAAGGTGTTGGCACATTGCGGGGTTTTATAAAAAATCAGATAGTTAACGAGGCACAAGACCTATTTATGTGGCCGCGCCCTTGTGTCGGTGAACCTGAACAGATCCTCCGGCGCGTTCACGCCATATTGCTGAGCGGAGAGAACGATTCGCGTCTGGCGATTCTGCGCGTCCCGTGTGATCCAGCTTTCCAGCTGCATGCCGCCGGGCGCCCCGGCCTTGTGGCGCAGCACCAGCGTCATCGTGCCATATTCGGGATGCGACTTGTCATGCACCTCGATCGCCGTCACCCCCGGGTCCATGCCGGGCAGCACGCGGCCATATTGCGCCACATCGCGGTTGGGGTTCAGCAGAGCGCCCATCGGGCTGTTGTTGATCGGCCAGCGCTGGGTCTGGTTGACCTCCTTGTCGATCATGAACAGGGCGTGCCCGTCCGACAGGATCGTCATGGGATAGCCGGGCTGATACTGGAAACGCAGCTTGCCCGGGCGCTTCATCCAGAGCACGCCGCGCACCTGCCCGCCGTTCGAATCGCTCTGCACGAAATCGGCGCGCATCGTGGTGATCGACCGCAGCGCGGCGACCGCCTGCGCCAGCTCATTGGCAGGCTGTGCCATGGCGGCGGCAGGCAGCATGGCCGCCCCGCCCGCCAGCACACCCAGCGTCACGGGCGCCACGCCACGCAAAAAGGCCGCCAACCCCATGGGCAGCAGCCTTTTCGCGAACTTGCCCGGCAAACCAGCCTTTATGGAACCAGTTTTCAGGGCGCTCATCAGGTTCGAAGCCTGTCGTTCATTCATCCGGGTCATGGGCCTCGCCTGCCAGCGCCGGCTTGAACCCGCGCTGAATTACTTGATCTTGGCTTCCTTGAACTCGACATGCTTGCGCACGACGGGATCATACTTCTTGAACACGAACTTTTCGGTCGTGTTGCGGGGGTTCTTCTTGGTCACATAGAAGAAGCCGGTGTCGGCGGTCGAAACCAGCCGGATCTTGACGGTTGCGGGCTTTGCCATGGCGCTTTCCTAAAATTCCCTGCTGGCTGACCCACCGCCAAGGCTTGATTGCCATGTCAATGAACAGCCCGATAAAAAGCCAAGAGCGGTGCCGCGCGAGGCGCACCGCCCTTCAAGGCTGTGCCCCTTGGCGCAGCGGCGTGCCAGAGTCAAGCCCAAGGCGCGCTCAACGATCGGATCGCGGCTGCCCGGCCCGACGCGAGACAGCGTCAGCATCACGCGTCACCATATGAGCGCCGGCCACCAGCGCGACAGCGCCAAACGCAGCCGCCATCATCGTGACGGGGCCAACGCCTTCAAGCAATGCCTCGCCCCCCATGGCTCCGGCCAGAAACGCGCCCGCCGTGCCCAGCGCCATATGCAGCGCGACACTGCCGCTGCGAAAGACAAAACCGGCCAGCCCGCCAATGACAGCGCCGGCAAGAAGAATGACAAGAAGGTTCATTGCCCCATCCTTTCACCTTCCCCCTCCAGCGGTGGAGATTAAAAGGATCGGATGGCGGCGGCAAACCTGAGTCATCGCGCGCCTGATGCGTCCGGGCGCGAATCGCGGGGCAATTCAGCAAAGGCTCAGGCGCCCGTGGGCGAATCGCGCCAGTGCGAATCAGCTGTGGGCCAGCCAGGCCAGCGCCGCCACGCCCAGCACGATGCGGTAAAGCGCGAAAGGCATGAAGCCTGAACGCCCGACATAGCCGACAAAGGGTTTGATCACCGCCAATGCCACCAGAAAGGACACCACCGAACCAATGGCGATCTGGGTGAAGCCGACCTGCGCCACACCACTGCTCAGTTCGTGCCGGTGGTCGAACAATTGCTTGGCCGTGGCGCCGAACATGGTGGGAATGGCCAGAAAAAAGCTGAACTCCGCCGCGGTGCGCCGCTCGATCCCCATGGCCAGCGCGCCCATGATCGTCGCGCCCGAACGGCTGACGCCCGGCACCATGGCGAGGCACTGCATGAAACCGACCGAGAGCGACTTGGTCCAGGGCAGATCGGCCAGGCCCGAATGCCTGCCCTGCTTGATCAGCTTTTCTATGACGATGATCGCAATGCCGCCCAGCAGCAGCGCCCAGGCGATCACCGTGGGGTTTTCCAGCAGCGCGTCGATCTTCTTTTTCAGCAACACGCCCAGCACGGCGGCGGGAATGAAGGCAACGAGAATGTTGCGCACGAAGCGGAATGCCCCTTGCTCCCCATGCAGCAGCCCGCGGATCACCGCCCAGATGGTGCGCCAGTAGACCACCACCACTGCCAGAATCGCCGGCAACTGGATGACGATGTTGAACACTTCCCACGGCTTTTCATCATAGCCGAAAAAGCGGGTCGCCAGAACCAGATGGCCCGTGGAGGAGACAGGAAGAAATTCGGTCAGCCCCTCGACAATGCCGAGGAGAATGGCGGTGGTGGTCAGCGACATGAGGGCGCAGGTCCTTTCAAGGGCTTTCAAGGGCCTTGGGGAGGGGGGTGGAGAGGTTGCGCCTTATTCCGCGCTCAGCGCCGCCTCGTCAAATTGCAAAGATGCAAGGCGCGCATAGAGCCCGCCTGCCCGCACGAGCTCGTCATGGCGCCCCACCTCGACGATGCGCCCGCCATCCATCACCACAATACGGTCCGCCGCGCGCACGGTGGAGAGGCGGTGGGCGATGACCAGCGTGGTGCGGCTGGCCATCAGCCGGTCGAGCGCATCCTGCACCAGCCTTTCGCTTTCCGCGTCCAGTGCGCTGGTTGCTTCATCCAGCAGCAGGATCGGCGCCTCGCGCAGCAGCGCGCGGGCGATGGCGACGCGCTGGCGCTGGCCGCCCGACAGGCGCGCGCCATTCTCGCCCAGATGGGTGTCGAGCCCCTCGGGCAGGGCGCGCAGGAAGTCCTCGGCATTGGCGGCGCGCGCCGCGTCCCAGATCTGATCGTCGCTGGCGTTCCAATAGCCATAGCGCAGATTGTCGCGCGCCGAGGCGGCGAAGAGCACGCCTTCCTGCGGCACGAGGGCAATGCGGCGGCGGATCTCGGCGGGATCAGCCCCGGTCAGCGGCACGCCATCAAGCTTGATGGCGCCAGCATGGGGATCGTAAAACCGCTCGGCCAGCTGGAAGATGGTGCTCTTGCCCGCGCCCGAGGGACCGACGATGGCCACCGTCTCGCCCGGCTCCACCTTCAGCGTGAAATCGGCCAGCGCCGCCACATCGGGCCGCGCGGGATAGCGGAAGGTCACGCCCTCGAAACTCAGACTGCCGCGCGCGGGCACGGGCAGTGGCAAAGGGCGAGCGGGCGCGGCAATCGCGGGCTTTTCGGTGAGCAGTTCGGTCAACCGGCTGGCGGCACCGGCGGCCCGCACCAGATCGCCATAGACTTCCGAAAGCGAGCCGAAGGCGCCGGCCACCACGGCCCCCGTCAGCACAAAGGCCGCGATGGTGCCGCCGGTGATCTCATGGCGGGCCACGCCCACCGCGCCGCGCCACATCAGCAGGTTGAGCGCGCCGAAAACCAGGAAGATCACCGTGCTGGTCATCGCCGAGCGGATGAGAATCCGCCGCTTGGCGGTGGCAAAGCTGCGCTCCACCGCGCCGCTGAAGCGGTCGGCTTCAAGCTGCTCCTGGTTGAAGGCCTGCACGATGCGGGTCGCGCCCAGCACTTCGGTGACGAGGCCGCCGATCTCGGCCACCCGGTCCTGGCTGGTGCGCGAGATGCTGCGCAGACGGCGACTGAAGGTGACGATGGGCACCACCACGCAGATGATCCCCGTCACCAGCCACAGCGTCAGGCGGGGGGCCAGCAGGAAGAGATAGGCGACCCCGCCCACCGCCGTGATGGCATTGCGCAAGGCAATCGACACCGTCGAGCCCACCGCCTGCTCGATCAGCGACGTGTCCGAGGTCAGGCGGCTGGAGATTTCACGCGGCGAATTGGCCTCGAAAAAGCTGGGAGGCAGGCGCAACAGGTTGCGCTGCACGGCAATGCGGATGTCGGCCACCACGCGTTCGCCCAGCCAGCTCACATTGTAAAAGCGCACCGCCGTACCCAGGGCGAGGATCAGGATCACCCCCATCAGCCCCTCGAACCAGATGCCGATGTCATCCGGGTTCTTGCCCGCCGCAAAGGCCCGGTCGACGATGAGGCGAAATACCATCGGCACGGCCAGCGTCGACAAGGCCGTGGTCACCAGCGCCGCAAGCGCCATGGCCAGCCGCCCGGGATAGGCGATGCCCGCCCGCCAGATCATGCGCAGCGACCCCAGACTACGCTTGGCCGGCGGCGGCGCGGCGCTCTGCGTGGCGTTCACGGAAGCCTCTGCGCTGGGCGCTGGGTCGGCGGCTGAAGCGGGCGCGTCGATGGTCATGGGCCCGGTCCCTAGAGCATTTCCCGCCGCGATGGAATGGCGCGCCACCCGCTATTTTATCGTGCCAGGGTCGTCTTTTGGGATCTCACAACCACAAGGTGCATTGCAACAAGGCCAGGCAAGGCCCACATTGTCACGAACTTGCGGTAACACCGCAGCCGGTCCACCCCCGCAAGGCCGGCACGCAGGAATGTGTCTCATGCTCTATAATATGTACGAATTACAGCGCAGTTTTCTCTCTGGTGCCAGCTCATGGGCCTCGGTGATGGCCCAGACGCTGACGAATCCCATCGTCCAGCCCGGGCTCATGGGCATGGGGCCGGTGATGGCCAGCGCGCTCGATGTCTTCGCCCATGCCGCCATGGCGCGGGGCAAACCCAGTTTCGATATCGAGACGGTTACCGTGGACGGCAAGGCCTATCCGGCCACCGAGGCGATCGTCGTGCATCGCCCCTTCGGCAATCTGCTGCGCTTTGAGCATGCCGGCCTGCCCAAGGATGCGCCCTCGCTGCTGATCGTCGCGCCGATGAGCGGCCACTATGCCACGCTGCTGCGCGGCACGGTGCGCCGCATGATGGAACGCAGCGTGGTCTATATCACCGACTGGGCCGATGCACGCATGGTCCCCACCAGCGAGGGGCGCTTCGACCTTGACGATTACATCGACTATCTGATCGGCTTCCTCGACCATATCAGCCAGTCCTCCTCGGGCCAGCGCGCCCATATGCTGGCCGTCTGCCAGCCCAGCGTGCCCGCGCTGGCCGCCACCGCCGTGATGGCCAAGGACAAGCACCCCAGCCGCCCGCTGACGCTGACCATGATGGGTGGCCCCATCGACACGCGCGAGGCGCCCACCAGCGTCAATGATGTCGCGACCGACCGGCCGCTCGCCTGGTTCCAGCACAGTGTCATCGCCACCGTGCCGCTGCATTACCCCGGTGCCGGCCGCAAGGTTTACCCCGGCTTCCTGCAACTGGCCGGCTTCATCTCGATGAATTTGCAGACCCATATGATGAGCCACTGGCAGATGTTCCGCCATCTGGTCGAAGGCGACGGCGAAAGCGCCAATGGCTCCAAGGCCTTCTACGAGGAATATCGCAGCGTCTGCGACATGACCGCCGAATTCTACCTGCAAACCATCGAGCATGTGTTCCAGCGCCATTCTCTGCCCAAGGGTGAATTCATCCATCGCGGCAAGCTGGTCGATCTGGATGCCATCACCGACACGGCCATTCTGGCGGTGGAAGGTGAGCGTGACGATATTTCAGGCATTGGCCAGACGCGCGCCGCACTCAAGCTGACGCCCGGCCTGCCCGAGGCGATGAAGCGCTATCTGCTGGTCGAGAAGGTGGGCCATTACGGCATCTTCAACGGGTCGAAATGGCGCAATCTGGTTGCCCCGACCGTCGAGGACTGGATGGCCGCGCATGGCCAGCGCGACGCGGTACGGTCCGCTACTCCGGGCAAGCGTCAGGCAGCGGCCTGACGCACCTGGCGACTGGCCCGGGTGGCCTCAGTTTCCGTCTGAGCCACCCGCCCCCGCCGGGCGCGTGAAGTCAAAACGGATACGCACCCAGGCGCCCACCATCGGCTTGCCATCGACGCGCGGCGGCCAGATGAGGAATTGCCAGGCCGCCTGGCGCAGCCCGCGCGCCAGCCCCGAACCGCGCGGCGATTCCTCCAGCTCCTCACAATCCTCGACATGGAAATGGTCGATGGTCTTGCAGGCGATCATCGCCCAGGCGCCCGGCGGGCGGTTGCCCTTGAGATAGGGGCCGATCTCGGCGTCAGTCGGCTCGCGATACCAGCGGGCATTGTAAAGCACCGCACCGCCCGGCCCGTCGCCCCCAGCCTTGGCGCCCGAACCCGAGGCACCGCCACCGCTGGCCGGTTTGGGCATCTTGCCGATGTCGGCAGCGGCCAGCTCGTCATGGGAAAGATGGATGAACCCCGGCGGCCCCGGTACGGGCGGTGGCGGCGGGGTGGTATCGGGCTTTTGCAAGGGCGCCGGGCGCGGCGCGGCGGCAGCGGTCTGCACCGGCTGCTGCTTTCGCGGCGTGGGCTTGCTTTGCGTTTCCTGCTTGTCGGGCGAGATGTTGATCGAGGTGAGCCGGTGATCACCATGGCCATTGCCGGGCCCCACCAGCCCCAGGCTGAGCAGCGCCAGCATGAAGAGCACGAGAATGGCCAGCGACAGCACGACGGCCACCGTCCGGCTGCGCAGACGCGACTGTCCGACAAAGGAGCGGGACGGCTGAATGGGTCTGGCCTTTCTCTGACCGGCAAGGATGAACGCAAAGGGGGTAACAGGCGATTCTTGCCGGGAGATGGCCGACGCCACCAACTGGAAAAGACAACATTTACCGCCGATTTACCGCAAGCGGCATCGGTAGCAAAAACATGCTCCAGCAGCGCCAGATCCCCAAGCGGGCTTTCCGTTACATCACCTGAAGCAAAGCTGCTACCCCCTGTCCGCCGCCCACGCACATGGTCACCACTACATGGCGCGCGCCGCGCCGCCGCCCCTCGATCAGCGCGTGCATCGCCAGCCGCGCGCCGGTCATGCCATAGGGATGGCCCAGCGCGATGGCCCCGCCGTTCACATTGAGCCGGTCATGCGGAATGCCGAGCGTATCGCGGCACAGGATGACCTGCACGGCAAAGGCCTCGTTCATCTCCCACAGATCGATATCCGCCACGCCCAGACCGTGGCGCGCGAGCAGGCGTGGCACCGCCGCGATCGACCCCAGCGCCATGTCGCGCGGCGCCGTGCCCACCGACACCATGCCGATGAAGGCCCCCAGGGGCGCAAGCCCTCGCCGCTGTGCCTCGCGCGCGCTCATCATCACCATGCCCGCCGCGCCATCGGACATCGGGCTGACATTGCCGGCCGTCAGCGCCGCGCCGCCCGGCAGAGGCGAGAGGCGCGCCATGGTCCGCGCATTGGCAGAGGGGCGCACGCCCTCATCCCGGTCCAGCATGCGACCATCGGGCAAGGCGACAGGGGCAATTTCCGCGTCGAAAGCCCCGGCAGCCTGCGCCGCCGCCGCGCGCTGATGCGAGGCGAGCGCATAATCATCCATCTCCGCGCGGGTCACACCATGGCGCGCGACGATCGTCTGCGCCGTATCGACCATCATCATATCGGCATCGGGCCAAAGCGCGACAAGCGCCGGATCCGGGTCATAGCGGAAAGCGCCGGTCTGCACCTGGCTGATCGAGTCCTGCCCGCCGGCCAGCAGCACATCACCCTCGCCCGCGCGGATGGTGCGCGCGGCCATGGCCAGGCTCATCAGGCCCGAGGCGCATTGCCGCTCGATGCTCACCCCCGCGACGCTGGCGGGCAGGCCCGCGCGCAGGGCCGCCAGCCGCGCGATGTTGGGGCATTGCCCGCCCTGCAGCATCGCCGCCCCCCAGATGACATCCTCGATCTCGGCAGGGTCGATTGCCGCACGCTGGACGGCGGCCGCCATGGCATGGGCACCCAGCGAAACGGGATGAATGGAAGCCAGACTGCCGCGAAAGGCGCGGCCAATGGGGGTGCGCGCGGCTGAAACGATCACCGCGTCCTGAGGCTGGAGGGACATGGCGCGGCCCTGCTCTTGCACAAGACGGATGGCAAGGGCGTTTGCGCCTTGCCGAGGCGGGTCAGGCAGTCGCCCCCTGCATCCGCATCCGTCCGGCAGGCTGAAGGCGCGCCCGCCGCCTCTCGCCCACCTGGCGCACCAGCGCGATCTGCAGACCGATGAGCATGTAGATGAAAGGCTGGAAAGCGATGCCGACGAAGCAGGCGCCCAGCATATAGACGATATGCCCCTGTTGCAGGGCCAGCGCCATGGCGGCGTCGCGCTTGTCACGCGGGTCAGCGGATTTGCGCAAATGCCGCAAGGCGCCTTCGAGTTGCACGATGCCGCTGATCTGGATCGTCAACCACAAGGCAAGGCCTGCCCAGCCCTGTTCCCCCAGCATCTCGAAATAGGCCGAATGGAAGGCGCGGCCCGCATCGGTCGTCTCGCCATCCTTCATGGTGGTGACACCACCCGCCGAGGAAGCGCTTTGCGTGTCGATCACCAGCTTGTTGCCGCGATAGGCCTCGAAGCCGCCGCCAAAGGGATGGTCGGCAACGTAATGCAGGGTCCAGGTCCACACGGCGATGCGGGTGGAGGCGGATTCGTCCGCCTTGTGATTCTCGATCGTGTTCATGCGCTTGGCAAAGCTGCTGGGCAGCAGCGGCATGGCAATGAAACCGGCCAGCGCCATCATCACGATATACAGACCGCGATTTTTCACCGTGCGCAGCATCAGCACCGCCAGCAGCCCGGCGCAGAGCAGCCCCGTGCGCGCCTCCGTCCCCACCGGGATGAGCAGGGCGGCAAAGCCCACGCCAAGGCCGAAGAGCCGCGTGCGCCAATCGGGCGGAAAGACGGTCCCATGGCGCGACACCCACAAAGCCAGCGGCACCAGCGCGATGCCCACCGTGGCCAGTGTCGACCCCTCGTAAAGGCCGGTGTTGTCGTTCACGAAGAATTTGAGCATGTTGTAGCCGCCGCCGCCCGCCAGCGTCTTGATCGCCCCTTCGATGATGATGGCCGCGGCCGACAGCACCATGACCAGCGAGGCGGCCTCCAGCCGCAAACGGGTGGTCAGCGTCAGCGGCATGAAAATGGCAAAGACCAGCGCCTTCCACACCCAGTCCCATTTGCCGGCGGCGGGGCCGGGGAAAGCGGCGGTCTGGGTGGAGATGCCGCAATAGATGAGCAGCAACAGCAGCAGCGCCTGGCGGAAGGAGAAGCGCAGGCCGGTCTTGTCGTCGAACAAGGCCCAGCCCACCACCGCCAGCACAAAGGCGATCAGCGAGATCGGCACGCTGGCCAGCAGCGAGAAGGGGAATTTCTGCGGCGCCAGAATGTCGATGTACAGATAGAGCAGCACCCAGATGAAGGGGCGGCGCAGCCCCAGCGCCAGCAGCATCAGCACGAAGCAGGCCAGCGCCAGATTAAGCACGCCCGCGTCCTCCCAATCGTGGCAGGCGGGGCACGCCGACGCGGCCCGCACCATGCGTCGCCTTGGGGCTGGTGGTGATCGGCGTCATGTCGCCGGGCGGCGCGGCATCGGCGGGCGGCCCCGGCCTATCACGGTCCAGATCCCCGCGCGCGAGCAAGCGCAGCATGGCCAGCACCAGCAGCAGATGGGTCACTCCAATGGCCAGATAGTCAATCAATGCCGCGTCTTTCCGCCCATGGCCATGGTCTGTGCCCATGTGCCGCGCATGTCATCCGCGCGCGGCTGACATGGCGAGGGTCTAGCAGCGAGCGGTTGACGGAGCGTTAAGCCTTTCCCGCCTAGACATCGCGGCCATGGCAAGGATTCTCCATATCCTCGATCATTCGCTGCCGGTGCATAGCGGATACACCTTCCGCACCCGCGCGATTCTGAAAGCGCAGGAAGCATTGGGCCTGGGGGTGCGCGGCATCACCGGCCTGCGCCATCCCGACCCCGGCCCGGATGTCGAACAGGCCGAGGGGCTGACCTTTCACCGCACGCGCGGGCAGGCCGGCGGCCCTGCGGTCCTGCGCGAATGGCGCGAGGTGAGTGCGCTGACCGAAAGCATCGTCGCGATGGCCAAGGAATGGCGACCCGATGTGCTGCATGCCCATTCGCCCTCGCTTTGTGGTCTGGCGGGGCTGCGCGCGGCGCGGCGGCTGGGCATTCCACTGGTCTATGAGATCCGCGCCTTTTGGGAGGATGCCGCCGTGGGCAATGGCACGGGCCGGGCAGGCGGGCTCAAATACAACCTGACCCGGCGGCTCGAAGACTATGTCGTGACGCATGCCGATGCGGTGGTGACGATCTGCGACGGGCTGAAGCAGGATCTGATCGCGCGCGGCAATGCGGCTGAACGCATCACCATCATGCCCAACGGCGTCGACCTGACGCTGTTCGGCGCCCCGCCCCCGCGTGACGAGAATTTCGCCCGCGATCTGGGACTGGGCAAGGGGCCGGTCATCGGCTTCATCGGCAGTTTTTATGATTACGAAGGTCTCGACGATCTGATCGACGCCATGCCGGTGCTGATCGAACAGCACCCCGATGCGCGCCTCCTCATGGTGGGTGGCGGCCCGCGCGGCGAGGCGCTGCGCGCGCGGGCTCTGGCCAGCCCGGCAGCCAGGGCGATCCATTTCGTCGGCCGCGTGCCACATCAGGAGGTCGAGCGCTATTACGCGCTGTGCGATATCATGGCCTACCCTCGCAAAAAAAGCCGGCTGACCGATCTCGTCACCCCGCTCAAGCCGCTCGAAGCCATGGCGCAGGGCAAGCTGGTGGCGGCCAGCGACGTGGGCGGCCACCGCGAGCTGATGGTCGATGCGATCACCGGCACGCTCTTCACGCCCGATTCGCCACGCGCCTGCGGCGAAGCGCTGGCGCGTTTGCTCTCGGATCGGTCGAATTGGGACATGCGGCGCATCGCGGGGCGCAAACATGTGGCGGAAAACCACGATTGGCACCGGAATGCGGCGCGTTATCTCGACGTTTACCAAGAATTGATAAATTCGCGCATTAGTAGCACCATGGCGCCCTTGAACGCGGCGGCCTGAACCTGCCGGGCACATGCGCCCGGCATGGCAGCGATGATGGGGACAAAGGCATTGGCATACTCCACCCAACCCAGGGCACAGCGCGCCCCACTCGCCGGCCATCCGCTGTTCGGCCCTTTGGTGATGCTGTGGTTTGCCGCGCTGTTTGGCCTTTCGGTGCTGGCGATCGAAGGCGCCACGCTGGAACATTGGGTGCTCGCAATGAAGATCGACGAGATCCTTCCCGCCGCCGCGCCGCCACTGGGTGTCAAGGCACGCCTGCTGGCGGCGGTGGCCATGGGCGTGGTGGGCGCCGGCCTTGGCTGGGTTGTGGCCCGCGTCATGCGCCCGGCCCCGATCGCCGATGGTGAGGAGTTTCAGCTGCGCCAGCGTGACCGCCATCCCGACGCCCCCGCGCGCCGCCCGATCAGCGCCCATGCGGAACTGGGAGACGAAGGCCTGGGCCGCGCGTCAAGCGCCTGGGACGATGCGGCGCCCCATCGTGCCGAACCGAAAAACTACGAGCCTCAGGCCGATGCGCCGCGTGCGCGCGATGATGTCGCCGCGCAGCCCTCTATCCTGCCCCTCGCCACGGCGGTTCCATCGGCCGAGCCCGAGGCGAACGTGGCGGCTGCCGCAGATGCGCAGGCCACGCAGGGTGACAATCTCGACCTGCATGATCTCGACCTGCATGATCAGCCGACGATCGATGTGGGCGCGCTCGACGCGCAGGACGACAGCTTTGACGAAGGCTGGCACGCCCTGCCCCCGGTGGTCAGCGACAGCGATCTGCCACCAGCCATCGGCGCGCGCCTGACGATCCCCAGCATCCTGCCCAAGATCGGTGCGGTGCCGCTGCGCGCGGTCGAGCCTGCTCTGCCAGCCACGCCCGAGGTCGAGACGCCCGCGCTGATCGGCGCCACACCGGTACATCCGCGCGCCTCGGCCGGCGAGCGGATCAACCAGGCATCGCTGAGCGAGCTGAGCCATGTCGAACTGATCGAGCGCCTCGCCATGGCGATCCACAGCCGCGACAAGAAGAGCGTGCCGCCGGTTGCCGTCAACGACCTGCTCGACGCCGTTTTGCCTGCCGAGGAAGAGCGGGACCATGGCGAACGCCCCGCGCCGCAGGCCAGCCTGCGCTCTGCCCTGGCGAATCTGCGCGAAGTAAAATAGTTACACGCAAACCCCGCCAAACGTCAGATTCTTGGCGATCTTTGCCGGGGTGAATGGCTATTCCTTACAACACCGTGCCCTGAAAGTGGCTCGGCCCGACCTTTCGCAGTTGCCAAAAGCGCCCGCAAACGGCATGGGTCAAATTGCGCATTTCATGTCGTGTGGGCGTCATGATTCGCGTGTCCAAAACACAGGTTAGGCGAGAGGGCGGCCACTTCGGTGAGCTGCTCTTCTCATGTTTCAGGAAAGATAATCGATGGGTTTTCCAGAGCCCCAGGGCCTCTACGATCCGAAGAACGAGCACGATGCGTGCGGTGTTGGTTTTGTTGCGCATATCAAAGGTGCGAAAAGCCACGAGATCATTACCCAGGCCCTGGAAATTCTGAAAAACCTCGACCATCGCGGCGCGGTAGGCGCCGACCCGCTGCTGGGCGATGGCGCGGGCATATTGATCCAGCTTCCCGATGCGCTGTTGCGCGACTGGGCCGGCAAGGCAGGCGTCACCCTGCCCCAGCCAGGCGACTATGGCGTGGCCATGTGCTTCCTGCCGCAGGATGAGGCGAGCCAGAAGTTCATCGTCGACACCTTCGAAAAGTTCATCGCCAAGGAAGGCCAGCATCTGATCGGCTGGCGCGATGTGCCGGTGTGCATGGATGGCCTTGGCAAGACCGTCATCGAATCCATGCCCGTTATCCGCCAGTGCATCGTGGGCCGGGGCGAGAATTGCGCCAGCCAGGCCGCTTTCGAGCGCAAGCTGCTGGCCATCCGCAAGCAGACGCAGAACCCGCTGAAGGCGCTGGCCGAAAAGCACGGGCTGCCGGGCATCACCCAGCTCTACATGCCCAGCTTTTCCACGCGCACCATCGTTTACAAGGGCCTGCTGCTGGCCACGCAGGTGGGCGGCTTCTACGAGGACCTGACCAACCCGCTCTGCGTCTCGGCGCTGGGTCTGGTGCACCAGCGTTTCTCGACCAACACCTTCCCGAGCTGGAAGCTGGCGCATCCCTTCCGCTTCATCGCGCATAATGGCGAGATCAACACGGTTCGCGGCAATGTGAACTGGATGAATGCGCGCCGCCGCATCATGGAATCGCCGCTGATCGGGCCCGACCTCGACAAGATGTGGCCGATCATCCCGCATGGGCAGTCGGACACGGCCTGCCTCGACAATGCGCTCGAACTGCTGCTGGCTGCCGGCTACAGCCTGGCCCATGCGGTGATGATGCTGATCCCCGAGGCATGGGCCGGCAATCCGCTGATGGATGCCAAACGTCGCGCCTTCTACGAATATCACGCCGCGCTGATGGAACCCTGGGATGGCCCGGCGGCGGTTGCCTTCACCGATGGCCGCCAGATCGGCGCCACGCTGGACCGCAATGGCCTGCGCCCCGCGCGCTTCCTTGTCTCCGACGATGACATCGTGGTGATGGCTTCGGAAAGCGGCGTGCTGCCCTTCAAGGAAGATAACATCGTGCGCAAGTGGCGTCTCCAGCCCGGTCGCATGCTGCTCATCGACCTTGAGGAAGGCTGCATCATCGAGGACGAGGACATCAAGTCGCGTCTGTCGAACGAGCACCCCTATGAGGAATGGCTGGACGCCGCGCAGTACAACCTCAAGGATCTTGAGGTGGTGGAGCCCGAACTGGCCGCCCTGCCGACCGAAACCACCAGCCTGCTCGATCGCCAGCAGGCCTTTGGCTACACGCAGGAAGATGTCTCGCGCTTCCTTGAGCCCATGGCCATCTATGCCGATGATCCGCTCGGCTCGATGGGCACCGATACGCCGATTGCCGTGCTGTCGCGCAAGTCACGCCTGCTGTTCGATTATTTCAAGCAGAACTTCGCGCAGGTGACCAACCCGCCGATCGACCCGATCCGCGAGGAGCTGGTCATGTCGCTGGTCTCCATGATCGGGCCGCGCCCCAACCTGCTGGGCCGCGAAGCCGGGCTGCACAAGCGTCTGGAAATCGACCAGCCAATCCTGACCAATGAGGATGTGGCCAAGATCCGCAGCGTGGAAGCTGCGCTCGATGGCGCCTTCCGCACCGATACGATTGACACCACCTGGGATGCCAAGAGCGGCGCCGAAGGGCTGGAGCAGGCGATCAAGGAAATGTGCTGGGCGGCCACCGAAGCGGTGCTGGCCGACAAGAACATCCTGATCCTGTCGGACCGCGCGCAGGGGCCGGACCGTATCGCCATGCCCTCGCTGCTGGCGACGGCGGCGATCCACCACCACCTCGTCCGTCAGGGCCTGCGCATGCAGGTGGGCCTGGTGGTCGAGACGGGCGAGGCGCGCGAGGTGCATCACTTCTGCGCTCTGGCCGGTTTCGGCGCGGAGGCGATCAACCCCTATGTCGCCTTCGAGACGCTGGAGGATATCCGCGTCAAGAAGGAGCTGCCGCTGACCACCTATGAGGTTCAGAAGAACTTCATCAAGGCGATCGGCAAGGGTATTCTGAAGGTCATGTCCAAGATGGGCATCAGCACCTATCAGTCCTATTGCGGCGCGCAGATCTTCGACGCCATTGGCCTGTCTTCCGCCTTTGTGGAACGCTACTTCACCGGCACCGCCACCACCATCGAAGGCGTGGGCCTGCTGGAGGTGGCCGAGGAAACCGTGCGCCGTCACGCCTGTGCCTATGGCGACAACCCCATCTACAAGAGCATGCTCGATGTGGGCGGCATCTATCAGTACCGCCTGCGCGGTGAGGAACACGCCTGGACCCCGTCGAACGTGGCCAGCCTGCAGCATGCGGTGCGCGGCAACATCCCCGAAAAATATCGGGAATTCGCCCAGTCGATCAACGACCAGTCCGAGCGCAATCTGACCATCCGTGGTCTGATGGAGCTGAAGAAGGGCGACAAGGCGGTGCCGCTCGACGAGGTCGAACCGGCTTCGGAGATCGTCAAGCGTTTTGCCACCGGCGCGATGAGCTATGGCTCGATCAGCTGGGAGGCGCACACCACGCTGGCCATTGCCATGAACCGCATCGGCGGCAAGTCGAACACGGGCGAAGGTGGCGAGGACCCCTCGCGCTTCAAGCCGATGCCCAATGGCGACACGATGCGTTCGTCGATCAAGCAGGTGGCCTCGGGCCGCTTTGGCGTGACGACGGAATATCTGGTCAATGCCGACGACATCCAGATCAAGATGGCCCAGGGCGCCAAGCCCGGTGAAGGCGGCCAGCTGCCCGGCCACAAGGTCGACAAGACGATCGGCAAGACGCGGCATTCCACGCCCGGCGTGGGCCTGATCTCGCCGCCGCCGCATCATGACATCTATTCGATCGAGGATCTGGCGCAGCTGATCCACGACCTCAAGAACGTCAACCAGCGCGCCCGCATCTCGGTCAAGCTGGTGTCGGAAGTGGGCGTGGGCACGGTGGCCGCCGGCGTGTCGAAGGCCCGGGCGGACCATGTGACGATCTCGGGTTACGAGGGCGGCACGGGTGCCTCGCCGCTCACCTCGCTGACCCATGCCGGTTCGCCTTGGGAGATTGGTCTGGCCGAGACGCAGCAGACCCTGCTGCTCAACAATCTGCGTTCGCGCATCTGCGTGCAGGTCGATGGCGGTCTGCGCACGGGCCGCGACGTGGCCATCGGCGCGCTGCTGGGTGCTGACGAGTTCGGTTTCGCCACCGCGCCGCTGATTGCCGCTGGCTGCATCATGATGCGCAAATGCCACCTCAACACCTGCCCGGTGGGCGTTGCCACGCAGGACCCGGTTCTGCGCGCCCGCTTCACCGGCACGCCTGAAGATGTGATCAACTACTTCTTCTTCGTGGCCGAGGAACTGCGCGCGATCATGGCCGAAATGGGCTTCCGCACGGTGGCCGAGATGGTCGGCCGGGTGGACCGCATCGACATGAAGAAGGCGCTGCACCACTGGAAGGCGCAGGGCGTCGATCTTTCCAAGCTGCTGCATCAGGTGCCGCTGGGTGATGGTCCCTCGCTCAACTGGACCGGCACGCAGAACCATGGCCTCGACGCCGCACTCGACAACGATCTGATCTCGGCCAGCGCCGACGCGCTGATCGAAGGCAAGACGGTGCGCATCGAGCGCGAGGTCATCAACGTCAACCGCACGGTCGGCGCGATGCTCTCGGGCGAGGTGGCGAAGCGCTATGGCCATGCCGGCCTGCCCGACAACACCATCCATGTCAGCCTGACGGGTGTGGCGGGTCAGAGCTTCGGCGCATTCCTGGCCCATGGCATCACGCTCGATCTGGTGGGCGATGCCAATGACTATGTCGGCAAGGGCCTGTCGGGCGGCCGCGTGATCGTGCGCCAGCCCACCCATGTGAAGCGTGATCCCACGCAGAACATCATCGTGGGCAACACGGTGCTCTATGGCGCCATCTCGGGCGAGGCCTTCTTCGGCGGCGTTGCCGGTGAGCGTTTTGCCGTGCGCAACTCGGGCGCCATCGCGGTGGTTGAGGGCACGGGTGACCATGGCTGCGAATATATGACCGGCGGCGTGGTCGTCGTGCTGGGCAAGACGGGGCGCAACTTTGCCGCCGGCATGTCGGGCGGCGTGGCCTATGTCTATGACGAGGCGGGCAACTTTGCCGATCTGTGCAACAAGGCGCAGGTCGATCTGCTCAGCTTTGACGCCACGCGTGACGAGGATGAGGGCGCTGGCCGCCCGACGCAGCGCACCCATGGCGTGAACGATCTGGGCATGGGCGACATGCTGCGTCACGATGCGGACCGCCTGCGCATCCTGCTGGAACGTCACCACCTCCACACGGGCAGCAAGCGCGCCCGCGCCCTGCTTGACGATTTCGACAATGCCGTCGCCAAATTCGTCAAGGTCATGCCGCGCGATTACGCCAAGGCCTTGAAGCAGATGGAAGCCGAGCGCGCCGCCGCCGCTTCTGTCGCCGCTGAATAAGTTCGAGAAAGGGTTTTACGACATGGGCAAGGAAACAGGCTTTCTCGAGCTTGACCGTCAGGACCGCAGCTATGCGGACCCCAAGGAGCGCGTGGGCCATTACAAGGAATTCGTGATTCCCCATGCCGAGGGCGCGCTGCAGGCGCAGGCCTCGCGCTGCATGAATTGCGGCATTCCCTATTGCCACAACGGCTGTCCGGTGAACAACATCATCCCGGACTGGAACCATCTGACCTATGAGGGCAATTGGCAGGGCGCGCTGGAGATCCTCCACTCGACCAACAATTTCCCCGAGTTCACCGGTCGGATCTGCCCCGCCCCGTGCGAGGCGGCCTGCACGCTCAACATTGTCGACCAGCCGGTGACGATCAAGTCGATCGAATGCGCCATCGTCGACAAGGGCTGGGACGAGGGCTGGATCACGCCGCAGGTGCCCACCAAGAAGACCGGCAAATCGGTCGCGGTGGTGGGCAGCGGACCGGCGGGGCTGGCCGCCGCGCAGCAGCTGGCGCGCGCGGGTCATTCGGTGACGGTGTTTGAAAAGAACGACCGCGTCGGCGGGCTGCTGCGTTACGGCATTCCCGACTTCAAGATGGAAAAGCACCTCATCAACCGCCGCATGGTACAGATGGAGGCCGAGGGCGTCTCCTTCCGCACCAGCGTCGAGGTGGGGGTGACCATTTCGGTGGCGTCCCTGAAGGAAAACTTCGACGCCATCGTGCTGGCGGGCGGCGCGGAAGACCCGCGCCCGCTCACCATCCCCGGTTTCGAGCTGCCGGGCGTGCGTTTCGCCATGGAATTCCTGACCCAGCAGAACAAGCGCAACGCGGGCGACGATGAAATTCGCGCCGCGCCGCGTGGCTCGCTGCTGGCCACGGGCAAACATGTGGTGGTGATCGGCGGCGGCGACACAGGCAGCGACTGTGTCGGCACCTCGAACCGTCAGGGTGCGCTTTCGGTGACGCAGCTCGAAATCATGCCCAAGCCGCCCGAGAAGGAGAACAAGGCGCTGAGCTGGCCCAACTGGCCTTTGAAGCTGCGCACCTCCTCGAGCCATGAGGAAGGCGTGGAGCGTGACTTCGCCGTGCTGACCAAGCGCTGCGTGGGTGAAAACGGCAAGCTGACCGGCCTTGAATGCGTGCGCGTCGACTGGGTCGATGGGCAGATGCGCGAGATTCCGGGCAGCGAGTTCACCCTCAAGGCCGATCTCATCTTCCTGGCCATGGGTTTTGTCGGCCCGCGCAAGGCGGGGCTGCTCGATCAGGCGGGTGTGACGCTGGACGCGCGCGGCAATGTCGCGGCCAACACGCTGAACTATCGCACCAGCGATGAGCGCATCTTTACCTGTGGCGACATGCGCCGGGGCCAGTCGCTGGTGGTCTGGGCGATCCGTGAAGGTCGCCAGGCGGCGCGGGCTGTCGATGAGGCGCTGATGGGCATTTCGGAACTGCCCCGCTAAGCTGCTGCCAGGCACAAGACTGAGCCGCCATGGCCCCAGGGGCTGTGGCGGCTTTGTCGTTTCCGGGAGAAACTTCTCTTTTCCATCGCAGAGCGGGGTGCCATGACCGCCGCACCCCCATCGCGAAAGACCATGCCCGTGCTCGATGACAATCTGCCCCCCGCATGGCGCCCGGTGCTCGACCCCGTGTTGACCACGCCCGAGGCGCGCCGGCTGAGTGCCTTTCTCGATGCCCGCGCGGCGGAGGGGGTGAAAATTTTCCCAGCGGCTGGGCAAAGATTCGCGGCCCTTGCCCTGGTGGCGCCGCAGGACGTGAAGGTGGTCATTCTGGGACAGGACCCCTATCACGGCGCGGGCCAGGCCCATGGCTTGGCCTTTTCGGTGGAACGGGGGGGCAAGGTGCCGCCCTCGCTGGTCAACATCTACAAGGAATTGCACGCCGACCTTGGCCTGCCGATCCCGCGCCATGGCGATCTGCACGCCTGGGCAAGGCAGGGCGTGCTGCTGCTCAACACCGCGCTGAGCGTTGAGGAAGGGCATGCGGGCGCCCATCAAAACATGGGCTGGGAAGCGATCACCGACGCCATCATCGCCACCGTCGCGGCCTCTCCCCAGCCTTGCGTCTTCATACTGTGGGGCAGCCATGCGCAAAAGAAGGCGGCGCGAATTGCGGGCCTGCGGGCTCCACGGCATCTTGTCCTTGAGGCCCCTCACCCCAGCCCCCTTTCGGCGCATCGCGGCTTTTTCGGGTCGCGCCCCTTCAGCCAGACCAATGCCTTTCTTGCCGCGCATGGGCAGGCCCCCATCGACTGGCGCTTGCCCGAAAGCTGAGATCGCAGGACGCGTAGCACCAGCACATGTTGCGCGGCGCAACTTCACGCCCGCGCTGATCATCCATTGTGCGATGCAACCGCGAAGTCATCAGGCCTTCGCGGCAATAAGTGTTGCGGTGCAAGACGGAATCCAGCACTATTCTTGGCATGATCCAAGCTGCGCTGCATCACCTCACCCGCTACAGCTATTCCAAGCCGGTTCGTCTCGGCCCCCAGGTGATCAGATTGCGGCCCGCGCCGCACAGTCGCACGGCGATCCCGAATTATTCGCTCAAGATCAGCCCGGCCAATCATTTCATGAACTGGCAGCAGGACCCGCATGGCAATTGGCAGGCGCGGCTGGTCTTCCCCGATCCGGTCGACCATTTCAGCATTGAGGTTGATCTGCTGGCCGATATGGCGGTGATCAACCCCTTCGACTTCTTTGTCGAGGAGTATGCCGAAACCCGCCCCTTCACCTATGCGCCCGAGCTGACCGCCGACCTGGCCGCCTATTTCGAGGTCGAACCGCAAGGCGCCCTGTTCGATGCGCTCTATCAGCGCTTTGCCGGGGCGGAGGGCCGCACGATCGACTTCCTCGTCGAGGTCAACCGTGCGGTCTATGAGGCGGTCAACTATGTCATCCGCATGGAAGCGGGCGTGCAGGCCCCGGAAGAGACGCTGGAGATCGGCAGCGGCTCCTGCCGCGATTCCGCCTGGCTGCTGGTGCATCTGCTGCGCAAGCTGGGCATGGCGGCGCGTTTCGTCTCGGGCTATTCGATCCAACTGACGTCAGACGTGATCCCGGTCGAGGGCCCCAAGGGCGTTTCGCAGGATGTCTGCGACCTGCACGCCTGGGCCGAGGTCTATGTTCCCGGCGCAGGCTGGATCGGGCTTGATGCCACCTCGGGCATGCTGACCGGCGAAGGGCATATCCCGCTCGCCGCCACGCCCCATTACCGCAGCGCCGCTCCCATCGTCGGCTTGGCCGAACCGGCCGAGGTCGATTTCCATTTCGAAATGAGCGTGCGGCGCATCCATGAAGCCGTGCGCATCACCAAACCCTTCACCGACGAACGCTGGGAAGCGCTGCTGGCGCTGGGCGACCGGGTGGATGCCGACATCAGCGCGCAAGACATGCGCCTGACCATGGGCGGTGAACCCACCTTCATCGCCGATGGCGATTTCGATGCGCCCGAATGGAACGCCGATGCCGTCGGCCCCACCAAGGCCGCCTATGCCGATGCGCTGATCCGCCGGCTGCGCGATGCTTTCGCGCCCGGCTCGATGCTGCATCACGGACAAGGCAAATGGTATCCCGGGGAAAGCCTGCCGCGCTGGGGCTATTCCATCTATTGGCGGCGCGATGGCGTCCCCATCTGGCGGGACATGTCGTTGATCGCCGGGCAGCCTTTGCCCAAAAAGAAGGTCACGCCCAAGCCCGTGACCTCAGAGACGGCCGCAAGCTTTTTGGCCGCCACCGCCGAAAAGCTCGGCATCGCCGCTGATTATGCCATGCCGGTCTATGAAGATGCGGTCGAATGGATCGTGCGCGAGGCGCAACTGCCCGACAACACCGACCCGCTCGACCCCAAGCTGGACGACGCCGAGGTGCGCAACCGCTTCATGCGCACCTTTCAGCGCGGCCTGACCAACCCCATCGGCCATGCCCTGCCCATCCAGCGCTGGCAGTCGCAACGACAGGCGCCCCGCTGGATGAGTGAACGCTGGCGCGTGCGGCGCGGCGTGCTTTATGCGGTCCCCGGCGATTCCGCGCTGGGCTATCGCCTGCCGCTGGGCTCACTGCCCTATGTTTCGGCCTCGAACTACCCTTACATCAACCCGCAGGACAGCGCCGAGGAACGGGCGCCGCTGCCCGATTTCCGCGCCCGTCTGACTGAGCGCATGGAGCAGGGATCGACCACCGCCTTCCACGAACGCCAGGCGCGCAGCGAACAGGTCGTTTCCGACATCGAGGGTGTGGTGCGCACCGCCATCACGGTCGAACCCTCCGATGGATTCGTCTCGGTCTTCCTGCCCCCGGTCGTCTATCTTGAGGACTACCTCGACCTCATCGCGGCGGTGGAAGCGGTGGCCGAGGAAACCGGCACGCCAGTGCGCATCGAAGGCTATCCGCCCCCATCCGACCCACGCCTTGCCGTGCTCAAGGTCACGCCCGACCCCGGCGTGATCGAGGTAAACATCCACCCGGCTGCAAGCTGGCGCGAACAGGTGGCGATCACCGAAACGCTCTATGAGGTGGCGCGCGAGGTCGGGCTCACCGCCGACAAATTCATGGTCGATGGCCGGGCCGTCGGCACGGGCGGCGGCAACCATATCGTGCTGGGCGGGCAGACGCTGCTCGACAGCCCCTTTATCCGCCGACCCGATCTGCTCAAAAGCTTCGTCATCTATTGGCAGCGCCACCCGGCCCTGTCCTATCTCTTCTCGGGCCTGTTCATCGGCCCGACGAGTCAGGCCCCGCGCATCGACGAGGCGCGCCATGACGGACTTTACGAGCTGGAGATTGCCCTCGCCCAGATCCCCGGGCCCGATCAGCCCCAGCCGCTGGCCTGGGTGACGGACCGCCTGTTGCGCAACAGTCTGGTCGATGTGACGGGCAACACCCATCGCACCGAAATCTGCATCGACAAGTTCTTCAGCCCCGATGGCCCCACCGGTCGCCTCGGCCTTGTCGAATTCCGCGGTTTCGAAATGCCGCCCGAACCGCGCATGTCCCTTGCCCAGCAATTGCTCATCCGGGCGCTGGCCGCCATGTTCTGGCGCCAGCCAGTGGATGGCCGCCTGGTGCGCTGGGGCACGGCACTGCACGACAAATTCATGCTGCCCCATGTCGTCTGGGCCGATTTCCTCGACGTGCTGGCCGACCTGCGCGAGGCGGGCTACGATTTCGACCCGGCGTGGTTCGAAGCTCAGCGCCAGTTCCGTTTTCCCACCCATGGCACGGTGCAGGCCGGCGGTGTGACGATGGAAATCACCCATGCGCTCGAACCCTGGAACGTGCTGGGCGAAACCGGGGCGATTGGCGGCACGGTTCGCTTCGTCGATTCCTCCACCGAGCGTCTGCAGATCAAGGCCAGCGGATTGGTACCGGGCCGCCATGTCATCACCTGCAATGGCCGCCGCGTACCCATGATCGCCACCGGCCAGCCGGGAGAGGCAGTGGGCGGCGTGCGTTACAAGGCGTGGCGCCCGGCCGACTGCCTCCACCCGCTGATGGCGCCCCATGCCCCGCTCACCTTCGATGTGCTCGATACGTGGAACGGGCGCTCGCTGGGCGGCTGCGTTTACAATGTGGCGCATCCGGGCGGGCGCAACTACGATGTGGCGCCCGTCAATGCCTATGAGGCGGAGGCACGCCGCAAGGCCCGCTTCTGGGAGCATGGCCATACGCCCGGCCGCGTCGCCATTCCGCCCGAGGAACTGCCCAGCGAATTTCCCTATTCGCTCGACCTGCGGCGACCGCCCGCCGGGTCGGCCCCCGGCCTTTAGGCCCCGCGCATGGCCCGCCTGCAAACCCAGACCGCCACCGCGCCAGACTGGCTGGCCAACTATCAGCCAGACGGCGCGGGCAGCGACCTCTATGCCCAATGCACGCCGGAAACGGCGATGCATTGGCGGGCCATGGCACGCGGTCTCGCCGAACTGAGCGACGAGGATGGTCCAGGCCGCGTCGAGGAGCAGATCGCGCACCAGATCCGCGACATGGGCCTGACCTTTCGCATGGCGGGCGATGAGTCGGAACGCGAATGGCCTTTGACCCCCATGCCCTTGCTGATCGGCGGCGAGGAATGGGCCACCATCGAGGCGGGTGTCATCCAGCGCGCCCATCTGCTCGAAGCCATC
This sequence comes from Sphingomonadales bacterium, assembly GCA_028871475.1. Taxonomy (GTDB): domain Bacteria; phylum Pseudomonadota; class Alphaproteobacteria; order Sphingomonadales; family Sphingomonadaceae; genus Novosphingobium. Next base: position 72,502 of record JAGWMZ010000012.1, on the reverse strand, counting down.
ATTGCGGATGTTTATGGTCCGGGCCATCTCGTCGCCAGCGGTCAGTTGCCCTCCGCCGTGCTGGCCGGCAGCCCCTATTTCGCACGCAAGATGCTGGGCATGGCGCCGCCTTCGGGCCATTGGCTGCATGTCTGCGCCATGGATCTGACGCGCGGGCCCGATGGTCAGTGGTGCGTGCTGGCCGACCGCGTGCGCCTTGCCAGCGGCATTGGCTATGCGCTGGAAAACCGGCTGGCGATGTCGCGCGCCACCGGCACCTTGCTGGGCGAGATCCATGCGCGGCGCCTCGCCGGCTTCTTTGCGGATCTGCGCGAGGGTCTGGCCGCCGATTGCGCGCGTGACCGGCCACGCATCGCCCTGCTGACGCCCGGACGGCTCAACCAGTCCTATTCCGAACAGGCGCATCTGGCGCGCTATCTCGGCCTGCCGCTGGTCGAAGGGCGCGACATGGTGGTCAATGGCGACCGGCTTTACGTGCGCACCATCGCTGGCCCCAAGCGGGTGGATGCGCTGTGGCGCTGGATCGACACCAATGCGCTCGATCCGCTCAGTTTCGACGTGCGCTCCACGCTGGGCGTGCCGGATCTGCTCTCCACCCTGCCGGGCGGCGCGCTGGTGGCCAACTGGCCCGGCGCCGAGGTGGTGGAAAGCCGCGCCATGGCCGCGCAGATAGACCGGCTCTGCGTCTGGCTGCGCGGCGAGAGGACGTTGCTCTGTGCGCCGCGCAACTGGTGGTGCGGCGATGACGACAGCGCCGCCCATGTCGCGGTACATCTCGATGAACTGCTCATCGCTCCGGCCTTCCACACCGCCGAAGGGCTGGGCCCGAACGAAGCCGTGCCCGGTGCCAGCCTCTCGTCCGAGCGGCGCGCTTCATTGCTCGAAGCCATGGCGCGGCGACCGATGGATTATTGCGGGCAATCGCTGCTGCCGCTGGGCCAGACGCCCGCGCTGGTCGATGGCGCGCTGGTGCCCCGGCCCTTTTCTCTGCGCGTCTTTGCCGCGCGTGACGGGCGCGGCAACTGGACGGTGATGCCCGGTGGCTTTGCCCGCATCCTGCCGCGCGGCGATGAGGCCAATGCGCTGATCGGCATGGGGGATCTTTCCGCCGATGTCTGTGTCGTCGATCGGCAAGCCCAGCCCAGCCATGGCACGGTCACGCTAAGCGAGGCGCCCATCGTCTATCGCGGCGGAGCCATTCTGGCCAGCCAGTCGGCGGACAATCTCTTCTGGTTTGCCCGCTATGCCGAGCGGACGGAGTTTACCCTGCGCATCCTGCGCGCCATTCTGGGCAGCTCGATCGACGCCGATGCAGCCCCATCCCATCAGGAAGGCGTGACGCGGGCGCTGATCAATCTCCTGCAGGTCGGCGGCGCATTGCCCATGGCGGGGCCGCAGCAAAGCGTGATCGACCTGTGCGCCAGCGCGCTGGCCGAAGCGCGATTGCCCGGCGGCGTGACCACGCTCATCCAGCGGCTGCAAGACACCGGCCGCACGCTGCGCCAGCGTTTCGCACGGGATTTCTGGCTGATCGCCAGCCGTCCCATGCCGCACATCGATGACACCCACCCGCAATCCATGCTCGAGGTGATCAAACAGTTGCTCGAAAGGCTGAGCGCGCTGTCAGGCATGATTGCGGAAAACATGATGCGCGGAGCGGCGCATGCCTTCATCGATATGGGCCGCCGCATCGAACGCGCCCTGGCGATCTGCCGCGTAGCGCGCTGCCTGTCGGACACCGGCGAGGCCGGGCTCAATGGCCTGCTTGACCTATGCGACAGCCAGATCACCTATCGTTCGCGTTATCTCACCGGCGCGGCGCGGCTGCCGGTGCTCGACCTCGTGCTGCTCGACCCCGACAACCCCCGCTCGCTGGCGTTTCAGGTGCAGCTATTGGTCGACCGGATCGCCGCCCTGCCCACGCTCGATGACAACCATCTGCCCGAGCAGAGTTTGCTCGACGCGCGGGCCATTCTCGCCCCCTTGCAGACGCGCGGCATTGCCGAGCTCGATGGCGCCATGCTGCATGAGATCGAGATGAAACTGCTCGCCCTGTCCGATCGCCTGTCGGACCGCTATTTCCTGCCGGGCGAAAAGGTGGAGGCACGGGCACAGGGGCCGATGCTGTCATGATTTACAGGGTCCGCCATACCACCCGCCTGTTTTACAGCAATCTGGTGCGGCTGGCCCGTTTCAACCTGCGCCTGCATCCGGTGGAATGGCCGGGACAGAGCCTGTGCGATTACCGTCTCGATGTCAGCCCGAAACCGGCCCGCATCCGCCAGACCACTGGCCCCTGGCTGGTGAACGAAACCCATCTGGCCATGCGCGAGCCACTGGCCCGGCTCGACATCACCAGCAGCTTTCGCGTCGAGGTGAAGCCGCCCCGCCATGACATCGCCACGCTCGCCGGGCCCTCCATCGCGCAGTTGCGCCGCGAAGCTCTGGCCTTTCCCTCGGTCAGTCCGGTCAGCCCAGCGCCTTACATGTTCGCCTCGCCCATTGCGCGGATCTGGCCTGAGGAGATCGGCGCCTGGGGGCGGCAATGGCTGCATGACGAAGCGCCGGTGGTGCAGGCCAGCCTGGCACTGATGATGGCCATCCACCAGGAGTTCGCCTTTGATGCCACCAGCACAAGGCCCGACCTGCCGCCCATCGACGCCTTTCGAGCGCGGCGCGGGGTCTGTCAGGATTTCACCCATGTGATGATCTGTGCCGCGCGCGCCATGGGCCTGCCGGCGGCCTATGTCAGCGGCTATCTGCGCACCAATCCGCCGCCGGGCATGCCGCGTCTGATCGGGGCGGACATGATGCATGCATGGGTGGGCATCTGGTGCGGGGCAGAGCTTGGCTGGCTGGGTTTTGATCCCACCAATGCGCGCCTGGCGGCCACTGACCATATCGTGATTGCCATGGGGCGCGATTATGGCGATGTCGCCCCGCTCGACGGCGTGTTCCATGGCGGATCTGGGCAGACGATGACGGTGTCGGCCGATGTGGTCCCGGTGGAGGAGGAGGGCGAGGCAGAGGACATCAGCCTGACGGGCTGATTTACTGGCCCTCTTTCTTCTGCGGCACCTCGAAAGTTCCGCTGACCCGGCCCGGCGCAGGGTTACCGGAGCCCGGCTTGCCCGAGGCGCCCACGAAATTGCTCAGCCCGGTCTTGAGGTCGACCACAAGACGGCTGCCATGGGACACATCCTTGCCCCGCGTGACGGTGACATTGCCCGCCATGACGATCACGCTGCGGTTGAAATCATAGCTGCCGACATCGCCGACGGCCTTCTCATTGTCGCGCGTGACGACCACGCCGCCGGTCGAATTGATCAGGCTGATCTTGAGCGAGCCATTGTTGGTGTAATCCACCACGGTGCGCGCGGCGGTCATCTTCAGCTCGGCCTGGGTGATCACCACATGGCCGGTCAGCACGACCCGATTGGCCTTGTCGTCCAGATCGATGCGGTCAGCCTCGTAATTGACCGGGGCATTGCTGTTATGGCTGGAAATGCCGCCCGCACCATGCGCCGCCCCCACTGCCAGAACCGCCAGCGCGGCCCCCCCCATCATGACGGGGCGGGCCTTGAACGAAAGGGGCAGGTGCATGCGCATAGCGAGCCATCTAACCTAAGCCAGGCCCTGCGTGAAGGGCGGCGGGCAAATTTTCAATGTGCGGGCGCCGCGTTCCTGGGCGGCATCAGATCCTGCGAAATTCGCCGCGCCGGAGCGCCCGGCGTCATGCGCAAATGCGCCCGCCCTTCGAGCCGGACGGTATGCGCATCGAGATTGGCCGACATGCGCCCGGCGGAGAACTGGCCCGAGGGAATGAGCCCTTCCACCGCGCCACTGCTCTCCACCGTGTTGCGGCGGGCATCGAACACCACCTCATGCGCGCGAATGTCATAACCGCCCGCCTGCTGGAAATGCACATCGCCCGGCACGGTGAGCTGTTCATGCGTCATGTCGAAACTGCCGCTGGCCGCCTCGATCCGGCCAGGACCATCGGCCAGCGCCATCGTGCCCACCAGATTGCTCATCGTCACATGGGCATCGCGCGCCGATTTCTGCACGGCATTGTCGGCCGAGAGTTCAAAGGCGCGGCCCTTCAGGTCGACACCGCGATAGGCCGCATTCTGCACCTGCAGGCGGTTTTCAGTCACGGCCACCTTGTTGCGGTCGAGCAGGAAGCTGACCGAATTATGCGGGAACAGCGGCGTCACCACCATCAGCGCCACCACCACCCCGGCCATGCCCGGCAGAATGCGCCCGACAGCAACCATCAGCCGCTCACGCTTGCACCCCGGCAGGGCCAGGGCGCGGCGCTTGTCCTGAAGCTGGCGGCGCGAAAGAATCATCCCCCTGCCCGTCAGGCCGCTTCGTGGCTGAAGATGTCGTGGTCTTCCCAACCGGCCAGGTCGAGCGCGGCGCGGGTGGGGAGGAAGTCGAAACAGGCTTGGGCGATTTCGGTGCGATGTTCGCGCGCCAGGCGCTCGACCAGAATAGCGTGACAGCCATGCAGGAAACGCACATCGCTGGCGGCATAGTCGCGCTGGGCATCGTTCAGTTCGGCTCCGCCCCAGTCGCTCGACTGCTGCTGCTTGGAAATATCCTTGCCCAGCAGTTCGCGCACCAGATCCTTGAGCCCATGGCGGTCGGTATAGGTGCGGGTCAACTTGCTGGCGATCTTGGTGCAAAAGACAGGCGCGGCAATGACGCCCAGATAATGCTGGATGGCGGCAATGTCGAAACGGGCGAAATGGTAAAGCTTCAGCCGCGTGGGATCGGCCAGCACCGCTTTCAGATTGGGCGCGTCATAGGTGCTGTTCGGGCCAAAGCGCACCAGATGCTCATCGCCCGAACCATCGCAGATCTGCACCACGCACAGCCGGTCACGCCGGGTGACCAGACCCATGGTTTCGGTGTCGACCGCCACGATGCCGGGCTTGAGAACGCCCGCGGGCAAGTCTTCTTCATGAAAATAAACAGCCATCGGCAGGTTGTAGGGCAGCAAGGCGCAAATGGGAAGGGGCGCAAGAAGCATCAGCTGCCCGCGCCCCTCCGCATCATACGCTGATGTCAGAACTGCACCTTGACCGTGCCGCCAAAGGTGCGCGGATCGCCAAGCTGGGCGACGATGAGGCCGGTGTTGCCGCTGGTGACGGTGAGCTGCTGGACATAGCCCTTGTTCGCCACATTGCGTACCCAGGCGAAGAGATCGAGCCCGTGGCTCACGCGGAAGCCGGCACGCAGATTGTGCAGCGCATAGCCAGCCACCCAAGTATAGGCCGAGGGGCTTGGATTCGATGAGAAGCTCGAACGATAGGACCCGTCGTAACCGAAGTAGACCTCGCCATCCTTGCCCAGCAGCCTGGCCGGGATATTGTATTCGCCGCCCCAGCTATAGGCCCATTTCGAAATGCCCGGCAGACGCTGACCGGAAATGTTGCAGGCCTGCGGGCTGAGACCACCGGCAACGCCCGGCCCGCTCGGGCTCTGCGTGCCCGTCACCAGCGTGCCGCCCGACAGTTCGGGCGGGCAGGGCGCATTGGTGAAGTTGATGTAGCGCGCATCGGTGAAGGCACCATTGCCATAGAGGTTGAAACGCTCGGACGGGCGCCACGAGGCATCGGCCTCGAACCCTTGCGTGCGCACCTTGCCAGCATTGGCCAGATAGCCGCGCACCGCACCCACCTGATAATTGTTCACCGTCGCCTGATAATTTTCGATGGTGGTGCGAAAGGCCGCCAGATTGAGCGTCGCCTTGCGGTCGAGGAACTGGGTCTTGAGCCCGGCTTCGAGATGATGGACCGATTCAGGCTTCACCGTCGCGTCATCGAGGATGGGCGCGCCGGTGGCATCGGCGGGCACACCGTTCAGATTGATGCCGCCTGATTTGAAGCTCTTGGCATAGGTCGCGTAGAACCGCACATCCTGCGAGAAGCGATAGGTGCCGGTGATGTCATAGCTGAAATTCCACGCCGAAAAGCGCGGAGCAAACTGCTGGGGCGAGAGCACGCCAAGCTGATCCGCCAGAGTGGCAGCGGCTGCCGCATTGCTGGTGGGCGCGCCGACATAGACCGCCTGCCCGCTGCCGCTGGTGACGGTGGCATTGTACCAGCCCTTCTTCTTGTCGTAATTGAGGCGCACGCCCGGCTGGATGCTGAAACGGTCGGTCACATGCCACGTCGCCTGCCCGTAAAGCGCCAGGCTGGTGTTGTTCAGGCGGATGTCGTTGTTCGAGGTCAGGCCGTTCAGGATCGCCGTCGAGCAACCGGCAGCCGACCCCGCCGGACAGGCAGCGGAAATCTGCGCGGAGGAGAGCAGATAGGTGCTGGCCGCGCTGCCCTGTTGCTGGGTTCCTTCGGTGTGGATCGCCTGGTTGAAGGCGAACACGCCAATCTGCAGGTCATATTTGCGCTTTTGCAGGCTGTAACGCACTTCCTGCGTGTACTGGTTCTGCTGGCTGGGGTTCTGGCTCAGCGTGGTGATCGGCAGGCCGGTGTAGTCGCGGTCGTTCGAAGGGTTCCAGTCCCAGAAACGCCAGGCGGTGATGCTGGTCAATGTGCCATCACCCAGTTGCGCCTTCACCCGCAACGAGACGCCGCCGCTCTTGTTGAGCGCGGCCTGCGGGCTGTCGAGGTCGGTCACGCGGGCGTAAGGGTTCGTCGAGGGCGGCGCATAACCCAATACGGCGGCCAGTGCCGGAAACTGGCGCGAGGCGGTCCTTTGCGTGACGCCATAGGCATAAAAGACGGTCGAGCAGCAGATCGGGTTTTGGCGGTTGTAATCCCCCGCCAGCGTCACATCGACGCGGCTCGACGGACGCCACAGGAGCTGCGCGCGCAGGCCCAGATTGTCCTGCGTGTCATCGGCAATGTTGGTCTTCGTGTTCCACACCGTACCATTGCGGCTGGTTTCCGACACGGCGATACGCGCGGCCACCGTATCACTCAGCGGGCCTGAAATCGCCGCCTTGGCCTGTTTGAAACCATAATTGCCCACCGACACCTCGCCGCGCCCTTCCAGATTGAAGGTCGGCTGGCGGCTGGTGATGCTGATGGCGCCCGCCGTGGTGTTCTTGCCGTAAAGCGTGCCCTGCGGCCCGCGGAGCACCTCGATCTGCTGCACGTCGAGGAAGTCGAAGGTGCTGGACGCCGCGCGGCTGTAATAGACATCATCGACATAGATGCCCACGCCCTGCTCGATTCCGTCATTGGTGAGGCCGAAGGGGGCACCAAGGCCGCGAATGTTGGCCGCAGAATTGCGTGGATTCGATGAGAAAAACTGCAACGTGGGAGTGAGTTGCTGCAGGCGGCCGACGTTAAAGGCGCCCGTGTTGTCGAGGTGGTCCCCGCCCACCACCGAAATTGCCAGCGGTACGGCCTGGCTGCTTTCGGCGCGGTGGCGGGCGGTCACCAGAATCTCATTGCCATCATTGGCGCCGGTGCCGGCCGAGGTGGCCTGCTGCGCAGCGGGCGTGGGCCTGTCCTCGGCAAGCGCCGGGGGCGCAAACAGGGCGGCAAAAACGCCGCCGGCAAGCAGGCTGGCTGGAAAGTGCATGATGGAAATTCCCCGTTGTCGCAAAGCGCGGCCCCCGCCCATCGGCGGGCCGATCTGTCGCCGGGACTTTAATCTCAACTTTTATGGTAGAGATAATCAGGAAATCTGTATCCTCGCAAAGCTGGCCTATATCGCCGCCCCAAGCAAAAGCGGCGGAGCCCGAAGACCCCGCCGCCCATGGCATGATGTCAATGTCGCGTCAGATCACCACTTCAGGCCGGCGCGCACATAAAGGTAACGACCGTTCAGGCCCCAGGGCGTGTAGGACGGGAAGGTGCCCGCGCCCGTGGTGTTGACGTTCGCCGGGCTGTAGCGCGGATAGACGTCGAACAGATTGTTCGCGCCGATCGCCAGATTGAGCGGCAGCGTCTTGGGCTCATAGCGCAGTTCCAGATCGGTGATCGCGCGGCGGCCGGTGTTGGCGTCGGTGGCGATCGTCGAGCCGGGAACGGTGACATTGCCGTAATAGGTCACGCGCGCGGTGGCGCCGATCTGGCCCTTGGCCCAATCGATGGTGCCGGTCACCTTCTCGCCGGGCGTGCCTTCTTCCATGGTCAGGATGCGGGTGCGCGCAAACAGCGTGGGTGCCGGGTTGAGCACCGCCGTGTTGGTCGGCACGGCATCAACGGTCAGCTTGTTGATGTTGCCCGCCAGCGTGAAGTCAAAGGTGCCGATCGCCTGGGTGCGCTGCTTGTAATGGGCAATGGCGTCGATGCCCTGGGTGGTGGTGTGCACGCCATTGATGAAGAAGCGCGCCTGACTGACGCCATAGGCGTTAAGAATGGCGGCCACCTGCGCCGAGGAGCTGGTCGAGATGTTTTCCGACAGCGCCAGCGCATCGCGCACCTTGATCAGATAGCCATCGACCGTCAGGTCAAGCCCGCCCAGACGGAACACGCCGCCCACCGAATAGTTGATCGACTTTTCCGGACGCAGCGGCTGGCCGCCCAGCGCCTGGCCGATCGCGCTGGTCGAGGCATAGGTGCCCGTCGAGACCGGGGTGTTGATGGGATAGGTCACGCCATTGATGACGATCGGCGTGGTGGACAGCACCGTGGCGGTCGAGGTGAAATATTCCTGGCCCAGCGAGGGGGCGCGGAAACCGCTCGAAATCGTGCCGCGCAACGCAAAGGCATGGGTGAAATCATAGCGGCCCGACACCTTGTAGGTCTCGGTGCTGCCGAAATCGGAATAATGCTCATAGCGACCCGCCGCGCCCAGACGCAGCTTTTCGGTCACCTGCTGGTCAAGGTCGATATAGGCCGAGACGTTGGAGCGGTGGAAATTGCCGGCATCGGTGTCCTTGAAGCCGGTGAAGCCCTGCGCGCCGGCAGCGGCCAGCGGGAAGGCGGTGCCGGTGTTGTAGGAGGCCGGCTCACCCGCGCCGATCGAATAGGTCTCGCGGCGGGCTTCCACGCCCCAGGCCACGTTCAGCCCGCTGAGCACGTCGAACTTCTTGGCCACATCCACGCCGCCGACCGTCTGGTCATACTTGAGGAAGCCGTCGTAGAAGCTGGTCTGGCTGGTGGGGCCATAGGAATAGTTGGCCGAGTTGATCGTCCAGAAATTGACCTTGTTCATGCCATAGCTGAACTTGGCATCGACCGACCAGCCGGCAATCTCGCCCTTGACGCCAATGGCGGTGTTCAGATCCTTGGAATGGCTGTTGATCTGCGGGATGAAGCCGGTGGGGTAGATCTGGTCAATGCCGTAGCGGGCATAATTGCTGGTGCCCGGCGTGCGTAGCGTCGCGTTCGAGGTGGTGTTGCGATACTGGTAGCCGGCCCAGCCATACATGCTCCACGTGCCGCCCAGATCCTTGCCGAAATTGGCAAAGCCGCTGCCCTGGAACACATCGGGGTCGCCCGTGCGCGAATCCACCGTGCCGGGGTAATAGGAGGCCGCGCGCGGGTCATTGTCGGCGCGGTTGGTGGCGCTGGTGTGCTGATAATCGCCCGAAACGGTCAGGAAGCCATCGCCCAGAATCTTGAAGCCCTGCCAGCCCGAGACGTCCACGGTGGGCTCGCCCGTCACCGAATGCTTGCCATAAACGCCGGTGTAGTTGGTGTCGTAAAGGCCGGTGGTGACGGTCGCGCCACCGCCATGGTCGGCCTTGCGCAGCTTGAGGTTGATGACACCAGCAATCGCATCGGAACCATACATGGCCGAGGCGCCGTCACGCAGCACTTCGATATCGTCGAGCGCGACGGTGGGGATGGTGTTGAGGTCAACCGCCTGCGAACCGCGCCCCACCGAGCCATTGAGGTTGAGCACCGCCGAGGTATGCGCACGCTCGCCATTGATCAGCACCAGCGTCTGGTCGGGCGACATACCGCGCAGCGTGGCGGGACGGATGGCGTCGGTCGCGTCGGTGTTCGACGGACGGGGGAAATCGATCGAGGGCGCGACATTGGCCAGCGCGGTGGCGAGCTGCGGCGTGCCCTGGCGTTGCAGCATGTCCTTGTTGAACACGTCAACGGGCGCGGTCGAGTCCAGCTGGGTGCGGCCGGCGACGCGCGTGCCGGTGACGACGATGTCCTGCTGCGTGCCGGGGGCGGCATCTTGCGCAAAAGCCACAGTGGGAACAGCGACGGCCAGCGTGGCCAGGCTGATCGAGGTGAGGAAGCGATGTGATGTCATGGAATTCGACCTCATGGTGTTCTCGTTTTTATCCGCAAGTTGGCGAATTTTCTGAAAAATCAGCTTACTCGCGGCGGGGGAATGCAACTCGTTTTTCCACCTTCATGAACGAATCCTGCTTGATCAGCGGGTTCGACATTGCGTTCCAGTCAAAGAAACGGCCCCAAGTTGGAATTAGCGCAATCCCCCCTTGACAGTGGATTTAACGTCAAAGGACGCGCACGACCATGTTTCCCTGACACAGGGCCAGAGTTTACCTTGTTGGTGATGCAAAATTGACACGGTGTGGCTTCACCGCCACTTTGCGGTGAGCTACCCGCGATAGGCGGGCAGGCTCAGCTGCCAGCGGATGGCTGCCCCGCGCAGGACAACCCCTGCGCCAAAGGCCAGCAGCGAGGCGATTGCCACTGGCACGCCAAGCCAGATCAGCCCGACATAGCCCCCCGCCGCGACGGCGGCTGCCGTAATGTAAAGCTCTGGCCGCAACACGATCGACGGCACGCCGGCCAGCAGGTCGCGGAAAATGCCGCCCATGCAGGCGCTCACCACGCCCATGATTGCCGCCGGCAAGGGCGCCACGCCAAACGACAGCGCCTTGGCCGTGCCAAACACGCCGTAAGCGCCAAGGCCGATGCAATCGAACCATTCAAGCGCCTGCACCGGCCATATGCGCTGCGGCGTGCACCAGACCGCCAGCGCCGTGACAAGGCAGATGGCGATGAAGGTGGAATCATGCATCCAGAACACCGGCGCGCCGATCAGCAAATCGCGCACCGTGCCCCCGCCCACGCCCGTCAGCGCGGCGAAAAACATGAAGGTCACCAAAGTCTTGCGCATTCCCGCCGCCGCCAGCGCGCCGGAAGCGGCGAACACCGCCAGCCCCGCCATATCGAGATAGGGCAGGAGCGCCGAGGAAGCGTGGACAACCGTCGGGACAACGGCCACGACCTGCCCGGTGGGAAGGGCGGGAAGCGCGGTCAGGCCGCCACGCCCCAGCTTTCCAGCAGGGCCTCGTTCTCCGGCTCGCGCCCACGGAAGGCGACGAAATTGACCAGCGCATCGCGCGTGCCGCCGCGCGCCAGAACTTCGCTGCGGAACTTCTCGCCCAGTTCGTGGCGCATGGCCGGCGCCTCCTCGAAGGCGGCATAGGCATCGGCCGACAGCCGCTCGGCCCAGAGGTAGGAATAATAGCCCGCCGCATAGCCGCCCGAGAAAATATGGCTGAAACTGTGCGGGAAACGGTTCCACGCGGGATAGGGAACCACGGCGAAACGCTCACGCACGGCGTTGATCACGCTCATCGGGTCAGGGGCATTGTCACCACCGGCATGGCGGTGGATGGCCAGATCGAACAGCGAAAACTCCACCTGCCGCACCAGCGCCATCGCACCCAGGAACTGCTTGGCGCCCAGCATCCGCTCGATCAGTTCATCGGGCAGGGGTTCGCCGCTCTCCTCATGCGCGCTGGCGGCCTTCAACGTGGCCTTTTCCCAGGCGAAGTTTTCCAGAAACTGGCTGGGCAGCTCGACCGCATCCCATTCCACCCCCGAAATGCCGCCGATGCTGGGCAAATCCACTTCGCCCAGCAGATGGTGCAGGCAGTGCCCCATCTCGTGGAACAGCGTCACCATATCGGCATGGCTGATGGTGGCGGGCACATTGCCCACAGGCGCCGCGAAATTGGTGATGAGATAGGCCACCGGCGTCACCGGCCCCTGCGCGCCCTGTTGACGCACGCGGCAGACATCCATCCATGCGCCTCCGCGCTTGCCCTCGCGCGCGTAGAAATCGGCATAAAGCGCCGCCACCGGCTGATCGACTCCGGCGCGATGTAGGGTGAAATAGCGCACATCCGGATGCCAGACCGGTACATCTCCGCCAGCACGGATTTCAACGCCGAACAGGTCCTGCACCAGCGCGAACAACGCATCCAGAACGCGCGGCAGCGGCAGATAGCGCCGGATCTCATTGGCATCGAGCGCGTGGCGCGCCAGCCGCAACTTTTCCGACACGAAGCTGATGTCCCATGCCTGCAGATCGTCAATGCCAAGCTCGCTGGCGGCAAAACCCGCCAGATCGGCCAGATCGGCCTGCGCGCGCGGGCGGGCGGCCTGCCCGAGGCCGGTCAAAAACGCCTCCACCTCATCGGCATCACGCGCCATCTTGGTCGAGAGCGAGACCGCCACCGGATCGCTGAAGCCCAGCGCCAGCGCAGCGCGCCCGCGCCGCTCGAGCAATTCGGCCATGCGGGGGCCATTGTCGAAACGTCCCGCATCGGGGCCCTGATCGGAAGCACGCGTGGAATAGGCCTCATAGACCTGACGGCGCAGCTGGCGCTCCTCGGCATGGGGCAGTACGGCCATCACGCTGGGCGCGTGCAGCGTCACCAGCCAGCCTTCCTTGCCCGCCGCCTTGGCCGCGGCAGCCATGCCGGCGCGATCCGCCGCGGAAATGCCGGCCAATTGCGCCTCATCCTCAATGAGCAGGCTCCACGCCTCGGTCGCATCCATCACGGCATCGGAAAATTCGGTGGAGAGGCGGCCCTGCTCGATGCGGTTGCGGGCAAAATCCTCGCGCGCCTCGCCGCTCAACGCCACGCCCGAGAGTTCGAACTCCTTCATCGCCAGACGCAAGGCCCGCTGTTCGCCGCTGGTCAGCGCATCAGCGTCGATCGCGGCCAGGGCCTTGTACAGCGCCTCATTCTGCCCGACCGCGCTGTAATGCGCATCGACCAGAGGCTGCGCCTGCGCATGGGCGGCGCGCAGTTCGGGCGTATTGGCGACCATGATCAAATGACCGACCAAGCCCCATACCCGCGCCAGCTCGGCATCAGCCGCATCCTTGGCCGCCAGCATGGTTGGGTCACCGATGCGCGCGGCGCAACCGTCCATCGCACGCAGATGGTCGGCAATCGCCTGCTCGACAGCAGGCACGACATGCTCTGGCCGGATCGCGGCGTAATCGGGCAGGTCGGTGGCGGCAAGCAGAGGGTTGATCATGGGGCAATCCTTCGGGTCATTCTCGGCTCTTCATATGGGGGGCAGAGCCGCTCTGCCAAGCATCCGTCAGGCTGGAAGCGTCAGAATGGAGCGCCGCACCATGCCGGTCATCGCTCCGGCCTGGTGGGGGCCGGGCGCCCGCGCAATCCGCGCGCACGCCAAAGTCACGGTCCCTCTGGCGCTCCAAGCCGCGCGGCGGCGCGGGCGTAATCCTGCGCGGCACGGCGGGTGACCGGGTCCTTGAAACCGGCCTCGGGATCAGGCGCATGGCCCAGCGCATGGAGCAGCACCCAGAGGGCAAAGCGCCGCCCTTGATCGGTTTCAACCCCGAAAGCGGTGAGCGCGCGCTCCAATCCGGCGTCGAACGCCACCGGGTCGAGCGTTTCGATGTCGGTCGTGCCAAAGGTGCTGTGCAGCAGGGAATCAAGGTCCATCCCCGCCCCATGCGCCCGCGCGGCCCGGCAGGCAAGATCGTTCACCCGGCCCGCGCCAAGCCCTTGCGCCCGTCCGTGGCATCTTCCCACTTCGCAGATGCGAGAAGGGCGCACGCAAAACGGCGAGACATCGGCGCGAAAAGCTGCACATCCGCCGCACTTCACGCCGGATAGCAGTGACGATGCTGTCATACGTCAATGATCTTCGTAAGATACGGCGCGATCCTTGTGATAGTCTGCGTGGGCCATCAGCCTGCCAAACAGGCCATCAAACGGGGATCTTCATGCGTCTGACCAGCCGTTTCCTCACCCTTGCCATGCCCTTCTACCTTGCCGCCACCGCGCTTTCCTCTGCCACCATGGCAGAGCCGGTGACCGTGTCGAACACGAAGGATGGCGACCTGCTGCCGGTCAAGGTCGATGCGGAAACCGGCAAGGTGCTGGTCACCCTGCCCGCCCCCGATGCCGGCGGCGTGATGGGGCGCTTCCTCTATTCCACCACCATGCGCACCGGCATGGGATCAGCCCCCATCCGCATCGACCGGGGCATGCTGGGGCCAACGCAACTGCTCTCCTTCCGCCGCCTGGGCCGCAAGGTGGCAGTGATCTATGAAAACCCGCGTTTCCGCGCGAGCGGCGATGCCGCCACCGCAAAGGGAGCGGTCAACAGCTTTCCCGTCAGCACCGTGGCCATGCTCGACATCGTGAGCAACGGCCCGGGCGGCACGGTGGTCGACCTTGCCCCTTTCCTCACCCGCGACACGATGAATCTCGCCGGCACGCTCAATCGCGAGGGCAAGGGCTTCCATCTGGTCGAGGCGCTGAGCGCGGCCGATCCCGCCTCGGTGAAAGTCTTCCCCGACAACATCGAGATGGAGGCGGTGCAGACCTTCGCCTCCGACACGCCGGGCAAGGAGGTGGGCCTCATCGCAACCGACCCGCGCCAGATCAGCTTTACCGTCCACCATTCGCTGATACGTCTGCCAGCACCGGGTTTTCAGGTCCGCCAGTTCGACATCCGTTCGGGCAGCCACGCCACACAGGTCTATAATTACGGCACGCCGCTGGGGCAGGATGTGGCGCTGCAACTGGCCAACCATTTCCGACTGGACAAGGTGGACCCCAGCGCCGCGCGCTCACGCGTGAAGAAGCCGATCGTCTTCTATATCGATACCGCCGCGCCCGAACCCTTGCGCACGGCGCTGGCCAAGGGCGTGGCATGGTGGAACGATGCCTTCGACGCGGCAGGCTATATCGACGCCTTTCAGGTCAAGATGCTGACCCCTGACATCGACCCGCAGGATGCGCGCTATTCCATCGTCAACTGGGATGACCGGCTGACGCGCAGCTGGTCCTATGGCGGGGGCATCATCGACCCGCGCACGGGTGAGATCATCAAGGGCAATGTCGTGCTGGGCGCGCTGCGCGTGCGGCAGGACATGCAGATCTTCGAGGGCCTTGTCGGCACCGCGCCCGACAACAGCGGCGGGCCCAACGATCCGGTGCGTGTCTCGCTCACTCGCCTCAGCCAGCTTGGCGCGCATGAGGTGGGCCATGCGATCGGCTTTGTGCATAATTTCGCGGCCAGCACGCAGGGGCGCACCTCGGTGATGGATTACCCCGGCCCCAAGGTGGGGCTGAAGAATGGCCAGATCGACCTGTCCGACGCCTATGCCAGCGGCATCGGCAGCTGGGACAAGTTCACCGTGGCCTGGCTTTATGGCCAGCCCAGGCCGGGCATGGACGCCGATGCCGCCGCCAAAACACTGGCCGATGCCGAAATGGCCAAGGGCACGCGCTACCTCACCGACATCGACGGACGCGAGGATGACCAGCCCAACCCATGGACCAGCATGTGGGACAATGGCGTCGACAAGCCCGAGGAGCTGGCCCACATCATGGCGGTGCGCCGCGTGGCGATCAGCCATTTCGGCGAGGGTAATCTGCGCCCCGGCGAGGCTTTGTCGGACCTGCGGCGCAAATTCGTGCCGGTCTGGCTGTTCCACCGCTATGAGGTGATCGCCACCGGCAAATGGGTGGGCGGCATGGATTATGCCTATCGCCTGTCAGGCGATGGCCGCCCCGCGCCCAGGCCGGTGGAGGCGAAGGACCAGCGCGCCGCACTTGCGGCCCTGATGACCACGCTGACGCCCGAGGCGCTGACGGTGCCGACAGCCCTGTCGAACGAACTCTCCTCGGGGGTGAACGGGCGCAATGACGCGCAGTTCGACACCGAAGTGTTCAACAATGCCGGTTCCGCCGTCTTCGATCCGCTGGTGGCGACGGATGTGGCAGCGCAGGTCACGCTCGACACGCTGCTGGCACCAGCGCGCCTGACGCGTATCTACAACCAGAAGGCACGCGATGCCGGGCAATTGGGGCTGGAAGAGACGCTCGACACGCTGATGGCGGGCACGGTTGCCCATACCGGCACGGCGGTGGAAAAGCGTATCGCGCTGCGTACCCTGGTCAGCATGGCCCGCGCGATGAGCGACCCTGCCACCCCCATCGATGTGTCCGCCGTACTGCGCCAGAAGCTTGACGGTGCGACGGCCGCTCTGGCCAAGGGCGACGGGTGGAGCATGGCCGTTGCCGCCCTGCTGAAAGACCCGCGCGCGCTGGGCGCCGAAATCGGCAAGCTGGGCCGCCCGGCCCCGGCCATCCCGCCCGGCATGCCCATTGGCGGCGATACCGGCTGGTTCGAGGGAGGCTGGTTCGACAGGAAATGACAAAGCCGGCCGGTTGACTTTTGGTTCCGGCAGGCGTTCAGGCTCCCCATGTCGCACAGAGCCGCGCAAGGGCGGCGCCATAGGGAGCCTGCCGATGATGAAGCCTGTTTTTGCCAGCATGCTGGCCGCCGCGCTGACGGTTGCCCCGGCCATGGCCGCGCCCACAGCCGGCAAGGCACCTGCCCCTGCCGCCAAGCCCGCCCTGGCAAAGCCTGCCGCGGGCAAACCGGCGCCCGCCGCCCCGGCGCTCGCCACCCCAGAGGTGCTGCATCCCATCCGCCAGTTCCTCGATGGCATCAACATGAACCGGACCGATGTGGCCTTTGCCGCCTTTGCCCCGGGCGATGTCACCATTGTCGATGAATTCGCGCCCCACCTGTGGACCGGGCCCGATGCGCCCAAGGCCTGGCTGGCCGCCTATGCCGCCACCGGGCAGAGCGACGGCCACATCCAGTACGGCCGCCCCGCCCGCGCCGAGATCGAGGCCGATGCCGCCTATGTCATCATCCCCACGCGCTACACCTACAAGGACCATGGCGCGATGATGATGGAAGAAGGCCAGATGACCTATGTGCTGGTGCATGAAGGCGCCGCGTGGAAGATTCGCAGCTGGACCTGGTCAGGCGTGAAGCCGCACGCGCCACGATAAGGGCCGCGGCTCACCCTAACCGTTATGCCCTGATTTTTGCCTTCCACTGCGGATAAAGCTGGTAAATCGTCACAGAATACGATTGGAGACATCTTGCAAAGCCCGCTGCAAGATGAGTGCACCCCCGATGAGCATGAGTGACGATTTCCGCCAGGCCGCCCTCGATTACCACCGCCTGCCCCAACCCGGAAAGCTGGGCATATTTGCTACCAAGCGTATGGAAACGCAGCGCGATCTGGCGCTGGCCTATTCGCCGGGCGTGGCCGCGGCCTGTGAAGCCATCGCAGACGATAACGCCACGGCGCGCGATTACACCGCGCGGGGCAATCTGGTCGGCGTCATCACCAATGGCACCGCCGTGCTGGGCCTGGGCAACATCGGCCCACTGGCCTCCAAGCCGGTGATGGAAGGCAAGGTCGTCCTCTTCAAGAAGTTCGGCGGATTGGACGCCTTCGACATCGAGGTCGACGCCAGCGACCCCAAGGCCTTCTGCGACGCCGTCGCCGCGCTGGAGCCGACCTTTGGCGGCATCAACCTTGAGGACATCAAGGCGCCCGAATGCTTCCTGATCGAGGCTGAACTGCGCAAGCGGATGAAGATCCCCGTCTTCCATGACGACCAGCATGGCACGGCGATCGTCTGCGCGGCGGGGGTGACCAATGCTTTGCTGATGCAGGGCAAGCGCATTCAGGATGTGCGGCTCGTCACCTCGGGGGCGGGGGCGGCGGCGCTGGCCTGTGTCGATCTGCTGGTCTCGATGGGCCTGCGGCAAGAGAACGTCACGCTCACCGACATCAAGGGCGTGGTCTATGCCGGGCGCGACGATGACATGCTGCCCAACATGGCCCGTTATGCGCGCAACACCGATGCACGCGTGCTGGCCGATGTCATTGAGGGGGCCGACATCTTCCTTGGCCTGTCTGCACCGGGCGTGTTCAAGCCCGAATGGCTGCCCAAGCTTTCGCCCAATCCGCTGATCTTCGCCATGGCCAACCCCATGCCCGAAATCATGCCCGACATCGTGCATGCCCAGCGGCCTGATGCCATCATCGCCACGGGAAGGTCGGATTTTCCCAACCAGGTCAACAATCTGCTCTGCTTCCCCTATATTTTCCGGGGCGCGCTCGATTGTCAGGCGACCGAAATCAACGAGGCGATGAAGGTCGCCGCCGTCCATGCGCTGGCCGCCCTGGCCCGCGCCGAGCCTGACGAGACGGTGACGGCAGCCTATGGCGGCGAGCCGCGCCTGTTTGGCCGCGACAACATCATCCCCACGCCTTTCGACCCGCGTCTGATCCTCGAAATCGCCCCGGCCGTGGCCAAGGCCGCCGCCGACACGGGCGTAGCCCTGAAGCCGATCGAGGATCTGGCCGCCTATCGCGAAAGCCTGACCAAATTCACCTATCGCTCCACCCAGCTCATGATGCCGGTGTTCAACGCCGCCCGGCGCAGCCTGAAGCGTGTGGCCTATGCCGCTGGCGAGGCCGACACGGTGCTGCGCGCGGCACAGATCGTGGTGGATGAAGGGCTGGCCCATCCCGTGCTGGTGGGGCGCCGCGCGCTTGTCGAGGCCTCGATCAAGCGTCTGGGCCTGCGTTTCACGCTGGGCAATGAAGTCGACCTGTTCGACCCGATGGAGGATGACGCCGAGCATCTGGCCCTGCAGGACGCCTATGGCAGGCTGGTCTCTCGTCGGGGCGTTACCCCGGAGGCGGCCCATCGCCGCCTGCGCCAGCAACCCACGGCAGCGGCCGCCATGCTGCTCAAGGAAGGTCTGGTCGATGCCGCGCTCTGCGGCACGCCCGGCGACTGGTGGGCCGAAACCCGCCTTGCGCTCGAAGTCATTCCGCGCGCGCCCGGCGTGGAGCGCGCCGCCGCGCTGACCGCCCTCATCCATCGCGGCGGCACGCTGTTCTTTGCCGACACGCATATGAACATCGACCCCACCGCCGCGCAGATCGCCGAGCTGACCCTGCTGGCGGCGGAACAGGTTCGCGGTTTTGGCATCACGCCGGTCGTCGCCCTGCTGTCGCATTCGAACTTTGGCGCCTCACGCTCGCCCAGCGCGCGGAAAATGCGCGATGCGCTGGCCATCCTGCGCGAAAAGGCGCCCGAATTGCAGGTCGATGGCGAAATGCATGCCGATGCGGCGCTCAACCCGGCCATCCGCCAGCAGGCTGTCACCGATTCCCTGCTGGAAGGGCCGGCCAATCTGCTCATCATGCCCTCGCTCGATGCTGCCAACATCGCGCTGACCCTTTTGACGACCGTGTCGAAGGGGCTGGCCGTCGGGCCGATGCTGCTGGGCATGGACAAGCCGATGCATGTGCTGGTCCCTTCGACCACCACGCGCGGTATCGTCAATATGACGGCGCTGGCCGCCGCCGAGGCGAACGGACGCTGAGACATGTCGGGCGGGGGCCGGGGCCCTCGCCCATTTTTCCACATGGCCGTGATGGCGGTGTGCGCAACATTATGCCACGCCCGAAAATTCCGTGCGTTCAACCATTTCGCGCAGATGTAGGCCGGGTTGCCGCGGTTTGTGGTGCTGCTGGGGAGGATTGAACTCCCGACCTCAGCCTTACCAAGGATGCGCTCTACCACTGAGCTACAGCAGCACACCACAAACCGCACCGGGCGGGCCTTGAAAAAGCGGCGCCGGGCAGGGGCGCGCTAATGACCGGGCGCCGCCCCCTTGTCAAGCACCTCTTTTGCAGTTCATGGAAAACGTGCCCGGGCCACCGTCTGGCCCTCCCATCTCTGGAAAGCCAACAAGGATGCCCGCCGTGCCCCTGCCCCAGCAACCCAGCCGCGAAGAACGCCTTGCCGCCAAACTGCGCGAGAATTTGCGCCGTCGCAAAGCGCAGGCCCGCGCGATCGACCAGGATGCCCCCGTCCCTGCCGGCAGCAACGCTGCCCCCGGCGAGGAATAACCGAAACCGCCCCCGCGCCCTTTCCAAACCGCAGGCAAGGCGCTAGGGCCGCAAGTCCGTGATGGAACCCGCGCCCGCTATCATGGGCGCATAGCATCAAAGCCGCTTACGAGAGGAAGCCTTCGACCCATGCCTCGCCTGATCCTCGTCCGCCATGGCCAGAGCCAGTGGAACCTTGAAAACCGCTTCACCGGCTGGTGGGACGTGGACCTGACCCCCAAGGGCGAAACCGAGGCAATGGCGGCGGGCGAGCTGCTCAAGGACAAGGGCGTGCTGCCCACCCGCGCCTTCACCTCGCTGCAAACCCGCGCGATCCGCACGCTGCATCTGGCGCTCGACGCTGCGGGCCTTTCGTGGATTCCCGAAACCAAGGACTGGCACCTCAACGAGCGCCATTATGGTGGCCTGACGGGTCTCGACAAGGCCGAGACCGCAGCCCTGCACGGCGAGGAGCAGGTGAAGATCTGGCGCCGCAGCTTCGACGTGCCGCCCCCGGTGCAGGAAAAGGGCAGCCAGTTCGATCTCTCCACCGATCCGCGCTATGCTGGCATCGACATTCCGATGACCGAAAGCCTGAAGGACACGATCGCCCGCGTGCTGCCCTATTACGAGGCGCAGATCGCCCCTGAACTGAAAAAGGGCGAGACGGTGATCGTCGCCGCGCATGGCAATTCGCTGCGCGCGCTGGTGAAGCATCTCTCGAAGATTTCCGACGAAGACATCCTCCATCTGGAAATCCCCACCGGCCAGCCGATCATCTTTGAGCTGGACGACGAGTTGAACGCCATCGAACGCTATTATCTGACGGAGCGCTGAGCCATGACACGTCCCGGAGCCACTGTATCGATCGTGATGGGCAGCCAGTCGGACTGGCACACCATCAAAAAGGCCGCCGACATCCTGACCGAACTGGGCGTGCCGCACGACGTGCGCATCGTCTCGGCTCATCGCACGCCCGACCGTCTGGTCGAGTATGCCAAGGGCGCGGCGGATGAAGGCTTCAAGGTCATCATCGCGGCAGCCGGCGGCGCGGCGCATCTGCCCGGCATGGTCGCCAGCATGACGCATCTGCCGGTGCTGGGCGTTCCCATCCAGTCGAAGGCGCTGTCGGGGCAGGATTCGCTGCTCTCCATCGTGCAGATGCCTGCCGGCGTTCCCGTCGGCACGCTGGCGATCGGCGAGGCAGGCGCGGTCAATGCCGGGCTTCTGGCCGCCAAGATCCTTGCCACCAGCGATGAAGCGCTGGCCCAGCGCGTCAAGGCCTATCGTGTCGCCCAGACCGATGCCGTGGCCGAGCGCCCTGTCGACTGAGAAAGCCTGAAGAGCACGATGATTCCCCCCGGCGAGACGATCGGTATTCTCGGTGGCGGCCAGCTCGGCCGCATGATGGCGATGGCGGCGGCCCAAATGGGCTATCGCGTCCACATCTACGCGCCCGAGGAGGATTCGGTCGCCGCCGAGGTGAGCGCCGCCTTCACCTGCGCGCCATGGGATGACGCGGCCGCAATGCGCGCCTTTGCCGCGACCTGCGCCGTCGTGACCTATGAATTCGAGAATGTGCCGGCAGGGCCTTTGGCGGCGATTGCCCCCACCCCCTTGCTGGCCCATCCCCGCGCACTGGAAACCGCGCAGGACCGGGTGAGCGAGAAGAGCTTCGTGCAGGCGCTGGGCGGCAGGCCTGCGCCTTTCGCCGTGGTGGACAATCGGGCGGATCTCGCCGCCGCGATGGAGCGCATCGGCACGCCGGGCATTCTGAAAACCCGCCGCGATGGTTATGACGGGAAGGGCCAGTGGCGCATCATGGCCCCTGCGGATGCCGATGCCATCGACCTGCCCAATGTGCCGCTGATCTACGAGGGCTTCGTAAGCTTTTCGGGCGAGTTTTCGGTCATTCTGGTGCGCGGGGCCGATGGCGACATCCGCTTCTGGGATTCAGCGCAGAACGAGCATGAGAGCGGCATTCTCGCGCTCTCCACCGTACCGGCCCCCGATGCCTTGCAGGCACAGGTGCCCGCCGCCCGCGACCTGGCCCGCGCCATCGCGGACAAGCTCGATTATGTCGGCGTGCTGGCAGTGGAGTTCTTCGCCACCAGCGAAGGCCCGGTGTTCAATGAAATGGCCTGCCGAGTGCATAATTCGGGCCACTGGACCATCGAGGGCGCGGTGACCAGCCAGTTCGAAAACCACATCCGCGCCATCTGCGGCTTGCCGCTGGGCAGCACGGCGCTGGCCGCCAGCAAGGTGGAGATGCGCAACATCATCGGCGATGGCGCGCAGGACTGGGCCGCGATCCTGTCCGACCCGGCCAACCATCTGCACCTCTATGGCAAGGGCACGATCCGCCCCGGCCGCAAGATGGGCCATGTGACACGGCTGACGCTGTAACCCATGGCGGAGATCGCCCTGATCTATGCGCGGGCGCGCAATGGCGTGATCGGGCGTGATAATGGCCTGCCCTGGCACCTTCCGGCGGATCTGCGGCATTTCAAGGCACTGACCACGGGCAAGCCCATGATCATGGGCCGCAAGACCTTCGAGAGCTTTCCCGCCCCGCTGCCCGGACGTCGCCATATCGTGCTGACCCGCGACACAGCTTGGGCGCGCGACGACGCGGAAGTGGCCCTTAGCGTGGAACAGGCGCTGGCCATGGCGGGCGAAGGCGAGATCGCCATCGTGGGCGGCGCGGAAATTTACGCGCTCTTCATGCCACTGGCCACGCGGATCGAACTGACCGAGGTGAATCTGGATGCGCAGGGCGACACGCATATGCCGCCCCTCGCCCGCGAATGGCGCGAAGTGGCGCGCGAGGACCATGGACCAAAGGATGGCCGACCCGGCTTTTCTTTCGTCACCCTGCGGCGTGATCTATAGGCCCGCCCCATGATTCGCCTCGATTCACGCCAGCCCCTCCCCGAAGCCATGCGCGGCGCCATCGTCGCGCTGGGCAATTTTGACGGGTTCCATGCCGGCCATCAGGCCGTGGTGGGCGAAGCGCTGGCCTGGGCCCGCGCCGAAGGGCGCCCCTGCATCGTGGCCACTTTCGATCCGCACCCCGTCGCCGTCTTCGCGCCCGATGCCAAACCCTTCCGCCTCACCACGCTCAGCCAGCGCGAAGAGCTTTTCACCGCTTTCGGCGCCGATGCCATGCTGGTGTTTCACTTCACCCGCGCCTTTGCCGACACCACCGCGCAGGATTGGGTTCAGGACGTTCTCGCCCGCCAGATCGGCGCGGCAGGCGTGGTCACGGGCATTGACTTCACCTTCGGCAAGAACCGGCAGGGCGACATCGCCACGCTGGCCACGCTGGGCGAAACCGTGGGCCTGCGCGCCCGCGCCGTGCCGCCGGTCGAGGATGAAAGCGGCACCATCTCCTCCAGCCGCGTCCGCGATGCCCTGCATGCCGCAGACCCGGTTAGCGCCACCCGCCTGCTCACCCGCCCCTTCACCATTCGCGGGCAGGTCCAACATGGCGACAAGCTGGGGCGCACCATCGGCTTTCCCACCGCCAACCTTGCGCTGGGCGACTATCTGCGCCCGGCCTATGGCATCTACGCCATCACCGGCCGCCTGCCCGATGGGCGCGTGGTGAAAGGCGCAGCCAACATCGGCATCCGCCCCCATTTCGACCCGCCCAAGGAATTGCTCGAACCGCATTTCTTCGATTTTTCCGGCGATCTCTATGGGCAGGAGATCGACATCGCCTTCCATGCGTTCTTGCGCGGGGAGGCGAAGTTTGACTCGATGGATGCCCTTGTCGCGCAGATCGGGCGGGATTGCGATGAGGCAAGGCGGGTGCTGGAAGGGGTTTAAGGGAAGAAGATGCGAGGGCCATAAGCGTGCGCTTGTCGCACGCGAAAAGCTGGGGCGCCCTCGCATTTTCCTTTTCTCATCTCCCGACATTTGCAGGAATCCCCGACAATCGCTAAGGCACGCGGCGATATGACCGAAAAGCGTGACTTCCGACCGACCGTCTTCCTGCCGAAGACTGATTTCCCCATGAAGGCGGGCCTCCCCCAGAAGGAGCCCGGCATTCTGAAGGGCTGGCAGGATCAGGACCTTTACCGCAAGCTGCGCGATGCGCGCGCGGATCGCGAGAAGTTCATTCTGCATGATGGCCCGCCCTATGCCAATGGCAACATGCACATCGGCCATGCGCTGAACCACATCCTGAAGGACATGGTGGTACGCACGCAGAGCCTGCTGGGCAAGGACGCGCCCTATGTGCCCGGCTGGGACTGCCACGGCCTGCCCATCGAGTGGAAGGTCGAGGAAGAGTATCGCAAGAAGAAGCGCAACAAGGACGAGGTTCCCGCCAAGGAATTCCGCGCCGAATGCCGCGCCTATGCCCGCACATGGGTGGACGCCCAGCGTGAGCAATTGAAGCGCCTGGGCGTGAATGGCGATTGGGATCATCCCTATCTCACCATGGATTTCGCTGCCGAGGCGGGCATCGTCACCGAACTGCTGAAGTTTGCCGAGAGCGGCCAGCTTTATCGCGGGGCCAAGCCGGTGATGTGGTCACCGGTGGAAAAGACCGCGCTGGCCGAGGCCGAGGTCGAGTATGAGGACATCACCTCGACCCAGATCGACGTGGCGTTCGAGATCACGGAATCGCCGATTGCCGAGCTGGTCGGCGCCTATGCGGTGATCTGGACGACAACGCCCTGGACGATCCCGGCCAATCAGGCTTTGGCCTATGGGCCGGAGGTTGAGTATGTGCTGGTTGAGACCACCAGAAGCGTAGCGCAATTTTTGCAGCCCGGGCAGTCCGTGCCCATGATGACACCATATTTGTATTTGGTGGCTAAACCTCTGCTCGCGGCCTTCCAAGAACGCACAGAAATAGACATGGCTCCGGGGTTTGTGCGGAAGACCTTTAAAGGTTCCGACCTCGCCGGCACTCTCGCCCGCCACCCCATGGCGGCGCAGTTCCCCGAGAGCACCTTCTTCATCAAGCCCCGTCCCTTCCTCGCGGGCGATTTCGTCACCACCGAGTCCGGCACCGGCCTCGTCCACATGGCGCCTGACCATGGCGAGGACGACTTCCTGCTGTGCAAGGCCCATGGCATCGAGCCGGTCTTCGCCGTCGAGGGCGATGGCAAATATCGCGCCGACTGGCCGTGGCTGGGCGGCGAAGGCTCGGTCATCAACCCCAAGTTCAACGCGCCCGACGGCCCCATCTGCACCGCTTTGCGGGAAGCCGGCGGCCTGCTGGCGGCCAGCGCGGACTACAAGCATTCCTACCCCCATTCGTGGCGCTCCAAGGCCAAGGTGATCTTCCGCTGCACGCCGCAGTGGTTCGTGCCGATGGATCGCGGCGCGCCCACCCTGCGCGAAAAGGCCATGCAGGCCATTGCCGACACGCGCTTCGTCCCCGAAAAGGGCCGCAACCGCATTGGCGCCATGGTGGAAGGGCGCCCCGACTGGGTTCTCTCCCGCCAGCGCGCCTGGGGCGTGCCGATCACCCTGTTTGTGGACCGCAAGACGGGCCAGTATCTCAATGACCCTGCCGTCAACGCCCGCATCATCGCTGGCATCCAGGCCGAGGGTGTGGATGCCTGGGACGATGAGCGCGCGCAGGACTATCTCGGCGCAGACTACAAGGCCGAGGATTACGAGCGCGTCACCGACATTCTCGACGTGTGGTTCGATTCGGGCAGCACCCATGCCTTCGTGCTGGAATCGGGCCGCTGGCCCGATCTGCTGCGCCCGGAAGGCTACACCGGCCCCCATGCCGACCTTTATCTGGAAGGCAGCGACCAGCATCGCGGCTGGTTCCAGTCGAGCCTGCTGGAAAGCTGCGCCACGCGCGGCCATGCGCCCTACAAGGCGGTGCTGACCCATGGTTTCACCATGGACGCCAAGGGCTTCAAGATGTCGAAGTCGCTGGGCAACACCATCGACCCGTTGAAGGTGATGGAGACCTATGGCGCGGACATCATCCGCCTGTGGGCGCTCTCGGTGGATTACACCGAGGATCACCGCATCGGCGACGAGATCCTCAAGGGCATTGCCGACCAGTATCGCAAGCTGCGCAACACCTTCCGCTATCTGCTGGGCGCGCTGGATGGTTTTACCGATGCGGAAAAGCTGCCTGTCGATCAGATGCCCGAGTTGGAGCGCTATGTGCTCTCGCTGCTGGCGGGGCTGGATGGCACGCTTCGCCAAGCCACTGCGGATTTCGACTTCAACAGCTATGTCCGCGCGGCTGTAGATTTCTGCAATGAAGACCTGTCGGCCTTCTTCTTCGATATCCGCAAGGATTGCCTCTATTGCGATGCGCCCGAGAGCGAGAAGCGCCGCGCCTATCGCACGGTGCTGGACATTCTGTTCCACGCGCTGATCCGCTATGCCGCGCCGGTGCTGGTGTTTACGGCGGAAGAAGTGTGGCAGGCGCGCTATCCGGGTGAGAGCGTGCATTTGCTGGAATGGCCGGTGGTGCCGTCCAAAAATCAGGCCTCAATCCAACTTCAAATCGAGTGGGACGCGATCCGGAAGGTTCGTGGTGCGGTCCTAGAGGAGATGGAACTACTTCGCCGGAACAAGGAAATCGGTTCGAGCTTGCAAGCAGAAGTCACGTTGCCGGATTACGTGGCCGGGAAATTCAGCCCTGCCGATTTGAGCGAAATTTTCATTTCAGGAACGGTGCACCTCGGCAGCCAACATCTCGTGGCTAAAACCGAAGCCCACAAATGCGGCCGCTGCTGGCGCCATCTGCCCGAAGTGGCCGAGGATGGCGACCTGTGTTCACGCTGTGATCAGGTGGTGTCGGCCATGGACGCGGCTGAATGAGCTTGTTCACGCGCAACCGCCTGTTGGGGCTGGGCGTTGCCGCCCTCACCTTTGCCGCCGATCAGGCGGTGAAGTGGGCGGTTGTGCACCCCATCAACCTGATGGGCATCCATATGCGCCATCTGATCAGCGGCCAGTGGGATGCCGCCACGCCTGACCTGCCCATCATCCCCTTTTTCGGCCTCTCCTGGCAGGAAAACTACGGCGTCTCGCTCGGCCTGTTCACCGCGGGCTCGGACATGCAGCGCTGGGGGCTGGTGGGTGTGACAGCGCTCATCGCGCTCTTCGTCGCCATCTGGCTTTTCCGCGAAAAGCGCTTTGCCGACACCGCCGCGCTGGGCATGATCCTGGGCGGGGCGCTGGGCAACATCCGCGACCGCGCCTCGCTGGGCTTCGTGGTCGATTACGCCGACCTGCATTTCGGCGCCCTCCGTCCCTTCCTCATTTTCAACCTCGCCGATGCCGCCATCACCATTGGCGTACTGATTATCCTTGCCCGATCCTTCCTTTCAGGCGACAAGCGCGCCGCAGGGCATCAGGATCGCGCCCATACCGCCACGGAGAGCTGAACCACATGCGCAAGTCCACCGCCATCCTTCTGGCGAGCGCCATCACCACGCTGCTCTCGGGCTGCACCGACCGCCTGTTCGCCCGCGTTCGCCCCGATGAATTCGCCGTGCAGCGCCAGGCCCCGCTCTACATTCCGCCCGACTTCGCGCTGACCCCGCCCACCCCCGGCGCGCCCCGCCCTGCCCAGCGCAGCGCCCAGCAGGACGCGCTGGCCGCCATGTTCGGCGGCGAGGCCGGCAGGAGCCCCGTCGAAACCGCCGCGCTGCGCAAGGCCGGCACCGCCGATGCGGGCATCCGCTCGACCGTGGGCGACCCCAAGACCAACACCGTCGACAAGAACGACATCACCCGCGACATCGTCGCCGCGCCGGAAGGCAACGGCCGCGAAGCTCAGGTGAGCACGGGCAAGTAACACCGTGCGATAGGCTGTTTGCAATGCCGCCCGCGTCAAGGTTTCAGCCTTGCGCGGGCGGTTTTGTTTATGGGGAGTTTGAAAGAAGGGACGATGCCAGGGCACCCCAGCTTGTCGCGTGCGACAAGCGCACGCCTAAGGGCCCTCGCATCATCTGCCTTCTACCCTTCTGCCTCTTCCACCTGCACCAC
The DNA here is from genome assembly GCA_028871475.1 of Sphingomonadales bacterium. Lineage (GTDB taxonomy): Bacteria > Pseudomonadota > Alphaproteobacteria > Sphingomonadales > Sphingomonadaceae > Novosphingobium. The sequence goes on along the minus strand of JAGWMZ010000012.1, from coordinate 44,596 downwards.
TTTGCTCACCAACAGCTTGTCGATCTTGCGCCCATCCATATCGACGATCTCGAAACGCCAGCCCGGCACCTCGAAAATATCCCCTTCATCGGGCAGGCGCTTCAAAACGGACAGGGCAAAACCAGCCGTGGTCGCATAATCGCGATGCTCGGGCAGGTCGATGTCAAGGCGACGACCCAGTTCATTGGCAGGCAGCGATCCGGCGATCAGCAGGCTGCCATCGCGCCGCTCGACGATCATCGGACCATCGCCATCGTCCTGATGGCTGACGAAAACGCCAACAATGGCCGAAAGCAGGTCAGCGGGCGTCACCACGCCTTCCAGATGGCCGTATTCGTCATGCACCAGCGCCATCGACACGCCCGATTGCTGGAGGATGCGCAGCGCGTCCATCGCATCGAGCTGGTCGGGAATGATTTCGGCCTTTTTCATCAGCGCATCGATGCGCACCACCCGCCCCGCCAGCAAATCGGCCAGAATCTCGCGCACCTTGACCACGCCCATGATCGTGTCGGGCGAGCCATCGCCCACGGCGAGCAGCGAATGGGGGGTGCTGTTGATGCGGCGGCGAATATCGGACTCGGTGGCGTTGAGGTCGATCCAGTCGATCTGCTTGCGCGGCGTCATCACCTCGCGCACCGGGCGCCCGGCCAGGCGCATGATGCCGGTCATGATCTCGCGCTCCTCCTCCTCGAGCACGCCCGATTTGGTCGCCTCGGCGAACATCAGATGCAGCTCTTCCTCGGTCACGCTGGGTTCGTCATTGCTCTGCACGCCCACCAGCCGCAGCAACCCCTGCGAGCTGCGGTCCAGCACCCAGACCAATGGCGCGGTCCAGCGCGCCAGCAGCGCCATCACCGGCGCGGCCAGGCAGGCGACCGGCTCGGCCAGACGCAGCGCCAGTTGCTTGGGCACCAGTTCGCCAATGATCAGGCTGATAAATGTTGTTACGCACAGCACCAGCGCCGACCCGGCCTGATCGGCAAAGCGTGGCGGCAGCCCCAGCCCCTCCAGCCGCTGACCAACCGGCGCGCCAAGACTGGCCTCGGAAAAGGCGCCGGTCAAAAGGGCGATCAGCGTGATGCCGATCTGCGCTGTGGAGAGCAGCTTGCCCGGGTCCTCGGCCAGGGCCAAAGCCGCGCGCGCACCGCGATTTCCGCGTTCGATCAAGAGCTTCAGCCGCGCCGGGCGGGCCGATACGATCGCCAGTTCCGACATGGAAAACAGGCCGTTGAGCACGACCAGCCCCAAGATCACCAGCACATCTGTCCAGGGAAAACTTGTCACAATAACCACTCTCTAACAGCTTTCCCCGCAAGCGCGAAGGGGGTGGGTAACGTGTTCATCCGCGCCGCCAAGGCCGTTCATAACCCGGCCCGTGCAGTTGTCGTTCAGGAAAACTGCGTGATACATCCTGCGACACGTCAAGCATATGGCCGGAGCAGCGACGCCTCGATCCGGCCATCCTGTCACAGAGGAACGATGACCATGACCCGCGCCAGCTCCCTCACGCGCCGCCCGGCCAGCGCCCGCCTCGGCATCGCGGCCCTTGCCGCCCTTTCGCTGGCCACCACCGGCTGCGTGACCGACCCCAACACCGGACACAGGAAAGTGTCGCGCACCGCCATCGGGGCGGGCGCCGGCGTGGTGGGCGGCATTCTGATCGGCGGCCTCATTGGCGGCGGCACCGGGCGCATCATTGGCGCGGGCATCGGCGGCGTGGTCGGCGGCTCCATCGGCTATGCCAAGGACAAGCAGATCCGCGAATTGCGCGAAAAGACCGCCGGCAGCGGTGTGGATGTGCGCGCCAGCGACGATGGCAAGTCGATCCTCGTCAACCTGCCCGACGGCGTGACCTTCGACACCGATTCCTATGCCCTGCATCCCGAATTCCGCCCCACGCTGGACAAGATCGCCCAAAGTCTGAACGACTATCCCAACAGCCTGATCGACGTTTACGGCCACACCGATTCCACCGGCACGGCGGCGCATAATCAGGTGCTTTCGGAAAACCGCGCGCGCACGGTGGCCGATTATCTCTCCATTCGCGGGGTCAGCGCGGCGCGCGTTCGGGCGCAGGGCTTTGGCGCCTCCATGCCGATTGCCGATAACGCAACGCCGGAGGGACGCCAGCGCAACCGCCGCGTGGAAATCAAGATCGTGCCGATCACGCAGGAGGAAGTGCGTCAGGCCCGGGCTCAGGGCGGGAATTGAGGGATTAAGGAAAAGAGGGGAAGGGCGAGGCCCATCGCGCTCGCACCTTCCCTCCTTTTGCTCCACATCAGGCCAAGCGCTGCGCCCGCTCCGCCAGTCGCTCCACCGCTGCCTGATGGATGGCCGGCGCGCTGACCACCAGACCAAAGGCGCGCGGATCGGCCTTGTTGTAGCCCAGCGTCTGGCCAAAGGCATCGCTGACAATGGCGCCAGCCTCACGTGCGATCAGCGTGGCGGCGCCAATGTCCCATTCGAAGCCCCAGCGCAGCGTCGCCACCAGATCGGCGCGATTGTCGGCCACCATGGCGATGCGCAGGGCGATGGAATTGGGCTGATCGACCATGGTGAGGTCGGTATCTTCGGGCGGCAGCATGGTGGCAGGCACGCGGGCGCCGGGCAGATCTTCGCGGCGTGATGCGCTGATGGGCGCGCCGTTCAGCCAGGCACCCTGCCCCGCGCGCGCTTCCCAGAACTCGTCACGGGCAGGCGCGGCCAACATGCCGATGAGCGGGCGGCCCGCGCTGACCAGCGCCACGGACACCGACCATCCGGGGCGGCCATGGATATAATCGCGAGTCCCATCGATAGGGTCGACCAGCCAGATCAGGCTGCCATCGCGCTGGGCCAGCGAATCGGCGGTTTCTTCTGACAGCCAGCCTGCGGAGGGAAGAAGACGCGACAATTCCTCGCGCAGGAAGGCATCAACGGCGAGATCGGCGGAGCAAACCGGGTTATTGGGCGACTTTTCCCAGACATCCAGCGCATTGGCGTGCTCGCCCGAGCCAGGCCATCGCGCCATGGCAATAGCCCCGGCCTGCGCCATGATGGCGCGCAATCGGGCCTGGTCGATCACCGGGTCAGGCGACCCTGGATGAAAGTTTGCTATTAAGAATTATTAGCACACATCCTCCTTTTCATCGCCCCATTCCTATGCTTAGGCGGCTTCCGCAAAAGGAGCCGTTCGGCTTGCAATAGCGGGATAGACCGATGAACGTCCATGAGTATCAGGCAAAAGAACTCCTCGCAAAGTTTGGCGTAGCCATCCCCACCGGTTACCCGGCACTGACCGTCGAGGAAGCCGTTGCCGGTGCCAAGCAGTTGCCCGGACCGCTCTATGTTGTGAAGGCGCAGATCCACGCCGGTGGCCGCGGCAAGGGCAAGTTCAAGGAACTGCCCGCTGACGCCAAGGGCGGCGTGCGCCTGGCCAAGAGCATCGACGATGTCGAAGCCTTCGCCAAGGAAATGCTGGGCAACACGCTGGTCACCGTGCAGACGGGCGAAGCCGGCAAGCAGGTGAACCGCCTGTATGTCACCGATGGCGTTGACATCGCTCACGAATATTACCTCTCGCTGGTCGTCGACCGCAAGAGCAGCCGCGTGTCCTTCATCGTATCGACCGAAGGCGGCATGGACATCGAGGACGTGGCGCACAACACGCCCGAGAAGATCACCACCCTCACCATCGACCCCGCGACCGGCTTCCAGCCGCACCACGGCCGCGCGATCGCCTTCGCGCTGAAGCTTAAGGGCGAGCAGAACAAGCAGGCTCAGGTTCTCGGCAAGCAGCTTTATGACGCCTTCGTGGCGCTGGACTGCGACATGCTGGAAATCAACCCGCTGGTGGAAGACAAGGGCGGCAAGCTGCTGGTTCTCGACACCAAGATGAGCTTCGACTCGAACGCTCTCTACCGTCACCCCGATGTCTTCGCCCTGCGCGACGAGACCGAAGAAGATCCCGCCGAGATCGAAGCCAGCAAGTATGACCTGGCCTACATCAAGCTGGACGGCAACATCGGCTGCATGGTCAACGGCGCGGGCCTCGCCATGGCGACGATGGACATCATCAAGCTGAACGGCGCTTTCCCCGCCAACTTCCTCGACGTGGGCGGCGGCGCCACCACCGAGAAGGTGACGGCGGCCTTCAAGATCATTCTGGCCGATCCTGCCGTGAAGGGCATTCTGGTCAACATCTTCGGCGGCATTATGAAGTGCGACATCATCGCCGATGGTATCGTGGCCGCTGCCAAGGAAGTGAACCTGTCGGTTCCCCTCGTTGTGCGCCTGGAAGGCACCAACGTGGAGAAGGGCAAGGACATCCTGAACAACTCGGGCCTGCCGATCGTGGCCGCTGCCGATCTGGGCGACGCTGCCAAGAAGATCGTGGCCGAAGTGGCCAAGGTCAGCGCCTGATCCTTTCTGCGGCGGAGCGATCCGCCGCAGGACACAGGCAAGAAACCCCGCGATGTGCCTCGGCCTTCGCGGGGTTTTTCTTTGCCCATCACCGGTCGTTGGTACGCTGGCGGGCGCGGCGCACAAAAAAAACCCGGCCGAAGCCGGGTTTGGAAAGTTTTGGGAGAGGATGCCTGAAAGGCAGAGTCTTGTTACCGCTTCAGTTGCGATTCCGGCAAGTGCGATTACCGCCTCACTAATTGCGTAAAATGCAATTACAGATCCTGTACATCAATACAGAGAACAGTTGTCAAGTTTTACAATCGCACCGCAGCAGGCATATTCGGCAGGTGCGAATGGGCATATTCGCTACTCCACAGCAATAGATGAGTGGAGTGCCCGAGATGACTTACCTGCAATCCATCGCCGACGCACAGGCAACGATCGCTGCCGACGCCGATGCCAACACGGGCATCCGCGCCGAATCGGTTGCCCGTATGCGCCGCCAGAATGCCTTCCGCACGGGCCTTGACATCGCGCGCTACACCGCAGGCGTGATGCGCCGTGACATGGCCGCCTATGACGCCGATCCTGCCGCCTACACCCAGTCGCTGGGCTGCTGGCACGGCTTCATCGGCCAGCAGAAGATGATCGCCATCAAGAAGCATTTCGGCACGACGAAGGGCCGTTACCTCTACCTGTCGGGTTGGATGATCGCCGCCCTGCGCAGCGAGTTCGGCCCTCTGCCCGACCAGTCGATGCATGAAAAGACCAGCGTGCCCGCGCTGATCGAGGAACTTTACACCTTCCTGCGCCAGGCCGACGCGCGCGAGCTGGGCGGCCTGTTCCGCGAACTGGACGCGGCGCGCAACGAAGGCGACGAGTTGCGCGTCGCCAAGGTGCAGCACGCCATCGACACGCATGAAACCCATATCGTGCCGATCATCGCCGACATCGATGCCGGTTTCGGCAATGCCGAGGCGACCTATCTGCTGGCCAAGAAGATGATCGAGGCGGGTGCCTGCTGCATCCAGATCGAAAATCAGGTCTCAGACGAAAAGCAGTGCGGCCATCAGGACGGCAAGGTCACCGTGCCGCATGAGGACTTCCTCGCAAAGATCCGCGCGGTGCGTTACGCCTTCCTGGAACTGGGCGTCGACGATGGCGTCATCGTGGCGCGCACCGACTCGCTGGGCGCTGGCCTCACCAAGCAGATCGCCTTCACCCGCGAGCCGGGCGACCTGGGCGACCAATACAACGCCTTCCTCGATTGCGAGATCGTCGAGGGCGCGGGCCAGCCGGGCGATGTGCTGATCAACCGCAGCGGCGAATTGCTCCGGCCCAAGCGCCTGCCCAGCAACCTCTACCAGTTCCGCCCCGGAACCGGCGAGGACCGCTGCGTGCTCGACTGCATCACCGCGCTGCAAAACGGCGCCGACCTGCTTTGGATCGAGACCGAGAAGCCCCATATCGCCCAGATCGCGGGCATGGTGGACCGGGTGCGCGAAGTGATCCCCAATGCCAAGCTGGTGTACAACAATTCGCCCAGCTTCAACTGGACGCTCAACTTCCGCCAGCAGGTCTATGATGCCTGGGCCGAGCAGGGCCAGAATGTGTCGGAGTATGACCGCGCCCGCCTGATGAGCGCCGATTATGATGCCACGCCGCTGGCCATCGAGGCCGACGCGCGCATCCGCAGCTTCCAGCGCGACGCTTCGGCCCGCGCCGGTATCTTCCACCACCTCATCACCCTGCCCACCTATCACACGGCGGCGCTGTCCACCGACAATCTGGCCAAGGGCTATTTCGGCGAGGAAGGCATGCTGGCCTATGTGGAAGGCGTGCAGCGCAAGGAAATCCGCCAGGGCATCGCCTGCGTCAAGCACCAGAACATGGCCGGCAGCGACATGGGCGATGACCACAAGGACTATTTCAGCGGTGCGGCGGCCCTGAAAGCGGGCGGCGCGCACAACACGATGAACCAGTTCGCCGCATAACGCCACGCGGCCATCACATCACCGAGTAGGAAAGGAGAGAGACCATGACCGATACCACCATGACTCGCGAACCTTCGCGGGCCCGCGCCGTCCTCTCGACCGAGGATTTCCGTCTGCTCAAGCAAGCGGTGCATTTCTACCTGAAGGCCCATGAGGATGAGCCAGAGGTCGCGCCCTTCGTGCACCTCTACCACCGCCTCGGCACCGCCGCACGGCGCTGAGCGAATGACCGGTCCGGCCCGCTTCCTCATCGCGAGGGAGCGGGTCAGATCATTTGGTCGACAAGGTGGATCAACAGCCCCACCAGCCCGCCCACCAGCGTGCCATTGATGCGGATGAATTGCAGGTCGCGGCCCACCGCCCCTTCAATCCGCGCCGTCACCGTCCGCGTGTCCCAGCGTTTCACCGTGTCGGACACCAGCGTGACGATGCCCGCGCCATAGCGCGAGGCGACCCCCGCCAGAAACCGCCGCGCATGGCGATTGACCATGAATTGCAGACGCTGGTCCTGCGTCAGTGACTGGCCCAGTTCGGCCAAGCTGGCCCCGAAACCGCCCGAGAGCGTGCCATCGGGATTGTCCGCCATGGCCAGCAAGCCCTTGCGCGCCCGCAGCCAGAGCGCGTCGAACCAGGCCGCCATGGCGGGGTTGGCGAGGATCTCGCGCTTCATCCCCGCCACCTTGGCCTGCATGGCCGGATCATGCAGCAGATCATCGGCCAATTGGCGCAGCGCCTGTTCGATCCGCGCGCGCAGGGGATGCTCCGGGTCGACCACGCATTCGGCCAGCAGGCGATAGAGCCCATCGAGAATGCCATTGGAGAGATTTTCATCCAGACCCGTCCAGCGCAGGATGGCATTGGCCCGGTCATGAATCATCCGGCGCAGCAGGTCCTCATTGTCCTCCAGCGTCATGCCGGCCCAACGCAAAGCCGCCTCGATGATCGGGCGATGGCGCCCATCCTCGATGGCGGTGGAGAGCAACTGGCCCAGCAAAGGCGCCAGATCGAGCTTTTCGAGCTGCCCGCGCAGAGTGGTCTTGGCCAGCGTGCCTAATTGCTCACCGGCCAGCGAATGGAGCAGATCGCCCAATAGCCCTGCTGTGCCCTGCCGCAGGCGAACCTTGCCCGCCGCACCGCCACCCGCGCCATTCCCACCCGGATCGATGAGAAAGGCGCCCACATAGCCCGCGAAATTGACCGGCCGCAGGCGCCGCTGCACCACCTGTGCCTTCAGGAAATGGACGCGGATGAAACTGGCCATGGCATCGGCCAATTGGTCCTTCTTGGCCGGAATGATGGCCGTATGGGGAATGGGCAGGCCGAGGGGATGACGAAACAGCGCCGTCACCGCAAACCAGTCGGCCAGCGCGCCCACCATGGCGGCCTCGGCAAAGGCGCGGGGCCATTCCCAGCCACCATGTCCCTGCCCCAGCTGATAGCGCGAAAGCAGGAACAGGCAGGCCATCGCCACCAGCAGGCCCCCTGCCACGCGCCGCATGATGCGGGCGCGGTCCTGTGGCTGGCTCACTCCGCCGGCATGCTCGACTGCTGGTGCGACTGAGGCGATAAACCCTTCTCCTTGCCCGCGAAACCGTCAGGTTCCGGCGAAGTTCCATGGCGGTGGGCCGGATCATAGGTCAGCACCAGTCGCCGCAAGAGGGGACCTAAGCGCTTTTCCACGCCATCGGCAAGGCTGAAGGCCGCCGGCACGATGAGCAACGTCAGCAAGGTGGACAGGCACAACCCGCCAATCACCACCGTGCCCATCGGCGCGCGCCAAGCACCATCACCGCCCAGCGACAGGGCCGAGGGGATCATGCCCGCCGTCATCGCCACCGTGGTCATCACGATGGGCTGGGCGCGCTTGTGCCCAGCCTCGACGATGGCATCGAACTTGGAACTGCCTGCCGCCATTTCCTCGATGGCAAAGTCGATCAGCAGGATGGAGTTCTTCGCCACGATGCCGAAGAGCATCAGCATGCCGATGAAGACCGACATGGAAATCGGCTGCCCGGCAATCGCCAGCGCGATGAGGCCACCCAGAGGGGCAAGGAACAGCGACCCCATATTCACCATGGGCGAGACCACGCGGTGATAGAGCAGCACCAGCACCGAAAACACCAGCATCACGCCGGCGGCCAGCGCATATTGGAAATTGACGATCATCTCCTGCTGCCACTTGTCACCGCCAAAGGGGGTGTTCGACACACCAGCAGGCAGATGGAGCATGATGGGCAGCTTGTTGATCTTGTCCATCGCCTCGCTCTTCACCACGCCGGGCGGCAGATCGGCGGTCACGAAGACGCGCCGGGCCTGATTGTAGCGCTGGATGGTGGTGGGGCCCGAACCAAAGCTTATCTGCGCCACGCGGGACAGCGGAACCGAATCGCCGCTGGCCGTGGGCACTGGCAAATTGGCAATGTTGGTGAGATCGGTACGCGCGCTTTCGGGCATGCGCACACGGATCGGCACCTGCCGGTCGGACAGCGAGAACTTCGCCGCATTCTGGTCGATTTCGCCAATCGTCGCGATGCGGATGGCCTGGGAAAGGCTGGATGTCGTCACGCCCAGGCTGGCGGCCAGATCAAGCCGGGGGGTGATCACCACCTCGGGGCGGCGCAGGTCGCCGCTGATGCGCGGGGCGACGACCTCCTTCAGCCCCTTCATCTGTTCGACAAGCTGCGTGGCGGTGGCATCCAGCTTTTCCGGGTCGGAAGAGGCCAGCATCACCTCAATCGGGCGGCCGGAGGAGGATCCCTGATTGCTCGACGAGCGGAAAGTGGCGCGCGCATCGGGCACCTGCTGCAGGGCCGGGGTCAGCGCACGTTCGAAATCCGCCGTGGTGATCGAACGGTCCTTTTTCAGCGTCACGAAGAGATCGGCCCGCGCCTCCTGCACATCCTGCAGGATCTGCTCGACCTCGGGCCGCTTGCCGATGATCGCCGCCACACGGTCGGCCACCGCCTCGGTCTCGGCAAGGGTGGTGCCGGGCACCAGTTCGACACGCGCCTGGGTGAAGTCATTGTTCTCATCGGGGAACATTTCATTGGGCAGCGCCCAGAGCCCGACCCCGGTCAGCGCAAAAGCCACCAGCGCCACGCCCACCATCCAGACACGATGGTCGACCAGCCGCGCACGCAGCCGCGCCCCCCAACTCACGCGGCCATAGAGCGTGCGGGCGCGCTCACGCACCGCCTGAGCCTTGCGCGTGTCAAGCGACCAGAGCAGCACCTTGAGATAGCGTGCCATCATCGGGCCACCGCCATGCTCGCTGGTGCCGTGGGGCTTGAGGAAATAGGCGGCGACCATCGGCGTGATCATGCGCGCGACGGCCAGACTCATCAGGACGGAGATCACCACCGTCAGGCCGAAATTCTTGAAGAAGGCCCCCGCCACGCCCGGCATCATGCCCACCGGCAAAAACACCGCCACGATCGAGAAGGTCGTGGCCACCACGGCAAGGCCGATTTCGTCGGCGGCATCGATCGAGGCCTGATAGGCAGTCTTGCCCATGCGCATATGGCGCACGATGTTCTCGATCTCGACGATGGCGTCATCGACCAGCACGCCCGCCACCAGCCCCAGCGCCAGCAGCGACATGTTGTTGAGCGTAAAGCCGAACCACGCCTTCATGCACCAGAAGGTGGGGATGGCTGACAGCGGAATGGCCACCGCCGACACCGCCGTCGCGCGCCAGTCACGCAGGAAGAAGAACACCACGATGACCGCCAGCACGGCGCCCTCGATCATCGAATCGATCGAGCTTTCATACTGCTTCTTGGTGTAATCGACCGAGGTGAAGAGCAGCGAGATATGCACGCCCCGGGTCTGCTGCTCGATCTTGGCGATTTCCTTGACCGCATTGTCATAGACCGAGACGTCCGAGGCGCCGCGCGCGCGGCTGATCGAGAAGAGCACCACCGGGCGCCCGCCCACCTTGGCCAGCGATTTGAGTTCGCCATAGGAATCCCTGACCGTGGCGATGTCGGACAGTTTCACATAGCGGTTGCCGCCCAGCGCCACCTGCGTCTGGCTCAGCGCATAGGCATCATGGGCATTGGCCAGCACGCGCATGGATTGCCGCGTGCCGCCGATCTCCACACGCCCGCCCGCCGCATTCATGTTGAGCGCGCGCAAGGCCGCATTCACCTGCGGCGCGGTGACGCCAAAGGCCTGCATCTTGGCCGGGTCGAGCGTGACCAGAATCTCGCGGTCGACGCCGCCGTCGCGCTTCACATCGGCCATGCCTTCCACGCCCAGCAGACGCTTGGCCACCGTATCATCAATGAACCAGGAGAGCTGCGCGGGGGTCATGTCATCGGCGCTGACCGAGAAATAGGCGATGGGATCGGAGGAGGTGTTGACCTTGAAGATCTGCGGTTCCTGAATGCCATCGGGCAGGCTACCACGGATCTGGTCGACCATGTTCTTCACCTCGGAGACCGAGGCGTTGATGTCCTCGCCCAGATTGAACTGGACCTGCGTGCTGCTGCTGCCTTCCGATGCGGTCGAGCTGATCGATTCAACGCCGGGAATCGAGCGCACCGCCGCTTCCACGCGCTGGGTGATCTGCGTCTCGATCTCGGTCGGCGCCGCGCCGGGCTGGCTGATCTGCACGATGACGATGGGGAATTCGATGTCGGGCTGTTGCTGCACCTCCATCCGCATGAAGCTGACGATGCCCATCATCATCAGCCCGACAAAAAGCACGATGGGGACGATGGGGTTGCGAATGCACCAGGCGGAGAGGTTGCGGAAATTCATGTCAGGCGCCCTTCACCAATTGGGGCACCACCGTTTCGCCAGCCGAGAGGAAGGCCCCCGCGCGCAGCACCACGCGCTCACCGCCCGTAAGACCGCTGGTCACGATCACGCCGCCCTCGGTCACCTGACCGATGGTGACGCCGCGCCGCTGGGCCTTGTTGTCCGGCCCCACGACATAGACAAAGCTCCCCTTATTGTCGGCCTGCAGCGCCGATTCGGGCAACACCGGTGCCTGCACCGTGCCCGATTCGATCACCGCCCCGGCAAAGCCGCCCGGCCTTATGCCCGGCGCATAGGCCAGCTGCACGCGGGCGATGCCCTGCCGGGTGACAGGGTCGATGACGGGTGAAATCTGCCAGACATGGCCGACAAAGGTCTGCTGCGTGCCCACCGGCTGCACCTTCACCTCCTGCCCCAGCGCCAGATGCGACAGATCACCCTCCGACAGTTTGGCGCGCATCTCCATGTCGCCATGTTCGGCAATGCGCAGCAAGGTGCCCGTGCCCGCGCCCACCACCTGGCCCGGCTCCACCATGCGGTCGAGCACGAGGCCATCGGCCGGCGACACGATGGCCAGCCGCCGGATACGCGCCCGCGTTTCGCCCAGGCTGGCCTGCGCCACGCGCACGCGGGCATCGGCGGCATCGCGCGTCGCGGTCAACTGGTCGATGTTCGCTTTCGAGATGAAGCCCCGGTCGACCAGCTTCAGCGCGCGGTCGAGATTGGCCTGCGCCAGACGCGCATCGGCCTGCGCCACGCGCACCTGTGCCTGCTGGTTGGCATCCTGTTCAACCTGCACCGAACGGTCGATCACCACCAGAAGCTGGCCCTTTTTCACCCAGTCGCCGGCGTTCACCAGCACCTGCGCCACCTCGCCGCCCTCGCCCACCGAGGCGATGGGCATGTCATGCTTGGCCGCCAGCAGGCCGGTGGCGTTGATGGTGCGCGCCACATGGGTGGGTGCGGTCGCCACCACCGAAACAATGGGAGCTTGCGGGGTGTTTTTGGCCTCGCCTCCCTTGTGATGCACAGCAAACCACGCGCCGCCCAACACCACCACAATACCGGGCCAGAGCAGCCATGTGCGCGAACGCCCGGCTGCCTTGGCCTCGCCGGTTTCCAGTTCGCTTTCCATGCTGGAATAATCGTTCATCGTCGCATGCCCCTTGGGTCTGCCGATCCCCGCCGGCATTCCGTCATCCTTGTCAGGCAAGCGTATTACATGGGTAAGTCACCTATCGCAAGCAGAAGCGTCATTCCCGGTCATGGTCAAAACGCAGACGGGCGAGCACGAGGATCAACCCGTGCCCGCCCGTCATGCCCGCCCGTCGAAAAGACGGCTGCCCGAAGGCTCAGTATTTCTGCTGGCGCTCGTACAGGTCGCGATAATGCTGGATGCGCGTCACACGCAGCCCCTGCATGCCCGAACGGTCCACCGCGCGCTGCCAGGAAGCGAATTCCTCCAGCGTCAGATTGTAACGTTCACACACTTCATCAATGCTCAGAAGCCCGCCATTGACGGCGGCGACCACCTCGGCCTTGCGTCGAACGACCCATCGCGTGGTGGTGGGCGGCGGCAGACTGTCCAGCGTCAGGGGCTCGCCAAGTGGCCCGATCACCATCGCCGGGCGAATTTTTTGGTTCTCGATCATTTCAACCCTCGATTGCCGGAATAAGGGGGGCCGGCAACAGTGGAAACCTTGCCTGATGGGCCTTTGCGATCGGCTGAAGAGGTAGGGTTAACATCGGCTAACCTGCTCCCTTCGTCCGAAATCGTGCCCGCCACGCCGTATGGAACAACCCCGGATACAGGTAGGAATCCGGAGAGCACCCGTGCCGTGCCAGCATGAAAACTGCCCGCCTCGGCCATCGTATCCACCACCCTGCGCACGGTCGGGGCAGACCGCCCCGCACGCAAGGCATGGCGTTGAAAAGCATGGGCGGCCGCCAGCCTTGCCGCCAGCACCGGCCATTCGGGGCACACGGTGCTTGCGGCATCGCCCGGGCCCGAAGCGCGCGGCGGGGGCAGCCAGCGATAGGGATCGAAAGTCAGTTCCATTCCCCCGCCTCTATCACGGGGTTGGTAAAGAGCCGGTCAAGAGCAGCTTTACATTTGTTTGAACTTTCCTAACGCGCCACAAACTTTCCTTGCCACCCGGCAAGGATTTGCAGGGGTTTTCACCAAGGGCCGCCGCGCGCACCCATCGTCACCCCCGGAAAACGGCGCGTTTCAGGCGCGGTTTTTGCGTGAAGGCGCAGTTTTGTGTATGGGCCGCGGCATGAACGCCCCCTTTTCACCCGACAGCCTCGACCTGGCCAAACTTTTCCAGTTTCCCCCGACAGATGTCCGCGACCTGGCCGGCCGCCGCATTGTCGTGGCCATGTCGGGCGGAGTCGATTCCTCGGTGGTGGCGGCCCTTGCCGCGCAGAGCGGGGCCGAAGTCATTGGCATCACGCTGCAGCTTTACGACCATGGCGAGGCGGTGAAACGCAAGGGCGCCTGCTGCGCGGGCGATGACATCCGCGATGCCCGCGCCGTCTGTGATCGCCTCGGCATCGCGCATTACGTCTTCGACCATGAATCCGCCTTCCGCGAATCCGTGGTCGACCGCTTTGCCGACGACTATCTGGCCGGGCGCACCCCCATCCCCTGCATCCGTTGCAACATGGGGCCCAAGTTCACCGATCTCTTCACCATGGCCCGCGACCTTGGCGCCGATTGCCTTGCCACCGGCCATTACGTGCGGCGCGAAATGGGTGCTGGCGGGGCAGAGCTGCACCGCGCGCTCGACCCGGCGCGTGACCAGTCCTATTTCCTATACGGCACCACGCAGGCACAGATGGACTATCTGCGCTTCCCCCTTGGCGGCCTGCCCAAGACGATGGTGCGCGAACTGGCCGAACATTTCGGCCTGCGCGTGGCGGCCAAGCCGGATTCGCAGGACATCTGCTTCGTGCCCGATGGAGACTATGCCAGCGTGGTGCGCAAGGTCCGCCCCGATGCCGACACCGGCGGCGCCATCGTCCATGCCGAAACCGGCACCACGCTGGGCGAACACAAGGGTGTCATCCACTACACCGTGGGCCAGCGCCGGGGTCTTGAAATCGGCGGTCAGGCCGAGCCGCTCTATGTCGTGGGCATCGACGCGCCCAAGGCACAGGTGCTGGTCGGCCCGCGCCGGATGCTCGCCGTCCATGCCGCACGCATCACCGAAACCAACCGCATCGGGCCGATTCCCGAGAGTGTTCAACTCACCGCCAAGGTGCGCTCTCTGGCCAAGCCCGTGCCGGTTGCCATCGAGGGGGCGCTCGGTGATGGGGCAGAGGCGATCATCCGTTTCGATGCGCCGGAATATGGCGTCGCGCCGGGGCAGGCTGCCGTGATCTATGCCGGGGACCGGGTCGTCGGTGGCGGGTGGATTGACGAGACGTTCAAGGATTAACGAGAAGACGATGCGAGGGCGATGGCCCTCACATCCTTCTTCCCTGCAATAAGCTCTAATTCCCCCAAGGCTCCAAAACACACCCCGCCCCAGCCCGCAAACTCGCCGTCTGGCGCGAGAGCACCAACACCCGCGCCGTCACGCTTTTGGCGTTCTCATCGGCGGAGAGGGTCACCAGCCCCATGCCGGGTTCGAAATCGTCGCGGCACTGGCCCAGCGGGCGCCCTTCGACAAAATGGCATGAGCAGGCGATTCGCGCGCCAACCGAGGCCGCCGTCACGGCATTGCCGCTGATCGTGGCCCAGAACCATGCCAGCGCGCCCAGCCCCACCAGCAGCCCGGCCAGCAATCCTCGCCCTGCCCAGCCTTGCCAAAGCCAGCCAATCCGGGGCCGCTGGCGCAGCAGCGCGGTTACCCTTGAGAAATCGATCGGCTTTGTGGTTGCCATTGGCTCTGGCCTTGCGCATGGGTTGGGGGCCATGGTGACGCGCCCCTTCTCTCGTCTGACGTCCCTTATCGCGGCTCTCGCGCTGCTGCCAGCCCTGTCGGCCTGCCATTCGCAGGGCCAGCCGCCGCTCAGCCCGGAAGCGATGGCAGCCGTCAAGGACCATCCCGGCGCCCCGCGGGAACTGCTGGCGCGCTCGGTCGATGCGCTGTTTACCGCCAATGATGTGGGGGAAACCCGCGCGCTGCTGGTGATGTACAAAGGCCGCATCGTCGCCGAACGCTATGCGCCCGGCTATAGTGCCAACACGCCGCTCATCGGCTGGTCGATGTCGAAGACAGTGACAGGGGTGCTGGTCGGCTTGCTGGTGGCCGATGGGCGGCTGCGGCTCGATGAATCGCTGCCCGTGCCCACCTGGCAACGCCCCGGCGATCCGCGCGGCGAGATCACCCTGCGCCAGCTGCTGCAGATGCGTTCGGGCCTGCGCCATGTCGAAACCAGCGATCCGGCGCGCAATGCCGATACGGTCCGCATGCTCTTTACCGACGGGCGCGACGACATGGCCGCCTATGCCGAGGCGCAGCCGCTGGAAACCGAGCCGGGGCGCGTGTTCCGCTATTCCACCGCCACCAGCGTCATCCTCTCCGACATCGCCACGCGCGCGCTGACCGACAGCCGCGACCCCACGACGCGGCGCGAGGTAATGGCCGATTATCTTCACACCCGCCTGTTCGAACCGCTGGGCATGAAATCGGCGGTGGCCGAATATGACGCGGCCGGCACGCTGGAGGGCGGCAGCATGATCCACGCCACCGCGCGCGACTGGGCGCGCTTTGGCGAGTTTCTGCGGTTGCAGGGTACGGTGCAGGGCGTGCGGGTGGTGCCCAGCGACTGGGTCCATTTCATGACCAGCCCAAGCCCGCGCAATCCGGCCTATGGCGCACAGCTATGGCTCAACCGCCGCGAGGACAGCGGCAAGGCCGAACTCTTCCCCGAACGCGGGCCGAAGAATATTTTCGCGGCCATCGGCCATCTGGGCCAGTATATCATCGTCTCGCCCGACCAGCAGCTCACCATCGTGCGCCTCGGCAAGACGCCCGATGCGGAGCGCGCCGCACTGGTGGCGCGGCTCGCCGACATTGCCGTGCTGTTTCCAGGCGGCGTGCATCAGGACGACTGACGAACGCCCGACCTTATGCGTCCTTGAGAATGTCTTCTGCCATCACGCCATGTTCGTCCACATGGCCCTCAGGATCGGGATGGATCAGGATTTCCACATCGGGAAATTCCAGCTTCAGCTTGGCCTCGATCTCATCCATCACATCATGGGCCTGGGTGATGGTCATCTTGCCATCCACCCAGACATGGAACTGCACGAAATCGCGATTGCCGCTGGTGCGCGTGCGCAGGTCATGCACGCCGCGCAGCTCAGGATGGCGGGCCAGGGTCTTGATGAAGCGGGCTTTCTTTTCCTCCGGCCACTCATGGTCCATCAACTGCTCGATCGCCTGCTGGCTGGCGCTCCACGCGCCCCAGCCCAGCCACAGCGCAATGCCAAGGCCGAAGAGCGGATCGGCGCGAGTGAAACCGGCATAAGTGTCGAGCGCCAGCGCCGCGATCACCGCCACATTGAGGATGAGGTCCGACTGGTAATGCAGATGGTCGGTGGCGATGGCCAGCGACCGCGTGCGCGCGATGACATGCTTCTGCCAGGCCAACAGGGCCAGCGTGCCGACAATGGCGATGACCGAGACAACGATGCCATCGGTGGCCGCTGCCGTGCGTTCGCCCGAGACCAGTTGCTGAACGGCATGCACGCCAAGGCCAATGGCCGACACGCCGATCAGCACCACCTGAAACAGGGCGGAAAGCGCCTCGGCCTTGCCGTGGCCGAAACGGTGATTGTCATCCGCCGGCTGCCCGGCCACCCACACACCCGCCAGCGTCGCCACCGAGGCAACGAGATCGAGCGCCGTATCGGCAAGGCTGCCCAGCATGGCGGTGGAGCCCGTCGTCCACGCGCCATAGCCCTTCACCAGCACCAGCAGGCTGGCCATGGAAATGGAGGCCAGCGCCGCGCTGCGGTTCAGCCCGGCATGATCGCCGCTCATGGGTAGAGCAGGCTGCTGGTCCAGCCCTCTCCATCGCGGGTGAAACGGCGACGCTCATGCAGGCGAAAGGCGCGGTCCATCCAGAACTCCATGGCGGTGGGGGTCAGGCAAAAGCCGGTCCAGTGCGGCGGGCGCGGCACGGGGCCGACGAGATGGCGCGCAGTGGCCTTGGCGATGTCGCCCAGAAAGGCGGCGCGCGATGACAGCGGCGCGGATTGGTCGCTGGCCCAGGCGCCCAGCTGCGAATCGCGGCTGCGGCTGGCGAAATAAGCGTCGGCCATGGCGTCGGGCACGCGGGTGATGGTGCCCTCGATGCGGATCTGGCGACGCAGGCTCTTCCAGTGGAACAGCATGGCCGCGCGCGGGTTGGCAAGCAGCTCGCCCCCCTTGCGACTGTGCGCATTGGTGTAGAACACGAAACCCCCGCCCGGCCCCAGCAGATCGGCCCCATGGTCCTTGAGCAGCACCATGCGCACCGAGGGGAAACCATCGGGCGTGCTGGTCGCCAGCGCCACGGCTTCCGGGTCGTTGGGCTCGGTGTCGGCAGCCTTGGCAAACCATGCGTCGAACAGCGCAAAGGGGTTGTCATGGGCGATGTGGTCGTCCTTGGCACTGTCGTCCACGCGGGCGTTGTCCTGTCTTATGGCTTGGATGGGCCCGACATACGCGCCAAGCTGCGCCATGAAAAGACCGGAAGGCTTGCAGCAAGCCGCTGGCGCTCCTAGCTAGGGATTTATGGCAAAAGATCCCTATGCAACTTTGGGCGTGGCCCGCACCGCCAGCGAAAAGGACATCAAGTCCGCCTATCGCAAACTGGCCAAGGAGCTGCACCCGGACACGAACAAGGACAATCCCCGCGCGGCCGAACGCTTCAGCGAGGTGACGCAGGCCTATGACCTGCTCTCCGACAAGGACAAGCGCGCCCGTTTCGATCGAGGCGAAATCGACGCTGACGGCAATGCGGCCTATGGCGGCTTTGCTGGCGGCGGCTTTGGCGGTGGCGATCATCGCGGGTTTCGGCCTGAGGATTTCGGCGGCTTTGGCGGCGGGTACGGCGGCCAGGGCGGGGCCGAAGGGATCGACATCGGCAACCTCTTCGAGGGCCTGTTCGGCGGTGGACGCTCAGGAAGCATGGGCGGCGGCTTTGGCGGCCGTCAGGCCCCGCCCAAGGGTGGCAACACCGCCTATCGTCTTGCCGTTTCGCTGCCCGATGCTGCCATTGGCGCGCCCCAGCGCCTGACGCTCTCCGACGGCAAGCCGATCGACGTGAAGCTGCCCAAGGGCGTGGAGGAAGGCATGCAGATCCGCCTTTCGGGCAAGGGTCAGCAGGGGCCGGGCGGTGCTGGCGATGCCATCATCACCGTCACCATTCAGGCGCACCCCTGGTTCCGCCGCGATGGCGACAATGTGCTGCTGGACCTGCCCATCACGCTGAGCGAGGCCATCCATGGCGCGCAGGTGAAGGTGCCCACGGTGGAAAAGCCGGTGATGCTGACCGTGGCGCCAGGCACCGGCTCGGGCCGCACGCTGCGGCTGAAGGGCAAGGGCTTTACCCGCAAGGACGGTACGCGCGGCGATCAGCTGGTGCGCCTCGAAATTGCCATGCCCGCCACCGGCACCCCCGCCGCGCAGGATCTGGCCAGCCGCCTTGAAGGCTGGAGCGACCCGCAGGACCCGCGCGCGCGTTTCGGATAAGCCTTGCGGATGCCATCGCCCCCCCCTCCCCGTCATGACGGCAGGCATCATGGCTGGAGTGGGGCCATCCTGCGCTGGCTGGGCCTGCACGGGCGGGGCATAGCCGTGCTGCGCCGGGTGGTGACGGGCGTCTGGGACGATGGCTTCATCCATGCCGGCAACCTCGCCTATATGACCATGCTGGCGATCTTTCCCTTCTTCATCGTCATGTCCGCCGTCTTTGCCGCGCTGGGCGAACAGGGCGAACAGGAAGCCTCGATCCACGCCTTCCTCACCGCCCTGCCCCCGGTGGTCAGCCATGTGCTCGAACCCGTCGCGCTCGATGTCATCCATGCGCGGCAGGGATGGCTGGTGTGGGCCGGCGCGCTGGTGGGGCTGTGGACCGTCTCCAGCCTCATCGAGACGATCCGCGACATTCTGCGCCGGGCCTATGGCGCGCAGACGACCAAGCCCTTCTGGCGCTATCGCCTGATGGGCGGGGGGCTGGTCATGCTGGCGGTGATGTTGCTGCTGGGCGCGCTTTTTCTGCAGGTGGTCGTGACGGCGGGGCGGCTGGTGGTGATCGAGCGGCTGGCGCGCTTTTCCACCCATGGGCTGGACCTTATGCAACTGCCGCTTGCGCGAATCGTGCCGACAGTGGTGCTGTTTTTTTCCATGTGGCTGCTGTTTTTCATCCTGACGCCCGGACGCTATCGACGATTGGACTACCCACGCTGGCCCGGCGCGGCGCTGGTCACACTTTGGTGGGGGCTGGTCAGCAGCGGCCTGCCCGTGGCATTGCGGGTGTTGCTCAAATACGACCTGACCTACGGCAGTCTGGCCGGCGTCATGATCTCGCTTTTCTTTTTCTGGCTCGTGGGCCTAGGGATGGTTACAGGAGCCGAACTCAATGCCGCTCTGGCCACCACGCCGGACGAACGTGATACCATCGGACAGACAGATGATCGCGCCCGCCTTGCCAGAGGCGAAGGTGGGTCTCGGACATAATGCAGGGAAGACAGAGACAATGAGCGGATTGATGCAGGGCAAGCGCGGCCTGATCATGGGGCTGGCCAACGACAAGTCGCTGGCATGGGGTATCGCCAGGAAGCTGCACGAACAGGGCGCGGAACTGGCCTTTTCCTTTCAGGGCGAGGCTCTGGAAAAGCGGGTGCGCCCACTGGCCGACAGCCTGGGCAGCGATTTCCTGATCGAATGCGACGTGTCGGACATGGACGCGCTCGACAAGGCGTTCGACACGCTGAAGGAGCGTTGGGAGACGATCGACTTCATCGTCCATGCCATCGGCTATTCGGACAAGGGCCAGCTACGCGGTCGCTATTACGACACCTCGCTCGACAATTTTCTGATGACGATGAACATCTCGGCCTATTCGCTGGTCGCCGTGACCAGGCGCGCGCGCGAGATGATGCCCAATGGCGGCTCGATCCTGACGCTGACCTATTATGGCGCGGAAAAGGTCGTGCCACATTACAATGTCATGGGCGTGGCCAAGGCGGCGCTGGAAACCAGCGTGAAATATCTGGCCAATGACTGCGGCCCCGACAACATCCGCGTCAATGCCATTTCCGCCGGTCCGATCAAGACGCTGGCCGCCAGCGGCATCGGCGATTTCCGCTACATCATGAAGTGGAACGAGCTGAATTCCCCCCTGCGCCGCAATGTGACGATCGAGGATGTGGGCGGCTCGGGGCTCTATTTCCTCTCCGACCTGTCCTCGGGTGTGACAGGCGAAGTGCATCACGTCGATGCCGGTTACCACATCATCGGCATGAAGCAGGAAGATGCCCCCGATATTGCCCTGAGCTGAAGAGGTTAAAGCGCGGATGCGAGGGGCTCCCCCTCGCCCGCGCTGATCCCGGACGGCGTAACACAACGCAGGGGGTAACGCCCCCTGCGTTCACGCCATCCTCTTACTTGCCGGGTGCTGGCGCCGGTGCCGGCGTCGTTGCGGCACCATCGTCCTTGACCTTGTCCTCAGCGTCCTCCTTGGCACGCTGGCGGGCATCATAGGCCTTCTCTTCCTTCTCCACCGCAGCCTGCGTCTTGGCGGCCTCGGCGTCGATCGTGCTTTCACGCAGGGCCCGGGCCTGCTCGATCATCTTGGAGAAGGCAACATCGGTGCCGGCCTTCTTCTCGGCATAGGCCTGCTGGATGAACTGGTTGGCACAGCCCGTCCAGCCGCCGGCGCCCACCGGCGAACAGCTCAGCGTGCCGGCGGCGCCCACCATTTCATAGCTCTTCACCCGCTCGGTCCAGGACTGGTTCTGCGGCCCGGTGGTCGCGCGGAAAGGCGCGGGAATGCGATAGCGCTCGCTTTCATCCTTGCGCGCGCAAACGACGATTTCCTTGTCGTTGTTCGCATCGGGGCACTTATCGTTACCATAGACGATGACCATGTTCACCTTGGTGCCGTCCGTCCCCTGAGCCATGGCGGGGGAGGCCATGCCGACCACCCCGAAAGCCCCGGCCAGAACGGCACCGGCGGCGAGAAACAGGCGGGTCATGGGCAGGCTCCTTGGCGTTGTGCAATCTTGCGTCGCGGGCCGATATAGGCGTTGTAGCCGGTGAATGGTAGATGAAGGTGGCGGGGTTGCTTCATCTGTTGGAAGAAAAGAAGACAATGCGAGGGCCGTCGCCCTCGCGCTCCCGTGCATTGTCGGCGTGGTGTTGCGGGTTCGGTGGCGGCGCATGCTTCACAGCGGCGCGGTGAGATCGCGTGCCACCGCCACTTCGCGGAAGACATGATGGGAGCGCGAGAGTGTAACACCCTCGCATGCCCCTTCTAAATCCGCTCACTCAAGGCAATCGCCATTCTGCAGCCCAGGCGGATCGCGCCCGACAGCAGCGGATAGGCAGGCGCCTTCTCGGCCCCCTGCTCGAAGGCGATGTCCCGATGCTCGCGCTCCTCATCGCGCGCGCGGGCGATCTTTTCAGCGATCTCGGGCTCGTCCTGCCCCAGTACTTCGAGCTGACGCGTGTAATGCAGGTCGATCTCGGTTTCGATGGCGGCGGTGCAGGCCATCGCCGCCTCGGGCCCGATCAGCGCGGTGGCGGCGCCCAGCGCAAAACCGGCCACGTGCCAGACCGGCTGGAGCAGGGTCGGTCGCGCCCCCCGCTCGGCCATAAAGCCGTCGAACCATTCGCGGTGGACCACTTCCTGCTCGGCCATATGGGCGATGCGGCCGGCATGGGGGCCACGGTCGCCCATCACCGCCATCTGGCCAGCATAGATGCGCACCGCGCCATATTCACCCGCCTGATCGACGCGGATCATCCGCTCGACAGCCTTGCTCAACGGTTTGCTGCTCATGGGTTCAGCCCTTCCTGCCCAGCAGCGCGAAGACCGCGCCCGCGCCCAGCAGCGAGAAAATGAAGTTGAAGCCGGCCAGCGAGATGCCGAAGATCTTCCACTGCACAACGTCGCAACGGATGATCGGCGCGCTCATGATGGCTTTCAGCGGATCGGCGCCATTGGCGAAGGAAATGGTCGAGGTGCATTCGGTCAGCCCCTTGAACCAGCCATACTCAACGCCTGCGTGATAGCCGCCAATCAGCGCCGAAACCAGAATGGCGAGGCCCGCCAGCCCCACCCACAGCCGCTTGCCGGGCAGCACGAATGCCGCCACCGCCAAGGCAATCGCGGCGAAATGGGCGTAGCGCTGCCACCAGCACATTTCGCAAGGAAACAGCCCGGCCAGATATTGGAACCCATAGGCACCGCCCACCAGAGCGGCAGGGACCAGCAGGGCAACGATGCGCGCCTTGTTCAGATTGCCCATCTTACTTGCCTTTCGCCGGCGCCGCGCCACTGGCCAAAGGTGGCAGGCCAGCGGTATGGTCCATCGTCTGCTCGGCATACCACAGCTGGAAATCCTTGATACCCTTGGCCTTCAGTTCATCAGCCGTCATCTTGAAGCGCGGATCGTCCTTCAGATCGTTTTCCAGCTTCTTGTCATCCAGCCCCGCCTCATTCACCAGATGGCGCGCCAGATCGCTCTCGCGCTCGGCCAGTTCGTTGCGGCGGCGCGCGTCAGGGTCGGACAATTGCGGCACGCGGATGTCGGGATGGATGCCGCCCTCCTGCACCGAATGGCCGCTGGGTGTGTAGTAACGCGCCGTGGTCAGCTTCACCGCATGGTCCTTGTCGAGCGGGATCATCGTCTGCACGCTGCCCTTGCCGAAGCTGCGCTCACCCATGATGAGCGCGCGGTGCTGGTCCTGCAAGGCGCCCGCGACGATCTCGGAGGCCGAGGCGGTGCCCGCATCGATCAGCACGATGATTGGCAGGCCCTTGGCGGCATCACCCGGGAAGGCGGTTTCGGCATGCCAGACGGCATTTTCACTGGCCACGCGACCGCGCTGCGAAACAATGTCACCCTGCGTCAGAAACAGATCGGAAAGCGCCACGGCCTCATCGAGTTCGCCGCCCGGATTGCCGCGCAGGTCAAGGATGAGCCCGGTCAGATGGTTGCCCGACTGGGCGCGCAGCTTCTGCAGGTTTTCAAACACATCGCGCCCGACATTGGTCGAGAATTCATTGACCGAAATGACCCCGATCTTGCCATCGAGCTGCGATGTCACCGGCTGCAGGTCGATCGTCGCGCGGGTGACCGTCACATCGAAGGTGCCCTGGCGGCCGGGGCGGAAGATCGTCAGCTTGATGCTGGTGCCCGGCGCCCCGCGCATCCTGGCCACGGCATCGTCGAGATCGCCGCCATAGATCAGCTTGCCATCAAGGTGCGTGATGTAATCGCCCGCCTTGATGCCCGCCTTTTCCGCCGGGCTGCCCTTCATCGGCGCCACGACCTTCACAGTGCCTTCATCCATCACCACGGAGAGGCCAAGGCCTTGATAATTGCCGTCGATCATCGTCCGCAGCCGTTCAAGGCTGGCACCTTCGAGATAGGCCGAGTGGGGGTCGAGGCTGGCCAACATGCCGTCGATGGCGCCCTTGACCAGCTTGTCGTCGTCCGTCTGGTCGACG
Source organism: Sphingomonadales bacterium (assembly GCA_028871475.1). Classification (GTDB taxonomy): domain Bacteria; phylum Pseudomonadota; class Alphaproteobacteria; order Sphingomonadales; family Sphingomonadaceae; genus Novosphingobium. Next base: position 20,771 of record JAGWMZ010000012.1, on the reverse strand, counting down.
TAATTGGCCTTCACCAGCCGATAGACATCGAACAATCGCCCGAACTGCGGCGCCACCCGCGCATCCACCGCCGCCAGCCCCGCCGTCGTCGCCGGCACCAGGGCCACGGCCGATAGCAACAGAGCGGCGCGCACCGCACAGGCAAGGGAGGAACGCTTCCCGTTCAAACGCATTTCGGGGGGCCTTTCAGTCGCTGCGTCAATCGCTGCATCTTTCGTTTCAAGGAACCGGTCTAGCCGCAAGATGCGCGTGGCGCCAGATGGATCAAGGTGAGGAAAACGATGAATCGGACATGAATCGAACGCGATCCTCGTCATGCGCCGATCTGGTCGAGCGGATTGACCGGCTGCCCGTCACGCCGCAACTCCAGACCGACCACCGGCCTCACCGGCCCTGCCAGGCCCAGTGGCGCCCCCGCCACCAGCCTGTCGCCCACGCGCACATCCACCCGCGCCATGCCGGTAACAAGGCTGGCCCAGCCGCCATCATGCTCGATGATGGCGATCTGGCCATAGCCGGGATAGGCACCCGCAAAGGCCACCCGCCCGGCAGCGGGCGCCACCAGCAAGGCGCCGGGCCGCACCGCCATCGTGATGCCATGAGGTGTGGCGCTGACCGTGCCGGGCTGGCCCTCGCCGCCAAAACCGGCGACCAAACGCCCGGCTGCGGGCAGCATGTAATGCGCCAAACGGGTCGGCGCCGGGTCGGGGCTTTCACTTTCCGTGGGCAGGTCCATATCCGGCCGGTCGGGGCGGATGACAGGGCCGGGCAGACGCGCCAGCCGCTGACGCAGCACAGAGGCCTTGTCGAGCACATCGAGCAGCCCACCCAGATCACGCACCTGCTCGGCAAGGGCGAGAGCGCGTTCGGATTCACGATCCGCCGAACCCGAGACATTGCGCGCCGCCAGCCGCTGCTGGGTTTCCAGCGCGGCGAGCGATTCACGCCGCTGGGTCAGCGTGGCCTTGCCGGCCAGCAATCCGGCCTGTGCGCGGCGTTCCTGCGCGGCCAAAGCACGGGCCTTGTCGATTTCCACCTTGAGTGCGGCAGTGCGCATGCGCACCTCAGGCACCATCGTATCGAGCAGAGCGCGCAGATGGGCGGCATCGGAGACAGAGCCGGGGCGCAACAAAGACACGATCATGGGGCGGCGCGAGAGATGCTGCAAGGCCCCCGTCAACCGCAGCAAGGGCAATTGGCGTTGTGCCAGCGTGGCTGACAGCACCGCGCGCTGATGGTCGATCAGGCGGATGCGGGCTTCCTCGACGGCGATATCGGCCTCGGCCTGCTGGATGCGCGCGGCCACGGCGGCGGCTTCCTGCGCGGTGTGGTCGGCGGCGGCATTGGCGCTCTGGGCCTGCGCCTCCAGCCTCTGCGCGCGGGCACCGGCAGAGGCGGCCTGCAGCTGCGCATCGTCGAGCGCCTGACGGGCCTGGGCGGGATCATCGGCCAGGGCGACCTGATTGACGGCGGATTGCGCCAGCAGGCTTGCGCCGCCAGCCGCCATCAACACCACCGCCAGAACTGCCCCGATCCGTCGCATCACCCCGCCCGGTGATAGGGGTGGCCGGCCAGAATGGCGGTGGCACGCCACAATTGCTCGGCCAGCATGGCGCGGGCCATCATATGCGGCCAGGTCATCGCGCCAAAGCCCAGCAGCAGATCGGCCTGCTCCCGCGCCTTGTCGCCATGGCCATCGGCAGCGCCGATCAGGAAGCGGCATTCGCGCACGCCATCATCGCGCCAACGACCCAGCAGGGTGGCAAACTCTTCAGACGACAGCATCTTGCCGCGCTCATCGAGCAGCACATTGCGCACCGGCGTTTGATGCGCGGGCAAGGTGCCACCCTTGTCGGGCAGTTCGCTATGCTTCACCGGCCAGGCGATGCGTTTCAAGTAACGCTCCACCATCTCGCCCTCGCTGGAGCGGCCGATCCGCCCGCGGGCGATGATGTGCAGCAGCATTGGCAGGCAAAAAGCGTCAGGCCGCAGCCGTGTTGCCGCCAAAGGCCCACATGCGCTCAAGATCATAGAAGCTGCGCACTTCGGGGCGGAAGAGGTGGACCACCACATCGCCGCAGTCGATCAACACCCAGTCAGCAGCAGGCAGGCCCTCGATGCGGACATGGCCGAAACCGCCGTGCTTCACACGCTCGGCCAGTTTCTGCGCCATGGCGGCAACCTGACGGGTGGAACGGCCCGAGGCGATGACCATGTGATCGGCAATCGCGGTCTTGCCTTCGAGCGGGATCGAGACGATCTCCTGTGCCTGATCATCGTCAAGCGAGTTCAGGACCAGTTCGTGCAGCGAGCCGGGCTCGGAAGCAGGAAGGGGGGCAGGCACGGCGCCGGCAGTCTGGGCAGGCGCGGATTGGGGGACAGGCTGGTTCATGTAGATCTGGTGTGCTCCTCTCAGGGACGATTGTTGCGAGCCGCAGCGCGGCCCCGGGAATAGGGTTGCGATGTGATGAGGCGGTGCGTCAGACCATCGCGCAGGCTGACAACCCCTTGGCCGGGCTCCGATTGGAATCGGCTTGCCCAGTCTGGATCGGCCTGCCGGATGGCGCTGGCCGAACGTGGATCGGGATCGAATGCCAGAAGCACCAGGGCAGGCGCGCTCCAGTCAGCCCGGCCCCGGTCAGCCAGATGGGTCAAGCTGGCCACAGGCCGCCGGAACCGGCCCAGCCAGGCCATGGCCGGAGCGGCCAGGGCATGGCTGTTATAACCCGGACGGGCGATGACCGCAATCGGCAAGCACCGGGCGATGTCGCGCCATCTGTGCCAGTGCTGGAACTGGGCGAGATTATCGGCCCCCATCAACCAGATAAACCGGTCTCGCGGATAGCGCCGACGCAGCCGGACAAGCGTATCGCGCGTGTATCGCGTGCCAAACTCGCGCTCTATGGCCGAAACGCGGATAGGAGCGCGCCGCGCCTGTGCCCGCGCCGAAGCGACGCGCATCGGCAAGGGGGCCATGCCCTCCACGGGCTTCAAGGGATTGCCCGGCGAGACCAGCCACCACACCTCATCCAGCCCCAGCGCGCTGGCCGCACGCAGGCTGATGCGGCGATGGCCGCCATGGGCCGGGTTGAACGACCCGCCCAGAATGCCGATGCGTCTCATGAAATGTGGATCAAGCCGGAAGCATCAAGGTCGCGTCTGACCCGTGCCGCGCACCTGCCACTTATAGGTGGTGAGCCCTTCGAGCGCGACGGGCCCGCGCGCATGGAGCCGCCCGGTGGCAATACCGATTTCCGCACCAAGGCCGAATTCGCCGCCATCGGCAAACTGGCTGGAGGCATTGACCATCACGATGGCGCTGTCGACGCGGTTGAGAAATGCCTCGGCGACAGCGTCATCGCTGGTGATGATGGCATCGGTATGGCGGCTGGAATGGGCGTCAATATGCGCCAGCGCCTCTTCCAGCCCATCGACGATAGCCACCGAGACGATGGCTTCGAGATATTCCGTGTCCCAATCCTCGTCGCTGGCAGCCAGCACACGCGGGTCGAGCGCGCGGGCACGCGCATCGCCACGCACCTCGCAACCGGCGGCCAGCAGATCGCCCACCAGCGCCTGCGCGGCGGGGAAAGCGGCGTCAATCAACAGCGTTTCCATGGCCCCGCAAATGCCCGTGCGGCGCATCTTGGCATTGAGCACCACCGAGCGCGCCATAGCGACATCGGCGTTGGCGTGGACATAGGTGTGGTTGATACCATCGAGATGGGCCAGCACTGGCACGCGCGCATCGTTCTGCACCCGCTCGACCAGGCTCTTGCCGCCGCGCGGCACGATCATGTCGATCAGCCCCTGCGCGGTCAGCATGGCACCCACCGCCGCACGGTCCTGCGTGGGAACGAGCTGGACGATCTCGGCAGGAACGCCCGCGCTGGCGAGCCCCTGCTGAAACGCCGCCATGATCGCGCGGTTGGAATGGGCCGCCTCACTGCCACCGCGCAGCAGCGCCGCATTGCCCGAGGCAAGGCACAGGGCGGCAGCATCGGCCGTCACATTCGGGCGGCTTTCGTAAATGATGCCGATGAGACCAATGGGCACCCGCACCCGGCTGAGCACCAGCCCATTGGGCCGCTGCGCACTGTCGATCACCTGCCCGACAGGGTCGGCAAGGCTGGCGACCTGCTCCACGGCATCAGCGACACCAGCCAGACGGCCCGCGTCGAGCTTGAGCCGGTCCAGCAGAGCGTTGCTGAGCCCGCGCGCCGCGCCCGCCTCCATGTCGAGCGCATTGGCGGCCAGAATTGTGTCCTGCGCGTCGCGTAGCGCCTGCGCAGCCGCGCGCAGCGCCTCACCCTTGCGCGCCACAGGCAGGCGAGTCATCTTCGCCTGCGCCGCGCGACCGGCCCGGGCCAGACGGGCGATGAGCGCCTGCGGGCTCTCCACGGTCTCCGTAGCGAGATCATGGGCCACGGGGCGAATCCCTTCAATCTGGGCGGTCTGCGTGTCGGTCATGGCTGCGCGCATAGCAGCTTTGGGCTCTGGTGTCAGCGGTTGATGCGGCGGTAGCGGGAGGCGAAGATTGCAGGAAAAGAACAATGCGAGGGCCATCGCCCTCGCGCTCCCTTTTGTTTGGAGAAGGTGCGAGAGTTTGAAAGCCACGCGCCAGCATCGCCGCGCCGCAGGCAAGAAACTCAAGCGTTGTGCTACGCAATAGATGCCTGCGGCGCGGCGATGCTGGCGCAACAGTCGGGCGCCACTGCCCTGGCCGAAATGAAGGGAGCGCGAGGGCGATGGCCCTCGCTTTATCTTTTTACGCCCAGCCCCAAAACAAAACGCCCGCAGGATGATCCCGCGGGCGCTTCCATGCGTGCAATCCGACCGGGAATTACTCCCAGCCGGGCGCCTTTTCTTCGTTCTCGGCAGCGCGCTTGGCGGCCAACCATGCGGCGGCTTCGGCTTCCTGCGCGGCTTCCGAAGCCTGACGGGCCTGCGCCTGACGGGCAGCGCGCAGCTCCTCGAGCAGCGCCTCACGGTCATTGTCGAGGCGGACGGCGGTTTCCTCATCGTCCGGCTTGCCCTTGGAGGCCTTGGCGACCATCGCATCCAGCTCACGCTGCGAGCACAGGCCCAGCGTCACCGGGTCCTTCGCCGTGATGTTGGCGATGTTCCAGTGGCTGCGGTCGCGAATCGCCGCGATCGTGTGGCGGGTGGTGCCGATCAGCTTGCTGATCTGCGCGTCCGACACTTCGGGGTGATTGCGCAGGATCCAGGCGATGCCGTCGGGCTTGTCCTGTCGCTTGGACACCGGCGTATAGCGCGGGCCCTTGGTGCGGTTCACCGTGGCGGGCGCCTTGAACATCTTGAGGCGATAGTTGGGGTCGTTCTGCCCCTTCTCGATCTCGGCGCTGGTCAGCTCGCCCGAGCGCAGCGGGTCGCGGCCGGTGTATTTGGCGCTGGTCAGGTCGTCGGCCATGGCTTGCACTTCGAGAATGTGCAGACCGCAGAAATCCGAGATCTGCTCGAAGGTGAGCGCGGTGTTGTCGACGAGCCACGAGGCCGTTGCATGCGGCATCAGCGGGGTGGGCTGGGTCACGGGATCTTCTCCGGCGCGTTGGGGGCCTTTCTTGCGATATGGCCCCAGCAAAAACAGCAAGGCCGCCCCTTACCGGAGCGGCCCTTCAACCGCGCTGCCTAGCGCAAAGCGCGCCTTTGAGCAAGCGCTGCTATGCGTTTTCGTGAAAGTCGTCGCTGGTTCAATCCATCGGCACATAGGCGGGCTGGGCCGCGACCCGCGCGATCCACGCCTGAATATGGGGATAATCGGCCAGCGCGAAGCCACCGGGCTCACACACATGGGTGTAGGCATAGAGCGCGATGTCAGCCAGCGTGATGTCCCCACCGACAAACCAGTCCTGCCGCGCCAGATGGTCATCCATCAACCGCAGTGCCGCTTCGCCCGCCGCGCGCTTGGCTGGAAGCTGCGCGCGCTGCGTCTCGCTCAGCGCATCCTCACCCAGCTTGCCCAGCCAGAAGCGCAAGGTGGCAACGTTGGGCTCATGATTATACTGCTCGAAGAACATCCAGCGCAGCATGTCGGCCTGATCGAAACGATCGCTCGGGATCAGCGAGGAGCCATGCGCCAGATACCAGCAGGCCGCGTTGCTCTCGGGCAGGAAACGATCCCCCATCTGCAACACGGGAATGCGGCCATTGGCATTCACCTGCGACAGGAAGGCCTCGGTCCGCGTCTCGCCCTTGGTGATGTCATAGAAGCGCCGTTCGATCGGCTGCCCCACCAGAGCGGCCGTCAGGCGGATCTTGTAGCAATTGCCGCTGAAGGGGTCCTCATGCAGGATCATGGGCGCGCTCATGGCGCTACAGCCAACACGATCTTGCCGATATGGCTGCCCGCTTCCATCCGCGCATGAGCGGCGGCTGCCTGCGCCAGCGGGAAGGTCTGGTCCATGATGGGCCGGCAGGCGCCGTTCGCGATCATCGGCCAGACATTGGCGAGGATCTCCTGCGCGACCAGCGATTTGAACGTCACGTCGCGCGCGCGCATCGTCGATCCGGTCAGCGTCAGACGCCGGGTCATCACCATCCACATCGGAATCTCGGCCTTGGCACCGCCCTGCACGGCGATGGTGACATGGCGGCCATCCTCGGCCAGGCACTTGAGATTGCGCGCCACATAGTCGCCCGCCACCATGTCGAGCACCAGATGCACGCCCTTGCCACCGGTGATTCGCTTGACCTCCTCGACGAAATCCGCGCTGCGATAGTCGATGGCATGGTCCGCGCCGATCTCCACCGCGCGGGCGCATTTCTCCGCCCCGCCGCAGGTGACGATGACGGTCATGCCAAAAGCCTTGCAGAGCTGGATGGCGGTGGTGCCGATGCCGCTGGTGCCGCCGTGGATGAGGATCCTCTCACCGTCGCGGGCAAAGCCGCGTTCGAACACATTGTGCCAGACGGTGAAGAGCGTTTCAGGGATAGCCGCGGCCTGATCGAGCGGCAGGCCTTCGGGTACCGGCAGGCACAGGCCCGCCTCGGCCAGGCAATATTGCGCATACCCCCCGCCGGTCACCAAGGCGCAGACATTCCGCTCCAGATGTCGCTCGTCAACGCCCTCACCCAGGGAAACAACCGTTCCGGCAATTTCCAGCCCAGGAATGGGGGACGCGCCGGGCGGCGGCGGATAATGGCCTTGCCGCTGGATCACGTCGGGCCGGTTCACCCCGGCATAGGCGACCTTCACCAGCACCTGCCCGGGGCCGGGCGCGGGAACGGGCACCTCCTCGATCCGCAACACTTCGGGGCCACCGGGGGCCTCAAAGCCGACAGCATTCATCTTGTCCGGCAAATTCAGTGCCATCGCCATCCCGCCTCTTGCTGGCAAAGCCATGTTGTGCAGCCCTAAACGCGCTAGCAGTTGACAGCAAGCGCCGTGACGTCAATGTTGGTCAACATGGATGATGATGACCGCCCGATCACCCCCGGCGGCGTCAAGTGCGACGCCGCGCAAAGCCTCGCCAGCGAAAGCCTCGATCGCTATTCGCAGGATGAGTTGCAGGCGCGCATAGAGCTGCTGCAGATCGAGATCGAACGGGTCAGAACACGCCTTGCCTCCTCCTCCGCCACAAGGCTGGCGGCCGAGGCCCTGTTCAGGCCGCACGGATGAAACCGCCCGCCTCTTGCGGATCTATCCCCTCTGGCAATCCCGCAAGGGGTGCCCATATAGTGTTCGTTCACGGTTCATACCCTGATTGCCCCGGTTGTGTTGACGTAGGGTCGGTCCAACGATTCCTTCAGCTTCCGGGTTGATGACTGCATGTACGGCGCCCGTCCACAAGGCGCCCCTTCACGGATGAGGCCGCCTTGGGCCGACATGTCCACCAGCGAAAGTGTCCTTTGATGCCAAGTTTCGCCCAAAGTCTTGAAAAGACACTCCATTCCGCGCTTTCTCACGCGTCGGAGCGAAGCCATGAATATGCCACGCTGGAGCATCTGCTGCTGGCGCTGATCGACGATGTCGACGCAGCCCAGGTGATGACCGCCTGCGGGGTGGACCTTGGCGAGCTGTCGGAGGCGGTGAAGCAGTATCTCGATCAGGAATATCAGAGCCTGAAAACGCGCGAGAAGGCCGAGCCCGCGCCAACGGCAGGCTTCCAGCGCGTGATCCAGCGCGCGATCCTGCATGTGCAATCCAGCGGCAAGGACACGGTGACCGGGGCCAATGTGCTGGTCGCCCTGTTCTCCGAGCGCGATTCCTATGCAGTCTATTTCCTGCAGCAGCAGGACATGAGCCGCCTGGATGCCGTCAGCTACATCAGCCATGGCATCGGCAAGGGCGGCAAGCGAATCGAGGACAAGAGCCCGCGCGGCTCTGACGAGACGCCGCATCAGGAAGACAAGCCCGAGGCAAAGAGTTCGTCGAGCGGCAAGAAGGATTCCGCGCTCGACCAGTTCTGCGTCAACCTCAACGAGAAGGCACTGGGCGGCAAGGTCGACCCGCTGATCGGGCGCGGGCCCGAGGTGGACCGCACCATCCAGATCCTGTGCCGTCGTTCCAAGAACAACCCACTCTATGTGGGCGACCCGGGCGTGGGCAAAACCGCTATCGCCGAAGGTCTGGCGCGCAAGATCGTGGAAGGCGATGTGCCCGAGGTGCTGGCCAATGCGGTGATCTATTCGCTCGACATGGGCAGCCTGCTGGCGGGCACGCGTTATCGCGGCGATTTCGAGGAACGGTTGAAGCAGGTCGTCTCCGAGCTGGAAAAGATGCCGCATGCCGTGCTGTTCATCGACGAGATCCATACGGTGATCGGCGCGGGCGCCACCAGCGGCGGCGCGATGGATGCGTCGAATCTGCTTAAGCCCGCGCTGAGCGGCGGCACGATCCGCTGCATCGGTTCGACCACCTACAAGGAGTTCCGCAACCACTTCGAGAAGGACCGCGCGCTGCTGCGCCGCTTCCAGAAAATCGACGTGAACGAGCCCAGCGTCGAGGATACGATCAAGATCCTCAAGGGTCTGCGCACGGCGTTTGAGGACCACCACAAGGTCAAGTATACCGCCGAGGCGATCAAGACCGCGGTGGAGCTTTCGGCGCGCTACATCAACGACCGGAAATTGCCCGACAAGGCGATCGACGTGATCGACGAGGTGGGCGCGATGCAGATGCTGGTGCCCCCCAGCAAGCGCAAGAAGACAATCACCGGTCGCGAGATCGAGCAGGTGATCGCCACCATGGCGCGCATCCCGCCCAAGAGCGTGTCCAGCGACGACAAGAAGGTGCTGGAACATCTGGAGCGCGATCTGAAGCGCGTCGTCTTCGGGCAGGACAAGGCCATCGAGGTGTTGTCCCGCGCGATGAAGCTGAGCCGCGCCGGCCTGCGCGATCCGGACAAGCCGATCGGCTCGTTCCTGTTCAGCGGCCCGACCGGCGTCGGCAAGACCGAGGTGGCGCGCCGTCTGGCCGAGATCATGGGCATTCCGCTGCAACGCTTCGACATGTCCGAGTACATGGAGCGGCATTCGGTCAGCCGCCTGATCGGCGCCCCTCCGGGCTATGTCGGCTTCGATCAGGGCGGGTTGCTCACCGACGCCATCGACCAGCAACCCCATTGCGTGCTGCTGCTAGACGAGATCGAGAAGGCTCACCCCGACCTGTTCAACATCCTGTTGCAGGTGATGGACAATGGCCGCCTGACCGATCACCACGGCAAGACGGTGGATTTCCGCAATGTGGTGCTGATCATGACCACCAATGCGGGCGCCAGCGACATGACGCGCCATGGCATCGGCTTTGGCGACATTTCCAAGGCGGACGCCGGCGAGGAAGCGGTCAAGAACCTGTTCACGCCCGAATTCCGCAACCGTCTCGATGCCATCGTGCCCTTCGCCTATCTGCCCACCTCGGTGGTCAGCATGGTGGTGGACAAGTTTATCCTGCAACTCGAACTGCAGCTGGCCGATCAGAACGTTCACATCCAGTTCGAGCCCGAGGCGCGGGCATGGCTGGGTGAGCGGGGTTATGACAAACTTTATGGTGCGCGGCCCATGGCCCGCCTCATTCAGGACAAGGTCAAGCAACCGCTGGCGGAAGAGCTGCTGTTCGGCAAGCTGGCCCATGGCGGCGAGGTCAATGTCACCGTCAAGGACGATGAGGACGGCAAGCCCGCGCTCAGCTTCCATCTGACCCCCGCTGCCCCCAAGGTGGTGAAAAAGAGCCCCAGGGGCAAAGGCAAGGCTCCGCCCGAGGCTTCCAGCGACGCCAAGGGTGACAGCCCCGAGGGCAGCGCCGACTAAAGGCCTGAAACCGCAACCGGGAAAGGGCGCCCTCCATGACGGATGGCGCCCTTTTCATGTGCAGGGCGGTTGATGCCGGTCAATCACACAGGGCGCCATGGCTGTTACAGGGCATGATCATGACCGAAGCAGCCATTGCCACACCACTCACCCCTTTCGAGCGTCTGGGCGGCCATGCCACGATGGCAGCCATCGCCGATCGCTTCTACACGCTGATCGAGACCGATCCGGCCTATGCGCAGGTCCGGGCCATGCATGGGCCGGACCTCACCCCGATCAAGGCCTCGCTCGCCTCGTTTCTGGCGGGATGGTCGGGCGGGCCGCGCGACTGGTTCACCCAGCGCCCCGGGCGCTGCATGATGAGCATTCACGCCGCTTATGCCATTTCCCCGGTGGCCGCCCGGCAATGGGCCGAAGCGATGGACCGCACCATCACCGACATCGCGCCACCCGATGGCCAATTGGCCGACACGATGCGCCAGCTCCTTTCCGATATGGCGCTGGCGATGGGGCGTTAACGCGCCACGCCGAGCAGCTTGTCGCGCGATGTCGCGCCCTTAAGCAAGCTCAGCCGCGAGGGAGCCAGGCCCAAGCCCTGCGCCACCAGTTGAACCACCGCAGCATTGGCCTTACCGTCCTCCGGCTTGGCGCGGACCTTGGCGCACAGGCGCCCTCCGGCAATCTCCAGCATTTCCACCCGCGCTCCGGGCGTCACGCGCACCGCCAGACGCCCCTCGTCATCGACCAGCGCGAGCAATGCCGCGGCCTCGGGCAAATCGGCCTTTGGCCGCGCCATCAGCCCTTAAGCGCCTGCGCATGGCGGCGACCATTCTCGACATAATGCGCCACGCCCTGCTGCATGCCGGCCAGTTGCTCATCGGTCAGCGTGCGGCTGAAGCTGGCCGGGCGGCCCATCCACATCTCGCGCGAGGCGATGACCTTGCCCGGGCTAAGCAGCGCGCCGGCAGCCAGCATCGCATCCTGACAAATGCGCGCGCCGTCCATCACCATCGCGCCCATGCCGACAAAGGCCCGGTCCTCCAGCGTGCAGCCGTGAATCATCGCCATATGGCCCACCAGCACATCCTCACCAATGATGGTGGGGAAACCATCCGGGCGGCGCGGCTTGGGCGAATCGCAATGGATGACGGTGCCATCCTGAATGTTGGTGCGCGCGCCGATGCGGATACGGTTCACGTCAGCGCGGATCACGCAATTATACCAGATGGACACATCCGGCCCGATCTCCACATCGCCGATGATGCGGCAACCGGGGGCGATGAAGGCGCTGTCATGAATGCGCGGGGCGATGCCGTTGAAGGAGGCGATGGTGATGTCGTTCATGCGGGGCGCTCGATCCTGTAGAGTCTGTGCGGGCGCAGAGGATGGCCCACGGGCAGCGAGGGATGCTCGAAATCTTCCGCCGCATGGCGGATCATGCCAAGACGTTCCATCAAGGTCCAGCTTGCGCGGTTGTCCTTGACGGTGATCGCCACGATACTGGGCATCACGCGGTTGGCCCAGGCCCAGCCCAGCGTGGCGCGCGCCGCCTCCTGCGCATAGCCCTGCCCCCATGCGTTGCGGGCCAGGCGCCAACCCACCTCATGCTCCACCAGCGGGTCGCGCGGGGGCGCCATGCCGCACATGCCCAGAAATGCACCGTCGCCGCGCCGCTCGACCACCCAGAAGGTATGGCCATGCTCGTCATCCATCGCCATGAAGCGATCAACCATGGCATCGGCGCCCGCGCGGTCCAGCGCGGGAAGGTAGCGCATCACTTCCGCGTCCTGTGCCAGTGCCCAGTTGGCTTCGCGATCCTCGTCCCGCCACGAGCGCAGGGTCAGCCGATTGGTTTCAAGGCGAAAATCAGCCATGGGCCTCAGCCATTGAGCAACCGAGCCGCATGGGCAGCGTGATAGGTCAGCACGCCCGAACAGCCCGCGCGGCGGAAGGCGAGCAGGGTTTCCAGCACCATGGCATCGCGGTCAGCAGCGCCCGCAGCCACCGCATGTTCGATCATCGCATATTCGCCGCTGACCTGATAGGCGAAGACCGGCACGCCGAACTGCTCCTTCACCCGGCGGGCGATGTCGAGATAGGGCAGGCCGGGCTTGACCATCACGCTGTCGGCGCCCTCGGCCAGATCCATGGCGACCTCGCGCAGGGCTTCCTCGGCATTGCCCGGGTCCATCTGATAGGTCTTCTTGTTGCCCTTGAGCAAACCGCGCGAGCCCACCGCATCGCGGAAAGGCCCGTAAAAGGCGCTGGCATATTTGGCGGCATAGGACATGATCTGCACGTTCTGGTGCCCCGCCCCTTCCAGCGCGCCGCGAATGGCGGCGATGCGGCCATCCATCATGTCGCTGGGCGCGATGATGTCAGCGCCCGCATTGGCCTGATTGAGGCTCTGGCCCACCAGCGTCTCGACCGTCTGATCGTTGAGCACATAGCCGCCCTCGTCGATCAACCCATCCTGCCCATGCGAGGTGTAGGGATCGAGCGCCACATCGGTCAGCACGCCGATGTCATCCCCGCAGGCATCCTTGATGGCGCGGATGGCGCGGCACATCAGATTGTCAGGATTCAGCGCTTCCTGGCCGTCCTCGCTGCGGCGCTCTGCCTGCGTGTAGGGGAACAAGGCGAGGCAGGGGATGCCGAGGCTGACGGCCTCTTTCGCGCGCTCCACCATCAAATCCACGCTCCAGCGCGAAACGCCCGGAAGCGCGGCAATCGGGTCTTCCACGCCTTTCCCGTCCGCCACGAACAGAGGCCAGATGAGATTGGCCGGCGTCAGCACCGTCTCACGATGCATGGCGCGGCTCCAGGCGGTGGCACGGCTGCGGCGAGGGCGCTGGGCGGGAAAGGGGGCGATGATGGTCTGGGTCATGGTTGGGGGTTTAGACCGGTTGGCCTTGATGGGGAATGCGATTTTGGTCTGGGATGGGGAGGAAGGTTAGAAGAGAGGTGCGAGGGCCATTGCCCTCGCAGATTCCCTTCATCCATGAAACCCTTGCAAAGCCGCCCCGACCTTCACCTTCATCAAACTGGCCAGCTTCGCCTTGAACCCGTCCATATCCGCCCGGTCCACGCCCGCGCGCACGATGAAATGCACCGACATCGGGTCCACCGAAACGCCGTCGCGAAACACTTCATAGTGGACGTGCGGCCCGGTCGACAGGCCAGTGGAACCGACATAGCCGATGACCTGCCCGGCATGCACGCGCTCGCCCGGGGTGACGGCGATGCGGCTCATATGGCCATAGGCGGTGGCAAGATCCCCGCCATGCTCCAGCTTGACGTAATTGCCATAGCCGCCCCGGCCCCCGGCATAGGTGACGATCCCGTCGGCGACGGCATAGATGGGCGCACCCCATGGCGCGGCCAGATCCGTGCCCGAATGCATGCGCGCGTAGCCAAGAATGGGGTGGAAGCGCAGGCCAAAGCTGGAGGTGATGCGCGCGCCGGCAACCGGCATGATGAGGGCATTGGACTGGCGCTGTTCATTCATCGCCTGAGCATCGAAGAACTGGCCTTCCCCGCCCCAGCGCAGCAATTGGGTGCGGGGTTTGCCATCATGCTCGATGCCGGCATAGATGAGGTCGCCCGCCTGCGTTTCGCCACGGGCGGAGCGGGTGTAATTCAGGATCACGTCGAATGTATCGCCCGGCGCGACATCGTCGATGCTGAAATGGGCATCGATGGCGTGGAGATATTGCTCGATCGCCTTCATCGGCACGCCGGCGGCGCGCGCGGAACGGTAAAGACTCGGCCCCACCACGCCGCGAATGCGCAAGGGGGTGGTATCGACGGGAATCGCCACACGGCTCACGCCCAGCGCGCCGCCATAGCGCGCCACGGCGAGTTCGAGATCGAGCCTTGGCTGAAAATCCAGCCTGTCGAGCGGGCGTGCCTGTCCGGGGCCCGGCGCGCGGCCCAGCGTGATGTCGAAACGCGTGCCCGGTGCAATGCTGCCCGCCGCCATGGCCGAGCCGACCAGAGCCTGAGCGCGCGCCACATCCCCCTGCCCGACGCCCGCGCGGGCCAGCATCTGGCCCAGCGTATCACCCTGCGCCAGGGTCGCCACCAGCGAAAGGCTCGGCCGTTCGGGTACGGAGGCGATCGGCGTGACCAACGCGCCCGGCCCGCGACGCTCCCCGATCTGCGCGCCGCGAAAGCCCGGTTGCAGGGTCTGGCTGCGCCATTCCTCACGCGCGGCGCCGTCCATATGCGTGGCCGCTGCCGCCTCGACCCGTGGCTGCCCCGGCCAGAAGGCGAGGCCAAAGCCGATGCCACCCAGCATCACCGCCAGCCCGCGCCACCAATGCGGCGCGCCGATGTCCTCGGCCAGATCGGTGGTGAAGTGAAAAGCCTTGAGGCGGTCTGCCCAGCGGCCCACTGCGTGCCGGGTGGGCGCGTGAACGCCACCATCGCGTCCGTCGTCACTGTGGCGAAATGCAAACACGCTGGGCCCGTCCCTCGGTTTGAGCAAAGCCAGCCCTGCACGATTTGGGTTAACCAAGTGATAAAACTGGCCGGGATGCACCGCTCTTGGCGCCTCTTCCCATTCCGCCGGGCGCAAAATCCGTGATACAGGGCGCGCTTGATGGTGGAAAAGCCGGGCAGCGCCTTGTTCTGGCCATGATGCTTCGCCATCTTGTGACTTAGATGGCGAAGCATCCCCCTGCTCCCTTTGGCGGCCTTTCGGCGCTGTCCGCCTTCAAGGTCGATCGGCCTGCGGACCATGGCCGGGTCAAGGCTGTGCTCGGCCCCACCAACACCGGCAAGACGCATCTCGCCATTGAGCGGATGTGCGCCCATTCCTCTGGCATGATGGGCTTTCCGCTGCGGCTGCTGGCGCGCGAGGTTTATGAAAAGGTCGTGGCGATCAAGGGGCGCGAACATGTCGCGCTGATCACTGGCGAGGAGCGGATCGAACCCAAGCACGCGCGCTGGATGCTCTGCACGGTAGAAGCCATGCCGGTCAGCGCCGATGTCGCCTTTGTCGGGCTCGACGAGATTCAGCTCTGCGCCGACCGCGAACGAGGGCATATTTTCACCGACCGCCTGCTGCATGCGCGCGGGCGTGAGGAAACCATGCTGCTGGGCTCTGCCACGATGGAGCCGATGGTCAAGGCGTTGATTCCCGGTGTGGAGATCGTGACACGGCCGCGCTTTTCCACCCTCTCCTATGCCGGGGCCAAGAAGCTTTCACGCATTCCGCCCCGCAGTGCGATCGTCGCCTTTTCCGCCGAACAGGTCTATGCCGTGGCCGAAATGCTGCGCCGGTTTCGCGGCGGGGCGGCGGTGGTGATGGGCGGATTGTCGCCCGAAACGCGCAACCGGCAGGTGGCGCTCTATCAGACCGGCGAGGTCGATTATCTGGTGGCGACGGATGCCATCGGCATGGGGCTCAACCTCGATATCACCTATGTCGCCTTTGCCGGCCTGTCGAAATATGACGGTGTGCGGCAAAGGCGGCTGACGATTTCGGAAATGGCGCAAATCGCCGGGCGCGCCGGGCGGCATCAACGCGATGGCACCTTCGGCACGCTGAGCGGCGGGGCCCATCAGGCCGAGTTCACCGATGAAGAGATCTACGCCATCGAGGAGCATCGCTTCCCGCCGGTCACACGGCTCTACTGGCGCGAATCCGAACCACGCTTTGACTCGCTCGCCACGCTGATTGATGATCTGGAAACGCCGCCCGAACGCGCCGAACTGATGGCCGCGCCCGAGGCAATCGATCTGGCCGTGCTCAAACGTCTGGCCGAGCAGAGCGAGATCACCGCCACGCTGAAGACCCCCGCCATGCTGCGCCGGTTCTGGGATGTGTGCCGCCTGCCCGATTTCCGCCAGCAGGGCGCGGACACCCATGCCCGCTTTGTCGAGCGGCTATGGAGCGAGCTGGCACATGGCCCTCTCGCCAGCGATCATGCGCCACGCGCCATTGCCCAGCTGGACAATACGGGCGGCGACATCGACACGCTGCAAGGGCGCATTTCGGCAATTCGCAGCTGGTCCTATATCTGCCAGCGGCGTGACTGGGTGCTGGCGCAGGAGGACATGGCCGAGCGCGCCCGCGCGGTGGAAGCCCGTCTCTCCGACGCATTGCACGCAAGGTTGACCGAGCGCTTCGTCAACCGCCGCACCGCCGTGCTGATGCGCAAGCTGGGGCCGGATTCGGGGCTGCTCCCTGTCGTGCTCGAAGGCGATACAGTGCTGGTCGATGGCGAACCGCTGGGCACGCTGCATGGCTTTCGTTTCCGTGTCGATCCCACCGCACGTCTGGCCGATCGCAAGCTGCTGCTGTCGGCCGCGGAGCGGCACCTGCCGTCCCTGATGGCGGCGCGCGCGCGCGATCTGGCGGAGCGGCTTACCGCCGGGCCGGATGCCAAGACGGACGCTGGACCAGACAGGGATCTCGATTTCAAGGGCGCGAGCATTATCTGGCACGGGGAAGAAGTGGCTCGTCTCGCCCATGGTCGCCGCCTTCTTTCACCGGCGTTGACGCCGGCCCCGGGCTTGAGCCTGATCGACAGCGGTGCGTTGATGGCCGCCCTGCAAGGCTGGCTGGAACGCCGCCTGCGCCCGCTGGCCTCTCTCGCCCGGCTGGAGGAAGCCAGCCTCGACAAGGCAACAGGCTCGGCCCTGCGCGCCTTGTTGATCCGTCTGGTCGAGGCCGGTGGCATGATCGAGCGGCTGGATTCGGGGCTTGACCGGCTCGACAAGGAACAGCGTGACCTGTTGCGCCGTCTGGGCGTGAAGGTGGGGGCCATCGACCTGTTCCTGCCCGCCATGCTGAAGGCCAGCGCGCAGACCGCCTGGGCCGCCTTGCATGGGCAGCCAGGCATGGCCGCCATGCCGGCCATCCTGCCTGCCGAGCGCAAGAACGTGCCGATGGGCTATCGCCGCCTTGGCGGCCAGGCCTTGCGGCTGGACAAGGCTGAAGCCTTGCTGCGCGAGGCCCATGGACGCCGGGCGGCCGCCCGTGGGCGCGCCTTTGCACTTGATCCGCATGAGGCAGTCAAGATGGGGCTGACGACCCGCTCCTATGCCCATCTGCTGCGCCTCGCCGGCTTCCGCGCGATCATGCCCCGCGTGCTGGCCGATGATGTGGCCGGGCCACCGGCGCCGCTGGTCTGGCGGTGGCATCCCCCTCGGCGCGAGCATGGCGAAATCGCGACTCCTCTGCCCACTGGCGCCTTTGCCGCTCTGGCGCAATTGGTGGCATGATGGCGGCTGGGGCTGAAACGACCATGCGCATCGACAAGCTCCTCTGGTTTCTGCGCCTCGCCGCCACCCGCACCCATGCCCATGACTGGGTTTTGCAAGGCCATATGCGGCTCAACAACCGCCGGGTGGAGCGCCCCAGCGTTGCGGTAAAACCCGGCGATGTGCTGGTTTTGCCGCTGCCGCGCGGCGTGCTGGTCATCGAAATCGGCACCTTGCCCCAGCGGCGCGGACCGGCACCCGAAGCACAAGCCTGTTACAGGGTGCTTGACGAGACCCGCCTTTCCCTCCTAGCAGCAGGCCCGAGCATTACTGCTGAATGATTTTTCCAGTGAAAGGGGATTTGCAGCCATGACCTATGTCGTCACCGACGCCTGTATCCGCTGCAAATACATGGATTGCGTGGAAGTGTGCCCTGTGGACTGCTTCTACGAGGGCGAAAACATGCTGGTGATCAACCCCAGCGAATGCATCGATTGCGGCGTGTGCGAGCCTGAGTGCCCGGCCGAAGCGATCCTGCCCGACACCGAAAGCGGCATCGAGCAGTGGCAGGAACTGAACGCCAAGTTCTCGGCCGAATGGCCCAACATCACCGCCAAGAAGGACGTCCCCGAGGACGCCGACGAGTTCAAGGGCAAGGACGGCAAGTTCGAGGCCTATTTCTCCGAAGCGCCCGGCGAAGGCGACTGAGCCGGGGCTAACCATCCGGGCGACTGATCGGGACGCGGCGAAGACCGCCATCCCCGTGCCAGACTTGGACAAAATGATGCCAGGGGTGATAATCGCGCGTGCGATTCTCGCCTCTGGCAATTTTGTTACAGATGGGGTATATAATATCCAGATCGACCGGTCATGAGCCAATTCCGGTCGGCAACCAAAGCATGAATGGGTCTAACCCCAAACACCATGAAAGGCAGGTACGCGGACCCTTGTTGACCCGATGTTGACAGGACGCTTGTGGCAGTCAATCTGTTACAGCGCCAAATTCCCTCGACTGTCAACAGCTTGTGTCGACACCTTTGCCGCTGCCCTCCCCTGCCGAGCGAAAGGACGATAGATGACCGCCAAGGCTTTCGCCTTCGATGTTGGAGATTACGTCGTTTACCCCAAGCACGGTGTCGGTCGCGTGATAGAACTGCTGGAGCAGGAAATCGCCGGCATGAAGCTTGAACTCTATGTGCTGCGATTCGAAAAAGAACGGATGACTCTGCGCGTCCCCGTCAACAAGGTCGAAGCGATCGGCATGCGCAAGCTGTCGTCCGACAAGACCCTGCGCGAGGCGCTCGACACGCTGAAAGGCAAGCCCAAGGTAAAGCGCACCATGTGGTCGCGCCGTGCCCAGGAATATGAAGCGAAGATCAATTCGGGCGATCTGGTCAGTATCGCGGAAGTGACGCGCGACCTGTTCCGCGCCGATGATCAGCCCGAGCAGAGCTACTCCGAACGCCAGATCTTCGAAGCCGCCTCCAGCCGACTTGCCCGCGAACTGGCCGCGATGGAAAAGACCGACGAACCGGCTGCGCTCAAGAAGATTCTCTTGATCCTGAACGAGCATGCGCCCAAATATTACGAAGCCGCCGCGGTCTGATCTCACTCAGAGCGAGGATGGAAGAGGGGCTGCCTTGCGGGCGGCCCCTCACATGGGGATTATCGAGTCAAGCGCCTGTGCGGAACCATTGCACGGGCGCTTTGCTTGCCAAGCTTGGCTGTGGAGAGATCGGCTGAAAGCCCTGTGTCGTTCATTCCATTGGTTGTCTCCGTACAGCGCGATCCATGGTCTGAGCCTGTTGCAACAAGCGTCCCGTTGACCGGTCCGCTCTAACCTCACATCCGGTCGCCGCTCGTGCGCGGCCACACCACAATCCCGCTTGCGTCGGGTCTGGCTCAGGAGACGGGACCAACCTTTTTGTCGGCGGGTAAAGCCAAGAGGGGCCGACGGTCCGTCCACCTGGATCCGGCAGGGACGATGCCCTGCGGGAACTCGTATCGGGTAGCTTGCTCAGGCCGCCTTCAGTAGCGCGCCCTTCGGCACGACGCCGGCCGAACTGAACTGCCACAGCGCGATCAGCAGCTTGCGGGCGAGCGCCACGATCATCACGCGCCTCACCCGTCCACCGTTCGCCTGCACCCGGTCCGCATACCAGCGCGCCAGCTCCGAATCCGGCTGATGCCGCAGCCATAGCCAAGCGACCTGGATCATGGTGGTGCGCAACCGCTTGTTGCCGGCCTTTGACACGCCCTGCTCGCGGCCCATGTTGCCGCTTTGCCATGGGGATGGCGCGAGACCCGCATAGCAGGCGACCTGCCGCCGGTTGCTGAAGCTGCGGAAGAATGCCTCAGCGTATAGCACGCCGGCGAATTCTGGGCCAATGCCGCGCAGTTGGAGAAGCCGCGCGCTCGCCGGCTCAGCGGCTTCGTCCGTCGCCATCTCCAGCATCGCGTCTCGCTCGCGCTCGACTTCCCTGATCTGGCGCATGACCAGTTCCAGCCGGTCCAGTTCGCGCTCGATCTCCCGCTTCACATGGCACGGCAGCGACCGGCCGTCGCCGGTGACCAGTTCCTCCAGCCGCGCACGCCGGTTGGTGCGCAGCGGTTCATAGTCGCCGACGCCCTGCGCGAACAGCAATCCCTTGATCCGGTTGATGTGCCGGATGCGTTCGACCACGAGCGAGCGCCGCTCACGACAGATGCGTCGGCGGTCCTCGTCCTCCGCGCTCGGTACCGTCACCATTGCGCAGACCCGCGGCTCTCCGCGCTTGTAGGCGAGCAGCGTGCGGACCAGCGCCTCGCCGTCCAGCTTGTCCGTCTTCGCGCGCCGGCTACGCCGTGAGGCCGCGATCGACGCGGCATCGACGACGTGGCTCTCGATGCCCTCGCGCACGAGGCAACGGTGTATCCAGAAGCCGTCCAGCCCCGCCTCCTGGATAACGACCAGCCGGTACTGCTCGCCCGTCCGCTCTCGCGCCTTCACCTGCAACTGCGCGAACCGCTCCAGCAGCGCCGGCACGTCGCCTCCCTTCACCTGGTGTCGCGAGATGCGCTCGCCGCGACCTGGTGACAACGACGTCACCAACCAGGTGGAACGGCTCAGCTCCAGCGACACGAAGATGGCGTTCAACTGCGTGCTGACGGCGGCATGGGACGAGATGGACACGGGCAACCTCCTTCACGACAAAGCGGGAAGGTCAGTCTGCCTCAATCAGCGCCAGCCCGCGCCCATGGGATCTTTTTGCGGCGTGCGAGGTGGCGCTGATCTGTTAGTTTTGCGTCGA
>JAGWMZ010000011.1 GCA_028871475.1 Sphingomonadales bacterium | reverse complement strand
ACCCCTTCAACCCGCAAGCTTCGATCATCGAAAATCGCCCCGCACAACGGGCGTGATCCCGTGCGCCTGCTGCCAGTTCAAGCGGGCACCTTTGCGCTAAATATGCAACCGGGATGAATTTTTCGGGCTAAACCGCACGCGCCGCGACATATTGCTCCACAACAGAAAATGGGCGGATGCCGAAACCCGGCATCCGCCCATCCATTTTTTTAAACGCTTCGGTAAACTTAGAAGCGGATCTGGCCGAAGAGACCGATTTCGTCATAGGTACCGCGGCAACCGGCGGTGACGGTGGTGCCGCAACCGATGCCAGTGGTGAAGGACGGGCCATAGAAGCCGTTGTTGGTGGCGTAATCGCCGTTGTTCACCACGTCGCGCTTGTAGACCAGAGCGATGTCGACGATCTTCACCGGCTCATACTGCAGGCCGATGTTGAAGTAGTGCTGGCGGAAGGTGGAGTTGAGCATGCGGCTTGGCTCGACCCACTCATATTTGCCGAAGGCCGACCACTTCTTGGTGAAGTTGAAATTGCCGAAAGCGGTGAAGCCGTCCGAGGAGTCCTCGGCGACGGTGGTCACGTTGTTCCAGTCCTTGGCGTAGAAATATTCGCCGCCAATGGTGAACAGGTCGTTCTTGAAGCCGGCCATGGCGTCCACACGGCGCGCCGTGTGATAGGTATTGACGCCCTGCAGCGCGTTACCGCGCTTGCCGACGTAACCGCCGACGTCAGCGAAGAAGCCATCGACGTTGACGCCAACGCGACCTTCAAAGTCGACGACCTTGTTGATCTTGATGTTGCGATAGCCCGCGCCGTTGATGGCCGAAACCTGGTAATCGAAATACTTGCCCAGCTTACCCAGCACATGGATACCCCAGTCAGCCGACGTCCCATAGGGACCGTCGATGATGGTGTTCTCAATGTGGCGGTAGCCGTAGATATTTTCGTCGTTGGCGATCCAGGGCAGATCAGCCGAACCGGCACGGATGATCAGTGCTGGGTCGATCTTCGCCTCGAAATAGGCCTTCTTGATGAAGAAGCCGCGGCCCACCGGCGAGCCAAAGGAACTGGGCTGGGCATAGTCGTAGTTCGAGGTCGCACCCACGACGTTGCTGACGTCGGTTGTCACGTTGAAGGCGAACACCTTGTTGAACTGGTGGTCGATGCCGATGTACAGACGCTTGATGTCGAAGCCAGTGCCCGTGGCGGGTGTCTTTGCGCCGCTTGCCGACTGCTCGGTATGCGTGAAGTCGAAGTACATGCGGCCCGAGATCTTGGTCTGGCCAGCCCAGCTCATGGCCGACACGGCCTTCTCGGTCTTGACCTGAGCCGTCTCGGTCTTGGAGGCAAGAGCGAGAGCCTGATCAGCCTTGGCGCTGGCCGTGGCGGCCTGGGTCTGGGCCTGCTGCGCAGCGACCTGGGTCTGGGCGACGGCTTCGGCCTGAGCCTGCGTCGGGGCAGCGTTCTGCTCCAGTTTGGCCTGCAGCATGTTCAACTGGGCCTGCATCTGGGAGATCTGCTGCTGGGCTTCGCGCAGTTCGCGCGCCGTGCTCGCTTCAGCCTTGTGGGTCGTGGCGGCGCGATGCTTGGCAGCGACGTGCTTCTTGGCCGTGGCGGCGTGGGCCGCAGGCGTAATGAACGCGCTGGCAGCGGCGGCTGCCAACAAAACAACTTTCGTGTTCATGAATGTTCCCCTGATGAGGCTTGAGTTATCAAAGCGCCACCGCCGATTAGGAATGGGACATGTCATTTTCGTGACAGTGGAAACATTGCAGCAATGCAATATTTACACAGATTAAATGTGCGACATATCGGCAACAGTTCAACATACACCACGAAAAAATCAAAAAATTTACCAGTTTAATCTTCCGAAAACACAAATAACCGACAGCGTGACTGATCACGCTGCCGGCTCACGCGACACTCAATTCCTTCAATATTACTGTGCGGTCAGCTTCCGCCGCTCACCTTGTCGAAGGCCGAAGCCTCCGTCGAGCGTGCCGCCATCGTCTGCCCCGTCACGCTGAACCAGGTGATCTCGGCAATATTGGTCGCATGGTCGCCCACGCGCTCAAGGTTCTTGCCGACGAACAGGAGATGCGCGCCCTGAGCGATATGATCCGCGCTTTCCGAGATGGTCAGCACCGTGGCGCGGAACAGATCATTATAGGCCTGATCGACCTGCACATCGCGCTCGACCACATCGCGGGCGAGATTGGCATCGCGCTCGATATAGGCCTTCACGGCATCATCGATCATGCCCGTCACCATGGCCGCGATGCGCGGCAGCGCGCTTTCCGGGTCGACCACCGTCGTCGCGGCCAGTGCCACCGTGCGTTTGGCGATGTTCTTGGCATAATCGCCCACACGCTCCAGGTCACCGGCAATCTTGATCGCCGAGAACAGTTCGCGCAAATCATCGGCCTGCGGCGAACGACGCGAGATCGTGTTGAGCGCGTCGAGTTCGACCACGCCCTGCAAGGCATCGATCTGCTCGTCAATCGCGGCAATCGCGCCCGCGGCAGCCGTATCGCGGCGCAGCATGGCATCGACGGCATCGCCCACCTGGCGCGATGCCAGCGTGCCGCACTGACGGATCAGATCGCGGATGCGCAGGATGTCCATGTCGAAGGCGCGCAATGTATGGGGCGGCAGTTGGTCCTGAGCCATGGGAGTGTCCTCAGCCGAAACGGCCCGTGACATAATCACGGGTGCGCGAGTCATGGGGGTGGATGAACATCTGCTCATGCGGGCCGACCTCGACCAGATCGCCGTTCAGCATGAAGGCGGTCTGGTCAGCGATGCGCGCGGCCTGCTGCAGATTGTGCGTCACGATGACGAAGGTGAAGTTCTTCGCCTGCTCCAGCACGAATTCCTCGATGCGCGCGGTCGACTGGGGGTCCAGCGCCGACGTGGGTTCGTCAAGCAACACGACCTCGGGGCGAACCGCCAAGGTGCGCGCAATGCACAGACGCTGCTGCTGACCGCCCGAAAGCGCCAGAGCGGAGCGGTCAAGCTTGTCCTTGACCTCGTTCCACAAGGCCGCCTGCGTCAGCGCGATCTCGACACGCTCCTGCATCTCGGCCTTGGACAGCTTCTCGTAATGGCGCAGCGGGAAGGCCACATTCTCATAGATCGACATGGCAAAGGGCGTCGGCTTCTGGAACACCATGCCGATACGGGCCCGCAGATTGGCCAGCGAATAGCCGCTCGCCAGCACATTCTCGCCATCCAGCAGGATCTCACCCGTCGCCTTCTGTTCGGGATAGAGTTCGAACATGCGGTTGAACGTGCGCAGCAGGGTCGACTTGCCGCAGCCCGAGGGGCCGATCAGCGCGGTGATGGCATTGGCGGGCACATCAAAGTTCACGCCGTGCAATGCTCGGGTCTTTCCGTAGAAAAACTCGAGATTGCGGACGGAAACCTTGGTCGGGCGGGGCGCAGCGTCCTGCGCCGGCGCGGGGCGTTCGGTGATAAGAGCGCTCACTTGAAACTCCTTGGCCGCAGGAACAGGCGGACGGCAATGCTGAGGGCAAGAACGAAGGCAGTCACGATCAGCGCGCCGGCCCAGGCAAGGGCGTGCCAACTGTCATAGGGGCTCATCGCATATTGGAAGATCACCACGGGTACGTTGGCCATCGGGGCCGACAGATCGGTGCTCCAATATTGGTTGTTAAGGGCGGTAAAGAGCAGCGGAGCTGTTTCGCCGCTGATGCGCGCGACGCCCAGCAACACGCCCGTGGCGATCCCCGTCGAGGCGGAGCGATAGATGATGTGGCCCACCACCTTCCACTGCGGCAGGCCAAGGGCAAGGCCGGCCTCACGCAACTGGTTGGGGATCAGGCGCAGCGCCTCATCAGTCGTGCGCACCACCACCGGCAGCAGGATCATCCCCAGCGCGATGCCGCCGGCATAGCCCGAGAAATGGCCCATCGGCAGAACGACCATCTCATAGACGAACAGGCCGATGACGATGGAGGGCGCGGACAGCAGGATATCGTTGATGAAGCGGATCGCTTCGGCAAGGAACGAGGTCTTGCCGAATTCCGAGAGATAGGTGCCTGCCAGAATGCCGATCGGCGTGCCGACAACGACACCCAGCACGATCATCACCGCGCTGCCGTAAAAGGCGTTGAGCAGGCCGCCATCCTCACCGGGAGGCGGCGTCATCTGCGAAAACAGCGCGCCGTTGATGGCCGAGGCGCCCTGCGTGACCGTGGTCCACAGAATCCAGACCAGCCAGAGCAGACCAAACAGCGTGGCAACCGTGGCCAACACCAGCGCAATGGCGTTGGAGATCTGGCGACGGCGGACGATAGGGTTCGTTTTCATCGACCCTTCCTTTCGATGCGCAGCAACATGAACTTGGCGACGGCCAGCACGATGAAGGTAACGACGAAGAGCATGAAGCCAAGCGCGATCAACGACGAATGGTAGAGCGGCGTGTCGGCTTCGGTAAACTCATTGGCGATGGCAGCGGCAATCGAATTGCCCGGCATCAGCAGCGAGAGCGAGAAGTCATGCGCATTGCCCAGCACGAAGGTCACCGCCATGGTTTCACCCAGCGCGCGACCAAGGCCGAGGAAAATGGCGCCCATCACCGCCGAGCGGGTGTGCGGCAATGTGACCTTGCGCACCACCTCCCAGGGCGTCGCGCCCAGGGCAAAGGCGGATTCGCGCAGCGCGGGCGGAACGGCCTGGAACACGTCACGCATCACCGAGGAGATGAAGGGGATGGTCATGATGCCGAGGATGATCCCCGCCGTCAGCATGCCGATGCCGATGGGCGGACCATCAAACATGAAGCCGATCAACGGCAGGTTGACGAAATGCTCCGTCAGCCAGGGCTCAACCTTGTCGCCCATGAAGGGCGCGAAAACAAAAAGGCCCCACATGCCATAGATGATGCTCGGCACTGCGGCCAGCAACTCGATAGCCATGCCGATAGGCCCGCGCATCCAGCGCGGGGCCACTTCGGCAAGGAAAGTGGCGATGCCAAAGCTGATCGGCACAGCGACCAGCATGGCAATCACCGAGGACATGATCGTGCCATAGATCGGCACCAGAGCGCCGAACTTCTGGCCGACCGCATCCCAGTCGCTGCTGGTGATGAAGCCCCAGCCGAAGGTCTGGAAGGCTTCGCGCCCACCCCAGGCCATCGAGCCGGCGGCCCCCAGCAGCAGGATAAGAACCAGCCATGCCGCGCCGCCCGTCAGCAGCCGGAAGAGCCTGTCGCCCATGGGGGCGGCCGGTTGCGCCGCCCGGGGCGCATGGGCCGCAGCCTCCTCTCCGGGCTTGGTTGTCGCGGTTGACATGACTGGTCCTTATGCCTGGCGTCTTACTTGATGTTGGCCGAGATGTAGCTCTCGATCTGCTTCACCAGCGGAGCGGGAAGCGGAACATACTGAAGCGACACAGCCTGGCCCTGGCCATGCTCAAGCGCCCACTTGAAGAACTTGATGGCCGAGGCGGACTGGGCGGGGTTCTTGGGGTGCTTGTACATCAGCGCGAAGGTGGTCGCGGTGATGGGATAGGAATTGGCACCCGGCGCGTTGGTCATGACCAGATAGAAGTCGCGTGCATGGGCCCAGTCGGCGTGGCTGGCGGCAGCCTGGAAGGTCTGCGTGCTGGGCGAGACGAACTTGCCGGCAGCGTTCTGGACCTGCGTGTAGTTCATGTGGTTCTGCACCACATAGGCGTATTCGACGTAACCGATCGAATTGTTGACCTGGTTGACGTAGGCGGCAACGCCTTCGTTACCCTTGCCGCCAATACCAGCCGGCCACGAGACCGAGGTGCCATCCTTGCCGCGCCACAGCGGGCTGACCTGGCTCAGATAATGGGTGAAGTTGAAGGTCGTGCCCGAACCGTCCGAACGGTGCACCACAGTGATCGCCGCGTTGGGCAGACGCAGGCCGGGGTTCAGACGGGCGATCTTGCCATCGTTCCAGCCCTTGATCTGGCCAGCATAGATCTCGGCAAGCACTTCACCCGACAGGCGCAGCTGGCCGGGGCGCACGCCCGACAGGTGAACAACGGGGACCACGCCGCCGATGACGACGGGGAACTGGGCCAGACCGGCAGCGTTCAGCTCGTTGGCGTCAAGCGGCTTGTCAGTGGCGCCGAAGGTCACGGTGCCGGCCTTGATCTGGGCGATACCGCCGCCCGAACCGATCGACTGATAGTTGATGCGCTCACCACCATGGCTCGAATAGTCAGCCGACCACTTCGAGAGGATGGGATACACAAAAGTGGAACCGGCGCCGGTGATGTCGGCCAGGGCCGCACCGCCCGTGGCCAACGCCGCAACCGTGGCAACAACCGTCAGCGACTTGGAAAACTTGCTCATCATAACCCCCATTGGGTGAAGGGCGAAAACTGCCCGGGTCCGGACGATGATTCCGTCCTCGAGAGCCGCCCTAGATTTCCTGCGTGACAGATTGGTGACAATTGTCACGATCGAGCAAAGAAGCTTGTCGTCATGGTAAACATACGTGTCACGGTTCGGACACAGCCGAAGGCTAGGCTGGCCACCATGACAGAGTTTCTCAGCGATATCGACCGTATAAAGGCGGAACTGGCCGACAGCTTTGACGAAGAGCTGGAAATGGAGCTGGACGAGCGCCGCCTGGAAGAGCTCGCGTTCGACGCAGCCGATGACGCCTGGGACCAGCACCGCGCGCAAAAACGCCTGGAACGCCGGGCCTATTTCCGTGAGCTTTTCCGCCTGCAGCACGAGCTGGTGCGCCTGCAGGACTGGGTGCAGAAGCATGGCCTCAAGGTGGTCGTGCTTTTCGAAGGGCGCGACTCGGCCGGCAAGGGCGGCGCGATCAAACGCATCACCCAGCGCCTCAACCCGCGTGTCTGCCGCGTGGCGGCCCTGCCCGCGCCCAATGACCGCGAAAAGACGCAATGGTATTTCCAGCGCTATGTTGCCCATCTGCCCGCCGCAGGCGAAATCGTGCTGTTCGACCGCAGCTGGTACAACCGCGCCGGGGTGGAACGGGTGATGGGCTTCTGCTCGCAGGCCGATGTAGAGGAATTTTTCCGCTCGGTGCCTGAATTTGAGCGAATGTTGATTCGCTCAGGCATCATCCTCATCAAATACTGGTTCTCGATCACCGACGAGGAACAGCAGTTCCGCTTCAACATGCGCATAGAGGACCCGCTCAAGCAGTGGAAGCTCTCCCCCATGGATGTCGAATCGCGAAGGCGCTGGGAGGATTATACCATCGCCAAGGAGGACATGCTTGAGCGCACGCATATCCCCGAGGCGCCGTGGTGGGTGGTCGAGGCGGTCAACAAGAAGAAGGCACGGCTCAACTGCATCGCCCATCTGCTCGAACAGATCCCCTATGGCGAGGTCGAGCATCACCCGGTCGTGCTGCCCCCGCGCGTGCGGCATGACGATTACGAAAGACAGCCCGTCCCGCGCGAGATGTATGTGCCCGAACGATATTGAGGCGCACAGCCTCGGGGCAACCGCATAAAATCCGCGGAATGAACGAGATTTTCCGTACCCAAAACAGAGGCGGCGCCGGACTGCTCGTCCGACGCCGCCTCATCGTTTGCAATCAGCCGCGCCTCAAACCGCCGCGCGTTCGATCAGCCGGCTGAGCCGCTGGGCAAAGGCACGTGGGTCGACCGGAGCCTCGCCATCGGCAATGCGCGCCTCGTCCAGCAGCAGATGCGCGCCATCCACACGCAGGGCATCGTCAGGCGCCAGCGCGGCCAGCTTGCCCACCTGCGGGTGCGACGGGTTGACCTCCAGCACCGGTCGGGCGCCAGCGGGCATCTGCCCCGCCCCGGCCAACAGCTTCTCCAGCTGACGATCGAGCGCGCCTTCCGATGCGACAAGGCAAACCGCGCTGTCGGTGAGGCGGTCAGACGCGCGGACATCGGAGACGGCGTCACCCAGCGTTTCCTTGACGAAAGTGAGGAAGGCGGAAACCTCGTCGCTCGCTTCTGCCTTGGGGGCTTCAGCGCCCTCGGGCAGGGGAATGAGGCTGAGATCAGCCGCGCCCTGCGTCACCGACTTGAACGGCTTGCCGTCCATGTCGAGACCAGCGCGCACCCAGAAGCTGTCGACCTGATCGGGCAGCAGCAGCACCTCGATCCCGCGCGCGCGGAAACCCTCAAGCTGCGGCGAAGAGGCGATGCGGTCGAGATCGGCACCCGTGGCGTAATAGATCGCCGTCTGGTTCTCCTTCATCGCGCCGATATAGTCGGTCAGCGAGCGCCATTCGCCACCCGAGGCGGTGGTCTTGAAGCGGGCGAGCTTGAGCAGAGCCTCGCGACGCTCGTAATCCTCGTAAAGCCCTTCCTTGATGACCGCGCCAAACGTATCCCAGATCTTGCCATAGGCCGCAGGATCGTTCTGAGCGGTCTTTTCCAGCTCGCCCAGCACCTTGCCGGTCAGGCCCTTCTGGATGGTGGTGAGCACCGGGCTGTCCTGGATCATCTCGCGCGACATGTTGAGTGGCAGGTCGGCGGAATCGACCAGACCGCGCACGAAGCGCAGATAGCGCGGCAGCAGTTCGGCCTCATCGGTGATGAAGACGCGGCGCACGTAAAGCTTCATCCGCCCCTTGCGGTCCGGGTCGAACAGATCGAATGGGCGGCTTTCGGGCACAAAGGCCAGCACCGAATATTCGTAGCGCCCTTCAGCCCGATAATGCAGCGTCAGCGCCGGATCATCGAACTGGCCCGACACCGAGCGGTAGAAATCCTTGTAATCCTCAGGCGAAATGTCCGACTTGGGGCGGGTCCACAGCGCAGTGCCGTCAGCGATGGCGGCAGGCTCCTCGCCCGGCTTCTCGATGAGGTCGATCGGCACCGGGACATGGCCGGACTGGGCCTTGATCATGCCCTCGATCTTGTAACGGCGGGCGTAATCCTGCGCATCCTCCATCAGATGCAGGACGATCCGCGTACCACGCAAAGGGGCATCGGCCAGATCGGCAGGAGCGATGGTGTAGGTGCCAAGCCCATCGGACGACCAGACCGCCGCCTGATCGTCACCCGCACGGCGCGAGATGACATCGACGCGCGAGGCGACCATGAAGGCCGAATAGAACCCCACACCGAACTGACCGATGAGCTGGGTTTCCTCGCCGCCCTTGGCCGCCGCGATACGGTCCATGAAAGCCTTGGTGCCGGAGCGGGCAATCGTGCCGAGCGTCTCGCCCATATCGGCGGCCGACATGCCGATGCCATTGTCCTCGATCGTCAGCCTGTGCGCCTCATCATCGAGCGAGATGGTGATGCGGGTCTGCGGGTCATCGCCCAGCAGAGCGGGCTCGCCAATCGCTTCATAGCGCAGTTTCTCGCAGGCATCCGCCGCGTTCGAAACCAGTTCGCGTAAAAAGACATCACGGTCCGAATAGACCGAATGCACCATCATGTGCAGCAGTTTGGAAACATCCGCCTCGAAGGCATGGGTCTGCGGGGCGGTCACGGTATCATCCGACATGGTCGAGACGGGTCCTTTCCTGGATTATCGCTTCTGCTGCCCAGATGTGAGAGCAAGCGGTTCATTTCAAGAGTGCAGATCCGCGTTTCCACGCCAGATGGAACATGCGTCCTGCCCGACCATTGCCCTTTTGTGCCGCATCATGGCGGATTGTTCGGGAAAGGATGGATTTATGCTCACTATCGTTCTGGTCGTCCTTCTCGTCCTATGGCTGGGCGGCGCCTTCCCCCGCGCAGGGGCCTATAACGCCAATTGGGGCTATGCGCCGGTGGGCCTCGGCACGATCCTCATCATCATTCTGCTGGTCATGGTCCTCGACGGCAGGATCTGACAGCCTGCATCAGCTGCGCGGCCAGACTCAGCCGTGACGCCGCGCGGCCATCACCGCGATCCCCCAGATAGCCAGCCCGCCCAGCGCCAGCCCGGCGCCCACAAACCCTGTCGAGGCCCAGCCATAGCCTGCCGCAATCGCCATGCCGCCCATCCACGGGCCCAGCGCATTGGCGGTGTTGAAGGCTGAATGATTGAGCGCGGCGGCCAGTGTCTGCGCGTCGCCGGCCACATCCATGAGCCGCGTCTGCAACACCGAGCCCAGCGCCCCGCCAATACCAATGGCCAACACCACAAGCGCCATCGACCAGACATGACCCACGGCGAAAGGATAGATCGCCAGCCACACCACGCTCCACAGCAGCAGCCCTCCGGCGGTGGGCATCATGGCGCGATCGGCAAAACGCGGCGCAACGATGTTGCCCAGCGTCATACCGACACCGAAGACCGCAAAGACCAGCGGGATGGCAGCCCTGGATGCATGGGTCACCTCGATCAGTGTCGAAGCGACATAGGTATAGACGCAGAACATGCCGCCAAAGCCGATGGCGCCGATCGCCAGCGTCAGCCATACCTGCCCTTTGGCCAGAGCGCTCAATTCGCGCAGCGGACTGGTGCCGGCCACCGGGCGATCATGCGGCGCGAATTTGGCGACCATGGCCGCACAAAGCAGGGCAAGACCTGCCACCACGGCAAACCCCCATCGCCAGTTCACCGACGCGCCCAGAACACTGGCCGTCGGCACGCCGATGATGGTGGCCACCGTCAGCCCCAGCATGACATAGCCGACAGCGCGCGTGCGCTGCTCGGGCGGCACCAGCGAGGCTGCCATCAGGGCAGCAACCCCGAAATAGGCGCCATGCGGCAGGCCGGACAGGAAGCGGAACAGCAGCATCCAGTGATAATCAGGCGCCAGGGCGGACAAGGCGTTGAACAGGCCGAAGAGCCCCATCAGCAGGATCAGCAAGGTCCGCCGCGCCAGCCTGACCCCCAGCACCGCCAGCAGCGGCGCCCCCACCACCACGCCCAGCGCATAGGCGCTGATCACATGGCCGGCGGTGGGCGCGCTGATGCGCAACCCATCGGCCATATAGGGCAGCAGGCTCATGGTGGCGAATTCGGTGGTGCCAATGGCAAAGCCGCCCATCGCCAGCGCCAGATGCACCAGCGCGACAGGCGCTGTCTCACGCTTGCCATCGCCCGGCGCGAAGGACAAAGGGGCGGTATCCAGCGCGGGGGCGCTCATCTGTTGGCCTTTCTCAAGTGGGGGGTGTTTGCGCCGCGGCGCAGCAAAGGCCTGCCGTTTATAGGGCGGAATGTGGCGCTTGTCAGTCCCCTATATGCTGCGCCGCAATAATTGACGCCCGCTCCTTACCACCGCATCGGAGAGCAGCTTGAGCGAGGCAGCGTGCAACCGCACGACATTCCAGAACAAGGGCACCGATATCATCGCCCCCGGCGTCAGTTCCGCCAGACGTCCAGCGGCCAGATGAGGCGCCGCCAATTGCACCGGTTGCATGGCCCAGGCGACCCCTGCCAGCGCGAAATCCACAAAGGCATGGGTCGAGGGCACCCATAGTGTCGGTGGATCGATATCCGCGCCATGGACTTCCCTTGCCCAGCGCATCTGCAGATTGTCGCGCCGGTCAAACCCCATGCAAGGCGCGGTGGAAAGGCTCCTTACGGTGACCCCATCGGCAAAATGCCGCTGCATGAAATCCGGACTGGCACAGGCGATATAATCGAGCGCGCCCAGCGCGACGCTGCGGCATCCCGGTGCAGGCTCCGGGTCTGCGGTGATGGCGCCCAGCACCTCGCCCGAGCGCAGGCGTTCGGCGGTGTGTTTTTCATCATCGAGCGTGAGGTCCAGCATCAACCCGCTTTGCCGCATGAAACTGGCGGCGGCGGCCGGAAACCATGTGGCGAGGCTGTCTGCATTGATGGCCAGCGAAATAGCCGGTGGGGCCGCGTTGATCCCGCCCGGCGACAAGGCAGGCGACAGGGCAGGCGCCAGTTCAGCCTCCAGCAGGCGAACATGGTCGACATGGGCGCACAGCATGCGCCCCAGGTCAGTGGCCGTGCAGGGCTGACCCCGGCGGATCAGGATTGCGCCCAGCCGTTCTTCCAGCCCGCGCACCCTTTGCGAGACGGCGGAGGGGGTGATGCCAAGCTGCTGCGCGGCACGCTCAAAACTACCTTCACGGATCACACAGGCCATGGCGGCAAGCGCGGAATAATCGAGCATGTATGAAGCCCACCTACATCAGGATTAGAAATCCAAGTTTTGCTAATGATGACATATCTGTCAAATCGCCGTCCATGACCTTCGCATCCTCCTCCTTTCTCGCGGGCTTTGCCCTTTCCGCGGCGCTCATCGTAGCGATTGGCGCGCAAAACCTCTTCGTCATGCGACAGGGGCTACGCCGGGAGCATGTGGGGCCGATCGTGCTGTTTTGCGGCAGTGCTGACGCCGTGCTGATCGCGGCCGGTGTGGGCGGCGTCGGCGCCATTCTGGGGGCGATCCCGGCGCTCACTTTTGCACTGTCCCTGGGCGGCGCCGTGTTTCTCGGCTGGTACGGCATCAAGGCGTTTCAACGCATGGCGTCAAACGATGTGATGACCGTTTCCCAGGGCGCTGGCATCACGCTGGGCCGGGCCCTGGCCTCGACGGCAGCATTCACCTTCCTCAACCCGCATGTCTACCTCGACACGGTGTTGCTGATGGGCGCGGCGGGCGGATCACAACCGGCCGGCTTGCGCCCCTACTTTGTTGCCGGGGCCGCCAGCGCCAGCTTTTGCTGGTTTGCCGCGCTGGGCTATGGCGCGCGCATTCTGGCGCCGGTGTTTGCAAGACCGACCGCATGGCGCGTGCTGGACGCCATTGTCGGGGCGACCATGGTAACACTTGCTGCATCACTGGCGATGCATGCGCTGGGTTGAACCACCGGCGCGGCAACCAAGCGGCAGACAACGTCATGCACCTGCCACTCATTACCCATCCATCGCGATCAATCCTCGTAAACGATCCTCACCGCACTGGCCGCCTGCACGGCCAGACTGCGCGCCACATCGGTATCGCCGGCCCGCGCCAGCGCCACACCCATGCGGCGATAGACGCGCGTGGTCGGCTTGGCAAAAAGGCGCAGGTCGATCGCCCCGCCCTGCACCGCCAGCGCCTTGTCCTGCCCTTCATAACGGAACCTGTCCGACTCCCGATCGGCAAGAATCACTGCCGAGGCCGATGGGCCGCGCAAGGTCACCTCTGGAATCGGCAGGCCCAGAATGGCTCGGGCATGCAGGTCAAACTCGTTGAGATCCTGCGAGATCAGCGTGACCATGCCGGTGTCATGCGGGCGCGGTGACAGTTCGGAGAAGATCACCTCCTGCCCCTTCACGAAAAACTCCACACCGAACAGGCCATAACCGCCCAGATCATCCACCACCTTGCGCGCCATAGCCTGCGCATCGGCAATCGCCTGCGAGCTCATGGCGGCGGGCTGCCAGCTTTCCTGATAATCGCCCCGTTCCTGCCGGTGGCCGATGGGCGGGCAGAAATGCACGCCATCGCGCGCTCGAATGGTCAGCAACGTGATCTCGTAATCGAAATCGACGAATTGCTCGACGATCACCCGGCGCCGGTCACCGCGCATGTTGGCCACGGCATAGTGCCAGGCCGCTTCCAGCTCCAGCTCGCCGCGCACCGTGCTCTGTCCCTTGCCGGACGAGGACATGACCGGCTTGATGACGCAGGGAAAGCCGGTGTGCCGAGCCCCCTCGCGCACCTCGTCCAGGCTCTCGGCATAGCGATAGCGCGAGGTGGTCAGGCCCAGTTCGCCAGCGGCCAGATCGCGGATGCGATCGCGGTTCATGGTCATGATCGTGGCGCGGGCGCTGGGCACCACGGTCACGCCCAACGCCTCCACCTCGGCCAGCACCTCGGTGCGGATGGCCTCGATCTCGGGCACCACGAAATCAGGATTATGCCTGTCAATCGCCTCGCGCAGCAGATGGCCATCGAGCATGGGGAAGACTTCGAAACCATCGGCAAGCTGCATGGCCGGCGCGCCGGCATAGGCATCACAGGCAATCACCTGGCACCCCAGCCGCTTGGCCGCGATCACGAATTCGCGCCCCAGTTCACCCGAACCCAGCAGCAGGATTTTCGCCGTGAACGCCATGATTCCCATCCTTCCAGCCAATAACGGGGCCGGCCTATAGCCTGCCCCCCGCCCCGGTGCAAAAGGATCAGAAGCGCAAGCCGATCCCGGTCAGCAACTGGTTGCGCGAGAGATTGTCCTGATAGGAGGTGTGGCGGTATTCCAGCAATGCATAGACATGCGGGGCCAGTGACTGCTGCGCGCCCACGCCAAAACGCACGCCATCATGATTACCCGCCATATAGAGGCCCGGCACATTGGCCGAAATGCGGGCGTCGGCAAACCCCACCTTGGCATAAAGGTTCGTCATCGGCGTCAACGAAAACGTGGCCCGCCCACCGACATAGAGATCGCGCCCGGTCTGCACGCCGGCACCGCCATAGTTGTAACGCGCCGTTGAACCGTCGATTTCACCATCGACGCCAACGCTCACCAGCGGAGCGACCGGCCAGTCATAGCCCACGGCGCCGCCATAGGAAAAGCCGCTTTTGCTGTAGGTGCCCAGCCCATATTGCCCTTCATCAAGCGAGACCCGGTCCCAACCCACCAGTGCTTCCACACGCGGCCCGCTGTCAGCCAGCGCGGGCGTGGCGACCGTAACGGAGCCCAGCGCGGCCATCAGCATGGCGGGGGAAAGGAATTGACGCATCTTCTTGTCTCCACTCATTCGGAAGACGCCGGTTAGGCAATGACGGCGGCATTCTCAACCAGCGCGCGGGGCCGCCTGCCGCAAGGGTGGCACGCACCATCTGCTGCGGTGCATCGTTCGAGGCGAGCAGGATGCGCCCATCTGTTACCCGCCTGATTTCAACAGCAGTTGCACCCCGCATTCGCAGATGCAATAGATGAACCGGGTGTCTGTTCATCGACAGGCAGGTTTGAGCGCTGGTCGGGCCGCCAGCGGATTTTTGCGACGGCCGGAATCCCTGTTCATGCACCAAATCGACATCATCACACTGGGGCTGCTGCTGTTGATCGCCTGCCTTGTTGCCATCATCTGCCGGCGGCTGGGGCAGCCCTATGCCATCGGTTTGGTGGTGGCGGGGATCGGCCTGTCACTTTCGGGCTACAAGATCGGCATAGAACTGACGCCGGAACTGGTGTTCAGCGTCCTGTTGCCACCACTCGTGTTCGAGGCCGCCCTGCATCTTGGCTGGGCGCAGTTCCGGCGCGAGGCGCCGCTGGTGCTCAGCCTGGCCTTTGGCGGGACGATCCTTTCCGCGCTGGTGGTGGCCGGTGCCATGCACGGCCTGGTGGGCTGGGGCTGGCCTGCATCCCTGCTGTTCGGA
This sequence comes from Sphingomonadales bacterium, assembly GCA_028871475.1. GTDB lineage: Bacteria > Pseudomonadota > Alphaproteobacteria > Sphingomonadales > Sphingomonadaceae > Novosphingobium. Next base: position 125,987 of record JAGWMZ010000011.1, on the reverse strand, counting down.
AGCCTGATCGCGGCGACCGATCCGGTCTCGGTCATTGCCCTGATGAAGGAGCAAAAGGCCGAGCAGCGCCTGCGTTTCCTGATGGAGGCGGAAAGCCTGATCAACGATGGCGCTGCCGCCGTGCTGTTCGCGCTGATCGCCGCATGGATCGCGGGCGGAGCCACGACCCCGACGGGCATGGTCATGGCACTGGTCACCACGGTGGGCGGCGGTGTGCTGCTCGGTCTGGCGGTTGCCGCCGCCATGATGCTGATCGCCGGGCGGTCGGACGATCATCTGGTCGAGATCACCCTGACCATGCTGGCGGCCTATGGTTCGTTCCTGCTGGCCGAGGAACTGCATGTTTCCGGCGTTCTTGCCACCCTGTCGGCGGGCATGCTGGTGGGCAATTGGGGCAAGGACGCCAAGCTGACCCAGCATGGCGGCGAGGCCATCGTCCGTTTCTGGGACTTTGGCGCTTTTCTCGCCAATTCGGTCGTCTTCCTGCTCATCGGCTGCCGCGAGGCGACGCAACCCATTGCCGTCTTTCTCGTGCCGGCGGTCATCGGCACGCTGGCGGTGCTGGTGGGACGCGCGGTGGCGATCTATCCCATCACCGCGCTGTTCCGGTCGGGCCGCAACGGCACGGGCATGATGACCCGGCATATTCTCTTCTGGGGCGGTTTGCGCGGCGCTCTGGCGCTGGCGCTGGCTTTGGGCGCGCCGGCCAGCCTGCCCGAACATGCAGCGCTGGTCAGCGTGGCCTTTGCCGTGGTGGCCTTCTCGATCTTCGTTCAGGGGCTGACCGTGCCGATCCTGCTACGCCGGATGGAGCGGCAGGCGGGGGCCTGAACGGGCGCTTGCGTGGCGCCTGCGGGCGCAAAGCAGTGCACCCACCCGCATGACCGCCTCACGCCATCAGGTGCTGCCCCGCGTCGACCGGAATGATCGTGCCGGTGATCCGCCGCGCCGCCGGGCACACCAGAAAGGCGGCCAGCGCGCCGACATCCTCGACATCGACCAGCTCGCGTTCGGGCACCTGTTCGCGGGCGCGTTCCATCAATTCATCGAAACGGTCGATGCCGCTCGCCGCACGCGTGGCGATGGGCCCGGGCGAGATGGCATGGGCGCGGATGCCCTTGGGCCCCAGTTCGGCCGCAACATAACGTGTCGCACTTTCCAGCGCCGCCTTGACCGGCCCCATGAGGTTGTAATGCTCGACCACGCGCTCGGAGCCGTAGAAGGTGACGCAGAGCAGGCAACCACCGTCCGCCATCAAAGGCTCGGCGAGGCGCGCCATGCGCAGGAAGCTGTGGCACGAAATATCCATCGCCGCGCCGAAACCATCAGCGCTGCAATCCACCACGCGGCCATGCAGATCATCACGCGGGGCAAAGGCAATGGAATGCAGCACGAAATCAAGCCCGCCCCAGCGCTCCCTGGCTTCCGCGAACAGGGCTTCGAGTTGTCCTTCTTCGCGCACATCGCAAGGGGCCAGCCATTCGATGCCCAGACGCTCGGCCACGGGCTCGACAAAGGGCCGGGCCTTTTCGTTGAGATAGCTCGCCCCCAGCCGGGCGCCGCATCGGGCAAAAGCCTCCGCGCAGCCGGACGCGATCGAATGATCATTGGCGATGCCGACCACCAGCCCGCGTTTGCCGGAAAGATCGACCAGAGGTTTACAGTCAGGAAGCGTCATGGGGGTCGTGCTCCTCAATCGGGGGGATCAGGCGGCTTGCAGAAGGGAAAGCGTGTGAAGCGCGATCATGCGCTCCTCATCGGTGGGAATGATGCGAACACAGATCGTGCTGCCCGGCGTGCTGATGACCGGGGCATGGGCGGCATTGGCCTGCGGGTCGATGGCAAGACCCAGCCAGCCAAGGTACGCGCAGATGCGGGCCCGCATCGGGGCGTCATGCTCACCGATGCCAGCGGTAAAGACCAGCCCGTCGAGCCCCCCAAGCGAGATGATCAGTGCTCCGGCCTCTCGCGCCGCGCGCCAGGCGAAAAGTTCGATCGCCTCACGCGCACTGGGCGCATCGCTCACCTCCAGTTCGCGCATATCGCTCGAAAGCCCCGAAACGCCCAGCAGGCCAGACTGGCGATAGAGCAGATCCTGTACCGCCTGCGCGCTCATGCCCTTCTGCAGCAGCAGATGAAGCACCGCGCCAGCATCCAGCGTGCCGCATCGCGTGCCCATCACCAGACCATCAAGCGCGGAAAAACCCATGCTGGTATCCACGCTCTGCACGGCATGCATGGCGCATAGGCTGGCCCCATTGCCAAGATGCGCGGCAATGACACGTCCCTCGGCAAGCTTCGGATCAAGTTCGCGCAACTGGCGCGCGATGAATTCATAAGACAGGCCGTGAAAGCCATAACGGCGCAAGCCCTCATCATGCAGCGCAAGCGGCAGGGCAAAACGGCGATGCGTCTCGGGCATGGTATGGTGAAAGGCGGTGTCGAAGCAGGCGATTTGCGGCAGATCGGGGCGCAAGGCGATCATGGCCCCGATCGCGGCGAGATTATGCGGCTGATGCAAAGGCGCCAGACCATTGAGCCCGGCCAGCGCGGCCAGCACTGGCCCTGTCACCAGGCAAGGCTCGTAAAACTGCGTGCCGCCATGCACCACGCGGTGGCCGACGGCGATCAGTTCCCGCCCGTCAAGATGGCTCATCGCCCAGTCCAGCAAGCCGCCCAGCACCGCCTCATGCGAAAGGCTGCCATCGCCAAGGTCGCGGCGAAAGAGCGTCTTCCCGAGCGGATCGCTGACAGTCAGGCGCGGCGCGATGCCAATCTTCTCGATCTGCCCATGCGCTTCCAGTCGCAGATCACCGGCAAGAGCATAGAGGGCGAATTTGATGCTGGATGAGCCGGCATTGAGGCTGATCAGCGCCTTCACGCCGTCAGGCCCCGGCGTGCCATCAGCGCCGCCACCGCGCAGGAGGCCAGCCGCGTGCGCAGACTATCCGCCCGGCTGGTCAGGATGATCGGCACCTGCGCGCCCAACACCACGCCCGCCGCATCGGCCTGCCCCATGAAGGTCAGTTGCTTGGCCAGCATGTTGCCCGCCTCCAGATCGGGCACCACCAGAATGTCGGCCTGCCCGGCCACCGGCGAGACGATACCCTTTTCCTTGGCGGCTGCGGGGCTGACCGCATTGTCAAAGGCCAGCGGTCCATCCACCACGCCGCCGGTGATCTGCCCCCGGTCGGCCATCTTGCACAGGGCTGCGGCCTCAAGCGTGGCGCGCATCGCCGGGTTCACCACCTCGACCGCCGCCAGAACGGCCACTTTAGGTCGCGGATTGCCCAGCACATGGGCAAGGTCGATGGCATTGCGGATGATGTCGGCCTTGTCCTCCAGCGAGGGGGCGATGTTGATCGCGGCATCGGTGATGATGAGCGGGCGCGGATAACCCGGCACATCCATCACATAGGCATGGCTGATACGCCGCCCGGTGCGCAGCCCCCCGGTCGAGGCGACCACGGCGCCCATCAGCTCATCGGTGTGCAGCGAGCCCTTCATCAGCAGACTGGCCTCGCCCTTGCGGACCAGTTCCACGGCCAGGGTGGCGGCCTCATGGCTATGTGCGGCGGGCACAAGGCGCAGGCCGTCGATCGACAGCCCCGCCTGCTGGGCGACCGCGCGGATTTTTGCCTCGGGCCCGACCAGAATGGGCTGAATGAGCCCCGCATCCGCCGCATCGAGCGCAGATGACAAGGCCGCCACGCTGCAGGGATGCACGACAGCGGTGGGCAACGCCGCCCCTTGCACTTCCAGCATCAGCCGGTGATAGGCATCATGCTCGGCAAGGCGGATGTCGGGCAAGGCCACGCGCGGGCGACTGACCTTTTCGGTGGGGGCAATGACATCGGCCTCGCCGGTGATCACCTCCTCGCCCTTCTGGTTGGTGCAGCGGCAGGCCAGCTTCAGGCGCTTTTTATCCTCGCGCCGCTCGGCAACGGTGACAGTCGCGGTGATCGTGTCCCCCAGCCCCACGGGTTTGAGAAAATGCAGCGTCTGGCCAAGATAGATCGTGCCCGGTCCCGGCAGCTTCGTCCCCAGAACAGCGCTGATCAGCCCTGCCCCCCACATGCCATGCACGATGACGCGATGGAACATGTCGGTGGCGGCATAATCGGGGTCCATATGCGCCGGGTTCACGTCTCCCGACACGGCAGCGAACAGCTCGATGTCGCGGTGGGTGACGCTGCGCGTCAGGGCAGCGCTATCGCCAATGGCAATATCGTCGAACAGGCGGTTCTCGATGATGGCTGGGGTATGCATCAGGGCATTCCTTCAGACTTGGCCTTGGGGGTGCGTGCGAAGTCCATGCCATGGCAATGCGGCGGGAACCATGACACGCGCCGTCAATGTCAGCCACTGACGCGCAGATCATTGATCCTGATCAGAAATGAAAATTGGTGCAAGCCCCTGAAGATGGGCGCAGCGCCATCTCTCCTTGCAACAGCGCCCCGCCCGCGCCAAGGAGCGCCCATGCGCATCGCTCTTTTTGAACCTGAAATCGCCGGCAATGTCGGCGCTGTCCTGCGCCTTGGCGCCTGCCTTGGCGCTGCGGTTGACCTGATCGAGCCCATGGGCTTCCTGTGGAATGACCGAAGGGTGCGCCGCGCCGCCATGGATTACATCGACCATGTAAGCATCACCCGCCATGCCGGCTTTGAGGCTTTCCGGGCGACCGTCGGCAGCAGCAGGCTGGTGCTCTTGACGACCAAGGCCACCCGATCGGCCTATGATTTCACCTATCAGCCTGATGACATCCTGCTGTTTGGCAAGGAAAGCGCCGGTGTGCCCGCCAGCGTGGCCGAAATCTGCCATGCCCGCGTGCGCATTCCCATGCGCCCACAGGTGCGCTCGATGAACCTTGCCACCTCCGCCGGCCTGGCGCTGGGCGAGGCCTTGCGCCAGACCGGCGGGCTGCCCGGCTGATCGAGACCGTCAGGCGGGCCCGCCACCATCTTGCGGCAGGCCCGTGAGGCGTCTCACCCCTGCGGTGCGGGAAGCTCCGCGCTGTTGTTGCTGCGATCGCGGTCGGGAACCTTGTGATCGGGGTCGAGCACGACGCGCGCCACGGCTTTGCCCGGCTCGACGGTGATCGTCGTTGCAGGTTGACGGATCCAGCTTTCGGCTGGCAGACGGTAATCGCGCGTGGTGCCGTCGCGGAACTCGACGCGCAGGGTGACCGGCATGACCAGCCGGTCATGACTGCCGATGGTGATCGCCGTACCCTTGGCCGGATCGACCGCCACCTTGTCGATGCCCAGATCGAGCGCCCAGTTGTTCTCATACCAGCCGCGCCACCACCACGACAGATCCTCGCCGCCCTCGCTGTCCATCGCGCGGAAGAAATCGGCCGGCTTGGGATGTTTGAAGCGCCAGTTGGCGATGAAGCGGCGGAAAGCAGGATCGAAGCGTTCCGGCCCCAGAATATCCTCACGCAGCAGTTTCAGACCCAGCGCCGATTTGAAATAGGTCACCGGGTGGCGGTATTTCTCGATGATCGTGTCCGCCCGGCTCAGGATCGGCGGCGCGGCGGGATCAGTCAGCAAAGGCACGATCTCGTCCACTGGATTGCCGCCGCCGGGGGCAAATTCGCTGTCCCGCTTGGGACCATATTCGCCTTTGTTGAAATCATCGGATTCGTAAATGTCGATGAAGGTGTTGAAGCCTTCATCCATCCACGCGTCGCGTCGCTCGTCAAAGCCCACGATCATCGGGAACCAGCTATGGCCGATCTCATGCGCGGTGATCCAGAACAGTGTCTTGCCCGCATCGTCGATGCCATCGAACACGATGCCGGGATATTCGATGCCCGAGGCCGGGCCTGCCACATTGATTGCCGCAGGCCATGGATAGGGCGACCAGCGCTGCGACATGCGCTCCACCGTATCCTTCACATATTCGGTGGAGCGGCCCCAACGGTCATTGCCCTGGCTTTCGGCGGGATAAAAGCTCTCGGCCAGTGCTGTCTTGCCGCCGGGCAGGTTGATGCGCGCGGCATCCCAGGCAAAGACCGAGGAAGCACTGAAGGACACGTCGCGCGTATCATTCATGTGGTAATGCCAGGTCAGCATGCCCCCCTGCTTGGGGCGGCTGGCGGGATCGGTGATCTTCTGCGGGCTGCGGATCATCACCGTGGCGTCACTGGCGCGGGCCCTGGCCAGACGCGCATTCTGCGCCGGGGTCAGCACCTCCTGCGGGTTCATCAACTCGCCAGAGCCTGCCACCAGCATGGTGCTGGGCGCGGTCACCCAATAGTCGAAATTGCCGTATTCGAGGTAGAACTCCTGCGCCAGATAAGGAAGTGTGTCCCAACCGCGCAGATCGTCATACACCGCCATGCGTGGATACCACTGGGCCAGATCATAAATCGGCCCGGCCTTGGCCTGCCCCCAGGCCATGCGTCCGCCCCATTGGCCCGGAATGGTAAAGTGATAGCGGATGCGCAGCGTCACCTTGCCGCCCTTGGGCGCCAACGTGGCGGGCAGGTCGACGCGCAACCGCGTATCGGAAACCAGCGTATGGACCGGGATGAAGGCGCCTTTATGCGTGCCGCTCTCCACCTCGACGCTTTCGATCACGAAGCCATCGCTCGTTCCCCGGCGGGCACGGCCACCGGCAAAGCCGCTGCGCGCGTCGGATTTGTAGGTGTTCTGATCGAGTTGCAGCCAGAGCACGTCGAGCGTGTCGGGACTGTTGTTGGTATAGTTGATCTCCTCGCTGCCGCTCAGCACCGGGCCCTTTTCGTCAAGATTGGCATGGATCGCGTAATCGGCGCGGTTTTGCCAATAGGCTGGCCCCGGCAGGCCATCGGCCGAGCGGTAGCTGTTGACCGCCTGCTTCATGTCGAAAGGGGCAAAGGTTTCGCGCGGCTGATAGCCTTGCGCCGGGGCAAGCGCGGGCACGGCACACAGGGCACTGGCCAGCATGGCGCGGCGCAGGAACGGCGGAATGCGCCGAGGGGGCAAATGAGGCAGCATGGATCGATCCTTCCAACGGCCAGGGGGGACAGTGGCAGCCACGGCTTTGGGACGAATCGCGACGCCTCTCAAGGCCTTGTTGCCCTTTGCAGCCCCAATTACGCCAGCCCAGTGGCCATATGCCCGCCCCACCCCCACACCTGCCTGAACACCCCTGTCATGAAACGGTCACAGCCTGATGGGACAGGATCAATCCCGTCATGGTTGCGATGCGGGTTCTTGTGGTCGAAGACGACCTCGCCATTGCCGGGCAAATTTGCCACGGCCTGATGGCGCGCGGCTATGCGACAGACCGCGCCCACAGCGCTCAGGCCGCCTTTGATGCCTGCCATCGCACCCAGTTTGACGCCATCGTGCTGGACCGCATGTTGCCCGATACGCCCGGCATCGCCCTGCTGGGCCGGCTGCGCGCCGAGAGCCACAGGCCGGCGGTGCTGATGCTCTCCGCGCTGGGGTCGGTGCAGGACCGGATCGACGGGCTGGAGGCAGGCGCCGACGATTATTTGACCAAGCCTTTCGACATGGCCGAACTTAGCGCACGCCTGGTCGCCATTTGCCGCCGCGGCGGGCGCAACGAAAGCGCCGGCGAGGATGGCGGCGACATTGCCGTGGGTCGTTTGCGGCTTGACGCCGCCAGTCACTGCGCCAGCCTTGGCGAGGAAGCCATCGAGCTCAACCGCAAGCAGTTTTCCCTGCTGGCCTATCTGATGCGCAACGCCGACCGGGTGGTGACCCGCGCCATGCTCCTCGAAAATGTCTGGGGCTACAGCTTCGACCCGGCCACCAACATCGTGGAAAGCAATCTTTCGCGCCTGCGCACGCGGCTGGCCGGGCTGGGCTGCGACCCCATCGAGACGAAGCGCGGCGAAGGATACACATTGCGCAGCGACCAGTGCCGGTAAAGCCGCGCGCGAGCATCGGGCGGCTGGCAGTGCAATTCGGGCTGGCCTTCGCGCTGGCCATGGGCGTGGCGGGCGGCATCGCCTTTCTGGCGGCGCGCGATCAGCTCATGGAAGAGGCCGACGATGCGCTGGCTCATGAAAGCAGCAAGCTCATCCTGAGCGGCGAGCCCAACGACAGCGCCTCGATGGCACAGCGCATTCTCGAACGGCGCGACAACAAGATCATCAGCAGCCGGGGTCATTTGCTTTATGCGCCCGATGGCCGCCTGCTGATCGGCGGTTTTGACGTGAAGCCCCTGCCCGATGGCTATGCTGAGGCCTTTTACCGCGACGGCACGCGTAAATGGCACCGGGGTCGCGCCCTGACGCAGCACCTCTCCGATGGCGGGCGGCTGATCATCGTGGAGCATAGCGAGGTCGGCGAGAACATGCGCGAAATGCTCGTTCCGGGCATTCTCGCATTGGTCATCGCGGCCTCGATCACCGGGCTTGCCGCCGCCTGGGCCTTCACCACCCAGATCGCCCAGCGACTGGACCGGACGGTGAAGGCCGCCGATGCCATCGCGCAAGGCGATCTTTCCCATCGCATTCCCACCACCGGGCTCGATGGCATCTTTGCCACGCAGGCCAGCAGCCTCAATCACATGCTGGACCGCATGGAACAGATGGTGCGCAGCCAGCGCCAGTTCGCCAGCCATCTGGCCCATGATCTGCGCACGCCGCTGACGCGCTTGCGCGGGTTGCTCCACCCCGATCAGATCCATGAAGGCGCCGCAGGGCATGAGGTGCTCGACAAGGCCGAGCGCGAGTGCCGCTCGATCATCGCCATTTTCGATGCATTGCTGCGACTGTCGGAAATCGAGGCCGGGCGGCGCCCCACCGCCATGACCCCCCTCGCCCTTGACGAGATCATCACCGATGTCGCCGAAACGATGGAGCCGGTGATCGCCGATGCCGGCAGCCAGCTTGCCCTGTCTGCCATGCCTTCGGCCACGGTACTGGCCGATGCGGGGCTGGTGCAGCAATTGCTGGTCAACCTGCTTGACAATGTGGCGCTGCACACGCCGGCCGGCACGCGTGCCAGCCTGGCGCTGGCGGTCACGCAGGACGAAGCCACCATCACCGTCGCGGACAATGGCCCCGGCATTGCACTGGGCGAGCGCGACCGTGTGGTGCGCCCCTATGAACGCGGACAAGGCGCCAGGCGGCAGGGCAGCGGGCTGGGTCTGGCCATCGCGCAGGCGATCATGCGCTTTCACAATGGCGCGCTGGAACTGGTGGACAACCGTCCGGGGCTGACGGTGCGGCTGCGCTTTCCCATAGCGGGTTGACGCGCCCAAATTCTAAACATGCAATGTTCGCAGCTGCGCGGCGCGATCGTCACGGAACCGTCATGCAGGCTGCCTAACCGCAGGCCATGTTGACCAAAGGGTGGAACGGCTTGCGCGAAAGTGCCGGCAAGGAGCTCTTTCGCGTGCCGGAGCCATCGTCTTGAAAACCTTGCTGACCTTCCCCCTGCTGCTGATCACCCTTGCCTCGCCTCTTTGTGCCAAGGACAGGCCGCATGCGGCCTATCTCGATCCGGCACTCTTCGCGCCCCAGCTCAGCCTGCCCGCGCCGCCCGCGCGCGGATCAGCCGAGGAAGCGCGCGAAATTGACGCGCTTCACCGCCTGATCGCCGGCGCCACGCCGCAACGTCTCGCCCGTGCCCGCGCCGATGGCGAGAATGAGACGCCCAGCCTGTTCAACGAGGCGGCTGGGGTCGATCTCAAGACCCTGCCCGCGACATGGGATCTGCTCGTCACGGTGCAGACCGAGGGGGCGGCGCTGGCCGATGCCGGCAAGACCTATTTCCACCGCCTGCGGCCCTACAGCATCGCCCCCTCGCTGGCCGTCTGCGGCCAACATGCCAACAGGGCCAAGCCGACCTATCGCGCCTATCCGTCGGGCCATTCGATGCTGGGCTATTCGGTCGGCTGGATGCTCGCGCGGCTGATGCCTGACAAAGCCGACGCCATTCTGGAGCGCGCCCATGATTATGCGATGAGCCGCCAATATTGCGGGGCTCACTTCGCCAGCGATACCGAAGCCAGCCATGCCATCGGCACGCTGGCCGCCGCAACCTTGTGGCAAGATCCCCGGCTTGCCGCCAAAATTGCCGCGGCGCGGGCTGAATTGTCAGTGCTGAAGCGCTGAAACTTGCCCCGCCCGCACGTCCTCCTCAGGCCTGCCCGCTGCTCCCGATCATCTCGGCCAAGGCCGTCTCGATCGTAACATAACGGAAGCGAAAGCCTGATCTCAGCGCCAATTGCGGCAGGACGCGCTGACCGGAAAGCAGAAGCTCTTGGGCAAAATCGCCCAAAACCAAACGCAGCGGCCAGGCCGGAATGGGGATCAAGGCCGGGCGATGCAGGGCCCTGGCCAAAGCCTGTGTCAGATGGCGATTGGTCACCGGCTCGGGCGCGGTGGCATTGAGCGGCCCCTTCACACCCGGCGTAGCGATGGTGTGGATGATCAACCGCACCATATCGTCGCGATGGATCCAGCTCATCCAATGGGCGCCGCTGCCAAAACGCCCGCCAAGCCCGAATTTGAACGGCGTGAGCAGCCGCGCCAGCATCCCGCCGTCATGGTCGAGCACCAGCCCGGTGCGCAGCAGCACCGTGCGCACGCCCAGCGCTTCGGCCCTGCTGGCCATGCGCTCCCAGCGCGCACAAATGTCATGGGAAAAGCAGGGGCGGCAATCGCTGGCCTCGGTCAGGGGTTCATCCCCGCGCAAACCGTACCAGCCGATGGCCGAGCCGCTGACCAGCATGGGTTTATGCTCCAGCCTCGCCAACAGGCGCAGGATCTCCCGCGTGACCTTCAACCGTGAGCGCAAGATCCGCTGGCGTTTGGAACGAGTCCACGGGCTGTCGGAGATCGGCTCCCCGGCAAGGTTGACGATGGCATCGATCCGCTCGCTCGGGCCTATGGCATCGAGCCGGGTAACGATGCGGATCACGCTGCCCTGCGGCCAGGGCCAAGCCTTGTTGCGGTCACGCGTGAGAACGATGACACCATGCCCGGCGCTGGCCAGAGCAGCCACCAGACGCTGGCCGATGAAACCGGTGCCGCCGGTGACCAGCACCATCCGCCGCCCCGGCAAATCGACACAGAGCAAGGCCGGATCGGGACGCGCCATCCGCGCGCCGTGTTGTGCGCTCGACAGAACGCCAAGGCCCGGCACGACAGCGCCGTGAGGTTGCAGCGCCGCCTCGTCATCATGGGGCAGGTCATTCATGGACATTCTCCCGGATGCTCGGACCATCACGCAGATGGAACTGCGTCCATCACCACGCCTGACATGCAAGCAATAAAACGATGACGTTATAAGGGGCCCGATAGTGTGGTCGAGATGACCAATGGTGAGGCACGCCAATGCCGGCGGATCATTCCACGCAGGAGAGGAAGCCCGTTACCGCATTGCGAAACAAATGTTCAGAGCAAGGTTTGATTGCAGAAGCGCAGATAACCACATCAAAAAGTGCCCTCATAAAAATATCATATGAAACTCGAATTCTCTGACGGATGACGCGAACAACGTATTTGAAATTATCGTTATCCCCCTGATCCGCCGCAATTAGCGATGATTATCCACATGGATCACGTCGCATGTCACCTGCGTAACGCCGGGACCAAGGCAGCGGAGAGATGCTCGAAAGGAGAGTTCAGCACACAGCCGTCGTCGGTCCCCCGGCGCCGGATCGACAGGGGAGTTCATCATGACCATTTCCATGCGGCGATATTCGGGCGCGAGCCTCGCAGCGCTGGCCGCACTCTGGCTTGCGCCCGCCGCGCAGGCCGCCACGGAACCAGCGCCAGCCGCCAACGCCGATGCCAGGAGCGAGGAAGGCCCCGTTGTGGTCGTGACCGGCCGCCGCATGTCCGATGCCTCGCAAAGCATCGGCGAAGATCAGGTGACCAGTACCGTGGCTGTCACGCGCAAGGCGCTGCTTTCGGCCCCCGCCGGCGTATCAGGCCTGAAAATGCTGGAACAGCTGCCCGGTTTCAACGTGCAGACCGACGGCGCGCTGGGCCTTTATGAATTCGGCAACAGCGTGCAGACACGCGCCTACAACCTCGACCAGATCGGCTTTGTGGTGGACGGCATCCCCACCGGGCGCAGCGACGCCTTCGGCGGAAGCCCGGTGTTCCGCTATGTGGACAATGAAAATCTGGGCTCGGTGGTCGCCTCGGTGGGCGCGGGCGATGTGTCGATCCCCAGCTACTCCTCGCTGGGCCCGGTGGTCAGCTACAATTCCATCGCGCCCCAGAAGAAGCCCGGCCTGTTCGTGTCCGAAGCGCTGGGCCAGTTCGGCCTGCGCCGCAATTTCATCCGCGCCTCCACCGGCGAGATCGGGCCCATCAGCGCCTATGTCAGCCGCACCAAGCTGAGCTCTGACCTGTGGCGCGGAGATGGCGGCATCCACCGCGAACATTGGGAAGCACAGATCCACGCCAATCTGGGCGGGGACAGCTGGGCGCGCCTGAAGTTCGTGTCCAACGACTTCCACGACAATGACTCGCCCACCATGACGCGCGGGCAATACAACACGCTGGGCCGCTACTACGGCTATATCAACCCGCCCACCCCCACCACGCCCGGCTACACCCCCACCACGGCAGGCGTGCCCTATTCGAACGTCAATTATGCCAACAACACCTCGGCGCTGGCCATCAATGTGCGCAACGACCGGCTCTATGGCGCAACGGTGCATCTGGGCATGGCGCAAGGCGTCTATCTGGAATCGACGGGCTATTGGGAACACAAATCGGGCTATGGCGTCTCGGCCGACAGCTATGACAACAGCCTGCTGATCTCCACCCGTGAAAAGGCAGCCGGGTTGGACGTGGTTGCGCCCAAGGGCACGCAATATGGCCGCTCAGGCGTGGGCGGCGACCGCTATGGCCTAACCGAAACGCTGCATTGGGACATGGGCGCGAACAAGATCGATGTCGGCATCTGGGGTGAGTATGAGAAATACCACCGCACCCAGGCGCGCTACAACACCACGGATGGCTCCCCCACCAGCGATCCCGATTTCAGCAAGCCGGTGTTCCTGCGCCGCGATTACATCTCGCATCGCAACACGACGCAGATCTTCGTCAAGGATCACCTGACGCTGGGCAAGCTGGAGATCACCGGCGGCATCAAGGGTCTGGTCGTCGATTATACCCAGCGCGGCTATCGCGATTACGCCGACTACTATCGCTATGTGAACGGCACGGCGATCCCAGGCTATGGGCCCCAGTCGAACAAGGCGCATTATGCCGACCTGTTCCTGCCGCTGATCGGCGCGGTCTACAAGCTGGACAACCATACCCAGTTCTTCGCATCCTATGCCGAGAACATGGCCGAGCCCAAGGGGATGGACGACATCTATTCCGTCACGCTGGCCAATTCCTCGGGCGTGGTGCCGGCTCCTGCGGCCGAACGCTCGCGCAACTTCGAACTGGGCGTGCGCACGCGCCAGCATGACTTCTTCGCCTCGCTGGCCACCTATTACACCAAATACAAGAACCGCATCCAGCAGATCAACTCGCCCCTTCCGGGCTCCAACACGCTGGAAAGTTTCTACACCAATGTCGGCCGGGTCGAGGCCTATGGCGCTGAATTTTCCGGCAACTACAAGCCGGGCTATCTGCATGGTCTGGCCTATTTCAACCTGAACGCCACCTACAACCACGCCCGCTCGCTCGACAATGTGATGAGCGGCAGCACGGTGCTCTACTACACTGCGGGCAAGCATCTGCCCGACAGCGCGACGTGGATTTTGAATGGCGGCGTCACGGTGGAACCGGCCAGCTGGCTGGTGGCCAACCTCAGCGCCAAATACACCTCGGGCCGCTGGGCGACGCTGGACAACACCAAGGGGTCGAACGTGCCCGCCTTCACCGTGCTCAACGCCTATGTGGACATTGGCGATGGCTGGCATGCCGGGCCGCTCAAGACCATCAAGGCACGTTTCAACATCGACAATCTGCTCGACAAGGACACGCTGGCCTTCATCTCGACGGCGGCCACGGGCGACGGTTACTTCCGTCCGCTTTCGCCGCGCACCTATCAGTTCAGCATCTCGGCTGAATATTGATGCGAGCGCCCGCCGCCATAGCGGCGGCGGGCGTTTCATCCCCCGCTGAACAGATGGGAAAAGCCTTCAGCCGCTCTCTCGATAGCGGCATCGGCTGAAAAACAAAAACCCATGGCGTGGGCGATGATGGAGGTTGGTGCACCCAACTGGATTCGAACCAGTGGCCCCCAGATTAGGAATCTGGTGCTCTATCCTGCTGAGCTATGGGTGCCCGTGGGCCCTTGCGAGCACCATGCAGAGCGACCTCTTAATGGGCAAGCGGCGCCATGGCAACGGCCCATTCAACGCCGATCAGTTGATCTCGTCAGGCGCAGCCACGGGAAACAAAACTGGCGCTATGGCAACACCTTCCTCGATCAGCGAGCGCGCCTCATCGGCGGTGGTCTGGCCGTGAACGGCTTCGGGCGCCTTGTCACCATAATGCATGGCCCGCACGTCCTGCGCGAAATTCTCACCGACCCAGCGGGAGGATTTGAGCGCCTCCGCCTGCGCCTTGGCGAGCGCCTGCAACGCGGCCCTGGCTTCGGGCGGCAAGGCGGCGATGGCCTGGGAGGGCGATGAAGAAGCCTCCTCAACGACAGGCTTTCGCTTGCGCGCAAGTTCGACCTGCTGATTACCCTTGCGCGTCAGGCGCGGCGCCATCACGGCCTTGACCACTTGCGCGCCGCCACAATGGGGGCAGGTTACCAGCCCCCTTGCCTGTTGCTGGTCGAAATCCTGCGAAGAGCCGAACCAGCCTTCAAAACCATGCCCATCGTCCTCACAGATCAGGTCGTAAACGATCATCGAGCCGTCAGAGCCTCCACCTGTCGACGATTGGCAAGGCTGGGCAGTTGCGCACGCACGGCAGCGGTGCGCGAAGGGTCGATCTCGGCAAAAGCCAGTCCCGCCGTCTCCCCCCCCATGTCGAGAACGACCTCGCCCCACGGGTCGACCACCAGGCTGTGACCATAGGTGCTGCGCCCATCCTCATGCGTTCCCACCTGCGCGGCGCTGATCACCCAAGCGCTGGCCTCGACCGCGCGCGCCCTTTGCATCAGGTGCCAATGCGCCGCGCCGGTGGGAACGGTAAAGGCAGCGGGAATGGCGATGACATCGCATCCGGCCCGCCCCAGCACATCAAACAGCGCGGGGAAACGCAGATCATAGCAGATCGCCAGACCAAGTCGCCCGACCGGCGTCTCCACCACCATCGCGCCCTTGCCCGGCGCATAGGCGGAGGATTCCCGCCAGCGCTCGCCGCTCTCCAGATCCACATCGAACATGTGCATCTTGTCATAGCGGGCCACAATCTTGCCCTTGTCGTCAATGACATAGGTTCGATTGGCAAAACGCTCATCCGCGCCTTCCTCACCCGTCCGGTCGATCGCCAGTGAGCCCAGCGCCACCCAGATCCCGTGCTCGGCGGCCGCAGCGCGGGCCCGAGCCAGCACGATGTCCTCGCCTTCCTTGCGGATATTGGCCCGGCCACGCGCCCGATCCTTGTCGATGAGCCCGCACATCTCCGGTGTGAAGAGCATCGCTGCCCCGCCCGCCTTGGCCTGCGCGATCGCATTGGCAATTGCCTCGGCATTGGCCAGCGGATTGATACCCGACGTCATCTGGAACAGGGCGACGCGCGTCATGGTTCAGAGCCCCAGCATGGCGTCAAGTTTGCCATCACGGTCGAGCACATGAAGATCATCGCAGCCGCCCACCGCGACGTCATCAATGAAGATCTGCGGGACGGTGCGCGCGTCGGGCTTGCGGGCGACCATCTCGCGACGCAGGCCGGTGTCCATGGTCGTGTCATATTCGGTATAGGCAACACCCTTGCTGTCGAGCAGCCCCTTGGCCCGCACGCAATAGCCGCAACCCCATTGGGTGTAGATCTCAACCTTGGGCTTGGTCATCGGCTTGGTCCTTCATCTCGTCAAAATCGTGAACGTCCATGTAGGGCGCCCCCTTGAAATGCCAAGCGGCTATCATACCTAGCGATACGTGTCATGGCCCTGATGGGGATGACGCCGACCGGGGCGCCAGCTTTGGGCCCCTCTCGTGAAATTGCTCTATGACTTGAGGATTTTGCTCATGAACCGTTTTGATTTTACCCCCTATCGCCGCAGCACCGTTGGTTTTGATCGGCTGTTCGATCTGCTGGAAAACAACACCCGTGCCAATGGCGGTGACAACTATCCCCCCTTCAACATCGAGCGCCTTGGCGAGGACAGCTATCGCATCACGCTGGCCGTTGCCGGTTTCAAGCCCGCCGATATCGACATCACCGCCCAGCAGAACCTGCTGATCGTGGCCGGTCGCAAGGGTGAGGACACCAATGCCGCCAGCGCGCAATATCTGCACCTCGGCATCGCCCAGCGCGGTTTTGAGCGTCGGTTTGAATTGGCCGATTTCGTCCGCGTCGAAAACGCCGCGTTGGAAGACGGCCTGCTGGTGATCGACCTTGTCCGCGAAGTGCCCGAGGCGATGAAGCCGCGCAAGATCAGCATCGGCGCGCCCGCCTCGCTCAAGGTGGTGGATGGCGGCGCATCGGAAGCTGCTGCCTGACCGGCTGAGACCAGGTCTGAAATAAACAAGGCCTGAAATAAACACCGCCTGAAACAAAGGGGCGAGACCGATCCGGTCCCGCCCCTTTTTCTGTTTGGCATGAAAATTCTCAGCCAGAAGCATGGCCCGAAGCCCTGAAGGCAGGGCCAGGCCTGAGCCTGATCAGACCAGTCGAGCCTGACGCAACGCCGCGCCAATGAAGCCAGCGAACAACGGATGCGGCTCGAACGGGCGGCTCTTGAGTTCCGGGTGGAACTGCACGCCAACGAACCACGGGTGATCGGGCCGCTCGACGATTTCAGGCAGCAGCCCATCAGGCGACATGCCCGAGAAGACCAGACCGCCCTTTTCCAGCGCCTCGCGATAATGGCTGTTCACCTCATAGCGGTGGCGATGGCGTTCCGAAATCGTCTCGCTGCCATAGATGCTGGCGACATGGCTGTTGCCGGTCAGCTTCGCCTCATAGGCGCCAAGGCGCATCGTGCCGCCAAGGTCGGTGTCGGCGTGGCGGGTCTGCAGGCCCTCCTCGCTCATCCATTCGGTGATGATGCCGACCACCGGTTCACTCGTCTCGCCAAATTCGGTCGAGGAAGCAGCCGTAAACCCTGCGGTGTTGCGCGCACCCTCGATGCAGGCCATCTGCATGCCAAGGCAGATGCCGAAGAAGGGCACCTTGCGTTCACGCGCGAAGCGAACTGCGGCGATCTTGCCTTCCGTGCCGCGCTCGCCAAAGCCGCCAGGCACCAGAATGCCATGCAACGGCTCGAGATTGGCGGCGATTTCCTCGTCACCCTTCTCGAAAATCTCGGCATCGATCCATTTGATGTGGACCTTGACCTTGTTGGCGAGGCCACCATGGACCAGCGCCTCGTTGAGGCTCTTGTAAGCGTCCTGCAGCACAACATATTTGCCCACCACACCGATGGTGACCTCACCCTCGGGGTTGGAATAGGTGCGCGTGATGCCTTCCCAGCCTGTCAAATCGGGCTGCGGCGCGCTCAGGCCAAAGTGGTGCAGCACCGCCGCATCCAGGCCTTCCTTGTGATACTGGCCGGGCACGGCATAGATATTGGGAGCATCGAGTGCGGGGATCACCGCTTCCTTGCGCACGTTGCAGAAAAGGGCGATCTTGGCGCGCTCATTCTCGGGCAGCGGATGCTCGCACCGGCACAGCAGAATGTCGGGTTGGATGCCCAGGCTGGTGAGTTCGCGCACCGAATGCTGCGTCGGCTTGGTCTTCAACTCGCCCGCAGCAGCAATGTAAGGCACCAGCGTGACATGGGCAAAGCAGGTCTGCTCGCGGCCCAGTTCGTTGCGCAGCTGGCGGATGGCTTCCATGAAGGGCAACCCTTCAATGTCGCCCACCGTGCCGCCGATCTCGCACAGCACGAAATCGAGCCCATCGGTCTCTTCCTGGGCAAAGGTCTTGATGGCGTCCGTCACATGCGGAACCACCTGCACCGTCGCGCCCAGATAGTCGCCCCGGCGCTCCTTGGCGATAACCGACTGATAGATGCGCCCGCTGGTGATGTTGTCGCTCTTGCGCGCCGAAACACCGGTGAAACGTTCGTAATGGCCCAGGTCGAGGTCCGTCTCGGCGCCATCGTCCGTCACGAAAACCTCACCGTGCTGATACGGACTCATCGTGCCCGGATCGACGTTGAGATAGGGATCGAACTTGCGAATGCGGACCTTGAAGCCGCGAGCCTGAAGGAGGGCAGCGAGGCTCGCCGCCATGAGGCCTTTGCCGAGCGAGGAAACCACGCCGCCGGTGATGAAGATATACCGCGTCATGGGAATCGCGCCTTAATCGTGAGAGGGGGGAGAAGACAAGCACGAAACGGGCTTGCCCAAGGATCAATCCACAGTCCTGTGGAAGGGCCAACACGCAAAGCCCCGCCGCCCCGCCGCGCAAACGGCAGGGACACGAGGCCTATCATGCTGGAAAATTTACTTCTTGGCCGCGCCGGAGAGCGGGTCAAGCGGAGCTGCGGGCGCAGTGGAAGGAGCAGCCGGGGGAACCGCGCCCGGCGTCACCTTGCCCAGCGCATCGGCAGGAACCGGGGCAGCAGCGGTGGGCACCGCGCGATTGAGCGAATCATCAACCGTCTGGGCCGTGCTGTTCTTGACCGCAAGGCCGGCCAGCACAATCGAGAGCAGGACAAAGAGACCGCCAAGGATTTGCGTCAGACGCGTCATGAAATCAGCCGCGCCGCGCGCCGACATGAAACCGGCCTGGCTGCCGCCAACGCCCAGGCCGCCGCCTTCCGACTTCTGAAGCAGAATGACCACCACCAGCAGAATGGTGACCAGCGCCTGAACCACCGTCAGGAAGAGGAAAAGCGAAGACATGGCAGCAAGGCTCTCAAAGCAGAAAGACGACAAAAATCGTTGGCGCATCTAGGCGCCCCGGCGCGCCAGCGCAAGGCGGCGACGCAAAAAAGCCGGACCTCAGGCCTCGACGCGGGCGGCGGCGGCCATGATGATGCCGGCAAAAGCCTCCGCCGTCAGGCTGGCTCCGCCCACCAGAGCGCCATCCACCTCATCGCCGCCAAGCAATTCGGCGGCATTGGCACTCGTTACCGATCCGCCATAAAGAATGCGTATCCGCGCGCCCGCTGGTCCGTAAACCTCGATCAACGCGGTCCGAATGGCACGATGCATGGCACTCACATCGGCCAGCGTGGGCACGCGCCCCGTGCCAATGGCCCAAACCGGCTCATAGCCGATCGACAGATGCCCGACCATGCCATCAACGCGCGGCAGCGAGGCCTTGAGCTGCGCCGTGACCGTCTCGACCGCCCGCCCGGCGAGGCGCATCTCCTCGCGCTCACCCACGCACAGGATCACTCCGAGCCCTGCCGCAAGGCCTGCCTCGGCTTTCGCGCGCGCGAGCGAGTCGCCCTCGCCAAATTTCCAGCGGCGTTCCGAATGGCCAACCAGCACGAATTGCGCCCCGGCATCGACCAGCATGGGAGCCGAAATCTCGCCGGTAAACGCCCCAGCTGCTTCGGCATGGCAGTTTTGTCCGCCAACCGAGACATGGGAAAGATCGTTCACCATGGCCGACAGCAGGGTAAAGGGCGGCGTGATGCCGACCTCAACCGATGGAAACCGCCCGGCGATGCGGTCGATCGCGCGGGCCTCGGGCAGCGTGGCGCGCGTGCCGTTCATCTTCCAATTACCCACGATATATGGCCGAAGCGCCATGCGACTTGTCCCCTATCACTCAAAAACCCCGGCGCGACACCCTTTCGGCGATGTCGCGCCTGCCCTACGCAAAACAAGGGGCCACGCCCGCATTTTGCGCCGAAATCATCGACTGCGCATCGGCCGATAGCACCCTCAATCGCTTTTGCATAGGTATGCATAGGCAGGCATTGCGGGAAAGCGCAAGCCGCTCTAAAGCCCTGAACCGAATTTCCGCCCTGCCCGTGCCGTCGCCTGATCGCGCGGGCGCCATGGTCTGGCGGATGCATTAAGGTTGGCAGATGCTTCAGTTCTTCCGCAATATGTTCAAATCCTCGCTGGGCGTTGGCATAGCGATCGTGTTTCTGGTCCTCATCGTGGGCGGTTTTGCCGCCAGCGACGTTGCGGGCAATCTGGTCAGCGACGCCACCGGCGGGGGCGACCGCATCGCCAAGGTCGGCTCGACCTCGATTTCCAGCAATGCGGTGGTCCGCCAGGCCCAACAGGCCGTCGAGATTGCCCGGCAGGACAATCCCAAGGTGACGATGCGCGATTTTCTGGCGCAAAACGGCCTGTCGCAGGTCATCGACCAGATGATCGATCGCACCGCCATCACCACCTTTGGCGAGAAGAACGGCATCGTCGCGGGGAAGCGACTGGTGGACAGCGAGCTGGCCAAGATCCCTTCGCTGCAAGGGCCTGACGGTCACTTCTCGGATGTGAACTATCGCACCATGCTGGCTCAGCGCAATCTCACCGACAAGGACGTGCGCAACGACATCGAGCAAGGCCTGATCGCCCGCCAGATCCTCACGCCGGCCCAGCTTGGCATGGCCACGCCCAATGACATGGCGCTGCGTTATGCCACGCTGCTCAAGGACAAGCGCATCGGTTCGGTTGCCGCCCTGCCCTCGCAGGCCTTTGCCCCGGCGGCCATGCCCGGCGATGCGGAAGTGGCAAGCTGGTATGCGACCCATGCCACCCTGTTCAACCAGCCCGAACGCCGCGTGATTCGCTATGCGATCTTCGACGACACCGCTGCCAAGAATGTTGCCGCTCCCACCGACGCGGAAATCGCCCAGCGCTACAACGCCGACAAGGCGCAGTATGAGGCAAGCGAACTGCGCAAGATCAGCCAGTTGATCCTGCCCAGTGAGGCCGTCGCCAAGGCGATGGCCGACGAACTGGCCAAGGGCGGTTCACTCGAGGCTGCCGCCAAGGCGCGCGGGTTGTCGGTTTCGGCCATCGGCCCGGTTACCAAGGTGGCTCTGGCCGCGCAGGCCTCCTCTGCCGTGGCCGACGCCGCCTTCGCCGCGAAGAAGGGCCAATATACCGCCCCCATCAAGAGCCTGCTCGGCTATGCGCTGGTGCATGTGGATGATGTGGTGCTCAAACCCGCCCGCAGCCTCGATCAGGTCAAGGGCGAGATCGCCGCGGCACTGATGGCCGACAAGCGCAAGGCTGCGCTGGCCTCTGTCACCAGCAAGATCGAGGACAGCTTCGACAAGGGCGGCGCGCTGAGCGATGCCGCCAAGGAGATGGGCGTGACCCCGGTGGAAACCGCGCCGCTGCTGGCTGACGGCACGGTCTTTGGCAAGCCCGGCGAGAAGGCTCCGGCTGATCTCACCAAGGCTGTCACCGCCGCCTTCGCCATGGAACGCACCAACGCCCCCCAGCTTGCCGAGCTGGAAGCGGGCAAGAAGTTCCTGATGTTCGATGTCACGCAGATCGTGCCGGCCGCGCCTCTGCCGCTGGCGCAGGTGAAGCCTGCCGTCATTCAGGCGATCCAGATGGAAAAGGGCGCGATTGCCGCCAAGGCCGCCGCGCTCAAGGTGCTCGACAAGGTGAAGCATGGCAGCGACCTGAACGCCGCTGTCGCCGCGCTGGGCGCCAAGCTGCCCCCGATCCAGCCCGTCTCGATGACGCGTGAGCAATTGCAGCAGGCACCCGGCGGGCAGATCCCGCCGGCCATGGGCCTGTTCTTCTCGATGGCCAAGGGCACGACCAAGCTGCTGCCGGTGCCCGGTGGGCGCGGCTGGCTGGTCGTCCAGCTCAAGGACATCCAGACCCAGCCTGTCGATGCCAAGGACCCGCTGGTGGCTGATGCCCGCCGTGAAATCGCCGGCCTGCTGGGCCGCGAATACACCGATGCCCTGCGCAGCGCCCTGCGCGCCGATGTGGGCGCAACCCGCAATGATGCCGCTATCGCCGCTGTTGCCAAGCAGCTTGCCGGCGGCAATTGATCCCTAACCCGACGTAAAAGACAGGACACATGACCCAGACCAGCATTGCCCAGCGCTCCGAAACGCTCGCGCCTGACAACAGGCCCGAGAACTGGAGCGCCGCCCTTGCCGCCATCGGTGAAGGCAGGCCTGCGCTGGTCTGGCGTCGCGCGATTGCCGATATGGAAACGCCGGTTGGCGCGGGCGCCAAGCTGATCGAGGAAGGGCGGGGTGATTTCCTGCTGGAATCGGTGCAGGGCGGCGAAGTGCGCGGGCGCTACAGCCTGCTGGGTCTCAACCCGGATCTGGTGTTTCGCGCGACGAAAACCGAGGCGGTGATCAACCGCGACTGGCAGCATGACCGCGAGGCTTTCGCGCCCCTGCCGGGCAATCCGCTGGCGGAACTGCGCGCGCTGGTCGCCGAATGCCATATCGACGTGCCAGAGGAGCTTCCGCCCGCGCTCGCCTGCCTTGTCGGCTATTTCGGCTATGAAACTTTTGGCCTGGTCGAAAAGCTGCCCCGCCCCACGCAGAACGAGCTCGACCTGCCCGACATGCTGTTCGTGCGGCCGCGCCTCATTCTCGTGTTCGACCGGCTGAGCGATGAGCTTTACGTGATCGCTCCCGTCTGGCCCTCCAGCGTCGCGGCGCAGCAAGCGCTGGAAGCTGCGCAAGATCGTATCGATGCAGCGCTCAGCCGTCTGGCTGGCCCCGCTCCGCAGAGCGCGCGGTTGACGGGGGACGTGCCAGAGCCCGCGCTCACCCCTGTGATGGCGCCGGGGCGTTATGGCGAGATGGTCACTGCCGCCAAGGAGTACATCGAGGCGGGTGACATTTTTCAGGTGGTGCTGGCGCAGCGTTTCACCGCGCCTTTTCCCCTGCCGCCCTTTGCGCTCTATCGTTCGCTGCGCCGTGTGAACCCCTCGCCTTTCCTCTATTATCTCGACCTGCCCGGCTTTGCCGTCGTGGGGTCCAGCCCGGAAATCCTGGTGCGGGTGCGCGCCGGCGAGGTGACGATCCGCCCGATTGCCGGCACCCGTCCGCGCGGCAAGACGCCTGCGGAGGACAAGGCCAATGAGGAAAGCCTGCTGGCCGACCCCAAGGAACGCGCCGAACATCTGATGCTGCTTGATTTGGGCCGTAATGATGTTGGCCGGGTGGCCGCGCGTGGCACGGTGAAGGTGACCGAAAGCTACACGATCGAGCGTTACAGCCATGTGATGCACATCGTCTCAAATGTGGTGGGCGAGCTGGACACGGCAAAGCATGATGCCATCGACGCCGTCTTCGCCGGTTTCCCAGCGGGCACGGTCAGCGGTGCACCCAAGGTGCGCGCCTGCGAGATCATTGCGGAGCTGGAGAGCGAGACGCGCGGCGCCTATGCGGGCGGCGTCGGCTATTTCAGCCCCGATGGCAATCTCGACAGTTGCATCGTCCTGCGCACCGCCGTGCTGAAGGATGGGGTGATGCATGTGCAGGCCGGTGCCGGCATCGTGGCCGACAGCGACCCGGCCTATGAACAGCGTGAGTGCGAGGCCAAGGCCGGCGCGCTCTTCGCCGCCGCGCGCGAAGCGGTGCGCGTCGCCAGCGAAGCAGGATTTGGACAGTAATCATGATCCTCGTCATCGACAATTACGACAGTTTCACCTTCAACCTCGTCCACTATCTGCTGGAACTGGGCGCGGAGGTGGAAGTCGTCCGCAATGATGCCCTTTCGGCGGGGCAGGCCATTTCCTCCGGCGCGCAGGGTTTCCTCATCTCGCCCGGCCCCTGCACGCCCAATGAGGCGGGCATCAGCCTTGACCTAGTGGGCGCGGCGGCCGACGCGGGCAAGCCGCTGCTGGGCGTCTGCCTTGGCCATCAGGCCATCGGGCAATATTTCGGCGGCAAGGTGGTGCGCGGCGGGCTGATGCATGGCAAAACCAGCCTTGTCACCCATGACGACACTGGCGTCTTCATGGCTATCCCCTCGCCTTTCACCGCCACGCGCTATCACTCGCTGATCGTTGAAGACATTCCCCCGGTGCTCAAGGTCAACGCGCGCAGCGATGATGGGCATGTCATGGGTTTCCGCCATGCCACGCTGCCCATTCATGGCGTGCAGTTCCATCCGGAAAGCATCGCGACAGAACATGGCCATGCCATGCTGGCCAATTTCCTCGACGAATGCGGCATCAAGGCGAGCCTGCCCACAACGCATAACACCATCCGCGCGGCATGAGCGTGTTGCCACCGCCTGTCACCAGCGCCTCTTTGGGCGAGGGTGAGGCCGAGGAGGTGTTCGGCGCCATTCTGGACGGCAAGGTCGGCGCGGAGGCCATTGCGAGCTTTCTCTCCGACCTGTCGGAACGAGGCGAAACGGCCAGCGAGATTGCCGGTGCCGCGCGGGCGATGCGGGCACGCATGATCCCCGTCGCCGCGCCCGAAGGGGCCATCGATGTCTGCGGCACGGGGGGCGATGGGCACCATACGCTCAACGTCTCCACCGCCGTATCGCTGGTGGTGGCCGCCTGCGGCGTGCCGGTGGCCAAACATGGCAATCGCGCCGCCAGTTCCAAGGCAGGTGCCGCCGATACGCTCGAGGCGCTGGGCCTCAACCTGACCCATGCCGGTGAGCGCGCGGCAGAAACGCTGGCGGACATCGGCATCGCCTTTCTCTTTGCCCAGACCCATCATCCCGCACTTGGGCCCATCGCGCCGATCCGCAAGGCCCTGGGGCGGCGGACGATCTTCAATCTGATGGGCCCGCTGGCCAATCCGGCGCAGGTGTCACGGCAATTGATCGGCATCGCCCGCCCTGCCTATGTGCCCATCTATGCCGATGCTTTGGCCCGCCTGGGCACGGCGCACAGCTTCGTCGTCTCGGGCGATGAGGGGCTGGACGAGCTTTCGCTGGCAGGTGGCAATGAATGCGCGGATGTTCTGGGCAACACCATTGCCATGCATCGCGTTTCGGCAGCCGATGCGGGCCTGCCCGTCCACCCTGTCGAGGCGCTGCGCGGCGGCGATGCCAGCTATAATGCCGACGCGCTGCGCCGCTTGCTGATGGGTGAGACCGGCCCCTACCGCGATGCGGTGCTGTTCAATGCGGCAGGCGCGCTGATCGTGGGGGGCGAGGTCAAAGATTGGCGCGATGGCGTCGAGGAGGCGGCCGAGGCCATCGACAAGGGGCTGGCCAAGGCGCTGCTCGATTGCTGGATCGCCGCGACACGTTAAGGATCATGCGCCAGGGCAAGGGCGCGATGACAGATTGAACTGGAACAACACGATGACCGACAAGCTGACCGAAATCTGCGCGACCAAGGCGGGGGAAGTCGCCCTGCGCAAGCCATTGGCCAGCCTGTCCGACCTTGACGCGCGTGCGGCAGAGCAGTCGCCCCCGCGCGGCTTTGAAGCGGCCCTGCGCGCCAAGGCCGCCAATGGCTTTGCCCTGATCGCCGAGATCAAGAAAGCCTCCCCCTCCAAGGGGCTGATCCGTGCCGATTTCGACCCGCCCGCCCATGCCCGGGCCTATGAGGCGGGCGGGGCGGCCTGCCTTTCCATCCTGACCGATGCGCCCTATTTTCAGGGGCATGAGGATTACCTCATCGCCGCGCGCGCGGCCTGCGCCCTGCCGGTCATCCGCAAGGATTTCATGATCGACCCCTGGCAGGTTGCCGAAGCGCGCGCGATCGGGGCCGACGCCATCCTCATCATCGTTGCGGCGCTGGAAGACCAGCAGATGGCCGAAATCGAGGCTGCGGCCATCGAAAGGGGCATGGATGTGCTGGTCGAGGTCCACAACGACGCCGAGATGGAGCGCGCCGCCCGGCTCACCTCGCGGCTCATCGGCGTGAACAACCGCGACCTCAAACGCTTTGTGACCGATATCGCCATTACAGAACGCCTCGCGCCGTTGGCGCCCGAAGGCACACTGCTGGTAGCTGAAAGCGGCATCAACACCCATGCCGACCTCACGCGTCTGGCGGCATGCGGCGCGCGAACCTTCCTGGTCGGGGAAAGCCTGATGCGGCAGGGCGATGTCGAGGCGGCCACGCGGGCCCTGCTCCATGGCTGATCTCACCCACCTTGACGCCAATGGCAAGGCCCGCATGGTCGATGTCGGCGGCAAGGCGGAAACCCGGCGCGTCGCCATCGCCGAGGGGCGCATCCGCATGGGCGCGGCAGCTCTGACAGCCATCCGCGACGGCGATGTGCCCAAGGGTGATGTGCTGGCGGCCGCGCGCATAGCCGGCATCATGGGGGCCAAGAAAGTGGGCGATCTCATCCCCCTTTGCCATCCGCTGGCGCTTGATGCGGTCAGCGTGGATTTCACCTTTGACGAGGATGGCCTGCGCGCAAGGGCAAGTGCCAGTCTGACGGGCCGTACCGGCGTCGAAATGGAAGCGCTCACCGCCGTCTCGCTGGCCCTGCTGACCATTTACGACATGGCCAAGGCGATCGACAAGGGCATGGTCATAGAGGACGTCCGCCTCATCGAAAAGCATGGCGGAAAATCAGGGTCCTGGTACGCGGAATGATGACGCGATGACACCGCTCCTGCCCCTTGCCGAGGCGCAGCGGCGCCTGCTGGCCACTGTCGAGCCCCTCCCACTTGTCGACCTTACCGTGGAGCAGGCAGCCGGCCACTGGCTGGCCGAACCTTTGACCGCCATGCGCATGCAGCCTGCCGCGCCGCTTTCGGCCATGGACGGTTATGCCGTGGTCGCCGGAGACCTTCACGGACCTTGGCGGGTGGTGGGCGAGAGTTCTGCCGGGCATCCATGGACGGGTTCACTCGGCGCGGGTGAGGCCGTTCGGATCGCCACCGGGGCAGTGCTGCCACGCGATGCCGGCGCGGTAATCGTGCAGGAGGATTGCCGGCGTGAGGGCCCCCTCCTCACGCTGACGGGTCGGGGGCCGGTTCCGGCGGACAAACATATCCGCAAGACCGGTTTTGATTTCAACGTGGCGACTCCCTTGCTTGAGCGTGGCACGCATCTTGGCCCGGCGCAAATCGCTCTGACGATTGCCGGGGGGCATGGCACGCTCAAGGTCCACCGACGGCCCAAGATCGCCATCATCGACAGCGGGGACGAATTGAGCCCGCCGGGTACGCCTTGCCAGCCTCATCAGATCCCCGCCAGCAATGGGGCGATGCTGGCGGCCCTGCTGGCCTGCGGGGCCGCGCAGGTGATCCGCATCGGTCCGGTGCACGATGATCTCGACGCCCTGCTGACCGCACTTGGCCAGGCCGCCGAGGCCGATCTGATCGTGACATCGGGCGGCGCATCGGTGGGCGATCATGATCTGATCCGCCCCGCGCTGGAGCAATGGGGCGCAAGACTGGATTTCTGGCGTGTCGCCATGCGTCCGGGAAAGCCGGTGCTGCATGCCACACGCGGCGATACGCATCTGCTGGGCCTGCCCGGCAACCCCACATCCAGCCTGGTTTGCGCCTGGCTTTTTGCCCTGCCCATGCTGCGCGCCATGGCCGGCGCGGCGCAACCTTTGCCGCGAACCATCGAGGCGCCGGTGGGGGCTGATCTGGCAGCGGGCGGTGCTCGCCAGGAATTTCTGCGAGGATGGTGGGACGGACGCGTGGTCACCCCCAATCCGATGCGCGACAGCAGCGCGCTGGCGGCGCTGGCGGCCAGCAATTGCCTGATCGACCGCCCCATTGACGCCCTCCCCGCCAAAGCTGGTGAATTTGTGCCGATCCACGTGCTGAATTGGCAATGAGTTGCTTGACGGACGCATGATTGTTGCATAAACGTTCCTCATTCGTTCAAAGACGGAACGGCAGGAAGGAACAGGCCGATGCTCACCCGCAAGCAACATGAATTGCTGCGTTTCATCCAGATCCGGCTTGAGGAAGACGGCGTCTCTCCCTCTTTCGAGGAGATGAAGGATGCGCTCGATCTCAAGTCGAAATCGGGTGTCCATCGGCTGATTTCCGCGCTGGAGGAACGCGGTTTCATCCGTCGCCTGCCCAATCGCGCGCGGGCGCTTGAGGTGTTGCGCCAGCCTGAGGATGTCATCGGCAGCGCCCGTCCGTCTGCCTCTGCCTCACCGGCACCGGTTCAGCGCCCTGCTGCCTTGACCCCGCCGCCAATGGTGCACGCCCCTGCTCCTGCCAATGATGTGGTTGAAATCCCGCTGCATGGCCGAATTGCTGCTGGTGCGCCCATCGAGGCGCTGGAAGGCCATGCGATGTTGCCGGTGCCTGCCGCGCTGCTGGGGGCTGGGGAACATTATGCGCTTGAGGTGTCAGGCGACTCGATGATCGAGGCAGGCATTCTCGATGGCGATCTGGCTTTGATCCGTCGCACCGACATGGCCCGCGATGGCGAGATCGTCGTCGCGCTTGTGCGCGGTGAGGAAGCGACCCTCAAATATCTGCGACGCGAAGCCGGAATGATCCGGCTCGATCCCGCCAATGCCACCTATCAGCCGCAGTATTATCGTCCGGGTGAAGTGCAGGTGCAGGGCAAATTGGCGGGCCTGCTCCGCCGCTATCACTGACCTTTTCAGGCAGTCAGGGCGAAGGGCGCCACCACGGGTGTTGTCCTTCGCCCTGACTGACGGTGGTGACCGAACCTCTGGCAAGGTCGATCATCACCCCGCCGGTGTATGAAAGCCTGCTCTGGTCAAGTGTCAGCCTTTGGGCGGTGCATGACCGCTCGACCGGCATCGGGGCGATCACAATGTCGGATTGGGCACAGGCTCTGGCCAGATCTTCACCGTCCTGCTGCTGAACGCCTCTCAGCATCAGAATATGCCAAAGCCTGCCGCCCCGCTCGATGACGAGCGCGCATGCCTTCCCCGTGCATGTGGCACCAGGCCAACGGGTCATCGCGGTCACCGACCCGCCCCCGTCGAGCGATCCTGCAGTCCTGTCATCGAGCCCGGCACTCTCGCTCATCACCTTGCGCTGATAAGTGCTTTGGCCCGCGTGCAGGATCAACATGGCGGCGCCCGCTTCTCGCGTGATGGCAATGGTCCTTCCATCACCGGCGATGATGAGATCGGGCGCTTTCACCCAAGCCAGCGACAGAACGGCAAGTGCGGCCGGCAGAATCCCCCAAAGGCGGACATTCCCCCGGATCAGGGCCAGCCAGATCAAACCACCTGCCACCGCAACGAAACGCCACGCCGAAACCGAAGGCATCAGCACCACGCTGGCAGAGCGATCAGCAAAGCCATGCGCGATGGTAAGCAGCGCATGCAGCGACTGGCCGCATATCCACCATGCCGGCCCCCCCATGCCGACAAGATCCAGCAGGAGACCAAGCGCGATGGCAGGCATGGAAACAAAGGTGGTCAAGGGAATCGCGAGCATGTTGGCCAACGCCCCGTAAATGCCTGCACGATGAAAATGCAGCAGGGCAATCGGCATAAGCGCAAGATCAATAACCATGCCGGTGAGCAGCAGCATGACCAGATGCCGCCCCCAGCGTCGCCACCAACGCTCGCCGCGCGGCGCCATAAATGCCTGTACCGGGCCACTCTCATGTAAGGTAATCAGCGCCAGAACCGAGCCGAAGCTCATCTGGAAACTGGGTCCCACCACGCTTTCGGGCCACATCAGCATGACGAAAAAGGCAGAAATCGCCAGCAGCCTCATGCTCAGCGCCCTGCGCCCAAGCGCCACTGCCCCCAGCGCCAGCATGGCGCCAAACACCGAACGCATGGTCGGCACCTGCGCACCAGTCAGCAGCGAATAGCCGATGCCCACCAAACCACCGACGCAGCTTGCCAGCAGCGGCACCCGGACCCGCAAGGCGATGAAAGGGAACAGCGCCAGGATGCGAAAGGCCAGAACATAGGCCCCGGCTATCACAGCGCCGACATGCAGCCCGCTCACCGACAGCAGATGGGTCAGCCCTGAGTCGCGCATGGCCTGCTCGTCAGCGAGGGGAATGCCGCCCCGATCTCCGCTGGCGAAGGCGGCGGCCAACCCGCCGGCGGCCCCTGGCACCCGGGCGCGTACATGCTCCGACAAAGCCCTGCGCAAGTAGGCAAGCCATTGATCATCACGGGAAGGCGACACCAGATGGACAGGCCCCAAGGCAAAGCCGGAAGCGGCAACGCCATCAAACCAGGCCTGCCGCGCTGCATCATAGCCGCCGGGCACCAGCGGCGCCCCGGGCGGCATCAAACGCATGCGCAAACGGATCACCGCTCCTTCGCGGATATCTGCACGATCAAGGTCATCCGTCACGGTCACATCCGCCCGGACCGCTCGCCTTTCGCCCGGCTCGGTCAAGGCCAGTTGCAGCGTGACCTTGTGCTGGGCAGGCCGGGCATAACGGTGGAGCACCCGGGCAGTCACCTCGGCACTCACGGGGGCCGAGATGGCGGGCGTGCCCACCAGCGCGGATTTCATCCACACCACGGCGCAACCTGCTGATATCGAAAGGGCCATGGCTGCCACGGCGAGCCTTAGATGGTCAAAACGCCCCTGCCCGCGTGCGGTGGCCAGGGCGCCGCCCGCCACCGCCAGACCAAAGACGATAACCCCCGACCAAAGGCAGGAGTTGGCAAGCGCGAACCACAGGCCTATGCCGCTCGCGAACCCCACTGCCAGCCAAGGCAGACGATCCGGCCCCGCGTCGTTCAGAAATTGTTCCAGGCGCAAGGCAATGCTGGACAAGCGCGCGACGCTGGTCCTATGGCCCTGTTGCAGTGCAGCGGCCAGAAGAGCCCGGCACCGGACTTTGGCGACAGGGTGTTGCGTCGTGGTATTGCCGCTTTGGCTGGCCATGGCGCACAGTGACAGGAAGGACGAGTAGATGGCAAGCGTTGGCGTGAACGATGGCAGTCTGGCCCAGGGCCAGCAAGGCGTCGTGCGCGCGGCCCCCACCCGTCCGGTGGTGACGCGATTTGCGCCGTCCCCCACGGGTTATCTTCATATTGGCGGTGCTCGTACCGCGCTTTTCAACTGGCTCTATGCGCGTGCCAATGGGGGGAAATACCTCTTGCGCATCGAGGATACCGACCGTGTCCGCTCCACCGAGCCGGCGATCGAGGCGATTTTCGATGGGCTCAACTGGCTGGGGCTGGGCGGTGATGAACCCGCGGTCTTCCAGTTCGCGCGCTCCGACCGCCATGCGCAGGTTGCCGCAAGGCTGCTCGAATCGGGCCATGCCTATCGCTGCTATCTCACGCAGGAAGAACTGGCCGCCCGCCGCGAGGCAGCAGCGGCGGAAAAGCGCCCTTTTCGCATCGTGTCCGAATGGCGTGACGCGACGCCGGACCAGTGGCCGGACAACAAGTCCTATGTGGTGCGTGTAAAGGCGCCGCGTGAAGGCGAAGTGACCATTCCCGACCAGGTTCAGGGCGATGTCACCGTCAGCAATTCCGAACTCGATGATTTCGTCATCCTGCGTTCGGACGGCACGCCTACCTATATGTTGGCCGTTGTGGTCGATGATCATGACATGGGTGTGACCCATGTGATCCGCGGCGACGATCACCTCAACAATGCCTTCCGTCAGTTGGTCATCATCCGCGCGATGCAGGCCATTGAAGGCGGTTGGGACGATCCGGTCTATGCCCATATCCCGCTGATCCACGGCTCGGACGGCGCGAAACTTTCGAAGCGCCATGGCGCGCTGGGTGTCGATGCCTATCGCGACGAGATGGGTCTGCTGCCCGAGGCGGTGTTCAACTATCTGCTGCGTCTGGGCTGGGGCCATGGCGATGAGGAAATCATCAGCCGCGACCAGGCGATCGGCTGGTTCGACATTGCCGATGTGAACAAGGGCGCCTCGCGCTTCGACCTCAAAAAGCTGGAAAATCTCAACGGGCACTATCTGCGTGAGGCTGACGACGCGCGCCTGACCGCGCTGCTGGCCCCCAAGCTGGGCCCGGTCGATCTCGACCTGCTGCAACGCGCCATGCCGGTGCTCAAGGTCCGCGCCAAGGATCTGAACGAATTGGCCGCCAGCGCCGCATTCCTCTTCGCCCAGCGTCCGCTGGCGCTTGATGCCAAGGCCGAAAGCCTGCTGACGGACGATGCGCGCGCATTGCTGGCAAAAATCCACGCCCTATTCGCCGCGCAGGCGAACTGGCAGATCGAACCTCTGGAGGCCGATCTGAAAGCGATGGCTACCGAACTGGGCCTTGGCCTTGGCAAGCTGGCGCAGCCTTTGCGCGCAGCCTTGACAGGTCAGGGCACTTCGCCGGGAATTTTTGATGTTTTGGTTTTGCTTGGTCGCGACGAGAGCCTTGCCCGCATTGCGGAGCAGGCCCACCTCGTTCAAGCCGGGCACAATTGAGGAGAATGGTTGTGGGTGATATCGCCAAAATCAACGTCGGCGGTCAAGACGTCGAATCTCCGGTGCTCAAGGGCACCATCGGCCCGGATGTCATCGACATCCGCAAGCTCTATGGCCAGACCGGCGCCTTTACATATGACCCCGGCTTCACCTCGACCGCCAGCTGCGAAAGCGCGCTGACCTACATCGATGGTGACGAAGGCGTCCTGCTGCACCGCGGCTATCCCATCGGTCAGTTGGCGGAAAGCAGCTCCTTCATGGAAGTGTGCTACCTGCTGCTCAACGGCGAACTGCCCAGCAAGACGGAGCTGGACGGCTTCAACCACACGATCAGCCGCCACACCATGGTGCATGAGCAGCTTTCGAGCTTCTTCAAGGGCTTCCGCCGCGACGCCCACCCTATGGCCGTGATGGTCGGCGTGATGGGCGCCCTGTCGGCCTTCTATCCCGACTCGACCGACATTGCCGACCCCGAGCAGCGCAAGATCAGCGCCCACCGCCTGATCGCCAAGGTGCCCACCATCGCGGCGATGGCCTACAAATACTCGATCGGCCAGCCCTTCGTGTATCCGAAAAACAACCTGTCCTACGCCGGCAACTTCCTGCGCATGACCTTTGGCGTGCCTGCTGAAGAATATGAAGTGATCCCCGCCGTTGAAAAGGCGATGGACCGCATCTTCATCCTGCATGCCGATCATGAGCAGAATGCCTCGACCTCGACCGTGCGTCTGGCCGGTTCTTCGGGCGCCAACCCGTTTGCCTGCATCGCGGCGGGCATCGCCTGCCTGTGGGGCCCGGCCCATGGCGGCGCCAACGAGGCCGCGCTCAACATGCTGCGCGAAATCGGCACGCCCGACAAGATCCAGCACTACATCGACCGTGCCAAGGACAAGAACGATCCGTTCCGCCTGATGGGCTTTGGCCACCGCGTGTACAAGAACTACGATCCGCGCGCGACCGTGATGCAGAAGACCGTGCGCGAAGTTTTCGCGGCGCTGAACGTCAGCGATCCGATCTTCGAGACCGCCATGCGTCTGGAAGAGATCGCCCTTTCCGATCCGTATTTCGCGGAAAAGAAGCTGTTCCCCAACGTCGACTTCTATTCGGGCATCATCCTTTCGGCCATCGGCTTCCCGACCGAGATGTTCACCGTGCTCTTCGCTCTGGCCCGCACCGTGGGCTGGGTGGCGCAGTGGAACGAAATGATCTCCGATCCCGGCCAGCGCATCGGTCGCCCGCGTCAGCTCTACACCGGCCCGACGCAGCGCGATTACGTGCCGCTCGACAAGCGCTGAATTCAGCGGCTTTGCCGACAACGAAGGCGCGGGAGGGCAACCTCTCGCGCTTTTGTTTTGGATGAAGCAGGACAGCGGGCATGCCGGGCCATCGCCCGCACACGGCTTTCTCCTTATTTCCCCGCGGGAAGATCCAACAGAAAGCAGGCCCCCTCCCCCTTGGTGCTGACCACCGAGAGGTCCCCGCCCATGGCGCGGGCAAGGCTGCGCGAGATGTAAAGGCCAAGCCCCGAGCCACCGTCACCGCTGCGCCCGAGCCGCTCGAACTTGTCGAAAATGCGGGCCTGCTCCTCGCTGCTCAGCCCCGGTCCCTGATCGGCGATCGCGACGCGCGCGAAACCATCATCGCGCGAAAGGTCGACAATGATGGTCGATCCTGCGGGGCTGTAATGGATCGCATTGCCGATCAGGTTCAAAAGGATCTGCAGCACCCGGCGAAACTCGCCCACGGCCGGCAATACGACCTCAAGCGCGGGGGCGCTGATGACGATGCTCTTTTCCCGCGCCCGCATCGAAAGAATGCCGGCAGCGCGGCGCGCGGCATCGGCAAGGTCGATCGGGTCGGACAGGGTGCTGAACGTGTCGGCCTCGATCACGTCAAGATCGGCCAGATCATCGACCAGCCCCATCAGATGCTGCCCCGCCGAGGCGATATCGGCGGCATAGCGCGCGTAATCCTCCGAAACCGGGCCTGCCAGGCGCGTGCGGATCGTTTCCGCATGGGCGATGATCCGCGCAATGGGTTGCCGCAGCACAGGCGCCAGATCATTGCTCATGATGGCGCGCTGGGTCGGCACGCGCGGATCCTGCGGGGCAAGCGCGCTGGGCGCGGGCTCATCGGATGTCAGGCACAGGTCGAAACCCGCCGGCTCCCCCATCCGCGCCACCGAGGCCAGCGAGAGGCCCGCCGGGATCAGCGTCGCCCGCCAGCTGCGCCGCGAGCCGGCCAGCGTGACTTTCGCGCCATCAAGCAGCCGCCAATGAAGCGGCTGGCGATAGCTGTTGCCAGGAATGGTGACAAAATCGGTCCATGGCCGACCGATACCCGCGCGCATCTGCGCGGCCGCCTCGGCCAGATCCCCACCATCGCAGGCCACCGCCAGCACATTTTGCCGCTCATCCAGCCTCGCGGTCAGTTCCGCCAGCGCCCGGTCGATCTCGGCCCGGCGGCGCGATACGGCATCCTCGGGTTCAACGGGCAAAGGCGAGCTTTGCCAATGGCGCAAGGCGATGGCGCAGCCACCCTCCTCGGGCAGCGGCACGACCTCGACCCAGGCGCGGATCACCTCATTGCCATCCTGCGCGGTGATGGCACGGGCCAGCTTCAAGCCAAAGCGGCGCGCCTTGCGGACCACCTCGCGCAATTCCGGTATGGCGATCGGCCCGGGCAGCGCGCCGCCACAGCGCAATTGCAGGCCGGCCAAGGGCTCGTCCGCCGTGATGATCTGATCCTGCGCATCGCTGCGGGCGCGGGCCAGAAAGGGATCGTTGATGCCCACGGCCTAGTCCACCTCACCGCTGAACGGTGCCGGATGGCGCAGCAGACGCAGCGCCCGCTCAGGATCGAGCCGCCCCAGTC
This sequence comes from Sphingomonadales bacterium, assembly GCA_028871475.1. Taxonomy (GTDB): domain Bacteria; phylum Pseudomonadota; class Alphaproteobacteria; order Sphingomonadales; family Sphingomonadaceae; genus Novosphingobium. Next base: position 90,877 of record JAGWMZ010000011.1, on the reverse strand, counting down.
CGGCGATCGGCGCCATGCCGGGATGGAGTTGCAGCAGCACCGCCTCGACCCCGCCGACCGGCAAGCCCCCCGCGCGAAGCCCCAGAGCCAGCCTTTCGGCATGGCGCGACAGCATCGACAGCAGCGCCTGATCACGGCTTTGCTCGCCCGCCCCGGCCAAAGCGGTGGCAAACAGCGCCACACCGGCATGCGCGAGTTCCAGCGCGGCAAGGCTGCCCGGCCCCATCTGCGCCGTCAGCCGGGCGAGCAGGCTCGACCGCGTGGCGCCCTCGTCATAGCCATCGCGCAGGCGAAGCGCGCGGTCCCCCGCTACCATGCCGTCACCATGGAGGACATGCAGCGCGCCGTGCAGCAATTCGGCGGGCAGTTCCATCAAGGGCCACTGCATCCGCCGCTGTTGCTGCATGAATCGTGCCTGCGCGGCCAGCACCTGCATGGCCAGGGCCGCCACCTCCGCGCTGGGCGAGGCGATCAGCGCCTGCAGAAGCGGGGAGAGCACCGGGTCAAGCCCCTGCGTCTCGCGCAGGCGCCGGGTCAATTGCCCCTCCACCGCCAGTGCATGAGCGCAGGCAATAAGGCCCGGCACTTCGAGCAACGCCGGCAGCAGGGCCTCGCCGTGGCCGCGCTCGCCTGCCAGTTGCCGTGCGACATCCGCGATCATGCCCCGCAGGGTAGCGAGAATATCGTCGGCAAAATAATCCTGATCATCGGCGACCAGCATATGGCGCAGCACCGCGCCGACACCGCCCAACACGCCATCGCCCCGCGCCAAACCGGCGCACAGGGTCGATTCGACAGAGTCCTGAAAGTCTGCTGGCGCCGATTGCATGGCTTTGACTTACCCCGTGCAGGGTTAAAGTGGTGTTAGCTGTAGCGGCCCGCGCACAGCTTGCAAGCCTGCCGCCAGATAGGCCGCGACAAGCACCAGGATCGCCTCATCCATCCAGCCCGCCAGCGAACCGGCTGCCAGCAGCACAGCAATGATGGCGCGGTCCTCCATCCAGGCGGCGCGCTTGCCCGACAGCAGCCTTGGCACAAGACGCATCAGCCCGAGCAGGACAAGCGGCGCAAAGGCGCGATGTTGCCAGCCTTGCCCGACCCTGGCCGTCTCGTTCCAGATCAGCACCAGCGCCAGCAGCCCGTCAAACACCCAGCCATAGGTGCGAAGCGCCGCCGATGGCGGCCGTGGCGCAGGAGGGGAACGACGCTCGACCCGGCGAAACAGCGAGGCGCCCAGAAACAGCACCCATGCCACCGCCGCACACAGCAGCGCCACCGTCGAGAAGGCAAACCACCCCGAGACCAGCGCCAGACCCGCCAGAACCAACCCAGCCAACGCCACCACCGCCGCGCCGCTGCCGGCATGGAGCAGCGCCGGGCCCAGTGCCCGCACAGCATGAAGCGCCAGCCCCTCCGAGGGACCAACCGCCCCGCCATCGCTGGTGTGCATGCGGAACCATGCAGCTTCCGCGCGATGAGCATCCTCCTCACGGCGTACCAGTTGCCAACGCCCGCCTTCCAGCGCTTCGGCCGGAAGCTGAACCTGCGGAACGCCGGATTGCAGGCCGACACGCTGGAGAATGGAAAAAGGATCGGCATCGTCGGGCAGCGGCGCAAGCCGCTCGATCAAGCGGCCCGGAACGCGAAACGCCCCGGCTGCCGCATGATGGAGGTCGAGCCGTTCAAACCCATACTCCAACCCCCGATCAACCGGTTGGGCCAGCACGCAAGGCCCGCCTTCCAGCAGGGGCAGGATCGCATCGGGCCAGACCAGAAGCCCCTCGGCAAAGGCAATCACCTCATCGGCGACCGACACCAGCCCCAGCATCCCGCGAACGCCCGGCACAGGATGAAAGCTCGCTCCGGCCGCTTCCGCCGCATCGCGCAGCACAGGCATTTCGGGTTCCTGCGCGCCGGTGACGCAAATCACGCGCTCACACCCCAGCGCCAGCGCGACGTTCAACTGATGCCGCACAAGCGACAAGCCCCCCACCCGCAAGGCGCCAACGCGCGGTGCCCCGGCGTCTCCCGCCGTCGGCTCCATCAGTGATAACAAGGCGATACGCAGCCCGTCTCTCCCCTCAATTCAACCCCGGAAACAGGACCCAAGGCTTGTAAAGGAGGGCAGGCAACCTGCCAAGAAGATAACCATCGGCTTTAAAGTTGCAGGGTTACGCCATCAGCCGGCCGCGAAGTCCTCGGCAAAGGCCTGCAGCTTGCGGATGACGACGGGCTCGCCCGGCGCTGCCTTGAGGGCATCTTCGGCCAGAGCGATCAGCGGCCAGGCCTGAAAGCTGGAGCCAAGGCCGCGCAGACGCAGCGCCGCGATCTCCCAATTGGCATCACAGCGCGCGCGGCGAAGCAGGTCGATCTGGCGGTTCAGGCTTTCCAGAAACGCGGCGCGCAGTTCGAGAAACAGCGCCTGATCATCGCCGGCAGCGGCTGCGAGTGTCGCATCAAGGGCTCCGGCTTCATAGACCATGGCCGGTTTTATAAGGCGCAACCGTAAAGGGCAGTTTAACGCCGCGTCTTTCATGCTATCGTGAAGCTATGGTATTTGCGAAACATAGCGGGTCCGCCACTGGCCGGGGCGACCATCAGGGGGCGCAGGGCACAATGAACATCGCCGATATGAACCCGTCGCGCGGGGTGGATTATGAACCTGTTCCCTTCGGCGCCATGTCGGATGACGCCGGCCTGTACCCGCCCGTGCCCGCACAGTCCGAGGGATGGCGGGAGGAAGAGCCGGTGAGCCAGGACGCAGCGGCCTCCCCCAACAAACGCTGGCTGATGCCGGCCGCCATGATCCTGCTTGCCACGCTGTGGACCGCAGGCTTTCTCTGGGCCAACCGGGCGATGCTGGGCGTGGACACCGCACCTTCCGTCATACTGGGCATGGTCGCGCAATGGAGCGGGCCGGCGGTGCTGATCGGCCTTGTCTGGTCTGCCATGCAGATGGGCGGCGCGCGTTCGGCCACCAGGATGGGCGATGCCGCGCGTACCTTGCGCGCCGAAACGCTGGCTCTTGAGGAACGGCTTATCGCCATGAACCGTGAACTCAGCCTGGCGCGCGAATTTATCGCGGCACAGGCGCGTGATCTCGATTCGCTTGGCCGCCAAAGTGTTGAGCGTTTGAGCCAGCACAGCGAAAGGCTGAGCGCTCTGGTTCAGGACAATGCTGAAAAGCTGGACGTGATTGGCACGGTGGGCACAGCGGCGCTTTCCAATATGGAACAATTGCGCGCGCAGCTGCCGGTCATCGCCAGCGCCACCAAGGATGTGACGAGCAACATTGGCAATGCCGGGCGCGTGGCACAGGCGCACCTTACCGACATGGTCTTCGGGCTCAACCGGCTCAATGAGTTCGGCATGGCCAGCGAGCGGCAGGTCGAAACCCTGCGCGAGCGGGTCGCTGCCGCGCTGGAGGATCTGGAGGCCCGCTCGGGCCAGCTCGATCAGGCCATCGAGCGGCAGTTCGAGGCGCTGGAACAGCGGTCGCAGGGCTTTGCCATGGATCTGGAACGCCATGAGAGCGACGCGCATGACGCATTGCGTCGCCGCGCCACCACGCTGAACGAGGAAATTGCCGGAACGCAGGCCAGGCTCGACAGCGAGGAAGAACAAAGCCTGACCTCGCTGCGTGCCCGCCTTTCCGGGCTGCGCGATGAGGCGACCACCGTGGCACGGGCCTTGCGGGACGCTGAAACCACGGCGAACAACGAATGGCAGGCCAGCCTTGCGCGCATCACCGCGCAACTCGATGAATTCGACCGGATCAGCATGCGCCAGAATGTCGACCGTCTGGCCGAAGCACGCGCGCTGAGCGAAGCTGGCCAAAATGCGCTCATCCGTTTCGAAGCCCTCGACACGCACCTGTCAGCCATGGGTGAGGCCAACCGCAGCGCCATGGAAGAGGTGACCGCGCGCATGGCAACCATGGAGCGCGGGCTGAAAGAGGCCGACCGGGGCGTCGCCAGCCTGACCGACAGCAGCGTTCGCCTGCTTGAACTGATCCAGGCCAGCGCCCGTTACAGCGCGCAGGAACTGCCCCGCGCCTTGGCCGAGAGCGAGGAGCGCCTGAGCATCTACGCAAGCCGCATCGACACGCTGGGCCAGACCATGTCAAGCGCGCGCGGTCAGGGCGAGGCGCTGGCTGAGCATGTTGCCACCGCCGAGGCCCGTCTGGCCGCCGCAACGCAGGCGCTTGGCGATCTGCATGACGGGCTGGACAACCGGGTGGATGACCATGGCAAGGCGCTCGCATCGCTGCGCGCATCGCTGGCCGTGATGGCGCAGGATACAGTGCAGTTGTCAGCACAGGCGCGCGGCGAGTTGACCGCTGCCATCGAAACGCTGACCGTCGCCGCCCGCAACGCGGTGGCGGTGATCGAGGAAGAAGGCGCACAGCGCGTTTCGGCCCTGGCGGCACGTCTGGGGACGGACAGTGCTGCGTCAATCGAAAGGGCGATGCGCAACCAGACCGCCGAAATCGCCGGCCATCTGGAACAGTCCGCCGCCCATGCGGCAGGCCTGGCCAAGGAGGCCGCATCGCAATTGCGCAGCCAGATGAGCCGGGTCGACGAGCTGGCCGGCAATCTGGAACGCCGCGTGTCCGAAGCCAGGGCGCGCGCCGAGGAACAGGTGGACAATGACTTCGCCCGCCGCGTGGCGCTGATCACCGAAACGCTCAATTCCAGCGCGATCGACATCGCCAAGGCGCTGGACGCCGATGTAGGCGAGACAGCCTGGGCTGCCTATCTGCGCGGTGAACGAGGCATTTTCACGCGCCGCGCAGTCAAGCTGCTCGACAATGCCGAGGCGCGCTCGGTGCTGGCCACCTATGAGGGGGACGCCCATTTCGCGGATGAAGTGAACCGCTACATCCACGATTTCGAGGCGCTGCTTCGCCAGTTGCTCTCCACGCGTGACGGTCATGCGCTGGGCGTGACGCTGCTGTCCTCCGATGTCGGCAAGCTCTATGTCGCGCTGGCTCAGGCGATCGAGCGTTTGCGCTCCTAGTAAGACGCCGAGGCCAGAGAGGCTGGCGGATGGACGAAGCTCACATCCGCCAGCGAGACCCAGCCATAGTAGAGATTGGCGTAGAACAGGCCGAAGGTGACGGCAGAGAGCAGGGTCGCTCGCAAGACGACCTTGCCCGGCCGGAAATTGGCCGGCGCGCTGCGCGACTGGCCGGGCACCAGCGGCTCCCCCTTTTCCTCATGCGTGCGAATGCCGATCGGCATCACCAGAAACGCCGACATCACCCAGAACAACAGGTAGATGGCCAAACTCGACGCCACACGCATAGGCTTATCCTTCCATCATCAAAACCTTGACCTGCGGCTTCTTGCCACACCAGCGCAAGGCCGCACGGCGGGCAGCCAGACGCGCCGCCTCGCTGATCGCATCGCTGTCACGGGCATCCTTGCCCTTGAGCTTGCCGATCGCCCTGACCACATCGCCGATCGCTTCCTCAACGAATGTATCATAGTCCTCGACCAGCGGCAGGCCGATGCCCTCGACGCGAACGCGGCCTGATTTCGCGCCGATATGGCCGGCAAGGGCCACCACCACCACACCGCTATGGGCGAGGCGGCGGCGCATCACCACCGCTTCGCCATCGGCCGGCGCGATGATGTCGCCATCCAGCACGAGCCGCCCATTCTGCACACTATCGAAACGGCCCGGACGGCCCGGAGCCAGACGCACCAGATCACCGTTCACCTGATTGACGATATGACGGATGCCCTTGGCCTTGCCCACGCGCCCTTGCTCACGCATGTGGCGCACCTCGCCGTGGACGGGCACAAGAATGTCGGGGCGCAGCCAGTCATATAGCTTTTCCAGCTCGGGCCGCCCGGGATGGCCCGAGACATGGATATAGCTCTGCCTGTCCGTGACAACCGTCACGCCCTGCGCGGCGAGCTGGTTCTGGATACGCCCGATGGCGATCTCATTGCCCGGGATCTGCCGGCTGGAGAACAGCACGACATCGCCCTTTTCCAGCTTGATGGGGTGGTTGTCATCCGCGATGCGGGCAAGTGCCGCGCGCGGCTCCCCCTGCCCGCCCGTGGCGAGAATGAGAACCTCGCCGCGCGGCAGGTCCATAGCCGTGTCCACGTCAATGAGGTCCGGCAGTTCCTTGAGGTAACCGCAAGTCTTGGCGCTGGCGATGATCCGGTCGAGCGAACGCCCCGATACGCAAAGCTGGCGCCCGGTCGCCTTGGCCACCTTGCCCAGCGTGTGCAGACGCGCCACATTCGAGGCAAAGGTCGTGACCAACACGCGCTTTCCCTTATGCCGGGCCACTTCCGCGGCGAGCCCACGGGCCACCTCACCCTCGCTGCCCGAAGCCTCGGGATTGAAAACATTGGTGCTGTCGCACACCAGCGCCAACACGCCGTCATCGCCAATCTCGCGCAATTGATCAGGCGTTGCCGGCTGACCGATCAGCGGTTCCTCGTCGAGCTTCCAGTCGCCGGTGTGGAAAATATTGCCATAAGGTGTGTCGATCAGCAGCGCATTGCCCTCGGCGATCGAATGGGCGAGCGGTACATAGCGAATGCCAAAAGGCCCAATCGCGAAACGGTCGAGATGATCAATCTCGATCAATTCGACCGTATCGAGCAGACCGGCCTCATCCAGCTTGGCCGCCACCAGCTTGGCGGTAAAGGGCGTGGCATAAAGCGGCACGCCCAGATCGGCGGCGAAATAGGGGACAGCGCCGATATGGTCCTCATGGGCATGGGTCAGCACGATGCCCAGCAGATCCTTGCGGCGCTCCTCGATAAAGGCGAGGTCGGCAAAGACCAGATCCACCCCGGGATATTCATTGCCGCTGAACGTCATGCCCAGATCGACCATCAGCCATTTTCCGTCACACCCGTAAAGGTTGACGTTCATGCCAATCTCGCCCGAACCTCCGAGCGCGCAAAACAGCAATTCATGTCCAGGTTTCAGCGTCTTATCCTTTAGCGTTGGTCTGCGCGGGCGGCCAGCAGCGCCAGCCCGTCAAGCGTAAGATCAGGGTCAACCGCGTCGAAGAGACCCGGTTGCCCATTGAACAGCACGGCGAGGCCTCCTGTGGCGATGACCCTGGCCGGGCGGCCGATCTGCTCGCGCATGCGGGCGATCAGCCCTTCCATCATGGCCACATAGCCCCAATAGATGCCAATCAGCATCTGGTCCTCGGTGTTGGTGCCGATGACATTGTCGGTCGCCGGACGGGCAATGGCAATGCGCGGCAATTTCGCCGTATTGCCGACCAGCGCGTCGAGCGAGAGATTAAGCCCTGGCGCGATGACACCGCCCTTGTAGGCGCCTTTGAAATCAATGGCATCAATTGTAGTGGCCGTACCAAAATCGACGACGATGAGGTCGCCGGGATATTTGGCATGCGCGCCGATCGCATTGACCGCGCGGTCAGCCCCCAATGATTTGGGTTCGTCAACATCAATGTCGATAGCATAGGCGGCCTTGCCCTGCCCGGCAACCAAAGGCGCGGTGTCGAAATATTTCTGCGCCAGCACCTCAAGATTGTGGAGCGCACGCGGCACGACCGTCGAGATGATGATCTGCCCCACGACCTCGCGCGCATAGCCCTCGATGGAGAGCAATTGCATCAGCCAGACGGCATATTCATCCGCCGTGCGGCGGGGATCGGTGGCGATGCGCCAGCGTGCCTTGATCACCTGCCCATCGAACAGGGCGAAGACGACATTGGTGTTGCCCACATCGATGGCCAGCAGCATCTTGGAAACTCCCACAAGGCGTGTCGTCAGGCGAGGTGGACATCGCCAGCGTGAATGATGCGTGTGGTGCCGTCTGCCATCGCAAGACGCAAGGCCCCTGCCTCATCCAGCCCGGCAAAACTGCCACTGATCTTGCCCGAACTGGCATCTGTAACGGTCAGCGGCGTGCCGACAGGATGAGCCGCCGTCAACCACCGTGTGATGAGCGCGGCAAGCCCGAAACCGCGCCACATGGCCAGTTGCCCGGCAAATTCCTCCGCGAGCCGCTCGGCAAAGGCCCCAAGATCAGGCAGTTCGCCAATATCGGCCAATGCACAAGTGCGCCTGTCAGCCAGATCGGGCGCGCGGGCAAGGTTCACCCCTATGCCCACCACAATCGCATCGCCCTGACGTTCCAGCAGAATGCCGGCGAGCTTCGCGCCATCCACCATCACATCATTGGGCCATTTGAGAAACGCCGGCCCTGCGGCCCTCACATAGGGGGCAACGGCCCTCACCACCGCCAAACCGGCCACCAGGGCGAGCGATCCGGCGTGAGGGTCACCCTGTCGCAAGGTGACGGCTGTGGACCCCATGAAATTGCCCGCGCCGTCCTGCCAGGCCCGGCCAAGGCGTCCTCTGCCCGCAGTCTGCCGCAGAGCCAGACGCCAGAAACCGTCGCCCACCGGATCCCCTGCTGCCAACCTTTCCAGAAGATCAGCGTTGGTGGAACCAGTGACAGCGACGGTTTCGATCAAAGGCTGATCAACCGTGGGTCAGCGCGCTCACAGCGCTTTCGGCCAGGCGACCCAGCGGCCCCGTCAGCAGATAGCCCAGCGGCGAGATGAACAGGCAACCGATCACCACGATGGCGGTGTGGGAAGCGAGGCACTTGCCACCGATCTTACCTGAGGGCTCGTCGAAATACATCACCTTGATGACCTTCAGATAATAGAAGGCACCGATGACGCTGGCCGCGATACCGATGGCCGCCAGCGGAACGTAGCCCGCCTTGACCACGGCCATGAAGACCACGAACTTACCCCAGAAGCCGAAGAGTGGCGGAATGCCGGCAAGGCTGAACATGACCATCGCCATGGCGGCAGCCAGGCCGGGCTTGACCTTCGACAGGCCCCCAAGATCAGCAATCGCCTCGACCTGATTGCCATCGACATCCGTCAGCATGAGGACAGCGCCGAAGCTGACAACCGACATCACGACATAGATCGCGAGATACACCAGCGTACCAGCCACACCCTCGAGCGTGCCAGCGGCAAGGCCAAGCAGCATGAAGCCGACGTTGTTGATCGACGAGTAAGCCAGCAGGCGCTTGATGTTGCTCTGCCCGATCGCACCCAGCGCACCGACCACGATCGAGAGCAGTGCGGCGGCCATCACGATCTGCTGCCACGCCTCGGTCTGGCTGCCGAAGGCGCTGACGCAAACGCGGATCAGCAGAGCCATGGCGGCAGCCTTGGGGGCGGTGGCAAAGAAGGTCGTCACCGGGGTCGGCGCGCCTTCATAGACGTCGGGTGTCCACATGTGGAAGGGCACGGCGCTGATCTTGAAGGCCAGGCCGGAGAGCACGAACACGATGCCGAACAGCGCGCCCGTGGGCAGGCCATGCGAAAGGGACTCATGGATGGCGCCAAAATTGGTGCTGCCCGTGAAACCATAGGTCAGGCTGATACCGAACAGCAGGATGCCAGAGGCCAGAGAACCCAGCACGAAATATTTCAGACCAGCTTCCGCCGAACGTTCGTCAGTGCGCAGCATCGCAGCCAGCACATAGGCCGCCAGCGAGTTGAGTTCGAGACCGACATAAAGCGTCAGCATGTCGGTCGCCGACACCATGATGCCCATGCCCAGCGCCGCGAAGAGCACGAGGATCGGGAATTCGGCGCGATAGACGCCTGCCTTTTCGAAGAAATTGGGGGCGACAAGCAAGGTCACGGCCGCACCCAGATAGATCAACAGCTTGGCATAGGACGCAAAGCTGTCCTGCGCAAACTGGCCATCGAAAGCCGAGACATCAACGCCGGCGCGCGACAGCATCAGCGAAGGAACAGCCATCACGGCGACCGCCGCCAGGGCGAGAATCGAGGCAACCGTGACAGTGCGAGCCGCCTTGTCGCCGCCCCAGGCAGCGACAAGCAACAGGAGCAGGCCGAAGCCGCTCAACACTTCCTCGCTGGCCACAAGGCCAAGGGATGTGAGAAGGTTCATTATTCCGCACTCCCCTGAGCGTGCTCTTCTTCAGTGGGGGCCACAGACGCGGGGTTACCCGGCGTGACCTGCGCGTCGCCCTTGGGCTTGGCCTGGGCCAGACGCGCATCGAGGTGGGCGATATCGGCGCGCATCGGCGCGATAAAGCTTTCGGGATAGACACCCATCCACAGCGTGGCGGCAGCCAGCAGAGCCAGCATGGTCCACTCACGACCGTCAAGATCGGGCATGGCGGCGGCATCGGCGTTCTTCTGCTCCCCAAAGGCCACACGGCGATAGAGGTAGAGCATATAGGCAGCGCCAAGGATGATGCCGGTGGTGGCAATCAGAGCAACCCAGGAAGACGCCTGATAGATGCCGCCCAGCGACAGGAACTCACCCACGAAGTTGGCCGTGCCGGGCAGGCCGACCGACGCCATGGTGAAGAACATGAAGAAGAGCGCATACTTCGGCATGTTGATCGACAGGCCACCATAGCGGTTGATCTCACGCGTGTGCAGGCGGTCGTAAATGACGCCAACGCAGAAGAACAGCGCGCCCGAGACCAGGCCGTGGGCCAGCATGACCATCATCGAGCCTTCGAGGCCCTGACGGTTGAAGGCAAACAGACCAATCGTCACGACACCCATGTGGGCAACCGAGGAATAGGCAATCAGCTTCTTCATATCGGACTGCACCAGCGCGACGAGCGAGGTGTAGACCACGGCCACCATCGAGAGCCCCCACACCAGCGGCGCGAAATAGGCCGAGGCTTCGGGGAACATGGGCAGGCTGAAGCGGATGAAGCCGTAGCCGCCCATCTTCAGCAGAACGCCAGCCAGAATGATCGAACCAGCGGTCGGCGCCTGCACATGCGCATCAGGCAACCAGGTGTGGACCGGCCACATCGGCATCTTCACCGCAAAGCTGGCGAAGAAGGCAAGCCACAGCCACTTCTGCGCGGCGACCGGGAAGTGATACTCCATCAGGGTCGGCACATCGCTGGTGCCGGCCAGGTTCACCATCCACATCATGGCGACCAGCATCAGAACCGAGCCGAGCAGCGTGTAGAGGAAGAACTTGTAGCTGGCGTAGATGCGATCCGCACCGCCCCAGATACCGATGACCAGATACATCGGGATGAGGCCAGCTTCGAAAAAGATGTAGAACAGGAAGATGTCCTGCGCGGTGAACACGCCGATGATCAGCGTCTCGATGAGCAGGAAGAGCGCCATATATTCCGGCACGCGCTTCTGAACCGCCAGCCAGCTCGCCCCGATGCACATGGGCATGAGGAAAACCGAAAGGAGGATCAGCACCAGCGCGATGCCGTCGATGCCCAGCGCCCATTTGAAGCCCGCGAAGAGCGGAACGCTCTCCGTAAACTGCCATTGCGCACCGCCCACCTGATAGTGAGACCAGAGAATGATGCCGAGGACAAAGTCCACCAGCGTTGCCGCCAGCGCGATCCACCGCGCGCCCTTTGCATCAGCAAAGAGGCAAGCGATGGCCGCCACCAGCGGAACCGCTAGCATCAGCGAAAGGATTGGAAAACCGTTCATTGTTTGCGTGCCCTGTCGCTGATGCCTTTAATGTTTCAACACCCAGGTGACCGCAGCCACCAGACCGACCAGCATCCACAGCGCATAGCTGGTGAGGAAGCCGGACTGAATTTTCTTCGCGCCTGCCGAGCCGGCGGCCACGACACGCGCCGCACCGTCAGGCCCAAGCCCGTCGATGATGGCCTTGTCGCCCTTCCAGAAAATCTTGCCCAGGGCGAAAGCCGTGCGCACGAACAGGAAGTCGTAGAGTTCGTCGAAGAACCATTTGTTGTAGATGAAGGTGTGAAGCGGCTTGAAGGTACGGACGAAAGCGGCGGGAATGCTGGGAACCTTGAGGTAGCAGACCCAGGCAGTGACCAGACCGATGACCATCACGAAGAAGGGAGCGAGCTTGATGCCGGTCGGCAGGTGCTCGGCGGCCTCGGCCAGTTCCTTGTTGAACACCAGCGCGCCGCGCCAGAATTCGGGTGCCCCTTCGATACCGACGAAGAAGTGGGTAAAGATGGCGCCTGCAAAGATCGCACCAAAGCTCAGCACTGCCAGCGGGATCATCATGACCAGCGGGCTTTCATGTGGGTGATAACCGGCGGTGCCGTCATCATCATGGGCATGGTGATGACCGTGATGATCATGACCGTGCGTGTGATCATCATGACCGTGGCCATGGCTGTCATGCACGGCATGCTGGATGTGCTCCGACTGGTTCCAGCGCGGCTTGCCGAAGAAGGTGAGGAACACCAGGCGCCACGAATAGAAGCTGGTCAGCAGAGCAGCGATGATGCCCATCCAGGCGGCGAAGTGACCAAGGCCAGTGCCCTTGGCATAGGCGGCCTCGATAATCGCATCCTTCGAGTAAAAGCCTGCGAAACCGCCGATTTCTTCCAGACCCACGCCGGTGATCGCCAGCGTCCCGAACATCATGGCCCAGAAGGTCAGAGGGATGTGCTTACGCAGACCGCCATAATAACGCATGTCCTGCTCGTGATGCATCGCATGGATCACCGAACCGGCGCCCAGAAACAGCAGAGCCTTGAAGAAGGCATGCGTGAAGAGGTGGAACATGGCGGGCCCGAAAGCGCCCACGCCGGCGGCGAAGAACATGTAACCGAGCTGCGAGCAGGTCGAATAGGCGATAACGCGTTTGATGTCCCACTGCGTCGTGCCGATGGTGGCAGCGAAGAAGCAGGTGGCAGCACCGATGAAGGTGACGAAGTTCATGGCCGTCTCGCTCTCAACAAAGAGCGGCGAGAGACGGCACACCATGAACACGCCCGCGGTCACCATGGTGGCCGCGTGGATCAGCGCCGACACAGGCGTCGGGCCTTCCATCGCGTCGGGCAACCAGGTGTGCAGGCCAAGCTGCGCCGACTTGCCCATGGCACCGATGAACAGCAGCAGACAAAGCACGGTCAGCGTGCCGGCGCGGAAACCGAGGAAGCCGATGGTCGAGCCGGCATAATCATGCGCATGGGCCAGAATTTCGGGGATCGACACGGTGTTGAACACCAGAAAGACGCCGAAGATGCCCAGCATGAAACCAAGGTCGCCCACGCGGTTGACCACGAAAGCCTTGATGGCAGCCGCGCCAGCCGAAGGCTTGCGAAACCAGAAGCCGATCAGCAGATAGGAGGCCAGACCCACACCTTCCCAGCCGAAGAACATCTGGACCAGATTGTTGGCCGTGACGAGCATCAGCATCGCGAAGGTGAACAGCGAGAGATAGGCGAAAAAGCGCGGCTGATCCGGCTCTTCGTCCATGTAACCCCAGCTGTAGAGGTGGACGAGGCTCGACACGCTGGTGATGACCACCAGCATGACCGCCGTCAGCGTGTCGACGCGCAGTTCCCAGTTGAACTGCATGTCGCCCGAACGAACCCATTCCAGCACCGGCGTCACCGAAGGTTCGGCCGTGCCGTGCAGGAAAGAGAGGAAAATCGGCCACGACAGGAGACACGACAGGAACAGACCACCGGTCGTGATGACCTTGGCAGGAACCTTGCCGAGCGACTTGTTACCAAGGCCCGCAATGATCGACGCAACCAGTGGCGCGAAGACGATGATAAGGATCGGATGCACGGAAATGTTACCCCTTCATCCGGTTGACGTCGTCCACGGCAATGGTGCCACGGCCACGGAAATAGATGACGAGGATCGCCAGACCGATCGCCGCTTCGCCCGCCGCAACGGTGAGCACGAACATCGCAAAAATCTGGCCCACAAGGTCATGCAGGAAGGCGCTGAAGGCCACCAGATTGATGTTCACCGACAAAAGGATGAGTTCGATCGCCATCAGGATGATGATGATGTTCTTGCGGTTGAGGAAGATCCCCAGCACGCCCAGCACGAAAAGCACCGAGCTGACGAAGACGTAATGTCCAATCGTGATCATTTACAGCTCCACGCCCTGGCCGACACCCGGCTTGAGGTTGACAGTGGCATCCTGCGGACGGCGCGCGTTCTGCTGCGAGATGTTCTGGCTGCGCACATCGCCACGCTTGCGGTGGGTCAGCACAATAGCCCCGATCATCGCGACCGTCAGAATGATGCCTGCGGTTTCGAACAGGAACAGATAGCGGCCATACAACAGCGCGCCGATGGCGGCAGTGTTAGAGAGGTTCTGCGGTGCGGCCGTGGCAGCATCCGCCGTGCCCAGCACCAGAGCGCCCGAGTGGACGGCACCCGTGCCCAGCAGCAGTTCAGCCACCAGCACCACCGCGATCAGCAGACCCAGCGGAGCATTCTGCACGAAGCCGGCCCGCAAGGTGGCGAAATCGACGTCGAGCATCATCACCACAAAGAGGAAGAGCACCGCGACCGCGCCGACATAGACGATGACCAGAAGCATCGCGATGAACTCGGCACCGACCAGAACCATGAGCCCGGCAGCGTTGAAGAACGCCAGGATCAGCCACAGCACGGAGTGCACCGGGTTGCGTGCCAGAATGGTCGACAGGCCCGAAACGATGACCAGCGTGGCAAACAGATAGAAAGCAAGAAGTTGGATCATGACCGGCCCCTTAACGATAGGGCGCATCGGCTTCAAGGTTCGCGGCAATCGCCCGCTCCCACTTGTCGCCGTTGGCCAGAAGTTTCGCCTTGTCGTAGAGCAGTTCCTCGCGCGTTTCCGTCGCGAATTCGAAGTTCGGCCCTTCGACGATGGCATCCACCGGGCAGGCTTCCTGACAGAAGCCGCAGTAGATGCACTTGGTCATATCGATGTCATAGCGCGTGGTGCGACGGCTGCCGTCATCGCGCGGCTGCGCCTCGATGGTGATGGCCTGCGCGGGGCACACGGCCTCACACAGCTTGCACGCGATGCAGCGCTCTTCCCCGTTGGGATAGCGGCGCAGCGCATGTTCACCACGAAAACGCGGCGAAAGCGGGTTCTTCTCGAAGGGATAGTTGATGGTCGCCTTGGGCTTGAAGAAATACTTCAAGGTCAAGGTGTGAGCCTTCACGAACTCCCAGAGAGTGAAGCTCTTGACGAGCTGAGCGACAGTCATGCGAAATGCCCCGTTGCCATCAGCCAACCGCTGACGAGGAAAACGAAGAGAAGCGATACCGGCAGGAAGACCTTCCAGCCCAGACGCATCAGCTGGTCATACCGATAACGCGGGACGGTAGCCTTCACCCAGCTGAACACGAAGAAGCCGAAACCGATCTTGAGCAGCAGCCAGATGATACCAGGTACAGCGTAAAGTGCGTGGATTTCAAACGGCGGCAGGTAACCACCCCAGAACAGCGTGGCATTGAGTGCGCACATCAGCAGCACGTTGCCATATTCGCCGAGCCAGAACAGGGCGAAAGCCATCGAGGAATATTCGGTCTGGTAACCGGCGACGAGTTCGGATTCCGCTTCGGTCAGGTCGAAAGGCGCGCGCTGCGTCTCGGCCATGCCCGAGATCAGAAACATCACCCACATCGGGAACAGCAGCGGATTGAACGCGAAGCCGTTGAAGAAGTGGAAGACATGGGCCTTCTGCGCCTGAACGATGACGTCCATGTTGAACGAGCCAGCCCACAACACCACACAGATCAGGATGAAGCCGATCGAAACTTCATAGCTGATCATCTGGGCCGAGGCACGCATTGCGGAGAAGAAAGGATACTTCGAGTTCGATGCCCAACCAGCCATGATGGTGCCGTACACACCCAGCGAGGAAATCGCCAGAATGTAGAGCAGACCGACATTGATGTTGGCGAGAATGGCGTTCGAGTTGAACGGCACAACCGCCCAAGCCAGCAGCGCCACGGTGAAGGTGACGATGGGGCCGATGAGGAACAGGCCCTTGTTGGCGGCGGTAGGAATGATGGTTTCCTGCAGGAAAACCTTCAAACCGTCAGCGAAAGACTGCAGCAGACCAAAGGGGCCCACCACGTTGGGGCCACGGCGCAGCGCCATGGCGGCCCAGATCTTGCGGTCGACATAGATGACCATGGCCACCGAGAGCATCACCGGCAGGCAGATCGCCAGAATGCAGACCACGGTGGAAATGACGAAGGCCAGATCATGGCCCATGCCCCAGCTTTCGAAAAGCTGGGTCGGGGGTTGGAAAAAGCTCATTCTGCGGCCTCCGCCTGGATTTCACCATGCAGCAGTTCGGCCGAGCAACGCTGAAGCGTCGCGCTGGCCCGCGCAATCGGGTTGGTCAGATAGAAGTCGGCGATCGGATAGACGATCTCGCCCGAAGCCTCACCGCCACCGGCAGGCAACGCGCCATAATCGACCAGACCTTCCTCGGCAAAGGCCGTGAAATCCGCGACGAGGCTGGTGCGCAGCTGCTGGAAGCTGTCAAAGCCGACGTTAACGCCGAAAGCGTCTGCCAAAGCGCGCAGGATCGTCCAGTCCTCACGCGCCTGGCCGGGCGCGAAGACAGCGCGTTCACTGAACTGCACACGGCCCTCGGTGTTGACGAAGATGCCGTCCTTCTCGGTAAAGGCAGCGCCCGGCAGGATGATGTCGGCAGCATGCGCGCCCTTGTCGCCATGGTGGCCGATATAGACGACCATGGACCCGGCGAACTTGCTGTAATCCACCTCATCAGCGCCTAGCGAAAGCACCAGCTTGGGAGCAGCGGCCACCAGATCAGCGATTCCGCCCTTCTGCGCGTAACCCAGCATCAACCCGCCCATGCGGCTCGCCGCCATATGGAGGACGTTAAAGCCGTTCCAGGCCGAACCGTCTTCAAGCGTCCGCACGAAACCAAGCTGGTTGCTGACCGCCAGAGCAGGCTCGAGCGCGCCCCTGGCCAGACCAGCGCCACCCACGATGATCGCGGGACGCTTGGCATGGGCCAGCGCATCCCACACATGCTGGGGCAGCTTGTTCAGGATCGCGGCATCGGTGCCCAGGAACTCGGCCTTGTAGGTCGGGTCCCAAACGGGGCCGATGATGAAGACCTTCGCGCCCTGCTTGGCAGCCTTGCGCAGGCGCACATTGAGCAGCGGGGCCTCGTTGCGGATATGGCTGCCCACGATCAGGATCGCGTCGGCGGTTTCGATCCCTGCGAAAGTGGTGTTGAAGTTCACCGCGGCCAGATTGTCGGCGGCATAAGCCATGCCGGTCTGGCGCCCTTCGAGCAGATGCGAACCCAATTCGGCCAGCAGCTTCTTTGCGGCATACATCGTTTCCACATCGACCAGATCACCGGCAATCGCGGCAATCGACGAACCCGGGTTGATGCTGGCCACAGCGGGAAGCACTTCTTCCCAGCTGGCCGCAACCAGCTTGCCGTCACGGCGGATCCAGGGACGGTCCAGGCGACGCCTGGTCAGGCCATCAGCCTGATAGCGGCCCTTGTCGCTCAGCCATTCCTCGTTCACATCGTCGTTGTTACGCGGCAGGAAGCGCAGAACTTCGCGGCCACGCGCATCGATGCGGATGTTGGCGCCGCAAGCGTCCGACACGTCGATGCCCAGCGTCTTCTTCAGCTCCCAGGGGCGAGCCTCGAAAGCATAGGGACGCGAGGTCAGCGCGCCCACCGGGCACAGGTCGATCACATTGGCCGAAAGCTCATGCGTCGACGCCTTCTCCAGATAGGTCGAGATCTGCATGTTCTCGCCGCGATAGAGCGCGCCGATTTCATCCACACCCGCGATTTCCTCGCTGAAGCGGACGCAGCGCGTGCACTGAATGCAGCGCGTCATCGTCGTCTTGATGAGCGGGCCCATATATTTCTCGGTCACCGCGCGCTTGTGCTCGTGGTAGCGCGAGGAACCGCGGCCATAGGCCACCGACTGGTCCTGCAAATCGCATTCGCCGCCCTGATCGCAAATCGGGCAATCGAGCGGATGGTTGATGAGGAGGAACTCCATCACCCCTTCGCGCGCCTTCTTGACCATCTCGCTGTCGGTGCGGATGACCTGGCCATCCGCTGCGGGCAGCGCGCAGGAAGCCTGCGGCTTGGGCGGTCCGGGCTTCACCTCGACCAGGCACATGCGGCAGTTGCCCGCAATGCTCAGCCGCTCGTGATAGCAGAAGCGGGGGATTTCCTTGCCGGCCAGCTCGCAGGCCTGCAGCACGGTGGCGCCAGCAGGGACTTCGAGTTCGACGCCGTCGACTGTTACCTTGGGCATTACTCGGCTGCCTCTTGCAACGCACCGGCCTTGGCGGCGATGCGACGTTCCATCTCGGGGCGGAAATGCTTGATCAGGCCCTGGATCGGCCATGCGGCCGCGTCACCCAGAGCGCAGATGGTGTGGCCTTCGACCTGCTTGGTGACGTTATACAACATGTCGATTTCCTCGACCGCCGCGTCCCCCGTGCGCATGCGTTCCATCACGCGCCACATCCAACCCGTGCCTTCGCGGCAAGGGGTGCACTGGCCACAGCTCTCATGCTTATAGAAATAGCTGAGACGACTGATCGCGCGGACAATGTCCGTCGACTTGTCCATGACGATGACGGCAGCGGTGCCAAGGCCCGAACCCAACGCGCGCAGGCCATCAAAGTCCATCGGGCAATCAATGATCTCGGCGGCAGGCACCAGCGGCACCGACGACCCACCCGGGATCACCGCCAGCAGATTGTCCCAACCGCCGCGAATGCCGCCGCAATGCTTTTCGATCAACTCGCGGAAGGAGATGCTCATCTCCTCCTCGACCACGCAGGGGCGGTCGACATGACCGCTGATCTGGAAGAGCTTGGTGCCCTTGTTGTTCTCGCGCCCGAAGCTGGCGAACCAACCCGCCCCGCGACGCAGGATGGTCGGCGCCACGGCGATCGATTCCACATTGTTCACCGTGGTAGGGCAGCCATAAAGGCCGGCGCCAGCAGGGAACGGAGGCTTGAGACGGGGCTGACCCTTCTTGCCTTCAAGGCTCTCGATCATCGCGGTTTCTTCGCCGCAGATGTAGGCGCCAGCGCCGCGATGGACGAAGACATCGAAGTCATAGCCCGAACCGCTGGCGTTCTTGCCGATCAGGCCCGCGTCATAGGCCTCGGCCACAGCCGCGAACATCGTCTCGGCCTCACGGATATATTCACCGCGAATGTAAATGTAGGCCGCCCGGGCCCCCATCGCGAAACCGGCAACCAGCGCACCCTCGATCAGCTTGTGCGGATCATGGCGTAGGATCTCGCGATCCTTGCACGACCCGGGCTCGGATTCGTCAGCATTGATGACGAGAAAGCTGGGACGACCGTCGCGGCTTTCCTTGGGCATGAAGGACCACTTCATGCCGGTGGGGAAGCCGGCGCCACCGCGCCCGCGCAGACCCGAATCCTTGATTTCCTGGATAATCCCGTCGCGGCCCTTTTCGAGCAGCGCCTTGGTGTTGTCCCAATCGCCGCGTTGCCGCGCGGCATCAAGGTTCCACGGCTGATAACCGTAGAGGTTGGTGAAAATGCGATCCTTGTCCTGCAGGGCCATGACTTACCACTCCCCTCGGTAATCGTGGTTGTCACCAACCATCGCAGTCAGGTTCGAAAGAGCGCCGGCCGGTTCCACCGTGTGGCGGCCCGGTTCCTGCGTGCCCGCCTTGGGGGTCTCGCCCCTGGCCAGCGCGTCGAGTACCTTATCGAGGCGTTCCACGGTCAGATCCTCGTAATTGTCGTCGTTGATCTGCACCATCGGCGCCGAGGCACAATTGCCCATGCACTCCACCTCGGTGAAGCTCCAGAGGCCATCGGCGCTGATATGTCCAGCCTTCATGCCACGCTTGTGACAAGCCGCGATCAGATCGTCAGAACCGCGCAGCATGCATGGCGTCGTACCGCAGACCTGCACGTGGAACTTACCGACAGGTACCAGATTGTACATGGTGTAGAAGGTGGCAACCTCGACCACGCGGATGATCGGCATGTCGAGATAGCTCGCGACATATTCCATCACCGGGATCGGCAGCCAGCCCTGAGTGTTGGTCTCGGCGCCTACCTGACGCTGGGCCAGATCGAGCAGCGGCATCACCGCCGAGCGCTGACGCCCTTCGGGATAGCGCGCGACAACGACCTTGGCCTGCGCGGCATTCGCCTCGGTCCAGGCAAAATTACCCCAACGAGCGCGCAGCTCGGGAGTATCGGGTTCAAGATGACGATCAGCCATTAGCGGATGAACTCCACGCGAGAGCACTTGTCGCCCTCGAACGAATAGATGGCGATGACCTCGAAAGGCTCCACCAGCGGCGAACCGTCGCTGGCGGGCCCACGCGTCACATATTCGCGCATCAGCACATAATTGCCGATGTCCTGCTTGTGGCGGACCTCGGCGCGGTTTTCGGGCCATTTGGCAAAGGCAGCGGCCAGACCGTTGCGGGTCCCTTCCTTGCCTTCGCGCACCACATCACCGCGATAGCCAGCCTCGCAGGCATCATCGGTCATGTAGGACACGTAAAGGTCGGCATCCTGCGCATTATAGGCAGCAAGCATGGCCTCGGCGGTTGCGAGATGGCTCAACGGTCACACTCCCCGAACACGATGTCCATCGCGCCCAGAATGGCGGTGATGTCTGGCAGCATGTGGCCCCTGGTCATGAAGTCCATGGCCTGCAGGTGGCTGAAGGCCGTGGGGCGGATCTTGCAGCGGTACGGCTTGTTGCTGCCATCGCTGACCAGATAGACGCCGAATTCGCCCTTGGGGCTTTCCGTCGCCACATAGACCTCGCCAGCGGGGACATGGAAGCCTTCGGTGTAGAGCTTGAAGTGATGGATCAGGCTTTCCATCGACTGCTTCATCTCGCCACGCTTGGGCGGAACGACCTTGCGATCGTCGCTCATCACGGGGCCCTCAGGCATGTCACGCAGGCACTGCTTCATGATGCGCACAGACTGCCGCACTTCCTCGATGCGGACCATGAGACGATCGTAGCAATCGCCGCTGGTGCCGACGGGAACCTCGAAGTCCATACGGTCATAGACATCGTAGGGCTGAGCCTTGCGGATGTCCCAGGGAATGCCCGAACCACGCAGCATGGGACCCGAAAAGCCCCAGCGCAGCGCGTCTTCCTTGCTGACCACGCCGATGTCGACGTTGCGCTGCTTGAAGATGCGGTTGTCGACGAAGAGGGAGCAGGCATCATCAAACAGTTCGATGAAACGCTTGTCGAGCCATTCGCCGATATCCACCAGCAGCTTCAAAGGCACATCCTGATGCACGCCGCCCGGCCGGAAATAGGCCGAATGCATACGGGCACCCGAAGCGCGCTCGAAGAAGTTGAGGCAGTCTTCGCGAATTTCGAAGAACCACAGCATGGGCGTCATCGCGCCCACGTCCATCACCTGCGAACCAATGTTCATCATGTGGTTGCAGATGCGTGTCAGCTCGGCAAGCAACACGCGCAGATATTGGCCGCGCAGCGGCACTTCCAGGTTCAGCAGCTTTTCAACCGCCAGAACATAAGAATGCTCCATACCGAGCGGCGAGCAATAGTCCAGCCGGTCGAAATAGGGCAGCGCCTGCAGATAGGTCTTGTATTCGATCAGCTTTTCGGTGCCGCGGTGCAGCAGGCCGACATGCGGGTCGATACGTTCGACAATTTCACCGTCCAACTCGGTCACCATGCGCAACACGCCGTGGGCGGCGGGATGCTGAGGACCAAAGTTGATGGTGTAATTGGTGATGATCTCATCGCCGGTGGTCGGCGATTCTTCCAGGACAAGGCCGGTCATTTGGCGTCTCCCTGTGCTTTTTCATCGCCCGGCAGAACGTAATGCGCGCCTTCCCAGGGGCTCATGAAATCGAACTGGCGCAGATCCTGGGCCAGCTTCACCGGCTCATAGATCACGCGCTGCTCTTCCTGCGAGTAACGCAGTTCCTGATAGCCCGTCAGCGGGAAGTCCTTGCGGAACGGATGGCCTTCAAAGCCATAGTCCGTCAGGATGCGGCGCAGATCGGGGTTGCCCGCGAAGATCACGCCATACATGTCGAAAATCTCGCGCTCCAGCCAACCAGCCACCGGCCAAAGCCCGGTGACGGTCGGCACATGCGCGGTTTCCGAGGCGTTTACCTTCACCAGCAAACGATGGTTCGCCGTCAGCGACAGCAGCATGTAAACGACTTCGAACCGTTCCGCACGATCGGGATAATCGACGCCGGCCATTTCCATCAGCTGCTGATAAGCATGCTTATCGCGCAGGATGGTCAGCGCCTCGACGATCTTCTCCCGCGCAATCGTCAGAACGATTTCGCCATGCTCTTCCTTCGAGGCAATCACCAGATCGCCCAGCGAAGCGCTCAACGTGTCCAGCACGCCCTCGTTCGAGGACCACTTGGGTGCGGCATGCACAACAGCCATATCCTCAGCCCCTCAACGTTCGATCGTGCCGACGCGGCGGATCTTGCGCTGCAACTGCATGATTCCATACAGCAGCGCTTCCGCGGTCGGCGGGCAACCGGGCACATAGATGTCCACCGGGACGATACGGTCGCAGCCGCGCACCACGCTGTAGCTGTAGTGGTAATAACCACCGCCATTGGCGCAGCTGCCCATCGAGATCACCCACTTGGGGTTCGACATCTGGTCATAGACCTTGCGCAGCGCCGGTGCCATCTTGTTGCACAGCGTGCCGGCCACGATCATCACGTCGGATTGACGCGGCGACGCGCGGGGAGCTGCACCAAAACGCTCCATGTCATAGCGCGGCATGTTGACGTGGATCATTTCCACAGCGCAGCACGCCAGGCCAAAGGTCATCCACCACAGTGAGCCCGTGCGGGCCCAGTGGAACAGTTCCTCGACCGGCATGACCAGGAAGCCCTTGTCGGAAACCTCCTGCTGAAGCCCCTTGAAGAAGGCTTCGTCAGGAGGCGTGACGGCGGGCGCCAGCGTCTGCGGGTTGAGCAGGCGGCCATTGGCCGCCATGATCGGATCGGTGGGGTTGATGTTGCTCATTCCCAGTCCAGAGCTCCCTTTTTCCACGCATAGGCAAAGCCGATGAGCAGTTCGGCCAGGAACACCATCATGGTGATCCACCCGGCCCAGCCCGTCTGTTTCAGGCTGACGGCCCAGGGAAACAGGAAAGCTGCTTCCAGGTCGAAGATGATGAAGAGGATCGCCACCAGATAGAAGCGGACGTCGAACTGGCTGCGCGGGTCTTCAAAAGTGGGAAAACCGCACTCATATTCCGAAAGCTTGTCGGTTTCGGGCTTATAAGCGCCAGTGAGACGACCTACCGCCTGGGGCAGGAAAACGAATGCCGTCGAGAGACCCAGTGCGATGACCAGGAAAATCAGGATGGGCAGGTAGTGCGACAGGTCGACCAAGGGCTGACTCGCATGTTGTGAATGGGTTGATGCGGCCCGTAACCCCCCGGCGCGACATGCGCAAGTGGCCGAAGAACCGTTTGGTGAACGATAAAGCCAATTTGCCCCTTGTCCTTTCGCCTCCCCTGTCCGACCTATGGACGAGACGGGACGATGAATCGGCGCTGAAGGCTCATGCCAATATCGCGCCGCAGCATTATGCCCGCGAACCTAGGACGTCAAACAATCCTGAAAGGCATTTGCTGCCATGGCTGAGAATTCCGATCCCGTCGTCATCCTGTCCTTTGCCCGCACGCCCATCGGCGGCTTGCAGGGCGTGCTGGCTGATGTACCGGCAACACAATTGGGTGCCACGGCGGTCAAGGCTGCCGTCGAACGTGCCGGCGTCAACCCCGAGGACATCGAGCGCCTTTACATGGGCTGCGTGCTGCCCGCAGGGCTTGGGCAGGCCCCGGCCCGCCAGGCCGCCATTCTGGGCGGCCTGCCCAAATCCGTTCAGGCCACCACTGTCAACAAGGTGTGCGGCTCGGGCATGCAGACGGTGATCATGGCCGGTGAGGCACTGGCCGCCGGCAGCATTGATCTGGCGGTCGCGGGCGGCATGGAAAGCATGACCAATGCGCCCTATCTCCTCAAGAAGCACCGCTCTGGCGCGCGTTTCGGCCATGACACCGTCTATGACCACATGGCGCTCGACGGCCTTGAGGACGCCTATGAAAACGCCGCCATGGGCGCCTTCGCGCAGGTTACCGCCAACAATTATGAACTGACCCGCGAAGGCATGGACAGCTTCACCATCGAATCGCTGAGCCGCGCCAAGGCAGCCATCGAAAGCGGCGCCTTTGCCGAGGAAATCACGCCCGTCACGATCAAGACCCGTGCCGGCGAGGTCGTGATCGACACCGACGAACAGCCCGGCAAGGGCCGCCCCGACAAGATCCCCTCGCTGCGCCCCGCCTTTGCCAAGGACGGCACAATCACGGCGGCCTCCTCCTCCTCGATCAGCGATGGTGCGGCCGCCCTGGTCCTGACCCGCGCCAGCACCGCCGAGGCGAAGGGCCTGAAACCCGTTGCTAGGCTGGTCGCCACCGCCGCCCATGCGCAGGAACCGCGCGACTTCACCATTGCCCCCGTCGGCGCCGTGAAGAAAGTGCTGGCCAAGGCTGGCTGGTCGATCGACGAGGTCGATCTTTTCGAGGTGAATGAAGCATTTGCCTGCGTCGCCATGTTCGCGATGATCGATCTTGGCATTGCCCATGACAAGCTGAACGTGAATGGCGGCGCAACCGCGCTTGGCCATCCGATCGGCGCCTCGGGCGCGCGGATCATCACCACCCTGCTGGGCGCGTTGCGCAAGCGCGGGCTGAAGAAGGGCGTGGCCGCGCTGTGCATCGGTGGCGGTGAGGCAACGGCTGTCGCCATCGAACTGATCTAAAAAACAATGAAGCTGGGGGCTCGGTGCCCCCAGCCCTCCCGCATGTTCGGCCGGAGGTGAGCCGCTTTGATGGACGCAGACGCGCCGCAAAGCGGCTTTTTCATGTCAGTCCGAAACGGGGCGATGGTGGAGGCGCGTCAATGTTGACGTCGCAAGGATGCGATCTTGCACGCACCCATCTATCGCGTTGCCCTCAGGGCTCCCCAACGCCCCACAAACGTTCCTGCCGCACAAACCCGACATGATTGTCGACATTGAGCTGGCACCAGCCATGGCCGCAATTGCCCAGCTTACCCACGGCACCGGGCGCCAGCTTCCACAGCAACCCGGCCGAATCGCTCGCCCCGTTGCGCATCTCGGCTGGCTGCCGGCCGCGCACGGTGGCAGTGCGTTCGCTCGAAAGGAAGTTGATGATCATCCAGCCCCGCACGCCGTCAGGGTCCTCCACCAGACGCCAGTTCTCCTTGATGCGCAGCACGCGCAGGGGAAGATGCTTGCGGTGATAGATAAAGCGGATGCCATAATCCTCGCCGGGGCCAACACGCATGTTGACCTCGTCAGCGCGAATGGACTGCCAATAGGGCGGCTTGCGATCCGGCGCAGCGGATAAATGCGTGGCCAGACTGTCCACCAGAGCGGCAAGCGAAAGGAGCAAAAAGAAAACGCGGCTCAGGCGCGGCCATGTCAACAGGGGGCTGGGCATGGAGCCTATTATCCGCAAGCCGGCCAAGGCATCAACCCCGCGGTGCGGGGTGCAGGCCGATGTGTTGCGAAAGGAGCACACATCGGCCCGTCACAGGTCAATCGCCGGTCAGAATGCGATCGACAAGCTGCTTCACCGAAGGGGTGAAGTTGTTCGAATAGAACGGGTCCTGCTTGAAGCGATAGGCCGCATGGCCAGCAAACATCAGGTTCTGGTTGATGTCGCCACCATGGGCAATGTCCTGCAGGGTCTTCTGGATGCAGAAGCTGCGCGGATCAGCCATGCGGCCGGTCGTCCAGTCGTCATGGTCCTTCCAGCTCGAAAAACCGCAATGCGACAGACAGCCCATGCAGTCGGCCTGATCCTTGCGGATCTCCTTGCGGGTGTCGGGCGTCACAAAAACGACCGTGTCGTCAGGCGTACGCAGCGCCTCGGTGAAGCCCTGCCCCACCCAGCCCCGCGCGCGTTCGCGATCGCAAGGCGTGACCCAGAAGTTCTTGCCCTTCACGCCCACGTCGAGTTGAACGGTGTGATCCCCCGCCTCGACCTTGGAATAGGGGATCTGGCGCTGGCTGCGTGCTTCCAGATCGAGCAGGAAGGGGTTCTTCACCGCCGAGGAATAGAAGCCGGTGGGCGAGAATTTGTGCAGCAGCACGTCACCGGGCTCCAGCGTGCGCAGGTGGTCCTTCCACGCCTCGGGGATGGGGCTTTCCTCGGTCAGCAGGGGACGCGTGCCATACTGGAAGGCGATGGTGCCGAGTTCGGGATTGTCGATCCAGTTTTCCCATTCACGCAGATACCAGACACCGCCGGCCATCACGATGGGAACCGAATCGGGAACTCCCTCGGCGCGCATCGTCTCGCGAAGCTGCTTGACGCGGGGATAGGGGTCCTGCGGCTTGGTCGGGTCTTCGGCGTTCGAGAGGCCATTGTGCCCGCCCGCCAGCCAGGGATCCTCATAGACCACCGCCGCCATCAGGTCGGCGACCTTGTGATAGGCCCGTTTCCACAGGGCGCGGAAGGCGCGGCCCGAGGACACGATCGGCAGATAATGCACGTTGAAGCGCGCCGCGATCTCGGACAGCTTGTAAGGCATGCCCGCACCGCAGGTCACGCCGGTGACCAGGCCCCTGGTCTTTTCCAGCACGCCTTCGAGCACCTGCTGCGCGCCGCCCATTTCCCAGAGCACATTGATGTTGATCGCGCCCTTGCCGCTGGCAATGTCATAGGCTCGGCGCACCTGCTCCACCGCGCCATCGATGGCATAGCGGATCAGCTCGGCATGGCGGCCCTGCCGCGTCAGCTCGTGGTAAAGCTGCGGAATGATCTTGCCGGTCGCGTCATAGCTGTCGGCATTGACGGCCGAAACCGTGCCAATGCCGCCCGCCGCCGCCCAGGCACCTGAACTGGCGTGGTTGGTGGCAGCCACGCCCTTGCCACCCTCGACCAGCGGCCAGACTTCCCTACCCCCATAGAGAATCGGCTGCAAACCCTTGAATCCCATCAGTTTTCTTCTTTCACCCCTTAGCCCCGATACTCTTGCGCGCCGGAGCTATCCCCATCCGGCAGGCATGAATCGAGGATGGAACCGGCAAAGCACCGGCAGCTTCGAATTCCGCATAATAGCCCGAAATCTCAGGCTTGCGAAGGAATTCTGTCAATCGATATCCAACCGCGGCAAATTCACAGAACAATTGCGTCGGCGCAATGCCATGACCGGCAAGCCGGCCCGACGCGGAAACATCCTCATCGACCACCACCACGCGCCCACCCGGCCGCAGCGCTGGCCGCAAATGCCAGAGGAAAGCGTAGGGCTCACTCACCTCGTGATACATATGGACCATGAAGATCCGGTCAAAACTGCCTGCGGGCAGATGCGGATCAGCCTCGGCGCCATGCTGGATAGAGACATTCTCGAGGTTCTCGCGCGCGACACGGTCGCCCAGATCAGACAGGCTGGCCGGGTCGATGTCTTCGGCCAGCACCCGCCCCTTCTTGCCCACGCGCGGGGACAGACGAACCGTATAATACCCCTCGCCCGCACCAATATCGGCCACCGACATGCCCGGCGCCACGCCGGCCAGATCCATCACCGAACCGGCCTCGTCATGGCGATCGCGCTGCGCCTCGCTGGTCGGTTCCGCGACAGGGGTGGCAAGCGGGCGCTCGGCACGGGGAAAGCCCCGTGCCTCGGGAGGCCGGTTTGCATCGTCCTGATCGGCCGATGTCTGATGACAGGCGGCAAGGGCCAGCGCGGCAAGCAGCACCACACAGGCCCGTCCCCGCCTTACCACTGGCACCTGCCGCCTGCTGCCATCGTCAATCGACGTCCTCGACATCCACCTTGTCGCCTGTCACCCGCTGCGAGAGCGCGGCGGCCATGAACGGGTCCAGCGCGCCATCCAGCACATCGTCGGGCGAAGTGCTGGTCACGCCGGTGCGCAGATCCTTCACCAGCTGATAGGGCTGCAGCACATAGGAACGGATCTGATGGCCCCAACCGATCTCGGTCTTGGCGTTGTATTCGCTGCTGGTGGCAGCTTCGCGCTTGGCCAGTTCGGTCTCGTACAGGCGCGCCTTCAGCATGTTCATCGCGGTGGCGCGGTTCTTGTGCTGGCTGCGGTCGTTCTGACTGGCCACGATGATGCCGCTGGGCACGTGGGTGATACGCACCGCCGAATCGGTGGTGTTCACATGCTGGCCACCCGCGCCCGAGGCGCGATAGGTATCGATCTTGAGGTCAGCCGGATTGATCTCGATCTCGATGTTGTCATCAACCACCGGATAGACCCAGACCGAACTGAACGACGTGTGGCGCCGCGCCGAGCTGTCATAGGGGCTGATGCGGACGAGGCGATGCACGCCGCTCTCGGTCTTGGCGTAGCCATAGGCGTTTTCACCCTTGATCAGCAGCGTCGCGCTCTTGATCCCGGCCTGTTCGCCAGCGTGATAATCGACCAGCTCGACCTTGTAGCCATGGCGCTCCGCCCAGCGCGAATACATGCGCTGGAGCATCTCGGCCCAGTCCTGGCTTTCGGTGCCGCCAGCACCCGCATGGACTTCAAGATAGGTGTCGCTGGCATCGGCCTCGCCCGCCAACAGCGCTTGCACCTTGTCGTTGTCGGCCCGCTCGGCCAGTGCGGCCAGCGTGGCGAGACCTTCAGCGATCGTATCCTCGTCGCCTTCCATCTCGCCCAGCTCGACGAACTCAATGGCATCGGCCATTTCGGCGCTGATGCTGTTGACCGCGCCAATGCTCGCCTCCAGCCGGCGACGCTCACGCATCACCGCTTCGGCTTCCTTGGGGTTGTCCCAGAGCTTGGGGTCCTCAACGCGCGCGTTCAGCTCGTCAAAGCGCCGCAGCGCGCGATCCCAGTCCAGGAATTTGCGGACGAGCGCCAGAGCAGCATCGATCCGGTCAATATGGGCCTGCCCCTCGGCACGCATGGTCACTCACTCCGACAGAATACAAGCTGTGGCCCGTTAGACGACTGGCCCGCAAAGTAAAGGGGAAGTGGGAGAGCGGAAGGGTGACGACACGCCCTTCCCGCTCCGCCAGATCAATAAACCCCGCCCCGCTCACCGGCAAAATCACCCGGCGCATCAGCCTGCGGCCCCTTGCCGGACACAGCATCGAACCCGCGCCGGATCGCATCGAGCAATTCGGAACGCTTGGCGACGATCTGCTCCTGCCGAGTGACGCGGCTGGGCTCGGTTTCAGGCTTGAAAGCCTCCCAAATGACCTCGGCCTTGGCCTCATCACTGGGCGTGCCACCAAAGACGCGCTGGCCCGAGGTGCGGTCAATCTTGACCATGCGGATGCCGGGCGGCGCAACAAAGGGCGTATGGTCCCAACGGTCACGCGAATCCAGCACGAACTGGCGGAAAATCGGCGCGGCAAACGTGCCGCCCTGCGCGTAACCGCCCAGTGAGCGGGGCTGATCATAACCCAGATAGACGCCGCCCACGATGTTGGGCGAACCGCCGACAAACCACACGTTGGTCGGGCCAGTCGTCGTGCCTGTCTTGCCGAAGAGCGGCAGGCCAAGGTCCCGCAAAGCCACGCCCGTGCCACGAATGATCACGCCTTCAAGCATGTGCACCACCTGATAGGCCGTGCGCGCGTCGAGCACCTGCCGCCCGCGCTGACTGAAGCGCGGCATCGGCTTACCATCCCAGTTAGCCATGTTGCAGCCGGTGCAATTGCGCTGATCATTCCGCCAGATGACCTTGCCATTACGGTCCTGGATGAAGTCTATCAGCGACTGGTCGTGTTGCAGTCCGTTGTCGGCCAGCGCGGAATAGGCGTTGACCATCTGCGCCACGGTCGTCTCGCCGGCGCCCAGCGCGAAGGAGAGATAGGGCTGATAATCGCCGATGCCCATGCGCTTGAAGGTGCGCACCACCTTGTCCATGCCAGTGTCATTGGCGATGTGCACGGTCATCAGGTTGCGCGACTGTTCAAGACCCCAGCGCATGGTGTGGATGCCGCCGCCGCCTTCGGTGCCGAAGTTCTTGAAACATTTGGTGCCAAGGTTCGCCCCCTGATTGACGCAGAAGCTCTGGTCGGGAACCATGGTGGCGGGCGTCATGCCATTGTCGAGCGCCGTGGCATAAACGAAAGGTTTGATGGTCGAGCCGGGCTGCCGCTGGGCCTGAGTAGCCCGATTGAAGCTGTCGAGGCCGAAGTCGAAACCACCGGCCATGGCCAGCACGCGCCCTGTTTCCGGCTGCTCCACCAGCATGCCGCCCGAAACGCCCGGCACGATGCGCAGGGCATAAGCACCGCCGCCCGCCGGCGCGCTGGCCACGATGTCGCCGGGATGAACCTGAGAAAGGTCACCGATCAAAGGATAGGTCGAGCCGTCGGAGAAGCCGATCTGCCCCGCGCCGCCCGATTTCCGAAGGACAAGGCCGACGCGCCAGTCGAGGTAGGAGATGCTCTTGTTCTGGCCAATCAACTGGCCTTGCCAATGATCGATGTCGAGGTCGACATGAGCGATGGGCCCATGCCACCCCTTGCCCGCCCAATAGCGCAGCAGACCGCCGCGCAATGCATCCTGCGCCGCCTTCTGCAATTCGCTGTCGAGCGAAGTGCGGACCCAGAGACCGCCGGCATAGACGCTGTTCGGGCTGTCATCGGCCGTCTCGCCATATTTGTCGATGAGATCGCGGCGCACCTCCTCGACGAAATAGCCGACCGAGGGGTCGTAAGTGTCCCGCTTGGGCTGGGCGATGATGCCGAGCGGCTGGGCCTTGGCAACCTCGGCATCATGGGCTGAAACGAAGCCGTTCTTCACCATCTGGTCCAGAACCCAGTTGCGGCGGGCCATGGCCTTGTCGGCGAATTTGGCGCGGCTGTAGGTTTCGGGCGCCTTGGGCAGAATGGCGAGGAAGGCGGCCTCATGCAATTGCAGGTCGCCCACATCCTTGCCGAAATAGGCGCGCGATGCCGCCTGTACGCCAAAGGACTGCCGCCCCAGCGGGATCTCGTTGAGATAGAGTTCGAGGATCTGCTCCTTGGTCAGCACGCTTTCGATGCGCCGCGCCAGCAGCATTTCCTTCAGCTTGCGGCTGATCGAATATTCATTGCCGATCAGGATGTTCTTGGCCACTTGCTGGGTGATGGTCGACCCACCACGCGCCCTTTCGCCGGACCCGAACTTGACCGTATAATCAACCACCGCCTGCGCCAGGCCAACAAAATCCACCCCGCCATGGCTGAAGAAATTCTTGTCCTCGGCCGAAAGGAACGCGTTGATCATCGGCTTGGGGAAATCGACGAACCGCAATTGCACGCGTCGTTCACGGGCATAGGAATAGATGATCGAGCCATCAGCCCCGCGCACCATGGTGGGCAAGGGCGGCTGATAGGTCAGCAGCTTGTCCGCCGAGGGCAGGTTGCGGATCACCGTTACCCAGAGCGCGCCATAGCACACCACCATCAGCGCGCAGGCATAGCCCAGCAAACGAACCCAGCGGCTGGCATGCCAGGCGGCACGCAGACGGTCGGAACCGGGCAGGTGCGCCAGATGATGCCCAGCCCAGCCCAGCACGGAACGCAGATGCCCCCAGCCCCGCGCCACAATCCCCCCGGCATCGCGGCGGATGCGCAGATGGTGGTCGTCGTCCTGTTCGGGCGGGCTGGGAGGCGTGTCAGACATAATGGCTTGGCCCCCTAGCACGGGCGGGCGGCGCTAGGCCAGCACAGTTCGGCAGGCGTCCAGCGCGGTTCATGGCGTTACCGAGGCGCTGGTTTCACGCGCGAAATAGACGCGGATCGCCTGCGCGGTCGTCTCGGCAAAGGCCATGCGCCCCTCGGGCGAGGACAGGCGCGCGGCATCGTCGGGATTGGAGATATAGCCGGCCTCGAACAGAACCGATGGCACATCGGGCGACTTGAGCACGACAAAGGCCGCCGACTGGACCGGACGCGGGCGAAAGGCGAATCGCGGTTGCCCTTCGCGCAAGGCCAAGGCAGCAAAGCGCGAGGACTGATCAGAAACATGGCGCTGCGACAGGTCCACCAGCATGGCGCCGACCGTGTTGCTGGTGCCCGCCAGTTGCACGCCATTGACGGTATCGGCCCGGTTTTCACGTGCGGCAATCTTGCCGGCTTCCTCGGTGCTGCCCTTGGCCGAGAGGGTATACAGCGTTGCGCCGCTGGCCTGCGGGCTGTCGGCGCTGTCGGCATGGATCGAGACGAACAGATCGGCCCTGAGCCTGCGCGCGATATCGGACCGTTCCTCAAGCATCAGGTAACGGTCGGTTTCGCGCGTCAGCGCCACGCGCACGCCGCCATTGGCCAGCAGCTGATCACGCAGCGCCAACGCCAGCGCCAGCGTCAGATCCTTTTCACGCAAGGGCTTGCCACTGGCGTCACTTTGCGCGCCCGGATCGTGCCCGCCGTGACCGGCATCAATCACCACCAGCGGGCGACTGGCATCGAGCGGCCCCTGCACCGGCGGCAGCCCCAGCCCCTCTCCCGATGGTGGCAAGGCAAGGTGGATGACATAGGCATGGGCACTGTCAGGCGGCTGCGCGATGAAGCGGGCGGCTCCCGCCGCGCCGGCTGCCAGTGCAATCGGGGCCAGCAAGGCCGCGCGCCACGCGAAACCCGCCAGATCGAAACGCGCGGGCGAGCCAGCGCCGTGAGCATCGCCCGCTATCTCACCCGCGCCGTGCGGTTGCAATTCATCGCCTGAAGATACCACGTTAACCGTTTGCGCCCGCCTTTTGACCCGATAAACGGGCGACCCTGCTCCTTTGCCGGCAAGGTCTAGGCCGCGCCCGCGCCTTGCGCAATGGGAAGATGGCCACACCGCAAACCGTGATCGCGCGCGCCGTTCAAGCAGGCTTCATCATCACCGCGCAACAAAGCTGCGCAAGATCGCGGGCCCGCTGTTCCATCATATTGGTGGACCATGCCGCTTGCCGAGTCGCGCGAGGGGTGCTAGGCATACCAATGTCGAAACAGGCATGCACAGCGCATTCGCCCGATAACCCTGCAAAACAGGGGTTTGCGAAAGCAAGATCGGGGCTGGAACGAGGATATCGGACCAGCGGTAAACACCCGAAAGGCAGGCCCGCATGCTTTTTCATGTTTCGCACCCGCCCGGTTTTTTTGCCGGGGACGACAGGTTGATGCAGGTATGATGAGCTGTTTGATGTCCCGTTCCATGCCGCCCCTCGGGGCCGCATCGGTGTGGGCATCTGACGGATCGGCAACTGCGGGGTCGCACAAACATCCATCCGCCGGACATTTCTTCCGCGCCTCTCCTGCCGCGAAATATCGTTTTTCGGCAGTGACTTTCATGCGCCACCTTCCGGAACGGATGCACCCTATCGCCGATGCGCCGGCAAAACAGCCGCGCCTTTCACGCCTTGCAGACACAAGCAACGCCATCACGCAGGCTCACGTCAGCTTCAGCCCCCGGGCCTCTGGCCATGGCATAACCGTGGGTCGCAAGACCTGCGGCATCGCCTTTGCCCTGCATGACAGCTTCACCATCCCCTGCCCGATCATGTCGGGCACCGGGTTTTTTCACTTCGCCACCCCGGCCCAGGGCGCCATGCGCCCGCGCCGGCCCCGTGGCATTTCTGTAAAGCGCCGCGCCGTGGCATCACATTGCCCGCGTGGTTGGAGATTTGATAATGACAACGCGCATGCTGATCGATGCGCGCCACTCGGAAGAGACCCGGGTGGCGGTGCTCAAGGGCAATCGTATTGAGGAATTCGACTTTGATTCTGCTGATCACAAGCAGATCAAGGGCAATATCTATCTGGCCAAGGTAACGCGGGTCGAACCCTCGTTGCAGGCCGCTTTTGTTGATTTCGGGGGCAACCGTCACGGTTTCCTTGCCTTCTCCGAAATCCACCCTGACTATTACCAGATCCCCAAGGAGGATCGCGAGGCCCTGCTGGCTGAAGAAGCCGCGCATGCCGAGGAAGAGGCCGCCCTGCGCGCCGTCTCCGAAGCGGACGAGGACTTCGACGGCGATGATTTCGACAGCGACGGCTTTGCCGATGATTCCGCGCAGGACAATGGTTCGGTGATCGAGGTCGACACCTCCGAAAAGGATGATGTCGCCACCATCGAGGCGGGCCATGTCGAGGAAGGTTTCGACGAAACCCACGCTGCTGAAGAAAACGCCGAGAGTGAGGGCCAGCCCCGCGGGCGCCGTCGCCGTCAGGGCGGGCAACAGGGTGGCCAGCGTGCCAAGCAGGCCGACGAACTGCGCGCCAAGCGCATGGCTCTGCGCCGTCGCTACAAGATCCAGGACGTGATCCACCGCCGCCAGGTGCTGCTGGTTCAGGTCGTGAAGGAAGAGCGCGGCAACAAGGGCGCTGCCCTCACCACCTATCTCTCGCTGGCCGGTCGCTATTGCGTGCTGATGCCCAATTCCAGCCATGGCGGCGGCATTTCGCGCAAGATTTCCAGCGTGGCTGACCGCAAGCGCCTCAAGTCGATCATCGCCGAGATGGACCTGCCCAAGAGCATGGGCTGCATCGTGCGCACGGCCGGCCTCCAGCGCACCAAGACCGAGATCAAGCGCGACTTCGACTATCTCGCCCGCCTGTGGGACGAGATCCGCGAGGGAACGATGAAGGCCTCGGCGCCGGCGCTGATCCATTCGGACAGTGACCTCATCAAACGCGCCATCCGCGACATCTACAATCGTGAGATCGAGGAAGTGGTGGTCGAGGGCGATCATGGCTTCCATGACGCGCGCGATTTCATGAAGCTGCTGATGCCCAGCCATGCGCGCCGGGTGAAGCATTATGCCGACCCCGTGCCGCTGTTCCAGCGCTATGGCGCCGAGGATCAGCTGACAGCGATGTATGATCCGGTGGTGCAGCTCAAGTCAGGCGGCTACATTGTCATCAACCCGACCGAAGCGCTGGTCAGCATCGACATCAACTCGGGCCGCTCCACCAAGGAGCATGGCATCGAGCAGACCGCCGTTGCCACCAACCTTGAGGCCGCGCGCGAGATTGCACGGCAGCTCCGCCTGCGCGACATGGCCGGCCTCGTCGTGATCGACTTCATCGACATGGAATATGGCTCGAACGTCCGCAAGGTCGAGAAGGCCATGAAGGAAGCGCTCAAGAACGACCGCGCGCGCATCCAGGTGGGCCGCATTTCGTCCTTCGGCCTGATGGAAATGAGCCGCCAGCGCCTGCGCACGGGCGTGCTGGAAGCCACGACGCGCGCCTGCCCGCATTGCGACGGTTCGGGTCTGGTCCGCACCGCCGGTTCCGCCGGCCTGTCGGCGCTGCGCCTCATCGAGGAAGAAGCCGCCAAGGGCAAGGGCACCACAGTCACCCTCTTCGCCAGCCAGGAAGCGGCGATCTATGTGCTGAACGGCAAGCGCGCCGACCTGCACGAGATCGAGGAGCGCTATGGCGTGGCCGTCGAGGTGATCCCCGAGGGCGAGAATGAGGGCGCCAAGATGCGCGTCGTCTCCAGCGGCCCGCGCAACGAGTTTGTGCCCCGCTTCACGCCGATCACCTTCGAGGATGATCTTGAGGATCTGCCCGAGGACGAGTTCGAGGACGAGGCCGAGGACGACAACGACGCCGAAGCGCGCGACGGCGAAAGCGAGAGCGACGGCAACGAGCGCCGCAAGCGTCGCAAGCGTCGCCGTGGCCGTGGCCGTGATCGCCGCGACGACAGCACCGAGGCTCAGACCGAGGATGCCGGCGAGGACACTGGCGAGGACGGCGACAGCGGCGCCGAAGGCGAGGATAATGGCGAGGATACCTCGCCTGAAACCAGTGCCGAGGGTGAGGACGATCAGGGCGGAGCGCGCAAGCGTCGCCGTCGCGGTCGTCGCCGTCGTGGCCGTGGCCGGGGTGAGGGTGAGACTGCGGGCGAAACCGCCGGCGAGGAGGCCGACGAAGCCGTGGTCGAGGCCGAGCCGGTGGCGGAAACTGTCGTTACCGAGCAAGCCCCTGTGGAAGCGGCTGAGGAAGCGGCGGTCGAGGCTCCTGCCAAGCCCAAGCGCACCCGCAAGAAAAAGGTGGTCGAGGAAACACCGGTCGTGGTTGAGGTCGCGCCTGTCGAGGCTGAAGCCCCCGCCAAGCCCAAGCGCACCCGCAAGAAGAAGGTCGAGGAAGCAGCGCCCGCCGCTGCGGCCGAAGCTGCTCCGGCTGAAGCGGTTGTGGAGGCCCCTGCCAAGCCCAAGCGCGTGCGCAAGAAGAAGGTCGTTGAGGAGGCCGCTCCGGTCGAAGTCGCTGCCGAGCCGGCTCCTGAGGCCGAACCGGTTGCCGAAACCGATGACGGCACACCGCGTCGCGGCTGGTGGCAGCGCACCTTCGGGGCGTAAGCCTGCTGTCAGGGCGCCTTCGCTCAGGCTGACCACATGAAAGAGACCGGGAGAGCGCTGGCTTTCCCGGTCTTTTGCATGCCAATGAGACCATAAGACTTTCGTGCAGCGCAACAAAGCACCTTGCCCCGCGCGCCCAAAACAGTAGAGAGAGGCCAAGGGCTCGCGCTGCGTCGCGATCCGCAACTTGTGTTCGATTGGACTTGGAAGCGCGCTATGGCAACCTTTACCCTCCCCGCCAACAGCAAGATCAATGGCAAGGGCCATGTTCACAAGGCAGAAGGCGCCAGCAGGGTCAAGAAGTTCACCGTCTATCGCTATGACCCGGACAGTGGTGAGAACCCCCGCTACGACACGTTCGAGATCGATCTCGACCGGTGTGGGCCGATGGTTCTCGACGCACTGCTCAAGATCAAGAACGAGGTCGACTCGACCCTGACGCTGCGCCGTTCGTGCCGCGAGGGGATCTGCGGGTCCTGCGCCATGAACATCAATGGCCGCAACGGTCTGGCCTGCACCACGGCGATCGAGGATCTCTCGGGCAATGTGCGCATCACGCCGCTGCCGCACATGGAGGTCATCAAGGACCTCGTTCCCGATTTTACGCATTTCTATGCGCAATATGCCAGCATCCGCCCCTGGCTGCAGACCGTCACCCCCACGCCCTCGGGCAAGGAGCGCCTGCAGAGCCCCGAGCAGCGCGAAAAGCTGGACGGCCTGTATGAGTGCATTCTGTGCGCCTGCTGCTCGACCTCGTGCCCGAGCTACTGGTGGAACAGTGACAAGTTCCTGGGCCCGGCCATCCTGCTTCAGGCGTATCGCTGGCTGGCCGATAGCCGCGACGAGATGACCGGCGAGCGTCTGGACGCGTTGGAAGATCCCTTCCGCCTGTACCGCTGCCACACCATCATGAACTGCGCCAATGTGTGCCCCAAGGGCCTGAGCCCGGCGCGCGCCATTGCCGAAATCAAGAAGATGCAGGCCGAGCGCGCGATCTGATCGCCTCTCGCCTCATGGGATAAAAAGGGTCGCCTGAGAGGGCGGCCCTTTTTCTTGTCAGGCATCAAAGGCAGCCCCCCCCCACCCTTGACCTGCCGCCCCCATGCTGGCAGCGCCAAGCGAACCATCCGCGAAGATAACAGAGCGTCCATGCCCCAAGCCCTGCTTGACCGTTACCAGCAACTGATTGCCCGCGAGGAACTGCGCCCCGATGCCGAACAGGCCGCCGCCGCGGCTCGACTGGCGCAACTGCAGCAGGAACTGGAAGCACATCAGGGCCATGGCTTTTTCGGCCGTTTGCTGGGCCGCAAGGCGCTCCCGCCGCGCGGGGTCTATATGTGGGGCGGCGTGGGGCGCGGCAAGAGCATGCTGATGGACCTGTTCCACGACACGCTGGCCATTCCAGAAAAGCGCCGCGTCCATTTTCACGCCTTCATGCTCGAAGTGCATGAGGTGATGCGCGAGGTCCGGCAAAAGGAACTGGGTGACCCGATCCCGCAAGTCGCGGCGAAGATCGCTCAGGGTCTGCGCGTGCTGGCCTTTGACGAAATGGTCGTCAACAATTCAGCCGACGCGATGATCATGAGCCGCCTGTTCACTGCGCTTATCCGCGAACATGGGCTGGTCATCGTGACGACGAGCAACCGGGCCCCGCGCGAGCTCTACAAGGACGGACTCAACCGCGAGCATTTCCTGCCCTTCATCGCCCTTATCGAGACTGAACTCGATGTCCTCACCCTCAACGGCAAGGTCGACTATCGCCTTGAGCGCCTGATGGGTATTGCCAGCTGGCACATGCCGCTGGGCGAGGCAGCCACCCAGCGCGTGCGCGAAGTCTTTTTCCGCCTGACCGACTATCCGCCCGAGGATGCCGCCAATGTCCCCTCGCTCGACCTTGATGTCGGCGGTGGCCGCCTGCTGCATGTGCCCAAGAGCCTGAAGGGTGTGGGCGTCTTCAGTTTCAGGAAGCTGTGCGGCGAAGCGCGCGGCGCCTCGGATTATCTGGCGATTGCCCGCCATTACCACACGGTCATCCTCGTCGGCATCAAGCGCATGGGGCCTGACATGCGCAATGAGGCCGCCCGCTTCGTAACGCTGATCGATGCGCTTTACGAGCATCGCGTGAAGCTCTTCGTCACCGCCGACGCGGCTCCCGAGGATCTCTATGAGGCCGGCGATGGACGGTTCGAATTTGACCGCACCATCAGCCGCCTGATGGAAATGCAAAGCCGCGACTATATGGCCGCGGGCCACGGTGTGGTCGAGGGCATCACCGGCTAAGCTCCCCTCTCGCATTTCCCGGTGTGTCTGATAGTTTCGCCAGACAGTTCATCGAGAGAGGCTTGAACCATGCTCGTCACCACAACGGAAAACATTCCCGGGTATCGCGCGACGGAAACACTGGGCCAGGTGTTTGGCGTGGTGGTGCGCAGCCGGGGTCTGGCGGGCAATTTCGTTGCGGCCCTGCGCACGATCATCGGTGGCGAGATCAAGGAATATTCCGCACTGGTCGAAGATACGCGACGCCATGCGCTCGACAGGCTGGTCGCCAATGCCAGGCTGATGGGAGCCGATGCAGTGGTGATGATGCGCTTTGATTCCGGCCAGATCGGTCAGGCGATGAATGAAGTGGTCGCCTATGGCACGGCGGTGAAGATCGAGCGGGTCTGATGCGCCCCCTGGTCGGCATTGCGGTCCTCACGCTGGGCGGGGCGCTGATCCTGCTCTCGATCCTGCTCTGGCCGCTGTGGCCGCCGGCCTTCTTCGGCCTGATCCTCATCCTGTCGGCCCTGATCGAGCGGCGCTATCGCGGTAAGACTGTACCGGAAACGGGCTGGGAGCCGACATCTGAGCGCTTCATCGACGATGAGAGCGGCGTGACCATGCAGGTCTGGTACAATCCTGCCACCGGGCAGCGTGATTACCGACCGGAAGAGCGCTAGGCGAGGCCGAGATTGGTGAGCGAACGGTCGAGCTGAAGCAATTGCCAGAGCAGGCGGGAATGATCGCTGGCGCCCACCACATGAGCCTTTGCTGCGCTGGCAATGGCCTCCTTATCAAACCAGCCCGTGGCCGCCAGCGCGCCGCCCTGCCCGATGCGCAGCGCCTCGCCCGATAGCGGGCCGCGGAACCATTGCGCGATGGGGGTGACAAAGCCCTGTTTGGGGCGGAACAGGATGTCATCGGGCAGGTTGGGCCGCATCGCCTGCTTCATCAGCCATTTGCCCTGCATGCCGCGTATGCGCATGGGCTCGGGCAAACGCGCGGCAAATTCGATCAGCCGATGGTCGAGCAATGGCTCGCGCGCCTCCAGCCCCACCGCCATCGAGGCGCGATCGACCTTGGTCAGAATATCGCCCGGCAGCCAGAATTTGAGATCGGCATATTGCGCCCTGTCGAGCCCCGAGCGGGCAGGCGCGGCCTCCATCATCGCGATAAAGGGCGCTTCAGCACGATAATCGCCCCGCTCGCGCAGGAAATCGGCGCTGTAGAGCCTTTCGCGCAGGACCGGCCCGGTCACGGCCACCGCGCCAGCATAGGCCTGTGCCGAGGAACCGGCCAAAGACAGCAGAGTCGTCCTGGCGCGCAAGGGGCGCGGCGCCCAGTCCGCCTTGGGGTAAAGCCGCCCGGCCAGACCGAAAATGGGGCGGCGCCAGGCCGAAGGCAGCACGCCGCGCACCCGGTCCTCGCCATAAAGAAAGCGGTGGCGGCGATAACCGGCAAAGGCCTCGTCCGCCCCATCGCCCGACAATGCCACCGTCACATGCTCGCGCGCCAATTGACACACGCGCCAGGTGGGCAAGGCGCTGGCATCAGCGAAAGGCTCGTCGAACATCGCCGCCAAAGCGTCAACCGCCTCAAAATCATCGGGCGAGACCATGCGGGTGGCATGATCGGTCGCATAGCGCTGCGCGACCATGCTCGCATAGCCAGTTTCATCCAGCGCTTTCACGTCAAAGCCGATCGAACAGGTCTTGACCGGCCCCGCCGAATGGCGCGCCATCATCGCCACCACCGCCGAACTGTCCACCCCGCCCGACAGGAACGCCCCCAGCGGCACATCGGCCACCATCCGGCTCGTCACGCAATCCTCGATCAAACCCGCCAGTTCAGCCTGGAGATCGGCCTCGCTTCCCGTCGCGCGGTCGGCAAAGGACACATCCCAATAGGGACGCGGTGCTGGCACGGGCGCGCCATGGCGCAAGACCAGCACATGGGCGGCAGGCAGTTTCCAGACGCCCGCGAGGATCGAGCGATGATCGGGCACATAGCCCCAGGTCAGATAGTCCTCGATGGCCAGCGGATCGACCCGCCGCTCCAGTCCGGGATGAGCCAGCAGCCCTTTCAATTCGGAGGCAAAAATGGTGGAGCCATCCGGCAATTGCGCCAGAAACAGAGGTTTGACCCCGAGCCTGTCGCGTGCCAGCAGCATTTCGCGCCGCTCCAGATCATAGAGCGCAAAGGCGAACATGCCTGACAATCGCTCGACACAATCGACGCCCCAGCGCTGATAGGCGGCCAGGATGACCTCGCTGTCGCCATCGGTGTGAAACCGCGCGCCCTGCGCGATCAATTCCGCACGCAATTGGCGGTAATTGTAGATCTCGCCGTTAAAGACCAGCATGGCACGGCCATCGCTCGACGCCATCGGCTGGGGCGATCCTGCAATGTCGATGATCGAGAGGCGGCGATGACCAAGCGCAACCGCCCCGCCCTCCCACACGCCATAGCCGTCGGGCCCGCGATGGGCGATGGCATCGCACATGGCACGCAGGATGCCCGCGTCCGCCCGCGCATTGGCATCGCCATGGAAAATCCCTGCCAGACCGCACATCGTCAAACCCCTTCTCGGGGCATGGTTAACCGCAAGGCTCTTTCCATGCCCCTAACGCGACCATGCTATCAGCTACCTTGCGCAATCTGGTCCATCACCGTGCCGATGGGCCCCATGGCGCGGCGAAAATCGGCCAGCGTCCGTGCCGCCGGGTCGCGGCGCGGGTCGATGGCACTCGTCTCCTCCTCGACAGAGAGGATCATCGTCATCGTCGGGCGGCGGCGCAGCAGCAGCCGGTCCTCCAGTTTGGCGAGGCGCAGGGCGATCGAGGACCCCGTGGTGGTATCGCCGGTCCGCCATGTCGTTTGTGCCAATCTGGCGATATGCCCTTTTGCCAGCAGGCGCTCGCTCTTCGCGGCCAGCGCCGGCGGGCCCGCGCCCTGCCATTGCCATGGCGTGCCGACGGGAAGCGCTCCTTCGCCATAGCCGGTCGCCTTCTTGCCCGGACCTTGCGAGGCGTAAAGCGCATAGACCATATCGACGATACGCCCGGCATCATCGGCGTAACGCAGTTGAATGTGGTGATCGGCACCGCTCAGACGCGGCGTCCAGTCGATCATCAGCGGCGTACCGACCCGGTGCCAGCCAGCGATCACCGGCGGTTCGATATGGGGCGGCATGGGCGCGCTCAGGCTCAGGGCTGCGTTTGTCCACCCCAGCGCGCCCAGCAATAGAGCGCCAGCGCCGACCATCGCGCTGCGCCCGCGCATCGGCAAGGCCTCCCATCGCGTAAGCCGCTTGCTGGCGGCGATCGCCGGGCCGTCGATCATCGGATCGGCAATGGCGCGGTCGTAGAAAGGCCAGCTGATCGCGATGATGGCGGCGATCACCGCAGCAAAGAAAAACCAGCCATAGACAATGTGATCGAAGCCGCCGGCGTAATCGGCGCCCTTGATCTGCGCCACATAGACCGTGCCCCAGGCACGCACGCCATTGGCCAGAACAGGCACGATGACGCAGACCGCCATGAAAATCAGCCTGCGCCTCCAGGTGCGGAAGCAGACATTGGCTGCCAAAGCACCAAAGGCCAGCATGGCGACAAGGAATTTCACGCCCGAACAGGCCTCTGCCACTTCGAACAGACCTGCGGGCGTATCGATGAAGACCCCGTCGATGCGTGCGGGAATGTGCGAAATCTGCACCAGCAGGATCGTCAGCCGCGCGGTGATGGTCTGGAGTGGCGGAATGATCTCATCGCCAAACGGGATGAGAAAGACCATGTAAGCGATTGGAAACAGGAAGGCAGCACTGATCCGCGCGCCCAAGACCAGAGGCACTGCCGCCATCAGCATGGCGACCGCGCCGGCCTGTGCCACCTCGGCCACACCGGCCAATGTGCCCAGCACCCAGCCCAGCACCGCAACCCCATACAAGGCCAGACCCGGCAACCAGCACAGCGGTTCGAGGAAGCGCGCCTGCGGCCAGCGGTGCCACACCTGCCAGCCGAGAATGAACGGGACGAGCATGACATGGGCATAGGTGGAAATGGTCCACCACTGATGCCCCATGGCCAGCCAGTCCTGCATGGCAAGAGCGATCGACGCGACCCAGACCATACCAAGCCGGATCAGTCCGCCACGCCATGCGGGTGACAGCGCGAAATCCGAAGAGGGGTCGCGTCGTACACGCATCATGGCGTCACCAGATCGGCTAAGGGAGCGAGCGCCGCCTGCCAGCTGGCACGGGCCAGAACGTGATGTCGTGCCGCTTGCCCCATGGCCTGCGCGGCGTCGCGATCCGCCAGCAAGGTGAGGATGGCGGCCACGAGATCATCGTCATCGTCAGCGACTGCATAATCCACCCCGTCCCTTGCACCAATGCCATTGGCCGCCCCGGAGCTGAGTACGCAGGGCAAAGCCATAGCCATGGCTTCTAGAACCTTGTTCTGGATGCCCCGCGCGATGTCGAGCGGGATCAGGGCAAGCGTTGCGCCGGCCAGATAAGGTCGCACGTCCGGAACGGCGCCATGCACGATGCATCCGTTGGTGCCGTGCAGCCCCCGCACAAGAGCTGTGGGCGCGCGGCCCACGACATGAAAACGCGCCGCAGGATAGCGGGCCAGAACGGCGGGCATCAAGCGTTGAACCACGCGCGCGACAGCCGCAATATTGGGGGGATAATCCATTTGCCCGGTGAAAATGAGATGCGGGCCGGAATGAACCTGCATGGCTCTATCGGCGGCGATGCCGGGCGCGAAATAATCACAATCGATGCCGTTGGGCAAAACGCCGACATGGGCGGACATCTCAGGCGGTAAC
Source organism: Sphingomonadales bacterium (assembly GCA_028871475.1). GTDB lineage: Bacteria > Pseudomonadota > Alphaproteobacteria > Sphingomonadales > Sphingomonadaceae > Novosphingobium. The sequence continues at coordinate 47,622 of JAGWMZ010000011.1, read as the reverse complement.
CGGCTGGAGAAAAGATCTGCCTCGGCCTGGCTGACCAGCAGGGTGGCTTGCGCGCGCCGGGCATAATGCGTTTCCACAGCGCGCAGCAGATGCCCTTCACGCGCATGGACCCAGCGCATCGGGAATTTGCCAGCGGAAGCATAAGCCTCGAATTTGGCGGAATCGACATCGACGAGATCGAGAATGACCCGCCCGGCAAAATCATCGGGCACATATTGGCCCATCTGGCCGGAGAAGATGAAGATCGTGCCAATCCGCCCCGTTGCCAGCAGCGCCTTCACCCAGGCGGCAAGCTTGCGGTCATGAAAAGCGGTCAGGCTGATCGGCGCGCCTTTGACCAGAGCTTCCAGCCCGGCGAGGGCCAGCGGCTTGGTGCGGGCGCGCAGGCAATAACTCTCCGCCAACTCCGACAACACATGTTCCTGTGCCCAGTCGGCGCGATCCTCGGCAAAGCACCCCACATGCACCGGCGCGATTTTGGCCAAAGCGCGCAGCACATGATGCGAATGGATCTTGTCCCCCCGGTCGGGCGGAAAAGGCATGCGATGGGCCAGAAACAGGATCTCGCCGGACGGAGCCGTCACCCCAGCCCCCGCGCGATCCATGGCCCCACCAGATTGGCCAGCGGCAGGGGCAGTTTCTTCCAGAGAGCGATACGCCGGGCATGGGCGGCACTGGTGGGGTCCGCGTCACGCGCGGGCTGGCCCGGCGCGGTGTAAACGCCATAGGAGAGCGGCGTCGGTTCGAAACCCCAGTTGCGCTTGAAATCATGCGCGCCGCTGTTGGTCTTCGAGCGGCCGAAATCGAAATGGGTGCAGCCCCTGCCCCGCGCGTGGCGCATCAGTTCGAAATACATGCGATCATTGGCACGCAGCCCGCGTGCCGCCCATGTCCCTCCGCCCCAATAGGGCATCACCGCGCCGCGATGATAGAGCGAGAGCACGCTGGCCACCGCCACGCCCTCATGACGGATGGTGAGAATATCGGCATCGGGCCCAAACCCGTCGAGCACGGCCCGGAACAGCGCCTTGGGAAAAACCGGAGTGCCCAGATTGCGCACGCTGGTGGCATAGACGCGGTAGTGCTCCTCGGCCAGTTCGGCGCCGCCCGTCACCACATCAAAGCTTTGGGCCAGGCCCTTGCGGACCTCGGCCCGCTGTTTGCGGGGGATAGCCAGCAGTTCGGCCTCGTCATCGGCGGCGAGCGGGCGGACAAACCCGCTGTGCGACCGCGTCTTGACCACCCAGCCAGGCCGGTCGCCAGGCAGCGGGCCACCACGCATTTCGGCACCGGCGCACAGATGGCGCTGGCACAGCTCTTCCAGCGCCGCAAAGAGCATTTGGGCATCCACGCCGGGCTTGACCAGCGCCCCGCCTGCAACGGCAAAACCGCAAGAGGCCATCATCCGACCGAAAATGGGGGAATGAATAAGATTGAGCGGCAGATAGGCGACCAGATCAGCGCCCTCCTCCAGCGCCAGTGCCAGCGCAGGGTTTCCCGTACCACGCGCCACCGCCGCGCCCCAGCAAGGGCGATGAAACGGCGTCGCATCGGGATGTCTGGCAAGAAAGGCCTCGACACGGGCAGCCTCGCGCGGGTCAGACAGGTCGAGCAGGCGCACCGCAACGGCCAGAGGCTGGCCATTCAGCGCCAGTCCGGACATCGCGTTCATGCCGACAGCGCATCAGGCGCCGTGGCGCTCGCATCGCACGCGGCGACATCAAAGAACACCGCGTGCGAAGCCTGCTCTGCAACCAGCCTGTCCATGCGTCCCCACTGAAAATCCCGAACCAGTCGCGCCAGTTTAGGCGCCATCACGTCAAGATTTGTATAATGCCGCAAGCGCGAACGCACCGACGCACCGGCCACCCGCGGCTGATCAGGGTCGATCTCCCAAGGGTGGAAATAGGTGATGCCGGGCTGCCCATCGACCGTATTCACCCGGCGCAGCGCCCATTGGCTGAACCAATAGGGAAAGAGCCGGAAGAAACCGCCGCCACCCGCTGCCTGCCGCCGCCCCGCGATGGTCACGGTGGTGACGGGAATTTCGATCAGGTCGCTGTCCGCCAGCGGACGAAAGGCAAAGCGCGGCGCATCGCGCCAGCCATAATGATCATGCGCGATGGGCGCGACGCTGGAGGAATAGGCATAGCCTTGTTCGGCCAGAATGGCGTGTGCCCAGGGTGTGCGCGGGTCGATGGAAAAGCTCGGCGCGCGATAGCCCCTGATGGCAACCCCGCCGACATCCTCCAGAATGCTGCGCGCGTCCTTCAGATCCTGTGCAAAACGCTCTGCCCCCAGCGTGTAAACCCGCGCATGGTCCAGCCCGTGGCTGGCCAGTTCGTGCCCCTCCTCCACAACGCGGCGAATGACCTGCGGATAGCGCGCCGCGACCCAGCCCAGCGTGAAAAAGGTCGCCTTGACACCGACCTCGCCAAACAGGTCGAGGACCGCATGGGTGTTGGCCGCAACGCGATGTTCCAGAGCGTCCCAATCACCGCGATCAATCACCTTTTCAAAGGCACCGACCTGAAACCAATCCTCAACATCGACCGATAAGCCATTGATCATGGCTGGCACCACGTTTACTCCCCGGGTTCCAGTCAAGCCGCGACGCGCGTCGAGCCGTCCTTCTCGATCCATTCGATCAGCATGGTCAGCGTGTGGCGCAAGGTGCGGTCCTGCTCGGCCAGACGCGCCTCGATGGCAGCGATACGCTCCTGCAAGGCCGCGAATTCGGACTTGTTGGCGGCGCGATCAGCCGCCAGTTCGGCGGTCTGGCTGGCGGCCAGATCGGCCGCCACGCCGGCGAGATGGTCCTGTTCAGGCGCCGCCTCATGGCCATTGGCCAGTTCGATCACTGCCTGCTGCAGCTCGGCAATTTGCGCGGCCTGTTCGGCCAGACGGCTCGTCAGTTCCTCATGCAGCACCGAAGCAGGCTTGGCCTCACCCGCTTCCTCGGCAACCGGCGTGTCCGCTTGAGGCGTCATGACGGCCGGCAGGGCCTGCCCCGTCATTTCGGCCATGACCACCGCAAGCATCGCCTCGTCGATCGCATCAGCCTTTTGCGCCGCACCCAGCATCAGCAGACGGTTGACGACCTGATTGACCCGCCGCGGCACGCCGCCGGTGACGCGATAGAGTTCGACCAGCAGGTCCGGCGTAAAACTCGGCTGGCCCGTCCAGCCGACCAGCTTGAGCCGGTGGACGAGATAGGGATCAAGCTCATCGGCGCCCATCGCTTCGAGATGATGCGCCGCGATCACCCGCTGGCGCAATTGCTCCAGATCGGGGTGGCCCTGCAGCCTTTCACGGAACTCCGGCTGACCCAGCATCAGGATCTGCAGCAAGGGATGCGCGCCGAGCTGGAAGTTCGAGAGCATCCGCAGCTCTTCAAGCGCCTCGATCGTCAGGTTCTGGCATTCATCCACAACCAGCAGGCAGCGGCGTCCGGCGCGTGCCTCGGCGTGCAGGAAGGCCTCGATCTGCGAGAGCGCCCGCGCCTTGCCCTGCCCCGGATCGCGGCCAAGCGCCTCCTCGCCTTCCTGCGAAATGGCAAAGGCCTGCGCCACAAGCTGCACCAGATCGGCATCGCTCAGGCGGCTCGTCACGATCTGCGCGGCGGTCAGGCGCTGGCGATCAATGGTGGCCATCAGATGAGCGACCAGCGTGGACTTGCCTGCGCCCACCTCGCCGGTGATGGTGATGAAGCCTTCGCCCTGAGCCAGGCCATAGCCCAGATAGGACAGCGCCTGACGATGCGTCACGCTTTCGAACCAGAACGCCGGATCGGGCGTCAGCTGGAAAGGGCGGGCCGAGAAACCGTAGAAATCATCGAACATCATCATTTCTCCAGTCTCAGAAACTGTAGCGGACACCAAGCGCACCCGATGCCATCCACAGATCGTCGAGCGTCTCGCGCCGTTCCCCGTCAATCGCCAGCGTGGCATTGGCGGTGATATGATGCGAGAGGTAGTATGAATAGACCCCTACCGCCCGTACCGCCTCGATATCGCCATTGGCAATCAGCCCGCTTTCGAATTTATACAGCTCCAGCGTCGTCTGGATCGAGGATCGCGGCGAAACCTTACCGCCAGCATAACCGGCCACCCAGTAATATTGATCAACCTTGCCGTTGATTTCGGCCAGAACGGTCTGCGGCGCGGCGATATAGGCCCGCCGATCCCATCCACCGCCAAGGCCAACCGACCAGCGGCCCAACGCGCGCATCAGGCTGACCATGACGCCGCGCTCGCGATAGACCTGCGAATTGAGCGTGCCGGTGGCCCCGCCGATACAGCCGCTGCCGCTCAGCGTGCCGACGCAGCCGGCCAGATTGCCGGTGATCGAATCGCGGATCGCGGTGAACTGCGTCGAGCCACCCGACAGAACCGAGGAGAGCGCGCCGCCAAAACCGGTGAGATTTTCGTAAGCGGTGACGTTGAACGTCGTTCCCTGATTGGGCTTCCAGGTGAAGAAGCCATAGCCGCCAAGCTGCCCATAGCGGCGGCCAATATGCCCTTCGGCGCTGGTACGCACGCTGGGCTTCCACTGGGCGCCCACGTCCCAGATCAGGCCGCTGGTGTCGAAGGCGATGTAACGCGGGCTGTTGTCATCGGTGATCAGGCGACCATTGCTGTCGATGACAGGATTGCCATTGGCATCGCGCACCGCGTCATGGCTGCTCACCTCGACCTTTTCCGCGCCCACCCCGCCAAGGGCATTGAGCGTGCGGCTGACCGGCACGATCACCTGCGCGCGGATGTGTTCGTCCGTCACCTTCTGGTCGAGGTTGGAGATGTCCTCATGGAACCAGCCGCCTTCAACGCCCAGCCCGACAGGCAAACCCGCTTCGCCCGGTTTGGTGCTGAGCGAGAGTCGCGCATCCTGCGAGAGAGAATGGTCCAGTGTGTTGTAACCCGCTGCGCTGCCGCCATCGATCCGGTTATCGACCTTGGTGTAGCCTGCGTGATAAGCGCCCGTCACCGCCAGCGCTCCGGCATGGGTGGAGAGCGAAGGGCCAGCATAGACCGAATAGACCTGGCTGAGCGAATCCCCCGAATTGTCGGCATTGGCAAAGGTCGCGCCGCTGGCCGAGGTCTGGAAACGGTTGGCATAGCCGCCATAATCCAGCCGCAGGCCATTGACCACGCGGGTCGAGGCCGTGGCAAGGCCACTGAGCGAATTGCCGCCCGAGGTCGGCCCCCAGCCAAAGCGCCGCTCGTAACGCAGCGAGACGGAGCCCTGCGTGTTGCGGCCATTGATCAGCGCATCGGCGCCCACGGCCAGCACCGAATAGGTCAGCAAGCCACCGCCACCCGAAGGCGAGAGTTGATCATCAAAAACCTGCTGCGCCTCGATATAGGGGCGCACCACCAGACGGCGTCCGGCAACCGGCTGCGCGCCAAAAGCACTGAGCTGGCCCGGCAGCAAGGCGCCCGGTGCGGGCGTATCGTCACCCCCGCCAGCGTCAAAACCCTGATCCACCGCTTTGGCCGAAGACACCCTGCCCGCACTGGAGGCAGCCCGAACGGCGGCAGCACGTGTTTGCGGCGTGGCAATGTCGGTCGAGGAGGGATCACCATCATCGATCTGGCCGGCATAGGACACACCCGTCGTGCTGCGCCCCGCGCCATAGACATCCGCGCCATTGACCGGGCTCACGCCTTGTGGAGAATTTGCCTCGCCGCTGGTCGGCTGGTCGTCGCTGCCTTGCAGCAGGCTGTTGTCATAGGTCAGGGCGGCCGGCTTGTCACCGGGCTTTGCCGCCATGGCAACGCCGGGCATCGCCGCAACGGGGGCCAGCAGCGTGGCCAGCACCGTCAGGCTGGTCTTGGCAAGGGGCGCACTGGGCATGGGCTTAGCCTCGATAGCCATGATAGGAGCCGAAGCGACGGCCGCTGGGGCTGAATTGCACGGCATTGAGCAGAAGCTGGATGTTGGGGCATCCGGCCAGCAGCGAGGCGGCATCCTGCACGGCATTGTTCGATGTCTTGTCGGCCAGCACCACCAGCACCACCTGGCCCACCAGCTTGGCGACCTCGGCGGGGAACATGGCGGCCAGCGCGGGCGGTGTGTCGATGATCAGGATGCGGCGCGGCGCCCCTTGCGTCAGCATGTCGAGCACGCGGGGCGCACGCGAACTGGCCAGATATTCCGCATCCGAATTGGTGGGGCGGCCACCGGGCAGCACCGAAAGCCCGTGGATATCGGTGGGGATCACCATGCTGCGCACATCGAGGCGCGGATCGACCAGCGCGTCCATCAGGCCGGGGCCGTTCTGGATGCCGAGCATGCCGAGCGCGGAGGAACGCGCCAGATCGAGATCGACAAGGACGACCTCAGCCTCTTTTTCGGCGGCGATCGACATGGCCAGATTGACCGAGCAGAACGTCTTGCCCTCGCCCGGATGCGGGCTGGAAATCATGATGCGCTGGCTCGCGGGGCCTGAGCCCATGCGGCGCAACTCGTCAACCTGACCCAAAAGCTGGCGCTTGACGATGCGGAACTCTTCCGTCTGCGCGGTCGGCCCGCCATCGGGCACGAGCATCCCGGCATTGACCAGCTTCTGGCGGTTGATGGCATGGCGCAGGCGCGGAGCCGGGGCTGCGGGCTCTTGTGTGGGGGATGCTGGGGCCTGCCCATGGGGCGGAGGCGCAAAACCGGGCGGAACCGCGGCAAACCCCTGCGGAACATAGGCCGGGGGTGGTACAAATCCGGGTGACACATGGCGATGACCAGCCGGCTGAACCGGCGGATAGGCAGGCTGGCCATAGCCATGGGGCCACACCGCCTCAGGCGAAGGCTGGGGCATATCGGATGCGGGTTCAGCCGCGCTCTCGCTGGACGTGGGGCTTGCCAGTGGCGATGGCGTCTGGCCTGCTGTGCTCAGCGGCACGACCTGCCCACGCTCGGGGAAAGGCTGGCCATCGGGTGTCAATTTCCTGGGTTCGATCATCACACCCTCCTCACGCTGACGTGCCGACGTGAAAGATCTGCATCGCCATCAGCAGGACGAAGAGCCCGCCCAGCGCTGCGCTTGCCGCGTAAAAGCCCCGCAAATTGCGGGCATTCCGGATACGGGCGCTTTTGGATACGCCGCGCGAGATGGCACCCAGAACCGGCAGTCCCGTTACCCGCTCCAGCTTGGCCGTGGTGGCAAAGCCCGATTGCAGCTCGCCAGCCGCAAAGGCCGCCCCAAGGCCTGCGCCGACCGCCACAACCAGCACGAGCGCAAGCAGCAGCGGCCGATTGGGCGCGGTGGGGCCGCGCGGCACCAGCGGCGGGTCGAGCACCTGCGTTCTGGTGCCGCCATGCGCCGTGACCACTTGCCCGCGCAGGCGCAGTTCCTCGCGGTCCTGCAGCATCTTGTCATATTGCGATTTCAGAACATCGTAATCGCGGCTGATGTTCTGCGCTTCCTGAACGAGGTCGGGATTGTCGAGCTGACGGGTTGTCTGCGCGGCGATCTGCTGCTGTAAGGTGGCCCGGCGGGCTTGCAGAGCCTGCACATTGGCCATCCGCTCGGCGCGGATCGATTCCAGCGTGGTATAGGCCGGGTTGGGCTGGGCATTGCCATAGGTGGTCGGGCTGTTGCCCTCGGCCTTGACCTGCGCCCGCATGGCCACGATCTGATTGTGCAGGGCGATGACATCGGGATGGTTGTCGGTCATGCCGCGCGCGCGCATCGCCGCCAGATCGGAGAGCATCTGCGCCAGTTGCGCCCTTGCGCCGCCCACCTGCCCCGGCAAGGCCTGCCCGGGCACCGTTGCCGGCGTGCTGGCGATCTGGCCGTTGATGGCGGCCAGCGAGCTTTGCGCGGCGGCGATGTCACTGTCGAGCCCGCGCATTTCGGCCCGGTTCTGTTCAAGCTGCTGGATGAAGGAGACACCGCCCTGCGCCAGTTCGGGATGCTGCGTTTCAAACGTCAGGCGGCGCTGCTCGGCGGCCTGCAGCTCACCCTGCCGGGCGACGAGCTGCTGGTCCATGAAATCCAGCGTCTGCTTCATCTCGCCAGTGTTGGTGTCCGTGCTGCCCTCGCGAAAAATGTCGATCATGCGCTGCACGATGTCGCGTGACAGGCGTGCATTGTCCGCATCGCTCAGATGGCCGGCACGAGCCTGTGCGGTGATCTCGAAGATGTTGTCCTGCGGGGCGACAATCTTGATCGCCTTGCCCAGCGAGGCGATAGCGGCATCCATCTGCTTGCGGTCGGTGATCTCGTCGCCCAGTCGCGTCGAGCGGATGACCTTTTCCAGATTGCCCGAACTGGTCAGCGTATCGCGCACGCGGTCGACATCGCGCTTGCGGTCGGCCTCGCCAATGCCGACCTGCGCGGACAGCGGATCGTAAAGCTGCACCATGAGGCGCGCGTGGGATTCATAGGTGTTGGGGATCAAGGCGACCAACAGCCAGCCCAGTACGCAGACCGCCCATGCCACGCCCAGCGCAATCCAGCGCCGGCTCCAGATGGAGTAGAGCATCGAGCGAAGGTCGGTGAAGAGCGCGTTCATGCCTTGGTCCCCCGGGCGCGCATGGTCAGAACGTGCTTTCGGGGATGATGATCACATCGCCGGGCATCAGCATGACATTGGCCTTGCTGTCACCCTTCTTGAGCAAATCGCTCAGGCGCAGGGCATATTCCTTCTGATGGCCGGTGACCTTGTCATAGCGGATCAGCTTGGCGCGGTTGCCCGCCGCATATTCGGAGAGACCGCCCACAGCGATCATCGCGTCGAGGATGGTCATATTTGCCCGGTAAGGCAGCGAGGCGGGCTTGCCCGTGGCGCCCACGATGCGGATCTGCTCGGAAAAAGTGCCGGCAAAGCGCGTGACGATGACCGAGACCAGCGGGTCCTGAATATATTGCGAAAGCTGAAGCTGGATGTCCTGCGCCAGCATGCTGGGCGTCTTGCCCACGGCGGGCATGTCGGTGATGAGCGGCGTGGTGATGCGCCCATCGGGCCGCACGGCCACTTTGGCGCCCAGTTCCGGGTTGCGCCAGACGAAGACGGTCAACTCGTCCATCGGGCCGATGATGTAATCCTCACCGGGCCCTTCCTGATGCGCGACAAAATTGGCCGAGGGCAATTGAGCGCCGCCACCACCCGCGCAGCCAGCCAGCGCCAGGCTGAGCAGCGCCAGCCCGGCGATGGTGTGCGGGGCTCTCTTGATCGACTTGGCCTTGACCGACATGGCGCCTTCCTGACTGAGCCTTTCGTTACCCGCACACCATGCAGGTGCCCGGGACAAAACGGCATTTCAGCAAAGCCTATGCGCTTGAAGGGTAAACATTGGGTTAGTCATCGGCCCTCAAAAGGCCCAAAACACGGCGATTTGCCCATTTGTGTTCCGCTGCGGGACAGTCGGGCCACCGCCCATATCCCGCCCAGAGACAGTCAGACCAGCATCTCGCGCGCGACGCCCTGCCCCAGAAAGGCAAAGGGACTGGCCGTGGCACCATAGGCCCCGGCGCAGAAGACGGCCACCACATCGCCCACCCCGGCGCGCGGGAAGCCGCCCTTGTCTGCCAGCCGGTCGAGCGGCGTGCACAGGCAGCCAACGATGCTGGCCTCCTCCTCCACCGGGGCAGCGAATTTGCTCGCGATGGCCACGGGATAATTGCGGCGCACCACCGTGCCGAAATTGCCGCTGGCCGCCAATTGGTGGTGCAGGCCGCCATCGGTGACGAGGAAAATCTCGCCGTGACTCTCCTTGCGGTCGAGGATGGTGGTGAGATAGACCCCGGCCTCGCCCACCAGATAGCGCCCCATTTCCATGCAGACCTGCGTTTGCGCCAGAACCTTGGGGCGGTGGGCCAGCCGCTCGCCCAGCATATCGCCGATCCGCGCCAGATCGAGCGGAACGTCGCCGGGGAAATAGGGAATACCAAGCCCGCCGCCGATGTTGAGATGCGGCAGGTTCACACCTGCCTCATCCGCCAGTCGCGCCGCCAGATCAAGCGTCTGCCCCTGTGTTTCGACAATCGCCGCAGCGTCAAGCGATTGCGATCCGGCGAAAATGTGGAAGCCCCGCCACTCCGCGCCACTTTCCACGATGCGCCGGGCCAGAGCAGGCACCTTGTCGGCATCAACACCAAAGGGCTTGGCGCCGCCGCCCATTTTCATGCCCGACCCCTTGAGGTCGAAATCGGGATTGACGCGGATGGCCAGACGCGGGGTCTTGCCCAACCTCTCGGCAATGGTGAGCGCCCGCTCGGCCTCGGCGGCGGATTCCAGATTGAGCGTCACCTGCTGGGCAATGGCGGCCTGAAGCTCGATGTCGCGCTTGCCAGGGCCAGCAAAGCTGACCAGCGCCGGGTCGATACCGGCATTGCGCACCATGCCCAGCTCACCCCCGCTGGCAATATCGAAACCATCGACCAGCGGAGCCATCAGCCGCAGCAGGGGTTCGAAAGGATTGGCCTTCACCGCGTAATGCAGGGCAAGCTCGGCGGGCATGGCGGCCCGCAGATCGGCGATCCTCTGGCGGATCATCGCCGAGGAATAGACGAAAAGCGGGGTCGCCCCCACCTGCGCGATCAGTTCGCTTACCTTGATGCCGTCAATGGCAAGAATACCGTCGCGCCCGGCAAACCCCGCCGGAATGGGGCCCAGCGGCTTCATGCCTCACCCTCCATCAGTTCCGTCAAAAGGCCCGTGCGGTCGATCTTGCCATTGGGGCCTATGGGCATGGCCTCGCGCCAATGGATCACCTTGGGCTGCATGAAATTGGGCAGATCCGCCGCCAGCCGTTTGGCCAGCGCCATCCGCTCTGCCCCGGGCAGGCCTCGCACCACAAGATGCACCGCATGACCCAGCCGCACATCGGGCACGCCCAGTGCCACGGCCTCGGCCACCAGCCCGGTTGCCAGAGCGGCCTCCTCCACCTCCTGCGGACTGATGCGGTTGCCCGAGGATTTGATCATCGCATCGCGCCGCCCGACGAAATAGAGCAGGCCATCTTCATCGCGCCGCACCCTGTCGCCAGACCAGACCGCCGTGCCGCCATAGAGGCTTCCTGTCGGCGCAGGGCGATAACGCTGGGCGGTGCGCTCCGCGTCCTGCCAATAGCCTTGGGCAACCAGCGGGCCGGTATGCACCAGCTCGCCTTCCTCATTGTCGACCGCGATAGCGCCTTCATCATTGACCACCAGGATTTCGGCATGAGGGATGGCCTTGCCGATGCTGGTGGGGTGGCTGTCAATCAGCGCAGGGTCCAGAAAGGTCGAGCGGAACGCCTCGGTCAGCCCATACATGGCAAACAGCCGCGCCTGCGGGAACAGGGCGCGCATCCGCCGGACGAGATCGACCGTCAGCGCCCCGCCCGTGTTGGTGAGGCGGCGCAGACGGGCTGCTGTCTCCCGCGGCCAATCCACCTCGGTCAATTGTACCCACAGCGGCGGCACACAGCCCAGCGTGGTGATGCCATGGCGTTCGACGGCCTTTACCACATCGCGCGGGGTCAGATAATCCAGCGGGGCGGCGCTGGCGCCAGCATACCAGGCGGACAGCAATTGGTTCTGCCCATAATCGAAGCTGAGCGGCATGACGGCCAGCACCCGGTCATCGCTCTGGAGGCCAAGATAGGTCGCCACGCTTTCTGCCCCCAGCCAGAGATTGGCGTGCGAGAGCATCACCCCCTTGGGCCGCCCGGTTGATCCGCTGGTGTAGAGAATCGCGGTCAAAGCGCCGACGTCCGCCGTGCCGGGCGGCAGCGGGACTGCGCCTGTCGCCGCGGAGATGGCGTCTGCCTCCGCGATCGCCGGACAGGTGAGGTCGCCCTCTTCCAGCGTCGCCAGCCTTGCAGGCGTGCCGATGAGCAGGCTTGCACCGCTGTCGGCCAGAATATGGGCTAGCTGCGCCCGCTTGAGCAGCGGATTGATGGGCACATGGATCACCCCGGCACGCGCCGCGGCCAGCGGCATCAGGCAGGTGAGTTCCCCCTTGGCCGCCCATGTCGCCACGCGCGGGCCATGGCCCGTCCCAAAAGCCCCCTCACCCAGAATGGAGCGCAGCCAACCGGCCAGCGCAGCGACACGCGTTCTTAAGTCCTGATAGGTTAGAACGCGATCTCGCAGCACCAGCGCCGGTGCGTCATCCTCGCCCCGCAAGGCGAGATGATCGAGCGGGAACGCCCGGATATCGGCAGGTGACGCGGATGTGGTTTCTGGATCGGACATGATGAAAAGGCGATGGCCTTCTTGAAAGTGGATGGTTGAAAGTGGATGTCTTGTGAGCAGCGTTGCTTATCACGCCGATCTTAAGGAAGTTCAACGCGATCCGGTGCTGGCAAAGGCGCTGGCCGATGCCGCTTCTGTGGATAGCGCGGTGCCCGGCGAGGCGGCGGCCCCTTTCGACCGGCTCGACTGGTGGCTGGGCCTTGCCCGTGATTGCGCCATGGCCCCCTTGCTGGCCACCGCGCGCGATGGCGATGATTTCGCTGCCTTGCCCCTGGCGCGCGGCGACAAGGGGCTGACAGGGCTGGCCAATTGGTACACGTTCCGCCTGCGCCCGCTGGTCAGTTCCAGACAGGCCGCGCCCCGCCTGCTCACCAGCATTGCCAGGGGCCTGCGCCATCGCGCCGCCCATATCACCCTGTCACACCTGCCCGATGAAGGTGGCGAGGCGCAGGATCTGGTATCGGCCTTTCGCCGCGCCGGCTGGTTCGTCGCGCTGGAACGTTGCGACACCAACCATCGGCTCGATGTCGCCGGGCGCAGCTTTGCCGACTATCTCGCCACCCGGCCCGGCCCTTTGCGCACCACGCTCAAACGCAAGGCCCGCAAGGTCGCCTGCACCATCCATCGCGACTGGTCCGACGCGCTCTGGGCCGATTACGAGACGGTCTACGCCAAAAGCTGGAAGGGCGAGGAAGGATCGATGGCCTTCCTCAAACATTTCGCGCAGGCCGAAGCCCAGGCCGGGCGCCTGCGCCTTGGTCTGGCCAGCGCCGAGGGGCAGGTTGTCGCCGCCCAGCTGTGGACCGTGGAGGGCGGGACGGCCTTCATCCACAAGCTGGCCTATGTGGAGGAGGCCAAGCCCCTTTCGCCCGGCACAAGCCTGTCTGCCGCCCTGTTCGAGGCGGTGATCGATGGCGACCTTGTGGCCCATATCGATTTCGGCACGGGCGATGATCCCTACAAGCGCGACTGGATGGAGATGCGTGAACCGCGCTGGCGCCTGACCGCCATGGACCCACACCGACCGGGCCAATGGGCCGCCATCGCGCGCCAGACCCTGAAGCAACTGCTGCGCAAAGGACAGAACAAAGGACAGAACAAAGCCGATGGTACAGGCTTGTGAGCCGCGCCGGGCGGCTTTAAGGCCGAAACCATGAAGGGAAATCACGTCGATCCCGAAGGAAGAGCATGACACAGAATATTGATCAGAGCTTGCGCCGTATTCTGGGCGACGTTCTCGGGCTGAAACCGGGTCAGGCCGACAGCCTGACCGATGACAGCGGCCTGTTCGGCCATCTGCCCGAGCTGGATTCCATGGCCGTGGCCGGTTTGCTCACGGAAATCGAGGACCGTCTGGGCATCGTCATCGAGGATGATGAGGTCGATGGCGACATGATGGCCGATTACGGATCGCTGCGGCGCTTCGTGGAGGACAAACTCGCCGTATAAGGCGGAGCCGGCAGGGGAAACAGGTGCGATACGCGAACTGGAGGTTTGAAGGGCCGGGAGGCAGGGTGATGGAGGAAAGCGCCCTGTGGCTCGATGGCGGGGCGGGACCCACGCTGCTGGTCATTCCGGCCCTGTTCGATGAAGGCAACCGCCTTCGCCGCCAGACGGTCGAGGTGATGCGCCGGCTGGCTGCCAGCGGGATCACCTGCGTGTTGCCGGACCTGCCGGGATTGAACGAATCCACCACGCCCCTTGCCGATCTCGACGTGGATCTCTGGCGCAAGGCCATGGCCAGTTTGGCGCTGCAGACGGGCGCACGGCGTGTTCTGGCGCTGCGCGGCGGGGCGCTGGTCAGCCCCGATGGCCTTGCCGGCTGGCACTATGCGCCTGCCACCGGCGCCAGCGTGCTGCGCCAGATGGTACGCGCCCGCATCATCGCCGGGCGTGAAGCGGGGCGCGAGGAAAAACACGATGCCCTCCTCGCCAAAGGGCGGATCGAAGGGCTGGATCTGGCCGGCTATGCGCTTGGCGGCGCGATGATCGCCCAGCTCGAACGCGCCGAAGCGCCGCAGGATGACATCTCGATCATCAGCCAGGACATGGTGGGCGGATCGGCCCTGTGGCTGCGCGCCGAGGCGAGCGAAAGCCGCGAGCAGGCCGATGCGCTGGCCGCCATCGTCGCCGTCGGGCTCAGCATGGTGGGGGTGGCATGAGCAGGCAGCATCTTTTGATCCCTTGCGAGGGCGCGCGGATGGCCGCCACCATCGAAGGGCCTGTCGAGGCCTCCGGCGCGGCGCTGCTGATCGTGTCGGGCGGCCACGAGATCCGCTCGGGCGCCTGGGGCGGACAGGCATGGCTCGCCGCGCAGATCGCGGCGCGCGGCCATCGCGTTCTGCGCTTTGACCGGCGCGGCATAGGCGAGAGTGAAGGGTTCAACGCCACCTATCGCGGATCGGGCCCCGACATCGCCAGCGCCATCGCCTTCCTGCGCCAACACGCTCCGGGGCGGCGTATCGTGGCCATGGGCAATTGCGATGCGGCCAGCGCGCTGATGCTGGCGAGCGGCAGCGGCGCCGATGGCCTGATCCTGTGCAACCCCTGGACCATCGAGGGTGAGGATGACGATGCCGACGAGACGAGCCGGGCAGGAGCGCAGGTGTCCTCGCTGCGCGCGCATTACCGCGCACGGCTCACCAATCCGGCGGCCCTGCTTCGTCTGCTGAGCGGAAAAGTATCGCTGCGCTCCCTTGTCGGCAGCGTGCTGGCCATGGCCCGCCCTCGCCCGACTACACGCAACAGTCTCGTCGATGCCATGAGCGCCGGGCTGAACGGCTTTACCGGGCCAGTGCGTTTCCTGCTGGCCGAGAACGACCGCACCGCCAGGGCGTTCCGTGACGTCTGGCCCAAAGGCGACGCGCGGATCCGCTCATGCCCGCAGGCAGGCCATTCCTTTGTCGAGGACGAAGCGCGGATGTGGCTCGTCGAGAACGTCGCGGAAGAACTCGCGCGGCTTTAGGCTTTAGGCTGTAGGTGGGGGCGAGACACAAGGCCCCGCCCCCGGTTTTCGGCCTTTACTTCCGTCTGGCGAAATCCAGTTCGGCCACGAAACGCTCGGCATCGAGCGCGGCCATGCAGCCTGTGCCCGCCGCCGTCACGGCCTGGCGATAGGTATGGTCCATCACGTCACCGGCGGCAAAGACGCCCGGAATGGCCGTCTTGGGCGTGCCCGGCTCGACAACGAGATAGCCGCCGTCATCGACTGCCAGCTTGTCCTTGAACAGCTCCGTCGCGGGCGCATGGCCGATGGCCACGAAGGCGCCCTGTGCCGGCTCGACCGACTTTTCGCCCGTCACCGTGTCGGTCAGCTCCACGCCCGTCAGCGCGCCGCCTTCCTCGCCCACGAAACGGTCGACCGCCTTGTTCCACAGCACCTTGATCTTGGGATGGGCGAAGAGACGCTCCTGCAGGATGCGCTCGGCGCGCAGGCTGTCGCGGCGGTGGATCAGCGTCACGTCATCGGAATGGTTGGTGAGGTAAAGCGCTTCCTCGACCGCCGTATTGCCACCGCCGATGACCACCACCTTCTTGCCGCGATAGAAGAAACCGTCGCAGGTGGCGCAGGCCGACACGCCCTTGCCCGAGAACTGCTGCTCCCCCTCGACACCCAGCCACTTGGCCTGCGCGCCGGTGCAGATGACCAGCGTGTCGCCCTCATAGACATCGCCCGAATCGCCGATCGCGCGGAACGGCGGGCCCGACAAATCGACCGAGGTGATCGTGTCCCACATCATGCGCGTGCCCACATGCTCGGCCTGAGCCTGCATTTCCTGCACCAGCCACGGGCCCTGCACCGCCTCGCGAAAGCCCGGATAATTCTCGACATCGGTGGTGATGGTGAGTTGGCCGCCCGGCTGCAGCCCCTGCACCACGATGGGTTCCAGCCCGGCACGGGCGCCATAAATGGCTGCCGTCAAGCCCGCCGGACCGGAACCGATGATCAACATGCGGGTTTTGTGGATGGTCATGCGAATAAGTCTCCTGCGAGGCGTGTGCCTGCGCGCCTCCGTCTGGCGCGAGATAGGCACGGATGAAGGAAATTGAAACCCGCTTCCCATACGATCGCATCATGATCGGTATGACTTATTCCTCTGCCCAATGACTGTGATCTGTATTAAGAGCAAAGACCCCACCCCATGATGGAGCCACCCGTGACGCCACGCCACGCCATGTCCACAACCTGCGCCATCCTGGCAGCGGTGGGGCTGTGCGGCTGGGCCGGGAAGGTGCAGGCCGAGCAAGCCCCAGGCGAGACCCTCATCATGCCTCCGCCGATCATAGCCCCACTGGATGCCGCGTCAGGCGACATGCCGCCCGAGCATCTGGGCCCGCCCGAACTGCAGGCGCCGCTCTATTCGGGCACAGCCATCGATGACGCCTTTCCAGCCTTTGTCGACACGCTGTTTGACCGGGTCGGCAGCAGTCTGGATGCGGCGGTGGCCGAGGATGTGCTGGCCGCCATCGGGCGCTACTCGGGCGCGCGCATGGCCACATTGACCGCCAAGGCCAAAGCTATCGAGGTCGATCCCTTCCATGCCAAGCCGCCGCCCGCCCTTGATGGCGATGCGCCGGACGCCACCTGGGACAGCCTGACCAACCATAATTTCGGCTCGAGTCGCCTGCTGGCGGTGGGTGTGTCGCAGCGGGTGCAGAATTTTTCCTCGCTCAACACCAATGTCAGCCTGCGCCACAAGACGGGGCCGGTGGACGTACAGGTCAAGGTGTCTGGCAATCAGGCGCTGAACATGGCCCAGTCGATGAGCGTGTCCTATGACAGCGTCGCGCTGCTCGGGCTCAGTCAGAATCTGTCCGTCGGCCTCGCCGCCAAGGGCAGCCTGGGGCGGTTGGGCGCCCTCACCCCGGCGCAGGATCAGGAAGCGGGTCCCATCGCCCGCCTCAAACTGTTTGGCAATGGCACCAATGTTTCGGCGGAAACCGGCTACACATTCCGCACGCGACAGGAAGAAGACCCCGCGCTCAACCGCTTCCACGCCAAGCTCAACCTCAACGTCAAGCTCTAGTCCAGCACCAGATCCATGTCCTGCAGCGAGAGGCGCAGCAATTCCTGCATGGCGGCGCTGGCTCCGGCTTCATCGCGCTGTTCGATGGCGTGGAACACGGCCTCGTGTTCGGGCAGGGGATCGCGCGGGTCGGGACGCAGCCGCAGCTTGAAATCGGTCGTCCAGCGCACCGCCGCGCCGATCGAGACCGTCAGCGAGGCCAGCGCCTCATTGCGCCCCGCCTCCATGATGGCGGCGTGGAAATCCTTGTCGGCGGCCTGACCTTCGGCGCTGGCAAGGCCGTGGCTGCGCATCCCTTCCAGACCGGCGCGCATGGCGGCGATCTGCTCATCATTACGGCGCCGTGCGGCAAGGGCCGCGGCGGCGGGTTCGATCACGCCGCGCAGTTCGAAAAGGTCACGCACGAAGGTGGCGGTCACTTCCGCCACGGGGTCGGCGGCGGCGAACATCCAGGCCAGCACGTCAGGGTCCAGCAGGTTCCAGCGGCGGCGCGGGGTGACGTGCGTACCGGCCTTGGGGCGGCTTTCCAGCAGGCCCTTGGCGATCAGGATGCGGATTGCCTCACGATAGGCGGTGCGGCTGATGCCAAGAGCATTGCTTTCCTCAATCTCGCCGCCCAGCGTGTCGCCCGGCTGAACCTTGCCGCTCAGGATCGACATGCCGAGCCGGCGAGCAATCGACTGGTGGATGCGCAGCCCGTGAACAGTCTCGCTGTCGCCGGCCATGGAGGCTTTGTGCGTGGCAGTGCCGATACCCGGCTTCCTGGCTGTTGACCCGACCAATGTGACTTGCCCCCTTACCCAATCAGGCCATCTGGACCCGTCGCTGCCGTCAAACCGTCAGCACTATTACACCGCCGCCCGCGATGCCAGCCCTGTCGTTCCAGCAAAGCCAAAGCCCGCGTGGCAAACGAAAACGGCGGCCCCCCGAACGGGAGCCGCCGTGATCTTGTCACCGGTTCATACCGAAACGCCGATCAGCGCTCCCAGACGCCGTTGATCTTGCGCGGCAGGCCCCAGGGGTTGGCATCCTGAAGCGCGGGCGGCAACAGGCCATCGGCGATGTCCTGATAGCAGACCGGGCGCAGGAAGCGATACATCGCCAGCGTGCCCACCGACGTCGAACGTGCATCCGAAGTGGCCGGGAAAGGCCCGCCATGAACCATGGCATTGCACACTTCCACGCCGGTCGGCCAGCCATTGGCCAGCACGCGACCGACACGCCCCACCAGACCCGGCAGGATCTGCGCGGCAACGGCATGGTCGCTTTCAGCGCTGTGGATCGTGGCGGTAAGCTGCCCTTCAAGGCTGGCGATGACCGCCTGCAGCTCGGCCACGTCCTTGGCCACCACCACAACGGCGGAGGAGCCGAACACTTCGTGGCCCAGACCCGCGTCGGCGATGAAATCGGCAGCCTTGGCCTTGAACAGCGCCGGGCTGCAGCGATTGAGGCCGGCATCCTTGCCGGTAACGATGCGCGTAGCATGGTCGTTGGCATCGAGCGCGGCCACCCCCTTGGCATAGGCGCCCGCGATGCCGGGCGTCAGCATGACAGCCGGGTCAACCCCCATCAGCGCCGCGCTGGCCGAAGCGATGAACGTGTCGAGATGCTCGCTTTCCAGCGCCAGCAACAGGCCGGGGTTGGTGCAGAACTGCCCCGCGCCCATGGTCAGCGACCCGGCGAAGGCCTTGCCCAGAGCTTCGGCCCTTTCGGCCAAAGCACCGGGCAGCAGCACGACAGGGTTGATTGCCGACAGCTCGGCATAGACCGGGATCGGCTCCTTGCGGGCCTGCGCCAGCTTGACCAGCGCCAAACCGCCAAAGCGCGAGCCCGTGAAGCCCACTGCCTTGACGCGAGGATCGGTGACCATCGCTCCGCCCAGCTCGTTCGAGCGGCCCGGAAGGTAGGAGAAGGTGCCCTCGGGCAGGCCGCATTTGGCGACGGCGGCAGCCACGGCGCGGGCGACCAGTTCGCCCGTGCCGGGGTGGGCGGGATGCCCCTTGATCAGCACGGGGCAACCGGCCGCGAAGGCCGAGGCGGTGTCACCGCCCGCCACGCTGAAGGCCAGCGGGAAGTTCGATGCGCCGAACACCACCACCGGGCCCAGCGCCACGTTCACGCGGCGCAGATCAGGACGCGGCAGGGGCGCGCGTTCGGGCAGAGCCGGATCGATGGTGACATCGAGATATTCACCCTTGCGCAGCTCGGCCGCGAACATCTTGAGCTGGCCCATGGTGCGGCCCCGCTCGCCTTCAAGGCGGGGGCGCGGCAGGCCGCTTTCGGCCATGGCAGTCTCGATCAACACGTCGCCGATCGCGAGAATTTCATCCGCCACCGTGTCGAGGAAGGTGGCACGGGCCTCCGGCGTCAGGCTGGAAAAGACCGGATAGGCCGCCTCGGCCAGCGCCGCCGCTTCGGCGACATCCTCAAGCGTGGCTTCCGATACCAGCGGGCCGAACGTGTCACCGGTGGCGGGGTTGACGGACTGAAAGCCGCCCTCGTGCTTGCGCGTGGTCGCGCCGATCAGAATGCTGCCGTCGATCATGGTGTATCCCTTTGGGGTAAACGTCTTTGACGCGGATATGGGGACGAAAGCCGGATTTACCAATGCTATCCAGCTATGAAACGCAACGAATCATCGCCCGGGCGCAAATGATCGCGCCCGGGCGTGACCGATCAGTGACTGTCGCGCGGCAGACCCAGGTTCTGGGCGATGCGCTGATATTTTTCGGAGCCTTCCAGGATCATGCCCTTGCCCATGTCACCCACATAGGCGCGCTGGATTTCCTGCCAGGGGGTCTGGCTGGCGGGATAATCATAGCCGCCCTTGGCCAGCAGAGCCGCCTTGCGCTGGCTGAGTTCCTCATCGGAAATCAACACATCGGCGGTGCCCTTGTTGAGGTCGATGCGGACGCGGTCGCCCGTCACCAGCAGCGCAAGGCCGCCATTGGCCGCAGCCTCGGGGCTGGCGTTGAGGATGGACGGCGAGCCGCTGGTGCCCGACTGGCGCCCGTCACCAATGCAGGGCAGCGCGCGGATACCCTCACGCAGCAGATAGGCAGGGGCGCGCATGTTCACCACTTCGGCCGCACCGGGGTAGCCGATGGGGCCCGCGCCGCGCATCACCATCAGCGTATGTTCGGTGATGCCGGTGGCCGGATCGTCGATGCGGTGGTGGTAATCCTCGGGGCCGTCGAACACCACGACCGGGCCCTCGAAGGCATCCGGGTCTTCGGGGTTCGAGAGATAGCGGTCGCGGAATTCCTCGCTGATGACGCTGGTCTTCATCACCGCGCTGTCGAAGAGATTGCCCGAGAGGACAATGAACCCGGCATCCTTGACCAGCGGCTCATCGAAAGGCTTGATGACCTTGGAATCCATGATGCGCGCGTCGCGGCAATTCTCGCCCATGGTCTTGCCGTTGGCGGTGATCGCATCCTCCGCGATCAACCCCTGACCCATCAGCTGGTTGACCACGGCAGGCACGCCGCCCGCACGATAGTAATCCTCGCCCAGATATTCGCCGGCGGGCTGGAGGTTCACCAGCAGCGGCACCTTGTGGCCATGGGTCTGCCAATCGGTGATGTCCAGCTCCACGCCCATATGGCGGGCGATGGCGGCCAGATGGATCGGCGCATTGGTCGACCCGCCAATGGCCGAGTTGACCTTGATGGCGTTGAGGAAAGCGTCGCGCGTCATGATGTCCGAGGGTTTCAGATCCTCATGCACCATCTCGACGATGCGGCGGCCGGTGTAATAGGCGTTCTCGGCGCGGTCGCGATAGGGCGCGGGGATGGCCGCGCTGCCGGGCAGGCTCATGCCCAGCGCCTCGGTCAGCGAGTTCATCGTGGTGGCCGTGCCCATCGTGTTGCAGAAGCCGGTGGACGGCGCCGAGGAGGCCACCAGCTTGATGAAGCCGGTGTCGTCGATCTCCCCGCGCGAAAGCATCTCGCGGGCCTTCCACACGATGGTGCCGCTGCCGGTGCGCTCACCCTCGTGCCAGCCGTTCAGCATCGGGCCGACCGACAAGGCAATGGCGGGGATGTTCACCGTGGCGGCGGCCATCAGCGCGGCAGGCGTGGTCTTGTCGCAGCCGATGGTCAGCACCACGGCGTCGAGCGGGTAGCCGTAGAGCACCTCGACCAGACCCAGATAGGACAGGTTGCGGTCAAGGCCCGGCGTCGGGCGCTTGCCGGTTTCCTGAATGGGGTGAACCGGGAATTCGATGGCGATGCCGCCCATCTCGCGGATGCCTTCGCGCACACGCTCGGCCAGCACCAGATGGTGGCGGTTGCAGGGCGACAGGTCGCTGCCGGTCTGGGCGATGCCGATGATCGGGCGACCGCTGCGCAATTCCTCAAGGCTGAGGCCGAAGTTCAGGTAACGCTCCAGATAGAGCGCGGTCATGTCGATGTTCTCGTCATTGTCGAACCAGGCCTGGCTGCGCAGCCCCTTGGGCATGCGAGGGGGCATCTTCTGTTCGGACATGTCAGGCTCCGTCTCAAATCTTGGGAATGCGGCGCGGCGCGCGCATCAACCGTTGCTGTGAATGTGAGCGTTATACTCAGACAAATGGAAGATCAAGGCCATCTGGCCCTATTCGTGAAATTCCGGCGCAGGAATGATCTGCCCGCCCTCGATCGCCTCGAGCGCGAGACGCAGGGGCTCACCATCGACCTCGCTTTGCCCGGCGGCAATCAGCTCGGCAAAGCGGGCGTAAAGGCGCTGATATTCGCGCTCGGGCGAGAGCTGTCGAGCGACACCATCCACGCTCATCATGTTGCCACCATGGCCTAGCGTGAGCAGGCCGGCGTCGGTTTCCACCGTGATGTCCCAGCTTTGCGGGCCGGTCTGCAGGAAATCAAGCTCCATGGAGATGGGAGCGCCCCGGCCGTCCGTCATCGCCACCTGTCCGGCAATCGGCGTTTCGCAATTGGTCGGCACGTCCAGCACCGCCTTGTCCACCCGGATGGGCCCGGGCACGATGCTGGTGAGGATCGAAAGCGCATTGATCGCCGGATCGAACACGCCAAAGCCGCCCGCCTGCCAGATCCAGGTCTGCCCCGGATGCCAGCGCCGAACATCCTCTTTCCACACGATCGACACACGCCGAATGGTGGTTTGCGCCAGCCATTCGCGCGCGGCATCGACGGCGGCGGCCTCGCGGCTGTGCCATGCGGTGTAGAGCGTCACGCCCTTCTCGCGGGCCAGATCGACCAGTTCGGCCAGATCCGCCATGCTGAGCGCCGGGGGCTTTTCCAGCATGACATGGCGCCCCGCGCGCAGGGCGGCACGGGCCGCCTCCATGCGAAAACGCGGGGGCTGGCACAGCGATATGGCGGCGACCTCAGGATGCGTCGCCAGCATGGTCTCGATAGTGCCATGGCTGGCCACATCGGGATGGACAGCGAAAGGATCGGCGATCGCGGTCAGTTCAAAATCACCAAGGGCGGCGATGGCGGGCAGATGTTGATCGCGGGCAATCTTGCCATAGCCGACAAGGCCAAGGGGAACAGGTGTCGTCACGCAGATTTTCCGAGCAGGTGGCAGGAGGCGTCTTGCCTATACTCATACAATAAAACGCGCAATCGCTGTTGCATGCCGCTGAACGGTGCCCCCCGCGCTTTGCACTTGGCAGCGATGACAGCATCGCCCTAAAGGCTGCTCCCCATGAGCCATAAAAAGCAGACGACAACCATCTTCGAGCAGATGTCCGCCCTGTGCCGTGACACAGGCGCCATCAATCTGGGGCAAGGGTTTCCTGATCTGCCCGAACCGACCGAGCTGATCCGGGCGGCGCGCGGGGCACTTCTGGTGCAATCGAACCAGTATCCACCCATGCGCGGACTGCCGGAGTTGCGCAACGCGGTGGCAGCCTACTACCGCCAGATGCAGGGTGTTTCGATCAATCCTGAGGAAGTGATCGTCACCTCCGGCGCGACCGAAGCGCTGGCCGCCAGCATTCTGGCGCTGGTGGAGCCGGGCGATGAGGTGATCTGCGTGCAGCCGCTGTACGACGCCTATGTGCCGCTGATCGAACGCGCCGGGGGCGTGCCCGTCTTCGTCAATCTGAAAGCGCCGGAATGGACGCTGGACGTCGGCGATCTGGCCGCCGCGATCACCCCACGCACAAGGATGATCGTGCTCAACACGCCCAACAACCCCACAGGCACCATGCTGCCGCGCGCCACGATGGACGCCATCGGACAACTGGCCGAAGCCTTCGACCTGATCGTGCTGTGCGACGAGGTGTGGGAGGGCATGATCTTCGATGCAACGCCCCATGTCTCCTCGCTCTCCATCCCGGCGCTGCGCCACAGGAGCGTGAAGGCCGGCTCGGCGGGCAAGCTGTTTTCGCTGACGGGGTGGAAGGTGGGCTGGGCCATCGCCACGCCGGAGCTGGCATCGCGCATCGCCGCCCAGCATCAGTTTCTTACCTTTACCACGCCGCCGGCACTGCAATGGGCGGTAGCCGATGGGCTGAACCTTGGCCGTGACTGGTTTACTGCTCATAGCGCGCGCTATGCCGAAGGGCGGCGCCTGCTGGTCGATGGATTGACGCAGGCAGGGTTTGTCGTTCTCCCGTCCTCCGGCAGCTGGTTCATCACGATAGATCTTCCCGCCTCGGGCTTTACCCAGCCGGACAGGACCATCGCCGAAAGGCTGGTGCAGGAGGCAGGCGTCGGTTCCATTCCGGTTTCCGCCTTTTACCAGACCGAGCCCGAGACCCGCTATCTGCGCCTGTGTTTCTGCAAAGAGGCCAAAACGCTGGAACAGGCGCTGGAGCGACTGGTGCAGTTCCGCAGCTCGATTGTTGAGGGCTAACGGCCCTCACCCCATTCCGGACAGCAAAAGGGCGCCCTCGCATTGCGAGAGCGCCCATTCTTTCGGCCTTAATTCAGGACGGCTCAGCCTTCCATGGCCTCCAGTTCCTTGCCCTTCGTTTCCTTCACATAGGCCAGGACGAAGAAGAAGGAGATGGCCGCGCTGACGGCATAGATCGAATAGGTGCTGGCCAGACCGATATGCGACTTGAGCCAGGGGAAGCTGGAGCTGACCGCGAAATTGGCCAGCCACTGCGCCGCGCCCGCCACTGCGAGGGCCGAACCGCGCATCTGGTTGGGGAACATTTCGCCCAGCAGCACCCACATCACCGGGCCCCAGCTGAAGTTGAAGAAGATGGTGTAGAGGTTGGCCGCGACCAGCGCCTTGAAGCCCACACCCTCGGGCAGGACCAGATGGTCGCCCTGCAGCACGCCCTGCGCAAAGGCCCAGGTCACCACGCCCAGCGTGACGGCCATGCCCGCCGAACCGATCAGCAGCATCGGACGACGGCCAATCTTGTCAATGACCGCAATGGCCACCAGACAGACGAGGATCGACAGACCGCCCGAAAGAATGTTGAGCTTGAGCGAATCGCCCTCGGTAAAGCCCACCGACTGCCACAGCACCGAGCCGTAATAGAACACGATGTTGATACCGACGAGCTGCTGGAACACGGCAATGCCGATGCCCACCCAGATGATCGGGCGCCACTTGCCATTGGGCCCCTTGATGTCCGCCAGGCTGGGCTTGTGATCATGAGACAGCGAGGCGGCGATCTCGCGCACCTTCACGGCGGCATCGCTGGCGCCCAGCAGACGGGTCAGCACGGCCAGCGCCTCCTGCTTGTGGCCGCGCGCCACCAGGAAACGCGGGCTTTCCGGGATCAGCGTCAGCGTCACAAGGAAGAGGATGGCGGGCGCGGTCTGCACCCAGAACATCCAGCGCCATGCAGCATGGCCCCACAGCTCGCTGAGTGAGGAACCGGCATACTGGGCCAGATAATAGTTGGCGACGAAAGCGCCCGTCAGGCCCGAGATGATCATCACCTGCTGCACGCTGGCGAGGCGGCCACGCACGGCGGCGGGGGTCACTTCCGAAATATAGGCCGGAGAGAGGACGCTGGCGGCGCCCACGGCGGCACCGGCCAGAAAGCGCGCGATGGCCAGCATCAGCGCCGAAACCGCGGCGCCCGAGGCAACCGCCGACAAAATGAAGAGGACCGCCGCCGCCATCAGCACCTTGCGGCGCCCGAAGACATCGGCAAAGCGCCCGGCCAGAAACGCGCCCAGCGCGCAACCCGGCAGCAGCGAGCTGACCGTCAGGCCAAGAGCCGCCGGGTCAAGCTGGAAGGTCTGCTGCAAACCTTCCTGCGTGCCGTTGATCGCCCCCGAATCATAACCGAACATGAAACCGCCGATCGTGGCCACCGCCACGATCAGGCCCAGAAAACCGGCGCTGCCGCCAGCCTTGACTTGGCTGCTCATAAACATCCTCTCCCGCGCATTGCGCCAGTGCCGCCTGCGCCCTGACAATTAGCGCCCTCGTTGGTTGCGCTATCAAGCGAGAGCTGTCACCCTTGTCAAGCCATATTGTCAGACAATACCGGCATGGCGGGCATCCGACTGGCGACGAACCAGTTGGAAATGCAGCCGCTTGTGACGGTCGGGGGCAGGCTTGCCCAAATGCTCGGCCCCCAGTGCGTCGATCAACAGGCGCGTGGCGGCGCGCGCCATATCGCCCACCGGCTGACGGATCGTGGTCAGTTCGGGCCAGACGGTCGTGGCCACCGATGTATCATCAAACCCGCAGACGGAAAGATCGCGCGGCACATCCAGCCCACGCCGATGCGCCGTGGCGACGGCGGCGGCGGCCATGTCATCATTGCTGGCAAAAATCGCCGTGGGCCGCTCTGGCAAGGCCAGCAGCGCCTCTGCCGCGACCATACCCGAGCGCCAGGTGAAATGCCCCTGCTCCTCCAGCATCGGGTCGCGTGGCAACCCCGCTTCGGACAGGGCGCGCAGATAGCCGCGCCGCCGCAAATCGCTGGCCGACAGGTTCGGGTCTCCCACGATCAGACCGATCCGCCGGTGCCCCAGCGCGATGAGATGCGAGGTGATGGCATGGGCGGCTGACTCATCGTCGATACCCACGGAAAAGGCACCCGGATGCGGTACGCCAGTGGCCACCTGCACCATCGGCATGCGCGCATGCTCCAGCGCGGCAAGCAGGGCCGGGTTTTCGCACAGGGGCGGCGGCAGGATCACACCTTCGACACGGTGCGCGGCGAGATGGCGCGCCAGGGCCGTCGGCTCCACCCCGGCGCAGGGCTCGACCAACAGCAGGGCATCGCCCTGTGCCGCCTCGGCGAGGCAGCCGACCAGCAATTCGCTCAGGAAGGCGGCGGAGGGGTTGTCATGCAGCAAGGCCAAACGATACTGCCGCGCACCGGCCAGACTGCGCGCCGCCGGATTGGGCACATAGCCCAGCTCGCTCACGGCCTTGCGCACGCGTTCGCGCGTTTCGGGCTGCACCGCGCCTTCACCGTTGATCACCCGCGAGACCGTCATCGGCGAAACCCCCGCCAGACGGGCAACATCGTTCATCGTGGGCCCACGCCCCGATCGCCGGTCGCGCCGCGAAACTTCCGCCATGCCAGCTGCCTTTCCCCGCCTTGTGCCCGCTGCTTGGCATGGGGACTATGCCCGCCTTTTCGCAAGTGCAAGAGCCACCACTTGCCAGCCCCCTCATGATAGCGCTAACCGCACAAAAATACTTATGCGCTGCGCCCCACCCGCGAGATTTTGATGTCCGACACACACCTTCCCCTCTCTTATGGCGATTGGGATCTGATACTTGCACCCGAAATGGGCGGATCGATCCTGGTTCTGGACTGGCTGGGCAAGCCGGTGACGCGGCGCGCGGCGGGCACCTCCATCTGGGATGTGGCCAGCTATCCGCTGGTGCCCTTTTCCAACCGCATCGCCCATGGGCGGTTCATGGCGGACGGGAAGGAGGTGGCGCTCGCCTCCAATTTCCCCGGCGCGGAAGATACGCATACAATTCATGGCTTTGGCTGGCTGGGCGTGTGGGGTGTGGAAGCCATCGGTCGCGGGTATGCCGTGCTGAGCTATACCTACGAAGCCGGTGAATGGCCCTGGTCCTTTAACGCCACGCAGCGCTTCGACCTTGGCGAGGAGGAGATGACCATCACCCTCACCCTGCGCAATCTGGGCGACAGCGCCATGCCGGCAGGGCTTGGCATCCACCCCTATTTCCCCTGCAATGCCGCAACGACCTATCATGCGCTGCACCGCGGCGAATGGCACAACACGCCCGATTGCCTGCCGCTTATGCTGGACGAACGCGAGCATGCCATCGACTGGTGGCACGGCCGGCCCGTGGCCACGCGCAATGTCGATACGGTCTACACCCAAAGGAAGGGCCCCATCACCCTGCGTTGGCCCGATCGCGCATTGGGGCTGACGATCAACCCTTCCGCCAATCTGGGTCATACGGTGGTCTATACGCCGGGCGGGGCCGACCATGTCTGCGTGGAGCCGGTCAGCCACAGCACCGATGCCGTCAACCGCAAGGATGATGCCAGCACCGGCCTCGTCTGGCTGATGCCGGGGGAAACGATGACGGCCTCGGTGGCGCTGCGCCCCTTTGAGCTGACGCGAAACGACCATGTCGCGCACGGCGCGTTGGACTCGAGACAATTGGCGACACGAAGAGACGCGCTTCCTGCCGTTCACACGCTATAAAGGCGCTCTCGGCCATTTGCTCTGGCGAAGGAGAACCATGCCATGTCGAAAGTTTCGTCCCGCGCCACTTCGCTGGCTACACGCATCACCTTGCTTGCGCTGGCTGGTGCCGCCGCCGCGCCCTTGCTGGCCCAGCCCCCCGAAGGCGGACAAGGTGGCGGCATGGGCGGCGGAATGGGCGCACGCGGTGGCCGTGGCATGGACCCGGTGGAAATGATCATGCGCGCCGATCTTGATGGCGATGGCAAGGTGACCAAGGCCGAATATGCCAAGGCCCAGTTCGACCGCCTCGACCGCAACAAGGACGGCGTGATCGACGACAAGGATTTTGCCGAAATGCCGCCGCAAATGGCTGAGCGCATCAAGGACCGCGTGATGCGCGCCGATGCCAATGGCGATGGCAAGGTGACGCCCGAGGAATTGGGCGCGAGCGTCAACATGATGTTCGACCGCTTTGACACCAACCACGATGGCGCCATCACCCGCGAGGAGGCCCAGGCCGCCGTGGAGCGCATGCGCGCCGGCCAGTAACGCCGCGAAGCCACGCAAAAGGCCGCCGCCCATCCGGGTCGGCGGTCTTTTTTTACGAGCCCGGCCCGTCGCCTAGCGCCTGAGCAGCGCGCTCAGTTGCAGCACCGCCGCGCCCAGCGAGGCGACAAGGCCGACGAGACAAACCCCGCCCCATCCGCCATGCGACCAGCTCAGCGCCGCCGCCAGCGAGCCTGCCGCCCCGCCCAGGAACATCACCGCCATGAACACGGTGTTGATCCGCGCACGGGCATGCGGCTCAAGGGCGTAGACCACATGCTGGTTTGAAATCAGTGCGATCTGCACCCCGAAATCGAGCAGGATCACCCCCAACACCAATCCGGCCAACGCATTCCACAACCAGAACACCAGCCATGCCAGCAGCGCGATCACCGCGCCCGCCACGATCATCGGGCGCGGCCCATGGCGATCGGCCACCCGCCCGGCCAGCGGCGCGGCGGCCACGCCGACAATGCCGATTACCCCGAACAGGCCCGCCGTGCCAGCCCCCAGTGCAAAGCGCGGCTCCTGCAGATGCAGCGCCAGCATCGACCAGAAGGCCGAAAACGATCCAAACAGCGCCGCCTGACTGATCGCGCCGAGGCGCAGGGCGCCGTGGTGCCGCCAAAGGTGCGCCATTGAGGCGAGAAGCCTGGGGTAGGTCAGATGATGCGCCGCGGGGCGGCTGTGGGGCAGGCGCAGCGCCATCATCGCCGCGCCCAGCAAAGAGATCGGCACCGCCGCACCAAACATCGCGCGCCACCCCCAATGGGCCGAAACCGCGCCCGAGACCGTCCGGCTGAGCAGGATGCCGCACAGCAGGCCCGACATCACCGTGCCGACCACCGCGCCGCGCCGCTCGGGCCGAGCCAGTGTCGCGGCAAAGGGGACGATCTGCTGGGCAACCGTTGCCGCTGCGCCGACACCCAGCGCGCAGGCCAGCAGCCACCACACGCCTTGCGATCCCGCCATCAAACCCAGCACACCTGCCAACAGCAGGAATTGCACCACGATCAGCCGCCGCCGCTCAACCAGATCGCCCAGCGGCACGACCAGCACCAGTCCCAGCGCATAGCCAAGCTGCGTCACCATGGGTAGCAGGGCCGACAATCTGCCGGGCATGTCATGCTCTACCAGCCCGAGCATGGGCTGGTTGTAATAGATGTTGGCCACCGCCATGCCAGTGGCAGCGGCCATGGCATAAATCGGCAGGGCAGCGGGGGAGGAGGAGGGGGATGTGGAGGGCATGGCGCTCCTTTGTCCCGAGAACGAAGCTTCATCAAGCGATTAGACGCCATGGACCCGACAATGCCGCCTCTTGATGGCAAGACGACCTGTTCATGGCCGGTTTTGTCCCGATACGCCAAGGAGCCGGTGCTTTCGCCCGATCACCGCAACCGCTGGACAAAGGAAAAGATCAGCATGGACGCCGCAATGCCCCGCCCGCCTCACGTGGACTGGAGCCTCACGACGCTGCTGATGGTGCAGACGGTAACCCTGTTCGTCGCGGTTCCGCTGGCGACGCAATACCCGCAGACGCATATTCTGCTCGACATCTGCCGCCTGCTTTATGCCATTGTCTGTGCGGCCTCGCTCACCCGGCACCGCCTGCTGCAATTCGGATTGCTGGTGGGCCTGGCCGTGCTGATCGCCGGGCCCGTCCTCACCCGCATGCTGATGGCCGAGACGATCTTTGCGATCAGCAGCGCGCTCCAACACGATCTCATCGAGATCTCCGCTTTCGGCTTCAACCTGGGAGCGACGGTTCTAGTGGCGCGCCATGTGTTCGGCCCGGGCCGGGTGACGGCGCATCGCGTGCGCGGCGCGGTCCTTGTCTATCTCAACATGGCGGCCCTTTTCGGCATCGCCTATGGCGCCATTCTGGCCCATTGGCCCGGCTCGATCATGCTGACCACCGGTGCGCCGATGCCCGGCGGGCCGGGCCTGCGCGCTGCCTCGCTCACCTATTTCAGCCTTTCAACCATCACCACCACCGGTTTTGGCGATGTGGTGCCGGTGATGCCGCTGGCGCGCAGCCTGGCCAACCTCGAATCGGTCATCGGGCAACTCTTTCCCGCAACCTTGCTGGCGCGTATCGTCGCGCTCAATCTGGAACACAGCCGCGAGGATGACTGACGCGCGGGGGGCAGACACCAATCCACCCCCCGCCCGCGGCTCAGCGGTAGCGCCAGCGGCCGTGCCAACGCTCACGATGATGCCAGTAACGGCGCCCGTCCCAATAGCCGCGGCCCGGATAAAAGCGGCCGATTACCAGAGCGGGACCACCCGGGACGCCGATAGCAACACCGGGTCGACCATGATGGGGCGGCGGCACGTTGGGGCGGCAGTGCCCGGCTGGGCCCCGATGCCAACCACGGCCGCAGCCCTCTCGCGCCTGAGCCGGGCTGGCAACGGCCATGGCCACCAGACCGGAGGCCATGGCGGCCAGCAGATAGGTCCTGATCATTATGCTCTCCTGCTGTTGTTCTGGCGGACTGTTGCCGCCAGCAGACCTTGCAGGAACGCTTGAGGGCGGACTTCTGTTCAATCATTTGGCAAATTTATCGGTATTTTTACGAAACGACCCTGCTGGCGGCGCGGCGCCGCGCTCTCCACATGGCCCACGAGTGACCATGCGGATCAATCCTTCCGGCGAAGGCTTTCTGCACAACGCTCGCGGAAAAACGGGCGCTTTGCACAAGCATCGCCGAAAGGATTTGTCATGAGGTTCCATCGTCATACGGCCGCGCTGATCGCGGCGACCATGCTGGTCCCTGCCCTGCCCGCCATGGCGCAGGACACCGCTGCCAGCCATGCGCAAAGCAGCCGGGTCACGCGCACCACCATCCCCGGCCATGTGTCGGTCAACAAGACACGGGTGGTCCATGTAAAAAAACATGTCACGACCCCGGCAAAACACAGACCAACCGGCTCGGTGCATACCACGACAAGCAGGGTGGTTCACACATCCTCGGCCCATTCGGGCGGCGAGATGCACTGATCGCAGGAGGCCGGGCTGCCGATGCGCCCGGCCTCGCTCCCCTGCCGTTCATTGAAGGACATTTTTACCCGCTCGATTCGGTGAGCCGTGCTACCTCGCGGAAAAGAAGGCGCCTTTTCCCGTAACTCGCGCGTTCAGGAAAGCTGGACTAACGCGAGCGGGCAGCGTGACCGCGAGACGAGAGGGATGACATATGGATCAGGTGAGCGAGGCCGTACTGGCCGGAACCCAGGAGGTTGCCGAGCCGACGGTCTTTGCCCCCATCGCGCCCACCCCCGCCCTGCGCGAGGAGGAACCCTATGCGCGCGATGAATTGCTGCATGAGATCTTCGAAGCAAGCTATCTGCGCCACACGGCGCGCTGTGCGGTGCGTCAATTGGGCGACAATCCGGAAAACAGCCGCAAGACGCAGCTGACCTATGCCGAATTGCGCCGCCGGGCGCTGCGCTTTGCCCATCAGCTGCGCGCCATGGGCATCAAGCGCGGCGACCGCGTCGTCATCTGCCTGCCGCGCAGCCTTGACCAGTATATGGCCATTCTGGGCGTGCTGTGGGCCGGTGGCTGCTATGTGCCGGTCGACTGGACCTATCCGCAGGAACGCATCGACTATATCGCGCAGGACAGCGAAGCGGTTCTGGTCGTGACGCAAAGCGAGCGCGCCGGGGCGATGGCGGTCAACACGCTGGTGGTCGATGAGGCGCTGGGCGATCTGGCGGCGCTCGATGCTGTCGGCATCGAACGCGCCGAAACGGGCGCCACCCCGCAGGATCTGGCCTATATCATCTACACCTCGGGCACCACAGGGCGTAATGATTTCCCATGCCAATGCCTGCCATCTGGTGCGCAGCGAAAGCGCCATTCTGGCCCTGAACCCCGAGGACAAGGTGTTCGGCGGGTTCAGCCTTGCCTTCGACATGTCGGTCGAAACCATGTGGAGCGCCTTTTTCGTCGGCGCGCAGCTTCTGGTGGCCGATGAAGCACTGGCCAAGGCCGGGCCCGACATGGCGATCACTCTGGCCGCCGAAGGGGTGACGGTGTGGCATGTGGTGCCCTCGCTGCTTACCCTTGTCGAAACGCCCATGCCCGATCTTCGCCTGCTCAACCTTGGCGGCGAGGCCTGCCCGCCCGATCTGGTCGACCGCTGGTCGCGGCCGGGCTTGCGCATGCTCAACACCTATGGCCCCACCGAAACCACGGTGACCGCGACATGGACCGAGGTGCAACCGGGCCGCCGCGTGACGATCGGCCGCCCCTTGCCCGGCTATACGGCGTGGATAGTCGATGAAAACCTCTGGCCCGTTCCGGCGGGCGCGGAGGGTGAACTGGTGATCGGCGGCCCCGGCGTGGGGCCGGGCTATGTCGGCCGGCCAGATCTCACCGCCGAAAAATTCGTCCACACGCCGTTCGATGGGCCTGATGGCAAGAAGGCGCTGATCTATCGTTCGGGTGATCTGGTGCGGCTGGACGCGGTGGGCGACATTGACTTCATTGGCCGCATCGACACGCAGGTGAAGATCCGCGGCTTCCGCGTGGAACTGGGCGAGATAGAGGCGGTGATCGCCGAGGACCGGCATATCGCGCAGGCGGTCGTGCATCTGTTCAAGGATGAGGATGGCGCGGAATTTCTCGCCGCATTCATCGTGCCGCGCGCCGGCGTCGCGGTCGACCTTGACGCGGCACGGGCCCGCGTGCGCGAACGGTTGCCCAATTACATGCGCCCGGCGGCTTTTCAGCTGCTCGATGCGCTGCCCACCCTGCCGGCCTCGGGCAAGGTCGATCGCAAGGCGCTTGTCCGCCCGGCCATGGCGCAGGCCGAGGATCGCGACATCACCGGACCGGCGACGCCGATGGAGGAGCTGCTCCACACTGTCTGGTCCGAGGCTTTTGCCCCGCAAAAAGTATCCGTCACCGATGATCTGTTCGAGGATCTGGGCGGGCATTCGCTCAAGGCGGCCCGGCTGGTGTCGGCACTGCGCAAGGCGCCGGGGCTGACGGGTGTTTCCATTCAGGACCTTTACGCCGCCCCCACCATCCGCGCGCTGGCGCAAAGGCTGGGCGACCCGGCGCCGGCATCCGCCCAAAAAGAACAGCCGTTCCACCACACTCCAGCCCTTCAGCGCTGGCTCTGCTGGGCGGCGCAGACCATTGCCCTGCTGCCGATCTATACGGTGGCGGGCCTGCAATGGTTCTTCCCCTATCTGGCCTATACCCATCTGGCGGGCAACATGAACCGGCTGAGCGCCTTGATGCTGAGCGGTTTCAGTTTCCTGCTGATCCCGCCTCTCGCCATGCTGGCCTCCATTCTCGTCAAATGGCTGGTGATTGGCCGCTATCGGGCTGGCGATTATCCGCTCTGGGGCGCCTATTACTTCCGCTGGTGGTTCGTGCGGCGCTTTTCCGAGGTGATCGCCACGCCCTATCTGGCCGGAACGCCGATGCTGCGGCTCTATTATCGCCTGCTGGGCGCCAGGATCGGGCGGCGGGTCTTCATTGGCCGGGTGCCGATCGACGTTGCCGATCTTGTCACTTTGGGCGATGACGCGGTGGTCAGCGATGAGGCCATGCTGGCCACCAGCTCGGTCGAGCGCGGCCTGTTGCGGCTCGGCTCGGCGCGTTTGGGCAAGGGGGCAACCGTTGGCTCGATGGCGGTGGTCGGGCGCAATGCCGCGCTGGGCGATGGCGCGGTGCTCGATGATCTTTCCTCTCTGCCCGCTGGCGTGGCCATTCCGGCCGGCGAGCGCTGGAACGGCTCTCCGGCCACGTGTGTCGCCACCGGGCTTGAGCAGCAAATGGACATGGGCGCCAGCCCGCTGCGCCGGGTGTTGAGCGGGATGGCGCTGTCATTTGCCGCCTTCATCCTGCCCATCGTGGCCATCCTGCCCATCGCGCCCGGCCTCATCGCCATGATCGAGATCGACTGGAACACGCAGGGCTATACCTATCTGCTGCTCGCCCCGCTGCTGGCCATCACCTATGTGGTGCTGATGTGCGTGCTGACCGTGGCGGCAAAATGGCTGCTGCTGGGCAAGGTGAAGCCGGGGCGCTATTCGGTCCACAGCTGGTTTTATGTGCGCTTCTGGTTCGTCCAGCAGATCAACGGGCTCGCGCTGCAATTGCTGCATCCCATCTATGCCACGCTTTATGTCGCGCCATGGTATCGCGCGCTGGGCGTGAAGGTGGGCGCGCGCGCGGAAATCTCGACCGCCGCGGCCATTGTGCCCGATCTGGTCGAGATCGGGCCGGAAAGCTTCATTGCCGATGCGGTGCTGTTCGGCGCGGCCCGCGTGGCCCCCGGCGTCATCGAGATGGCCCATACGCGCATCGGCCGGCGCTCCTTCATCGGCAATTCGGCGGTGCTGCCCAATGGCACGACGATTGGCGACAATGTGCTGATCGGCGTGCTCTCGGCCCCGCCACGCGATGGCGGCGCGGCAAGCCCGGATGGCACATGGTTCGGCTCTCCCCCCATTTCGCTGCCCGTGCGCCAGACGGTGGGCCTCTTCGACGAGGGCGCCCGCTTCAATCCCGGACCCAGGCTGATCGCCACGCGCCTTGCCATCGAGGCGGTGCGCGTCGTCCTCTCGCTCACGCTCTTCCTCACCTTTTTCGACATCCTGCTCTCGGTGGTGGGCGATCTGGACGATCTGGCCCATGGCGGGCGGCTGATCCTGATGGCATTTCCCTTCCTCTATGTCGGCTTCGCGCTGGCCTGCGGCTTCTCGGTCATTCTCCTCAAATGGCTGGTGATGGGCCGCTACAAGCCAACCACCCAGCCGCTATGGAGCACCTTCGTCTGGCGAACCGAACTGGTGACTGCCACCTATGAAAACCTTGCCGTGGCCAATCTGCTCGAACCGCTGCGCGGCACCCCGTGGCTGCCGGCCTATCTGCGTCTGATGGGCTGCCGCATCGGCAAGCGCTGCTACATGGATACAACCGATGTGACCGAATATGATCTGGTCAACATCGGCGACGATGTGGCGCTCAATGATTTCGCGGGCCTGCAAACCCATCTCTTCGAGGATCGCGTGATGAAGGTCAGCGGCGTCACCGTGGGCGACCGCGCCACCATCGGTTCCTATGCCATCGTGCTCTATGATGCCAAGATTGGCGAGGATGCGCAGTTGGGCGACCTTTCGGTGGTGATGAAAGGGGAAACCCTGCCCGCCGGCACATCCTGGGAAGGGTCGCCGGCCCGTCTGGCGCCAATGTAGTGGCAGAACCCATCTGGCACACCGGCCCGCTGCCGCGCGACCTGTGCGTCGGCAGCGGCGCCTTCGTCTGGGTCATCCGTCTCGATGATCCGGCCATAGCGACCGTGGCGCAGCAGGCCCCCCTGCGCGCGGGTGATCTGGGCGATCTTGCGCAGCGTCCTCAGGCGGGCATGCGCGGTCTGCGCCGCCAGTTGAGCAAGCTCCTGCTCGCACGGGCCGCGGCGACCCATCCCGATCATGTGGCGATCGAACGGCGCAAAGGCGGCGCCTTGCGGGTTGCTGCGCCCGAAGGGTGGCACATCAGCGTCGCCGGCCATTGGCCCCATGCCGCGATTGCGATCGCCCGTGGTGCGGTCGGCGTCGATATCGAACCGGCCAGTGCCCTGCCCCCATTGCGTGACGCCTTGACCATCGGTGAAAGGCGTGACCTGCGCGGCGCCACCGATGGCGATGTGGTGCGACGATGGACGGCCAAGGAAGCGCATGCCAAGGCTCTGGGCGTGGCGGCGCAGATCGACCCGGCCCATATCCATACCAGCCGTGCGGGCGACCATGTCCAGGCAATGTCACGGGAAGGGCGAACATTGTGCCATCTCGCCATGATCGGGGATGTTTGCGGCGCTGTCGCCCAACCCGCTCCATGGCACTCATAAAACAAGGGCGGGACCGGCCTTGCCTGTCCCGCCCTCCAAGCGTCTGGCGCCCGAGCTTAGCGATAGCGCCAGCCGCCATGCCAATGCTCGCGATGGCGCCAGTAACGATGGCCATCCCAATAGCCGCGGCCTTCGTAGAAATTGCCAATCACCAACGCCGGGCCACCGGGCACCACGGCCACACCCGGGCCGTAAGGACCACGCGGACCACGATTGGGAACGCAGCGGTCATAAGCGCCACGGTGCCAGCCCGGGCCGCACCCTTCACGCGCCATGGCCGGAGTGGCGACAGTCATCACGGTGCCAGCGGCAAGGGCGGCCAGCAGGAGCTTCTGCATCATGGTCATTCTCCTATGTCTAGGCCATCCAAACGGATCAGGTGGCCTCCCGTCAAAACATGCTTTTATCAGGGAAACCGCCGGATGTGCCGTCGGCGTCCTGTAGGTATGAAATGCAAAAAAGCGTCCGAATGGTTCCTGAACTGGCCCGTCAGCCAACATGCAGAATTGTCAGAGCGCGATAAAGCGACGGCCCAGCACGGTGGTCAGCAGGACAATGGTGGCACCGGCCACCAGATGCATGATGAAATCAACCAGATGCAATTTGCCATCATGGCAAAAGCCCAGCAAACCGGCGACGATAAAGGCGATCCCCACGCCGGCGATCGCCAAGGTCCGCCCCGGTCGCACGGCACGGGTGCGGCGCAGGCCAAGGATGACCATGGGCATGATCGGCGCGCTGGCCAGCAACATGAAGCTGTAACAATAAGCTCCTGCCCCGAAATGCGGCCGATGCTGCGGCGAAAAAGCGATGTTGCCTGCAGAGACAGCAAGCCACACCAGTGCCAGCATGCCCACCAGCCAGAGCCCATGGGCCCTGCGCCCGGCGATGCTGCTGCCAAAGGCCAGTACCATCGCCATGGCGCCAGTCATCAGCGCAAGGACGATTTCCACCATCACCCAGCGCATCTGCGGGTCGCTCCAGTCGGGCCGATAGATGGGCATGATACGCGTGGCGAACCATCCCATGACCATGGCCGGAACGCCCCAGGCAGCGGCGCGCAACCACGCGGGCGAGAGCCTGCGCACCGGCTGCAAGGCGCCCGTCAACTCTTCGATCAGGGCTTCTCCCGATGCGGCGGGGCCCGTCGCGGACTCAACCATTGTCACCCACCCCGCCCTGACGCAGCCGCGTGAAGGCCCGGTGCAGCAAGGCCTTGATCGTAGGCACCGACTGGCTGGTTTCCCGCGCCACATGGTCCAGGCTCATCTGTTTCAATTTCACCATCTCCACCGCCTGCCTTTGGCGGGCGGGCAGGCCAGCCAGCAGGCGAGAGACATCGCCTCGCACGGCAAATTCCTCCATCTGGCGCGTGGCGTCAGGGTCCAGTTCCAAGGCCAGTACCGTCTCATCCCAGATCTCGCGCCGCTGGATGCGCCCTTGCCGGCGCAGTGCGTCCACCGCCCGCGTGGCAGCGATGGCCGCGATCCACGGCATCATCGGGCGGGCCGGATCATAGGTGTGGCGCACGCGGTGCAGGGTCATCATCGTGTCCTGCACCACATCCTCGGCCAGTGCCTCGTCGAAAACCCGGCGGCGCACCAGCGCCTGAATGGCCGGCATGATGCTGCCCAGCAGCAGGCGATAGGCCTGCGCATCGCCATCCTGCGCCTTGGCCATCAAGGGGCCCCACAGCGCCGGTTCGACGCGTGCCATGCGCCCCTTCCTGCCTGTTTCCCCCTGCTGGCCTGACACGCGGACCTTCCCGTCACGCCGCCCGGAGGAGCGGCCTCGGGCGGTATGTTCGACAAGAAGCGAGGCCATTGCAAGCGCCATCCGTCACACCTGACCGGCAGCCTGATCCAGCGCCTTGATCAGCATCCCCTTGGCCAGCACCTGCGGCAGGATGACCGGATCGCGTCCATCGGCGGGATAGAGCACGTAAAGCGGCAGGCTGTCGCGCCCATAGGAGGCCATGGCTTCCTCGATGCGCGCGTCAAACTTGGTGCTGTCGGCGATCATATAGGTGGTGCCGGTGCGCGCCAGAGCGTCCTTGACCTCGCTGGTCGACAGGGTGGTCTTCTCATTGACCTGGCAGGTGATGCACCAGGCGGCGGAAAAATCGATGAGGATCGGCTTCCCCTTGCCGCGCAGGGCCGCCACCTTTTTGGGCGACCATGCCACGGGTGAGGCATTGCCCGCAGGCGTGGCGGTGGAATGCACCGGAATACCCCCAGCCGGATTGGCGACGGCCAGTACGATGAGCGCCGCAACAAGGCCCGATCCAGCGTAAAAACCGCCGTGCCCCTGCCCCATCATGCGCCTCTTCTGCCCCAGACCATAGATCCATGCAGCAAACCCCAGCGCCACTGCGCAAGCCAGAAGGACCGCCAGTGCGCCCGTCCCGGCCTGCTGAGCCAGAACCCAGGTCAACCATGCCGCCGCGCCCAGCATGGGGAAGGCCATCACGATCTTGACCGTGCCCATCCATGCGCCGGGGCGCGGCATCCGCCGGGCAAGGGCAGGAACAAAGGACACCAGCGTAAAAGGCGCGGCAAAGCCCAGCCCCAGCACGGCAAAGATGGCCAGCGCCACCAATGGCGGCTGCACCAGTGCATAGCCCAGCGCGCCCGCCATAAACGGCCCCGAGCAAGGCGTCGCCACCACAATGGAGAGCACCCCCGTCAGCGCCGAGCCCAGCGGGCCCGAACGCGCGCGGCCCTGGCCCATCCGCTGCAGGGCAAGGCCCACTTCGAACAGGCCCATCAGGTTGAGCGCGGCGCCCAGCATCACCAGCGCCAGCACGGCAATCACCAGCGGCGACTGAAGCTGAAAGCCCCAGCCCACCGCCGCGCCGCCCGCACGGGCGGCCACAAGCGCCCCGGCCAGTGCCAGCATGGCCAGCATCACACCGGCAAAAAAGGCAAGCCCCTCGGCGCGCAACTGACCCGGCGTCTCGTCCTTGCGCATCAACCCCATGATCTTGAGCGAGATGACCGGAAAGACGCAGGGCATCAAATTGAGGATCAGCCCGCCCAGAAAGGCGGAAAGCAGTGCGATGAGCATGAGGCTTGCCTTCTTGGTGGAACGATCAGGCGTGCTTGGCGCGCCAGGCCTTCACGGCTTCCATCGCCTTGGTGATGTGCTCTTCGGGGTTGGGGTTGGTATAGCTGAGCAGGATCTTGCCGTCGGGCGCGATGACATAGGAGGTGCGGTCGGAAATCACCTTGCCGTTGAACTGAAGCTGGTTCTTGTATTCACCAGCGATCTTGGCATCCGGGTCGGCGGCCACGGCGAACTTGTTGCGGCATTCCACGCTGGAGAATTCAGCCACGCGGTCGATGTTGCCCGCCGTCACGCCGATCACCGTGGCGTGCATCTTGTTGAAATCATCGGTCGCCTCGGCAAAGGCATGGGCTTCGAGCGTGCAGCCCTTGGTGAAGGCGGCGGGGAAGAAATAGAGCACCACGGGCCCCTTCTTGAGCGCCTGCCTGAGCGAGAACGTCATGGGCTTTCCGGCAAGCGCGGCCTTGAGCGTGAAATCGGGCGCTTTTTCACCCACCGGAAGCGCGGCCGAGGCAGGAAACGTTCCGGCCAGAAGCGCCAGCGCGCCGCCCAGCCCCAGCGCGAAACCACGGGCCACTGTCGCGGATTTGAAGATTGTCATGACATGCTCCACCAAAGCAAAGGCACCGGCTTTGCGGTTGATCGCGCCGGCCCCTGTGTTCAGTTTCGCTGTGGCACGCGTAAAAGTTCCGCCAGCCCGTAAAATTTTTTCGGCGACCGCCCTCAGCCACGTACTGCGCGCAATTCCTCAGCCAGGACGGCCACCAGATCCGCCGCCGGCATCGCGCGGGCCAAAGGTGCTCCCTGCCCGGCCCATTGCGCGCCATAGCCATGCACGCCGCTGGCCTTGGCCGCCGCGTGCAACGCCTTTCCCGCATCATAGGCGATGGGATAATCGGGAGGACGCCGCGCGCCCATGGTTTGGGCAAGAGCGGTGAACCGATTGGCCAGCGCCCGCGCCGGGCGGCCTGAAATGGCATCGGTCATGATGGTCTGCGTGGCGGCGGGGCCCCTGAGCGCGGCGCGATAAGCGGCATCCGCGGCGGATTCCGGACAGTCGATAAAGGCCGTCCCCATTTGCGCGGCCACCGCCCCAAGGTCGAGCACAGCCGCCATGCCCGCCCCATCCATAATGCCCCCTGCCGCGATGACGGGCAGCGATGTTTCCCGCAGGATCAGGCGGATCAGGGCCATCAGCCCCAGCGCGGCATCGGGCGCGCCAGGATCGAACATGCCGCGATGGCCCCCTGCCTCAATGCCCTGCGCGACGATGATGTCGATGCCGGCCTGTTCGATAGCACGCGCCTCAGCCGGAGAGGTCGCGGTGGCCAGCAAAAGGCAGCCACGCTGTTTCAGCGCCGAAATCGCCACTGCGCCCGGCAGGCCGAAATGGAAACTGACGACGGCCGGCGCAGTCTCCACCAGCATCGCCAGCATCGCCTCATCCTCAACAAAGCTGCGATAGATGGGGCGCAGCGATGCCGGAGCCCCGGCGCCAAAGCGCGCGAATTCGGGCGCCAGCCATGCCAGCCAGTCCGTCTCGCGCTGCGGGTCGGGGCAGGCTGGCCGATGGGTAAAAAGGTTGACGTTGAAAGGGCGATCGGTCAGCGCGCGGGTCGCCTCGATCATCTCGCGCCCGGCCTGCGCGTCCACCGCCCCCAGCGCGATGGAGCCGAGCGCTCCGGCATTGGAGACAGCCGCCGCCAGCGCGGGCGTCGATGTCCCCGCCATGGGGGCCTGAACCAGCGGGACCGCCAGCCCCAATGCCTTGAAGCCATCCATCATCAGGTCGCCTGATCCAGACTCTGCCCCAGAAGATCGGGCTTGCGCGCGGCGAGGTCAAGGATCACTTCGCCAAACAGGCCATTGGCCCAGGCGAACCACGACCGGGTATAGCGCAAAGGATTGCCCGCCAGAAACGCCTCATGCATGAAGCCCGTACCCGCATGGGTCGCCTTGAGCGTCACCAGGCATTGGCGGATCACGTCATCATCATCGCTGTTCATGGCATGCATGATGATCGACATCGGCCAGATCATGCCCAGCCCGACATGCGGCCCGCCGATGCCCTCTCCCGCGCCGCCGCGATAGAAATAGGGATTGCGCGCCGACCAGCACATCGCCTGCGTGCGCTTCCACAGCGGATCATCCTTCGCCGCGCAGCCCAGATAGGGCAGCGAGGACAGGCCCGGAATATTGGCATCGTCCATCAGCAGGACATTGCCATAGCCATCCACCTCATAGGCCCAGACGACCTGTCCATCCGGCCCGGTGGTACGGCCATGGCGTTCGAGCGCTTCGTCGAGTTCATCGGCCAGCGTGGTGGCCAGCGTCGCCAGTTCCTCATCCTTGCGCGTCTCGCGGGCCAGTTGCGCCATGTTGCGCAAACTCGCGGCGGCAAAGATGTTCGAGGGGATGAGGAAGGGATAGGTGCAGGCATCGTCAGACGGGCGGAACATCGAGTGGATCAACCCCACCTTGCGCGTCGGCGCCCCCATGCCGTCAAGCACCAGCGTATCGGTCGCGCTGCCGGTGTTGCGCTGGAAACTGTAGGGGCCCGGATCGTCCATGCGCTGCTGTTCGCGCATGGTACGGATGACAAGGCGCATCGCCTGCGCCCATTGATCGTCAAACGGGGCGGCATCTCTGGTGGTGGTCCAGTATTTGAACGCCATATGCATGGGCCAGCACAGCGAATCGAGTTCCCACTTGCGCTCGGCCACGCCCGGTTTCATCTCGGTCAGGTCATTCTTCGCCCAGACCAGATCGGTCTGCGCATTGGGATCACGCATGAAGGCGTTGGCGTAGGGGTCGATCAGGATACAGCGCGAATGGCGCGCGATCAGCCCGTGAAACAGCGTGCGCAGCGCCTCGTCCTTGGACGCCAGCGGGAGATAGGGCAGCATCTGGGCGCTGCTGTCACGCAGCCACAGGCAGGGAATGTCTCCGGTGATGACAAAGGCGTCGGGCCTGCCGTCGAGCGTGCCCATTTCCACCGTCGTATCAAGCGTGTTGGGATAGCAATTGCCGAAAATCCAGGCCAGTTCCGGGTCCTCGATCATCCCCGTCACGCGCAGGATCTCATCCTCGACAGCCTGGCTCACGAAGCGGCGGTCTCCGGGTGCGGGGCGTTGCGATGTGTAGCTCACCACGGCATTGGCCGTGCGCCCGCCGATCAACGTCACCGCTGCTCCCAGACCAACCGCAATCATGGACCTTCTGTCCAGCAACACTTTGTGATCTCTCCATTCCATGCCGTGGCTAACCGATGGTTACCATGACGAGATGGGGATGACGGGGCAAGCCATCAATCCCCGATCGGTCCTGCATGGTACACCTTGCGACCTTTACAAGCCCTGACCGGCACGCGCTGTTCCGTCACAATGGTTGGCCCGCGCGCAGGGGATCGGCGCGGACGATTTCGCGCAGGCTGACCAAAGTTTCAAAGTCACGCACATTGTCATCCGAGGCCAGGACCTCGTCCGAAAAACGCTGATAGGCCTCGATGGAGGGTACGGTCACGGTCAGCAGGAAATCGGTGCGGCCGGTGACGTTCCAAGCGCCGATCACCTCATCGCGCCGGGCCAGCTTGGCGGCAAAAGCCTGTTCCTGCCGCAAACCGCTTTGGTTGAGTTCGACCAGCACATGGATGGTGATCGAGGGCGCCAACCGTGCAGGATCGATCAGCGCCACATCGGCCATAATGACGCCGCTGGCGCGCAAACGGCGCAGGCGGCGCAAAACCGCGCTTTCCGAGAGACCAACCTTTTGCGCGATGGAACGGGCCGGTTCAAGATTGTGACGCCGGACAATGGCGATGATTCGCTGGTCGAAATGATCAAGGTCGACAGTTTCCACCACATGCCCCTCAACAATGACGGATTTCGCCGTTTCATGCCCGAAAACGCCGAGCATCGCCAGAGCGATCCCGCTATCACCCGTTGCATGACAACAGCCTGCGCCGCCGCCCCTCGCGCCGACACCTCCGCCCTGCAACGCGCGATGCCCTATCTCGCGCTCGCCGGGTCGATCACCTCGTTCTGCTTTGGCACCTCCTTTGCCAAACAGTTGTTTCCGATGATCGGAGCACCGGCCACGGTCGCCTATCGCGTCGGCTTTTCGGCGCTGATCCTGCTGGCGGTGGTCCGGCCATGGCGCATGGCGGTGTCACGCCCCGACCTGCTGGCGGCCATGCGCTATGGCGCAGTGTTGGGGCTGATGAATTTCTGCTTCTACATGGCGCTGCGCAGCATTCCGCTGGGGCTGGCCATCGCGATCGAATTTCTTGGTCCCCTTGGCGTCTCACTGCTTCATTCGCGTCGGCTGTCGCATTTTCTGATGGTGGGGCTGGCGGCGGCGGGGCTGGCGCTGCTGCTGCCCCTGCGGCACAATGCCCATGGGCTTGATCCGCTCGGCGTGCTTTTCGCTCTGGGCGCGGGGCTGTGCTGGGGGCTCTACATCATCTTCGGCAAGCGCATCGGCCATATGCCCGGCGGGCAGGCGGTGGCGC
The DNA here is from genome assembly GCA_028871475.1 of Sphingomonadales bacterium. Classification (GTDB taxonomy): domain Bacteria; phylum Pseudomonadota; class Alphaproteobacteria; order Sphingomonadales; family Sphingomonadaceae; genus Novosphingobium. The sequence continues at coordinate 3,853 of JAGWMZ010000011.1, read as the reverse complement.
TGGGCATGGCCACGGGCGCGGTGATCGTGGTGCCATTGGGCCTGCATGATGCCGGCCTGGCGATGTTCAGCCCCACACTGGCCGTCATGGGGCTGATCACGGCGGTCCTGTCGAGTGCAATCCCCTATTCGCTGGAGATCGTGGCGCTGCGCCGCATTCCCGCAAGCCGCATCGGCGTTCTCATGAGCGTGGAGCCCGCCATCGGCGCGCTGGCCGGCGGGCTTCTGCTGGGCGAACATCTGATGGCCCTGCAATGGGTGGCCATCGCACTGGTCGTTTCGGCCTCGGCCGGCTCCGTGCTGGCAGGCGGCGGTCAAGACTAGAAGCGATCGGCGCGGCTAGATGTGGATGGGAGCGTCCTCCTGGCTCTCCCGGTCGCAGCCCAGAAACAGATTGGCCAGCACAGCGGCGGTCGAAGCCATGACGATGCCCGAATGCAGCAATGGGGCCAGCGCCGCGGGCATGGCCTGAAAGAAACGGTCGGACAGCACCGGGATCAGCCCGAGCGCCACCGACACCGCGATCGTCGCCAGCCGTGCATACGTCAGTTCGACCGTGGAGAGAATGCGGATACCTGTGGCCGCGATCATGCCGAACATCATGAAACCCGCCCCGCCCAGCACCGAAATCGGCAGCGCGGCCACCAGCGCCGCCAGCTTGGGACACAGACCCAGCGCCAGCAGAATGACCCCGCCAAGGCCGCAGACGTAGCGTGAGCGCACGCTCGTCATGCTGAGCAGGCCGATGTTCTGGGCAAAGGAGGTGTAGGGAAAGGTGTTGAACACGCCGCCGATCAGGGTGCCAAGGGCATCGGCACGCAACCCCCGCGCCAGATCATCAGGTGTCGCCGGGCGGCCGACCAGCGTGCCGGCCGCCAGAAACATGCCAAAACTCTCGATCATCGTCACGATCATGACGAAACACATAGCCAGCGAGATCGGCAGTTCAAAACGCGGCATGCCGAACTGGAAGGGATGCACAGGGGCAAACCAGCCCGCCGACGCAACGGGCGCAAAATCGGTCTGCCCCAGCAAGGAGGCCAGCGCCGCCCCCGCGATCACTCCAGCCAGCACCGCGCCATTACGCGCCAGCCCCCGGCCCCATTTGAGCAGCGCCAGAATGACCGCCAGCGTGGCAAAGGCGATGCCAAGATGGCTGGGCGCGCCATAGCCGGGATCGCTGGGCTGGCCCCCGCCTGCCCAATCAATCGCGATGCGCATCAGCGACAGGCCGATCACCAGAATGACCGTGCCGGTGACCGTTGGCGGAAAGAGCCTGGTCAGGCGCCCGACGAAAGGCGCGATCAGCAGGCCGAACAGGCCGGACACAATGACCGCACCATAGATCACCGGCAGCATCGCCATGGCCGCCCCCGGTGCGGGCCCAGCCGCGTCGATCAGGGCCAGCATCGGGCTGACCGAGGAAAAGGTCACCCCCATCATGATCGGCAGGCGGATGCCGATGCCGGGCAGGCCAAAGGCCTGGATCATGGTAGCGATGCCGGCGGCCACCAGATCGGCGCTGATCAGCAGCGTCAGACTTTCGATGGAGAGATGCATGGCGCGGCCCACCACCAGCGGCACGGCCACCGCCCCCGCATACATCACCAGCACATGCTGGAGCGCGAAGGGAAACAGGCGGCGCATGGGCGGCACCTGATCCACCGCAAAGAGCGGAACCTCATCCTCGTTGACAGTGCTGTTCAGGCTGAGCGACACGGGAGAAAGCACTCCAAGAGGCAGGTCGCGAGCGACCGATGACCGGGACGCCGACGCCGCCAAAACCAGACCTCCGGCAAGGCGCCGGAGGCTTTGAGGTGGACTTATAGGGCCGCGCCCAGCGTTCCATAAAGCAGAATAATGTTCGATCATCGTCCTAATTTTTAGGTCATTGCCAGCATGCGCCGGCTCGCTCTAGGCAGCCTGAAATCCCCCCGTTCACGGCATAAAGGAACACATATGCGACTGTGGCTGAAGGACCCGCTGGCCATATTCGGCGAGGGCTGCGAGGGCGGCCTTGTCGTCAGCAACGGCCTGATCGCGGAGCGCGTGGCCAAGGGCGCACAGCCTGCCGCGCCGGTCGATGAGATCATGGATGCCAGCCGCCATGTCATTCTGCCGGGCCTCATCAACACCCACCATCATTTCTATCAGACGATGACCCGCGCGCATCCCGCTGCCATCAACAAATCGTTGTTCGGCTGGCTCAAGGCGCTTTATCCCATCTGGACGAAGCTGACGCCCGAGGCCCTGTCGCTGGCGACGGAAACGGCGATGATCGAATTGCTGCTCTCCGGCGTCACCACCACCTCCGACCATCATTACGTCTTTCCGCAAGGGCTGGAACAAGGCATCGACCTGCAGGTCGAGGTCGCGCGCCGCCTTGGCATGCGGGTGACGCTGACGCGCGGTTCGATGAGCCTGTCCGTCGAGGACGGCGGCCTGCCGCCGCGCGCGGTGGTGCAACGCCATGACACCATCCTGGCCGACAGCGAAAGGCTGATGCAGCGCTATCACGATGCCTCGCATGGTGCTTTCGTGCAGATGGCACTGGCCCCCTGCTCGCCCTTTTCCGTCACGCCCGAACTGATGCGCGACAGCGCCGCTCTTGCCGCCACCCATGGCTGCCGCCTGCACACGCATCTGGCCGAGACGGATGATGAAACCGACTATTGCCTGCATCATTTCGGTCGCCGCCCGCTCGATCATCTGGCCGATGTGGGTTGGCTGGGGCCGCAGACCTGGCTGGCCCATGGCATCCATTTCGACGATGGCGAGATCGCGGCGCTGGGCGCGCATGGGGTCGGCATCTGCCATTGCCCAACCTCGAACATGACGCTGGCCTCGGGCCAATGCCGCACGCTGGAGCTGGAAGCCGCCGGTTGCCCGGTCGGGCTGGGGGTCGACGGATCGGCCAGCAATGATGCCAGCAACGGGATGGAGGCGGTGCGCCATGCGCTGCTGCTGGGCCGCCTGCGTTATGGGGCGGACAGGGTGACGCATCGCGATGCCCTGCGCTGGGGCACGCAAGGGTCGGCGGCCTGTCTGGGGCGCGGCGATATCGGCACGATTGTCGAGGGCGCCTGTGCCGATCTGGCGATGTTCCGCCTCGATCAGGATCTGCGCTTTGCCGGGGCGCATGATCCGCTGGCCGCACTGGTGCTGTGCGGAGCCGTGCGGGCCGACAGGGTGATGGTGGGCGGCCAGTGGCGCGTCCTCGACGGGCTGCCGGTCGGCGTGGATATGGCCGCGCTCCACGCAAAGCACAGCGTGATGGCGCGACGCCTGTTTGGCTGAGGATGGCGCCCAAGGGACATGCGTTGCTGGTCGGATGATCTGGTGGCTGATTGCTAGGGCATCAACGCGCAATGGGTCGAGACGATGTTCGTGCCGGAGAAGAAGGACTGCAAGATCCCGAGCCCCACTCGCAAACCGATCATCGGGTGGGGCGGCGATATTATCCTCGTGGAAACATCCGGGCTTGCCTCCCAACATATTCAAGCCATTGCCGCGCCGCCGCATCATGCTAACCTATCGTATTCGTGAGGCCTCTGTTCTGGGGTTCTGAGAGGTCGATGCGGCGAAGTTGAGGTAAGCGGGACGAACGCCATCGTCGGCGTTTTCACCGCGTCAGGATCAATGGGCTTTTGAGGTTGACGGACGAGGGCTTGGGCATTGTGCGGCGCGGCCGCGGTGCCTATGTCGGCGCCGACTTGAGAGCGAGGGCGACTGCCTTGAAGGTGGTGGCATCGGGGCAAGCCGAGGCAAAGGCGACGCGGATGCGTGACGCGCTTTCTATGACCCGTGCGGCCACCTTGATGAGGCGCAGACGCAGTGTCGTGAACTCGGCGACG
>JAGWMZ010000068.1 GCA_028871475.1 Sphingomonadales bacterium | reverse complement strand
TGCCGAGCAGCCAGCACCGTAAGCTCCGCCGCGCGCTCGCGCGTCCCACACATCAGCCGCAAAATGTAGTGGTAACACTCGTGTGCCCGCGCGCACACTATTGATATACAGCCATTTTATCAAACATGCTGTTCAACTTGGGCTTGGGCGTCGAATTCGAGCAGATCCCCGGGCTGGCAATCGAGTTCGCGGCAGATCGCGCAAAGGGTGGAAAAACGGATTGCCCGCGCCTTGCCCGTTTTCAGGATTGAGAGGTTGGGGATGCTTATACCCGTGGCTTCGGACAATTGCTTGAGGCTCTTCTTGCGCAGTGCCAGCATTACGTCCAGTCGCGAAATGATCCACATGGTTTAGACCGTGTACAGTGCTTCTTCGGCCATGTCGGTTGCCTGGCGGATAGCCGCGGCCACGCCAAAGCCGATGATCGCACCCACGAAGGTTCCGCTCGGCGCGTGGAGCATTACGCCAATGATCCCCAGTCCTGGCATCGCATGATGCAGCAGCCACAGCGAGCCAAGTCCCGCGATCAGCGCGAAGGTCACGGTGATGCTGATGCCCAGTAACATGGAACTGACCCGGCGCATCAGGGCGCTGACCGGTCGCGAGAAGAATTCGCCGCGAAAGAAATGGCGGATGATTTTCCACATGTCGAATACCACCGCGATCTTAAGCGCCGAGGCAATGGCCACCGCGATCGTGCCGATGACGATTGTCGCGCGCGGGCAGCCTATCAGCCATTGCAGGTCAACATCGGCGGCGCGGGCCGGATCGCTCAGGGCGATCGCATAGCGCAGCGGCGTCTCGGTCGCCAGAACGAGGGTGGCGCAAATCAGCAGCCCCTTGGCGACAAGGCTCAGATCGTAGGTTCTCGTCACCGGCATCTCACGATCGTCCATCGCTTCACTCCTCGGGCCACCGTCGCGCGAACGGCTGACGCACCTGCACAAGGGCATCATGAAAATCGTTGACTCCATATCGATAATCGATATTTTTTTATCGATATTCGATATGGAGTGCTTTCCCTTATGCTCTCTACCAGACATACCCGGCGCACGGCAATGGCTGCGCCTCACGCAAAAGGCCTTTGGCAATTTGGCGCGATTGTCGCGGCTCTGGCGCTGCCCGCCCCTGTTCTGGCTGATCCGACCACACAGGCGCTTAATTCAGAACCCGTCGCCGATCATATCGTCCTGGGCGTGGGCGGCGCGGTCGTGCCTACCTATGAAGGCAGCAACGCCACGCGGGTCCTGCCCATGCCGCTGATCGATATCAAACAGGGCATCTTTGTGGCCAACGTCCTGAACGGGGTGGGAGTTGCCTGGCCCACCAGCGGCCCGATCAGCTTTGGCGCCTCGATCACCTATGTACGCGGTTACCGCCAGCAGGACGTGCCTGTCGGTATCGACCATGTCGCGGGTGCCGCCGGGGGGCGCTTTTCGGTCACCGCGCGGCAATGGGGTTTCATCGGCACATTGGGGCTGACAAAGCCCTTTGGCGGTGCGGGCGGGCTGACGGGCGATCTGCTGGTCAGCTATCCATTCCATCTGGCAAGACGTGTCACCGTGATCCCCTCAGTGGGTACGAGCTGGGCAAATGCGCATTATAACAACCGCTATCTCGGCATTACCCAGCAGGAATCCCTTGCCTCCGGTCTGGCCGCCTATCAGCCGGGCGCCGGTTTCAAGGACGCCAATGCCGGGATGGCAGTCAATTATGGGCTGACGCGCCACTGGTCAGTTTCGGCGGGCGGTGCGGTGACCCGCGTGCTGGGCAACGCCGCCGAGGGCCCGCTGGTCCAGCGCAAGACGAACGGTCAGGCTTATGCCGGCCTGTCCTATCGGTTCTGAGTCGATGCGCGGGCGGGCGGACCTTGTGCTGCTGGTGACAGTGGTTGTTTCGGGATGCACGGTGGGCCCGGATTACCATCGTGCCCCTGTGGCTATGCCGGGCGCCTTCAAGGAGGCGCCGCAGGATTGGAAAGCTGCCGCACCGCAGGCCGACATCGACCGGGGCGCGTGGTGGAGGGTCTTCCATGATCCGCTGCTTGACGGGCTCGAGGCCCAGGTCGTGCTCGACAATCAACAGCTCAAGGCCAGCGAAGCGGCGCATCGTCAGGCGCTGGCGCTGGTAGCGCAGACGCGTTCAGGCCTGTTTCCCACACTGGCGCTGCCCGACCAGAGTCAATCGTCCAATGTTACGGGCAGCCAGCGCGTGCATAAGGATGGCGCCACCCAGACCCGCAACACAGCAAGCATCGCAACTGGATGGGAGATCGACCTGTGGGGCAAGATCCGCCGCCAGATCGAGAGCAAGCGCGCCGCCGCGCAGGCGACCGCCGCCGATTTGGCCAGCCTGCGCCTGTCGATGCAGGCCGATCTGGCCAGTGATTACATCGCGCTGCGTTATCAGGATTCGCTTCAAGCGCTGCTCGATGCCCAACTCATGGCCCTGACCCGTTCGCGCGATATCGTGGCCAATCAGTATAGACTTGGAGCGGCGACCTCGGCCGATCTGGCTGCCGCGCAGACCCAGCTGGAGACCACCCGCGCGCAGGCTGTCGCGGTGGGCGTAGACCGGGCAAAGGACGAGCATGCCATCGCCCTGCTGATCGGCAAGGCGCCCGCCGATCTGAGCATTCCGGTCGCGACGCTTTCGATCGATGCGCCCGAAATTCCGGTGACGGTTCCTTCGCGTCTGCTCGAACGGCGGCCCGATATTGCTGCGGCCGAACGGCAGATGCAGAGCCAGAACGCGCTGATCGGCGTCGCCAAGGCGGCCTATTTTCCCGACATCAAGCTTACCGCCGCTCTGGCCTATGCCGGGCCCGGCGCGTTGTTCACGTCGGCGAATCAGCTCTGGGGTTTGGGCGCTAATGCCGGCGGCACGCTGCTGGATGCCGGGGGCCGCGCCGGTGGGGTGGCTTCTGCTCGCGCGGCCTATGATCAGAGCGTGGCCAATTACCGTGAAACCGTTCTTGCTGCATTCCAGCAGGTCGAGGATGGCCTGTCCACCTCGCGCATTCTGGCGCGACAGGCCGGGGCGCAGGAGGCGGCGTTGCATGCGGCGGAACATTCGCGGGATGTCGCCATGGCCGAATATCGCGTTGGCACCCAGCCCTATACCGCCGTGGTGAGCGCGCAGATGACCGCGCTGACCAATGCGCAGGCCGCGCTCCAAATCCGCGAAGCTCGCCTTCTCGCCAGTGTTGCCCTGCTCAAGGCGCTGGGCGGCGGCTGGCAGCATTCCGATCTTGCGCCCTGAACCGCCCTCTCAGTTCGCCCCGCAATTCCGCCCCTTTCCAATGGTGTCCGCCATGCCCGAAACCGTTCCTGCCCGCCGCGCTATGCTGGTGCTGGCGCCTTTGACCCTGATTGCCGGCTGCGCCCAGCCGAACCCTACGCCTCCCGTGCCGGTCGTCGACGTGATCCTGCCCGAGCAACGGGATGTGCCACTCTTCATCGAGGGCACCGGCCAGATCGCCGCGATCGAAAGCGTGCCGCTGGTCGCGCGGGTTCAGGGCTATCTTCAGGCCATTCATTACCGCGACGGCGCCTATGTCCGGAAGGGGGCGCCGCTCTTCACCATCGAACCCGCGCCTTTCCTCGCGCAAGTGCATCAGGCGCAGGCCAATCTTGCCTCGGCGCAGGCGCAGGCCATCTATGCCGACCATCAGGCAAGCCGCTACACCCAGCTGGCAGAGGCCGATTCAACCTCGCGCCAGCAGGCCGAGCAGACCGTCTCGAACCGCGATGCCGCCCGCGCGGCGATCCGCCAGAGCAGCGCTGCCCTGGAGCAGGCGCGCATCACCTATGGCTACACCCACGTCGCCGCTCCCTTCGCCGGGCAGGTCAGCGCGCATCTGGCCAATGTCGGCGCCCTGGTGGGAGGATCCACGCCGACCACCCTGGCCAGCATCGTCCAACTCGATCCAATTTGGGTGAACGTCAACATTCCCGAGCAGCAGGCCCATCAGATCGACCGGCAGAACGCGGCGATGGAGGCCGGGTTGCAGGGCGAGCAGGGTTATCCTCGCGGGGGCGCGATCGATTACATCGCCCCCACCATCGACCAGCAGACCGGCACGCTGCAAATACGCGGCCTGTTTCACAATGCGCAGCACACCATGCTGCCGGGCAATTTCGTGCGGGTGCGCATCGCCGCCGGAATCAGCCATAACGCCTTGCTCGTGCCCGACATGGCTCTGGGGGACAATCAAGGCGAACGCACGCTGCTGGTGCTCGATGCGCGTGGCCATGTGCAGCAGCGCAAGGTTGCCACCGGTGCCCGGCAGGACGGCATGACCGTCATCACCGCCGGCCTTGGCGCGCGCGATCGCGTGGTGATCAATGGGCTGCAATCAGTCTCGCCCGGGCAACTGGTGCGCGCGCATCTCGTTTCGCCCGCCCAGGCCATGGCTCAGGAGGGCCTGAACCCATGATCTCGCGCTTCTTTATCGAGCGACCGGTGTTGGCCAATATCATCGCGCTGGTGATGGTTATTCTGGGGCTGGTGGCGGCACTTAACCTGCCCATAGCGCAATATCCCAATGTCGTGCCGCCCACGGTGCAGGTCAGCGCTCTCTATCCCGGGGCCAGCGCCACCACCGTGACGCGTACCATAGGCCTGCCCATCGAACAGCAGGTCAATGGCGTGCCCGGTATGCTCTACATGCAGTCGACCAGCACCGACAGCGGGGTCTATACGCTCAATGTGACGTTCCGCATCGGAACCAATGTCGACCAGGATCAAGTGCTGGTTCAGAACCGCGTTTCGGCGGCTCTCGCTGCACTTCCGGCCAGCGTGCAGACGCAGAATGTGGTGGTCAAGCGCCGCTCGACCTCGCTGCTCAGCTTCTTCGCGCTGACCTCGCCCGACAAGAGCCGGGACAGCCTCTATCTGAGCAATTACGCCACGATCCATCTGGTCAACGAACTGGCCCGCGTGCCCGGTGTGGGCGATGTCTCCATCATGGGCGCCTCGCAATATGCGATGCGCATCTGGCTCGATCCTGCGATGCTTCAAGCGCGCGGGCTGGCCGCCGAGGATGTGGTGCAGGCGATCCAGCAACAGAGCAGCGAGGTGCCCGTCGGCCAGATCGGCGCGCCCCCGGGCGGGCGGGGGCAGGCATTCCAGTATACGCTCAACGTTTCCGGGCGTTTCAGCAAGCCTGAGGAGTTTGGCGATATCATCCTGCGCAGTGCCAGTGGTCCTGGCGGCCAGATCACCCGGGTGCGCGACGTGGCCCATATAGAACTGGGCGCCAAGAGCTACTCGCAGGACTTTCACCTCGACGGGCAGGCGGGAATCGCCATCGGTATCTTCCTTGATCCTTCGGCCAATGCGCTCGACACGCAAAAGGCGGTGGAGGCTCGAATGAAGGTTCTCGCGGCCGATTTTCCGCCTGGGGTGACCTATAGCACGCCCTTCAACACCACCACCTTCGTGGGTGCGGCCATCTCCGAGGTCTATAGCACGCTGATCGAGGCGGGGCTGTTGGTTCTGGTGGTGATGCTGCTGTTCCTTCAGGATTGGCGCGCGATGATGGTGCCGGCGACCACCGTTCCGGTCACCATCGTGGGCGCCTTTATGGCGCTGAAGGCGATGGGGTTCAGCATTAACATTTCGACCCTTTTGGCGCTGGTTCTGGCCATTGGCATCGTGGTGGATGACGCCATCGTGGTGGTCGAGGCAGCCGCGAAAGGCATTGAGGAAGGGCGATCGGGCCGTGATGCGGCGATCAGCGCAATGAGGGTGCTGCTGGGCCCGATCATCGGGATCACTCTGGTCCTGATGGCGGTGTTCCTGCCCGCCGCCGTGCTGCCAGGGCTGACCGGGCAGATGTATGCGCAATTCGCGTTGGTGATCGCGGCCACAGCCCTGCTCAGCGCGATCAACGCCATCACCCTGAAACCCACCCAAAGTGCGAGCTGGCTGCGCAAACCCAAGCCCTTTGCCGAGCGCAACGCGGTGTTCCGCCGCTTCGAGCAAAGTTATCAATGGGCCGAGCGGCATTATGCCGCGCTGATCCAGCGGGTGATCGGGCGTTCGGGCTTGATCGCCGTAGCGGCGGTGCTCTTGGGGGCCGGGGCGGTGTTTGGTCTGTCGCGCCTACCTTCGGGCTTTCTTCCCATCGAGGATCAAGGCTATTTTCTCATCAGCGTGCAATTGCCCGATGGTGCGTCCCTGCAACGCACGCAAGCCGCGCTGCGCCATGTAACACAGCTGGTCCAGCCGGTGGGGGGCGTCGACAGAGTGGTGACCATCGCGGGCATCTCGCCGCTCGACAACAGTGCGCAACTGTCCAACGCGGGAGTGGCCTATGTGGTGCTGAAGAACTGGGATGACCGCGGCAAGGGCCAGGATTTGCGAGGACTCTACAAGGCGCTTACCCAGGCGGTGGCACCGGCCAACGAAGCCTCGGTGCGCGTCATCCCGCCCCCCGCGATCCAGGGCATCGGCAACACGGCAGGCTTTACCATGCAGGTCGAGTTGAAAGACGGTTCGCTCGACTGGCGACATCTCCAACAGGTCGCCGACGCCATTGTCGCCGATGCCCAGCATCAGCCCGAGTTGCAGACCGCCTTTACGACCTTCCGTGCCAGAGCCCCGCAATACGACATTAGTGTGAACCGCGCCAAGGCAGAGACACTTCAGGTGCCCATCGGCGATGTGTTCAAGGCGCTCTCGGATACGCTGGGCTCGGGCTATGCGGGGCAGTTCGACCGCTTCGGCCAGACCTATCAGGTCTTTGTACAGGCCGCCGGCGCCGACCGCGCGACCATCGATCAGATCTCGGCCATGCAGGTGCGTAGCAGCGCGGGGCAGATGATCCCGCTCGGTTCGCTGCTCGACATCCGGCCAAGTTTCGGCCCCTCGCTCACCAGTCTCTACAACCTCTATCCCAGCGCCATGATCACCGGCACGCCGGCCAAGGGCTACAGTTCGGGACAGGCGATGGCGGTGATGGAGAAGGTGGCCGCCCGCCATCTGGGGCCGGGCGCGGGCTTTGAATGGACGGCGATGTCCTATCAGGAAAAGGCCGTGGGCGGGCAGATCTATCTGGTGATGGGGCTGGCGCTGCTGCTGGTCTATTGCGTGCTGGCCGCGCAATATGAAAGCTGGTTGTTGCCTTTCGCCGTGCTGATAGCGGTGCCTCTCGCGCTGATCGGACCGGTGCTGGTGCTCGGCGCGATCGGGCTTGGCACAAATCTCTACACGCAGATTGGCATCATCCTGTTGGTCGCGCTATCGGCCAAGAATGCCATTCTGATCGTGGAAATGGCACGCGAATACCATCTGGAGGGCAAGCCTCTGGTCGAGGCGGCGATCGAAGCCTCGATCAACCGCTTCCGCCCGATCCTGATGACCTCGATCGCCTTCACGTTGGGCGTGGTGCCATTAGTCCTAGCGCAGGGGGCCGGCGCCAATGCGCGCTTGTCGATCGGCATCACAACACTGACAGGGATGATCTCATCGACCTGTCTTGCAGTGGTGATCGTGCCTGCTGTCTTTGTGGTCATCGGTCGCATGCGCCAGCGCTGGCAAACGGAGAGGGCTTTATAGAGGATTTCGCTATCGAACCGAGATGGCGAATGCGCAGTTAAAGGCGGAAGCCACATGCCTCTTGAGTAAAATAGTAATTTTAATTAATTCCGTGAGTGGGAAATAGGCATGAATATGAGCGCAAAATATGTCTTCGTATGCGCTCATATTCATTCTTAGTGGACTGACATTTTTGAAGTTAAGCTGCGATATTTAGTGGTAGAATTGCATATTAATTTGCAATCAACCGATCACACGTGCTCCAAGATGTTGGCAAGCTTATCAGGAGCGTCAATCATCACATCGTGCCCGGACTCCTTTGGGTCCATGCCGATTGCTCGCCAAGTCGGATCAGCTTTTGCGTTTGCAAAATAGCGATCGAAGTGCGGCTGGGAGTAACCTGTGGCTCGCACATAGGTCTTGCTTGCGACGTGCTCCACGGCGCCGGTCAGCTTAATCGGCTCGACAGCTACGCCAGCCGGCTGCGGCGTCATTTTCGACTGCACCCAAGCACGATTTTCCGGTTTGAGGATGCCGAAGATACCGGCATCGGGGACAGGACGCCCAGCTTCACCACGGGCCAGTGCAGCTTTGAGCGCCTGCTGGAACTGGGCGGAATTGGTATCCATGACGCGTTGACCGTTTTCAGGGCGGAACGCATCCACGAACACCACTGATCGCACGCGATCCCCGATTTGCTCAAGCGCTCCCGAAACCGGCCAGCCACCATATGAGTGTGCCACCAGGACGGCATCCTCGATATCTTCCCAACGGAACAAGTTCACGACATCGGTGATATGCGTGGTCAGCGTGATCGCAGGCGATAGCAGGTGTGAATGCTCAGCAAGGCCGGTCAGGGAAGGCGTGTAGACCCTGTGGCCGTTCTTGCGCAGGCTTTCCGCGACATATTTCCAGCACCAGCCTCCATGCCAGGCGCCGTGAATGAGGACGTAGGTGCGTCGCTTTTTGGCAACGGTCCCTGTTGCGCTCGCCACCGGGCTCATCAATCCCATTGCTGCGGCTGCGGACCCTGCGCCTGCTGCCATCATGAAGGCTCGTTTGTTCATCATATGAGAAATCCTGTCGAGATGGTTTGAATGGTCAAAAGGTCATCAGATCTGCGCCAACCACGATTGGGCCCTTGAACGCCCCGGCGATGGCCGCAACATGCTGAGGGGTGACGAGATTGATGTGAGAAAGAACGAGGGTCTTCACGCCCGCTGCCGCCGCTAGTTTCCCAACCTGAACGGGGCTCAAATGCTCCTGCTGAATATGGAGCACAGCGCTGGCCGGTGCATTGGGAGGCAGTTTGCGCGTCACCATCTCGGAAACCAGGATGTCGGCCCCCCGAGCGAAAGCCGCCAGTTCCTCGCTTGGGCCGGTGTCACCTGTGAAAACGATGACTCTGCTGGGGGTCTGGACGCGGAGGGAATAGGACCTGTTGTCGGCCGCCGCGCTTCCCGCCAGATGGAAATGCGTGTTCGCTAGCGCTGTGACCGTAATGTTGCGGTCCTTGAAGACGATGCCAGCCTTCATGACATTGGCCCGGAATATGGCAGCTGGCCGCGTGGCGTCATGCTGTTCTGCCGATCGTATGTCTGCGTTCACATCGAGCAGCCGATCCGCTGCTGCCACATATCGATCGATATGTGGGGGGCCGTAAATTGTGAAGGTCTTCTTCGGTGCCTCATTGAGCTGTTCGGTGTAGGCAAAGGTCATCCATGCTGGCAGCGACGCGGTGTGGTCGTCGTGGAGATGGGTGATGAAGACCGCGTCGATATCGGTGTCGCGAAGGCCTGCCGCAGCGATCTGACGCGTGACGCCTGCGCCAGCATCGATCAGATATCTCGAGCCATTCACCGTCAGCAGGCTTGCAATGCCCGAGCGGTCCTTTTTGCCGCCGGGTCCACCAGCGGTCCCGAGCAGCATCAGCGTTTCGGGCGATGAGGCGGCGGCAAGAGGTGGACTTTCACAATGACCGACAGCCGACATTGAGGCCAGCCCACATATCAGAACAGCAGCAACGGCATGTTTCATATGATAATTGCTTTCCTCAATGCCTCTGGGTTGCGGACATCATTTTCCTGAGAGCGGGTCGGGCCAGCGCGTGGTGGTGATTGCGTCGCCAATCGTGATCTGCATCAGATCGGTGCCGACCGTGATCCTGCCATTGGGCCACTGAGCCTGCGCACGGGACTCAAGCGCTTCATCCGTATTTGTTTCATCCTGCGGGCCAGGCCGCGAAATGTGGGAGAAGACCGCGAGCTTCGGCTTCGAGCGCGCGAAAACGGTACCTGCTTCCTCCGGGCTCGTATGGTGGTTGATGGAGGATTGCGCCCACGCTTCCTTATTATGATGCGTGGAAATGATGCTGACCTCGTGGACAAGGAGATCGGAGCCTTTGGCTTCATCAATCACATTCTGATTGAATCTCGTATCGCCCGAGAGGACCACGCTATGCCCGTGATATTCGATTTTGTAGCCCACGGCAGGCTTGATGACCGCTCCATGATCAACCGTGAATGCGGTCACCCTCACGCCATTGCGCTCGAAGACGACCCCGTCATGGGTAAACTCATGCACGTCGAGCATTTCGCCCTGGCCACGAACTTCGCCATCATCCTTTCGGATCTTCAGGTCCGAGCTGAACATGGCCTCCATTCCAGCAGCAACACCCTTGATGCCCACCGGTCCATAGAGTTCAAATGGGGTGTCCCGCCGGTTTTGGGGCGATTGAAGGATGCTGGTCGTCCAAAGATCGGGCAGCCCGATCAGGTGATCAGAATGATAGTGGGTGATGAAGGTTGCGGTCACCTTGCCCAGCGGAACTCCCAACTGAGCAAGGCGAATGGCATTGCCACGGCCCGCGTCGAACACGAGATTGAGGCCACCAGCCTGGACAAGCGTGGAATAACCAAATCGCACCGGACTAAGGGTGGGCGTTCCCGTCCCCAAAAGCGTGACGATCATCTCCGGACTGCCAGCTTGCCCCGCCTTTGCCAAAGCAGGAGCCGGTGTTGGCGCTTGAGCAGCGCTCTGATTTGCAGATGCGAGCGACATCAGCATGGCTCCTAAGGCCGTGGCAAGGCGAGTGTTCATTGAAATTTCCTCAGTACATGAAGGTCAAAAAGAGATTGAGATTGTTGACAGCTTTCAGCCCTGCCGCCTGGAAGGCAGAGGTGGGCTGGAAGCGACCTCCCGAGAGACGAACCTCCAGATTGGGGGTCGCATCCCAGCGAATATCGGCGGAGGGCTGAGTGCCGACAAAGCGCGCCGACGTGTTCAGCGATGCCCCGATTGTGGCAAAATCTCGCCCATAGACGGCATCCTGAACCGAATATCTCCAGTACCAGCGATGAATCAGCTCCAGGCCGAGCTTGTGCGTGATCGGAAGAAGGACCCCCGGGCTGACATCAACGAGGTTGGCAGGCACCATGAACGCGTTGATCGACACATATTCATTGCCAGGATAGATCGGATTGTAGGTACCGCTGCTTGACCCATTGCGGGGGCCGCCAGAGGCATAGTCGAATTGCAGACTGATCTCGGGCGACGCCTTCTTGCTCGACAAGGAAACGGCCGTGCGCGTTTGCAAGGTGCTGGCGTGGATAGGCTTGTTTTGAAAGTTGCCGGTTTGAAGAATGAAGGAATAGTCGATACGGGCAGGGCCGAGTTTACCCCAC
>JAGWMZ010000067.1 GCA_028871475.1 Sphingomonadales bacterium | reverse complement strand
CGGCAGCAATTCCCCGATGATCGCCCACTCGTCGTCCCTCAGTCCAACCCGCTCGCCCAAGGCCGCCTCCAAAAGACAGCCTTGAATCAACCGACGAGTATTCTGTCAACCTTTGTCCACGAAACCTAGCTCGGCTCTTCTTCTCGGGAGCAGTGTTAGTCGTGCCTTGACTGGTGCTGCTAATGCTGTTTGCAATGCTTCGGGAAGTACTTGCGGAAGTTGATTTTTGACGGAGTGATGCGCCACTGGCTGTCACTCCGTCAAGTTCCGCACTGTCATTTCTGGCCAACTCTTGTGGGGGGGAAGGGCCATGCAATCGCGAAATATCCTGATGCTCGTGATCGCCCTGTTTCTGGGATTTGTGGCGGTCTATGTGCTCAATTCTTATTTCAACGCTCGTGAACATCGACAGGAGCAGGTCGCGCGTCAGGCCCTGATGGCCCGGATCGTGGTGGCCAGCCAGGATGTTGCCTTTGGCGCGCCGATCACCGGGCAGAATGTGCGCATGGCCAACTGGCCTGCCGATTCCGTTCCCGCCGGCGCCTTCACCTCGCTCGAACTGGCCACCAAAAACCGCGCCGCGCTGCGCCCCATTGTCACGGGCGAGCCGATTTTGGCGTCGAAGGTTTCCGGCAGCGACAGCCGCGCCACCATCGCGGCCAATCTTCCCGCGGGCAAGCTGGCTTTTGCCGTGCCGCTCAACGACCAGACCGGCGTTGGCGGTTTTGTCCGTCCCGGTGACAGCGTTGATGTGCTCATCACGCGCCAGTTGCCCGGCAGCGGCATGAACAGCGAAAAGATCACCGATGTGCTGCTGCAGGCGGTTCGCGTTATCGGCGTCGACCAGGTGGCCGACGAGAGCAAGACGCAGCCCGTGGTCAGCAAGACCGCCACGCTGGAGGTCGACACGGTCGGCGCGCAGAAGCTGGCTCTGGCCACGCAAATGGGCACGATCAGCCTGGCCCTGCGCAATGTGGCCGACCAGTCCCAGCCCGCGCCCGTCACTGTTTCCCCGCGCGATCTGACCGCCGGAAAGCTGACGGCCACCGCTGGCCAGCCTGTCGCGGCAACGCCGACGGCCCGCCCGCGCCACCATGCGCCCATGCGCAGCCACCGGACTGAAACGCCGCGCTTCCCCAGCTCCTCGATGATGGTCGTGCGCGGGGTCAAGCCCATGGAATACGAGGTGCAACATGGCTACTGAACCTGCCACCATGCGCCGCGCGCTGCGGCTTGCGGGCCTTGCCGGAGGTGTGATGGCCGTGGCCCTGACGGCCGGGCCGGCGATGGCCCAGTCGGCCGCCGCGCCTGTCGCCACCAGCTTGGCCTCCGCCTCGCTTCATGCCGGCATGCTGGAAGTCCCGCTTCACAAGAGCCAGGTGGTGACCGCTGACCGCCCCATCGCCCGGGCGATGATCGGTGCCGACGACATTGCCGATATCATGCCGCTCAATGACCGTTCGGTCTATGTGCTGGGCAAGAAGATGGGGACGACCAGTCTCAGCTTCTACGACGCGCAGGGGCGGGTGATCTCGGTGGTCGATGTGGCGGTGGGCCCCGATGTCGATGGTTTGCGCGGCCAGTTGGCCAGCTTCATTCCCGATGAGCGCATCGATGCGCGCATCTCCAATGAGGCCGTCGTGCTGAGCGGCACGGTCAACAATCCGGCAGCGATCGATCGCGCCGTGCAACTGGCCAAGACCTATGCCGGCGACAAGGTCGTCAATCTCATCAGCCTGGGCTCCAGTCAGCAGGTCATGCTTGAGGTGCGCTTTGCCGAAGTGGCCCATACCATCGGCAAGGATGTCGGGGTGAGCAGCGGCGTCACGTCGAACAGCGGCCGTTTCAGCGCGGTGACGGGACAGGGCGCCAGCCTGACCCCGGATGCCAATGGTCTTGGGCAACTTGGCATTTCGGCGATTACCGGCGCCTATGGCATCGTTGCGCAGAAATTCAGCATTGGTGGGCTCACCTTGCAGGGCTATCTCAATGGCCTTGAAAGCAAGGGGCTGGCCAAGACGCTGGCCCAGCCGACGCTGGTGGCGCTCTCGGGTGAAAAGGCCTCATTCCTGGCGGGCGGCGAATTTCCCATCCCCGTGGCACAGTCTGCCTCGCTGGGAACCGGGTCAGCCAACAGTTCGGCCATCACGGTCGAATTCAAGCAGTTCGGTGTCAGCCTGGGCTTTACGCCCACGGTGCTGGGCGACCGCACGATCAACCTGATCGTCGAGCCGGAGGTGAGCCAGCTCGACCCTTCCGCCTCGATCACGCTCAATGGCATTTCGATCCCCGGTCTCAAGACGCGGCGGGCCAGCACCACGCTGGAACTGCGCGATGGCGAGAGTTTCGCCATTGCCGGCCTGTTGCAGCGTGATTTCAAGACGACCGTGGACCAGATGCCCTTGCTGGGGTCGATCCCCATTCTGGGCGCGCTGTTCCGCTCCACCAGCTTTCAGCGGGGCGATACCGAATTGCTGATCGTCGTCACCGCGCATCTGGTGGCGCCCATCCGGCCCTCGCAGGTGCGCCTGCCGACCGACCGGGTGAACGATCCCAATGAGTTTGACAGCATACTGATGGGGCAGCCCTTCCATCCCAAGGGGCAAGCCCCGGCGGCGGGCGCGTCTCCCACACCTGGCGCGCCCGCTGCCACAACCAAGGACGGGAAGGGAGATGGCTATGCGTACTGACCGCAGGTTGAGCCTGAGCATTCTCGTCCTGTCGCTGGCTGGCTGTGCCCATGCCACGGCGCCCATGGCGATGGATGACCCCGGCTTTGGCGAGGCCAACCGCCAGACGATGGCTGCACAGATCATCGATCCGGTCCCGCCGCCTGAAACGCTGGCGCAGAATGGTTCGGGCGACCATGTGCAGGCCGCGCTGGAACGTTACCGCACCGATGCCGTCAAGCGGCCCGACCGCGTGCGCACATCGACCGTGGCTTCGGGGGGAGGGGGCTCGGGGGGCTCCTCCTCCTCCCGGTAAGGCCATACCGCAAAGGACAGATTCATGAACCGGTCCTGTTTCCTTCCTGTCGCAGCATCGGGGCTTCGTCGGGCCGCTGCCTGTCTGGCGCGGGACGAGCGGGGCGCCATCGCGGTCACCTACGCCCTGGCGCTGACCGGCCTGGTGGCTGCGGCTGGCGTATCGTTTGATTTTGCCCGCATGGTCTCGCTCAGCAGCGAGATGCACAATGCGGCCGATCAGGCGGCGCTGGCGGCGGCCACCCAGTTGGACGGCAGCAACAGCGCGATTGCCAATGCGACGAACGCGGCCAAAACTCTGGTGGTCAACAAGACACTGCTGGCCAATGATGGCGGCTCCAGGCCGATCACCATTGCGGGGCTGAAGTTTTACGCCACCTATGCCGATGCCGAAGCGAGCAACGCCAACACCACGACGGATCCGACGAAGGCGAAATTCGTGCGCGTGGCGGTCAATGCGCGTCAGGCCTATTACGCCTTTACACCGATTGTCGGGCTGATGTCCTCGGGCGATATTTCGGCGGCGGCGACGGCGGGTCTGGGCTCATCGATCTGCAAGGTGCCGCCGGTGTTCATGTGCAATCCTTTCGAGAGCACCGACCCCGGTTTCACGGTTGCCAGCTATGTGGGCAAGGGGCTCAAGCTGATCGCCAACACCGGCGGCAGCAATTATGCTCCGGGCAATTTCGGCTATCTGGAGTCGAATGCCGGCAATGGCGCGAATGCTGTCGCCCAGACATTGGGGCAGGTCGTTCCGCCGGGGGATTGCATTTCGGCTGATACGGTGACCACCAAGCCGGGCCAGCAGGTCAGCGTGCTCGATGCGCTCAACACCCGGATGGATGTCTATGCCAATGGCCTGAACAATGTCTGCGGCAATGGCAATGGGCAATGCCCGGCCTCGGCCAATTCGCGCAAGGATGTGGAGCAGAAGGGCAGTGGCTGCGCCTTTACCACGGGCAATGGCGCCGGCTGGCAGCAGCCTGCGAATGCCTATGCGCCGTCCTCCGCCACTGTTCCTTTGACCGCGGCGCAGATCAGCGCCACCGCGCCCATGGGCTATCCGCGCGACATGTGCCATGCTGTCAGCAGTGCGGGCGTGTGCACCAATGGCAGCCTGGGTGATGGGGTGTGGGACAGCAACGCCTATTTCAAGACCAATACGGCCGATTACCCTTCGGGCTCGCCCTACGGAGCGTCTACGCCAACGCGCTACCAAGTTTATAAGGATGAGGCTGCCAATGCCTCGACCCGTTTGAAGAGCCAGAAAAATGGTAGTCTGACGTCTCAGCCTGCGCCCGTATGTAGTACTACTGCCTCACCTGTTGGCGGATCGACGGTCGACCGGCGCGTGCTTTCCGTGGCGGTGATCAATTGCGCCGCGCAGGGGGTGAACGGCAGCACATCCAATGTGGCGGTGACCAAATGGATCGATGTCTTCCTGGTGGAGCCTTCGGTCAATCGCGCTCGCACCAGCCAGAGCGATGTCTATGTCGAGGTGATCGGCCCGACGCAGATCGGCGGTGGCGGCGACACCACCACCGCGCAGATCGTGCGCATCAGCAAACCCTATCTGGTGAATTGAGATGCGGCGCGGGCACCTTCTTTCAGCGTTTCTGGCCGATACAGGTGGCGCCGCTGGTGTGGAACTGGCGCTGATCCTCCCTGCCATGCTGGCGCTGATGTTCACCTGCATGGAAGGCGGAATCTACGTCTATAGCGAGCATCAGGTGATCAAGGGGGTGCGCGATGGCGCGCGCTATGCCGGGCGGCAGAGCTTTTCCAATATCTCCTGCACGCAGAGCCCATCCTCCGCCCTGACGACAACGATCAGGAATGTCACCGTCTATGGCAAGGTCAGCCCGACGGCGAACGACAAGCCGCGCATCTCGACCTGGACGGTGCCGGATACGGCCAATCAGAGTTACACCACGGTCTCCGTCAGTTGTGCCAGCACCAGCACCGGCATCTACACAGTGCTCGGCAACGCACCGGTGGTGACCGTCAGCGCCAAGGTGCAATATCCCGCGCTCTTCAGCCAGATCACCGGCATTCCGCTCACGATTTACCTTGGCAGCAGCGATCAGGCTGCGGTGATGGGGGTATGAGCATGGGGGGCTTCATCAGGCGCTTCATGCGCAATGCGCAGGGCGCTTCCGCCGTCGAATTCGCGCTGGTGGTGCCGGTGTTCCTGTTGTTCGTCTTTGGCATCATTGACGTGGGGTTTTACGGCTGGACGCTCAACCGCGACGAAAAGGCGACGCAAATGGGCGTGCGCATGGCGGCGGTGACCACGCCGCTAACCGATAAACTGGCGGTGGATTTTGTCGGGGCTTCGGTAAACGGGCAGACGCTTGTGCAAGGATCAGCCATCCCGCCCGAAGCTCTCAATATAATTACGTGCACTCAAACAACTTGTGATTTTACCAATGCGGGTTCGATTTTCCCCAAGGGTACCTTCCCAACAAATGCCGACGCCTTCAACCGCATCTTGCACCGCATGCAGAAGATCGCCGGCAACAATGTCACCGCCGCCAATGTGGTGGTGGAATATCGCGGCTCGGGCCTGGGCTATGCCGGTGACAGCAGTTGCAGCGGCGGCACCGGATGCCTGCAAATCTCGCCGCTCGTCACCGTGCGCCTGCGCAACATGACTTACACATCACTCGCACTGCAGGTGTTCGGCGCCAGCGTGCCCATTCCGCAATTTGCCGCGACCCTGCCGATGGAAGACGGCAGTGGTTCCACTTCCAATTAGGATCGCCATGACCATGGGCCGTGCAGACCATCAGTTTTCCGCCGTTCAGGACGCTCGCAACGGGCAGGCGGCCGACATTGCCCTTGTCGTCTCGGCGCATTTTGCCCGGGGCATCGGCAGGCTGGACGACGCCCGGTTGGCCGGCCTGAAAATACACGAGGCCATGCCCGGCGAACCGCTGGCCAGCCTGCATGACGCCCGGATCGACCTGATGGTGATGGAAGTGGCGCCCGGTGAACCGGCCTCGCTGGAGCGACTGTCACAATTTCACGCGCGCCATCCCGACGTGCCGATCATCGCGGCCATTCATGATGCCTCGCTCGCGCTGGTGCGTCGCTTGCTGCATGAAGGCGTGGCCGATGTCGTGGGCCTGCCCTTCGACCGCGAGGAACTGTCCGGCGCGATGGTGCAGGTGCTCAGCCAGTCGGCACGGCGCAATGTGGACACGCCGCGCCTGGCGCCGATGGTGGCGGTGATGCAGTCGATCGGCGGATGCGGGGCCACCACCATTGCCACCCATCTGGCCGCCGCGCTTTCCGGTGCCGGGGAAGGGCGCGGCGTGGCAATGGTCGATCTCGACCTGCAATTTGGCAGTGTGGCCGAAAGCCTGTCCGCGAACGGGCGAGGCTCGGTGCAGGATCTGATCGAGGCCGGCAACCGGCTCGATGCCGAGCTGGTGGCGGCCATCGCGCGGAGCGGGCCTTCGGGTATCGACGTCTTTGCCGCCCCCGAGGAGATCAGGGTGCTGGAGGATGTATCGACCGAGCGGCTGATCGCGGTGCTCGATTTGCTGCGGCGCCATTACCGCCATGTCGTGCTGGATCTGCCTTCGAACATCACCAACTGGCTGATCGTGTCGCTGATGGGGGCCGATGCCATCGTGATGGTGGTCGAAATGTCGATCGCCAGCCTGCGACAGGCCCAGCGCCGGCTCAATTTGCTGCGCAGCATCGGCATTCCTCCCGAGCAGATCCACATCGTGGTGAACCGTGTGGAGCGCCGCCTGTTCCGCACGATCGGGCTCGACGATGTGGCGCAGACGCTGGGTCAGCCGGTGCTGGGCAGCGTGGCGCTGGAAGCGCCCGTGGTTACGAGCGCGCGCGATCGCGGCGAACTGGTGAGCGGGCGCAGAAGCCGTTTCGTATCGGACATTGATGCCATTGCCACGCGGCTGGGCGGCATCTGGCAGGGAGAGGTCGCATGAGTTTCTGGCAGATCCGCCCGGATGGAGGCAATGCTGGCGCCGGTGCTGTTCCCGATGCGTCCAGTCCGGCGCTGACGCTGGCCAGCATCGCGCCGCTGGCCGCCCGGCCCGATACGGGTGATGACGCCTTGCACCGTATGCTTGAGCTCAAGATCAGGGTGCATCGCCAGTTGCTCGACCGCGTCAATCTCTCGCTGCTCGACAAGCTGCCGCGTGAACAGATCCGGCGCGAGATCGACACGATCATCACCGAGATCCTGACCGATGAAAGCGCCGCGCTCAACAAGGGTGAGCGTGAGCGCCTGTTGGCCGATGTGCTCGACGAATTGCTGGGCCTGGGGCCGCTCGAGCCGCTGCTGCAGGATGAGACGATCACCGACATCCTCGTCAATGGCCACGCCAGCGTCTTTGTGGAACGCCACGGCCGCCTGGAAAAGACCACCACCCGCTTTCAGGATGAGCGCCATCTGATGCGCATCATCCAGAAGATCGTGAGCGCGGTGGGGCGCCGCGTCGACGAAGCCTCGCCTTTCGTCGATGCGCGCCTTGCCGATGGATCGCGCGTCAATGCGATCATCGCGCCGCTGGCCATCGACGGTTCGCTGCTCTCGATCCGTAAATTCGCCAAGAAACCCATCAGCGTGCAGCGCCTGATCGAGCTTGAAAGCCTGCCGCCGCAGATGGCGGTGATCCTGCGCGGCATTGTGCAGGCGCGGCTCAACATCATCATTTCGGGCGGCACGGGGTCGGGCAAGACGACCATGCTCAATGCCTTGTCGAGCTTCATCGACCCGGCCGAGCGCATCGTCACCATCGAGGATTCAGCCGAACTGCAATTGCAGCAGGAGCATGTCGCCCGGCTGGAAACCCGCCCTGCCAGCATCGAGGACCGCGGCGAGGTGACCCAGCGCGATCTGGTCAAGAACGCGCTGCGTATGCGCCCGGACCGGATCATCCTTGGCGAATGCCGTTCGGGGGAGGCCTTCGACATGTTGCAGGCGATGAACACCGGCCATGACGGGTCGATGACCACGGTGCATGCCAACACGCCGCGCGATGCCCTGTCGCGTATCGAGCAGATGATCGGCATGAGCGGGATCGATATCTCGCCGCGTTCGGCCCGCGCGCAGATCGCCTCGGCCATCAATGTGGTGTTTCAGGTGGGGCGCCTGAGCGACGGCCGCCGTAAGATGCTCAGCCTGTCGGAACTGACCGGCATGGAGGGGGAGACGATCACCATGCAGGAGATCTTTCGCTTCCACATCACCGGGCGCGGGGCGCAGGGGCAGGTGCTCGGCCAGTTCGAGGCCACCGGCATCCGGCCGCGTTTCGCCTCGGCGCTGGAGGTTGTCGGGGTCAAGCTCGACCCGGCTTTGTTCCGGCCTGATACCGCGCTGGGAGCCTTGTGATGCCCGGCCTGGTTCGCATCCTCGCGCTGGTGGCGGTTTTCGTGTCGGTCTTTGCCGTGGTGCGCATCGCCGGGATGATGGCCGTGCATGGCAGACAGCAGCGCCGCGCGGTCAATCGCCGGCTTGGCCTGCTGCGTCAGGGGCTGGATCGGGAAACTGTCGCCGGCATCCTGCGTGGCAACCGGCCGGGGGAAAAGCCCTCGTTCCCGGGCCCCATCGGCATGATGCTCTGGCGTCTGCACCGCACGGCAGCCATGGCCGATATCCATATCGCTCCGCAAAATCTTGCGGTGATGAGCCTTGGCGGCTGCCTGGCGCTCGACAGCGTGATCCTGTTTTTCGTCTGGTCCGCGCGCATTCCGGTGACGGCGGGGGTGGTGGAACTGGTCACCTGTGTCGCTGTGGCGATCACGGTGGTGCTGCCGCTGCTGGTGATCTCGCGCATGGCGCAAAAACGCAGAAAGCGCATGGAGCAGCAGTTCCCGCTGGCGCTCGATGTGTTCACCCGTGCGCTCAAGGCCGGGCACCCCATTGCCGCGGCCATCGACCTGCTCACCCGTGAAGTGGCCGACCCGCTGGGCAGCGAATTCGGTCTGGTGGCCGATGAGGTGACCTATGGCGCCGACCTTCACGATTCCCTCATGCGTCTGGCCGACCGCTGGGATCTGGAAGACATTCGCATGTTCGTCGTATCGCTCTCGGTGCAAAGCGAGACGGGCGGCAATCTGGCCGAAGTGCTGGAAAATCTGCTCAAGGTCATTCGCGACCGGGCGGCGCTCTTCATGAAGGTGCGCGCGCTCAGTTCCGAAGGGCGCATGAGCGGGTGGATGCTGACCGCTTTGCCAGTGCTGACCTTGGCCAGCATGTTTGCGGTGAACCCGCGTTTCTATCTCGATGTCGCTCAGGACAGCATCTTCATCTACGGCTTTTCCAGCCTGATGGCGATGTATGTGCTGGGCGTTTTCATCATTTCCCGCATCGTCGACATCAAGGTGTGACATGATTGATCTTGTTGCCTCCAGCCAAGTGATGCGCGCGGTTATTCTGACCGGTGTCTTTGCGCTTGTCATGCTTGTGAGCCTGTTGGGCAGCGCGGCCTTTGCCCGCCACGCCAATGTCAGGCGCAATCTGCGCAGCCTTGGCGGGATGGACCATGTGCTTGAGGAAGCCTCTCTGGCGACGCGCAACCGCGATGCATGGTCGCGGCTGGTCAACCGCATCGAAAGCGCGGGCATCACCCTGTCCGATACGCGCGAAGGCGAATTGCGCAAGACGCTCAAGGCGGCCGGCTATGCTTCACCCGCCGCGCCGCGCATCTATTCCCTGCTGCGTCTGCTGCTGGTTTTGGGATTGCCCGCCGCCTTCGTGCTGCTGGTGCTGGCGGGCGGGCGGCAGGTCTCGGTCATCGGGCTCTATCTGATGGGGTGCTTCTGGGCGGGGGTGGGCCTTTATGTGCCCCTGCTGTTCATTCGCATGCGGGCCAGCCGGCGCCGCGAGGCGATTATCAATGGCTTTCCTGATTGCCTCGATCTCATGCTGATCTGTGTGGAATCGGGTTATGGCATGGATGCGGCGCTCGACCGTGTGGCGCGTGAAATGGCGCTGTCCCACCCGCATGTTTCCCAGCTTCTGACCGAAGCGACCCTGCGTCAGCGGGCAGGCGCCAGCCGCGAGGAGTCCCTGCGCCTGCTGGCCGAGGATGCCGGTGTCGATGAGGTCAGCTCCTTTTCCACGTTGATGATCCAGTCCGACAAGCTGGGCACCAGCATCGCGACGACCTTGCGCGTCTATTCAGCCGAAATGCGCGAACGCCGCCGCATGCGTGCCGAGGAAAAGGCGCATCGCATTCCCGTGCTGATTTCCATTCCGCTCGTCACCTGCATGTTGCCGGTGATGATCGGCGTGCTGATGCTGCCCGCGGTGATCATCACCATCCGCAAGCTTATTCCCGCCATGACGGGAGGAGGAGCCTGACATGAAGACTGTCCGTTGCACCATGTTGTTGCTGACGCTGCCCGTCGCTCTGGGGGGCTGCGGCTTGATCAGGGGCCATCGCAATGTCGCGGCCCTGCAACCTGAGACCTATTCGGCCTTCAGCGCGCAGCTGGCGCTGGCTGACGGGCGCCATGCGCTGGACGAAGGCCGGCCGGGTCTGGCCATTGAGGCCTTCCGCAAGGCGCTGGATGATCACGCCGCGCTGGCGCCGGCGCTGAACGGCATGGGCGTGGCCTATGCGCGGCTGGGCTCCTTCACCACGGCCCAGCGGCTTTTTGCCGAAGCACTGGCTATCGCGCCTGATCATGGCGAATATCTCGCCAATCTCGATCAGGCACGGTCCGGCGCGGCTGACAGTGCCGCCCGCCTTGCCGCCAGCGAAGAGCCATCCCGGCCTGTCGAGCGGGCCACGGCCAGCAGTGATGGCAACATGACCCGTGTTTCCGGGCATGAGGTGATGGTGCGCACCATGAGCCCGACCGCTCAGGCGACGACGGCGATCAGCTGGTCAACCGCCGATCGGCGCATGGGCACGACGGCACAGGCATCGTCGGCCGCCAGCGCGCGGGCCCGCGTGATGACGGTCAGTCGTTCGAGCGACGCCGCGGGCAAACCGCGCCTGATCGCCAATCCCTATCTTTCTGGTCAGGTCCAGCCAGCGTCTGGCAAGCCCGGGCTGCCGCAATCCTAGAGGTCCTGATGGTCAGTCATGTGTTGCTTGCCGCATTCTGTCTCGCCGCGGCGGTGATGGACATGCGTTATCGTCGCCTGCCCAATCTTCTCAATGGACTGACCCTTCTGTGCGGCCTGGTGCTGGCGGCTGGCCTTGGCGGACTGTCGGGGCTGGGCAGCCATGCCTTGCATATGTTGGTCGCGCTGATCCTTGGAGGAACACTGTTTTACCCAAGTTGAACAGCATGTTTGATAAAATGGCTGTATATCAATAGTGTGCGCGCGGGCACACGAGTGTTACCACTACATTTTGCGGCTGATGTGTGGGACGCGCGAGCGCGCGGCGGAGCTTACGGTGCT
>JAGWMZ010000066.1 GCA_028871475.1 Sphingomonadales bacterium | reverse complement strand
CGGCAGGATCATTCGGCAAATTTTCACGATTGCCCCTCGCAATTGGCACTCATCTCAGCCCGAGGCTGAAAACAAGCAGACAGAACCATACCGGGCTGAAGCAGGGTAGAGCAAACTCCCAAGGCAAACACGGAAGGCTTGAATGTAAGGCGATTTAGCATTACCTTGCATTTGCAGTAAAGGATAAGTGCCATGACGTTGCTGACTGTTACCGCAAAGGGCCAGATCACGCTCCGCAAGGATCTGCTCCAACATATCGGAGCCCATGCTGGATCGCGGCTGACAGTCCAGGCACTCCCCAATGGCAGGATCGAAATCTCTGCCGCACGGCCACGGGGCAAGATCTCTGAGGCCTTCGGCTTGTTGAAGCGGGAGGGCCAGAAGGCGCTGTCCATCGAGGCGATGAATGACGTCATCGCCAAGGGCTGGGCGGGCGAAGAGTGAAGATCACAGCGGACACCAACATTCTGGTGCGCGCTGTGGTTGCCGATGATGAGGCGCAGGCTCGTACAGCCCAAAATCTGCTCGAACGCGCGGAACTCGTTGCCATTCCGATTATGGCGATCTGCGAATTTTGCTGGGTGTTGACCCGGGCCTATAAATTGCCCGCAGATGACATCGCTCAAGCCATCCGTGCACTGGCGAGCGGTGATAATGTAGCGGTTGACTGGCCGGCGATCGAGGCCGGACTTGCCATGCTCGATGCCGGCGGAGATTTTGCCGATGGTGTGATTGCCCATGGCGGCGCCTGGCTTGAAGGTGAGACTTTCGTGTCCTTCGACCGGAAAGCAATTTCTCTTCTGCGCGTCCAGGGTAAGAAGGTCCTGTTGGCACAGGAAGGTTAAGCCTGGCGCAAGCTGATGATGCCTGGCCATGGCTGCGCTCCATAGTTGACGAGATCGCCGCCAATGCTGCGCGGATCTGTTGCCGAGACGAGGCCATTGGCGAGGGCATCGAAGAAGCCATCTTCCTCGCCTGCGCCCGCAGAGCGTGGCATGGTCAGAAAAGCAGGCGATATAGCCGGAAAATACAAAGTGCTGGCCAAAACACGCGCCACGAAGAGCGCACCCAGCCAACGTTCTCGGCTGACGCCTAACGACGCTGAAATTCCTACCTGCGCAGAGCTTCCCTAGCTGATGGAGCAGATGGATTATACCTGCTGTTCCGGTGGTTTGTGGACCTGTCGATGGACGCGCCGATCTGCTTGCCCGTGAAAAGCGTTGCAGCCTGAAGGAATGCGTGAGTTTTGGCGAATTTGAAGGATTCGAATTTGCAAGGTGCTGGTAAAATTGGGCAAAAAGCTTGTGATGGTGCGCGTCCGTGCGGGCGGGGCTTCCCTCAGATATCGGGCAGGACTTCATTGGTTGTTCACAGATGATCAACTCCTCAAAAAGCCTCAGGCGGCAACTTGCCATTTCAATAAGCGTCGTGAGACACTTGACCGCCGCCAGGTGCCTTGCAAAAGATCGGGCATGGCTTCGGAAAAGACCCTCAACGCCAAGAATCTGGCAGCGCTTGGCGCCGAAAGCCTGGCTGAACTTGTACTCGACTTGGCGGCCGGCGATGCAGCAGCCAAGCGTAAGCTCCGGCTTGAACTCGCCAGTCGCACCGGCGGCGGCGATGTCGCGGCAGAAATTCGCAAGCGGCTCGTGGCGATTGCCAAGGCGCGCTCCTTTGTCGACTGGCGCAAAATAAAGGTCCTGGCACAAGATCTCGAAACGCAGCGTAGCGCGATCTCAACCTATGTGGCGCCTAGCGCACCGACTGAGGCATTTGATCTCTTGTGGCGGATGCTGGCGATGGCGCCGTCGATCTATGAGCGGTGCGATGATAGCAACGGCACCGTCTGCCTGAGCAATAGTCATTCAGGCTTCCAAGGGTCGGCATGTGCGATCATGCCTAGCACGCTATGGCGCGCGCGCACGGCATCCTCGGCGGACTGGATGATGGCATGGCCAGCCTCTACGGTGATGTGGGCATCGATATCGATATGTACGTCTACCATCAGCATGTCACCCATCTTGCGCGTGCGCAGATTATGGCAGCCGCGCACCCCAGGTGAGGACAGGATTGTGGTACGGATTGCCTCAACCTCTGCGTCATTGGCCGATTGATCCATGAGGTCATGCAAAGCTTCCCATCCAAATTCCCAACCCATTTTCAGGATCATCAGGCCCACGATCAACGCTGCGATTGGATCCAGAATCGGGTAACCCATGATATTGCCGACAATGCCGCAACCCACCACCAGCGAAGATGCCGCATCCGATCGTGCATGCCACGCATTGGCAATCAACATGCTGGATTTGACCCGTTTGGCCACCGCCAACATATACCGAAACAGTATTTCCTTGGCGAAGAGCGCAGCCCCCGCCACGTAAAGCGCAGTAATTTCAACCTTGGGAATCGCAGCATGGTGCTCGATCTTGACGACTGCGCTCCACAGCATGCCGATGCCGACACCCGCCAACAACAAGCCCAATGCCAGGGAGGCGGCATTCTCGAAGCGCTGGTGGCCATATGGATGGCGCTCGTCCGCATCGGATTTGGAATGGGCGGATACGAACAGCACCAGAAAATCCGCCACCAGATCGGACAGCGAATGGATGCCATCCGCGATCAGGCCCGACGAGCCCGAGATCAGCCCCACCGCGACTTGCAGGGTCGACAGGGTCGTGTTCACCGCCACGCTCACCCATGTGCTGCGCGCCGCAGCCTGCGATTTCAACGCTGGGTCAACCTCTTCATCTTCAAGCGCCAGCACGGGATCGAGGTGGTTCATGCGATGAGGCCTTTTTCTGAATGTCTGTTCGATAATGCTTTGCCTCGCGATTGTGAACGCTGGGCGACGATGAGATGGTATGCACGAATGAGGGTGGTGAAGGCGTTAGAAGATCTGCAAAGCTACAAGCCCTGCAATCCACGACGCTATGACCATGTGGCCCGGCGCGGGAATGAGCCGTGCGTCAAAGGCTCTTGCTCCTGCGATGACTGAAAACAGCATCTTGGCAATGCTGGTGGTGGTGCAGGTGATCAGGACCGGCAGGTCTGGGCTGGTGCAATCCTCCGCTCGCTCACCAGCATGCGATGGAAATGACGGCGCCATAAAAATCCAGAGCCCCGCCAATGGGCCCTTGCCGCCGCGATCGCTATAGTGCGCAATACCCAGCGCAACGAGCAGATCGTGCATCAGTGCGATGTCAGCCATGCTCTCCTTGTTCAGCCAACGTGGATGCAGGGTCGATCAATTCATCCATGAACAGCGCGATCAGGCCAGTGTGTGAGGCCGTGCCTGCCTTGGCATAGATCCGCGTCAATTGCGCCCGCACGGTTCCCTGCGCCGAGCCACGCAGCGCAGCGATCTCGGCCACATCCAACCCCTTGATCGCGAAGATTGCCACATCAGCCTCGGCAGTGGTCAACCGCCATTCGGCAAATCGGGCTCGGATCAAGGCCCCCATCGCCCCGCGCGCAGCAGCGATCAGTGCCTGATCCTGTCGCCCGCGTTCGATCAGCGAACGCACGTGGAACGCGCCTAACACCACGCCCCCAACCAGCGCCAGCGTAGCGCCCAATTCGATCGACAGATGCCAGCCCAGCCCAGCCTCGGCGATGTCACCCGCGACATCGATGGCGAAGAACGTCGCTGCCAGAGCCTGACAGCCCAGCACCAGCGTCAGGATCAGGGCTTTGTGTTCGAGTGATCGGGCGGCGCGTTGCATTGCGCCAGTTTACCGCCGACCAGGCAGCATGGCCAGCACCAGCCCACGCCCCGAGCGATGCGTCTCAAAGATGACCCCGCCCAGATGCAACACGATCAGCACGTAAAGCAGGTTGACAGCCGCCTCATGTGCTTCGCCCAGCGGATTTTCCTCGCCTTCGCGCTCTTCGCCGTGATCCGGAGCAACCTGTTGCACGGCATGACGGTCGTGGGACACCGCCTTGGGTGGCAGGCCCGCCATGGCGATGCCGCTGGCGATGATCATACCGAGCGTGCCCCAGATAGCATAGACCATCAGTGCCCCCAGAGGGTTGTGCGAGGACTGATCGTGGACCTTGCCAGCCTTGATCTCGCGAATATGGGCCAGCGCCCGGGACAGACTGGGCGGGAAGGCCGAAAAGCGCGCTTCGCGCGGCCCCACAAGCCCCCACAACAAGCGCAACGCCAGCATTCCCGTCAGGGCGTAGCCCACCCAGATATGCGGCCAGGAGCCGCCTTCGGTGAAAGCGCCATTGGCGAGAACTGCCGCCACGATGCTCCAATGCGTCAGCTTGACCACCGGATCCCAGTTGCGCAGCGGTTTGGTAAGAGGAATAGTCATGCGGATGCTCCTGAACAGGTGCGAATGATCGCTATTCTGAACCACCTTGCCCGGGTACACCATTGCAGCAGCGCTTATTCTTGGTGACGTAAGCGCATGCTTATCCGTGCTCCGCGGTAATGGCGTCCAATGTTTTGAGTTTCGTCTCAATGAACGTCCGCGTCCAGCGGGAGGCTTACACCCTCCCCAAGGATCTGTGCAGCAGCGCCGCACTATCTAAGCCGTGCAACCCCGCCAGGGGCATGCCGCTTGCCCTTTCCGCAAGTCAAGATGACCTCTTCATCGGCATGGGCCGGGCCCCATGTCGCGACTTCCGCGCCTTGATCGATAACTGCGGCTTGGCCTCAGTTATTCGGCTTGAAAATAAGAACTTTGGCGTTGGCGCTCAGCCATCCGGCAGGCGCTGCAACGATCAGGCGATCGAGCTCGGGAGAAAACAGTGACGTTCGCGCACCCGAGGCGGTGGAAACACTTCCTATTTGTGTCATGGTGGGGCCCCCTTTCCCAAAGATCGTGACTTTGCCCGAACCACAGCTCATGTACCATCGCTGCCGCTTCGGATCATGGAACAGGTCGTCAGCATCGCCACAACCAGGCAAATCCTGAAGGATAGATCCGTGGGTTGCATCAAACCATGTGAGATAGGCTGGCAAACGGGAGGCAATCGCTATTACGCCTTGCTGCGGAACCACGGCCATGGGGAAGTTCAGCCGGTGAGGAACCCTCCATCGAGCGACGATTGATCCGGCAACGAGATCAACGACGGCGATGGAACGGGCATTGGGCAGGTTGACGTAGAGGCGTTGCGCAGCATCATCGATCTGAAAGCCTTCTGGATGTACAGGGAGGGCGATCTGCCGGATGATCGTGCGATTTGCAGCGTCGATCAAAGCGATAGCGCCGGATCCATAACCAACCGCGATCTGCCCGCCCGGGGTGATGCGCACATTGTCAGCGTCCTCGCCAAGCTTGATGAGACCTAGGGGGACCAACCTCCTTGCCTCATAGAAGCGCACAGTCCCGTCACCGCCACAGGCCACAACCAATTGATCGAGAGAAGGCAAATAGGCGATCCCCTGCGGTTCCGCGAGGCCTTTGATCCTTTGCCTTTGCCCATTGGTCAGATCGAGGCTGTCGACAGTTCCATTTGCGATTTCCGCGATAAAGAGCCGGCGATGAGGCACATCAAACGCGAGATGATCGATCCGCCCTTTGACGTTGGGTAGAGCAATCTCGCGCTCCAGGGATAGAGGCGGCGCGTTACTGGAAGGCCGGGCATTGGCGCAGCCGTGCAGCATGAGCATTGCAGACAGCGATGCAATAGCGATTGATCGTGGCATACCCATACCATCAGCGTCCTTCGAGACGAGTTACCCCATGATCGCTGCCCGATAGCGGGCATCGACCACAGCCCAGTGGATGTTGTGCATGAAGGCCTCAACATATTTGGCGGCCGCGGCGCCATAGTCGATGGCGAAGGCGTGTTCATACATGTCGAGCACCAAGCAGGGCGTGCCGGCCACCGGCCCATTGGTATGACCCCATGCCCAGTAATTGTGCAGCGATTTGGTGTATTGGTTCCATGCAAGGATGCACCAACCCGACCCGCCAGCCAGTGCCATAGCCGTCCGTCGAAATTCAGCCTCCCAGGTCTCGAAGCTGCCATGGCTCCTGGTCAGCGCATCGCGGATGGCGCCCTTGGCCTGCCCATCGCCACCGAGCTGCTCAAAATAGAGCTCAAGCAGGATCGCCGATCCGGTGCGCTGCAGTTCGTCGCGCTTGAGATCGCCATAGATCACTGGAGGCAGATCCTTGTCTGTCATGGCCGCAGCGAGGCGGCCTTCGACCATGTTGAGCGCCTTGACCGACCCCTGGTGGTTGTTTTCCCTGTGCGAGCGGACCAGCTCCTCCGAAAGGCCCGCCAGTTTGGTTGTATCAAAGCCCAGAGGTTGGGACGGGTGTTCGCCGCCAAAGGCAGGGGTAATACTTATCGCAGCGGTCTGGGCGCTGGCGGCAGCTGGGATGGTGGCGGCTGCGGGAATGCTCAGTGCGAGACTGCCAATCGCGTCGCAGCGTGAAAGATCAGACATGCTTGTACACTCCTCTCAGGACAGCTGGGAAAGAAGCCAGCCACTTGCAGCGGCAAGAGCAAGGACGCAGATCACGTTCCATGTGCGCCCGATGATCGCCCAGGTCGAAGCGGCGGCAATCAGACCCGCGCGCCAATCAAAGCTGAACAGATCGGGTAGGCTAAGGTGGATTGGGCCCAGCGCAGCAAGGCTCAAGCGATGAAACAGCACCTGAAGCGCAAACCATGCCGAGAGGTTGGCAATCACCCCCACGATGGCGGAGGTGACCATCGCCAACGCGCCCTTGAGCTGACGGGCGTGCTCAAGTCGTTCGATCCACGGAGCGAGGGCGAAAACCCACAGGAAACAAGGCGCGAAGGTGACCCACGTCGTCAGCGCAGCCCCCAGAAGCCCCGCAACCAGCGGTGTGAAAGGCGCAGGGGCACGAAACGCGGCCAGATAGCCAACAAATTGGGTGACCATGATCAGCGGGCCGGGGGTGGTTTCGGCTAAGCCGAGACCATCGGCCATCTCGCCCGCGCTCAGCCAGTGCTGGTTCAATACGGCCTGCTGCGCCATATAGGCCAGCACGGCATAGGCACCGCCAAAAGTGACAATCGCCAGTTTGGAAAAAAAGAGGCCGATCCGCCACAGCACATGGCCGCGCCCCAGCAACGCCAGCACCGCGACCATAGGAGCGGCCCACATCGCCCCGCCGATCAGTGCCGACCACAAGCTGTGACGCCATGGGCGCGGCGCGTCAGGCGGCGGGTCGCCTCGGCTTTTCAAATCCAGCCAGGCCGGGCGATAACGCGCGACCAGCCATCCCATCAGCCCTGCGCCGATCACGACCAGCGGAAAAGGCGCATTGAACACAAACAGCGCGAGAAAGGCGGCGAGGGCTGCACCCTTGCGGAACTGCGTGCCCAGTGCCCGCCCGGCGAGCCGCAAGACAGCCTGCACAACGATGGCCAATACCGCCGCCTTGATGCCTAGGAACAGCGCGGCAAACCACGCCAGATGGGCTGCTGCGCCATAGAGCATGGAAAGCACCAGAATGACTGCCGCGCCGGGAATGACAAACAGCAGCCCGGCGGCAAGGCCGCCCCGGACGCCATGCACCTTCCAACCGATCCAGATCGCCAGTTGCTGCGCTTCCGGCCCGGGCAAAAGGTGGCAGAAATTGAGCGCGTGGAGAAATTGCTCCTCACTGATCCACCCGCGTTCCTCGACCAGCTCACGGTGCATCAGCGCGATTTGTCCCGCAGGGCCTCCAAAGCTGAGACAGCCAATGCGCGCTGAAACACAAACCAGTTCGGCAAAATCGGGACAAGAAGAAGTCGTCGTCATCAAGGACCCAAACCTTTCCGCCCGCAAAAAACAGGCCAGAAAAGGCAACGCTTGGGCTGACGCCTGGCCGGGAGGTTGCTTGATCCCGGTGGGCAACCTTTTAGCGCAGCTTTGTGGCAGCGGCAACGGCCTTGCGCCCACTGGCTTTCAAGATGAACCGATTACGACAATTGTATTCAGCATCGCACAAGCAGCCCATCGCTATCCGGAATGTATCGGTGATTTGCCGGTTCGGGAGATACAATGTGCGGTATTTGGTGGGTGTGATCGGGGTGGCGGCGGCTTTGATGTCCGCAGAAAGCGTACAGGCGCAAAGCTGGGGCATCTATGTGGGTAATGGCGCGCCGCCGCCAGCCCCCTATGCGCTGCGCTGGCATGACGATGGCGTTGATCGGATGATGGGCTTTGTCTGCTCCGGTCAGCGAGCCCATCTGCTCGAGGAGCGGCTTGACCATGAAGTCGAGGAGGGGGAGATCGACCCGGACATGGGCGATCGCATGCACGCTGCGATCGACGGACTGGAAGCTCGCCAGCGTCGCGAGTGCGCCGAGGGTGATGTTCGTTCCGTTCGCGACCTTGCCTGGCGCTACGACCGGATCGGTCAGTGGATAGATCGCGAAGCCCACGGCGATGGGCGGGATTGAAGCCAGAATAGGCGGCCGCGCTGGTTAGGCTCAGAGATATTTGGCAATTTCGGTCAGGCGCCCGAGTGTCTCGCGGGCTTCCGGCGTCAACTCGCCCAGTGTTTCGGTCAGGTGGTGCTCGATGTGGTGGGCCACCAGATTGGTCTTTGCCTTGTCGAGTGCGGCGATCACCGCCTGCAACTGCTGCGCAATGTCGAGCGCGCTGCGGTCCTCCGCAATCATGGCGATGATCTTGGCGAGATGCCCATTGGCCCGGCGCAGGCGGTTGATCAGGTCCTTGTCAGTGGCGTGGCTCATGGCCTCGTTCAGACCAAGTGGCGTGCGCCGTCAAGCGCGACGATGCCGCCCACGACAAGGATGACACCGCCGGAGATCAGTGGGGCCTTGCGAACAGCTTCGCCAAATCCACTCCAGCGCTTTTCCAGATGGCGCAAAGACAGCGCCGCCAGCACGCCCGATGCCACCATCGTCAGGGCCAGTCCGAACGAAAAACCCGTTACCAACACCGCGCCCAGCGTGATGCGCTGCAGTTGCAGACAAAGCATCAGCACGGTGATCGCGCCAGGGCATGGCACCAGTCCACCGGTGAGGCCGAAGATCACGATCTGGCCGGTGCTGACCGCGCGATCGGCAAAGCGGCGGCGGATGCTCTCGGCGTGGGCCGCCTCATGCGCATCGACATAGCCACCGATAATCAATTCCAACTCGTGGATCTCTTCCTCGCCTGAAGCATGATGATGATCGTGGTGCCCGTGATCATGGTGATGATCACCGCGCCCGATGCCAATTGGAAATAGGGTTCGGTATCCTCGGCGCGGAACGATCCAAAGGCCCACATGCCCCCCATAGCTACCAGCCAGACAACCAGCGTGTGCGACAGCGTGGCCGCCAGCCCCAGCAGGATCGCCTGCCGGACGGTGCCTTTCACCGCGATGTGAAGGCGGCCAACATTGTTTTGGAGTGGCCTGGCTCCAACCCGTGCAGCGCGCCCAACACGATGGCACTGGGGATGAATAGCCAACCATGGGCCGCATCCTGGGCAAGAAGGGAGGAAAGGTCTGTCATGTTCGCCCAATATCCCCCCAGGGGGATATTGGGCAGACTTCAGGAAGCCAGGTCGCTTCACAGCGCCGAGGCGTTACTGCTATGCGATGCTCACTGATGCAACACCAGCGCACATACACCAGGCAAAAGGCCAGCGCGGCTTTCCAAACACTGGAGATACGCGAGGAGGATGAGCTGTTCCCAATCGGCATATTCGAATTCAATATCTCACGACTTGAAGAATTGATCGCGAGTAATCCCGATAAATTTCCCATCGAGATCACCGCTATCGCTCCCTTTGCGCGAGTTAATGACAGTTCTCTCGACCAGAACCATATCCCGAATGCCGATCTCTCGCGTCCGATTATTCTTGCTGAGATCGCGCCTGGGCGCTTCAGCCTGATTGATGGAAACCATCGGGTCGCCAAGGCCACCAGGGCAGGCATAGCAACCCTTCCGGCATTTCGCGTGTGGTTTCCCGATCACGTCGCATTCTTGACCAGCCAAGAGGCCTATTTCACCTACATCGAGTACTGGAACGAGAAGGTTGATAATCTACATGGCATCACACGGCGCAGGCGCCGTCAGGCCGGCAAGTCCAAACCACGTGCATGATTGCGATACTCCAACAGCTACTGACAGCCATCGCGGAAAAGGTTTCCACTATGAGTTCCAGAACGCGGTCTTGCGCCCATGCAATTTGCGTAGATGCGCCACATAGGCACTGTGGTCGCGCCGGTCACCGAAATCCTCGATCCGTTTCGCCAGTTGTTCGCATGTCTGCAGGTGACGGGCGGCATGGCCATAACGTTTTGACCGGGCATGGATCAGCGAATAGTCGATCATCGCCCGCAGCATCAATGTCGCGGCAAGCGGAAAACGCTGTTCCAGCGCCTCGGCTCCTGGTGTCAGCAACTCGTAGTAGTTGCCATCGAGTTCGCCCTGCCGCTCCATGACCAACTTTGCTGCCAGATCATGAGCAGGCCAGTTGATCAGGAATGTCAGCGCCTGATGAAAGCTTGCCGATTGGCTCACATGTGCCAGAGCCCGTATTTCTGCTTCCTCGTCATCGAAATCGGGCAGGCGTTTGATGTGCGCGCGCAGGTATTCGGCATTGAGGCTACGCTCGAACACGGCCCAGCGCTCGGCCTGTGCGTCCGCACCGCGGCCCAATGCTTCAAGCGTATCGATCCACACCCTTTGCCAATCGGGCCAGTGCCCACCTTTGCGAAATTGAGGTTCGCCCAATGTCAGCGCCGCCATAGCCTCATCGGCACGTCCCGCGGCCAGCATCCGCTCGGCAATACGCGCAGCCGTCGCGGGGTTGGTGCGCTCCTGCACAGAAAAACAACCCGCATAGCCGTCGACATCACCCAGCGCATCGGCGATGTCGGTCAGCGCGGATTGGACCGTCCGGGCGTGATGGAGAACCGAGATATCATCTTCATAGAGCGGCCCGCTCGATCCATAGCCGATCATCCTTCGTTCGGCAGGATTGGGACGCACTGGCGGTTGCGCCGCAAGCTTTTCGAATTTGGCCTTGAGCAGCTCCAGCCCATCGCGGCCCAGTGGCTTGGCCAACAGCGTGATCAGCCCATCGAACTGGCCATACTTATTGGCGACAACCCCTTCGAACACCCGGTCCGCAAGCATCGAAGGCGCGAGACCGGCTCGCTCGCCGATCACGCCAAGGTTGGCCCGCGCCATGGCAATCACATTGCTGATGGTGCCGTTGCTATCATCGCACCGCTCATAGATCGACGGCGCCATCGCCAGCATCCGCCACAACAGATCAAAGGCCTCAGTCGGTGCGCCGGGCGCCACATAGGTCGAGATCGCGCTACGCTGCGTTTCGAGATCTTGTGCCAGGACCCTTATTTTGCGCCAATCGACAAAGGAACGCGCCTTGGCAATCGCCACGAGCCGCTTGCGAATTTCTGCCGCGACATCGCCGCCGCCGGTGCGACTGGCGAGTTCAAGCCGGAGCTTACGCTTGGCTGCTGCATCGCCGGCCGCCAAGTCGAGTACAAGTTCAGCCAGGC
>JAGWMZ010000028.1 GCA_028871475.1 Sphingomonadales bacterium | reverse complement strand
CGAACAGGTCCATCTGGACAGGAATACCCATGGCATCGCCCCATTGGTCAGCGCAGGCCGCCGCAAGCCCCGGAAACGTCTCGCTGCGCACCTTGGCCCGATCCGGTCCCGGCGGCGCGCGGTGCACCATGCTCCAGCGCTTATGCTCCTCGGTCCCAGCCTTGGGCGGTTTCAACCTGTTCGTGGCCCGCAATTCTGGCAGGCCGATCAGTTCAAAGCCGGTGGACTTGAAGAACGGATCGCCGAACCACCATGGCTGGACGAATTGCGTGCGCCCCCGGCGGGTCAGTTCGCGCGCGACCTTGTGCATCACGGGGTTCTCGATGGCCCGGCGCGCAATGTCACCCTGTTCCCGGCAGGCACGATAGAATGCGGCGGCGCGGTCCAGTTCGGTCCACCGCGCTTCATCACGGCCATTGATGCGCTTCCCACCGATGTAGAGCCAGCGCACGCCGGAGTTGCACAGGACGGTGCAGGGCGGATGCATCACGGCCAGCAGATCCCAGCCATCGTCCAGATGGTCGAGAAGGTTGCCGCGAATATGGCGGTTGCTGCCATCGTCTGGCGCCGCAAGGTCGCAGGACCAGGCATCGAAGCCACGGGCAAGGAAGGCACGGCGCATGATGCCGGAGCGCTCGCAGCCGATCAGGGCGCGGGGGGCCGTCATGCCGCTGCGCTCCCGAACTCATCAGGTTCACTTACAGGTTCAGCAGTCAAGCCATCCTTGACACCTCGCCGCGCTCGCCGGGCCGCGTCATCTACCTTTGCCAGAAGCATGACCGTCGGCTTCAACTCATCCGGCGCACTGTCGAACGGCAGGTGCTGTTTCATCCGTCCCCCAGCGAGGCGGGGCAGCATGCTGCGCGGGACCAGCGTCCAATTGCTCGGATCAGTATTGGCCTTATCGCCAAGACATTTGAGAGCGTGGCCTTTTGGGATAGGTCCATGGACATCCTCCCAGCGGATCAAGTGAACCGCGCGCCAGCGCTTTTGCAGCAGAAGGTCGTCGTTGACCTTACGCTCAAGATAGCCGTTCTTGGAGAGGCGCTCCGTGCCTACCGGCTTGTAGAGCCTGACAGCCACGCCCCTGCGCTCGCCCTTGCGGAAATGGGATGCGCGGGCATTGGGATGTCTGCCGCCCTTCCCTTCCTCGCAGCGCTTGCCCTTGTTGAGCGGCGTTTGCCCCTTCTCGAAGCAGCCTGTACGACCAGTGCGCCAGCCATTGCGCTTTCGGAGAGAATGGAGATTTTTGGCTGATACGTCCGTGCGCGCGAAGGCCAGAACGAACTGAGCGTGATAGTCTGCGATCGGCAGCAGGCGATTTTCTTCCAGCCATGCCATTTCTGCGGCGCTATAGGCGATCCACTTACCCTTGGGCATTTCCGCCTCCCAAGAGCTTCTGCGCGAATGGCTCGAAGTGATAGCCCTTGTCGGCCAGCATCGTGACGGCCTTCAATTGCACCTCAGCATTGCGGATCACCTGGTCCGCAATATTCACGATTGCCTCAGCGCGCTTGGCTTCGCTCTCAATCTGCTCTGGCGACAGATCCTCATCGCCCAGGCGTTCTAGCTGAGCAAAAAGGTGGTCGTTCAAATCTGACATCTTGTTCTTGGCCATCATGCATCCCCCGCATCGATGTTGCGCTGCTCGGTGATAAAGCTGACGGCCACCACCCAAGGGTTGGCCTCCCAAGCGCCGGGGCTGTTGATGCTGTTCCAGAGGGTGCGATAGCTCGTTACTGGACAGCTTGTGCCGCGCAGATTGCTGGCGAAAGAATAGTTGCGCCACAACATCGGATCGCGCCCGAGATGCTCAATGCCCTCCGCGATCGCATCCGTCTCGCTGATCTCCTGCAGGCGCTCCACGCGCACATCGGTGACGGTGAGCGTCAGGCGGCTGGCCCAGCGGGGCATGAAGCGGCCAAGGCGCTTATGCCATGCGACGGTGGCCGGATCGGCGCTGTGCCGCCCCTTGCGGAACTCGTCGGGTGCGTCGAAGCTGATCGGGCCGGTGGGCACAAACGCCCACTTCTGCCGGTTGCCCTTGGTGCGCGCGCCGGGAACAGGCTCCCAGTGGCCCTGCTGGTAATAGGCCTCGCGGACATAGAGGCGGTCGCCGATGGCATAGCGGATAGCGTCAGGACCAAGGCTCGCCATGGCCGCATTGCATTCGGCCTGCGTCTGGTGCGGGCAATCGCCGGTCGGGCACCCGTAAAACTCGGGATTTGCCAGCACTCGCCGCGTCTGGGTTTTGCGGTCAGCGAGCAGCGCTGCGACCATGGGCGCGCTGAAGAGGATCGGGCCGTCAGCCATGCTGCACCTCCGGCATGCCGTTGTGCTCGACGCCATCGAGAAGGCGGCCGGCCAGCTTCTTGCCGACGCGATACATCCACTGATATCTCAGCGGATTGACTGGCCCGCTCGTCAAATCAAGGGTGGCGTGAAAGTCAGCTAGTGCCTGAGCATCAACATCAACTGCGCGGGTGTCGCGGGCGAGGCGCAGAGCGATCCTGCGCTTGTGCTCATCGACTGAAAAATCTCGACAGCAAATCCTCCCATCGGCCAACATTGAGATGCCCTCTGCAGATGGGTACTGGCGCTCATTTTTCCCGGGGCCATGCCGGTAGATATCGACACTCCCTGTCGGAAGCCATTCACCCCACTGCTTGAAGAAGAAGGCCACTCCGGCGGCGGCGCACTGATCGCGCAGGCTACGTGCCCAGTGGGGATGCATGGGGCGAGCGCGCGGCCCGCTTTCGCCGCCGACAATGACCCAATAGATGCCGGTCAGGTCAGCCGTGATCGGCCCCAGAAGCGGCTCGAAGGAGATGAAGCGGATTGCGGCTGGGGATGCCTTGAGATCGCCGATGCGAATGTCGCGGTCCTGATCCTCGACGCTGACGCCCACCCACACGTTGGGGACAGGCCATGTCGCGATTTCCGGGTCACTTTCCTGCGCGCGATTGGCCAGCGCGGCCAGCAGCTGGCTCCCGGTGATCTGCCCTTTGAGGTCAAGATTGACCAGCTGCGCGGCGACACGGCGCGGCGTCTCCGGGTTATTGAGATAGGCCCGCATGCGCTTGCTGCGCTTGGTCAGGATCATATGCGTGTGCTGGGGCGTGACCGCCATGATGGCGAACTGCATGTCGATCCATTGCGTGGGCACCGCGTCCAGAAACATGTCGCCATGGGCATTCCAGAAGATCCGGCGCGGGCGGCGCCACGTCAGCGGCTGGAACAGATGCTTGAGATTGTGGGTGACATGCCCGTTCCACACGGGCTTGCCCTTGATCGTCTGGGTC
This sequence comes from Sphingomonadales bacterium, assembly GCA_028871475.1. Lineage (GTDB taxonomy): Bacteria > Pseudomonadota > Alphaproteobacteria > Sphingomonadales > Sphingomonadaceae > Novosphingobium. Next base: position 45,876 of record JAGWMZ010000028.1, on the reverse strand, counting down.
AGGCCCTTGCGGCTAGGGTGCAGCCGCATGCGGGTGCCGGCCAGGCGCATGGCATAGCAATTGGTGCAGCCGGGCGAGACGACTTCGCAGCCGTTGATGAAATTCAAGGTGGCGTCGGCCCATTCGATTTTGGTGTTGTCGGCCATCACACCAACTCCATGGTGAGGTTGCGCAGCGGCACCTTCACATCGCATGGCCACCGGGGCGGCTGGCCTTCGATCTGGATGCGGCGCCAGCCAATGGGCACCAACCCATGGTGTTCATGGCCTTCGGGGTATGGAATGCCGAACATACCGCGCATCCATTCCGCTTGCTCCTTCGGCGCCCACCATGGAACGCGGCGCTTCCAGGCCTTCCCGGGGGTCTGCCCCGTGGGCAGCGTGGTGCTGTATTCCAGCAGGGCGTCAAATTCCCGGCGCGTCAGCAGGAGCGCATCATTGATCAACAGCTTCATGCCGCTTCGCCTTCCAGTGACTTGCGGAGTTGAGAAAGCCAGGCGTTGCGGCTTTCGGTGCGGGTGATCTCCTCATGATAGTTTTTGGCGTGATAGGCCATGTCGCGCGTCAGTTGTTGCTCGCGCTCAACCTTCCATTGGTGACCCGTTTTATAATCCAGCGACCGAAAGAATTGCGCATGGCGCGGGCAATCAAAAGACATGCTTGAATGCAACTGATCCAGCATAAAGTCCTTGATGCCCTCAGGCTCGCCGGTCCACGCCATAACCTTAGCGATCATCGCCTCATAACGCTGGCGCTGTTCCTGCTGTTCTTCCATCCAAGTGGCATGGGCATCGGCGATTTCGTCATGCTCCGCATCAGCAGCGGCCTGCCACTCCTCTGGTTGCATGGCGCGCAGTGCCTCAAGCTCTGACTCCACCTCGCGCAGTCTGTTTTCATGATAGGGAGAGGGCTCGAAGCGTTCCGGGATCGGCGCGGCCAGCGGCTCATCGCGCATCATGATGAGCGCCCCCATTCCGCGGGCGCATCGCCACGCGAATTCCTTCAGGGTCGTGATTTTGCCGCTCTGAACGTCGGCCGTAAAACCGCTTGGCATTATTCGTGCCCTTTCTGATACGCAGCCAGCGCCAGCTTCTGCGTCTTGAGGATGATCTCGATCTGGCCCAGCGCGTTCGGGCCCACGCCCGGCAGGCGCAGTACATCGGCTGGGGTCAGGGCGATCAGGTCGCCGATGGTGGCGACGCGGGGCCGCGCCTTGGCGAAGGCGGTGATGACCTTGGGCGGGAAGCCCATGGCCTGAAAGACGGTGATTGGCTCAGGCATCGGCCTTAGCCTCTTGCGGGCCGATGATTTCGTGGTTTCGCGTCTCCGCGAAAGGCATGAATTCGTCGCCCTCGAGGTCGTCGCTCCATAAGCGGGCTTCGATGACGTCGATCGAGGCGGCAGGGCCGTATTCGGTCCGCGCCCATTCGAGGATCGCTTCGCGGCTGGGCTGCGAATTCCGATAGGGTTCGTCATCCTCTTCGAGGCTGCGCGCCCACCATTCCCATTGCCCCTTTGCATCCTCGCCCTGGGCGGCCCGACAGACCTTGAGCAGGTCCTCATAATCCTCACCGGCATCGCGCAAGGTGCGGATAGCCGTTTCCAGCGATGCCAGAAGCGTCGCATAGGGGATCGGCTGGGGTGCAGGCTCGATGCATTCGAAGAAGTAGCGCACCGGAAAGGTGCCTTCATCCTGGGCGCGCTGCATGTCTCTGCCATTGGCGCAGCGCCTGCCGAGCGTATCGACGCAAATGGCCTTGAGCTGGCTGCCGTTGCTGTCATGCGCCACGGTCAGCCGCTTGTGGGCGAAGTTCACCCAGTCCGCATGGTCACGGAACTCGCCTTCCCAGTTGGGGACAAGCGTGGTGGGCGTGGCAGGCCGGGGCCAGCTTTTGCCGACATGGATGTTGCGGGGGAAGCGGTGCTCAGCCATTGAAGCCGCCCTCCGCTGTTTGGGCGATAGGCAGGGCCGATCCGGTTGGCTTGGCCGCCTGTTTCGCGCGGATCGCCTCGACCTTCGTCCAGACCCGCGCCAGTTCCCTTTCGCCCGCGCATGCCATGTCGATGGCTGCGGCGTTGCATAGGGCGGCAAGGGTGACCATCACGCCACCAACTTCCTGCACCTGCTCGCCCACCGGACGCCCGAACACATAGTCGACCAATGCCCTTGCGCGGTCAGCACCAAAGCCCGGCATCGTCTGTGCCAGTTCAAGTGCTTCCTCGATAAAGCGGTCGGCACGTTCGAGCTGGTCGGCCTTGATCTGGGCGCCAAAGCAAGCGTCCATCCAGCGGTCTACACCCGCCTGAAAGGCAATTGCCTCACTGGCCGTGTGGATACCCCAATGCGAAGCGCTGACTTCAAGCATGATCTCGCTCCCAGAGTTGGCCGGTGTCGGCAATCATGGCGCGCGTCTCGCGCTCGCCGCCGACGAAGTTGGGGAAGAGCATCCGGCCCGACATGACGGTCAGGTAGATGCAGCCGGTGCGGTTCACTTCGGCGATCTCGTCCGCCGTCAACTGCCAGCAGGAGACGTTGGCCGGTCCGTTCGGCTGGCGGAACACGGCAAGATCGCCGATGGCATCGCCATCACCCTTGAAGGTGAAGTTGACGCCGGGAAAGGTGACAGGCTCAGCCATGAGCGCTGCCTTTCCGCCGGACGGGGTTGACCTGACCCGAGGCGACATCGACGCCTTCCGCCGCCAGCCCTTCCGTCCACCACGCGCGCATCTCTTCGGTGCAATGCGCCATGGCGTCGATCCAGTTGGGCGCCCGGCCATGCTCCATGTTGAACTTCGTCTGGTAATAGAGGCTCTGCGCATTGTGCGGCAGGTGGGGTTCGTGCTCGGTCGCGCAGGTCTGGCACAGGCCTTTGCGTGGCGGCAGGAGCATCATGGTGACTTCGGTCATTGGATCGTCTCCGGGAACGGAGGCAGCGTGGGCAGTTTGGTGAACAGGACGATGTCGACGTGGCCGATGTCTTCGACATGAGGCGGTAAAATCCAGTGCCCACCGATACGCCCCGCGGTCGAAATGAAGCGGCCACCCTCATATGGTCCGCAGCGGAACCTCAGGACGACAGCCAGTTCCATGGCATCGTCGGGCGCATCTGCCGGATCACACCAGCCATTCTCCTCGGTAGCCATCAGAAGGGCACTCCATCATCATCGTGGTCGCGCTCGAAGTCCGTCTCGATGACGGTCTGCACCTTGGCGCTGGACACGGTTTCCAGAACGAAGAATTCATGGCCGGGGTTGGCGATCGCCAGGCGCCGCGCTTCTGCCTTTGCGGACGCAAGCCAAGGGTGCCGGAACTTGGGCGGCTTCATCCCTTGCGGGTTCCACACGAGGTAGAAGCTGCGCGCCTTACCCACGGGGCCAATCCTCCCGGAACTGGCGCAGCGCGGCCATCATGCCATCGATGGCCATCTGCTTGGCCGCATAGGCATCGCCGGTGCCCTGCGAGGCACGGGCGCGTTCAATGTCGAACAGGTCGAGCAGGCCCATGACGATGCGCGGGATGGCACTGTCGAGCGCACCTCCTCCGGCCTTCGTGCCGACGGCCATGGCGAAATGCGCCAGATCGTTCATTCCAGAGGCAAGATCGGTGAGCGCGGAGAGCGCGCGGGCGCGTTCCACAGCGGGAGGAAGGGCCCCGATGCCGAGTATCTCGGTCACCGGGGCGGCGCGACCCTTGGGGCTCTGCCCGCCGGGAAGGAGGATCGGTTCGATCATGAGAAGATCCAGCCCACAAAGGAGGAAATGAGTTCGGCGAGGAAGTCCGTCAGGGCTTCGGCGTGGCGATTGGCAGGCGTCATCTGTCAGCCTTTCAGCGTGAGCCCATGGCGGGCGATGCGGGCGATTTTGCGAAGGGTGCCGGGGGTGCGGCTGCCTTCGGCGATGGCGGCGATCTGGCGCAGCGCGCCATCCTTGCTGGATGGCATCAGCAGTTCGCGCAGCTCGTCCTCACAGGTGGCGCAGACGCCGCGCGGACCGACAGGAATGGCGCCGCAGGCGCAGGTGACCTCGAACGTCATGCGCGAAGCCATCCGAGCAGAGCGCCAAAAGCCATGCCGGCCACCAGCGTGAAGGCCTGGAACAGGGTGCCGGTGACCCATGAGGGGGTAGCCACAGGGTCACCGGCTTTCGCGGTGCTGGGAGCGCCACGCGAAATCATTTGGCGAACAGACACATGCCGAAGGACAGCAGCACCAGCGCGGCGGCCGCGAAGCCCACCACCGGCAGCACATGGCGCAGGCGCAGGTCGCCCACGCTCTGTGGCAGTTCCGTCCAGTGCAGTGGCGGGCAGGTTTCCTCATAGATGCGCACGGCGGCGAAGATGAGGCCAATGGCCATGAGCCCAAGGTCGAGCCGGCCAATCCACAGGATGGTTGGGTCACCGTTCACAGCACCAGCTCCCATTCGAGAATGTCGGCGCGGAAGTTGCGGATTCGCCAGTTGCATCCCCGGGCGCCATCGGCTGGCCAGCCTGCGGGTTCGCGCTGGCGCGTGTCATAGCCATCGCGCAGGATGACATGGACGCGGCGCCCGGCAGCTTCGGGCGGCAGGTGGCCCGGGTTCGGCGCCACGGCGTCATGCCCCTGCCCCTTCAACGGCTGGGGCAAGCTGGCCGTGGGCGATGTGATACTCCCGCCAGTGGACCCAGCCCTGCAAAGCGGCAAAGCCCCATTCGCGAACCTTCTCCCCGGTGGTGAACAGCGAGATGACCGGCGCGTCACCGATCAGTTCAAGCCGGTGCAGATCGACCGCCTGGCGCTGCACGAAATCGCCCGGGCGGCGCGTGTAGGAGCCGTGCGGCGTATGTTCGCGATAGCTGCCCGCGATGATGAGCGAGGCATTGTCCCACGGGTGGTCATGCATCACGCGCTCGTCATCACTGCGGATGATCTCGTGCAGATAGGTGTTCATGTGCGGGTTGCGCGGGGTGAGATACCAGCGGCGCAGATATTCACCGCGCGGCGAGCCGACCCCAAGCACCTCGTCGGGCGCGCGCTCCATCATCCGGCGCGCCCAGGCGAGCGATTGTTCGAGCGTGGCGTATTGGTCTGATGCGGGTGCCATGAGGCTGTCTCCAGCGGGTTGCTGGCGCCATAACACCAAAACGGTGTTGCTCTGTCAACACCGTTTTGGTGCTTCTCTGACGAAACCTATCCGAACGCACCGGCGACATCAGCCTTTATGGCGATGGGCGCGAGGGGATTTGCGATGATAAGTCTGTGAGGCTGCACCAGATTGTCGGTGCTGGCGCGGCGCTAACACGAGGGAGGGAAAGGCCATGGCGGGTTTCGAGAAAGCATGTCCCAAATGCTCAATGTCCATCGATGCCGCTGCGATGACGTGCCAACACTGTGGCGCGAAGCTTTATGAGACCGGTGAGGCGACAGCCGCTGCTGCGCCCTCGCCCGCAAAGCCGCCTTCGGGCCGCGTTTCCTATTGGGTCGGCATCGCCCTTATCGCGGTTTCCATGCTGCTGTTCGCTGGTGAGCATGTCGGCATTGCCGACACGATCATATGGCTGGGGCTGTTCCTGGCGGGCGTCATCAACCTGGGTGTGTCCAGCATCGTCCGCGCGATCACCGGGCAGAAGCTCTGACTGGCCAGTCGCAAACCTATCGGTTGCGCAGGTGCCCTTTCACGGCGGTGGCCCATACCAGCTCGACATCTTCGATGGGCGGCGCGTTCTGGCTGATCAGGTCATAATGGCCCGCCACGCGGCTTGGGCGTACTTCCTTGAGCAGGGTGCGCCCATCGGACAAGCGGCAAACGGCCCAGTCTGACAGCGCTTCATCCTCGACGCGATCCCAGTTATCGCGCCGGATGAAGATGATATGCCCGTTCCGGAAGAACGGATACATGCTGTCGCCACGCACTTCGAGGCCGATCAAACCATCGGCGCCCAGGCCGGGCAGCGAATCAACATGATACATGCCGTCGCCCGGTGCATAGGAATCCTCGAAAATAATATCGCCGCCCGCGCCCACATAACCAACGACTGCCACCGCATCCCCACTCAATGGCGTGATGATAGCCGCCGGCTCGACGCCGAAGGCCGCTGCCGCACGGTCGATCCAATGCGGTTTGAGCAGGCGCTGGCCTTTTTCGAGGCGTTCGACCTGCGAGGTCGACGTCCCCATGCGTCTGGCGAGTTCGGGGCGCGACCATCCCTCCTTCTCGCGTAACGCTCCGATATTATTGACGCTTGCCATGCCTCCATTTGCACCAAAGTGGTGTTGTTGAGCCACCCCCCAAAATGGTGTTGACCAACGGGCATGAATAACACCATAATGGTGTTGCAAGGAGCTCATCGAATGAACCTCAAGGAATGGATGGACCTGAGCGGTGTGACGATCGCCGATTTGGCCACGCGGCTTGGCTGCAAGCCTGAAACGGTGCGCCGGTATACCACGGGCGAGCGCATTCCCGACCGGATCATGATGCCCAGGATCGCTGAAGAAACGGGGATGGCCGTAACGGCAAATGACTTCTTCGGCATCGCCCCAAGCGGACAGGAGGCGGCGTGATGGCCGCACCTCTTCCCCATTCGTCGCTGATCGCCTTTGCGATCCTGCTGGCAGGCTATGTCGTGCGCACGATGGTGGCGTGGGCTCGTTTGCCTGCTGTGCTTTTCGCTCGGCAGGAGGTGGCATAGATGGCTCGCTCATTTTCCGACATCGCCCTTGCGGTCAGATTTGTCCTCAGCATTGGCCTTTCTGCCGTTGTACTTGACCACTGCGTCAAGTACGGTGGCGATGACTGTGAGGCCCATGCCCACCACGACGAAACCGGCAAGACCAAGGCGATAGGAAACCGGCAACGTTTGGGTGTAGAAGCCAATCGCGGCCCCCATGCAATATGGGAAAAGCGGTTTTGCGACGCCGCTGACCAGCCATGTGACAGCCTTGAACTCTTCTTCAAAGACCCGGCCCAATTTGGCGAGAACGCCAAGAATTGCGAGGGTAAGGCCGACTGCGGCAGCGATGGTGCCGATCGATGGCATTCAAGTTCTCCTGTGCTGGTTGGCACCCACAGGATGGCCGATGCGACCGGGGTAAACAACTCCGGTCGCGGAGGGGCAGTGTGATGGCGGGGGGCGCCTTCACACCAACGGCCCGGCAGGCCGAAATGCTGCGCTTCGTGCATGGCTATCAACTCGCGCACGGCGTCTCGCCTTCTTACGTGGAGATTGCTGCGGCGCTGAGCGTTGCGAGCAAAAGTAATGTCCATCGTCTGATGACCGGTTGCGAAGAGCGCGGTCTGATCCAGCGCCTTGGCGGTCATCAGCGGGCCATCCGGCTGCTGGTCGATGTGGCCGTGCCGCGCGCACCAGACGGCGCGCCGCTCTATTTCGTGCCTGCCGGCGCTCTGCCCGGCGCGTCTGTTTCGCGTCACTGCCATGCAGCCGACATAGACCGGAAAGGGGAACGGGATCATGCATGACGATGAGATCTCTACACGGAATGCCAAGCAATTCTCGATTGATCGGCAGGCCGACCTGTTCCGGCTGGCCAAGCGCGACCATGGGCTGAGCATTGGCGTGCTGCACCAGCGCACGCGTATCCCCACCTCCACGCTGGAAGACTGGCGGCGCGGTGCCGTCATGCCCGCCTGGGCGTTGTTTGCGCTGGGCAGCGAGGGCGGTGTGCCCGATGAGCTGCTGTCCCTGCTGGCGGAGCCCTTCAACCGCATGGTGATCAGCGCTGAGCCTGATGACAGCGGCGAGGTGGATGATCTGGTGGGCATCTGCGCGGAAGTGGTGGCGGCGGGAACGCGCGCCCGTCATCCGCGCGGGCCGGGTGGCACAGTGATCGTGCCGCAGGAGCGCGCCGAAATCATCGACATCGTGCGCCGCCTGCGCCCGGCCGCCAACCGGGTGATCGAAGGATGAAGCCTAGCATTCCCTTCTCTCAATGGCTGCGCACGGCGCGGGCCGGTGATGAGTTTGTCTATCACACCGGACACCCGGTGGGCGGCCATCATCTGCGTGCGGTGCGCCAGGCCTATAACATGGGCGTCGTCACCCTGGCGCAGCGGCGTGCCCAGCATGGCTTCGACTATCTGGCGATCATGCTGGCCGTGCCTGTCAGGGTGCCGGAAGACTGCCAGTTCGACCTGAGCTGGGCACGGCCATGATGGAACAGCGCGCGCCACGCGAGAGGCAGACCGGCCCCCCGCTCCGCGCCTGAGCCGCATCGGTTGGGCCGGTGCTGACCATATCAATGTGTTGTTTCGCCATGCGCAGCGGTGGCGCCGTTTCGCGCGTTGGAGAGGTTTTGCCCTGATGACTGAAGCAGAGATGAGCGCCGGGCTGATCCCGGCCGATCCGACAGCGGAAAGCATCGAGGAAATCGTTGCCTGTGCCGAGAGGCGCGTTGTGCGCGCCGCGGTGCGGCTCGAACGCGCTCAGCGCGAACATGACGAGGCCGTAACCGCGCTTCGCTTCGCCCGCGAGAACCGCCGCGCGTGGAAGGCTGCCCACCCGGACGATCAGTTCGAGATGTTCGATCCTCTTCCCGCGCTTTCCGCTTCCTGACCCTTCGATGTCCTCCATTTCACGGGAGTTTTCCATGAACACGACGAATTTGACGCGCGCCGATCGCATTGCTCTGGCCAAGCAATACCATGCCGATGGGGCCATCATCCAGAATGCATGGAGCTGCGAGGATGAGGCAGGGCGCCATCTGGTCTGCGCTCTCGCTGCCTTTGGTAAGCCCGGTGAGATCAATGGCGCGGGCGATTGCCCGGCGGACGTCATGCCTGCGTGGCTGGCCCAGCTGGTGCCATCCATCGACGACGGAATCGCGGCGGACCAGGTGCTATGGTTCAGCGGCGCGCTGATCGAGCGGGCCGAGCGCTGGCATGTGCTGAGCGATGCGGCCTGGGATCGCATTCGCACGGGCTTTCTGATCGCCGGGGTGCGCCGCGCCGTGGAAGCGGCCAGCGCGGTGCACAAGGATAATGCGCCATCCTATTGGCCGAAGGTCACCGCTGCCACCGAGCAGGTATGCACTGCCCTTGAGACCGGAACAGGCTTGGCAGAGGCAAAAGCGGCGGCTTATGCGGCGGCTGATGCGGCTAGAGCGGCGGCTTATGCGGCGGCTGATGCGGCGGCTGATGCGGCGGCTTATGCGGCTAGAGCGGCGGCTTATGCGGCGGCTGATGCGGCTAGAGCGGCGGCTTATGCGGCGGCTGATGCGGCGGCTTATGCGGCTAGAGCGGCGGCTTATGCGGCGGCTGATGCGGCGGCTTATGCGGCTAGAGCGGCGGCTTATGCGGCGGCTGATGCGGCGGCTTATGCGGCTAGAGCGGCGGCTTATGCGGAGGCTTATGCGGCTAGAGCGGCGGCTTATGCGGCGGCTGATGCGGCGGCTTATGCGGCTAGAGCGGCGGCTTATGCGGAGGCTTATGCGGCTAGAGCGGCGGCTTATGCGGCTAGAGCGGCGGCTTATGCGGCATGGAAGGCGATTGCCGAAACGCTGTTTGCCCTGATCGACACCGAATTGTTGTCGGCAGAAGGAGGCGCCGATCATGCCTGATCGGCTTCTGGAACGGGGGCAAAACCCCCGTTCTACCCGCTGTGCCGGCGGCCATGTCGCACCCTGTTCCGGGCGCCGCATCCAGCGGCCCCGTCGCAAGGGCGTGCCGCTGCCGGCGAATGCCATCTATGTCGGCCGGCCCACGCGCTGGGGCAATCCATTCGAAGGCCGCCAGTGGGGCCATGCCAAGGCCACGATCCTGCATGCCAACTGGCTCAATGGCAGGATTGGCGCGCTGACACTGGAGAGGATGGGTTTCGGGCCTGCTGAAATTGCGGCGCTCGAACGGCTCCGCATCTGGGTACTGACCTCGCTTCACCAATTGGCGGGGCATGACCTGGCCTGCTGGTGTTCGGCGAACAGCGAATGGTGCCATGCCGAGACCCTGCGCCGCATAGCGCCGACCTATGCCGATTATGAAAGGCATTCGGCGTGATCGGCCCGTGGCTCAACTCCGTCCTTGTCATGCCCGTCGTCGTGACGGTGCTGGCGGTGTTGGGCTGCGCACTTTTCGTCATTGCACTGATAGCCCGCGCCAATGCGCTCGGCTGGCGCGGCGTTGCCTTTGAAGCCGCCGAACGCGCCAACCGCGCCGAAGCGGCGCTGGAAGAGATCCGGCGCCGTCGATCGCAAGCCACATCGAAAGGCAATCGCACCAAGGCTCTGAACCGCCGCGCGCACGGCCGCGCGGCAAAGGCGCTGCGAGAGCCCGAATTTTCCCTACCGCCCGGCCAGACAGGAGATGCCCGGTGAACACCGCTCCCGATTACCCTCACATCCTCACCGGCTGGCTGCAGGAGCAGTTCGGCGCTGACGCCACCATCATCCATGAAGCCAGCGGTGCGCCGATCGGCATGAACGACTGTGCCGAACTCTTCACCGTGTCGCTGCCCTCGCGCCATCTGGATCGGCTTTGCCTGATCACCCAGATCACCGGCGAGGCCAAGGGAACCTTCCGCACGCCGCGCGGGCCCGGCTCGCTGCGCGTCCGTCTGGTCAATCCCGTCGACGTGCTGGATTGCCGGGGCGGAACGGCGCGGCGCCAGTTCACCGTGCATGCCCAGGTTGTCCTGCAATGATCAGGGTGGAACTGCCCTATCCGCACAAGGACCTGTGGCCCAATGGCGGCCATGGCGCGCGCTTTGGCGTTGCCGGCCAGAAGAAGAAGCACAAGGAATGGGCGGATGTGGCCACGCGGGCCGCCTGTGGCGCGCGGCGCCCCGCTTTTGACACCCAGCGCCGCATTCCCGTTCTGCTCACCGTGACGCGCAAGGCGGCTGGCGTCTATCCCGACAAGGACAACTGCGTTTCGGCCAGCAAGGCCTATCTCGATGGCATTGCCCATCGGCTGGGTGTGAATGACCGGCTGTTCGAAACACCGGTCGTCTCCTTCCTGCCTGCCATCACCGGTCTGTTCATCTTCGAGATCGGGGAAGCGGCATGAGCAGCGCCGCGCCCAGCCTGATTGTGAATGATCGGCGCCCGTGCTGGCGCGTGCTGCGCGCCATGGAGGCCGATCTGCGGAGCCAGATGCGCGGGGGCACGCTGCACCATGCGGGGTCATTGGAGGATGATGGCACGATCTTTGTCAGCGGCTCCATCGATCTGGCCAGCCTGGCCCATGCGGCCGAGGATGCCTTGCGGCGGGAGTTCTCGCGATGAGGCAGAGCCAGTCTCCCCAGATGGTCGAGGCGCGTCTGGCGCTGCTCTATCAGCTGCTGATCGAGCGCGCGCGCGAAGCGGCCCTGTGCCCAACCAGCGCAGAGGTGGCCGCCCATCTGCACATGAGCCCGCAGAGCAACCTTGGCCGCTATTTCTCGACACTTGAGGAACGCGGGCTGATCCGGTCCGACCGCTATATGCGTGGCCGTGTGGTCACGATTGTTGAGACTGGCGAGCGCACGGCGATGCTGCCCAATATGGGCGAGCCACTCTATGCCGCGCAGCCGGTCAGCCGCAAGCATGATGCGGACTATTGGAACTCATCCGAGCGCATCGCGCAGCGCCAGAGCCAGCGCGAACATGAAGCCGCCAGGATCTCATCACTCATTCCGGTCGATCGCACTCCATGCCGCGTCTGCGGCGTGCGCGGTGACATCGGCTGCAAGCACAGGGGGCACGCATGACAAGGAAAGCCACAGACCGCCTGAAGATGAACAAGCCGCTGGGCATGATGCCGCCGCTGCAATATCTGCCTCCCGACCTGCTCAACATCGATGCGACCTATCAGCGCAGTCTCGATTCTGATGCCAGCACCGCGCTCATCCGCAGCATTGCGCAATATTGGAACTGGGACCTGTGCCAACCGCTGGTGGTATCGCGCCGCGTGGATGGTGCGCTCTATGTCATCGACGGGCAGCACCGGCTGGCTGCTGCCAAGTTGCGCAGTGACATTCCTCAGCTTCCGGCCGTCGTCGTCTCTTACACCAATGCAGCCGATGAGGCCGCCAGCTTCGTCCATCTGAACCAGCAGCGGCGCCTGTTGACCAAGATTGACCTGTTTAAGGCCTCCGTGGCCAGCGGCGACAGCGAGGCCTCGCAGATCCTGAAGGCTGTCACCGATGCTGGGCTGACCATCGCGCCTCATTCCAATTTCACCGCATGGAAGCCGGGCATGATCTCGCATATCGGCGGCCTGCAAAGCTGCTGGCGCGTGCGGGGCCCGGTGGTGACAGCGCTGGCCTGTAAGGCGTTGGCGCAGGCCTTTCGCGGTCAGGTGCTGCGCTATGGCGGAACGATCTTCCCGGGGCTGGCAGCCATCGTCGCCGTGGAAACCAACGGCGGCCATGATGCCTTTGCCGATGAGATGTGGCCCGTCTTCATCGAAACCGTCTCTGCACAGACGCAGGAGGCGTGGCGCGGCGCCGTGATGGCTGTCCGCTCCGGCGATGACAGCCTCAGTTCACGGCGTGCCTCGGAAGTCGTCTTTTCAGACCGGTGGCGCGATGTGTTGCGCGATCTGTTTGACGGTGACGAGGATCGCCCCGCCCATCCCTCGCCTGCGGCTGGCCAGAGCGCTGAGCCTGATGAGGATGACGAAGAGGACGACGGCGAAGGCCAGGACGATGGAGAGGATGACATCGCCGCCGCCATCACCGCTCGGGCTGCCAATCCACCGCCGCCGCGCGATCTGCGGCGAGCTGCGTCTGTTGCGGTGCCGGCACCCCGTTCGCCAAAGCCTGCGGCCAGGCCCGTAACACTAGCACCGGGCAAACCTGCCGGAACAGTGCGCAATGGGCGCCCCGTTGTGCCTGCGCGGCTGTTTCCGCCCAAGGCAGCACCCAAGGCGCAAATGTTCCGCGTGGATGATTATGGCAAGGGCTGGTGCGACCAGTGCGATCGCCGCCGCACGCCTGGCGAGGTGACGGCTTGCACCGACAGGTTCTGCCCGTTTGGGGTGAACCGGTGATGCGCGTTCCCAACACGCCGCATGGCCAGCGCCGCTTTGCCGCTGCGGTGCCGACCGGGCATGGCATTGTGCTCCCCGCCTTTCATCCGGCCTTGCGTGCCGGCAGGTCGCTGTTTCCCTCGCGCGTTTTCGCGCCCGATGAGGTGCAACGGCTGCTGAAGGACGGGCACCAGAGCCGCAAGATTGGCAAGATCATTACGAAGGGGCGACGGCGCGGCTGGCCGATCTACACGCTGACGCTGGAAGAGCGCGCGACCTGCCCGCGCGGCTGCCGCGAATGGGCCAGTTGCTATGGCAACAACATGCAGGCGGCGGAGCGGATCGACCAAGGCGACGCCATGTTCCCGGTGTTGGAAGCCGAGCTGGAGCGGCTGGCGGCAGAGTTCCCGACCGGATTTCTGGTCAGGCTGCATGTGCTGGGGGATTTCTGGAGCGTCCGCTATGTCGAGTTCTGGGCGTACATGCTGCACCGGTTCAAAGCGCTGTATCTCTTCGGCTTTACCGCGCATGATCCCGGTAGCCCCATCGGCGAGGCCATAGGCTTGCTGATGGGGCACGTGGGATGGGAGCGCGCGGCGTTCCGCTATTCAGGCCTGTCCGGCAAGAGACATGGCAGCGCCGTGGTGTTGGGGCCGGGTGAAGCGGATCCTGACGCCATCCTTTGCCCAGCGCAGACCGGCGCGACCGATTGCTGCGCCACATGTGCGCTGTGCTGGCAGTCCACCCGATCCATCGCTTTCCGGAGGCATTGAGCATGGTCGGAATGACAATCAGCGTGCCATGGAATGCCGCGTGGAGCGCGGAAGAATCCTATGAAATCCGCCCCTGTCGCTATGCCAGCGGTTGCCCGGCGCTTTGGAGCCCACACCGGCCCGGCGTGGGCAAGCCCATCTTCGCGCGTCCGCATATGGTGCGCCAGCGCCGATCCATCGCGGAATGGCGGTGCACGGTCTGCGGCGAAAAGACCGCGCCCAATGACCGATGGTGGTTCCGGCTGGGCGATTTCCGCGATGGCTGGTTCATGACCACCGAGGCGCCGGTTCACCACGCCTGCGCGCGCCATGCGCTCAAGGTGTGCCCGCATCTGCGAGGGCGGGAGCATGACCTCGAGCCGATGCCGGGCGGCTTCTACATCCTCAAATCCATGATCGGCGGCCCCGTGTCGGAACGTGACTTCGGCCTGAATTTCCCTCCGCAGGGCGTCGTCGGTCATCTCAAGATCGCTTGGCCCGAGAACCGGGCTTGCTGGAGTAACCGACATGGTTGAGCAGAGCACGCACGCGTCCGCTGATGCTGAATATCTGATCCGCAAGGGCGGTTATTGGTATCGGCCCAATGCCCAAGGATATACGTGCAGCATCGAACAGGCTGGGCGCTACACACTGGCTGAGGCTATCAAGTATTCTCACCCCAATGGCCCAAATGGCCCGCGCGACGGCATCTCCTATGAACTGGCTCCGGAAAAGCCGTCTCCCGAACACGCTGATCGCGTCGAACGCATTGGCGAAATCATGGAGCACGGCGCTGGTTTCTGGCGTGCATGCAGCGGCTGTCAGGAATCGAATGAAGGCAGCGTTTCGACCAAGGATTATCCCTACAATAAGGCATTCCGCTGTCAGCCCGGATCGGGTTGCCGCGAGTGCGGCGGTATCGGCGTCATCTGGGATGATACCGATTACGAGGAATATGCCAAGTTCTGCATGGAAGAGCCACAACCCGACCACTGCGACGCCTCACCGCTGGACGAGCTGCTGGAAAGCGAATTGCGGGCGCTTGTCGCCGCTCAGCGTGCCGAGATTGCGCGGTTGAAAGCCGAGATCGTCAAGGAGCAAGCTGCCGCCTGCCGTATATTGGTTGATAATGCCGTCGCTACAGTTGCCGCCCACAGGATGCGTCAGGCGTTCCGCACCAGCGTGAGCGACGGCAATGGCCGGTATTACCTGAAGGCTAATTTCCCCAGCATGAGCGAGATGCACAAGGCGGATGACGCAATACGCGCGTTCCTTGAAACGCCGCGCTTCATGACGATGGAAGAACGCGCCGCCCTCGCCAATTCGGAGGGCACTGCGTGAGCATCGAAACATCCGCATGGGCCAAGCGCCAGCGGACGGGAAGCCCGGCCAACCGCGCCGTGCTGGTGGAGCTGGCGAACTGGGCCAATCCTGACGGCGAAGTGCAGTTCCGCCGCATCGCAGACATTGCACAGGCCTGCGAGATGTCGGAGCGGCAGGCGCAGCGCATCATCAAGAAGCTGGAAACCAGGGCGGAAGACGGCGGCCTTGAGCTGATCGTGCGCGTCTGCGTGTTCAGCGACAAGGGGGCGCAAAAGGCTAATGCTTTCCGGCTGGTGGGCTACAAAAGGGAGGGCGACAATATGTCACCCCCCCAGGGTGACAAAATGACACCCCCGGGGGTGACAAAACGTCACCGGGGGGGTGACATGGATGTCACCGGGGGGGGTGACACTGATGTCACCCCTTATAAGGAACTAGATTTAGAACCTTATACCCCCCCTACCCCCCCAAGGGGGCGAAAAAGCCGGTTTCCATTGCCCGATGATTGGCAGGCCCCTGCCCTGGCCGATCTGCCCGAGGCCGCGCAACTGGCGGCAGCGGCATGGCCCGCTGGGGCCTATGCGGCGCAGGCCGAGGCATTTGGCGCCTACCATCGCGGAAAGGGCAGCGTGGCGGCGGACTGGAATGCGCTGTGGGTGGCGTGGATCGCCAAGAACCATGCCGAGGTGATGCGCAACGCCGGGAAGGCAGCGGCTTACACGGGACCCAGGCTGGTAAGCACCGCGCCGCATGCCAAGGCGCTGGCGCGACCGGCCAGCCGCCCGACGCCCGCCAAAGCCCGCGAGGATGACCGGTCAGCCGCACTGCATCAGTCCCTGCGCGAGATTCTGGGGGATCTGGCTTGGGAACGATGGTTCGCGCCAGCCGCGTTGCTGTTCACTGATCCCGGCCTGACGGTGGTTGCGGGCACGCAGACGCAGCGGGAGCGGATCGAGAGCGATTACGCTGGGCGGATCGCCCAGGCGCTCGATACGCTCGGCTGGGGGCGGGATTGGGTGAGGTTTGACGTGCAGGCGCAGCGGCAATCACGCGCCAGCCCGTGACGGGCGGCGGGGACGCAAGGCGCAACAGGTGGAATCGGACAAAACAAAAAGGGTCGCACATGTCGAAGAAATCACGCGGGGACAGCGCCGGGATCACGTCCAAGGACAAGGAAGCCGCAAAATCGAAGGCTAAGAAGGCAATGTTGGACCCGGTGATGGCGCAGGCCATTTCCAACGGGGCGCGGCTCGATAGGGGCGAATTTGCCACGCAATATGTGCCGAACCCCTTTGGCGAAGTGATGAAGGACGGCTTGCCGGTGCGCCACCCAGCCGTGAAGCGCAAGCCGCAGTATGAACTGCTGCGATCGCGCAATGTCATTACGGCCCAGCAGGAGGCGGCGCTTGCCTGGTATGCCGACCGGCTGGCGCTGGCCGAAAGCGGGATGATCAGCAATCCGCTGGCGGGGAATGGCGGTGGCGCGGCAGGGTCTGGCATTCCGATCAGCGAGGCGCGGATGGACGCGCTGCGCGATGTGGAATGGGCGCGCCAGCAGATCGCTTTCCATGATGGCGAGACGGATGGTGCGCGCATTGGCGTGGTGGCGCTGGAAGTGTTCGACGCGGTGATGGCCGAAGAGATCAGCTTCATCGAGGCGGCGCGGCGCGAACGGGCGAACCGGTATGTGCGCATTTCGATGCGGCGGCGGCAGGACCAGATCCGCGAACTGTTCGTGGCGGCGGCGAAACGACTCCAACAGGCCCATGGCGCGCGGTTCCGGCAGGGTTCTGGCAGGATCGAGGGTGGCAATGATGGTGTGTCGACCTGCGATCAGTGGCTTGGGAGGAATGGGCAATGAAGACACGGCCATCAGATCGCTGCCCGCATTGCGATGGCAAAGGTTGCCCAGACTGCGATTGGTTTGGCACGCGCGTGAAGGAGGGGCATAATGTTCTGTGAGAAATCAGTCATCCACAACAGCAGCTATGTCTATGTCGCGCATTGCGGGCGTGGCGATGTCGCTTGGCGATATCGCCCGCTTGCGGAGCGCTGGAACCCGCTACGCTATGAGATCGGCATTCGCGCTGACAAACGGCGCGGCCCCGTGGTGTGGATCAATCGCCATGGCTGGATGGCATCGCGCGTGGCGAATGCAGTTTATTGGTTCAGGTGCCATCTGAAAGGCGGTGTATGATGAACCTGGTGCAGAAGCTGAGGGATCTGGAGCGGAAGGCCGATCAGGCCTTTGCCGATGCGATGGCGGCGGTCCATCGCGGCGATAGTCAGGCGAAGATCAATGAATATCGGGACAAGGTTGCAGCGATGCATGATGCCTTGGCAGAGGCTTTCATGCAGGACCGCGTTGTCATCCTCGCCGCTCTCGAACTGGCTGAGAAAGCGCCGGGCTTGCCGGACCGCCCGGAATGGTGGGTGCGCAAGGAGGGCGTGTGGGGTTGTAAGCGCTTCGTCCCGGATCGCATCATGCGCCGCTGGGAAGTTCATCCGACCTTGAGCGGCATGGTGCAATATTACGTGCCTGCCTGCACGGCGTGCCCCGCAGTAAGGGCGAATGACGAACCGCAATGACGCGGTGAAATTGCCCACAAAAATGCCCAGAAAATAACAACTCAGTTATGTTTTCACTTGCGCCATAATAATAACTGAGTTATACAAAAGACATCAGCCGGGGAGGCAACCCCGGCTGATAAATCGGAGAATGAAGATGATGTATCTCACCTTCACGATCCGGCTCATGAAGAAGATCGAGTTGACGCTCACAGTCTTCTTCTAAGTGACCGGCTCTGGGAACCACCGCAAGAAGTGGGACCGGGGCCGGAACCTGATATGGCATGAAAGGGCGCAAAATGCAAGGTTCTGAACTGAGGGTCGCCCGCAAGGCCTTGGGCCTGACACAGGCCGACCTGGCCGAAGCGCTGGGGCTCAGCAGCGCATTTGTCGGCATGATGGAGCGTGACGAAAAAGCCATCGAGAAGCGGACCGAGATGGCGGTGCGCTATCTTGACCTGCGCGCCAGCATTGAGCGAAGCATGGCCGAGATCAACGGCATGATCGGGCGAGGCAACCACACGGGCGGCGAGGTAGGCGAGCTGCGCGCCGTGCTTGGCAGCCTGGAAGGACTGGCAGCGCGCACTGTCTGATTGCCATTTTCTTTCCGCCCTTGACCACCGACAAGAAAATGATATGACTTAGGCAACGTCAAGAAATGCGCCCGCGACCAACCGGTCAGCGGGCGTTTTGCATTTCAGGATGGCCCCATGCCGAAAGCCCCTCTCCCGTTCTGGATGGTGCGCTGATGGCACTCCGGATCATGAAAACCGGGCTGGCTTCCTTCAATGGCAAGCGCCTCGTCACACCGCCAAAGCGCGCTGCATCGATCTACCAGACGCCGGAATATCGTGCTTGGCGCGAAGCGGTGATTGCACGCGCTGGGCGCCAGTGTGAGGCGGTCGAGCGTGGCTTGCGCTGCACCAAGGCCGAACCGCATCACCGCATGTTCGCAGACCATCGCGTCGAGTTGCGGGACGGCGGGGCCGAGTTCGACCCGTCCAACGGCCAATGCCTTTGCGGCGCGCACCACACGGCCAAGACAGCCAAGGCACGAGCAGATCGGCGTCACGGCTGATTGAGAGAGCAGATCACTCAACAATCATTACATTTCAATGGAATACAAAGGGATTGCAGCCTGATACCCCGGTAGGGGGTTTCGAATGGCCCGGCGACCCTGCCGTCAACCGCGTTGGTCCTCACGCAGAGATTTTTTTTCGACGCTCAAAATTTCGAGTGATGCCTCTGGACGGGCCAAAGGAAAAATAATCGAGGTCGGAAATCTATGTCAAAGCGTGGACGACCGACCAAAGAACCGACGGCGGAAGACAAAGCCAAAGTGGCGGATTTGCTGGCGAAAAAGGTTCCCATTGAGGACCTGGCCAAGATGTTCAGTTTGTCGAAGCCTACCTTCCGGAAATATTTTCACAACGAAATTTTTGCCGGAAAAAAAATAAGTGGGCCTCCAAAGCCCAGCAGGGAGATCACCGAGGCAGCCCGCGAGAAGGTCAAGCTCTATCTCGGCTATGGCATGGAGCCGGAAGATATTGCCCTGGTGCTCGGCTATGTCGGCCCCGATGAGTTCGACAGCTTCAAGGGCGATTACCACCTTGAGCTGCGCATCGGTCGCGCGGTCACTCGTGCGCAGACCATCGACCGGCTCGACAAGCAAAGCCAAGCCGGCCTGATCGGCGCCACGACGAAACTGGAAGCGCTCAGCCGGCCTATGCCGACCAAGGATGGACCGGCCGCAGCCGTTCCGACAGAATACGTCGGCAAGAAAGCTGCCGCCAAGGCCGACGCCGCAGCCGCTGTTGCTTCAGGAGGCAAGTTCGCTCCTCGCGCTGCGCCACGGCTTGTGGCTTCAGGCGGAAAACCGGTTTCTGAATAATGGCGCTCACCTGGTCGACGGCCTGCCCCGATTGGGAGGCCAGGATCATCGCGGGGCAATCACTTCTGCCCTGCCCGCCACTGTTTCCACAGGAAGCCGAGGACGCGCTTCAGGTCTTTCGTGATCTGCCCATCGTCGACGTCATGGGTAAGCCCAGCTTCGGCGAAATCAGCCGGGATTGGGTCTATGATCTGCCCAGCGCAGTCTTTGGCGCCTACAACCCCGACACAGGGCGACGTGAGATCAACACTTTCTTCGAGCTGATCTCGAAGAAGAATACCAAGTCCACCCGCGCCGCCGGGATCATGATCACCGAGTTGGTGCGCAACCAGCGCTATTCCGCCGAATTCAACATTCTGGCCCCTACCCTCGAGGTTGCCAAAAACTCCGCAGAGCCAGCCATGGACATGGTGGCCGAGCATCCCGACCTGCGCCGCATTCTCAAGCCCATCGCTCATGAGCGAAAAATCGTCCACCGGGAAACCGGCGCATTCCTGAAAATCGTCGCCGCCGATTCTGAAACGGTCAGCGGCAAGAAAACCACCGGGCTGTTGATCGATGAGCTTTGGCTCTTCGGCAAACGGGCCAACGCCAAGAACATGCTGCGCGAAGCCATGGGCGGCCTGGCATCGCGCCCGGAAGGCTTCGTCATTGCGCTCACCACACAGAGCGATGAACCGCCCGCCGGTGTGATGCTCGATTGGGTGAAGCGGTTTCGCGACATTCGTGATGGTAAACTGGCCCAACCCCGCGCGCTGGGCCTGCTCTACGAATTTCCGGAAGCCATGATCAAGGCCGGCCAGCACCTGGACCCGGCAAACTTCTTCATCACAAATCCCAATCTGGGGGCATCGGTCGATATCCAGTTCCTGCTCGACCAGTTCGAGGAGGCGCAACGCGAAGGGCCCAAATCACTCGTCGGCTTTTGTGCCAAGCACCTCAACGTCGAGCCCGGCATGGGCGCCCGGTCGGACAGCTGGGCCGGTGCCGAGTTCTGGAAAAAGCGCGCCGACCCGTCCATCACGCTGGACAGCATCATCGAGCGCTGCGAAGTCATCGTCGTCGGCATCGATGGCGGCGGCATGGATGACCTTTTCGGTCTGACCGTGCTGGGGCGCACCCCCAACGAGATCGAGGTCGAACAGGGCGACGATCCGGACGATCAGGAGCCGGCGCCACGGGGCAAAAAGCGGGTCAAGCAATGGCTGAGCTGGAGCCACGCCTGGGCGCATGACATCGTGCTGGAGCGGCGCAAGTCGATCGCACCCAAATTGCAGGACCTGCAAGCCGCAGGCGAACTGACCATTCTGCCCGATGACGCAATGGACGATCAGGGCGTGCCGCTCGACATCGCCCAGATCGTCGAGATCATCGTCAGGATCCGCGACGCGGGGCTGCTCTATTGCGTCGCGGCTGACCCGGCCGGGCTTGGCGAACTGGTCGATGCGCTGGCCGATGTGGACATTACCGAAGAGAACAAGGACTTTAACCGGGATTTCGTGGCGGGCGTCTCGCAAAGCTATGGGATGATGAATGCCATCAAGACAGGCGAACGCAAGCTCGCCAATGGCACCTTCCTGCATGCTGACCAGCCCCTGATGGATTGGTGCGTCTCAAACCTCAAGATCGAGCCCACCGCCACGGCGATCCGCGCCACGAAGCAGCACGCCGGCGATGCCAAGATCGACCCGGCCATGGCCAAGTTCAACGCCATCACCATCATGGCCACCAACCCGCCTGCCTGCCGCTCCATCTATGAAGAGCGCGGGCTTCTCATTTTGTGAGGCTTCCATGATCAAGGCCAGGATTGTCGACGTTGCCGTCGATGCGGCCGCCGTTGCGGGAGCGGGTCTCATCGCATTTGGCGCAGACCTGATTTACCGGCCCGCCGGCTTCATTGTCGCGGGTGGTTTTCTGCTAGGCGGCGCCTGGCTGACCGCTCGTAGGACCGCCTGATATGGGGCTCTTGAGCCGCATGGTGGCCCCGGTGGAGCGGGCGAGCGCGGGCACGCCCAGCTATGGCATGATCCCGCCGCTGGGCTCAATCCAGTCGGCCTCCGGCGCGCAGATCAGCCAGGCGACGGCGATGACGGTTTCCACCGTCTATGCCTGCGTCAATCGCCTTTCGACCGATCTGGCCCGCTGCTCTCCCTATGTCATGGGCTGGGCCAAGGATGGTAGCAAACAGAAGGTCAAGCACCCAATCTCGAAGCTGTTCAAGCGGCCCAATCGCCAACAGACATGGTTCGAGTTCGATCGACAGATGTGGGTCGGCCTGCTGCTGCGCGGGAATGCCTATGCGGCGATCCGTCGCGATTACCGGGGTAACCCAACCGAACTGATCCCGATCAACCCCGATGCGGTGATGGTGCTGGAAGCCGCTGATGGGTCGATCTTTTACAATGTGAACCGCATCGGCCTCTGGCAGATCGCGATGCTGCGAGATTTCCCTGTCGCGATCCCTTCGGAAGATGTGTTTCACCTGCGAGGCATTTCCTTCAACTCGCTTGTCGGCGTTTCCACCATCGGCCTTGCGCGGGATTCCATCGGGCTCGACATGGCACTCAGCCAGCAGGCCAACCGCTGGATTGCCAATGGTGCCCGGCCTTCGACCTGGCTCAAAACCAACAAGGTTCTGGGCGATGCCCCTGCCCGGCGCCTGAAGGCCCAGTTTGATGACCTTCATGCCGGCTATCAGAACACCGGAAAAACTGTGCTTCTGGAAGACGGGATTGAGCCGGTTGCGCTGCAACTTACGTCTGTCGATCTGCAGTTCATCGAGCAGCGCAAAATGCAGCCCGAGGAGGTTTGCCGGTTTTACGGCGTGCCGCCGCACAAGGCGGGGATCGCTTCCGACACGCGCGGGGCCAGCCAGAATTTGGCGGCGCAGGATCAGGACTATGTGAATTCCGCCGTCAGCGAGCGCGCGGTCAATTTCGAACAGCGTTTCGCTTGGACCTTCGGCCTTGATGAAGATGACCTATTCGTCGAGCGCGACCTTTCCCAACTTCTGCGCGCCGATGTCCTCACACGCGCCAATGTCAGCCGCATCAACATCCTGAGCGGCAAGAAAACGCAGAACGAAGAACGTGCCGACGATGGCTTGCCGCCCAAGGAAGGCGGCGACCGCCTGATGATGCCCACCAATATGGCGGCCGAAGGTTCGAACATCACGGGCGTGGCACCCGATGACAACGGTCGACCGGCGGCAGGCATGGTTGGCACCGGTGACGCTGGTACGGGCGGAACGCAAACCACCAGCCAGGATGCAGCTACAGCCAGCGAAGGGTAACCACCATGGCCAAGTCAAAATTGCGCATTTGTCCGGAGGTTCTGGACGGGCTGATCTTTCGCGGGACGGAAAATCCGGTCCGCATCTTTGATGCGAATTTCGATTACCAGCATGGCGTGCTCATCCTCTCGATCGAGGGTGATGATGTTCCAGACTCCGTCGAAGTTTTGGCGATATGCAATTGCCAGCAAAACCGCTTTGGCGACAAACACATCACCATGACATTCAAGGCTGTGTCATGACCATGATCCGCAAATTGATCGCCGCGCAGATCAGCGATCTGGGCGAACGCGAGGTCGAGGTGGTCATGTCGACCGCCGCCCTCGCCCGCGACGGCCATATCCTCATTCCCCAGGGCTGCCTGCTTGAGAATTATCGGGCCAATCCGATTGTGCTCTGGTCGCATGATGCCAATGAGCCGATCGGAACGGTCGAGCAGATCACCGTGAGTGGCGATGAAATCACGGCCCGCGTGTGCTTCGCGCCGCTTGGCATCAGTCCGACGGCGGACAGGATCTGCGGCCTGACCAAGGCGGCGGTGATCCGCGCTGTATCGGTCGGCTTTGATCCCATCGAGAGCGAACCGCTTGAACCCACCAAACCCAAGGGCGGCCAAAGGATCAGCGCCTGGGAACTGCTCGAACTCAGCTTTGTCAGCGTGCCCGCTGATGCCGGCGCATTGGTCACCGCGCGCCAACATGATGGAGGCAATTCCATGAAAGTCGAAGAAGGACAGGCTGCCCCTGCCCCAGCCATGACTCGCGCGAAACGTGTCATTTCGGGACAGCGCGTGGCGCTGCTGGCCGGAAAGCGCGGTCTCTATCAGCTTGCCAGCCTTTGCTATCTTTTCGAGGATCTTGGCTGCAAGGTCGATTCTGCAAAATATGAAAGCGCTATTGAAGGCGATGGCAGCAAGGTTCCGGCAATGCTGGCCGGTGTGCTGCATGACCTTGGCGATGCACTGCTCGCCATGGCGGCGGAAGAGGTTGCAGAAGCGCTGGCCGGTTATGATGTCGAGCCGGAAGATGATGACGATGACGATGTCATCCTTACGGTCGACGATCGCGCCTATGTTCGCGCCGGAGCGACCCCGCGTGTCCGCGCATTCCGGCGCGCCTATGCCTATGCCAAGGCCCGCGCTGGCAAAACGCTTTCGACCGACACGGTGCGCTGCCTGCGCGAAATGAAGGCGCAGCACGAGGAAGCGATCACCGAGGGCCGCAGCGCGATCGCCAAACACAAGAAGGCGCTTGGCACGCTGGACGATATGATGAACCGTGCCGGTGTCTCGCAGGACGATGACGAAGACAGCACGGGCGGGAAACCCACCGAGGCCCAAACTTCAGTCGGTGATGCAACCATCGACGGTGACCGCGCGGCATCCGATTTCCGGCGGCGCCAGGCCGACATGCTCTCGCTGTCACTGACCGCCTGACCAGTTTCTCCATCCGGAGAGAGCCCACACCGCCGCTTGGGCAACGGCAGCCCCCACCAGGAGCACACTATGATCAACGACCTGCTCAAGAAGCGGGCGGCCGCCTTTGACTCGTTCAAGGCGCTCGCCGATAAGCCCGGCATCCTCTCCACCGAGGATCAGGCGGAATATGAAACCCAGCAGCGCGCCGTGCAGGACTATGACGCGCAGATCGCCCGGGCCCGGCAGGCACAGGCGCTTTCTCTGGAAACCGCAAAGCCTGTCGATGGGCAGGACAATGCAGATGGCCAGATCAAGGTTCGCGAACGCGATCCCTACAGCAACGAGGACGATGCTAAGGCGATGGGCCTCACCACTTGCCGCGGCCTGCGCGCCATCGCCAGCCTGAAAATGTTCAACAAGGCTGGCGGCGTTATCAGCGAAGCGCGCAACTTCGCGGCGTCGCAGTTCGGTGAACGTCACCCGATCACGCGCTCTTTCGAGCCGCGTATCGACCCCGTGACCCGCGCTCTGGTGACCTCGGTCGGTGCGTCTGGTGGTTTCATCGTACCGCCCGACTATATGAACGAGATCATCGAACTGCTGCGCCCGAAGGCCGTTGTCCGCGCCTCTGGCCCGCGTGTTCTGCCGATGCCGCGCGGCACCATGACGTTGCCCGGCCAGGCCAGCGCCGCCACGGCCGGCTATGGCAACGAACAGTCGCCCGCAAACCAGTCTCAGCAGTCGCTGAACCAGATCGTCGCCACCTTCAAGAAGCTGATGGGTCTGGTGCCCGTGTCGAATGACATGATGCGCTATTCCGATCCGGCTGTTGACGCCTTCGTGCGTGACGATCTTGTGAAGGTGCTTGGGCTGGCCGAGGATTTCGCCTTCATGTTTGGCCAGGGCACGCAGGATCAGCCCATGGGCTTCCTGTATTTCGCCAACCGCTGGGTCCAGCGCAACGGCGGTACGCCCGGCGTGTGGTCCACCTCCGGCAATTCGACGGCTGCGGTCAACGGCACCGATCCGGCAAACAGCACTGGCGGCAACTTCATCACCTCGAACGAAACCTACACGCTTGCCACGGCTGCTGCCGAGCTGGGCGGTGCGGTCAACCGTCTCGACGCAGCCAACGTTCCCGATGACAAGCGCGTCTGGTTCATGAACCCGCGTTCCTACAACTATCTGTACAACGTGCAGAACAGCCTGGGCCTTTATGTCTATCGCGACGAATTGATGACCGGCAAGCTGCTGGGTTATCCCGTCCGCAAGACGACGCAGATCCCGACCAATTATCACGACGCCAGCAGCACCAACAACGACTGCTCCTTCGTGTTCCTGGTCGAGATGGACGAGGCGATGATCCTCGATTCGATGAGCCTCGAACTCGCCGTCTCGCGCGAGGGCATGTACGTCGATGCGGGTGGCACCACGCGCTCGGCCTTCCAGTCCGACCAGACGATCATCCGCGCCATCACTGAGCATGACTTCCAGATGCGGCACGATCAGTCGATTGCCGTCATCCAGTTCGTGCGCTGGGCCCCGGCCATCAGCTGATCTGTGACGGCTTAGGGCCGCTGGTTAACGCCAGCGGCCTGCTTGCCACCGCCCCACTTCACCCGCTTTCATCGGAAGGGAAATTCCCATGTCCACCGTTGCTCTTCAGCATAATATCGGCGCGTTCATCGCGCTGGCATCCAGCGTTCTTCCACAGGCAGCGTCTGCCAGCGTCAATGGTTCGGGCCTCGATCGCGCCGCGCATAATGGCGCCCTTTCCTGCGTCCTGCATGCGGCCACCGGTGCCATCACCGGTTCGCCCACCACCACCTCGGTCACCACCAAGTTGCAGCATTCCGCTGACAATTCCACCTGGGCCGATTATGTCGCCCCCGGCGCTGCCGCAGTTGCCGCCACGTCTGCCATCACCGCCGCCAGCACGGATGCATCGGTGGCGATCGATCTCAGCAGCGCCAACCGCTACATCCGCGCGGTCAGCACCATCGCCTTCACGGGTGGTTCTTCGCCGACAGTACAGGTGGCGGCCGATATCGCCTTCGGTGGCGAAACGCTGCGCCCGGCCGTCTGATCAGGCCCATTCTCCCTGAGGGGGTAGCGGGAACCCCTGCGCCCCCTCCATCGTCGAGGATATTCCGATGGGCCCGATGAGACATGTGACCTTCGCGGTGACGATGGCGCCGCATCTCGCCGGCGAAAAGCGGCTCTTGCCCGAAGAGATCGCAACAAAGCTCGAAAAGGAAGGCAAGCTCTTGGCAAATGATCCATGGCCGCCGTCCGCCCATCCGGCCCCGTCTGAACCGGTCAGGCAGGAGAAGCCGCAGGCGGTCAAGCCCGAAAGGGCTATCCTGCGCCCCGGTCGCCCAGCGGCTGGGCATGACCGGCGTCAGGCACGCTGAATCGTGGCCTATTCAGTTTCGTCCACCGTCCTCGTGGCGGCGGCAACCTATAATCTGACCAACCTCAACACCGCGCGCGATGAACTGTCGATCGCGGCCAACAACACCAGCAAGGATAGCTGGATATTGCGCGCCCTTGCGGGGGTTTCGGGCATGGTGACAACCTATCTGCGCCGCGTGCTTGTTCCCGAGATCGTGCAGGATGCTTTCGACATTCAGCAGGATCCCTATCCCTACCAGACGCCGGGCGGCTTTGCCGAGCTGGTGCTGACGCGTTGGCCTGTGCTGGGTGTTATCTCGGTCATCCAGACGACGGCCGCAGGATCAAGCCCCAGCACCAAAGTCATGGTGCAGGGCAAGGATTACACGCTCGACCCCGAAACGGGCCGCCTGCTGCGCCTCAACCCTTTCACCGGCGTTGTCACCACGTGGGAAGCGCTGCCCGTTGTCGTGCAATATGCCGCCGGCTTTGGCTCCATCGTTTCTGAAAGCGGACAGGTTCCTTCAACAGCGCCCTACCAGGTCACTGTCTCGCAGGCCGCAACCTTTTCCTGCGACTGGAACGTTGCCTCATCGTCGGGAACGCCTTTCACGCGGGTAAGTGGCATTCCTGCCCCCGGCCAATATGCCGTGAGTGCTGGCATTTATACCTTCAATGCCACCGATGCAGGCACTGGCCTTGCGGTGCAGTATGCTGTTGCGAAGGTCCCCGACGATATTGTCGATGTCGTTCTGCAGATGCTGACAGGGCGCTATA
Organism: Sphingomonadales bacterium; assembly: GCA_028871475.1. Lineage (GTDB taxonomy): Bacteria > Pseudomonadota > Alphaproteobacteria > Sphingomonadales > Sphingomonadaceae > Novosphingobium. The sequence continues at coordinate 18,524 of JAGWMZ010000028.1, read as the reverse complement.
TGAGCAAGGGTCGCGATCCTTCCCTCATCCAGCGGGAAACTCCAGGCGTCGGCGTTGAACGCTTCTGGATCGGCACCACACCCGGGCAGAACAGCCCATTCCCGCCCGACGTTGAAGGCGTCCTGCGCCCCTACAAAACGCCGATGGTCGTCTGACTCATGGACACCATCCACATCGATGTCGCCAATGCGCGGCAGGTCGGCCTGCGCTTCGAGGCTTTTCCCGACGCTCTCTATGACGACCTGCGGCGCGAGATCGACGGGCTTTCAGCCGAGCTTTTCGCCATGGTGCAGGCGGCCACGCCCGTCAAAACCGGGCGCTTGCTCAGTCAGGAGCGGGTCAGGCTCTTCACCGACAAGGAACGCATCACCGGCTATATCGACATTGCCGGCGAAGGAAGCGGCGGCGGTTCGGACTTCGCCAAGGCCGCCGCGCTGGAATATGGCGCCAATGCTACGGTGGCCGTTTCAGCGCATTCCATGCGGCTTGACCACTATTGGTCCTACAAACTGAATTCGCCTGTCTCTGTGCTGGTCGATGCCTACAGCCGGCCCACCACCATTGCCCAACGCGCCTATGAGCGCGGCCCGCTGGCCCAGATCCAGCCCCAGGTCATGGAACGGCTCAACGCCGTTGTGGCCAAGAATGTTGCCGAGGCCAACGCATGAACATCAACTTCGAACCGGTGATGCAGGCGCTCTTCGCCCATCTGCAGGGCGCCGCCACACTTACCTTTTCCGCCAACGCAACGCCGGGCAGTGAGGTATTGACTGCACCTTCCGGCATCGAGGGCCTTTTCCCCGGCCTGCCCGTTTTTGCCACGGGCAGCGCTGATGGCGCGCTCATCACAGCCATCGCCGATGACGGGTCAACCATCACCCTGTCGGAGCCGATGACTGCTGATACCGAGACAGGTCCTACCCAGTTCACCACTGGCTTCCTCACCGCCTCGCGCCGGGTGCAGCACTGGACACAGGTGGCCGACCAGCCCGCCCTTTTCCTGCGCCGCATCGGCGTGACCGATGAAGGCAATCACGATTCCGGCTTCATCATCACCACGCTCGATTGCGAGGCATGGATCTACTGCAACGCCGGGCAGGACCCGAACATCGCGCCCGACAGCGTGCTCACCGGCCTTGAACAGATGATCCGCGCCAGCTTCGCGCCCGATGGCGACTATGGCGACCCGCTCTTCACGCTGGGCGGCCTTGTCTACTGGGCCCGTATCGAGGGGCGCAGCGACATCAGCCCGGGCGACCAGGGCAGCCAGGCCATTGCCCGCATCCCCATCCGCGTCACCCTGCCCTGATCTGCCCGCCCTGACTTCCAAGGAGCATCCCATGGCCATCACCACCGCCGATACCGTCAACAGCTGGTTTCGCGAACGCCTCGCCACGGGCGCCATCGCCCGCAGCACCGAAGCCTACAACCAGGCCGTCGCGGCCTTGCCCGATCTGATCGCGCGCCTCACCCCGGCCGATCCTGCCCCGGCGCCCGCTGGCAAAGCGAAAGCCTCCGATTCTTCCACCCCTCCGGACCCGGCGACCGGAAACAAGGGCTGACCGGCGCCGGCCGCCACCATCCTGATCATCGCATCACCAAAGGAGAACCCGCATGACCGTCCTGAGCGGCAAACCCACCTTCGGCGCCGGTCGCGCCTTCATGACCGGCAATTACACCAACCCCACCCCGGCCCGCGCCCTGGTGCCCCAGAGCCAGTCCATCGACTTCAAGCGCAAGGTCGAAAGCCTGTTCGGTGAAAAGCAGTTTGCCGCCGCCGTGGGCGCCGGTGAAATGGAAGTCACCGGCAAGGTGGAATATGGCAAGACGAATGCCCGCATCTATTCGGACATTCTCTTCGGCGCGAGTTCCACCACCGGCTCCTACCTTGAGGCCGACAAGGAAGCGGCTACCATTCCGGGCACCAGCACCTATGTTGTCACTGTGGCGAATGCCACCAACTTCATCTATGACCTTGGCGTGACGAATGCCACCACCGGCGCGATCATGACCTGCGTCGCGGCGGGTTCGGAAGTGGCCGGCACGTCCTATTCGGTGGCCACCAGCGGCGCCAACAAGGGCAAATATACCTTTGCCGCAGGCGATGCGAACGGCAACGTGCTCATCTCCTATGTCTGGCAGCAGTCGGCCGTGGGCGAAAGCATCGTCATGGCCAACCAGCTGCAGGGCCTCACCGGCAACTTCCAGGCCGTGCACACGCTGCCTTGGGGCACCGAGCAGGACATGTTCGTGTTCTTCAACTGCATCGCCTCCTCGGGCAGCCTGTCGGCCAAGAAGTCGGGCTTCGGCACCAGCTCGCTCGATTATATGGCAGCGGTCAACGGCAACGACCAGCTGGGCGTGGCCACCTTCGCCGAAGCCGCCTAAGGGCCGCCCGCATGACCGAGGATGAGCGCCGGGCCAAGGGCCGCACGCGGCGGCTGGCCTTCCAGAACCTGGCCAATGGCGTGCCCATGGAGAAGATCTGCACCGACCTGCGCCTGTCCGCCCTTGAGGTGGAACAGGCGCAGGCCTTCGTCTGCAAGAAGATCACCGAGCGGCTGGTGATGAACCGGCAGCCGCCCATTCCCTGCCAGGGCCTGCGCGAAATCCGCTGGAACCGGCGCGGGCTGCTGGGCGTGCTCGCCATGATTGGTGACCTCGATCTCTCCACAGACCTCATCCTCGCCCGCATCACCGTTCAAGCCTTCGACCATCCTGAGATGATCGAGGGCGCGAGCCGCCGCATGAAAGAGGCCTCTGCCAAATGACCAATCCCCGTGACATTGTTCTGGGCGGAAAGACCTTTTCCGTTCCGCCGCTGCCCCTGCGCATCAGCAAGGTTGCTTCGCCCCTTCTGCGGCGCCTGAGCCGCCCCACCGACCCGGGCAAGCCCGAATCCAGCTTTGCCGCCCGCGTTCTGGCCGCCAATGGCAGCGTGCTGGCGGTGGAGGATGCCGAGAATGCCGATCTCATCGAGATCGCATGGCTTGCTGCCAGCGCGGCGGATCGCACCCTCACCCGCGATCAGTTCGAAGACCTGCCCATCACCGGCATGGACCTGATCAATGCCTTCTTCGCCATGCGCTGGCAGAGCGGCGAATGGATCGCCCCGGAAGATGCCAAGGGTGAAAGCCCCGCCCAGGGGGAAGCACAGGCGGCGTAGAGCCGCCACCACCCGACTTTGACCGCATCCTTGCCAAGCTGGTCCGCTATTTCCACCAAAGCCCGGATTATTGGCTCGACCATTGCACACTGCAGGACTGGCAGAACATCTGGAGCCGGGAACTGCGCGAACTGCCCCCAATCGACGAATGGGGGGCGGTCTATTTCAAATATGAGCCCGCGACGGACGCAGGCGACACCGATGACGATGGCGAACCAGAGATCTGGGAACCCCCGTTCCCCGGCCCAACAGAGTGATTGAGCATGCCCAACAACATTGCCATCTCGATCACCGCCGATGTCGTCGGCCTCACGGCCAACATGGCCATCGCCCGCGCGGAGATGCTGGCCACCACCAAAAGCTTGAATGACCTTGCCAAGGCCTTCGCCGGCAAGGACCTGACCGCCGAACAGAAGGCGGAATTGCTGGCGGCGGGCGATGCAGCGGCCAAGGCCCGGTCGGAATATAACCGGCTGGGCGCTGAACTCAGGTCGGTTTCATCGTCCTACACGCCTGCTGACAGCGCGGCCAAATCCTTCATGGACACGCTGAAGGAACAGGTTGCCACCCAGCAGATGAGCCGCAAGGAACTGCTGGCTTACAAGGCCGAACAGTTGGGCGTTGCCGAAGAGGCCGCCCCCATGATCGCTGCGCTCAAAAGCTCCGAGCATGGCATGGTCAGCAGCCGCGCCGCGACCGAAGGGCTGGTGCTGATCCACGAGGCGCTGAGCGGCAATTACAAGCGCATGACTGGCTCGGTCATGATCATGACCCAGGCGCTGGCTGGGCAGGAGCTGGCGACAAGCGCCGTCAATGCGGTGATGAGCGTGGCTGGTGCAGCGATCATTGGCACAGCCGTCGCCATGGGTGTCGCCACCTATGCAGCCATCGAATATGAACATGCCCAGAAAGAGCTGCTGATCACCAGCGTGGGCCTTGGCGCGGCCTCGGGCATGACGACGGGGCAGCTTCAGGCGGCTGGAGCGGCGGCGGCGGAATATTCCGGGCAATCCGTGCGTGCCTCGACGGCGAGCGCCGAAGCCTTCGCCGCTGCCGGCATCCGTTCGCAGGCTGTGATCACCGGGCTTGCAGGCTCTGTCAAAGGCTATGCCGTCCTTACTGGCCAGGAAGCTGCCGACGCGCAAAAGGCGCTGGCAACGGCCATGAATGACCCCATCAAGGGCGCGGAAGACCTCAATGCCCAGCTGGGCATTCTGGACAGCACCCAGATCGAGGAAATCCGCCGCCTGACCGAGCAGGGCGACAAGACCGGCGCCGTCAACATCGTCACGCAGGCTCTGCGCGAAAGGATCGATGCCGCCAGCGAAGCGGGCGTGAAGTTCACCTCCGTCACTCAGAACATTGAGGCCCATCTCAGCAACATGATCGGGCTGCTCGGTCGCGCAACCGCTGCTGTTGGTGAACTTGCCGGAGAAATGGCCTCGCATCCGATGGGTGGATTTGATCCCTTCGGCGATACTTCCGACAAAGATGATGCAGCCAAGCGCCTGCAACGACGCGCCCAGCTCAATCAGGATTCCGCCGCTGGTCAGGCCTCCTATGCGGCCACGCCGGAAGGGCAGGACCGCGCTCGCCACGATGAGCTGGTCGCCGGCCTGGTGCAGGCACGCCGCGCGCTGGCTGCTGACACCGAACTGCATGGCGACCATTCCGAGGCGGTGCAGCGGGATCGGCAGGCGCTGACCGATTATCACCGCGCGCTCGATACCTTCCTGACATCGGCGGAAAAAGCGCACAAGCTGGCGCAGGACGATGCCGCCATCGCCAATGCGCGCAAAAATCATGACGATGCGGGCGTTGCCAGCGCCACCCGCCAGAAGGCCATCGACAGCCGGGCCGGCGAACTCGCCAGTCCTGATGCTGTCAACCGCGCCGCCGACGATGCCGCCAGGGATGCCACTGCCCATACGTCCGCGCCCAAAAAGCACGATGATGCCGTGCAGCAATGGGCAGAGCAGCTGCATCAGCAGGAAATTGCCAGCAAGAATTATTTCGCCGACCAGACGGCCAGTGAGCTTGCCTTCTGGCAAGACAAGCTCAAGCTCACCACGGCGGGCTCGAAAGACTGGCTGGCCGTGCAGAGCCGCATTTTCGACGCAAGCAAGGCGCTGGCCCATCAGGATTACCAGGACCATATCGCCGATCTGAACGAGCGCATTCAGGCGGACCGAAACAACTGGGCAAAGGAACAGGCCGACTGGCAGGAAAAGCTGGCCTATATCCGCAGCAAATATGGCGAACAGAACGCTGAATATAAAAATGCTTCGCGCGAATGGGAACGTGCCCAGCAGGAGCATGACCAGAAGGAACTTCAGGAAGCCCAGAAGCAGGCCCAGAGAACAATCGATGCTTTCAAGAAGGGCCTCGATGCGCAGGCCAAGGTTCGCGAAGATGATGCCCGCGCTGCCGAAACTACGGTCAGGGCCAACGCCAGCAATTCGCCCTATGGCGACATTCAGGCTGAGGTGCAACTCGGACAGATCCATGCCCAGTTGGCCCAACAGAAAATCGCCGATAATGAGGCCCTGTACGCGCGTGAAACCCAAATTCTGGATGCGTCGATTGCAGCAGCAGAAGCAAAATATCATGGGGATCTGACACAATATCAGAGCCTTATCGATGCCAAGACAAAAGCCGATGAAGAATATGCCAATCGTAAGGCGGAACTCGATTCGCAGATACGCCTGCAGTCGATCCAAGATATTCTGGCAGTCCAACAGGCCTATCACGGCTATATCGACGGCATGGTCAACACCACAGTATCAGGTTTCGATCAGGCGATCAGCGGGCAGAAGAGCTGGGCACAGGTCGGCATCAGCCTCTATGGCTCCGTCGTTCATTCAGCCGAACAGCAGTTCGCCAAAATGGCCAGCACCTGGCTGGTGCAACATCTGTTCATGACGGCAGCCCAGCGCGCGCAGTTGGCCATCCAGACGGCGCAGCATGCCACCGGTGAAACAGCAAAGACGCTGGCCACGACGGTGGGCACCGAGGCGCGCGTGGCGGCCACCAGCACCGGCGCGGCTCAATCTGCAGCGATAACCGGGACGCACAACCTGAAGGAAATCACCAGCCATGCCGCCACGGCCGCCGCAGCGGCTTACCACGCGATGGCTGGCATTCCGGTTGTCGGCCCGGTGTTGGGCGCAGCAGCCGCAGCCACGACTTTTGCAGCGGTGGAAGCATTCGGTGCGCTTGCCAGCTTTGATGTCGGGACAAATTATGTGCCGAACGACATGTACGCGCAAATCCATCGGGGCGAGCGCATCATCCCCGCCGCCGACAACGCCAGGCTGCTTGCGGCGGTCGATGCAGGTACGACGTCGCGAACCGAACCGAGCAATGGCAGGACACCTGCGTTTGGCAGTCAATCGTCATCCATGTTCCGCGACATACATTTTCACGCGCCAGGAAACATGAGTCGATCTGAAATGGAGCGACATGCCGGAACGCTCGTGAAGGTGCTTGGGAACGCCTACCGCAATAGGGCCTATCCCTGATGAGCTATAATATTCAACAGCAGCCCCTGACCTTCAACACCACAATCAGGCGCTTCGAGCCGAGGATGTGGGAGGTCAACTACAACATTGAAGCCGCTGCCACGATCATCACAACAGGGCCAAATTCGGTACGTATGAAAGCGCTTCTGCGTACCAACCACTGCCTGGTCGGCATGTATTGGCGAAGCAAGGACAGGTGGGGTCACCCTCTTTTCAGTTACCAGCAGATCATCGACTGGACCAACTGCACGCTTACCTTCGACCTAACCTATACTGGTTCCCCGCCGATCAATGATACTAACAATCCTCTGGTATTGACGGCGCTCGATATGAGCGGAAAGAGTTATTACGTTTACCTCGAAAACTACATGTCGGCAGGCTCACCAAGTTCGACGAGCGGCTCTTTTTCTCTGAATTTCAACTCGGTTAAAGCTGGAGTTCTGGCGACAGATGCTATTCCGTGGAACTTCATCGATAGTATCTTCATCGGCTTCACGTCATCTGGATATGACAAAAACGCTGCCCTCGCGCCAATCACCGAAACAGCGGTGCAAGCTGACATCACGAACATTGCGGTGTCGGGTGCGAATTCAACGATAGGCTTCAACAATACGGCTCTCACCGCGCATGAACTTCTGATCGCCGATGGCTTCGCAGACAGCTATCCGCTAACGCCGGAGCGTGTCATTGAGCAGATGTACGATCTTGGATATCGTACTAAAGCCGTGCTCTACATGGGCTTCACGCAATGGTTGAGCCTGACCTGGTCGGCCACAGTGGGCGATCTGCAAATCGATGCTTCCAAACCCCCGGTCAATGCGCCAGCTCAGCAGTGGCTCAGTGATTATTGCACCCGCAACAACAGCAACGGCGTGCGCGTCGTAATGTCGCAGTCATATGAATTGTTGACCCGCTTCGCACCAGCGGACTGGTGCCAGAAGGATTATGCAGGCAATATCGGTGTGTCTGGCTGGTCCCCTTCTTCGTCATTCCTGACCCCGAACAATGCCAGCGCATTTGCCTGGTACAAGGATGTCGCCATTGCCCTTGTTGGCTTGGGGGTAACCGGCATGACGGACTATCAGGTTGGTGAGCCATGGTGGTGGCCCGGCGGTTACAGCAGCGTCGGTCCGTGTTTCTATGATCCGCATACCACTTCGCTCTATACCAGCGAAACCGGCAATCCAGTGCCTACACCCTTCATAAAGACCATATACGACGACTATTCAGCGCCAGCTCAAACTGCCTATCTGACATGGCTACAAGGAAAGCTGGGTTCAGCGACAACGGCTGTAGCGGCAGCGGTACGTGCCGCTCATTCTACCACGAAATGCACCGTGCTCTTCTACACGCCCACGGTCTCAAACCCTCTCAGCCCTATGGTTCATTTAGTGAATTTCCCTGCTGCAGCTTGGTCCAGCCCGCAATGGGATTATGTTGAGGTCGAGGATTACGAGGTTATCGAGTTCGGGAACTTTCGCCAACAGGAACTCGATCTCGACGTTCCATTGTCGGATCTGGGATATGCTCTGCCCAAGTGCGAATATTTCTCTGGTTTCAACCTGCTGGCTGATACCATCTTCGTCTGGAATGCGGTCGATAAGGCGATCTGGACAGCGTTTCAGCGCAAAGGTTATTCGACCTGTGTGGCTTGGGCACGCCCACAGGTCTGCCGAGATGGTTGGGTCTATGATCATAACAATTGGCCTACCTATGCAGCCAACGCGCCGGCACCGACCTATCCGGTATTCCCGACGATCGCTACGCTCGGCTGGAGCGTTATCCGAACGCCGCGATTTGCGAACCTCAAGGCTATGCATGTCAGCGGCAAGGAGATCAGATCTCCGATGGCGGTTTATCCCATCTGGGAGTTCGAACTGACCTATCAGATGGTCGATAGTGGGCCAGCGCAGACCTATCAGCAACTGCTCTCGTTCTTTCAGGCCATGCGCGGACGCGGCGGCAAGTTCGTCTACATCGACCCCGAATTTCAGCAATGCACATCGCAATATCTGGGCACCGGTACGGGTTTTCGGGATACTTGGACGCTTTGCCGATCAATCGCCAATTTCGAGGAACCAATTGGCTATCTCGTTGCGCTTACGGCGGTCTACGTCAACGGTGTTGAACTCGCCTCTTCAGCCTACACAGTCCTATATGACGGTAAGTGGCCGCAGGTACGGCTATCGGCACCTGCGGCAATCGGGGCGATAATCGCAGCTGATTTCAGTTACGGCTTTGTTTGCTCATTCTATAACGACCAGCAAGCGTTTGAAGAGTTCATGAGCACATGGCATTCGGCCAAGTCCGTTAAGTTCAAGACTGTGAAGCCATGACGCTGCCAGTCTTCCCAACGCTACCAGGTCTAAAATGGTCAGTCACGCGCAGGCCGTCTTTTGCCAGTATATCGCGCTCGGCTGACAATCTGCGTGAGATTTTCGCGACCGCTCAGTCTAAGTGCCTTTATGAGTTCGAATTGACCTACTCGTTCCTACGCAACAAGTCTGGATACACAGAACTTCAACAATTGCTCGGCCTATTCCTGCAACTGCGTGGTGATTATGATATTTTCCTTTTTCAGGATCCCACTGACTTTCAGGTCGCCGGTGCGCAAATTGGCACAGGTGACGGCGCCAACACGAATTTTACGTTGGGCAGAAACACAGGACCGAACAATTATGAGGCTGTCGGCTATCTAGACAAAATGAACGGAATTTACATCAACGGAACGTTCCAAGACGAAACAACCTACTCTTTTTTACCTCCGAACACCATTTTATTTAATTCTGCGCCAGCATCTGGTGCAATTGTCACTGCAAATTTTAGCTATTATTATCTATGCAGATTCATGGATGACGCCCAAGATTATGACCAGTTTCTTTACACCCTCTTTCAATTGAAATCTTGCAGATTTAAATCTGTGGTTTATTGAGATGAAAGCATCAAATCCGGCTCTACAGGCGCTTTTACAAAGCAACACCCGCCTGCCCTTTGCTGATTGCTTTACGCTAATCACCAATGTCGGGGCAGACGTGTCGGCACTTCAGGCAGCGGCGCTGGGCAATCCCGCAGGACAGACCTATTTCTGGACAAACTCCGATGCCGATGTGCAGGATGGCAACACGATCTACTCTAGCGCTGGCCCGAGACTGAAAGGGGCAAACTACAAGTGCAGCGTCGGCTTGTCGGTCGATCAGCAGACCATTGAGATTTTCGCCGACAACACTGACACGCTGATGGATGGAACGCCGATCCTTGCAGCGATCGGTGCAGGATATCTCGACGGCGCCCGCTTTATTCAGCGCCGCGCATTCTTCGATCCCACGACTTGGCCATCGCGGCCGGGTGATCCAAATCAAGCAGTGGGGTCAGTCATCACCTTTTCCGGGCGTGCTACGACACCCCAAGATGTCGGGCGCACGGCGGCGCAAGTAATTGTAAAGACAGATCTGCTGCTGCTCGATATTGAGATGCCACGCAACCATTTTGAGCCGAACTGCCGCAACACATTATTCGATGGCCAGTGTGGACTCAACCGCTCGCTCTACGAAGTCAGCGCCGCTGCTGCTTCAGGAAGCAGCAAATCAATAGTTCTCTGGCCCAACAGCTATCCAGTCAACAATTTCATGCAGGGTATGCTACGCTTTACCACTGGCCCAAATGCCGGCCTTTCAAGGGCGATACGCGCTTCAGGCACCACCGGGCTAACGTTGGTCTACCCTCTCCTCTACCCCCCCGCCGCCGGTGACAGTTTCGTCGTGTATCCAGGTTGTGACCACACCCTCACCACGTGTCAGTCCAAATTCATGAATAACCGGAACTTTCTCGGATACCCGTTCACACCTCCACCATCGGCAGCCGTATGATGCGAAATATCGCCAAAGAACGTGCCTTGGTTGTAAATGAAGCCAGGGAATGGCTCGGAACACCCTATCATCCCTGTGCTCGCGTCAAGGGCGCCGGTGTCGACTGCGCAATGCTTCCCGCCGAGGTCTATGAGGCATGCGGAGTGATTGGGCATATTGACGTCGGCCCATACCCGACGGACTGGCATCTGCACCGTAGCGAAGAGCGCTATCTTGCAGGGGTAACAGCTCACGCTCATGAGGTAGAGTTTCCTCTGCCCGGTGATTTTGTCCTCTATCGATGGGGACGCTGCCTGGCGCACGGCGCCATCGTGGTGCGCTGGCCAACCATCATTCATGCCGTTTCCGGAGAGGGTGTGGTGCTCGCTAATGGGTTAGCTGGGCGCCTGAAGGACCGCGAGCGGCATTTTTATTCGCTGTGGAAAGGCTGACATGGGCGGTCTTCTCGGAAACGGGCTCCCTCCGATTTACAAGCCCGACTATACCGGCGTTCAGGTCCAGACGTCCTCATCGGCATTGCCAGTGCCGATCCTCATGGGCACCAACACCGTTGCGCCAAACGTGTTCTGGTTTGGCAACTTCGTGGATCATGGCTCATCTGGAAAGGGTGGAGGCGGCAAAGGAGGCGGCGGTAAGGGCGGACAGGAGAACTACACGGCTGACGTGATGATGGGGATCTGCGAGGGTCCGATCAGTGGGATCATCACCGACTGGTTGAACAATTCTCCAACGACCATCGGGGCCGAAGGGTTGACGCTATTCACCGGCGACAACCCGCAGGCTCCCTGGGATTACCTTGTCAGCAATTATCCAGAGCAAGCGCTGCAATACAATGGCGTGGCCTATATCGCGAAGGCAGGCTATCAACTCACCAGTGGCGCTACCCTACAAAGCCATAATTTTGAAACGCAGGGATTTCTAGCCGGGACATGCGGAATAAATGACTTTGACGCGGACCCAGCGCTGTGCATCCAGAACCTGCTCACCAACAGCCAATGGGGCGCTTATTTTCCGTCATCATTCATTGAAACGGGTGGGCTTATCGGCGGCACCGGAACATCGGCGTTGCAGTGCTATTGGAAGGCGATCGGATTGGGATTGAGTCCATCGCTTGCGAATAAGGAATCGGCAGCGACGATCCTTCAGCGCTGGCTAGACCTTGGCAATTGCACTGCCTTCTATTCAGAAGGACAACTTAAATTCCGGTCTTGGTCCGAAACCAGTGTCAGCGGTAACAGCTACAACTGGATTTCCAGCAATGCTCCGCTTTACGACCTGAACGATGACGACTTCATCGCAGCCAGCAACGACGATCCGGTAAAAATTGAGCGCATTGACGTTTCCAGCACGCCGAACGTGCAGTGGATCGAGATCAATGACCGAACGAACTATTATGCTGCGCTGCCGGTGCCATGCCGCGATGAATGCATGGTCCAGATGTATGGCGAAAAAATAGGTTCGAGCGTTACCGCCCACGAGATTTGCGACAAGACTATGGCGGCAATGGTCGGCGATATGATGCTTCGCCGCGCCTTATACATTTACAACAAATACAAGTTCAAGTTGTCCTGGGAATATTGCCTTCTTGAGCCCATGGACGTCGTGACGCTCACCGATGCCAACCTCGGCCTGGCGAAGACTCCGGTGCGCATCATCGATATCGAAGAGGACGATCAAGGGCAGTTGACCTTTACCGCCCAGGATTTCATTGAAGAACTTACGGTTCCTACAGCCTACCCAAAGCAAGCAATCACCAATAGCCCCCTAAACCAGAACGTCGCGGCACCGGCCGTCAACGTACCTATGATTTTTGAACCGCCTGCGGCCATGACGAATGGCGTCGCTGAAATATGGGTAGGCGCCAGTGGTGTCGGCGGTAACGCGAACTGGGGCGGTGCGCAGGTATGGGTCAGCAGTGATGGAAGTAGCTATGGCCAGATCGGCACCATCTCAACTCCCGCCACGCAAGGTGTTTTGACTGCAGCATTGGGTGATAGTGCAGCATCGCCCGACTTGATCAACACGCTTGCATTGGATCTGTCGGAGAGCGCAGGAAAACTGCTTTCAACCACATCGACCAATGCACAGGCTGGCGTGACCGCAGCCCTGATCGATGGAGAAGTGCTCAGCTACGAGACGGCGACGCTCAGCGGTAGTAATACCTATAACTTGACCAACCTATACCGAGCCCAATTCGGCACGAGCCATGCAGCTCATGCATCCGGTGCGCCATATTGCCGGCTGGACGATGCGATTTTCAAATACACGCTGCCAAGTGCCTTCATCGGAAAAACGATCTATCTCAAACTGGTAAGTTTCAATCCCTTCGGTCTAGGAAACGAGGATATAAGTGCGGTCACCCCATATTCCTTCACACCGCAAGGCGTGGTGGCATCGACCAATCTTATCACTGACCTGCAAACCGGCATCCACGTAGATCTCGGGGCAATAGCGGATCTTACCCAAGGCAACGTCAATCTCGGCTCGCTGCCTGTCAGCGGGTCTCCAATCAATTTAGGGGCAGCTCACTGATGGGTACGCTACTGCAACTAATCCACGATACTGACACGAACCTTGACGCCTATACCGGTCCGATGGGCGAAATGACGGTTTCGGCGACGGATGGAAGGCCGCGCTCCAGCGGCGGTGTCGCGGGCGGAAAGAAGTTAGCCATGCTTAACGATCTCACGCCGGGAGCGTGGGCGACGCCGGTCCTTCTATCTCCATGGATCGCATATGGTGGCGCGTTTGAAGCACCGCGATATCGAATCGATACATCAGGTTTGGTGACGATTGAGGGGCTGGTGCAGGCACCCAGTGGGACATCGACAACTTCGGTTTCATTGTTCACGCTTCCTGCCGGATACCGGCCCCCTGCTACGCTAATGTTCAATTTATGGAGCGGCGGCGGCGCGTATCGCTGCGACGTGCAGGCTGACGGTGAAGTCGTCATGCAGGCTTGCAACACAGCATTCTCATCGCTGTCTGGTATCCGTTTCTATGTAGACTGAAATTTCAACATTAGCCTGCTGCCAAATGCCGTCCGCGTGACGGCTTTTTTATGTCTGGGGGACTGATGACGACACCCACACGCGATCACACGCACGCCGATCTCACTGAACTTATAGCGGCCCTGGCCGAAAACAACCGGGTCAGTGCGGAGAGCAACCGGGTTAATGCCGAACTGGCCGCCGCCCTGAAGCCGCTAGGCGAACAGGCCCCAACCCTCATCGAAATCGCCCAGGTGTGGACGGCGGGGCGCACCATGGGTTCGGTGGCCAAGTCGCTCAGCGGCATCATCATCGCCGTTGCCGGCGCCATCGCCATCGTTGCCTCCTTCATCCACGGCCACTTGCCGAACATCGGCCAGCAGACCCCACCTCACCCCTGAAAGGATCTGCCATGAGCAGCAGCTTCACCCCTCGCGCGGTGGGTTTCACCGCGTCCGAGGAAGCCATCGTGCCTGAGGCCTACAAGGATGCCAAAGGCATCTGGAGCTGGTCCATGGGCCTTGCCACCACGGGCGGCTACGATGTCCTGAAATACAAGGACAAGCCGCAGCCCATCGTCACCTGCCTGCGTGCCGCCGTGGCCGCGCTGCAGGACCATTACCTGCCGGCCGTGCTGCATGCCTTTGCCGGTCGGAACCTGTCGGAAAACGAGCTCGCCGCCGCCCTGTCGTTCCACTGGAACACCGGCGCCATCGGCAAGGCGCAGTGGGTGAAGGATGTGATGGCCGGGCAGATGAAGGCCGCACAGGCTGACATTCTGCAATGGTCCTCGGGCGGCATGCTGACCGACCGGCGCAAGCGCGAATCCGCGCTGTTCTTCGATGGCGCCTGGCCCTCGCCGATGACGACGCTGGTCTTTGAGGTGCAGAAGCCCAGTTACCGCACCGGCCGGGCCAAGCGGTTTGATCCGCTGCCCACCCTTCAGCAGATCATGGGAGGGCAGTGATGGCGGATCCTGTCACCACCCGGCCCACGCGGCTGGCCGAACGCACGCTGATCTGCGCGCTGGCCGCCCTGTGCCTCTTCGCGCTGATCTTCGCTGGAACGCTGCTGTTCCCCGCATGGCCCGCCGCCGTGGCGGCGCAACGCATCCACTACCTCGGCTCGGCCCTCATCCTCGCCGTGCTGGGCATCCTCGTCATGATCATTGCGCTGGCCAGCCCATGGCTGGGGTCCGTCCGTGTGACGGCGCCGGGTGCCTCGATCGACATCAACGGAGACGGAAAAAATGGCAACGACTGACGCCACCACGCCCGCCCATGAGCAGCTGGAAAGCCTGCGTGTGGACGTGGAATATCCCGCCCACATCGCCCGCGCCACGGCCAGCACGGCGGAGTTCGACGCGAACAAGGCGCTGCTCGTGAAGAAGCGCAAGACGCCCTGCTTCAAATGCGGCGGCTGCCAGCAGCTTGAGGTGCATCACTTCATCATCGAGTGGAGCGAGTGGAACAATGCGGACCCGGCCAAGGTGCTGGGCCTGATGCACCATTTCGACATTTATGGCGATGCAGCCCTGCTGGGCGACAAGCCGGTGGCCAGCCCCGACGATCTGCGCAACCTGATGGTGCTGTGCGCCAGTTGCCACCGCGGCGCGGGCCTTGGCATTCACCAGGTGCCCCTGCCCTTCTGGTTTGCCGATCTGGTCAAGCATGACGGGGCCGTGGTGCTGAAGGCGCCGGCGAAGAAGGCGGCGGCATGACTGAAGCCGCCAAGGCCGCTCTCAAATGGATGCGGCAACATGGCGGTGATGCTGCTGTGGCGCGCTGCAAAGGCGGCGGCCGGATCTATCTCGCCCAAGGCGAGCATGCGCCCTTCATGCCCTCAACCGCCCGGCAACTGATCGAGGCTGGACTGGCGGAATACATCGATCAGGGCGGCCGCAAGGCGGTTCGCTTTCGTCTCACACAGAAAGGAATGAGTTCATGACCTCGATGCGCGCCAAATTGCAGTGCAGCTATGTGTTTCCCCATCGCGATGCTGATGGGAAAACACTGTCCGAACAGGTCAGCTTCCACGCCGTCTGCAAGTCTAACTATGCCGACAGCGAGCTGGACGAAGACAACACCTATGCCCGAATGTCACCCAGCGCCAATTTCCAGATCACGATCGCAAACCCGGCGCTCTTCGGCAAGTTTGAGCCGGGCCAGAAGTTCTACGTGGATTTCCATCCCGTCGAAGGCTGAACTTCTCTCCAGCGGCACACTCCATCATCCCGCCCGGCACCGCTGCGGGCCAAGGAAAGGACTTGTCATGCTTAACCTCACTCCACTCATCGAAGAACAGGCGCAGGCCGAACTGGCCAAGGTGGAAGCCGCCGCCGCTCCGGTCGTTGCCGACTTCAAGGCCCTGCTCGCCACCCGGGCCGGTGACCTGCTCATCGCCGCGCTGGTGCTGGCGGGCGTCTTCATCGGCCACGCCCTGTAAGCCATGGCTGGCGCTGTGGAAGAGGCGGCAGAAACCGCCCTCACCGCCGCCGCGCCCCCTGTCGGGATCGTCATCAAGGTCTGGACCTTCATCCGGTCCAACCTGGTGCCGATCCTGCTGGGCGTGCTGGCCATCGTCCTACTGGTGCAGTTCGGCCTGGTGCAATGGCGCGCGCATGAAACCGCCAAAACGCAGGACAAGGTCACCGCCAACGTATCCAGCGCCACCAACGCCAGCGCCGCCGACGCGATCACCACGGTCGAACACAACATCACCACCGAACACAACATCACCAACGAGGTGACCCATGCCCAAGCTGCCGTTTCCGCCGCGTCCAACGCTTTTGCTGCCGATGCTGCTGGCCGCGACGGGCTGTGTGGGATCAACGCTGGTTTCTGCCCCGCCGCCGGCGTGCAGCAATCTGGTTCCCGCTGACTGGGCGGCGGGCGTCAAACACGCGCCAGCGCCTGCCCAGGGCACGGATGACACGTCCATCGCCAAGGCGTGGATCGGCTTTGGCCTGGCAGAAGCCGGCAATGTCGAGATCGCCAACGGCCGCACGCGCGATGCCATCGGCATCATCCAGCGCTGCGAGGCGCGCGATGCGGCGGCCGTCAGGAAATCCCGGCCGAAGGTGCTTGGCCTGTTCTGATCATTGCGCAGCGCCAACCAAGAGCCTCCACAGTGTTTTGATGCCACCCGCATAGGATGCGACCGTAATGGCAGCGATCACCAAAAACTCAATGCATATGGCCCATTTTCGCCATGTTGCGCGACGCTTGTCGAGGTCATCCCTATCATTGTTCATCGCCGGTGCCTTCGCTCGGGCGAAATCCCATCGCCCAAAGGTGATCAAGCATGTCCTGTGCATGCTTCATGGCCTGTGGGCGCACCGAAACATGATCAATCGCGGCAATGGCCGTGCGCGCCAGCGCCTGCGCCTTCCCGCTCGCGTCATGCCATTTTAGAATGTCCATCCCGCTGCTCCCCCACCAAGCGGCTGACCGCCTCGCGATCATTGAGATCCAGCCAAGCGATGGCGACCATCCGTTCTCCCTTCTCTACCTCTTCCAGCACCGCGGCGCCATGGCGCGCCAGCCATCGGCCAAGGCGGTAAGGCGAAGCGCCCTGATCGAGCAGGGCGGACAGCTGTTGGGACAGGCGCATCGATAGCTCCATTCTTGGGGTACTTGCGCCAATGTTCCACATATGTTCCATTTGCGCAATGGAACGACTCGACTCCCCCCTCATCGCTCAAGCTATCCTGTCAGCGCCCGGCTGGGCGCGGGTTGGCATCACTCACCCCAAAGCCAGCCTGCGCGAAGAAGCCGCGCGCGAGCTGGCCGAATGCATCGCAGGTGCCCTTGCCGCACCGGCGGACTGCCCTGACGAAGGGCAACCTTGCCTGCCGCTGTGACATGCGGTGGGATGGCCAGGGCATAATGCGCCCCACCCATCTGCTCGATGCGGCTGGGCTCGGCTACGCTATCAAGCCGGTGTGCGAGTGCGGGCATAGCGTCGCATTCGATCCGATGGGCCTGTGGTGGCATTTCGAACGGCGGGGCTGGGATGATCACCTGCCCAAGGTGCGCCTGCGCTTCTGGTGCGTGATGTGCCGGTCAAAGCTGAGGCGCAAGGTGAGGCCAATCCGCCTGGAGGTGGTTGACATCAGTTCCAATGACTTCACCCTTCCCCGGCCAGATGAGAGGACGTGGAAGAAATATTCGAGGAGCCTGCGGTAGGCTCAGCGCAGCAAGACCCTTGGTTTCGGGAAGCCCCACCAGATCCACCGCTATCTGAGATATGATCGCCAGTTCGATTCCCGATTCTCGGGTTCATCCTCCTTCTCTTGCCGTCGCAAATCGGCCGCCGGCTGGCTCTGATTTACCCCCAAAAGGTTGGACAACGGCACCTCGGGACTCAGCAGGAAAGCGTCGGTCAAGTCAGTCGGTTGGACAGAACTAACCACGCGATTTTTCTTGCTTTTGGCGCTCCGTCCCCGGGCACCATCGTCCCTTTCCGAAGACATCCGAGAGCGTCCGAGGACATCCAGAAATCGTTGAGAATCAGCGACTTTCGCTAGACCTTTGGTCCAGTGACGTCCGGGGACATCCGCTTGTATCCGGAATGCATGATTGTATCCTCGTTGGTATGCGACGCCATACCCTCAAGGCGATATCATCATGCCCCTCTCAGCACGGGCAATTAATGCCGCAAAGCCAAAGAATAAGCTGTACAAACTGACCGATGAACTCGGACTTTATCTGCTCGTCATGCCGACGGGGGGATGGCTTTGGCGATTCATATGAATTTTATATGTTGTTCTGCGAAAGCGTTCATCATCCTTGCAGTTTGATGATGCCATGTCTCTCTACAGCAGCTCAGAGGGGTTTTTTATGCTAGGCTTCGTGGACAAAGGGTATCCACTGCAGGACTGACACGAGATTGACAAAGCCGAGGTAAGATTCCTTGGTTTTGTCGTATCGTGTTGCGATGCGCCGCCAGTTCTTGAGCTTGTTGAACAGGCGCTCGACGA
>JAGWMZ010000065.1 GCA_028871475.1 Sphingomonadales bacterium | reverse complement strand
CGTCCGTCAACCTCAAAAGCCCATCGATCCTGACGCGGTGAAAAAGACGCAGCAACCCCGCTCGCCCAGTTCAGAATCCATCCCGGACGTCACCGCTCCAACTCTCAAAATCCAACATTCGGTGAATAGGAGAGGCTAGAGTTCGCAAGCTGTGGTGGGTCAAATACCGCATCGACGGTGCTGAGCGGAAATTGGCACTCCGCGCCAATCCCGAGATTACGCTGGCGGAGGCTCGCTCGGCAAGGGATGCCTTCATGCGCAGAAGAAGCTCAAAGACATGGGCGTAAAGCACTGAATTGATGCCGCTAAAATGCTTTTCATCCCGTCGCTGAAGCAGAGGTCCTCATCTTTGATGAAGAAACCGCGATAGCGAACCTTGGGCTGGCTTTTCTGGCCCGCGCCACGCCGGGGAAGGGGTGCCCCACGGGGATCGGGTGGAAGGCCTCCCATTGGCCGCGCAGGTCATCGGGCTTGAGCTTGCCGCTCGCAATGAGACGTCGATCAACGAGCTTTGCCCCAGAACACAGATCAGGACGATCGCCCCACCATCGCCTGGCCGCCGACGTAGCGCCTGAGCGCCGCTGCGCTGACGCGTTCGAGATCGCTGGCGAAACTGTCGGCCACATGTTGCACAGACGTATCCGCGCCCTCGTCGATGAGGATGCCCGCAGGGCTTGACTGCTCGATCAGCGCGAAGGTAGCGCCAACTTGCGGACCATCAAGCGCCAGCAGCGCCACGCGGGCGGGTTGGGTCAGCGAGACCATCGTGCCAGCAAAGGCGGCGGTGCCCAGCAGACGTCTACGCGTCACGGCGCGGGTGAGTGCATGCACTCTCTCACATATTTGAGAGCGCTAGCATTGTAACGTCCTCCGCGTCCCGCAAGAGCGACTATGCCCTTATGCCGCGTGCAGGACGCCGCGATAGGTCGCATCTTCCAGCACACGCCCAGCGCCCAGCGCCACGCAGTTGAGCGGATTGTCGGCCACGGACACCGGCAGCCCCGTCTCATGGGAGAGCAGCCGGTCGAGATTTTGCAGCAGCGAGCCGCCTCCGGTCATGATGATGCCGCCGTCGATGATGTCCGCCGCAATTTCGGGCGGCGTGTTTTCCAGCGCGGCGCGCACTGCCTCGACGATCTGCCCGACCGGTTCGGCCACCGCCTCGACAATCTCGGACTGCGAGATGGTCATTTCCTGCGGTACACCCTTGGCCAGATCACGGCCCTTGATGACGGCGGTATCATTCGCGTCCTCATCGTAAAGATGCGCCGCGCCAAGCTCCAGCTTGATACGCTCGGCCGTCGCCTCGCCGATCAGCAGGTTATGGGTGCGCCGCACATAGGATGTAATGGCATCGTCGATCCGGTCGCCACCGACGCGCACCGACATCGACATGCTCATGCCCCCTGTGGCGATGACGCCGACTTCGGTGGTGCCTCCGCCAATGTCCACCACCATCGAACCGACGGGATGGGTGACGGGCAGGTCCGCGCCGATCGCGGCGGCCATCGGTTCGTCGATCAGCCACACTTTTCGCGCGCCCGCGTTCGAGGCGGCGTCGCGAATGGCCCGGCGCTCCACCCCCGTCGAGCCCGATGGCACGCAGACGACGATCTCGGTGTTGCCGGTGATGCGGCCCTTTTGCCCCTGCGCCTTGCGGATGAAGTGCTTGATCATCTGCTCGGCCACGTCGATGTCGGAGATGACGCCGTTGCGTAAGGGGCGGATGGTGCGGATGTAGTCAGGCGTCTTGCCCATCATCAGCTTGGCCTCATCACCCACCGCCAGCACGGTGGTCACACCATTGATGGTCTGCATCGCCACCACCGAGGGTTCGGCGATCACCACGCCCTGGTTGCGCGCGTAGACCACTGTGTTGGCCGTGCCCAGATCGATGGCGAGATCGGAGGAGGCCAATGAAAAAAGATTGAACAGGGACATGCGCTCACTCAAAAAGTCAGGAAACCCTGCTGGAGCGCGCTCGAAGCTGACCGGAATATGAACCGCTTTGCCAGCGCACGGTGCATGCCACCGTGCATGCGACCAATCCATGCCGCAGCGCATAAAGCTGCATGAACCGGCCCGGCCATTGGGCCAGACCGGTTCCTTGCATCAATGGGCCGCGCTGGTATCGACCTTGCCGCTTGGACGCGGTGCGCCCCAGATGATGATGGCCGACAGGAAGAACAGTCCCGCCGAGGCCAGGAAGATATGCGTCGTGGCCACCGCCGAACTCTGGGTGCTGATCTGCTGCTCGATGACGCCACGGATCTGGCCGAGCGAGAAGCCCGCATTGTCGAGAAGGGACTGGGTCATCTGCGGATGCATCTGCGAGACCAGTTCACTGCGCGAAATGCGGCCGTCATCATCCCATGCCGTGGTGACAATCGAGGTCGCCACCGCGCCCGAGAGCGTGCGCAGGAAGCTCATCAGACCGGCCGCCGATGCCGTTTCGGACACGGGCACCGCGCCAAGGCCAATGGTCGTGACCGGCACGAAGAACAGCGGCAGGCCAAAGCCCTGAAGCAATTGCGGGATGGCAAAGGTCCAGAAACTGCCATCGCTGTTCCAGTGGGCGCGCATCAGCGTGGTGATGCCCAGCCAGGTGATGCCAATAAACACCAGCAGGCGCGGGTCGATTTTGCCCGAGCCCATCCATTTGCCGACCAAGGGCGCTATGAACACCGCCGACATGCCCGAGAACGCCGTGACATAGCCGGCATAGGTGGCCGTATAGCCCTGGCTCGACTGCAACCATTGCGGGATGATCACCGCCGAGGTGAAATAGGTGCCGAAACAGGCCGCCATCGCCATGGTCGCCACGGTAAAGCCCCGGTGTCGGAAGACCTTGAGGTCGACCACCGGGAATTTCTCGGTGATCTCCCAGGCGCAGAACACCAGAAAGCCGATGGCCGCCAGAATACCCAGCGTCAGGATGAAATTGTTGTTGAACCAGTCGCGGTCGTGGCCAAGGTCGAGCATGATTTGCAGGCAGGCCACCCAGAACACCAGCAGAATAAGGCCGATGCGGTCGATACGCGGGGCGCTGGTCTCGGTTTCGGCCGCGCGCAGGTAATTCATCGAGATGAACAGGCAGACGGCCGCAACCGGCAGGTTGATGAAGAAGATCCAGTGCCATGACCAGTCATCGGAAATGGTGCCGCCCAGGATCGGGCCGAGAATTGGCGCGGTCACCGTCGTCATGGCCCACATGCCCATCGCCGCGCCATGCTTTTCAGGCGGGAAGATGCGCAGCAGCAGCGTCTGGGTCAGCGGCATCAGCGGGCCGCCGCAGAAACCCTGACCCAACCGGCAGATGACCAGCATCGGCAGGCTGGTGGACAGGCCGCACAGCGCCGAAAAGACGGCAAAGCCGGCCATGCCCATGATGAAGGTCTTCACCGCGCCGAAACGCTGCGAGAGGAAGCCGGTGAGCGGCACGCAGACCGCCTCGGCCACCGAATAGGAGGTGATGATCCAGGTGCCCTGGCTCGATGAAATGGCCAGGCCACCGGCGATATGTTCCACCGACACATTGGCGATGGTGGTGTCGAGCACCACCATGAAATTGCTGAGCGCCAAGGCGAAGGCGGCGATCAGCAAGGGTGTGCCCTGCAGGAGCGGCTGCTCCCTGGTTGCCGCGGGTGACATGATCAGTTCTTCTCGCTGGTGATGTCGATATCGGCATCCATCGACAGCCCCACGCGCAGCGGATGCTCGGCCAGTTCCTTGGGGTCGAGAGTGACACGCACCGGCAGGCGCTGGACGATCTTGATCCAGTTGCCGGTCGCGTTCTGCGCGGGGATCAGCGCGAAGGCGCTGCCCGTGCCGCCCGAGAAGCCGGCCACCTTGCCATGGAACACCACACCGCTGCCATAGCGGTCCGAGGTCAGCTCGACGCTCTGGCCGATCCTGACCTTGGCCAGCTGGCTTTCCTTGTAATTGGCATCGACATAGAGTGCGTTGATCGGCACCACGCGCATCAGCGTGTTGCCCGCCGCCACGCGCTGGCCCACCTGCACTGCGCGGGAGGCGACAACACCGTCGATGGGCGCGCGGATGACGGTGCGCTCCAGATCCAGCTTGGCCTGATCGACCTTGGCCTGTGCGGCCAACACGTCGGGGTTGTTGGTGAGCGTGGTGCCCTCGATCAGCGCGCTGCTGGCCGAGAAGTCACCTTGCGCCACGCCCTTGTTCGAGCCGGCCTGCATCACCGAGGCGCGGGCCTGTTCGAGGCTGGCCCTGGCCGCGGCAAAGGCGTTGATGGCATTGGTCAGTTCATCTCCCGACACAGCACCCTTGGGGGCGAGGGCGCGGCGGCGGTCAAGGTCGATCTTGGCCTTGTCATAGGCGGCCTGAGCCGAGGCAAGCTGGGCCTGAGAGCTGACGACCAGCGCCTGACGGGCCTTGATCTGCGCGGCAAGGGCCGCCGTGGCAAAGCTGGTCTGGCCATACTGGCGCCTGGCCTTGGCAAGGTCGGCCTCGGCCTGGGCAAGGGCAATCTGCGCGTCGCGCGGGTCGATGCGCACCAGCACATCGCCCTTGTGGACGACCTGCGTGTCCTGCACGTCGACCTCGGCCACCTGGCCTGCCACCATGGGGGTGATGGTGGCTGTATCGGCGCCGACATAGGCATTGTCGGTGGTCACATGGTGGCTGCCCACCAGCACATACCACCCGCCGGCGACCACAGCGGCCACGCCGACCAGCCCGGCCACGCCGAGCAGCAGGGATTTGCGCTTTTGCGAGCGGGCCGCGTCGTCCTGGGCCTCGATTGCGGAGTTCTGAGCGGCATCAGCCATGGGTTGCATCCTTGGGGGCGTTGGCGTTGGTGTGGGCGGCCTCAGCCGCCGAAAGGGGAGGGTTGGTGGTGGTCATGCCGCCGCCCAAAGCGCGCACCAGCGCGACATCGAGCGTGAAGGCGCGGGCCTCCAGATCGGCATGGGTGCGCCGGGCGGCCAGCACGGCCTCCTGCGCGGACAATACGTTGAGATAGGTGGAGAGCCCGCCTTGATAGCGCATTTTCGCGATCTCGAAGGCGCCTTCGGAATCAGCCAGCGCCTTGCGGCTCTGTTCCAGCCGTGCGGCCAGCATGGTTTCGCTGGCGGCGGCATCGGCCACATCATGAAAGGCGCCGGCCAGCGTCTTGTCATAGGTGGCAACGGCTTCATCGAAGGCCGAGCGGGCCGAGCGATATTTGCCCTTGATCTCGCCGCCATGGAAGATCGGCAGGCTGACCGAGGGGCCGATACCGCCCAGGAAGGTGGAACCCTGCACCAGATTTTCCAGACCAATCGCCGGGTGGGCCGCCAGCGCCGAGATGGAGACCGCCGGATAGAAACCGGCGCGCGCCACCTTGATGCTTTCATCGTCGGACTGTACCCGCGCCAGTGCGGCGGCGACATCGGGGCGATGGGCGATGAGATCGGTCGTCACGCCGGCGGGCAGGCCGCGCGGGGTGATCACCGCGGTGGGACGGGCAATCGACAGGCCGCGATCGGGCCCCTTGCCCAGCAGCGCGGCCAGCGTGTTGCGGGTGAGCGCGATGTTTTCCTCGATCTGGAGGAGTTGTTCGCGCGCGGTGGGCACGGCGGCCTGCGCCTGCTTCAGCTCGGCCTGCGTGTCGAGACCGTTGTTCACCCGGTCGGTGGTGAGCTGGAGCTGATCCTCCTTCACCTTGATCGCCTGCTCCTGCACGTCATGCTCGGTGTAGAGGCGGGCGAGATCGGCATAGGAACTGGCAATCGCGGTCGAGAGCGTCAGGCGGGCCTGCGCCAGATCGAGCGCGGTGGCGGTGCTTTCCAGCCTGGCCGCGCGCAGGGCGGCGCGGTTCTTGCCCCACAGGTCAAGATCAAAGCTGAGTTGCAGCGTATCGGCACCAACCCCCGAGAAGCCGTCGGACAGCAGGCCGCCGGGGAAGTCCTTGGCATAGGTTTCCTGGGCGATGACCCGGCCATCCAGCTTGGGCAGCAGGGCTGCGCCCTTTTGCTGCTGCACACCTTGGGCGGCATGCAGGCGGGCTACCGCCACCGCGAGATCAGGCGAGCCGGCAAGGCCTTCCTCGATCAGCGCGGTGAGCTGCGCGTCGTGGTAATCCTGCCACCAGTCCTGCGAAGGCCAATTGGCGGGGGCGGCCATGGCGGGGGAGGTTCTGGCCGGATCAAGGGTCCGGGATGCGGCAAAGCTGCTGATGGGGGCGGGGGCGGGCTTGGGGCCCAGAGGGGGCGGGTTGACGCAGCCGGCCAGCAGGACCGGAAGCATCGCGGGGAGGAGGCGTTTGCTGAGGGGGGCGTGCTTCATGTTTTTTACCGTACTAGGGAGTATCGGCCATATCGACTTTGGAATGGGGCTTGTCAAGATAAAATGATACTATATAGTACGGAATTGCGAACGTATGGATCAAGGCCAATGAGTAAGAGAGAAGAACGCCGTGGTGAGCGGCGCGCCGCCATTCTGGAAACCGCCAGCCAGTTTTTTATGGAGCAGGGTTTTGCCGGCACCACCATGTCGGCGGTGGCTGCCGGGCTGGGCGGATCAAAGGGGACATTGTGGAGCTATTTTTCCTCCAAGGAAGACCTGTTTGCCGCCTGCATCGAGGGCAAGATCGAGGCGTTCCGGGCAGAACTGGTCTCGGTGCTCGATCCGGGTGCACCGCTGCGCCCGGCGATCGAAGGCTTCTGCCGCAGCTTCATGGCCAAGATCCGCGAGCCCAACTCGATTGCCCTTTATCGCCTGCTCGTCGGGCAGAGCATGCGCGCGCCCGAGGCTGGCCGCATCTTTTTCGAACGCGGCCCGGGTGTGATCGAAGCCTTGCTGACGGCTTTCCTGCGCGGTCAGGTCGAAGCCGGGCGGCTGCGTGACGAACCGCCTTTGGAGATGGCGCAGGTGCTTATTTCCCTGTGCAACGGTATTTCGCATCAACGTCTCTTGCTGGGTTTGGCGCCGGACCATGCGCCCTACAAGCCCCCCGCGCCGAAACGGATCACCGAGCTGTTTTTCCGCCTTTACGGTGTGGCCGAGGCTACCTGATCGCTTCCTGGGCCGGGTGTGTCAGAGCAGCGGCCCAGCCAGCCGGAACAGGTTTTCAAGAAAGCGCTGGCGCGGACCGCGCTGCGCCCAGTTCTGCCGGTCGAGGCGCTCGGCCCGGCTGGCATAGCCGTCCATGATGGTGTCGAGGTCGTCAACCGCCTGTTTTTCATAGAGGATCAGGCTGAGTTCAAGGTTGAGGTAGAAGCTGCGCATATCCATGTTGACCGTGCCGAACAGCGCTATGCTCTCGTCGATCAGCATGGCCTTGGTGTGCAGCAACCCGCCCGAAAAGCGCAGGATTTCAACCCCCGTGCCCAGCAGGTCCTCGAAGGACGCCTGGCTGGCATATTGGCCCATGCGCGTGTCGAGTTTGCGCGGCACGATGAGCTGGATGGCGACGCCGCGCTTGGCCGCTGACTGGATGGCGAGCATAACGGCCTGATCGGGAATGAAATAGGGCGTGACGATGCGCACCCTTTGCCGGGCGTTGAAAATGGCCGCGACGATGAATTCATAGATGGTGGAGTTGGCCATCTCCGGGCCGGATGGCAGCAATTGCATCAGCATCGGGCCCGGGGGCACGGGCGGGCGCTGTCCGTCGAAGGGCAGGGCTCGGAGGGCCTCGTCGTCAAGGTCCGCCTCGGGCTGGTCGAGCAGGTCGTCGGCATGGAAGACGCAGGAGAGCGCATCGACCATATCGCCTTCCAGCCGCATCATGACATCGACCCATTCCCCCACATGGCTGCCCGCCTTGAAGACATGCGGGTCGATCAGATTGAAGCTGCCGGTATAGGCCACGGCGCGGTCGCAGATCAGTTGCTTGCGATGATTGCGCAGGTCCGACCGTTTGGAAAGCGACTTGATGAGGCCCACCGGCAGCGACCGTGTCACGCTGACTCCTGCCTGGCTCAGCTGCTCCGGCCAGGAGGAGCGGAAGAAGGGCTTGCTGCCGAAATCATCAGCCAGAATGCGGCAGGTGACCCCGCGTTTTGCAGCCCGCAGCACCGCCTCCAGAATCGGTGCGACGCGACCTTGCGGGTCGATGATGTAGAATTCGAGGCAGCAGTCGGATTTGGCCCGGTCGATGTCCCTCACCATGCTGTCCAGAATGCTCCCGGCGTCAGTCAGCAAGGCATAGCGGTTGCGCGAGAGCAGCGGGAAGCCGCTGTCGTGGCGGATGGAGCGCGCCAGCGCATCGAAGGGAGCGGGGATGGGGGCGGCGACGGCCCGGTCGGTCCTGGCCAGCGCATAGGCCTTTTCGTAATAGGAGCGAATGCGCTGACCCTTGCGCAGGCGGTTTTGCCCCAGCGTGGGGTGCCCGAACAGGACATAGAGCACCGGCCCGGCGATCGGCATGGTCATCAGCACCGCGATCCAGGCCAGCGCGCTGTTGACCTGCAGGCGGCGGTAGAGCACCCGCAGCGACAGGGCGGTCGACAATGTGAGGTGAAGCAGGAGCGGAACCGAGATGGAGGGGAACACTTTGCTTCCTTTGCCTGTTCTGTCTTGTTACAGCCCCATGCCCGCGGCCTTGCCCCGCCATGAAAGCCGACCCTGCCCGTGAAACTGCTCACTTGGAACATTCAGGCCGGGATCGGCACGAGGCGTTATCGCGATTATCTGCTCCATGCCCATCGCCAGTTGATCCACACGCCGGCCAAGACACTCGCGCTGCATGATATTGCCGGGCAGATCAGCCCATACGATCTGGTCTGTCTACAGGAAATCGATCTGGGCGGCAGAAGGTCCGGTTTCCGCTCGCAGATCGAGACGATTGCCGCGCTTTCGGGCCATGCGCATGTGGCAGTGCAGCTCAACCGGGTGGTGCCGGGTATTTCACGCCACGGCAATGCCATCCTCAGCCATTGGCCGCTCCATATGGTGGAGGACTTGAAGCTGCCCGGGCTGGTGGCGGGGCGCGGCTGCCTCATCGTCGATGTGGCTGGGCCAGTTGCGCTGCGCCTGGCTTGCCTGCACCTGAGCCTGGGGGCGGCGGCGCAACGGGCGCAACTGGCCGCTGTCGCCAAGGCCATGGGGCATGGGCCGCGCTGGCTGGCCATGGGCGATTTCAACTGCCGCGCGGCCAGCGCCCCGCTGCGCATGTTCTGCGCGCAGACCGGGGCGGCGCTGCCCGCGCGTGCTACCCCGACCTATCCGTCATGGCGGCCCCGCCGGGATTACGACCATATTCTCGCCAGCGCGGATTTGCTGATCAGCGACTATCAGGCGCAGCCTGTCCATCTGTCGGATCACCTGCCCGTCACGGCCCGGATTACCCTGAACGGGGACGCGTGACGCCTTACCCCCGGCATGTACCCCTTGCCATGGCGGGCGGATTTGTCGACAATCCCTCGTATGCCCACGCTCTCTCCCTCCGCCACCCTGCCTGCCGCCATGGTTGAAACCTTGGCAAACCGTGGGTTCGTGCATCTTCCGGCGCCCACGCTTGAGGTGATGCTGGGGTGGTCGGCGCAGGATTGGTCGCGCTTTGCCGCCTCCTGGGATCGTCTGGGAACCGATGGTTATATGGCCGATGGCGGGCGTTATCGCCTGCGCCGCCATGCGACATTTACTGCGCAAGGGCAGCAGGCGCTGCGCCAGCCGCACCAGCCGCATTACCAGTCGCGCGATTATAATGCGCTCAATGGCGGGGTGCAGCGCTGGTTCGAGCCGGTCGAGGATGAGGTGGCGCAAGGAACGATCCTTGCCAGCATCTTCGAGACGCTGACGCCGCTGTTCGCCCGCCTCGACGGGCGCGAGGATGATGCATCGTGGCACAGCGAAGTCCATCAGTTCCGCATCGAAACCTCGGCGCGGGAAACCGGGCGGCCAACGCCAGAGGGCTTCCATCGCGATGGGGTGGACTGGGTTCTGGTGCTGCTCGTCGGGCGGCGCAATGTGGAGGAGGGGACCACCGAGATCGCCGGCTTTGATGGCGCGCCGCTGGGGCGTTTCACCCTGTGCCAGCCGGGCGACGCGGTTCTGCTCGACGACCGGCGGATCATGCATGGGGTGACGCCCATCCAGCCCCATGCGCTCTCCGAGCCGGCATGGCGCGATGCGCTGGTGGTGACCTGGCGGGCCGATGATGCCCCGGGCGATCAGGTCACGATCGGTTGAAGCAGGCGGATCGTTCCGGCCTCGGCGTCCATTTCCACCTGCGCGCCCACCGGCAGGCTGAGCTGGTTGGCGATATGGCCGATGTTCGCCCCTGAAAAGGCCGGAATGCCCAATGGCTTGAAATATTGGCCAAGAATGTCGGGCACGGTAAAGCCGGCATAATTGGGCACATTGGCGCTGCAGCGCATGCATTGCCCGAAGATGACGCCCGAAAGCTTGCCCAGAATGCCCGAGAGGGCGAGCTGGTTCAGCATCCGGTCGACGCGATATTCGGCCTCGCCCACTTCCTCCAGGAACAGGATCGCGCCCTCGAAATCAGGCAGCCACGGTGTGCCGACCAGCGTGCTCAGCACGGTCAGATTACCGCCCAGCAATCGCCCGCGCGCCCTGCCTGAATGCAGTGTGGTGATGCGCCAGCGTTCCTGTGTCTTGTCCTGCCCCTGTGCGCCGTCGAGCAAAGGCGTTTCGGCATCGAAGCCCATCTGCCAGAAACTGTCCCAGCTGATCTTGTCCCAATGGTTGCTGATATTGGGGGCGTGGATCGAGGCGAAGCCGCCCCGTGCAGCAATTGCCAGATGCAGGGCGGTGACGTCGCTCGATCCGACGACGAGCTTGGGGTTGGCGCGGATCAGATCCCAGTCGAGCAGGGGGAGCAGGCGCGCGCTGCCCCATCCGCCGCGAATGGCGAAAATGGCCCGCACGCTGTCATCGGCGAACATGGCGTGAATGTCGGCGGCGCGATCGGCATCGCTGCCCGAGAAATAGCCATAGATGTCCGAGACATGGCGCCCGGTGTGCGGGATCAGCCCCATCCCGCGCACCGTATTCATCGCATTGTCGAGATGGATGGGCTGGTCGTCCGAACTGGCCGGAGCGATCAGCCCCACTGTGTCGCCGGCGTGCAGCCGGGGCGGGCGGGCGAGTGTTCTGGCCCATGCGGGCCGGGGCATGGCGGCCAGTGGCAGGCTGGCTCCCGCCAGCAGACCGCCGATGGCGTTCATTGTGTCGCGTCTGCTGATCATGAGGCGGGGAGCGTTGAGCCCTGGACGGTCACAGAGGTTGCCACAGTTCAACTTTCACGCCAGCCGGATCCATCAGCCAGGCAAATTTGCCGTAAGGTTCATCCTGTTGGCTCAAAATCTCCGCCCCGGCGTCGCGCGCCCGCTCCAGAATGCCCGCCATGTCATCGACGATGAGGTTGACCATGAAGGGATGGGCCGAGGGCGCGAAATAGGCGGTGTCGGCGGGAAACAGGCTCCATTGCTGGGATGAGGAGGCAGGCGGTGAAAAGCTGGCACCGCCCCAGGCGGTCAGTTCAAAGCCCAGAACATCGGCATACCATGCGCGCATGGCCTGCGGATCATCGGCTTTGTAGAAAACACCGCCCAGTCCCAGAACTTTGGCCATATGACGCGCTCCCTTTGTCCATGGGCGATGTTAGCCTCTGTTATTCACCGGCGGAGGCATGAAGGGTTGGCGGGAGTAGCGTAAAGCGCTGTTCTAAGTTAGGAAATTGGGTGTCGAAGCCTACTCCTGCCCAGGACAGAAAATGCCACAAGCCACACCCGCCAGGAACGAGTATAGCGTGCCCGGATTTGCGTTGCCAGCGGTTGGACGCAAGAAACTCACAGCTGCATTTGATGGTGGCCGCCTGACCTCGGATGGCGGCGTTCTGCTGCTCGCCCAGGCTGAGCGCGTGATGGGTATCTGC
>JAGWMZ010000064.1 GCA_028871475.1 Sphingomonadales bacterium | reverse complement strand
CGCCGCCAGCGCACCTAACGGCGCGCGACGGCATGCGCGGGCCCCTCCCATGGACTACCGGGATAACCGCCTGCCAAACCGAAAGGGGGGTCAATTCTACGCGCCGATCAGGGGGTCAATGTTCAACGCCGATTGACAGTTTCCGGATGTGGCCGAGGTTTTGCGTCAGGCAGAAGAGGCTTTGGCTCGTCGGGGCACCCCATCGACGACACCGGTTGTCCCCGTGGCGTCGATCGATGTTGTCGAAATGCAGGCTGCTGAAAGGGCGCGTTCTTGGCTACAAGGGGAGTTGCCTGAACCGCGTGAGCGGCGCGCGGCAATCGCGTCCATTTACGAAGGTGTGCAGCCTGTGCTTGAGACCATTCGCTGGACTCGATGGCTTGAACTTGAGCGGGCGTTGCTCGATGCCTCAGAGACAGGGGACGTCCTTTTCGCCGCGTCTGTGCTTCGAACGATGATTGAAGAGATCGGGCGGTTACGAGCTCTGGCGCTAAGCCCTGAAGAGCTGGCGAAGGGTGCCGTCTCGCAGAACGAACAAAAAGGTGCTCTCGCTCGTCGGTTTCTCGCCGCAGCGTGGACATCGATCCTCTCGACGAAAAATTTAAAAGACTGCGAAAGGAGTATCGTCGACAGTCCCGGAAAGCGGATGCAATTAAATCGTCCTCTTAAGGAGGCTTATGGTACATTGAACAGCTTCGTTCATCCAAATTATGGCAGTCATATGGCCGCCCTTTATCCGGAAGGGCGTCAAACGGGACTGGCAATATTAGAGGCGATTGTCGCGCTCTACGACGAGTTTTATATGCTTTCTGAGCCTTTGGGCGCGCTACCACCACCACCCGCTCCACCCAGTGCTGCGCTTGCGTTAAGCCATGTTATCCTGCTTGAGAAGTTTGAGGAGCAGATCAAAGATCTTTTTCCCGAGCCGCTTGCAGAGTTGCTTCGAAAGCAGTTTGAAAATGGAAGTGCGCATTTGAGGCCTGGCAGAATCTTGCCGGATTTCATTTTGGACGAGTATATGCAGGGCGAGGGCACAAATGAAGCTCTCTCAAATCTTCCGCAGTATTGCGGCGATTTGGTAGGCTTGGCCCGTTTCAGAATATGGTCAGGTGCCAATGCCAGTGATGTCTTGCAATTTTCAGCCGCCCGACGAGCGGAGGCGAAATTATCGACCGGCTTTCCTGGGGGGCCACCGTCGATAGATGAAGGTAGCGCTTGGCTGGATTTCAACCGTCTTGCGCTCCAACTAACGATGGTCGCATCAACAACGAAAGTCTCATCACTACAGACACAACTCATCCGCCAAATTGTTGCGGGCGCTCCTATGGGAATCTGGTTGGTGATGCGGCCTTTGATCGAGCAATGGGCGCTAGGAATCTGGCTTCCATCGGATATCGACGCCGCCCTCGATGCCGCCGCCAGTAGCGCCACAAGCCTCGATATCCCCGAAGGCGCAGAGCCGATTGCTCAATCTCTTGCAGGATATCTTTCGGCATTGGCGAACAGGAGGGTTGACGTGGCGCCCCCCTGGGCGATGCAAGCAGGAGCCGACCAGCCTTTCGGGACCCTCGATCTTGCCCGTGTTATCGAAAGTGCTTTTGGCACTGATCGCTTCTGGCAGAAGCAATACTCGCTTGCTTGTGATGCAATGCACGGAGTGACCAACCGCGCTTTCGACCTTGCGAGTGATCGCATCGGGGAGGTTCGCGGTGCGCAGGCACAGGGTGCGTTGGTCCTAGTGCGTTGCCTTGCCGAAACTCTCGATGTGGCCGTCGCCGCGATTCACGGATACAGGCGGGTGGATCATGCTCAGGCTGCCGATATCGGACCGAACGGGCCTGGCGCGCGCTGGAACTTGGGGATGGGCGAACGCCTCGCGGCGGGGCGCGACTACACCGGTGTAGGAACCCAAGTTGATCCTTTCGTTATCGCGGCTCATATCGACTATCATGCTGGAGTCCATCGCCTTGTCGAAGACCTGTGCGATGAGAACTACATCGACTTGCTCGACCGACACGAGATTATGTGGAATATTATTAAAGGAAAAGACAATCAGTTTTACGATAGATGCGATTGCGGCGACAAGAGTTTTTGGTTTTCTGTTAGATCAATGAATTTTAGATAAATTGTGGCAATTGGAATTTCTGTAGGCGACGATTCAATATGCTGGAGAGGCAATTGCGATGGTTGCCTTGATGTGTAGACGGCTGCTCTTGTCAGATTCGGACGCCTGCACCGCCCGAAGGGAACGTCTTAATCTGGTCGACTACTGCCGCCTCCACTGCGCTCAGGCGAATGGCAGCTATCGCCCTTCGGGCATCCGGAACCTGCCGTTCCGGATCCCACAACCAGTTTGCCATAGGCTGACCTTATGGCTCGAGAGCTGAGCGACGGCTTCCAGCGGAAGTCGTCGCTACCGGATTCAGCCCGGAACAGCGGCTTCGTCCCAGATCAAGCCAAATCTGGATAGGGCAATTGCTGCGAATGGCAGAGTTGGCGCTTAACTGCAATCAACGGGATCTCGGCACCGAAATCTCCCAATGATTTGAGTGCCCACTTTCATCAGCTACGGGGCACCATCAGATCTCCCGGCCAGCGGCCGGGAGGATC
Source organism: Sphingomonadales bacterium (assembly GCA_028871475.1). Taxonomy (GTDB): domain Bacteria; phylum Pseudomonadota; class Alphaproteobacteria; order Sphingomonadales; family Sphingomonadaceae; genus Novosphingobium. The sequence continues at coordinate 9,486 of JAGWMZ010000064.1, read as the reverse complement.
GGAAAAATCTCCAAAATCTGATCTTTTGAATCCGAGCTTGATGCGGGCTTTTCGCTTGTCTCAGGCTGCTGTGGTGTCGTGATGGTCTGTCGGCGCGCGATTGGCCACATGGCGCGCAAAGCGCCGGTCGGGGACCAGCCACAGCATGGCCACGGCGGCATAGACCACCGCCGCGCAGGCCGGGCTCACAAACGACAGGCCGATGCCGCTGGCATAGAGGAATGGCGAGAGCTTACCTTTCCAGTCGCTGCCCAAAGCCTGTTTCAAGTCGGATTGTGCGCCCTGGGCGTGAATGATGGCCGCCTGCATGACATACCAGGCCAGCGCGCAGGCCAGCAGGACCAGCCCGTAAACGGCCGTCGGCCATGCCTGCAACTCGTGTTCCCCCATCCAGGCCGTCGAAAAGGGGATGAGGGAGCACCAGAACAGCAGGTTGAAGTTGGCCCACATGATGGCGCCCGTCACCTTTGGCGTGAGGGCGAAGAAATGATGGTGATTGTTCCAATAGATCGCCACATACACAAAGCTGAGCACATAGCTCAGGAAGACCGGGGCGATTGCGAGCAATGCGGGAAGCGTGGTGGCTTCGGGCGGCTTCATCTCGAGAACCATGATGGTGATGATCACGGCCACCACGCCGTCGGTCAGTGCCTTGAGTCGATCCGAGTTCATGCCGGTTCCTGTGTCGTCCTTCTGCCCCAAGCATAGCACCCGCCGCGCAATCTGCCATGCCGGCATGTGTTGACCATGGCGTGAATGCGCGGCGATGACCGGGCAGTCAGTCAGCCCCCTTGGCAGTCAACCTCAGCCGAGCGGGCGCACCGCCATATTGTCGATCAGCCGCGCCTTGCCCAGCCGCGCCGCCACCAGCAGCCGTGCCGGTGCCTTGCCCAGTTCGGTCAGCGGGGTCAGGCTGTCGGCATCATGCAGCGCCACATAATCGACGCTGGAAAAGCCGCCGGCCAGCAGCTTGTCCTGCACAAGGGCCAGAGCCGGGCCAACCGCCGCGCCACCTTCCATCGCGGCGATCGCCTCGCGCATGGCGGCGGCCAGGATCGGCGCCTGCTCGCGCTCCTGCGTCGTGAGATAGGCGTTGCGCGAGGAGAGTGCCAACCCATCCTTTTCGCGCGCGGTGGGCACGCCGATGATGTTCTCCACCAGCGGATAGGCCATATCCAGATCGCGCGCCATGCGGCGGATGACGGCCAGTTGCTGCCAGTCCTTCTCGCCGAACAGGGCGAAATCGGGCTGTACCTGATTGAACAGCTTGCACACCACCGTGGCCACGCCATCGAAATGACCGGGCCGCGCCGCGCCATCCAATCCCTCCGACACGCCGGACACGGAGATGTTGGTGGCATAGCCGGCGGGATAGACCTCCTCCACGCCCGGCGCCCAGAGGATCGCCACCTGTTCCTGCGCCAGCAGTGCCGCATCGGCCTCCAACTGGCGGGGATAGGCGTCGAGATCCTCATGGGCGCCGAACTGGCGGGGATTGACGAAGATCGACACCACCACCTGCGCGCCCACCGCCCGGGCCTCGCGCACCAGGGTCAGATGTCCTTCATGCAGTGCGCCCATGGTGGGCACCAGCGCGATCTTGCCGGCGCTGCGCAGGCTGGCGATGGCTGTGCGCAGGGTGGGTTTGTGATGAATGATCCGCACCGAATGTCTTTCCTGTCTGCCTTGCGACCACTGTGGTTCGCGATGGGCAGGCCCAAGCCTGGTCCTGCGCCTTGCCCACAGCTTTGTGGCCGGAGCGGGCGCTTTGCCCTAGCGCCTGCCGAGCGCAAAGGGCAATATGGTGGCGATACACCGCCACAGCAACAGGCCAGTCATGAGCAACCCGCATCGCATCATCTTCGCCAATGAAAAGGGCGGCACGGGCAAATCCACCACGGCGGTCCATGTGGCGATCGCACTGGCCTATCTGGGCGTGCGTGTGGGCTGCATCGATCTTGACCCGCGCCAGCGCACCTTGCACCGCTATCTGGAAAACCGCGCCGAGACGATCCGCCGCAAGGGCTATAATCTGCCCATGGCGCGGTTCGAGGTGTTTCGCGGCACCACGGTGGAGGAGCTGGAGGCACTGGCCGCGCAAGTGTCGCCCCATGTCGATTTCCTCATCTTCGATACGCCCGGGCGCGATGATGAATTTGCCCGCTATGTCGCCACCACGGCCGACACGTTGATCACTCCGCTCAACGACAGTTTCATCGACTTCGACCTCATCGGCCAGGTGGACCCGGATACGTTCAAGGTGCGCCGCCTGTCTTTCTATGCCGAGCTGATCTGGGAAACCCGCAAGAAGCGCGCGCAGGCCACCATCAATCAGGGCCGGCGCGAGATGGACTGGGTGGTGGTGCGCAACCGCACCGGCCATATCGAGGCGCGCAACATGCGCCGCATCAACAATGCGCTTCAGGAACTGTCGAAGCGGGTGGGCTTCCGCATCGCTGCGGGCCTCTCCGAACGCGTGATCTACCGCGAGCTGTTCCCGGCGGGGCTGACCCTGCTCGACAAGGACTATCTGGGCGATCTGGGCACCAGCCATCTGGTCGCGCGGCAGGAGTTGCGTGCGCTGATTTCGGGGCTGAACCTGCCCGCGCCGCCGCCGCGCCCGGTTGCGCCCCAGCCCGAGGCAGGGAGCGCTCAGGATGCGCCGCAGGCGCCGGCCCCCGCGCAGGGCGGTTCTTCCGCCACGCCCTATCAGGCGGCCACCGCTTACGCGCCGCAGGAGAGCGGGCCCATGGCGGAAACCCCGAACACCGCTCCCTATTCCTATTGAGCCGCCGGCAGGATAAGGCTGCCCGGTCGCATGGATCAGGGGCAGGCAGGGCAAGTGTATGATCGAGGCCGGTGAATGAGCAAAATTATCTCGCTGGTGCTGGTGTTCATCGTCGGCTGCAAATTTGCCACGGGGCGTTGGCCCTGGGAAATCTGGCGCGTGGTGCGGGTGGAAGAGCCTGCCGTGCGCCGTGCCCGCCAGTTGCTGGGGGTGAACGCCTCGGCCAGCCGCGCCGAGATCATCGAGGCGCACAAGCGGCTGATCACCCGCGTGCATCCCGACCGTGGCGGCACAGAAGATCTGGTCCACGAAGCCAATGCCGCGCGTGATCTCATGCTGGCCGCCATGGTCATGCGTGACGGGCGGACGGGGTGAGCCACCGGCTCGATCCGGCGATCCTGCGCGAATATGATATTCGCGGGGTGGTCGGCACCAGCCTTGTCGCTGCCGATGCCTGGGTGATCGGGTTGGGTTTCGCTGGTATGCTTCGCGATGCGGGCCTTGTGCCTGGCGGCGCGCGGCCCAGGGTGGTCGTGGGCTATGACGGGCGCCTGTCCTCGCCCATGCTGGAGGCCGCGCTGGTCGAGGGGCTGACCGCTGGCGGCGTGGATGTTGTGCGCATCGGTCTCTCCACCACGCCGATGCTGTATTATGCCGAGGCATGTAGCCGGGAAGAGGCTGGATCAGCCGAGCAGATGCAGGGCGGTATTCAGGTAACAGGCAGCCATAATCCCAAGGATCACAATGGCTTTAAGCTGGTATGGGGTGGCGCTCCCTTCTTCGGGGCAGATCTTCAGGCGCTTGGTGACAGGATCGCTGCACTCGGGCCCGTCGAGGTCGGGACGGGCGGTGAGGGGCCTGCCTTCCACCTTGCCAAGGGTGGCCCGGCGATGGGCGTCGCGCAAGGCCAGATGGAGCGCCGCGAGGTCCTCGTCGCTTATGCCGATCGCCTGCTCGCCGACCTGCGCGGGCTCGATCCTGTGGCGCTGGGGCGGCTGCGCATCGGCTGGGATGCGGGCAATGGCGTGGCTGGCCCCATCATCGAGGCGCTGACCGCGCGTTTGCCCGGTGAGAATCATCTGCTGTTCACGAAAGTGGACGGTCATTTCCCTCATCATCATCCTGATCCGACGGTGGAGGCGAATCTCGCCGATTTGCGCGATCTCGTCCTCTCCAGACAGCTCGACTTCGGAGTTGCCTTCGATGGTGATGCCGATCGGCTGGGGCTTGTCGATGGTCTGGGACGCGTGGTCTGGGGCGATCAGATCCTGATGATCCTGGCGCAGGATCTGCTGGCGCGACAGCCTGGCGCTCTCATTATGGCTGATGTGAAGGCTTCGTCGGCCCTGTTCGACCAGATCACCGTGCTGGGCGGGCGGGCGCTGATGTGGAAGACCGGGCACAGTCTGATTAAATCCGGAATGAAGGCGAAGGGCGCGCTGCTGGCCGGCGAAATGACCGGCCACCTGTTCTTTGCCGAGGATTGGTATGGTTTTGACGATGCCATGCTGGCCGTGCTGCGCCTGATGGCCGCCAGCATCCGTCTGGGCGCGTCGATCACCGATCTGCGGTCGGCCATGCCGGAGATGGCCAGCACGCCGGAATTGCGCATCACCGTCGCGGCCGGACAGGCGGCCGGGCTCGTGGCACAGGTGCGCGAGGGCGTGGCGCGCGACGGGCTGCCCATGGACGACACCGACGGTATCCGGGTGAGCACGGCTGACGGCTGGTGGTTGCTGCGCGCCTCGAACACAGAAGCCAAACTCTCGGCCCGCGCCGAGGCATGGAACGAGGCGGCATTGGCGCGCGTGTTGGCGGATCTTGACGAGCGGCTGGCCGCCATGGGCGTGACGAGGGGGTAGGGGACATGTCACCCGTTGATCCGCCACCAGCCTTGCCAGATGTGCTGGCCGGCTGGTTCGATGCGCGGGGCTGGCGGGTAAGGTCGCATCAATGGCAGATGCTGGCTGCCGCGCAGGCGGGCCGCGATGCCTTGCTGGTGGCCGATACGGGCGCCGGCAAGACGTTGGCCGGGTTTCTCCCCACGCTGGCTGACGCGGCGCGAGGGCGCATCGGCGAGGGCCTCCACACGATCTATGTCTCGCCCCTCAAGGCCTTGGCGCGCGATGTCGGGCGGGGGTTGATGCGGCCGGTGGAGGATCTCGGCCTGCCGCTGCGGATCGAAACGCGCAGTGGCGACACTTCTTCCGAGCGCAAGGCGCGGCAAAGGGCACGGCCGCCCCATGTCCTGCTCACCACGCCGGAGTCGCTGGCCCTGCTGGCCAGCTATCCCGAAAGCGCCGAACTGTTCGCCGGGGTCAAGCGGGTGGTGGTCGATGAGATCCACGCCTTTGCCCAGGGGAAGCGTGGCGACCTTCTCGCGCTCACCTTGGCGCGCCTGCAGGCTTTGGCACCCGCCATGCGGCGTGCGGGCCTGTCGGCCACACTGGCCGATCCGCAGGGGTTCCGCCGATGGCTGGCGCCGGGCGGACAGGGCGAGGAGGTGCAATTGGTGCAGGGTGAGGCGGGCGCGCCGGCCCGCGTCACGGTGATGGTGCCCGAGGATGAGCGGATGCCCTGGAGTGGCCACGCGGCCATCTGGGCGGTGCCGCGCATCCTTGCCGAGATCCGCCGTCATCGCACCACGCTGATCTTCACCAACACGCGCTTTCTGGCCGAATATGTGTTCCAGTGCCTGTGGGATGTGAATGACGAGAATCTGCCCATCGGCATCCACCACGGCTCGCTCAGCCGCGAGGCGCGCGCCAAGGTGGAAGGCGCGATGGCCGAGGGGCGATTGCGCGGGCTGGTCTGCACCGCCAGCCTCGACCTTGGCGTCGATTGGGGCGATGTCGATCTGGTGATCCAGATGGGGGCCCCCAAGGGATCGTCCCGCCTGTTGCAAAGGGTGGGGCGGGCCAATCACCGGCTGGATGAACCGAGCAAGGCGTTGCTGGTTCCTGGCAATCGCTTTGAATATCTCGAGGCCGTGGCGGCCTGTGACGCCGTCGCGGCGGGTGAGCGGGATGGCGAGCCCTTTCGCCCGGGTGGTCTCGATGTGCTGGCCCAGCATGTGATGAATGTGGCCTGCGCCGGGCCCTTTGATGGCGCCGCCTTGCTGGCGCAGGTGCGCTCGGTCTGGTCCTATGGCTGGGTGGGCGATGCGGAATGGGCGCGGGTGCTCGGTTTCGTCGGCAATGGCGGCTATGCCCTGCGCGCCTATGACCGGTTTCGCCGTATCGTCCCGCTGGAGGGCAGGGCAGGGTGGTTCCGTCTGTCCCATCCCGACATGGCGGGGCGGCATCGGCTCAATGCCGGTATCATCGTCGACAATGAGATGATCGAGGTGCGGTTTCGTAACGGGCGGGCGCTGGGCCGGGTGGAGGAAGAGTTCGCGGCGCAATTGGGGCCGGGGGCAACCTTTCGCTTTGCCGGACTGGATCTGGAGGTCGAGGGGTTGAGCGATGGCGCCTTGCTGGTGCGCGCCGCGCGGCGTGCGGGGCAGATCCCGAGCTATATGGGCCAGCGCATCCCGATCAGCACTCATCTGGCCGGGCGGGTGCAGGGCCTGTTGCAGGACACGCCGCGGTGGGGGGCCTTTCCCGAGGATGTGCGTGAATGGCTGGAGGTGCAGCGCTATCGGTCGCGCCTGCCGCGACCGGGGGAACTGCTGGTCGAGAGCTTCCCGCATCAGGGGCGGCACTACAGCGTGTTTTACACCTTCGAGGGGTGGCCGGCGAACCAGTCGATCGGCATGTTGATCACCCGGCGCATGGCAGCGCTCGGTCTCGCGCCCCTGGGTTTTGTTGCCAATGATTATGCACTGGCTGTCTGGGGGCTGTCGCCGGTCACGAACCCGTCAGCGCTGCTCTCGCCCGAGATCCTGACCGAGGAGTTTGTTGCCTGGGTGCAGGACTCCTATCTGCTGCGCCGTGCCTTTCGCGAAGTGGCGGTCATTTCGGGCCTGATCGAGCGGCAGGTCCCCGGCACGCGCAAGAGCGGCCGTCAGGTCACCTTTTCCACCGACCTCATCTATGACGTGCTGCGCCGTTATGAGCCTGACCATCTGCTGCTGGATGCCGCCTGGGCCGATGCCCGCGCGCGGATGACCGATGTGGCGCGGGTGGCCGATGCGCTCGCCCGCGCGCAGCAGGCCATGGCGCATGAGGTGCTCGAACGTGTCTCGCCGCTGGCCGTGCCGGTGCTTTGCATGATCGGGCGCGAAAGCCTGCCGGCTGGCGCCGCCGACGATGCGCTCCTGCTCGAGGCTGAGGGGCTGGCGGCCATTGCCATGGGGTGATGACGCAAAAAAGGGGCGGATCGCTCCGCCCCTTTGATTTTCGGTGTTCCGAAAGCCTTGCTTATTCAGCCTTGGGCGCGCCGGGCGCCTTGCCGAAGCGGGCATATTGTTCGTTGCCCACAAAGCCGAACTTGGTCACGCCCGAACCCTTGATGATGTTCAGAACATGCGCCGACAGGTCGTAACCGGCCTGGGCGTCGGGCTGGAACTGGAGCTCCGGCTCAACGGCCATCTGGGTCGAGGCCTGCAGGTTGGACAGCAGAACCGACTGGTCGATGGGCGTGCCATTCCAGAGGATCTGGTTGTCCGGGGTGAGGACCACCTTGTTCTTGATCGGATCGACCGGGGGCTTCGGCGCGTTTGGCGGCGGCGGCCCGGGAAGATCGATGTTGACCGCATGGGTGGCCACGGGGATGGTGATGATGAACATGATAAGCAGAACGAGCATGACGTCGATCAACGGCGTCGTGTTCATTTCGCTCATCGGTTCGCCTTCGCTGCTACCGGCTGACATAGCCATAAGCGATACTCCTGATGAGAGGCGTCAGCCGTTAGGATCGACCGGGGTCGAGATAAAGCCGACGGTGGGGTAACCCGAGACCTGCACATTGTAGATCGCACCAGCGACGCAGCGCCAGGGCGCATTGACGTCGGCACGGATGTGAACCTGCGGGATCTTGTCGGGCTCGGCCTTGAGAGCTTCGGGACCGCCTTCGCGCTTGATGATGGCATCAAGGCGCTTGAAGGCCATGTCACGCAGCTCGGTGTCGTCGACCGGCGTGATGTTGTTGAAGTAAATACGGCATTCGCCGCCGCGTGCCGAACCCTCGTAACCCGGATCGCCAGCGCTGCGACCTTCGCTGTCGGTGGTCGCCACCGAAAGGAGCAGGTTCTCGACCTTGTCCTTCGATTCCGACGATACCATGATCGGGATGTGGAGGTTTTTAATCGTCTGGATCGCGACCGGAACCGCGATCAAGAAGATGATCAGCAGCACCAGCATGACGTCCACCAACGGCGTGGTGTTGATTTCGGACATCGGCTTGTCTTCGCCGCCGCCGCCTACTGACATTGCCATGGGATTCTATCCTGTTCTTGCATGACCCCCGAAGGGGAGAGGGGAGGAGCGGGAGGCCGCATGCTGCCAGCCGCCCCCGCCCGCCTGAACTGTCGCCGGACCTGATCGACCCGGCGCCAGCAAGTCATACAGCCTTAGGCCTTGGCGGCAGGCTTGGCAGCCGGAGCCGGAGCAGCCTTGGGAGCCGGACCAGTGGCCACGGCGGGCTTGATGGTGCCCTTCGAGTTGATGTAGGCGGCCACGTCGTTCGAGAAGCCCGACAGCAGTTCCGCGATGCGCTTGTTGCGGCTCATCAGGAAGTTGTAGGCAAGCACGGCGGGCACGGCGACCAGCAGACCGATGGCGGTCATGATCAGCGCTTCACCGACGGGACCGGCGACCTTGTCGATCGAGGCCGAACCGGCGATGCCGATGGCGATCAGGGCGCGGTAGATGCCGACCACGGTACCGAACAGACCCACGAAAGGAGCGGTCGAACCGACGGTGGCGAGGAAGGGCAGGCCGCGGGCCAGGTAAGCGTTGATGCCGGCTTCGGTACGCTCGAGCGAACCGTGCAGCCAGTCATGGGCTTCCAGGGCGTCAACCAGCTTGCCATGCTGCTCATCAGCGGTCAGGCCAGCTTCGACGATGTCGCGCACGGCGCTGTTCTTGTCGAGCTTGGCGGCGCCTTCCTTCAGGCTCGGCGCCTTCCAGAACGCACCCAGATTGTTGACCTGACGGAAGATCTTGGCCTGGTCATTCCACTTGGTGAACAGGATGAAGAACGAACCAAACGAGAAAATCGCCAGGATGGTCACGATCGACCACGACAGGGCGCCGCCCTGCTGCATGGCTTCCATGAAGCCGAACTTGTTCTGGGGAGCGCCTTCGGCAGCGGCCAGGATCTGAGTAAGCATGCGAGTAGTCCTCTCAAGCGAGATAAGTTGGGTATGATCGTGACAGGCGCTGTCCATGTGCTTGCGCCTGTCTCGTGGGAAGTTGAAATCAGTCCTTCGGGACGACCCATTTCACGCGGCTGGCATAGCTGCCCATCATGGGGTGTCCGTCGCTGTCCTGCGCAGGCTTGAAGCGCGCGCGGCGCGTCAGATACTGGCAGGTCGCCTTGTCGAGCTGGTCATTGCCGCTCGAGCTGGTGATTTCGCAGCCGGCCACTTTTCCGCTCGTGTCGATGGTGATGCGGAAACCGGTCGTGCCCTGGGCGCCTTCGCGCAGCGGAGCCGAAGGATAGTCCTCCGACGTCACCCACGAACCCGGGTCACCCCTGGGCGTGGCGGGGATCGCCGGGCCCTTGGGGGCGGGCGGCGGCGGCGCAGGCGGCGC
>JAGWMZ010000089.1 GCA_028871475.1 Sphingomonadales bacterium | reverse complement strand
TGACGCCGCGCCAGCGGGGCGTGGGGGAGCCGATTTTGTGGTGGGCTGGCCCGCCGCAAAATTGGGGGCACCGCGCATCCTTGCACAAGCGCCCGGCCAGCTTGCCATGATAGGACTACGAGAGAGAGATTGTTGGTTTCAAGGATACGCTACGGTGCCCCAATCGCCCCGCGCCAGTTGATCGTCACCCGAATGGGCCGAGACCCGCATGGGGCTCGGTGGAGCCCGGAGCCCGTCAGGGTTTTGGGCGGAATAGAGCGCGGTGACCGCCTTGGCGGGCAGGCGCCCACCGTCCCTTCCCTTCGCATATCAAGTGAAATTAGCCGAGTTTACAGAAAAACAATAAACTGCCATAAACTCCCTATGGATCCACGTCGCAATCCCTTTGCCCCTGGGGCTGGCACCCCGCCTCCCGAATTGGCCGGTCGTGAAGACCTGCTCGAACGCAACGCGATCGCGCTCGACCGAATTCGCGCGGGAAGAGCAGCGCGGCCCAGCATCCTTTATGGTCTGCGCGGTGTCGGAAAGACGGTGCTACTCTCACGCCTGCGCGATGCCGCTGAGGCAGACGGGTTCACCATCGTGTCGCTGGAGGCGCCCGAGCATCGCTCGCTGCCCGGCGTCCTTGTGCCCTCTTTGCGCGCGGCACTGCTACGCCTCAACCGGATCAAACAGGCTACCGCAGGCGTGACGAGGGCGCTACGGGCGCTGGCCGGTTTCGCCAAGCTCAAGGTCAAGTATGACGACATCGAGGTCGCGCTCGATTTCGAACCGGAACCGGGGCTGGCCGATAGCGGTGACCTTGACGCCGATCTTGCCGATCTGATGATTGCCGCCGGAGAAGCGGCACGAGAACGCGAGAGCGCCATCGTCCTGGTGATCGACGAATTGCAATATGTGCCTGAGGAGCAACTGGCCGCGCTGATCAGCGCCCTGCACCGGGCCAACCAACGCCAGGTGCCGGTCACCATGCTGGCAGCCGGTCTGCCGCAATTGCTCGGACAGATGGGGCGCGCCAAATCTTACGCAGAGCGTCTTTTCGAGTTCATTGAGGTCGGCCCACTCAATGCCGCAGCCGCCAGTTCCGCCATTCGCGTGCCGATCGAGCGCGAGGAAGAGACCATCAATGGCGATGCCCTCGATGCCATCGTCGAGCAGACGCAGGGCTATCCCTATTTCTTGCAGGAATGGGGAAAGCACAGCTGGGACACTGCCGAAGCGTCCCCCATCACCCGCGAGCATGTGATGGCGGCGACCATTACGGCCTTGGCCGATCTGGATGCCAGCTTCTTTCGGGTGCGCTTTGATCGACTGACCCCTTCGGAGAAACGCTATCTGCGTTCCATGGCAGCGCTGGGCCCAGGGCCGCATCGTTCAGGCGATATTGCCGAGGCGCTCGGCGTTCGCGTGTCGAGCGTGGCGCCGACGCGCAACAGCCTCATCACCAAAGGGATGCTCTACAGCCCGGCCCATGGCGACACCGCCTTTACCGTTCCGCTTTTCGACGCCTTCATGCGGCGGGTCATGCCTGAGGCATGAGCCCGTTGGGGAGAGGACCTCCCCTCCCCACATCGTCTTCAATGCACCGCCACGACATCGATGAGTAGCCCATCGAGACTGTCGATGCCGCGCTCGCTGGCGATCAGGCTCCAGGCGGCGACCAGTTCCTCGAAATATTCGGCGTCAACCAGCGTTTCGGCGCTGGCTTCGCCAAGCTGGCTCTGTTCCCAGGCAAGGGCATGGGCGGCGTCGGTCGATGAGGCGATGGCATTGCCCAGATGGGCGGCGATTTCGTAATCGCTCAACGTAGCGGCTTGGGCGCGAATGCGGGCGACCATGGCGGGGTTGGTGACGGTGATGCCGCAGGGGACGCAGGCGAATTCATCGAAGGCCGAGGTGTGAAACATGGACTTGCTCCCGAAAGAGAAAGGGCGGCCCGTGGGGCCGCCCGTCTGGGTCAGATGAACTCGATCTCGTCAGCGACGATCTCGGTGTTGTAGTAGGTCCGCCCGTCTTTCTCGTTCCGGGTGTAGCGGATCTCGCCGGTGATGATCAGCTTGTCGCCCTTCTTCTTGTGGTTGGCGATCGACTTGCCGAGGCCGTTGAAGGCCTTGATGGTGTGGAACTGGTCGTAGGTTTCGGCGTAGCCATCGTCGCCCTTGACGACCTGGCCGTCCTTGATGACCGGCCTGCTGGTGACGAGGGTGAAGCTGACGCCGCCCTTGCTGTCGGTGCCGAAGCGGCTGATGTCGGAGGTGATGCGGCCGGACAGGAAAACCTTGTTCATGGGAAGTCTCCAGATCTTACCGGCGAGCCTTTCCCGCCGGGATGAACTGAAGCGCAGCCCGCGATTGAGGGGCCGCCGCACCGGAGCGCAGCGAAGGG
>JAGWMZ010000027.1 GCA_028871475.1 Sphingomonadales bacterium | reverse complement strand
CACGCGCCACGACGAGCGCTCTCAGCCAACGTTCTCGGCTGACGCTTGACGACGCTGAAATTCCTACCTGCGCAGAGCTTCCTTAGGTAGTGCAGGACTACGCCCGGAGCAATCAAACGCCCCCGGCCCCAGTTGTAAGGCGGTCGGGGGCAGCAGCGTCACTCGGCCAGCAGGCGCATCACGGCATCGCGTTCCTCGACCAGTTCGGCCACGCTGTGCTGGATCATCCTGTGCTGGAACTCATCCAGTTCCAGCCCGCGCACCCGCTCGATGGCGCGGGGTGTACAGACCGCAGGCACGCCGCAGATCAGCCCCTCGGGAATGTCGTATTCTCCGATGGAGGACACCCCCATCGACACCCATTCCCCATTCGAGCCCAGCAGCCAGTCGCGCATATGGTCGAGCGCGGCATTGGCTGCCGACGCCGCCGAGGAGGCTCCGCGCGCCTCGATGATCGCCGATCCGCGCTGCGCCACGCGAGGGATCAGCGTGTCGGTATACCAGCCGACATCGCCGATCCTGGCGGGCAGCGGTTCCCCGCCGACGGTGGCGTAGGTCCAGTCTGCAAACATCGTGGGCGAATGGTTGCCCCACACCGCCAGCTTGCCGATCTCGCCCACGCCGACCCCGGCCTTGGCCGCCAGTTGCCCGGCAGCACGGTTGTGGTCGAGACGGATCATTGAACCGATGTTCTCGCGATCAAATCCGGGAGCATGCTTGGCCAGGATCCAGGCATTGGTGTCGGGATCGGCCGTGACTGTCACCCCCTTTAGCAGCGGGAAAGCGCAGTCCTCCAACTCCATGACCACGCCCTGCACAGCTGGCAGTGCTGGTTCGATGTCGAGCAGGTTGGGCACGACCGGCTGATCAGCGCCCAGCAAATCGCCGCGCGCAATGCGGAAGAGCAAAGCATAGCAGATTTGGCCGGCAGCGCCGCTCACTGCGATATGAATGGGGGCTTTGGACATGTGATGATACTCCAGTTTGGCGCCGGTCAGGCAAGACCAGCATTTCATCGGCGGCCCGGGCCAGATGAGCCTGGCCAGATCTTCCTTTGCGCAACCTCTCCCTTGGCCGCCTAGGCAGACTGAGTGTCGCCCCTGGAGTCGGCAGGCATCAACCATGCGGCCTGCACGGGGAAAAAGCGCGACAGCCAGTAGTCAGCACTGACCCAGCGCCCGCCGCCCCGGAAGAACAGCACTGCGAGCAGGATGACATAGGTGACGGTGAACTCAATTCCGTTGTTGAGGATGATCGGGTCACCCAATTGGGTGATATAGTTGAAACGACCGGGAAAATTCTGCGCCAGCCATTCCATGAAGGCCTGAAAGCGCAGCGTCGATTCCGCTGTCTTGCCGGCAATCGCCGCCCAGCCATGCGACCAGTGGACGCTCAGCCCGGCGACGGTCATCGTCACCATCAGCGGCACCGAGATGAGGCGGGTGAACAGGCCAAGGGCCAGGCAGATGCAGCCAGCCGTCTCGGCCGCCGTGGCAAGAATGGCCAACAGCAGAGGGGCGGGCATATGCAGCCCGCCTTGCGATGCTGGCGCGCCGAACCAGGTCACCAATGCGCCAAAGCCGGTCAGCTTGGCATGGGCACCTTCGTAGAAAATGGGGATGAGATAAAGACGGATGGCCAGAAGTGGCAGAAAATCGAGCAGTTGGATGCGAGTGAAAAGCCGTTCGAGGGTCTTGAAGATTGTCATGATTGCGCTTCCTTCCGTGGGGCAAGGCAGAGAAGATCGCCCGAAAGGGCGGCGTGGATCCAGGCGGTCACATCTCCGGGCGGGTCGATGGCGACGTGCCGGGCAAGGTCGCCAGGTGAGGTGGGAGCGCTCTGACGCAACTGGTCGATGAGCAAGCAGTCCTCGCGGCTGAGCGCGCGAGTGACAATGCCATGGGCGCCATTGCGCCAGACCGCATGGGGCATCGGCTGGTCCTGCATCGGCCATTCCTCTGCGGTGGCGTCAAAGGGCAGCATCAGCAGCCGCAGCGTGGGATTGAGCGTGACCAGCGTGTCAGTGTCGCAGACTGCTGGCGGCGCAGGCTTGACCCAGGCCGGGTCGATCTCGACATCGAGCAGCACCCATTCATATTCTACAACCGGCATGAGCGCGGCGGGAAACTCCGGAGCACTCTGCGCGAAAAGCAGGAATTCACTCGCAATCTGGTGAAAGCTGGGGAGCGTGGCGGGATGGCCGCCGACGAACGCATCGACCCATGCGGCAAGCCTGTCCGCCCCGGCCCGGCGCGAGAATGCCGGGAAACTGCAGGTGATGACGCCAAGGATGTTCTCGCGCAGCAGGCGGCCATAAAGCATCTCTTCCCCCGCGCGCACCCGGGCGCACAGTTGTGCAATGTCCGCCTGCATCGCCTCGGGCGCGGCGGGCTCAGGCTGGCTGGACATGGGGCACCTGCGTGGTCAGCGCGTCATGCACCTGCGCCAGTTCGGCGGTCAGCGCATCGAGCGGGGGAAGGCGATTGTCGCGCTCGAGCAGCAGAGGGCGAGACCCATGCATTGCCCAGACCTGCCGCCCCAGCGCCACCACGGCATCGGCCACCGGCATGCCATGGGTGTCGAGCAGCAGCCCGTCCTCCAGTTCCAGATGCCCGGCGATGTGGTAATAGGCGATGGCCTCGCCCGGCAGGGCGGTGATGAAGGCCAGTGCATCGCCGCCATGGTTCTGGGCGTTCACATAGGCATTGTTGATGTCGAGCAGGATGCCGCAACCCGAAAGCCGGGCCAGCTCGGCCATGAACTCGCCTTCGGGCATCTGCCCGGGGTAGTCATGATAGGCCGAGATGTTTTCCAGCACCAGCCGCCGCCCGGTTGCCTGCTGCACCTGGTCGATACGCGCGGCCAGATAGTCCAGATTGGCGGCGCGGCACGGGATCGGCAGCAGGTCATAGAGATAGCCCGTGCCATCGCGCGAAAGGCTGAGATGATCGCTGTGCAGCATGATGTCATAGTCATCGAGAAAGCGGCGCAGATCGGCCAGATAGTCGCGGTTGAGCGGCTGTGGGTCGCCCACCGACAGGCTGAGCCCGTGGGCGACGAGCGGATAAAGCGCGGCGATCCGGTCGAGCTGGTCGCGCTTGCGCCCGCCCAGCCCCATCCAGTTTTCCGGGGCGAGTTCGAGAAAGTCGATGTCCTCGCGCCTTGGCTGGCGGCAAAGGTCATCGACGATCTCGCTGCGCAGGCCGATGCCGCGCGCGCTGTTGCCTAGCGGCCGCATACGCCCTCGGCCAGCTTCTGCTGGTTGCTCTGGGCGACCTTGTAGCCCTGACCGCTGGGGCCGCATTTGCCGTCGCGGGCGCGCACCAGCTCGCCGTTCGTGTCGTGCTGGGGTTTGGTCTGGGCATAGATCTTTTCCGTGCCGCATTTGCCACTGGCGCATTTGCCGCCGCCATGGGCCGCCGGGCTTGCCGTGGTGGTCGCGGCGGTGGCGGGCACGGCGGTGGCGACTGCCGCGCCTGCCACCAGCGAGGTCATGGCGATGCCGAGGATGATGTCACGCTTCATGGGAATGCTCCTTGTTTGAAAGGTTGTTGGGGTGGTCAATGCGAGAGGGGGACGCAGGACAGATCG
This sequence comes from Sphingomonadales bacterium, assembly GCA_028871475.1. Classification (GTDB taxonomy): domain Bacteria; phylum Pseudomonadota; class Alphaproteobacteria; order Sphingomonadales; family Sphingomonadaceae; genus Novosphingobium. Next base: position 48,630 of record JAGWMZ010000027.1, on the reverse strand, counting down.
CGCCCGGCCAGCGCCGAGCCGTGGTAGAAGCCGCGAATAATCTGGACGTTGTGGTCCTTGTCGCGCAGCGCCCGGCCCATGAAATGGTCGAGCACCAGCATATGCGGGTTCACCTGCGCCGCGATGCGCCCCACGATGTCGGGCGTGGCGTGAAGGAAGCGCGAGGCGGCATCGGCATCATTGTCGATGGCGGCAGGCATCATCAGAATATCCGCGCCTTTGGCGAAATCGACGAAGCCCTTGCGGCTGCCGTTCTGGTCGGCGGAGAGGACGATCACGCCCTTGGGCGTCTCGATGCGATAGGCCAGGGTCGGCACATCGCCATGGGGGATGCCATAGGCCGAGATGGTGACGCCATCGCCGCGCCACACCACCGTTGGGCGCTCGGCCTTCACATTCACATCGGCTGTTTCGACCGCCAGCTTGAGCCCGTCACTGGCCGAGGACAGGCCCGAGAGATAGGCAAAGGCGCCCTGTCCCTTGCCGAATTCGCGTTTGAAGAAGGTGCTCATTGAGGGGAAATTGGCATCGCCCGTCGGGCCGACGAGTTTCACCCTGTGGCTGCTGGCCAGGAAATAGCCGCCCTTCAGGATGGCGGGCAGGTCGGCGCTATGGTCGGTGTGGAAATGCGAGATGCCGATGAAATCCAGATCCTCCAGCCGCGCGCCGGATTGGCCGTAGCGCAGATAGGTGCCGCCACCGGCATCGATGAGAATGCGGGCCTTGCCGTTGATCCAGATGATGGCGCCGGAGGAGGCGCGGGCATCATCGGAAATCGGGCCGCCAGAGCCCAGAAGTTGCAGCGCGATGCCGCTGGTGGTGCAGCGCGCGATAGGGGCCTCCTGGGCTTGGCCGGGGACAGCCACGGCGCTGGACAGGGCAAGCGCTGTGGCCAGCGAAAGCAGGCGAAGGGTCTTGATCATCATGGCGGTCCTTGCAGGAAAGAGCGAGGGAGGAACTGAAGGGGGCTGGCCTTCACCAGCGCCTCGCAGCGTCATGGCCATTTGATGGCAAAGGCGCCGCGCGCACTCCAACCGATTGGTTTGATGGTTTTGATCCGCCCTCGCGATCAATCATGGCGCGGCTGGAGTGTTGGGAGCGTCAGCGAAATTCATCGGCCCTTACGATTGAAATGGCATATTCCAACGTTTAGAAGAATGGATAAACGCCACTTATGGATCCGCTCAGGAGATGAACCATGACCCGATGGTGCTGGTCGGGCGGGAAAAGGTCGTTGCCATCGAGGCTGCATGGCTGCGCGACGCGCGCTGGGTGATGCGCGAGAAAGGTTCGGGCACGCGTTCGACGATTGAGGAGGATCTGCGCGCCTTCAGGGTGGACCCGGCAGACTTGACCGTCGCCCTGACCTTGCCTTCGAACGAGGCGGTGGCCACCGCCGCCGAGGCCGGCGCGGGGCTTGCGGCGCTGTCACGTCTGGTCTGCGCGCGGGCGCTGCAGACGGGCGATCTGGTGGAACTGCCCTTCAGCCTGCCCGATCGCGCCTTTTACGCGCTGCGCCACAAGGACGCTATCGCACTCGCACGGCCGATGCGCTGACAGACCTCATCAGCGAAATGGCTTGATGAGCAACAGCATTCCGGCCGCGCTTGGTCGGATCATCGTTCGTCTCCCCGGATCGAAACCATCACCAGGCATCGTTGGAATGGATCGGTCCAGGAGAGCATCCTTGGTTCAACAAGGAGAACGATGATGAAGATTTTCCCCGTACTTACCGCAGCGTTTGCCATCACGGCCGTTTTCTCAAGCCCTGCCATGGCTGAAAATCCCGGGAAATTGAGCTTTTCCGATCTGGAATTCGGCATGCCCATGGACCCTCTGCTGTGGTCTTCGACGCCCATTCGAGCCGAGCAACACACTCCGGCAGCTGATATGACATATGCGGTATCCCAATTGCGCTCGGCCGTTCCTGTCGGCCTGTCAGCTTCGGAAGCACGCGAGAGGCTTCAGGCTGCGGGCAGCCGCTGTGATATGACCGATCCGTCCACGATAACCTGTCGTTATAAGGATGTGCAGACGCCGGACAGCGAATATGTCGATGATGTGGTCTGGAAGGTCACCGTCCCTCTCGTGGGCGGCCAAGTTGCAGACCTGAAGGTGATCCGTAACTGGTATCGCCGCTGATCGCTCGCCGTAAGGCCTGCTCCCCATGCATCCCGTAAGGCCTCGCCGCTTCATAACGAACGAAGGGGACCACATCCTTGGTGGCATCCTTCGTTCGGGCCAGATGGTAATGCTGTTTCGACCAGGTATCGAGGGCCCACCGCATCAGTTCACTCGGGATCGATCGATGGGCGGCCCGTCTCGCTACAAATGGGATGCCTGTAAGCTGTCGTCGGTTCAGATAGTTGATCAGGGGCCTCTGTGTAGGGTGGACCATCAGCTTTTCTGCTGATTGCGCATTGCTGCCCGAGGGCGCGGCGTAATTGTCGACATCGCGCATCCGGACATACATTTTTGAACTGACTCACCGATACTTGAAAGGGCGGTAGCAAAATGCTACCTCTGTGTGCAGAGGTGATCCATGGCCCAATCGATCAAACTTGCTGATGACATCATGAAGATCGTACGCCGCGAATCCGAACTGCAAAGCCGGTCGGTCGCTGGCCAGGTGGCGCATTGGGTGCGCATCGGTCGGGCTATCGAGCAGTCCGGCCATTTCGATCATGCTAGAATCACCGCGGCCCTTGCAGGGCAAATCGAGACCACGGCACTCACCAGTGAGGAAAAGGACGTCTGGCTCGACAGCTTCGTCGAAAAGATGGGACAACCCGGGCCTGACGAGAAATCCTATTTCGCTGGTCGGCGGCAGCTTGGTCTCGGCGTCGGCCTTGATGCCGCCGGCAATCTCGTACGCGAGAAGACCGCAAGCGAGGTATGAAGCCGACGATGATCGTGCTTGCCGGGCCGAATGGTGCCGGCAAGTCCACTCTCTATCAGGTTCGCGTCGCACCCAGCTTCGCGGGCCCGTTCATAAACGCTGACATCATCCAGCGTGATGAACTGCGTGACCCATCACCAGAGGCATCCTATGAGGCAGCGCAGATCGCCACCTCGCGCCGAGCCGAATATATCGAGCAGGGACGCGACTTCGTCACCGAGACCGTATTCTCACATCCATCCAAGCTTGAGCTCATAGACGAGGCTCGAGCCAGCGGCTTCACCGTCATCGTGATGCATGTCGGCGTCAACACGCCGGAGTTGTCCGTCGCTCGTGTCGGCGCTCGCGTGGAGGAAGGCGGGCATATCGTGCCGGAAGAGAAAATCCGCACCCGCTACACGCGCGGCGCGCCCCTCATTCGAGCGGCGATCCTCAAGGCTGACCGCGGTATGGTCTTCGACAATTCCGGCCTCAACCAGCTCCCGAACCATTGCCTCACCGTCTCGGATGGGCGGCTGGTCTTCGCTTTGCCTCATCTGCCAAGGTGGATCAGGTCTGTCTATGCGTCGGATCTGGTCATCTAGGACCGCTGCCGTTCCAGACGGTCAGGGGCTTGGGCTGCGGCATCGGAACAAGTCTCTCGTTCACTGTCGCCGCGAGCTGCTTGACGAGGGGTGGGGCGAAGTCGTCGTTCCCGAATCCGCCGGCGAATGGCAAGTTCGATCATAAAGCGGGCGTCGGTTCGTGGGGTCTCAGAATGGGATAACCGAGCTCAAAGTCCGTGTTGCAATCCTCGATCGTTTCTCTCGAAGCGGAATGCCGAACACCGTGCGTGTCGCATAATAATAACAATAAATCAAAAATTTATGTCCGTTATGTGTTATGCAGCAAAGCCCCAAGCGCCGTCAGTTGGAGGAGCATGGTACGTCTGGTCGGAGCCGCCCCCTTTCTATTTGCTCCTTCGGACGGAGCAGGCGGCCAGCTTGAGCGATCTTGGCCAGAACAGCGGCGACTTGCCTCGCGAGGCGAAATCGATTAAAAACTAATCATAGTGCTTAGGAGGTAATCAGATGGCTGCCGCGACACGGGTTCTCACCGCCCATGTGCCGTCCGGGCTTGCTGACAAAGTCGATGCTCTCGCCACGCGGATCGAGCGGTCGCGTGGCTGGATCATGAAGCAGGCTCTTTCCGCGTGGATCGACCAGGAGGAAGAGCGCCATAAGCTGACGCTTGAGGCTCTGGTCGATGTTGATGCGGGACGGCTGATCGATCATCAAGCCATCCAGGCCTGGGCCGATAGCCTCGAAACCGACAACCCATTGCCTCCGCCGACTCTGTGAAGGTGCAATGGACTAGCAAGGCGTCCTCTGATCTGCTTCGCCTTTACGAGCATTTGCGGCTCGTGCCTCCAGAGGCGGCGGCACGGGTCGTTCGGCAATTGACTCAGGCTCCGACACGCCTGTTTGATTTTCCGCGCCTAGGCGAAAAGCTGGAGGCTTACGAACCTAGAGAGGTACGGCGCATCATCGTGGGCAACTACGAAATGCGCTATGAGATCGCCAATGGCGCGATCAATATTCTGCGCCTCTGGCATGGCCGGGAAAATCGGACCAACGAGACGGAAAACTGATCCCACTGCTTTCGTGAAACGGCTTTGTAGCATAGCAAGGTGATGGATTCCCTTGAGGAATCGGATGTCGTAGATGGGCGAGATGCCCAGACCGACCCCGCCGAAGTATCGTACGACCAATTGGCCTGAATATAACGCAGCGCTTCGGCGCCGAGGTTCGCTGGATGTGTGGTTCGCCCTAGGGATTGACTGGTTTGCGGCACCCGATGGTCGGCCCGGTCGGTGGTTGCGGTTTCTCGATCCGACCATGGCGGCGCGCAGCGAGGGTGAGCTGATTTTGATAACAGTTGATAAGAGCGCTATGCTGCCAGGGTCAACATGGGAGCCGGTTCATGATCAATGCCGATCTGGGACAGCAGCTCGAAGGCTTCGTATCAAGCCTGGTCGAGACAGGCCGCTACAATTCCAAGAGCGAAGTGTTGAGGGCGTCCGGCTGATCCAGGAACGCGAAATGCGTCTTGCAGCATTGCACGCCTCGATCAATCGCGGTCTGGCCGACGCCGAGGCGGGCAGGACGGTGCCGGCAGAGGAAGCCTTTGACCGGCTCGAGGCCAAATATCAGGCGATGGCTCGCCCAGCCGAATGATCCTTCACCTGACCCGCGGGGCTGAGCGGGATCTTGAGGTAATCGGCGACTATATCGCCCGCGACAATCCAAGCCGCGCCATCACCTTCATCCGCAACTTGCGCAAAAGCTGTCTGGGGCTGGCAGAGATGCCGCACCGCTTTCCCCTGATGCAGGGCTTTGAAGCCGCGGGCGTCAGGCGCCGCCTGCATGGCAATTACCTGATCTTCTTTCGGGTCGAACGCGAGGTGGTGCTGGTCATCCACATCCTGCACGCGGCCAGCGATTATAGCTCCGCAGTATTGGGCGACTGACGCCTGACGTGAGGGCGCGCGACACGCGGGGGCAGCGAAAACCTGTTCCCTGAATGGCATTGACGCTGCGCGCGTGACCCATGGGGAGGGAAGGGGGGCGGGAGAAGGGCGGTGGCGAGGCGGATTGTGACCTTGCCCCTTCCTTCTCGGGAGATCCTCCATGGCAACCCTTGCTCCTCGTGGCTCTCCAAATTTGCCCGCAAGGAACGGATCAGCGGTACCGCTCTGTGTGACCTTGATAGGATCAGGCGCGACAGCAAGCTGATCAAAGTCCAGCGAGGTCAAGTGCGCCGCAAAGGCCTCTGCGCTGGCAAAGCGCTTGTCGGCGTGGCCGGCAAGGGCCTCAATCTGGCCTGCGGCCATGTTCATCTCGCGCATCCGGGCAAGGGCGTCGTCGTTGACGACATGGTCGCAGCATCCGGCCTGGAGCAAGCCCAGAAAAGCGCGGCGGGATTTGGAAAAGCCGCTGCGGAACACCGCAAACCGCCGATTGCCGATGTGCGTGACATAGCCATTGCGTCCGGCATGAGGGGCGCCGGTATCGTCGGCGCGCACCACCGCCACCGATTACCGCCGTTGCCACATCGACGGTGCATTCAAGGATATTTATGTCGACAGCCTGACCGAGGCTGATGTCGCCAAATGGTTTGCTGCCTTGACCGATAACGCAGGGCTAGGCGCGGCGCACCGTTGCATGGACATCGTGCGCCCGGCGCTGAACAAGGCCGAGCCTTGGGGCTACCGGGTCGAGAATACCAATCCCTTTTTGCAGTCCGCTGCAATCGCAAGCTCATGCGGACACGCCATCTGTCTGAGGCCGAGATGGCCCGGCTTGGCGCGGCACCTGGCGGAGATGCGGGAACATGCAGATCAAAGTCTGCGCTCTCAGGCTGTCGCGATCACCCTGCTGCTTCTGACTGGGTGCCGGCGTGGGGAAATTCACTCGCTGCAATGGAGTGTCCTGCGCGGAAATTGGCTGAAGCTGCGCGATAGCAAGACCGGCCCCTGGACCGTGTGGCTGGGGCATCGCTGCATCAAATGCACGGCGCGCTTTGCCCACCTCGACGACGCCCATTTGATCGATGCCGTCGAGGAAATCGGGCGGGCTATCGAGCAGGCTTTTGCGGGCGGGCGCCAGACCTGCACTGCTCCTTGAAGGTTGAACGTCAATGACGTATATTCCGCACATGAAGACTCGCCCCATCACCGTCGCCGAGACGCAAATCTTTGCGCGATCGGCGACCAAAATCTGGAGCGAGGCAGAGTTGGCTGAATTGGTCGATTACGTGGCCCACAACCCGGAAGCGGGCGACGTGATCCAGGGCACTGGCGGTGTGCGCAAGCTCCGCTGGGGCAAAACGGGAAGTGGCAAGCGCGGTGGCGCGCGGGTGATCTATTTCTACTATCACTCGGGCTGTCCGCTCTACCTGCTGCTGGCCTATGCCAAGGCGCAGGCCACCGACCTGACGCCGGACGAGAAGACGACGGTCGCCGGTTTTGCGGCGATCATCAAGACAGCGGCGGGCATCGCCGAAGGAGACGCATGATGAGCAGCTTTGGTGATGATCTGATCGCGGCCATGTCTGAGGCTGCGACCCATGCACAGGGTGCGGGCCCGGTGGCGCGCATGCACACCATCGAAGTGCCGGACGTTCGCGCCATTCGCGAGGAATTGGGTCTGTCGCAGCAGGCTTTTGCCAGCGCCTATCGGATCCCGCTGGCTACGCTCAAAGGTTGGGAGCAAGGCCGGCGGCAGCCTGATGCCACCGCCAGCGCCTATCTCTCTGTCATCGCGGGTCTGCCAGATGCCGCGAGGGAGGTGCTGCGAGCGCCTTCGACATCAAATTGATAGCTGTTACCAAGAGCGGTAAAGAGCGAAGCGCAATTCGCCGTGCAATGGACGATGACAGGACCTCACTTATTCCATGACCGAAAATCTAACGGCATGTAGTGGGGAAATTTGCAAGGTCGAGCCTCATAAATCCCCTCATTCAAATGATGCCGAAAGTGCGTTTGAGTATGCGATGGTGTCGGATAAGCGTCTCGAACTGCAGGATGAGAGGGCGTAGTCTTTGCTCGGGCATGTTGTGGATGAGTTGATGGTACATCAGTACGCATCCGCTAGCTGGCGCGGAGCTGCGCAAGACCTCCGATACGATCGCCAAGTTGCTTGCCGAGGGTGCGGCCAGCGCGAAAAAGTTGAAACGGTAGACTGCCATTGGGGCGGGCCCATCGGCGGCGTCGTGTGCGTTGGCGCGCGCCCGACGCGTCGGTGTCACGCCGGTATGCGGTCATCCTGTTCCCGCTCATGCATCGCACCGAGCAGGCGCCGCGTCTGGTTCACCGCACCGTCGCTGGCTATGCCTACGAAGCCGCGCAAAGGCGCGTCACTGATCCGCTCTTGTTGCGCCTCCAGCGTGACCTCATCCTCTGTAATCGTGTCGAAAAACTGGTTGAAGAGCACCTCAGGCACGCCGCTCTCGCGCGGGGCGGTGGTACAGATGGTCCAGAGATAATGGCTGGTGGTGTCGGTTTCAGGCGTGATGAAATGGTTGTTGGCCAGCATGAAGCCATGGTCGCGCTTGCCTTCATAGGCGCCGGTGCCCGCGTCACAACCGCCGGCATTCACCCGGCAGGTCATCCCGCGTGCCGGCTCGAAGCGGACCTCCTGCCAGCGGTCGACCCTGCCCTTGAAGCCGCCAGCGTCGATGTAGGACTTGGGAGGCACCGAATTTGGCATCTTGCGTAGCAGCGTTACCCGGCGGCCGTCGAACTCTACCTGCGTGTCGGCACCATAATGCTGCTCCGGATTGCCGCCGATGGTGCGGGCGTGGATGTAAGGGACGTGCGTGAGGTCCATGATGTTGTCGATGATGAGCTGCCAGTCGGCTTTTACATGGAAATTGAAAGGCCTCCACGTCCAGCGCGGATCGTCATGCTCGGGATTGTCGATGATGGTCGTGGGATCGGCCAATGCCGGCTCGCCCATCCAGATCCAGATCAGATGGTTCTTTTCCACCACTGGATAATGGCGCACATTGGCGGCGGCGGGAATGCGCTGCTGGTTGGGGATGCGGGTGCAGGTGCCTTTACCGTTGAATTCCACGCCATGATAGCAGCAGCGGATGATCTCGCCATCGACATGCCCTGCGCTGAGCGGCATGGCGCGGTGGCTGCAACGATCCTCAAGCGCGGCGATCTGGCCTTGCTCCGTGCGAAACAGCACCACCGCCTCGTTCAGGAACTTGCGCCCAAGCGCCGTGCCGGGGGCGATTTCAGCGGCAAAGGCCGCGACATACCATGTGTTGCGAATGAACATGCCTATCTCCCGAATGGCTTTGTAGTGAAGGGCCTTCGCCCTCTTTTGTTAGGCTGAAGAGTAAGGGGGCGCCTGTAGGCTCGCCAATTGTAATCTCATAAAGCCATAATAAAAGCGGGACGACCTTCAAGTGGCGTTTGAATGATGCCGGTCAGCGAAGATAAAGGCCGCCGTTCATGTCAAGCGTGGCGCCGACGAAGAAACCACCTCGGTCCGAGGCGAGCAGGGCGGTCGCGGCGGCGATTTCATCCACCCTCATGAAGCGGCCGATCGGCACCTCGCTTTCGACTCGGGCGATCTGTTCTTCGCTCAGACGAGCCTTGGCGGTGTCGATGGGGCCAGGGGCGATGGCGTTTACGGTCACGCCGGTACCGGCCAGGTAACGAGCGAAATATTTGGTGAGCATGATCGCCCCGGCTTTTGATGCGGCATAGTGCGGGGAGGCAACCGTGCCGCCATTCTGCCCGGCCAGTGAGGTGATGTTGACGATGCGACCATAGCCGTTCTCGCGCATATGTTCGGAAAAGATCTGACAGCTCAGGAAGACGCTGCGCATGTTGATCTGGACGATTTCGTCGAATTCCTCGGGGCTGATCTCTTGCGTGGGGGTTCGCTTCGCATAGCCTGCATTGTTGACGAGGATGTCGACTCGGCCCCAGTTGTCTGCCACCGCGTCGCAGGCGGCGAGAAAATCCGCCTTGCTGCGCACGTCAAGTGCAAGGGCCATGGCGGTTTCGCCCGATGGGTCCAGCGCGCGAGCTACCTGTTGTGCTGCCTCGATATCAACATCGCTGACCGCGACGCAGCCCCCCCCGGCATGGATCTCGTGCGCCACCGCCTCGCCTACTCCCCGTCCCCCGCCGGTGACGAGCGCGTTGCGGTCTTTGAATGAGAAGCTGCCATTGGCAGGAAGGGAAAAACTCTCGGTCATCATGGGGGCTTTCGTGGTTTGGGAGGCCGATCGGCGGTTGAAGGTGCTCGTGTCTGGCGGCGGTTCGCGTGCCGCCATGGCGCCAAGAAGCAGCAAAGCATGAATGGCTGCAAGGGCGTCGTCCCGTTTTCTGAATGGTAAGACCTTATTCCGATTGGGGTGAGAAAGGCCCAGCCTCTAACAGGGTGGCACAAGGTCACGGCTGAGGTGGCCAGCGCGCCAGACCAAGCGGCGCTTGCCAGGCCCAGCAGCAAACGAGGAACAGTGTGAACATGCAATCCAGCGACAGTACCGATCTGACAAGAGTGGGGCCCGGCACGGTCATGGGCGCTTTTATGCGCCAATACTGGATGCCGGCCTGCCTGTCTTCGGAAGTGACGACCGATGGCGACCCTGTCCGCCTGATGATCCTGTGCGAAAAGCTCATCGCCTTTCGTGACAGTTCGGGCCGGGTGGGCATCATGGATCACCGCTGCCCGCACCGCTGCGCCTCGCTGTTCATCGGGCGAAATGAAGAGAACGGCATCCGTTGCGTCTATCACGGCTGGAAGTTCGATGTGGACGGCAAATGCGTCGACATGCCTTCGGTTCCGGCGCGGATGGACTTCAAGGAAAAGGTTCATGCCATGGCCTACAAGACGCATGAGGCCAATGGGTTGATCTGGGTCTATATGGGCGAGAACCAGACCAACCCGCCGCCACTGCCCGAAATCGAGGCGACGATGCATCCCGAGGCCGAGATCTGGTGCCTTCAGCGCGACTGCAACTGGCTGCAGGCGCTGGAGGGCGACATCGACACCAGCCATGTCGGCTTCCTGCATGTCGGTTCGATCGAGGCGGACGATCTGGACGAGGACCACCCCATGCGCCCCACCGTGCTGGACCGCGCGCCTGAATATGAGGTGGCGCAGGCCGACTGGGGCGTGATGTACGGCGCCCACCGCCCCAATGACGATGGGCAGAAGTCCTGGCGCGTCGCCCATTATATGTTCCCTTTCTGGACGCAAACCCCCAACAACCGCTTCGCCACCCGCGCCATCGCCCGCGCCTGGGTGCCGATGGATGACGAGCATTCGATGCTCTTCGACATCACCTGCGGTGTGGATGCCGGCAATCCGGCCTATACCTCGACGCTCAAGGACGGCACGCCGCTCTTCGACACGATCACCTATGCCCCCAACACCACCGACTGGTACGGCCGCTGGCGCTCGGCTGACAGTCAGGCCAATGACTGGGCGATAGACCGTGAAAGCCAGCGCAACGGCACCCAGTTCACTGGTATTCCGAACATCACCATGCAGGATCAGGCCGTCACCGAAAGTATGGGGCCAATCACGGATCACAGCTTTGAAAATCTGGCGCCTACCGACCAGATGATCGCTCGTGTGCGCCGCCGCGTTTTGCTGGCGGCCCGCGCGCTGGCTACCAAGGGCACGGTGGGGCCGGGCGTCGAGGATCCCTCGATCTTTTACCGTGCCCGAGCAGGATCTTTCCTGCACAGTCCGACCGATACGCTGCAACAGGCCTATGAGGTGGCACTGACCAGGGCGGTGCGCTGGCCCGACAGGACGCAGGCGGCGGAATAACAGCAACCGGGGCCGGTGCGATCCATGCGCTGGCCCCACGGAAGAACAGGTGACGAGAGGCAATCTGGCTCGCAAACCGCGCCGATCCATGGCGAGGCGACCGACCAGGACAGGCATCGCGCCGAAGGGAGAGTGTGATGCAGGTTCGAATTAAGGCCATCCGCTGGGAGGCCGAGGATATTCTGTCCTTCATTTTGGAGCCGGTGGGCGGCGGGCTGATGCCCGCTTTTGACCCGGGGGCGCATATCGACGTGCAACTGGCCCCGGGCCTGACGCGCAGCTATTCGCTGGCCAATGATCCGGCGATCCGCGGCCATTACGAAATCGGCGTGCATCTCTCGCCCAGCAGCCGGGGTGGTTCGCGCCACATCCATGAGCGGTGGCGGGCGGGCGATATTGTCGAGATTTCGGAGCCGAAAAACAACTTCCCCATGGTGGAGGACGCGCTCCATACGGTGCTCATCGCGGGCGGGATCGGCATCACCCCGATGCTGCCGATGATCGCGCGGTTGCAAAAGCTGGGGCGCAGCTGGGAACTGCATTATGTCGCGGCCTCGCCCGAGCGTGCCGCCTATGTGGCGCATGTCGAGGCGCATGATGGCGTGATTGTCTGTTTTGACGGCGTTCCCGGTGGCCGGCGGCTGGATTTGAAAGCCATCAGCGATGCGGCGCCTGCAGACGCGCATCTCTATTGCTGCGGCCCCTCGGGCATGCTCGATGCCTTTGTGGCGATCAACAAGGACCGCCCCAAGGACCATATCCATATCGAATATTTCAGCGCCGAGACCGAAGTGGCCACCGAGGGTGGCTACACGCTCGAACTGGCGCGCAGCGGGCAGACCATTGCCGTGCAGGAAGGCGAGACGATGCTCGACGCGCTGCTGGGCGTTGGGGTCGATATCGGCTTTGCCTGCGGCGAGGGCGTCTGCGGCACTTGCGAGGTCAAGGTTCTGGATGGCATCCCCGACCATCGCGACCATTTCCTGACGGATGAGGACAAGGCCTCAAACCGGTCGATCATGGTGTGTTGTTCGGGGTCGAAATCGGCCAAGCTGGTGCTGGATATCTGATCCCTTGCTAAAAGTGGGACATAACCCGAGGATTGCTGAAGGTGAGCGACACATTCGACTATATCGTCATCGGTTCAGGCTCCGCCGGCAGCCTGATGGCCAACCGCCTGTCCGCCGATCCGGCCAATCGCGTTGCGCTGATCGAGGCGGGGCCCTCGGACCGCCAGTGGCCGGTGAACATCAAGACCGCTATGCCGGTGGGCAACATCTTCCTCATTCCGCATGCGCGCTATAACTGGAAGCACACGCTCTCGGGCAATGGGGAGATCGGCGGGCGCAGCATCAATTTCCCGCGCGGCAAGCTGATGGGCGGATGCAGCGCGATCAATGGCGGTGTCTATATCCGCGGCCAGCGTGAGGATTATGAAGGCTGGGCGCAGGCGGGCAACACCGGTTGGGGATACAGCGATGTGCTGCCCGCCTTCACCGCCGTCGAGAATTACGCGGGGCCTTCCAGCCCCTGGCATGGCAAGGGCGGTGAGTTGGATGTGCAGAAGCCGCGCTCCTTCAACCCCATCACCCATGCCATCATCGCGGCCACGCAGCAGGCTGGCCATGTCCGCAATGATGATTTCGCCGGTGAACATCAGGCCGGTTTCGGCCCTTACGACCTCAATCAGCGGCGCGGCACCCGCCTGTCGAGCGCGCGGGCCTTCCTGAACCCCGTGCTCGGGCGCCCCAATCTGACGGTTCTCTCGGACACAATGGCGCGGCGCATTCTCTTCGACTGCGGACGGGCGAGCGGGATCGAGATCGAACAGGCCGGGCACCGGCGCATCCTGCAGGCGCGGCGTGAGGTGGTGCTGTGCGGCGGGGCGATCAACTCGCCGCAATTGCTGATGCTCTCCGGGATCGGTCCGGCCGATCATCTGCGTGAGAAGGGCATTGGGGTGGTCCACGACCTTCCCGGCGTGGGTGCCCATCTGCAGGACCATCCCACGGTCCATGTCTCGATGGAAAACCCCAGCGCGGAATCCTATGCACTCTCGCGCCGGGCCTATGGCCGCATCCTGCTCAGCCCATTTCGCTATCTTTTAAGGCGCGATGGGATGCTGGCCAGCAATGTCGCTGAATGCGGTGGTTTCCTGTGCACCGATGGCAGCGGGCGGCCCGATATCCAGATCACCTTTCTGGTTGGGCTCAAGGCCAATGCGCGCGTCATCCCGTCAGAGCATGGCTATATGGCGCTGATCCAGCTGCTGCGCCCCAAAAGCGAGGGATCGGTACGCCTTTCCAGCAACCGGCCCGAGGACAAGCCGGTCATCGACCCCAATTTCTTTGCCGATCCCTATGACATGACCACGCTGGTCGCCGGTTTCCGCGAGGCGCGGCGCATCTTTGCCCAGCCAGCTCTTACCGCCATGACCGGCGCGGAGATCGAGCCGGGCGGCGATGTGCAGAGCAACGCGCAGATCGAGGCCGCACTGCGCAAGATTGTCAACACAGCCTATCACCCCACCGGCACCTGCAAGATGGGGCCTGATGCCGATCCTATGGCGGTGGTCGATGCGCGCCTGCGGGTGAAGGGCGTTTCGGGATTGCGCGTTGTCGATGCCTCGGTGATGCCTGCGATCATCAGCGGCAACACCAGCGCGCCCACCATGATGATTGCCCAGCGCGCCGCCGCCTTCATTCTCGAGGATGCGGCCCGGTCCAATATCGCGGCCTGAACCGCAAGACACAAGGAAAGCCCCCATGGAGATGACCCTGACGCGCAATCGCCCCGCCATGCTTACCTCGCCTGATCAGAACATGCTGATCGGTGGGAGCCGCGTGCCCTCCGCCTCGGGCGAGCGGTTCGAGACGCGCAATCCGGCAAACGGTGAGTTGCTGGCTTGCGTGGCAAAAGGCGGCATTGAGGATGTTGAGCGTGCAGTGACCTCGGCGCGCGCGGCCTTTGAAGGGCCATGGCGGCGGATGAAGCCCGCCGAGCGCCAGCGCATCATGCTGCGCCTGGCCGATCTGGTGGAGGCGCATTACGACGAGTTGGCGATGCTCGACACGCTGGACCTGGGCGCGCCTTTGTCGCGCACCATGCTGGGCAAGGTGCGCGCCGGGGCCTTGCTGCGTTATTACGCCGGGCAGGCGACGCTGATTGCGGGCGATACGCTGCCCAATTCGGCGCCTGGCGATCTGCTCTCCCATACGCTCAAGGAGCCGATTGGCGTGGTCGCCGCGATCAACCCATGGAACGGTCCCATCGGTATGTCAGTGTGGAAGGCCGCGCCCGTGCTGGCCAGCGGCTGCACCATGGTGATGAAGCCTGCCGAACAGACACCCCTTTCAGCGCTGCGCTTTGGCGAATTGTGCCTTGATGCCGGGGTGCCCGAGGGTGTCGTCAATGTGCTGACGGGCATGGGTGACGTGGGTGCAGCGCTGTCCGCTCATCCCGGCATCGACAAGATCGCGTTTACCGGCTCGACCGGGGTCGGAGAAAAGATCCTCCACGCCGCAGCCTCGACGATGAAGCGGGTGAGCGTGGAACTGGGCGGCAAGTCACCTAACGTCGTCTTTGCCGACGCTGATCTTGACAAGGCCGTACCTGCCGCTGCCATGGCGGTCTTTGCCAATGCCGGTCAGATCTGCAGCGCGGGCACGAGGCTTTTTGTCCAGCGCCCCATCCACGATGAATTCATGGCGCGACTGGCCGATTACACTCGCACCATCCGCGTAGGTGATCCACTCGATCCTGCCACTCAGATCGGCCCGGTGGTTTCCGCGCCCCAGATGGAGAAAATCCTCGGCTTTATCGCGGGCGCCGGAGAGGAGGGCGCTCGGGTGCTGGTCGGCGGTGGGCGCGTGGCCGGCATGGAGCAGGGCTATTTCATCGAGCCTACTATCTTCACCGGCGTTGCCGACGAGATGACCATCGCGCGCGAGGAAATCTTTGGCCCGGTGCTCAGCGCTTTTGCTTTTGATAGCGAGGAAGAGGTGCTGACCCGCGCCAACGCCACGCCCTTTGGCCTGGGCAGCGGGGTGTGGACGCGCGATCTGGGCAGGGCGCATCGCATGGCGCGGGGCATTCAGGCGGGTTCCGTCTGGATCAATTGCTACCAGATGCTTGATCCTGGCGTGCCTTTCGGCGGCTACAAGCTGAGCGGTTTCGGTCGCGAGTCCGGCCCGCATCACATTGAGGATTATCTGGAAACCAAGGCGGTGTGGATCAACCTCGACTGACCGCTAGACCCAGCCCTTGCTGCGCAGCTCGGGTTGGGTTCCTTCCGCGCGCATGTCGGCGGCGGCGCGTTCCAGCCCGTCGAGGAATTGTCGCTGGGTGGCCGTCGGGCGCCAGCTGCGTCGCGTGGTGATCCCGACCAGGCGGCGGCTGTGGTCCAGCGGCGCGCCGATTTGTGCCAAGAGCCCGCTGCGGATCTGTAAGGCGACTTGATCGGGCGAAAGCAGGGTGAGGAAATTGCCCTCGGTGAGCAGTCGCCCGATGATCATCACCGAACCGCAATCGATCGGCGTTTCGGGCAGGGAGGCGCCATCGAACAGGCGCTCCCATTGCTCGCGCAGCGGTGAGTTGGCGGGTGCCACAATCCAGGGATAGGCGGCCAATTGTTCCAGCGAGGGGTGTTCAACGCCGACCAGCGGATGCTGGCTGCCTGCCGCGATGACCAGCCGGTCCTCATACAGCGGCATCTGGTAAAGATCGGCAATGTCGAAGGGGCGCAGAGCGCCCACGATCATGTCGATCTCACCGTCGCGCAGCGGCTCGACCAGCTCGCGCCAGCTGCCCTCCAGCACCTTGAAACCGGCGCGCGGATGGCTTTGCGCCATACGCGCCATGGCGGTCGGCACCAGATAGGGGCGCGCCAGCGGCAAGGCCCCAAAGGCGATCAGCTCACCCCCACTGTCAAAGCCCAGATCGGCGATCGCCGCGGCGATCTCGGCCACCGCCAGCCGGCTCCCCCGGGCCAGCCGCCGTCCCGCCGAATTGAGCCAGACCGCCCGTCCGCGCCGTTCGATCACCTGCCCGCCGATCATATGCTCCAGATCGCTGACCGCGCGGTGGACGGCAGTTTGCGACATGCCGCTGCCATGGGCGGCGGCGGCGAAACCGCCTGCCTCGGCCAAAGCGAGGAAAGCGCGCAACTGCGTCATGGTCATCAGCCGCTCGGGGTATTGGAACACCGCCGAGAGGCCCTTGGCGGCCTGGGAGAGATGCTCGAGCGCGGCGCGGGTTCGCTCGATAACGATGGCGCCCATGGGGGTGGGGACCATCCCGCCCGATCGCCGCTCGAACATGGTGTAGCCGAACTGGCGTTCCAGCTTGGCCAGTCCCTGCGTCAGCGCGGGTTGCGACAGGCTGACGCTTTCGGCCGCGGCGGTGATCGAGCCCTTCTCCGCAATTGAGAGCAAGGCGCGCAAATGGCGCAGGTTAAGATCGAAGGGGTCGGCCGCCATGGGTTGCTTGTAGGCAAAGCGGTGGGTTGCGCCAATGCTCAATTTGGCGTGGACTGGCATTTTTATTAATGGTAGGACCATTAAGTAATTGGCGCATCGGTGTCGCCAAATTGTCCAAGGAGGATGCCGTATGGATTTCGAACTACCCCAGGACGTGGCCGAATTTCGCGAGGTCACGCGCCAGATCGTCAATGCACTGCTTGTTCATGAACGTGCGTTCCACGAGACCGGCAAGATCGATCCCATCGTGCGCCAAACGCTGGTGGACAACGGCTATTTCGCCATGGCTCTGCCCGAGGCGTATGGCGGCCTGGGCCTGGGCGCCTTGGCGCAGGCGGTGGTGCAGATCGAGCTGGCGCGCCTTCCCCCCCAGTTCTGGACCGAGCTGCGCCCGCTGATGGGGCCGGGCGCCAAGAACATCATCCACCATGGGAGCGAGGCGCAGAAGGCACGATTGTTGCCCGGTATGGCGAGCGGGGAGATCGGCATCGCCTTTGCCCTGACCGAGCCCAATTCAGGGTCCGACCCCGGTTCGATGCGAACCACCGCGACGCGCAATGCCGATGGCTGGCTGATCAATGGCAGCAAGACTTATATTTCCAACGGCAAGAACGCCAAATACGTGATCGTCTATGCCTATACCGACAAGGCGGCGGGATCACGCGGGGGCATCACGGCCTTCCTCATGCCTGCTGACACGCCGGGCTATTCGGTGACTGGGACGATCGAGCTCATGGGCACGGCCTCGCCAGGTGTCTATGAGTTGGCCTTTGACAATTGCCAATTGCCCGAGGATGCGGTGATCGGCGAGATCGGCCGTGGTTTTCACTATGCGCTTGAAGGGCTCAACGAGGGGCGCATGAATGTTGGCGCCACGGCGGTTGGGATGGGCGAATATGCTCTGGAACTGGCGATCGAGGAATCCAAGGTGCGCCCGGCCTTTGGCGGTGTCATCTCGGACTTTCAGGCGATCCGTCATTACATCGCCACCATGGCCACCGACATGCGCGCGGCGCGGCTGATCCTGCTCGACGCGGCCTGGCGTTATGATCAGGGTGAAAAGAAGCGCGAACTGGCTTCGATGGCCAAGCTCTTTGCCACAGAGGCGGGCAGCCGAACAGTCGACACCGCTTTGCAGATCTTCGGCGGATCGGGCTATTGCAAGGGGTTCGCCATTGAGCGGCTCTATCGCGACATCCGCATCACCCGGATCTATGAAGGGTCTTCGGAAATCCAGCGTAATACCATCGCGCGCGAATTGCTGCGTTGAGGGGGAGGCCGGGGCGTTCAGGCCCCGGCCTTTGCCTCACAACAGGTCACCTTCGGCGCGCAAGGCCGCCAATGCCTGGGCAGAAAGGCCCAGTTCCCCTGTCAGGATCGCCGCGGTATCGGCGCCCAGTTGTGACACATGATTGCTTGCGCTGGTGCGCGATCGGCTCATGCGGAAGGGCGGATTGGCGACGCGATAGGGGCCCGCGCCATCGTCGATTTCGGCCAATGCCCCGCGCGCGGCCAGTTGGGGATCGTCGAGCACTTCGGCCACATCGCGGTACAAGGCGCAAGGCACGCCGTGGTGCGAAAGGATCGCCTCGGCCTGCGCGCCCGGCAGATGACATGTCCAGGTTTCGACCAGATCGAGCAGCGCCGCCCAATGGGCATTGCGGTCGGCATTGGTGAGAAAGCGCGGGTCTTGCTGCCATTCGGGATGGCCGACCGCTTCGGTCAATTGCTCGAAATTGCGCGGGCTGGTGGGGGCGACCATGATGAAGCCGTCCTGCGTGCGCAACGGCTTGTAGAGCGGGCGGCGCGGATCGCCGGGGAATTGCGCAGCCTGTGTTTCGTAAACCAGCATGCCCACCATCGCTTCCAGCATGGACACATCGATGTATTGGCCAAGACCGGTTTTCTCGCGCTGATAGAGCGCGGCCTGAATGGCGCCAAAGGCATGGGTGCCGCCCAGCACATCGGCAATGAAGATACCGCTGGTGGCCGGGCGCGTCGCATCGTCCTGATAGTGCAGATTGACCATGTCGAACCCGCTGGCCGCATGGATCACGGGGGCATAGGCGGGATGGTGCGCCTTGGGCCCGTTCTGGCCATAGCCCGAGATCGAACAATAGATCAGCCGGGGATTGAGCGCGCACAGCGTGGCGTGGTCAAGCCCGAAGCGCGCCATGACACCCGGTCGGAAGTTCTCGATAACGATATCGAAGCGAGGCACGAGCTGATGGATGAGATCGCGGATCGCCGGCGCCTTGAGGTTGCAGGCGAGCGATTGTTTTCCCGCGTTAAGGTGGCCGAAATAGGCGCTGTGGCCATCACGCAAGGGCGGGCGGGCACGGACCTGATCGCCCTCGAGCGACTCGATCTTGACGACCTGCGCGCCAAGGTCGGCCAGCATGCGCGAGGCGTGGGGGCCGGCCATCACGCTGGTGAAATCAAGCACCCGCACGCCAGCCAGAGCGTCGCCCGCCGGATCAGGGGCAGGGTTGGTCATGGGCTCTCCCTTATGATTAAAAGTATAATGGTCAGACCTATGACAGGAGGGCGCAGTAACGTCAACCGCACATGGCCGATGGCCAATCCGGTACACGCTTGGCGGCGGGTTTGAGAGGCCGATCAGGCCTGGCGCGGCGCGCGCGCTTTCATGGTCTTGCGAACATGACGGTGGATGCGCTCGAGATGCTTGCGCATTTCCTGCGCGGCGGCATCGGCATCGCGTTTGCGTAAATGGCGGATCAGACGCAGGCGCGAATCGATCAGCGTCTCTTGCAAGGTTTCATAGTCGGGCCCTTGCACGAAGTCGTGGAGGATAGACGATAACGAGTTCACGAAGATCCCGTAGATGCGGTTCTTCGTGGCGCGGGCCAACACCTCATACCACTGCGCGGCGCATTCATAGCGCGCCTCGACGCTGGTTTCCTGCTTTGTCCGCTCGGCGATGGCTTCGAGTTCGGCCAGATCCGCTTCACTCGCTCTTTCACAGGCGAGACGCACGATGATGTCCAGCGTGGCGAGGCGTGCTTCTGTCAGTTCCTCGAGCGAGACATTGCCGAGATGGACATAGTCATGCATTGCCTGGACGATGCGATCGGGTTCTGCGGCCTGAATGAAGGAGCCGCCCTTCGCGCCCTTGGTGTTGCGGATGATGCCCGCCATTTCCAGCGTACGCAGCGCCTCGCGCAGGGCGCTGCGGCTGACCTGGAATTCCAGCGCCAACTCGCGTTCAGCCGGAAGTTTATCGCCGGTTTTCAGCGTCCCTGCGGCCAGTTGCGCGCGGATCTGCTCGCATACCGCCTCGAAGGTGCGCTGGGTCTTGATCGGCGCGAAGCTGGGCTTGAGTGCAGGAGAACTGGGCATGGCGGCCACCTCTTGAATGGAGGGGCATCTATAGCGCCTGCGCGCAAAGGAGCAATGGCCTGACCGTGGTGACTTGACACCTCCGCAATCATTTATAATGGTAGGACCATTAAACATTGATATGATCAGAGGACGCCTGCCATGAAGATTCTCGTCCCCGTCAAAAGGGTCATCGATTATAACGCCAGACCGCGCGTGAAGCCCGACGGCTCGGGCGTGGACATCTCCAATGTCAAGATAAGCATCAATCCCTTTGATGAAATCGCCATCGAGGAAGCGGTCCGCCTGAAGGAAATGGGCATCGCCAGCGAGGTGATTGCCGTCTCGGTCGGCCCGGTCAAGGCGGGTGAAACCTTGCGGACAGCCCTGGCCATGGGAGCCGATCGGGCGATCCTGATCCAGAGTGAGGAAGCTGTTGAACCGCTTGCCGTCGCCAAAATTCTCAAGGTTCTGGCCGATGAGGAGCAGCCGGGGCTGGTTATCCTGGGCAAGCAGGCGATTGATGACGATTGCAACCAGACGGGCCAGATGCTCGCCGCGCTGATGGGCCGGCCCCAGGGCACCTTTGCCTCGCTCGTTAAGGTCGAGGGCGATGCTGTTCTGGTGACGCGCGAGATCGATGGCGGGCTTGAGACGGTGAAGCTGGCGTTGCCGGCGATCGTCACCGTCGATCTGCGCCTCAATGAGCCGCGCTATGCCAGCCTGCCCAACATCATGAAGGCCAGGTCCAAGCCTTTGGTGACAAAGACGGCGGCCGATCTGGGCGTCGACATCGCCCCGCGCCTTGTCACGCTCAAGGTGGCCGAACCGCCCGCGCGTGGTGGTGGGATCAAACTGGCTGATGTCGATGCGCTGGTGGCCAGGCTCAAGGATATGGGAGTTGCATGAGATGACGAGTCTGGTCTGGGTCGAACACGACAATTCCGTTCTCAAGGACGCCACGCTGGCTGCGGTGACGGCTGCCGCGCAGATGGGCGAGGTGGTGGCGCTGGTGGCGGGGCAGGGTTGCGGCCAGGTTGCCGCCGCGACCGCCAGCATCGTGGGCGTTTCGCGCGTACTGCTGGCTGATGATGCGGCCTATGCGCATGGGCTGGCGGAAAATATCGCGCCGCTGGTGGCCGGGTTGATGGAGCGTTTTGACGCTTTTGTTGCGCCTGCCACCACCGGGGGCAAGAATATCGCGCCGCGTGTCGCAGCATTGCTGGATGTGATGCAGGTTTCGGACATTCTCTCGGTGGAGGGAGAAAAGCGTTTCACTCGACCGATCTATGCGGGCAACCTCATTGCCACGGTGGAGAGCGGTGATGCCAAACTGGTGCTGACCGTGCGGACCACTGCTTTCGCCAAGGCTGCCGCCTCGGGCGGTCATGCCACGGTTGAATCTGTTTCGGGCCTTGGCGACCAGGGCTTGTCCTCCTTCATCGGCGCGCAGATCGCCAGGAGCGAGCGCCCCGAGTTGACCAGTGCCAGGGTTGTCGTCTCGGGCGGCCGCGCGCTCAAGAATGCAGAGACTTTCGCGGCGGTCATCATGCCGCTGGCCGACAGGTTGGCCGCCGGCGTCGGCGCGAGCCGTGCGGCGGTCGATGCCGGTTATGTGCCCAATGATTATCAGGTCGGCCAGACCGGCAAGATCGTCGCCCCAGAGGTCTATATTGCCGTGGGCATTTCCGGTGCCATCCAGCATCTGGCGGGGATGAAGGACAGCAAGACCATCATTGCCATCAACAAGGATGAGGATGCCCCGATCTTTCAGGTCGCCGATCTTGGGCTGGTGGCCGATCTGTTCACTGCCGTCCCCGAATTGACCGCGAAGCTGTGAGAGAAGGGCAGGCCATGCGCGAAGCGATGGAGTATGATGTCGTGATCGTTGGCGCAGGGCCTGCCGGGCTCAGTGCTGCGATCCGTCTCAAGCAATGCGATGTCGATCTGCGCGTGTGCGTGCTCGAAAAAGGCAGTGAGGTCGGCGCGCATATCCTTTCAGGTGCAGTGGTCGATCCGCGCGCTCTTGATGAGTTGATCCCCGACTGGCGCGCGCGCGATTGCCCGCTTGCTGCCGTACCGGTCACCGACAATCGCCACTGGTTCCTCACCCGGCGTGGCAAATTTGCCCTGCCGCACTGGCTGACGCCGGGCTGGATGCACAATAAGGGCGCCTACACCGGCTCGCTCGGCAATTTGTGTCGCTGGATGGCCGCGCAGGCCGAGGAGCTGGGTGTGGAGATCTTCCCCGGTTTTGCGGCGGCAGAGGTGCTTTATGACGATGCGGGTGCGGTGCGCGGCGTGGCCACGGGCGACATGGGCGTTGGCCGCGATGGGGAGCCCAGGAACGATTACCAGCCGGGGATGGAGCTGCATGCCCGCTACACGCTGTTTGCCGAAGGGGCACGTGGACATCTGAGCAAGCAGGTGATCGCCCGTTATGCGCTCGACGCCAACAGCGCGCCTCAGGTCTATGGGCTGGGCATCAAGGAACTCTGGGACATTCCGCAAGCAAAGCATCAGCCGGGGCTGGTGATCCACACCCAGGGCTGGCCTCTGACAGACGCCTATGGTGGCGGCTTTCTCTACCATCAGGCCGATGGGCAGGTCGCCTTGGGTTTCGTGGTGGGGTTGGGCTATCGCAATCCGCATCTCTCGCCTTTTGGCGAGTTTCAGCGCTGGAAGCATCATCCCGAGATCCGGGCCTTTTTCGAGGGTGGCAAGCGTGTCTCCTATGGCGCGAGGGTCATCAACGAAGGCGGCTGGCAATCGGTGCCAAAGCTCGTCTTTCCCGGCGGGGCGCTGGTGGGTTGCGCCGCAGGCTTCGTCAATGTGCCGCGCATCAAGGGCAGCCATACCGCGATGAAATCGGGCATACTGGCCGCCGAGGCTGTCGCACAAGTGCTGGACGCCGGACGCGGGGGCGATACGCTGGAGACATATGACACGGCGCTACGGTCAAGCTGGGTGTCCACGGAACTGGCCATGGTAAGCAATGTCCAGCCGCTGCTGGCGCGCTTTGGTGCCCTCTTGGGGACAGCACTGGCCGGTGTCGAGATGTGGATGCGTACACTGGGCATCGGCCTGCCCTACACGCTGGCTCATCCTTCCGACCGGAAGCTACACAAAGCCAGTCGCAGCAAGCCCATTTCTTATCCTGCACCCGATGGGGTCATCAGCTTCGATCGCCTCTCCTCGGTCTTCGTGTCGAACACCAACCATGAGGAGGATCAGCCGGCGCATCTGCGATTGGCCGATCCGGCGGTTCCCGTCGCGCACAATCTGCCGCTCTATGACGAGCCGGCGCAGCGCTACTGCCCGGCGGGCGTGTATGAAGTGACCGGGAAGGAGGAGGGGAGCCCGCGCTTCGTCATCAACGCGCAGAACTGCCTTCACTGCAAGACCTGTGACATCAAGGACCCGGCAGGCAACATCACCTGGGTCGCGCCCGAGGGGGGCGGGGGGCCGAATTATCCGAATATGTGAGGGCGATGGCGTGTCGCGCCGCTAGGCGGTCATGGGAAAGAACACGCCCTCGCTCCACAGGCCGATCGGGCTGCCCGAGGCTGAGGCCTCCTCGATCGCGAGATTGGCGAGGTCGTAATAGACTGCGCGGTTGACCATCGCATCGAGTTGCCCGCGCACGTGCAGATAGAGCCGCGCGCCTTGGCCCCGGTCCTCGAGCGTTAGCGGATTCCCCGCGCCTGCAACAACAAGGTCGCCGACATTGGTGCGAAAGGCCAGATGCCGTTCGGCCCCCGCGCCCTCGCTGATCATGTCGGTAACGAGGAAGGGCGCATCGTCGACGGCGATCTCCAGCTTTTCCGCCGGCGTGACAAGAACATGGCGGCCATCCGTCTCGCGCCGCAACACGCTTGAGAACAAGCGAACCATGCTCGGGCGTGTGATCGGCGTACCTTCGTGCAGCCATGTGCCGTCGCTCATAATGCGCATCGCGCTGTCGCCGCAAAAGGATGGGTTCCAGCTTTCGACGGGCGCTATGCGGCCCTTGGCGGCAAACGTAACGATCTCGGCCAGGGACAGTCCGGCAAGTGATTCTGGGGGAGGGCTGGTCACGGAATCAGGTCCTTGAATGGCAGGGCGTTGGTCATGCTGGCATAGCTTAAAGAGAAGCCAGATGCGCTCATGCGAAATGCCCACCCTCCGAAGGGAGGATGAGCATTCTTGCACCGAGGGAACAGCTTTACTTGAAGCTGAAACCGAAGGTCACGCCATAGGTGGCGGGCATACCGGCCAGCCGTGCGGCACTGTCGGTCGAGCTGATGACATTGGTCCAGTAATATTTGTTAAGGAGGTTCTTGGCCCAGACCATCACGCGCCAGCCCCGGCCCGAATCGTACCCCGCGCGGGCATCGACCGTGGCATAGCCGTCGATCACGAAGGGTTGGGTCACCCCCGGTGCGGCGGCGGCATAGCCTACCCCGGCCAGAAACAGCGGATTGTTGGCCTGGATGCGGCTGGTGGTGATGTTCTCGGCGTTGAAGACGGCGTCGGTCTTGGTCCGTGCCGTCACCGTGGTGCCGGCGAAGATGGCGGCATCGCCGCCCAACTCGTGACGCCAGCCGATGTCCAGGCTGCCCGACCATTTGGGCGTGAAAGGCAGCGGGTCGCCAGCGAAGTTCTGGTTGGCATTGCCCACCGCATCGACGCCGGTGTAGGTCAGCACCTTGGAGTTGAGATAGGTGATCCCGCCGGTGATGGTGATCTCGGGGATCTCACGGACCGTCACATCGGCCTCAAGGCCCCAAATCCGCGACTTGGGCACGTTCACTTCGGCCTCCAGATCGCCGAAGATCGGGTCGAGCAATTTGCCGCGCACCTGCTTGTTGCGATAGTCGTAGTAGAAAGCGGCGGAATTCAGGCTGAGCTTGTGGTCCGAGGATTGCAGCTTGGCGCCTAGCTCATAGGCCAGCACCGATTCCTGCGTGACCGGCAGCAGCGGCGTCATCGTCGCAGCTGCAAGGCTGGGGAAGCTGCCGCTCTTGTAGCCCTTCGACACGGTGCCGTAGAGCAGTGCGCGCGGCGTCATCTGGAAATTGACGCCTGCTTTCCACGAAACGTTGGTTTCATTGAGCTTGGCGATGAAGGGCTCACCCGGCACGCCCAGCGGCCCCGGCCCATAGGGCGAAAGAACGGTGACGCCCTTGGGGATCGGAACGTTGATCGCATTGAGCGTATAGCAGCCTGCGTAGTTGATCGGCGTAAAGGTCTGGCCCGAGAGGCTGCCCAGCAGGTTGAACAGCTTGTCGTCATTGCCGCCCGGAATGGTGCTGCCGCAGACATTGGCCGAGTTGTGCGAGTCCGTATAGCGCACGCCGCCGATCAGCGTCAGCCGGTCGATCAGCTTGTACTCGGCATTGCCGAAAAGGGCCCAGTTGGTGATGCTCTGATGATTGTCCACCGCGCTGGCGTTGATGTAGAGATTGTTGGCATTGTATGCAGTGTTGTCGAAGATGCGCAGCAACTGGTTCTCGTCGGTGACGGTCCGCTCGAAATTACCGCCTACAATCCATTTGAGCGCGTCATGGCCCGAATTGGCGAGGCGCAATTCCTGGTTGAAGGTGCGGATCATGCCGTCACTGCGCTGCAGGTCGAAGGTGACGATGTCATTGCCGTCGGTGCTGACTCGCTGGCGCTGGTCGAAGTGGTCGTAGGAGGTCATGCTGGTCAGCGTGACATCCGGGGTGACGTCGATGTCGCCGCGCAGCGCGATCTGCCAGAAGGTGCGGTTGCTGAACGGGCGGAAATCGCTGGTGGTCGCGGTGCCCGGGGTGGTCGAACCATCGGCGTTAACCACACCCGTTGCCGGATCGGTGGCCTGATCGACCCAATTGGCCGCCCGCGCATTGTTAGGCGCGAAGGGCGAGGCCAGAATTTTCGCGATAAGCGCCGAGGAGGCCTTGCTCTGCGGGTTGAGCAGGATGAGTTGCTGGGCCTGGGGCTGCGAGGTGTCCTTGTAGCCGTTGACCGACAGTTCGAACTTGGCCGAGGCGGCTGGCTTCCAGTCGAGCAGCAGGCGACCGGCGGCGAAAGACTCATGCCCATTAGTGTCGGAGGGGCGCGAGATGCTGTACTGCCAATCGTCCATATGCGAGCCGGTGGCCGCGATGCGGAAGCCGAGCGTGTCGGTCAGCGGCCCGCTGATATAGGCGTTGGCGTCGATGGAGTTGAAACGGCCATAGCTGACGTCGCCGCCCGCCTGCAGCGTCTTGGTAGGCTTGGCGGCGATGTAGTTGATCGCGCCGCCCGTGGCGTTCTCGCCGAACAGTGTACCTTGGGGCCCCTTGAGCACTTCGACGCGCTCCAGGTCGAAGGCGGCATGGCTGGCCATGACGGGGAAGGGCAGGGGAGCCTGATCAACATAGACGCTCACAGCCGGATAGACGCCCAGCGAACTTTCGTTGAAGCCCACGCCGCGCAGGGTGAAAATGGGCGTGTTGTTGCCCGAGGGGGCGAAGGACAGGCCCGGCACCACCGAGGCGAGGTCTGAGAGCGAGACGATTTTGCGCTCTTTGAGCTCATTGCCGGAGACCGCCGTGATCGACAGGCCGACCTTGTTGATGTTTTCCTCGCGTTTGTTGGCGGTGACGATGATGTCCTGGATCGTGGGTTGCTGGGCGGCCGGGGCGGTGTCATCCGCCATGGCAGGTTGTGCCAGCAGCGTTGAAATGACAATCGCGGACAATCCGGCAAATAGCCTCATATGGGGCACAATGAATTCTCCCGTGGTCAATATTATTATGCGGACCCGCCCCGTCTTTGCCGGATGCGGGCAAGTCATTCGGTCTTGGTATCGTCCGGGTTGTCGCCGGGCCGGACCTCTTTGCTCAACCTTGTTTCAGATCGGGCTGCCGGGCGTATCGGTTCGCTGTCGGCATGGCTGGCATGGTTACCGGAGGGCAGGGCGATCCCAAAATTGAATTAAGGTCTGACCATTCAAAAACAGGGATGATGTGGGGCTTCTCATTGGTTCGCGGCATTTTGCCGCTGTCCTCCGCGGATGTCCGGGACGATGAGCAGGCGAGCGGCCATCGTCCCCGCCATCGTCATCAATCGGCCAGCAGGGCCGTTATCGTCTTGGTTTCGGTGTAGGCCAGAACGCCTTCCTCACCGACCTCGCGGCCCCAGCCCGATTCCTTGACTCCGCCGAAGGGTGCCGATGGGTCGTTCATGCCATGGGTATTGATCCAGACCGTGCCGGCATGCAACTTGCGTGCGGTCAGATGGGCGCGAGACAGGTCGCGGGTCCAGATGTTGGCTGCCAATCCATAGCGCGTGTCATTGGCGGCCTTGATCACCTCCTCGGCATCGTCGAAGGGTGTGGCGACCAGCACCGGGCCGAAGATCTCATCACGCACGATCGAGGCTTGCGGATCGGGGTTGGCAAAGATCGTGGGTTCGACGAAATAGCCTTGCTGCGGCCCCGTGCCGCCACCGGTAACCAGATGCGCACCGCTGGCGCGGCCCTGCTCGATATAGTCGAGCACGCGCTGTTGCTGCGCGCGCGACACCAGCGGGCCCAGCATTGTGTCAGGGTCGCGTCCATGGCCCAGCTTGAAGCTTTTGGCCGCCGCCGCCACGCCCTCGACGACGCGGTCGAACACCGGACGCTCGACATAAAGGCGCGAGGCGGCAAGGCAGACTTGCCCGGAATTGAAGAAGATCGCCAATGCTGCGCCGATTGCCGCCTTGTCGAGATCGGCATCGGCAAAGATGAGCGAGGGCGACTTGCCGCCCAATTCGAGCGTCACGCGCTTGAGGTCACGCGCAGCGGTCTGGACGATCTGCTTGCCGACGCGGGTTGACCCGGTGAAGGCGATCTTGTCCACACCGGGATGTTCGACCAGCGCCTGGCCCGCTTCATGCCCATAGCCGGTGACGACATTGAGCACGCCTTCAGGCAAACCCGCTTCCAGTGCCAGTTCGGCCAGGCGCAGGGCCGTGAGCGGGGTCACCTCCGAGGGCTTTAGCACGATGGTGCAGCCCGCCGCCAGCGCCGTGGCGATCTTCCATGCGGCCATGGCCAGCGGATAGTTCCACGGCACGATCTGCCCGACCACGCCAATGGGTTCGCGCAGCGAATAGGAATGATATTGTCGTCCGTCACCGGAAATCGGGTTTACCTGCCCGCCGATCTTGGAACACCAGCCGGCCATATAGCGAAAGATGTCAACCGCCGCCGGCACATCGACCGCCAGAGCGTGATGCACCGCCTTGCCGTTGTCATAGCTTTCTAGCAGCGCCAGTTCTTCGGCATTTTCCTCGATCTTGCGGGCGATGGTTTCGATGATCCTTGCCCGGTCAAGCGGCCGCATCCGAGACCAGGCTGCGCTTTCAAAAGCCTTGCGTGCGGCGCTGACGGCGCGGTCGACCTCCGCAGCGCCGCCGGCGGGGACATGGGCGAAGATCGCGCCGGTGGCGGGGTCTTCAACCGCGATGGTGCGGCCATCATGCGCCGCGACCCGGTCTGCGCCGATCAGCATGGTTGTGTCGGGCATGCGCACGGGTGGAGTCAGTGGGATATCTGCGGGCTTGAGTGTGGTTATATTATGCATGGCGAGGGTTCCATTGCAAAGGCCGCGCCTGGATGGGCAGGCGCGGCGCTAAAGCCTTCAGCGCTTGGTGAAACGGATTGGCAGGGCCTTGTAGCCGCCCACGAAATTGGTCTCGACCATGCGTGGGTCGCCGGCCAACTCGATGCTGTCGAGATGCGGCAACAACTCCTCGAAGAGCACGCGCATTTCCAGCTTGGCCAGATGCTGGCCCAGACACATATGCGGGCCGAAGCCGAAGGCGATATGCGGATTGGGCGAACGGGTGATGTCAAAGCGCGCTGGATCGGCAAAGACCTCCTCGTCGCGGTTACCTGAAGGGTAGCACATCATCAGCCGATCCATCGCGCGGATGGTCTGCCCGCGCACCTGCGTGTCCTCCACGGCATTGCGCATGAAATGCTTGACCGGGCTGGTCCAGCGGATGGCCTCATCGACCAGCCCCTTCACGAGCGAGGGATCCTCTTTGAGCTTCGCGAAGTTCTCGGGATACATGAGCATGCCGTGCAGGCCTCCCGCCGTCGAGGAGGATGTCGTATCATGACCCGCCGTGGCGATGGCCACGTAATAGCCATTGGCCTCATTGCGCGGGATCGGCGCGCCATTGACCTGTGAGTTTGCGATCAGTGACAGCATGTCGTCGGTGGGATGGGCGCGGCGTTGCGTGCTCAGATCGTCGAAATATTCATAGAAATCCTCAAGCGTCGCGGCCCACATCCTGGCGGCAACCACAGGGTCGGCTGCCATTTCCGGGCGCTGCTCCTCAGGGTCATGGACGCCGAAGAATTCCTGCGTCAGTTTGAGCATGCGCGGCTCGTCCGCGGGCGGGACGCCAAACAGGGTCATGATGACGCGTAGCGGGTAATGCAGCGCGAAATCGCGCACGAAATCGCATTCACCATCGAAGCTGAGCAGCTTCTCGACGCTCTGGCGCGCGAGGGCGCGGATTTGGTCTTCCAGTTTGGAAATCCGGTTCGGCATGAACCAGCTCTGGGTCAGATTGCGATAGGCCGCGTGTTCGGGCGGGTCCATATAGGTCAACGACGAGATCAACCGCGTCGAGCCGCCGTTGATCTGGCGCATGAAGGCGTCGGAGGCGCGATCGTTGAGGATCGGATTGTGATCGGCATTGTGGAACAGCTTGGCGTTCAGTTCGATCGCGCGGATGTCGGCATGTTTGGTCACGATCCAGATGGGATCATAGCCCTCCACTTCGGCGACGCCCAATGGCATGTTTTCGCGCAACCATTGGAAGGCAGGATAGATGATGTCGTCGGATGTGTAGGATTTGGGCGCGATGACGATCCTGGCGATGTCCTGGGGGATCAGCGGGCGCAATCCGGCTTCGAGCGTGGTGGTCATGGGGTCCTCTCGGGCACAATCGTATATTTTGCGTATATCTATTACGTAATACTGGACAGGCGGCGGCGTCAATTCTAATTAAAAGTCAGACCAAAGTTGCGCAGGCCGGCCTAAACCCCGACTTTCCCTGCGCTGCAGCCAGCTACCGGCTGCTGATCCTGCCGGAAATTGAATAGACCGCATGATAATCAATAGGAGGATGACCATGGATGTGACTGCAGCAGTGGTGAGGCAGGCCGGAGGCCCATTCGCCATCGAAACCCTGGCGCTTGAGGCAATCCGTCCCGACGAAGTGCTCGTCAGGATCGTGGGCACGGGTCTGTGCCACACCGATCTTGTGGTGCGTGACCAAGTGCTGCCCACGCCGCTGCCGGCTGTACTGGGCCATGAAGGCGCCGGGGTGGTGGAGGCTGTCGGCGAGCGGGTATCCGGGCTGGCACCCGGCGATCATGTGGTGCTTGGTTTCGCTGCCTGTCGGGACTGTGCCCAGTGCCGGGCGGGTCACCCGTCCTATTGCGAGCATTTTGCCGCGCTCAACTTTGGCGGCTGCCGCGCGGATGGTTCCAAATGTCTGCATGACGGCTCGTCCCAGATCAGCAGCCATTTCTTTGGGCAGTCCTCCTTTGCCACTCATGCGGTGCTGGCCGCCCACAATGCGGTGAAGGTGGCCAAGGATGTGCCGCTGGCCCTGCTGGGTCCGCTGGGTTGTGGAATCATGACGGGCGCAGGCACCGTGTTTCACGCGCTGGACCTGCATGAGGGAGAGAGCCTTCTGGTGATTGGCGGCGGCCCCGTCGGACTTAGCGCGGTGATGGCGGCCAGAGTGCGCGGTGCGGCGCGCATCGTGCTGGCCGATCCCGTGGCGTCGCGCCGGGAGGCCGCGTTGGATCTGGGGGCTAGTGATGTGATCGACGTGGCAGGCGGCGATCTGGCGCAGCAGGTGAAGCAGATCCTCCCCGAGGGCGTGTCCTGTGTACTCGACAGTTCGGGGGTGGTTCAGGCGATCGAAGGTGGCGTGGCGGCCCTTGCACCGCGTGGGCGGTTGGCTATGGTGGGCGTGCCGCGGTCACTTGATGCCGCCATTTCGCTGAACATCGTTCAGATGCTCTCGCGCGGCCTTAAGGTCTGCGGTGTCACCGAAGGCGACGCTGATCCGCAGATCTTCCTGCCGCAGTTGATCGATCTCTATCGCCAGGGGCGGTTCCCCTTCGACCGGCTGATAGCGACCTATCCGCTCGACCGTATCAACGAAGCAGTGACCGACCAGCATGCCGGGCGCTGCGTGAAAGTGGTGTTGATCATGCCCGAATGAGGGCCAGATCGCGGCGTCAGGGCTTGGCTCCGGCGCCGCGGATGGCATCGAAATGGCGGAAAAAGGCCTGCTGGCGTAGCAGGCCGAAGAAATCGAGCATCAGCGGCAGTGCGCGTTCGACCATGGTGGCGGCTTCCTCGACCTCGATCCGGCCCTGCGTGCGTTGCAGGAAGGTTGTGGCTTCCCAGCGCCCCACGAAATCGGCAGCTTCGATGTAGAAGCCAAGAATTTCAGGTGTATAATCGAGGCTCTGGTCGAAACCGGCCTGGCGCATCCGCCCCCAAATCCGTACCATTTGCGCGGAGGACAAAGTGAGCATATCGCCGCTCGCTGTCTCGATAATCTCAAGAATGCCGATGCGGGCAAGGGTGCGTGCATCCTCTTCGGCATGAGGATATTGATCCAGCAATGAGGCAATGGACACCGGCAGCCCGTCGACCCCCGCGCGATGGGCGACCAATTGCTCAAGTTTGTCGAAATCGCTGGCTCCTACGCGCCCCTGCGTCCCGTCGCCCTCCATCAGCGCTCTGATTTGCGGCAGGGTCAGTCGGCTGTCCCGTTGCAACTGGCGGATGGCCAAAATCGCGCTGACGTGACTTTCATTATAGTCTGCGACGTTGCGACGGGGGCGATCGGGCTCGGGAATGAGCCTGTGCCGAAGATAAACCCGGATCGTCTCGCGATTGACACCGGTCCGGGCTTCCAAATCACGCATTTTCATGGCTAGCACTTAGAACATTAGCGGGCCGCATGGGCAACGGTAGATGTTCAATTCGGTAAAGCACTTTTGCTTTCTGGGGCTTCGCGCTATGTCATACATCTACGAAGCGTTGAGCCTGGCTGTGCGCAAGACCTCCGATACGATTGCCAAGATGCTTGCCGCAGGCGGGGCCGGCGCGAAAAAGTTGAAACGGTAGACTGCCATTGGGGCGGGCTTATGGGCGGCGGTGAAGCTCGCCTCCGACGACCAATGGGCTCAATCCTGCTGGCGCGGATTGCGTTATCGTGGCATGATAAAATCATATTGAGGAGCTAAACTCTGGCAGGGCGGCGGCGTTTGCAACGTGCGTAGGCCTGCTGCCCCATAGCTCTTCGTCTGGGCCTTGGTTACTCGGCCCCGGTCCACCCGCCGCCAAGCGCCTTCACCAGCGCTGCGGCGGCAATTTTTCGGCGGGTCAGGGTGTCGATGTGATCCAGTCGTGTGGCGCGTTCCGCGTCTCGTGCTGCGATGCTTTCATAGCCTGTCGCGTAACCCGCTTTTTGGCGAGCTTCGGCTTCCACGCGCGTTTCATGCGCCGCTTTGAGTGCCGAGATGGCCCGATCATCCTCCTCTTTCAATTGACGGATGGCAGCCAGGCCATCTTCAACCTCGCCGTAAGCGTTCAATACACTCTGGCGATACAGGGCTGCGGCTTCGTCAAAGCGGGCGCGGGCCTCGGCGGTCGCGGCGCGCCGACGCCCACCATCGAACAGATTGACGACTCCCGATGCGCCGATCGCCCAGGTCAGCGCGTTGGCGCCAAACAGAGGACTGGGCGCGGCGGTTTCAGCACCGATCAGTCCTCCCAGAGTAAAGCGTGGATAGAATGCTGCGCGCGCAACGCCGACCTCGGCATTGGCGGCGGCCACCCGCCGTTCGGCCGCCGCGATGTCGGGCCGCCGTTCCAGCAATGCGCCTGGCAACACGGGATCAACCGAGGGAACACCGGGGCCCAGCGTGGAGGAACGCAGTGTAAAGGCTGATGGCGCCTCTCCCATCAGGATTGCGAGTGCGTGCTCGCGTTGCGCCCGATCAAGTCGGGTCTCGGCCAGGCGCGCCACGACGCGATCATGGGCGGTCTGAGCTGCTGCCAGATCGGCACCCGGAGCATGACCAGCCCGCAGTCTGGCGGTGCTCATGATCACCAGATCGGCATCATCAGCAGCCTCAGCCTCCAGTTCCGTGATGCGGGCATCGTCACCGCGGAGCGCGAAATAGGTGATCGCGGCGTCGGCCTGAAGGCTGAGTCTGGCGGCGCCAAGATCCCCTGCACTTGCCTCAGCTTTCGCTCCTGCGGCGTTGGCAGCGTTGCTTATCCGCCCCCAAACGTCGGGCTCATAGCTGACCGCCAACCCTAGGCTTTGATCGTTGGGGCGTTGATCGGGCAACGGATTGCTGACGCTGCGCGACAGTTGCGCGGCGCTGGAACCAGCGGCCAGCCCAACTTGCGGAGCGCGGTCCGCCTTGGCTCCGCGTGCGAGGGCACGGGCTTCGGCAACCCGCGCGGCGGCGGCTTTCAGATCCTGATTGGCGGCGGTCACGCGCGTTTCGATGGCATCAAGGTCTGAATCGCCAAAAACCTGCCACCATGTTCCGCGCGGCTGATCATCGGCGGGATGCGCCGGGGTCCAATCGGGGGCCTCCTTGTATGCCAGCGGTTGCGCTATATCGGGGCGGTGGTAGGTCGGCGCGGTGGCGCAACCGCCGAGTAGTGAGCTTGCAAGAAGCAAGGCGATGATCGGGCGCGGCATGGCTCAAGCTCCCTTTCGGGCGGGCGCAGCCGCATGGGGGCGCACATAGTCGCCGTCATCGGTCGCCGCGGCAGGATTGACGATCACTTTGTCTTGCGGGTGCAGCCCCGTCAGCACTTCGACACTCGTGCCGAAGTCGCGCCCCAAAGTGATCGGACGCAAATGGACCTGACTACGGCCATCGACGATGGCGAGCCGCGGGCCCTCGGGCCGCATCAGCAAGGCATTGGCGGGAACGCGCGGGGCATTGCCAAGTGGGGGCAAGTGGAAATGGACTTCGACGAACGCGCCGGGGAACAACGCGGCTTCCCGGTTGTCGATGTCGATTTCGGTCTTCAGCGTACGCGAAGCAGGGTCGATTGCTGCGGCTGTTCGCGAGACATTCGCCGTCACCGGTTTGCCCGGACGATCGGGGAAAGCCAGATCAGCGGCGAGGCCGGGCCGCAAGCCGGCAGCATAGGTCTGGGGCACATCGACATAAGTCCGCAACCGGCGCGTATCGGCGATATGGAACAGCGGTGTGCCTTGTGCTCCGCCGGCGCTGATCAGCGATCCGACGTCGATCGAGCGGGCGGTAATCGTGCCATCAAAGGGCGCCGTGACGCGCTCGAAACCCTTGAGCTGCCGCAACCGCGCAAGATTGGCCAGCGCGGCGGCAACTTGCGCATTGGCGCCGGTTGCCGCCGCGGCGCGGTCCTCGCTGTCCTGCACCGAAACCGACTGGCTGGGTACAAGGCCAGCGACACGCCTGGCCGTGCTGCGGGCCAGCCCCGCGTTCGCCTCGGCAGTGTGCAGTTCCGCCTCGGCCTGCCGAACCTGCTCATCAAGTTCGGGCGAGGCGATTTCGGCGAGAATCTGACCCTTGCGGACGTGGGCGCCGATGTCGGTGAACCAGCGGATGATGTAACCGTCAGTGCGGGCATTGATGGTGGCGTCATTGTCGCCGCGCACCTCGCCCGGCAGCGTAATCTCGTCGAAAGCGGGGGCGGCTTGCGGCGTGATGGTTGTCACGTCGCTGATCGCGGCATCGTGAGCGGCGGCGGCTTGCGCGGCATGGGCGTTGCTGTGATTCTCAAGCCCCCAACCTGCCAACGCGACGACCGACGCGGCAGCGAGCAAGGTGATTGTGCGGGGCGACGGCATGGGAACCGTAAGGGTCAGGGAATTGGCGGTGGTCATGGGGGCCTCCATCATTGAGCGGGCTGGAGAAGCGGGGTCGGGCGGCGGCGCAGGCCGTGCAGCGCCGCAAAAACGGCGGGTACGAAGAGTAGGGTAGCCGTGGTGGCGAAGAGCAGCCCGCCGATCACCGCGCGGCCCAGCGGGGCGTTTTGCTCGCCGCCTTCGCCGAGGCCCAACGCCATCGGCGCCATGCCGATGATCATGGCCAGCGCGGTCATCAGCACCGGGCGGAAGCGGGCAAAACCGGCACCGATTGCGGCCCGCACCGGATCATCGCCCGCATCGAGCCTTTCGCGGGCGAAGCTGACGACCAGGATCGAATTGGCCGTCGCCACGCCCACGCTCATGATCGCGCCGGTCAAGGCCGGGACCGACAAGGTGGTGCCGGTCAGGAACAGGGCCCAGACGATCCCTGCCATGGCAGCGGGAAGCGCGCTGATGATGATGAAGGCATCGAGCAGCGACTGGAAATTGACGACGATCAGCAGGTAGACCAACAGCATGGCGAAGAGGATGCCAAAGCCCAGCCCGGCGAAGGCCTGATCCATGGTGGTGGCCTGTCCGCGCAGGGTGATGGTCGTGCCCTTGGGCAGACCGGCCTTTTCTGCACGGGCGATGGCGGCGCGCACGTCGCCCGCCACTCCGCCCAGATCGCGGGCCGCATTGGTGGCGTAGATGTCGATCACCGGCTGGCCGTTATAACGGCTGTCGATCGAGGGCAGCGCGCTGCGGCGAATGGTGCTCAGCGCCCCCAAAACCTGCGGCGTATGGGCGTTGGAGCCGGTGATCGTGGTGTTGCGCAGCGCGTCGAGCGAGGGCAGCGTGCTTTGGGGTGCCTGCGTCACGACCGGATAGGAAACGCCCGTCTTGGGGTCGAGCCAGAAGGTGGGCTGGGTCTGGAAACTGCCCGAGAGCGAGGTCAGCAACGTATTGGCGACATCGCGCTGGGTCAGCCCCAGCACTCCGGCACGGGTGCGATCGACATCCACCGCGAAGGCCGGAGCGGCAAGGTCTTGCTGGATGCGGGCATCGGCCAGGCCCGGAATGGTGCGCATTTGGGCCAGAAGGTGGCGGGCAACCGCGGCGTTGGCAGAAGCGTTCTTGCCCACTATCTGGACGTCGATGGGCGCTGGTGTACCGAAATTGAGGATCTGGCTGACGATGTCGGCCGGCAGGAAGGCGAAGGTCGTGCCCGGAAAGCGGCGTGCGAGCTCGCTGCGAAGCCGCGCAATATAGGTCGCCGTTGGGCGATGGTCAGGCTTCAGGCTGACAAGAATGTCCGCATCGGCGGGGCCGGTCACGCCCGAGGAGGCATAGGACAGGTTGATCCCGGATACCGGCAGGCCGATATTGTCGACGAGGCCATCAAGTTCGCTGGCCGGGATGGTCTGGCGGATCGTGCCTTCGATCTGGTCCGCAAGCCGCGCCGTTTCTTCCACCCGTGTGCCCGCAGGCGCGCGGAAGTGAAGTTTGATCTGACCACCATCCACGGCGGGGAAGAAATCGGTGCCCAGCGTAAAGACCAGCAGCAGCGAGGCCAGTGCCGCGCCAGTGAACAGCGCGATAAAGCGGCCCTTGCGGACGATCGCCCAAGACAGCGCGGCGCGATAGGAACCGCGCAGGGCCTCGAAGCGGCGTTCGAAGCCTTGTTGGAAGCGGGCAAAACGCCCGGCGTCGGCCTGATTGTGACTGCTGCCGTGGGGCTTGAGTAGCAGCATGGCGAGCGTGGGCACCAGCGTGCGCGAGAGCACATAGGAAGCGAGCATGGCAAAGACGATCGCCTCGGCCATCGGCACGAACAGGTAGCGCGGCACACCATCAAGGAAGAACATCGGCAGGAAGACGATGCAGATCGCCAGCGTTGCCACCAGCGCAGGCAGCGCGATTTCACTTGAGCCTGTCAGGATCGCCGGTTCAACCGCCTCGCCGCGTTCAAGGTGGGCGTTGATGTTCTCGATGGCCACCGTCGCGTCATCGACCAGAATGCCGACCGCCAGCGCGAGGCCCCCCAGCGTCATGATGTTGATCGTCTGCCCCAGCGCCGCCAGCACGATGATTGAGGCCAGCACCGACAGCGGGATCGACACCGCGATGATCAGCGTCGAGCGCCACGAGCCGAGGAACAGCAGGATCATGATCGCGGTCAGGGCAGCGGCGATCACGCCTTCGCGGATGACCCCACTGATCGCCGCGCTGACGAACAGCGATTGGTCGCCCACCGCGCGGATCGACAGCCCATCCGGTCCACCGGCGGCAACCGCCGGCAATTTGGCCTTGATGGAATGCACGATGTCGATGGTCGAGGCATCGCCCACCTTCTGCACCGTCATCAGCACGCCTGGCTTGCCATTCATGCGCACCAGATTGGTCTGCGGCGGCGCGCCATCGCGGACATGGGCGACGTCGCGGACGTAGATCAATCTGCCGTTGACCTGTTTGACCGGCAGGTTGTTGAGATCGTCCGCCGCTGTCGGGCTGCCGTTGAGCGCGACGACATATTCGAAGCTGCCGATCTTTTGCGTGCCCGCAGGGATGATCAAATTCTGCGCGGCAATGGCGTTCTGCACATCTTCGGCCGAAATCCCGTGCGCGGAGAGCGCGACCGGATCGAGGTCAACCTGGATCTGGCGCTGCTTGCCGCCATAGGGATAGGGCAGCGAGGCGCCGTGCACGCTCGAGAGCTGGCTCCGGACGTAGATGTTGCCGGTATCATACAGCGCCTGCTCGGACAGGCCCTTGCCCGACAGCGCCAGTTGCACCACCGGCACGCTTGAGGCGTTATAGTTGAGTACCAGCGGCGGCGTGGTGCCCTGAGGGAAATTGCGCAGGAAATACTGCGCCCCGGCGGTCACTTGCGCCATCGAGCGGGCGACATCGGCGCCGGGGTGCAGGTAGATCTTGCTGACGGCAACGCCGTTGAGCGAGGTGGAGTCGATATGCTCGACATTGTTGACCACCGCCGGGGTGACGCGGTCGAAATTGGCCGTGATGCGGTTGGCCATCTCGGGCGCGGGCAGGCCCGCATAGCCCCAGATCACGCTGATCACCGGCAGGTTGATGCTGGGGAAAATGTCGGTTGGCGTTCGCACAATGGTCAGCGGGCCCAGGATGAGGAGCACGGCGGCCATCACCAGGAAGGTGTAAGGTCGGCCGAGCGCGATTTTGACGATCCACATGAGAGGTACTCCAATCAGCCTGGGCCGCGCGTGTCAGATGGCGCCGTGGTGGTCGGCGAGCGCGATGGCGCTGGCTTCAGCGCGGGCCAGATCACCCGCAGGATCGGCGGTCAGCAGCGTGGGCTGGAAGCGCAGCTCGTCAATGTCGGTCACGCCCGCCTGCATCAGCCAGTCGCGGATGTAAGTAGAATGGTGGTCGGTGCCGAAGGCCGGGCTCGGGAACTGCGGGGCATAGGCGCCCGAGGTCAGTACGACGGTCGCTTGCTTGCCTTCGAGCAGCCCGAAATAGCCGTTTTCAGGTGTCAGGCCGAAGGTGAAGCCGGGCTGGTGGATCAGGTCGATATAGTGCTTGAGCCGATAGGGCACGCCGCCGTTCCACATCGGCACCGCGAACAGGTAACGGTCGGCACTGGTAAAGCGCGCGGCGATTTCGGTGATCTCGTCCCAGGCGGTGCGGGTGGCGCCTTCCTGGGCCTGGCCGGTGAAGACATTCATCTTGGCGGCGGCCTTGTTACCATCGAAGGCCGGCAGGTCGGCGGTCCACAGTTCCAGCCGATCGATCTCGA
This sequence comes from Sphingomonadales bacterium, assembly GCA_028871475.1. Lineage (GTDB taxonomy): Bacteria > Pseudomonadota > Alphaproteobacteria > Sphingomonadales > Sphingomonadaceae > Novosphingobium. The sequence continues at coordinate 9,891 of JAGWMZ010000027.1, read as the reverse complement.
GGCCGGGGTTGTGGGCGGCGAGTCGGGCCAGATAGGTCTCGGCGATCTTGATCGACTTGGATTCGGCGCCGCGCGGCGAGGCCTGGACAAACAGCAGCTTGGTCATTGGGATGCTCCTTCAGCTTTCTTGAGGGGATGGGGCGCCCGAATGCTGGCGCCCCGGTTTGAACATCAGACGGTGGCCATGGCGGGCTGGCACGAGGCCTTGCGGCGGGCGATCGCCTGCGAACTCAGTTCCGAGAGGATCAGGGCCAGAGCGAAGAACAGCGCGCTGGCGAGGCCCAGGCGATGCGCGCCGACCAGTTGCAGGCCGCCAGCGCCGATCAGCCCGGCGAAGGTGACGCCCAGATAGGTGGCCGCGACATTGAGGCCGAGCACCACCGGGGCGATGGTGGGCGCCTGCGTCACCAGGCGGTGTTGCTGCGGCACAAGGATACCCCAGCCGAAGGCGCCCCAGATGATCAGTGCGGGCAAAGCGGTGAGGAGATGCGCGCTGGTCAGCGGCAGCAGCGCCATGTCGAGCACCAGCAGCGCCAGCATGGCCCGCAGCACCGGGCGGGTGCCCAACCGGTCGATCAGGCGGCCCGAGGTCAGATTGGCGATGGTGCCTGCCGAACCCCACAGCACAAGGGCCAGCCCCAGCACCCCGGTGTGCCCGCCGATGGCCCGGTCGAACACCACGGCGAAATAGGTGTAGACGATGAAGTTGGCGGATTGCGCCATCAGTGTGGTGAGCAGGGTCAGCGCGATACGGCGATCAGCGATGGGGGCCAGGCGCTGGCTCAACGTGATCTGCGGCGGCAGCGGCAGTTCGGGCAAAAGCATCGCCACGCCCATGCTGGCCGCCGTGCCGATCACGCTGACGAAAACCATCGTCCAGCGCCAGTCACCAAAACCGCCGATCATCGCGCCGATAGGCGCGCCCAGCGCGGTGGCTCCGGTCAGCCCGGCGACAACGACGGACAGCGCAAAGCCGCGGCGTTCAGGCGGGACAAGGGCCGCTGCCGAACCGCTGGCCGTGGGTGCGAACATCGCCGCGCCCAGCCCGGCGAGTGCCCGCATCGCCAGAGCGAAGCCGAAATTGGGGGCAAAGGCGGTTGCGAGATTGGCGATGACGAAGATCGCCAGCGCCGTGATCATGAGCTTCTTGCGCGCCACGCCCGCCGCTACCGCAGCGATGGTGGGCGACAGCAGCGCATAGACCAGCGCATAGACCGTCGTCAGCTGCCCTGCCGCGCCAATGCTGACGCGGAAGCTGTGCGAGACTTGCGGCAGAATGCCGGCTACCACGAAACTGTCAGTGCCAAGGGCGAACATGCCCAAGGCGAGGACGAGAAGTCTGCGATCCATTTCAATTCTCCTTGGGCAAAAGGCAAAGGCTTCCCCATCCCCGAACGCGATTGGGTCGAGGGCTTGAGGGAGCGGCAAAGGGGAAGCGGGCCGGGACTGAGAGGGGGACGGGTTCCCGGCCCGCCGATGCGTCAGCTTGCTGGTTCGGGGGGCGCCAGCGCTGCGCATCGAGGGAAATCGGGCTCAGTGCGAGCGAGCGAATTGAGCATATTCGTGAACAGGTTCTGGGCGGTCAGCGCGACCAACGCGACAAGATCGGCATCCGAAAAGCCCGCGTCGCGCGCTGCGGCGATGACCCCATCATCGACGTGGCCTTTGGTCTGCGCCACCGCCACGGCAAAGCGCAGCGCGGCAGCGTACACAGGGTCGCTCGAGACGCCCTGCCTATTGCGAGCGATCTCGTCTGGACTGATTCTGGCAGTGTTGATCGCCAGCCAGTTATGGGCAGCGAGGCTGTAATCGCAGGCGCTGTGCTGGGCGAGCGCCAGGGCCAGGCGTTCGCGAAGTTTGACATCAACGACCCGATCCAGATGGCTCGAAAAGGATTGGAAGCCAGCGAGAATGTCGGGTGCGGTTGAGAGCAGGCGATAGAGCGCCGGCACCACCCCGAGACGGGCATGCACGGCATCAAGCTCAGCCTGCGCCTCGGCGGGGGCATCGTCGCGAGTGGGGATGGCAAGGCGTGCCATGGTGATGCCTACTCCTTCAAAGGTAACGGCGGGTCTGTTGGCTTCCTTGATGCCGCTTTCCGTAATTCGTGATAATCTGCTAAATGCGAGATTGATCTGCTCGATATTTGAGTAGATGACGATGAAGGGATTGGGAATGGACCGTCTGGAAGCGATGGAGATGCTGGTCGCGACCGTTGACGAGGGCAGCTTGTCGGCTGCCGCGCGCAAGCTTCGCGTGCCGGTGCCGACGTTGAGCCGCAAGGTGGCCGAACTCGAAGAGGTTTTGGGCACCCGCCTGCTGATCCGCACAACCCGCAAGATCACGCTGACAGACGCGGGTATTTCCTATGTCGCCACAGCGCGGCGGATCATCGAACTGGCCGATGATGCCCAGCGCGAGGCGGCCGGGGAATTCATCACACCGCGCGGCGACCTGATCATCACGGCGCCCTTCATGTTCGGCCGCAAATATCTCTTGCCGATCGTCACCGAATTTCTGGGCCTGTTCCCGGAAATCAACATGAGCCTCGTTATGGGGGATCGCTATGTGAATCTGATGGACGATCATATCGACATGGCGCTGCGCATGGGCCAACTGCCGGACAGTACGATGATTGCGACACGCGTTGGCGCCTTACGACGCCTGACCTGCGCCAGTCCGCAGTTGATCGCCGGCCATGGTATGCCCCGTCACCCAAGCGATCTGGCCACTTTACCTTGCATTGGCACCGGCCAGCCGGGGCAATCGACAAGTTGGGAGTTTCGCGAGCCCGAGACAGGCAAGCTGTTTGATATTCGGATGAAGGCGCGGCTTGTCACCTCCACGGAAGGCGCTGTGGATGCCGCCGCGTCAGGAACCGGCTTCGTTCGTTTGTTGCATTACCAGGCGCTCGAGGCGCTCGCCGATGGCCGTTTGCAAATGGTCCTCGAGGATTTTGAGCCAGAGCCTATGCCGGTCAATCTGGTCCATGTGGCGCGAGGACAAATGCCCCTCAAAATGCGCCGCTTTCTTGATTTCTCCACGCCCATATTACGGCAAGCTCTGACCCGAATCTCGCAGGGCCCGCAGCCGGTGCGGGGTACATCGTGACCATCCACTTTCCTATCATAATTCGAGAGGATGCTTATCAGTTTTGAAGTCTTCCGCTCGAATTGAGAAAGGATGAAGCTCCTTGTGACGAATGCTGCTGCGCATGTGTGGTGGCGCTGACCGTCTGGAATGCAAGGAGATCACCGATGAACACTCAGGTTTACCACCGCACCGCCGCGGTCAACGGCCGTACCGTCTTTTACCGTGAGGCCGGAGATCCGGCCGCGCCCACCATCCTGCTGCTGCATGGCCTGCCCACCAGCAGCCAGATGTTCCGCGACCTGATGCCCCTGCTCGCAGGCCAGTTTCATCTGATCGCCCCTGATTATATCGGCTTTGGCCATTCCGATGCCCCCTCGCGCGACGAATTCACCTACACGTTCGACAATCTCGCTGCGCATGTCGCCGGGCTTGTCGATGTGCTGGGGCTGAAGGACTATATCCTCTACATGCAGGATTACGGCGGCCCGATCGGCTTCCGCTTGTTCACCGCCAACCCCGCCGCGGTGAAGGGCTTCATCATCCAGAACGCCAATGCCTATATGGAAGGCGTGGGCGAAGCACCCAAGCAGGCGTTGCTGCCGCTCTGGGAAAACCGCAATGCCCAGACCGAGCAGGCCGCGCGCGATTTCGTCAGCCTCGAAGGCACCAAATTCCACTGGCTGGTCGGCGCCAAGGATCCGGCGGCGATCAATCCCGATAATTGGGTGCTCGACCAGGCGCTGCTCGATCGCCCCGGCACGCAGGACTATCAGGTCGATCTGCTCGAGAACTACAAGACCAACATCGCCCTCTATGCTGAGTGGCAGGCCGCCTTCCGTACTCACCAGCCCAAGGCGCTGATCGTGTGGGGGCAGAACGACCCCTTCTTCGTGCCACCTGGCGCCAGCGCCTATCTGAACGACCTTCCGCAGGCAAAGCTGGTCTGGCTCGATGCTGGTCACTTTGTTCTCGATGAGAACGTCGATCAGGTTGCATCCGAGATTAAGGCTGCTTTTAGCGCTTGATCGTTGCCATGAGGCCGGGGTGCCGGAGCTGCGCGACCGCCGTTAACCGCCTTCATAAGCGATTGATCCATCTGTTCTTGCAGAGATGATCCCCGGCCAAGGCGTTGTCCTTGAGAGCGATGCCCTCGAAGAAGCAGGCAAGCCTTTTCCTCGCTTCTGGAGCCCTGCTGTATCGCTGCCAAAGGCCATAAGCAATTCCGCTCGCTTTGCTGTTGCCGACGCAACCTGAACTGAAGCCTGCTTTTGACGATCGTTTGGGCCCGCTGAATGTCATCTGTGGACCCCGGGTAATCGCGGTATCGAGTCGAATGATCGATAGCTGCGCCCGCAGAGCGGGGCATGGTCGCAAAAGCAGGCGAAATAGCCGGAAAATCCAAAGTACTGGCCAAAATCACGCGCCACGAAGAGCGCACCCAGCCAACGGACTCGGCTGACGCCTAACGACGCTGAAATTCCTACCTGCGCAGAGCTTCCCTAGTCGTTAGCATGTCCTGAGTGGGTGAGTTGGTCGGCGGGGGTGACTGGTGACACTCCCGACCCCGGCCACCACCACCTTTGCAGCTGGTCGTTCGATCACCCAATCGGTTGAAGGTCGTTTCGGCCGCTCGCGCAACGTTCAATCGCAATGGCCAGCCTGTGACCTCGCATATTCAAGATCATGACCCGTTGAAGCAGAACCTCTTGCCGGGTCTGCGCTCAGTTCGCGTTGATCTGGTCAATCAGCACTCGGTGTGATGGCAGGTCGCGCGAGGCCTGTTCTCCATACATGCGGATCTGGCGGAAAAAATCTCCCTCGGTCGCCGCCGACCGCGTTCGCAGGATTGTGGCAAAGTTCATGCCGTACAAGACGTACTGGTAGCTGAAATGGGCAAAGGTGTCCGTCCCGTGCGCCACATCAAACCGGCTAGGTATACGCCAGCGCCATTCTTCAAGCAGCGCCGACAGAGCTGAGGGCACCGATTGCGGGTCCGCGTTGGCACGCCAGAACGGTTCCGGACGATCACTCAGGCAATAGTGAAGCTTGAGGAAGCTCACCAAGTTGTCATAGCGTTTGGCCATCAACGCATTGAAGCGTTCGGCTGCTGCGGTGACCGGTCCCTCAGGGGCCCAGAACTCGGCAATCATCGCAGCAGCGGCCTCGATCATAACGATGCCTGTCGCCTCGAGCGGCTCGACGAAACCGGCCGAGAGGCCCACTGCCACGCAATTGCCGACCCAGTGATGCTTGCGATAACCCGGCTCGAAGCAGATTAACCGCGCTCCCTCGGCGGCCGCCTTGCCGACCCCCGGATAGGCTGCGAGAAGTGCAACGGCCCGTTCGTCATCAAGGTAATCGCTTGAATAGACACATCCGATCCCGCGCCGATCGCGCAAGGCGATATCCCAGAACCAGCCTGCCTCATGCGCCGTCGCCACCGTGTGGCTTGGCAAGTCCGCGTTCTTTGAAGCATTGGATATGCGGCAAGCGAGTGCGCGATCGGTGAACAGGTGATTGCGGACAGAGGTGAGCGGTTCTGCGAGCACGCCACCGATCAGTTCCGCGTTCAGTCCTGTACAATCTATATAGAGGTCTGCGCGGAGCGTCCCTGACCGCTCAAACCGCACGCCAGCGAGGCCCTCAGGCCCCCGCTCTGCCGCCAGCAGCCGATCGTCGATGCGGATAACCCCGAGTTCAGTCGCGCGAGCGGCGAGGACAGCTGAAAGTCTCTCGGCGTCGAAATGATAGGCATAACTGAGGGGAGCGGTAAAATCACCATCGTCCGCGCCTTTGGGACCGCGTGCGGCTGCAGATACATGCTGCTGGATAGTAACAGCTTCACCAAATCCGGGTCGCGTCGCCGGATCGAGAGCGAGCCACAGTTCTACCAGGTTTTGGTCCTGTGCATGGAGCGGCGCCTCGAACGGATGGAAATAGCTGTGCTTTGGCGAACCTTCAGGCGCGGTACGCCAGTTGTCGAACCGGATACCCTGCTTGAAGGTCGCCGACGTTTGCCGGATGAAGGCACGCTCGTCGATGCCGAGAAACTGCAGGGTGGTGCGCAGTGTCGGAAACCCGCCCTCGCCAACGCCAATTGTGCCAATCGCGCTTGATTCCACCAAAGTGATCGCGATGTCCTTGCTGCCGGCAATGTCAAAGTGGCGTGCAAGATAGCAGGCCGTTAGCCAGCCAGCAGTGCCGCCGCCGATGATCAGGATGCTGCTCGATGGTTGCGTCATGTCCGGCTCATGGCACGCTCACGTGCGTACAAAAAGGTTCTTGATCCACACCGGCGTAGCGCGGGCCGCCTCGCGCCAGTCGTCGGTTGTGGTGCCTGGCTCATACCCGGTCGGGTCGAATGTCCTCACCTTACCAGACTTGAAGGCTACCGGTCGAAACGTCACGAGCGTCATGGCGTTTTCGAGCGCCGTCGCGGCGATCAGGGCGTCGCGCTGGTCGGCGAAAGTCAAGGCGGCGGCCCGCCGCACGATGGCAGTGTCGACCGGCAGGATGCGGCCGTCGAACGCGCCGCCAACGTGTTCGTCGAGCCATTTGCGCCAACGCAGGCCCGCCGCCTTGTCCTCCCTAGCGGCGGCGGCCGCAAGCGTTTCCAGTTCGAGCAGGCTGAGCGCGGAGATGAACAGGCTTTCCCGTGCTGCGCTACGCACCCAGCGGGTCAAACCAGCTTCCGCCCGGCCGGACGCGACGAGGCGGAGGGCAAAGACAACTGGGGCATCGATCAGGTTCACCGAGCGAGCCACTTTCGGGTGCCCGTATGCCGTCCATCTTCCGCCGTTGGCTGGGGCGGGGTGAGATCGGGCATCGCAAGCAGTTCCACGGCCCCCTTCGTTTCTCCCGACAGCCGGCGGTAGGCCTCGATCCCCAGCAGGACATGGGTGGGCTTGCCGCGGTCGGTGACGAACACCGGCTCAAGGCGCGCCATGCGCTTTGCTTCGCTGACGTTCTGGTTGAACGCCCGGCTCGATACAGCCTTCATTCTTCGCCCTCGGCGTGAAATCAATGTAGGTACGTTACTACCTTGTCGCCCCCCTGCAACAGAATTTAACGCTCCTGCGAAAATCACCTCTGGCAGTCCAGTGCGCATGCGTATGCGCAGTTGCAACCCGTGTTCGCGGCATGCTCGCATCCACCCCGGAGCTGGACCAACCAGCATAACAGAGGGGAGACGAATGACGGATTCCAGCCTGATCGGGAGCGTGATCGAAACGCTCGGGGGGGTGCTATCGCCCCATGGCCTTGCGGTGGAGGCGGCAAAAAGTTACACGCCCGGGGATTTCAGCGTGCACTTCTTCCTCCAGCTCGCGATCATTCTGATCGCCTGCCGGGTGGTCGGCTGGCTCGGTCGAAAGCTGCTTGGTCAGCCGCAGGTCGTGGGCGAGATGATCGCGGGGGTGGTGCTTGGTCCGTCGCTGTTGGGCCTGTTCTTCCCTGACTTCCAGCTGGCGCTGTTTCCCAAGGAAACGCGCAATGTGCTCTATGCCGGCGCACAGCTCGGTGTCGGGCTTTACATGTTCATCGTCGGCCTAACCCTTCGGCTCGATCATTTTCAGTCGAAGGCGAAGAATGCGGCGGTGGTATCCGCTGCGGGCATCGTCGTCCCCTTCGTCCTCGCCTTCCTTGCATCGCCATGGCTGCTGAAAGTAGATGGGCTGTTTACGCCCGGGATCAGCCAGATCGACGCTACGCTGTTCTTCGGTGCCTGCGTCGCGCTCACGGCCTTCCCGATGCTCGCGCGGATTATCAACGAACGTGGGCTCGCCAATTCCTCGTTAGGCACGCTCTCACTGACCGCTGGCGCGTTTGATGACGCTGCCTCGTGGTGCGTGCTCGCGCTTGTCTTGGCAACTTTCGGAGGTGGCCCGGGCGTGGCCGTTCTCGCAATCGGCGGCGCGCTGATCTACGGCTTCTTCATGCTGACTATCGGGCGGCGGCTGCTCGAACCGCTCGGCCGTATGGTCGAAGCCGAAGGGGAGATGAGCCAAACTGTCTTCGGCATCACACTCGCGCTGTTCTGCCTGTCCGCTTTCATCATGGATGCGGTGGGTATCCATGCGATCTTCGGGGGCTTTCTGCTGGGTACGTGCATGCCGCGCGGTCTCTTTGTCGCTGAACTTCAGCGCAAGGCCGAGCCCCTGGCCGTCGTGCTGCTGCTGCCGATGTTTTTCACTTATTCCGGGCTCAATACCCGGCTCGACATGGTCAATTCTCCCGCGCTACTGCTCATAGCACTGGTGATCTTGGCCATCTCCATTATCGCCAAATTCGGCGCCTGCTGGGCTGCGGCCCGCATGACCGGCGAGGACAACCACACTGCCCTCGGTATTGGCGCGCTAATGAACTCGCGCGGGCTGATGGAACTGATCATCATCAACATCGGGCTGCAGAAGGGCATCATCGGGCCAACCCTGTTCTCGATGCTGGTGCTCATGGCGATTGTGACGACCATGATGGCCGGGCCCCTGTTCGAGCAGGTCTACGGCCGCCGCGCCCGCGCTGCGGGAGAATTGGGTGCGCTGTCTGGCAAGGCCCCTGCCTTTGCGACTGAAGCTGCGTGAGGCCGAAACATTTGGTCCGTCAACGTCAGGGTCGGAGATGACATGGGAAAGCTCCTGCTTGAGTTGATGGATGCAGGTTAAGTCGGTGAACGCCCGTGCAAAATTGGCTAATCTCGCGCAATGGCGGAACAAAAAAGAACAGGCATGGATTGGGAAGACATCCGGGGTGTTCGTCGCGCTCGCCCGTCATGGCAGCATGTCGGCGGCGGCGCGTGCGCTGGGCATCAACCATGTCACGGTTTCCCGGCGCATCGCCGCCCTGGAGGACGCACTGGGCGAGCGGCTCGTCGAGCGCCGACCCGATGGCTATGTGCTGACCCCGGCGGGCACGCGCGCGCTGGGGCTGGCCAACACGATGGAGAGCGCGGCGGCCATGCTGAGCCGGGGAGGCTCCGAAGGCGGCCCCAGCGGGCTGGTGCGGGTGAACGCCCCGCCCACCCTCACCCAGGCCTTTCTGGTCGAACAGCACGCCAATCTGGTGGTGAAGGAATCGGGGCTCGACATCGACATCGCGATCGATGTGCGTTCGGTCAGCCTGGAGCGGCGCGAAACCGATATCGCGCTGAGATTTGCCCGACCGCAGGACGGCGATGTTGTCGCCAGGCAACTCGTGACCATGGCCTGCGGTTTCTATGGTAGCCCATCCTGTTATCGCTATGTGGCTGAGGGTGGAGAGATCACCTTTGTGGGCTTCGATGAACTCAATGCCCATCTGCCCGAAGAGGTCTGGCTGGCCCGCAGCTTTCCGCGCGCGCATGTCGCTGCGCACGAATAATCAACTGGCCCAAGGGTCTGCGGCGCGATCGGGGGCCGGGATCGCGATACTGCCAAGGTTCGTAGGAGAAGCCGACCCTATGCTGGAGCCTTGTCACCTGGGGCTGGAGCCGCCGTCACGCGAGGTATGGATGGTGGTGCGGTGGGCGGATCGCAAGGATGCCTCGATCAGGCGCGTGGCGGATTATCTGGAGGCCTTGTTCGCGCGGGAGCGGACGATGTTCGAGGGTACGTAGCAGGCGATGCGGTTTGAGCAGATACGGATCGAGGCTGGCGGCCGAAAGTCCGACCTGCCAGCCTTGTGGGGCAGCTGAGGTCAAGCGCCGCACCGAAGTTGTCGGCGTGTCGGTGCTCGCCATGCCCCCGGCATGGCTGTGCGCCATCCACTCCCCAACGAGGAGGCCATCACCCGGCTTGTCGGCGCTATCTTGCTGGAACAAAATGA
>JAGWMZ010000026.1 GCA_028871475.1 Sphingomonadales bacterium | reverse complement strand
CGGAAGCGGCCCTGCTTGCCCTTCAGCATGTCGGCGAGCGACTTCAGCGGACGCTTGTTGGCGCCGGTGATGACGCGGCCGCGGCGGCCGTTGTCGAACAGGGCGTCGACGGCTTCCTGCAGCATCCGCTTCTCGTTGCGGATGATGATGTCCGGCGCGCGCAGCTCGATCAGGCGCTTCAGGCGGTTGTTGCGGTTGATGACGCGGCGATAGAGGTCGTTGAGGTCCGAGGTGGCGAAGCGGCCACCGTCCAGCGGCACCAGCGGGCGCAGATCCGGCGGAATGACCGGCACCACGTCGAGGATCATCCACTCAGGCCGGTTGCCCGAATCGATGAAGGATTCCACGACCTTCAGCCGCTTGATGATCTTCTTGGGCTTCAGTTCCGACTTGGTGGTCTCGAGTTCCTTCAGCAGGTCCTCGCGCTCCTGCACCATGTCGAGCGCCATCAGCATCTGCTTGACCGCCTCGGCGCCGATGCCGGCGCTGAAGCTGTCCTCGCCATACTCGTCCTGATAGTCGAGCAGCTCGTCCTCGGTCAGCAGCTGGTACTTCTCAAGCGGGGTCAGGCCCGGCTCGATCACCACATAGGCCTCGAAATAGAGGATGCGCTCCAGGTTCTTGAGCTGCATGTCGAGCAGCAGGCCGATGCGCGAGGGCAGCGACTTCAGGAACCAGATGTGGGCGACGGGCGCGGCCAGCTCGATGTGGCCCATGCGCTCGCGGCGCACCTTGGTGACGGTGACTTCGACGCCGCACTTTTCGCAGACGACGCCCTTGTACTTCATGCGCTTGTACTTGCCGCAAAGGCACTCATAGTCCTTCACGGGGCCGAAGATGCGCGCGCAGAACAGGCCGTCACGCTCGGGCTTGAACGTGCGGTAGTTGATGGTCTCGGGCTTCTTGATCTCGCCGAAGGACCACGAGCGGATACGCTCCGGGCTGGCAAGGCCGATCTGGATCTGGTCGAAGGTTTCGGTCTTCGCCATCTGGTTGGTGAATTTGGTCAGGTCGTTCATATTCGTCTCCGGACCGAGAAGGTCTTTCAATCTTCGGCTTGCTCTTCGATCGTCCAGCTTCCGTCAGCTTCCCGATATGCCACCCAGTTCACTGGAATTTCCGGCAAATCATTCAGGCCTGGCCGATCAATCACGCAATCCAAACAAAACACTTTGGCAAGGTCGATATCATCATCCGGCGAACCGCATTGGAAGCAAAGTCCGTCCGGATCGACGTGAACCGTTCGGACTTCGCTTCCCGCCGCGACATGATTGCAAATGATAACCGATGTGGCCTCATTCCAATCATGCCCGGCGAGACGGATCACTCCGCCGCCTGCGCCAGCCCGTCGTCATCCTCATCGGTCAGCGAGGACAGCTCGACGTTCAGGCCCAGCGAGCGCATTTCCTTGACGAGCACGTTGAAGCTCTCGGGGATGCCCGCCTCGAAGGTGTCGTCGCCCTTGACGATGGCCTCGTACACCTTGGTACGGCCCACCACGTCGTCCGACTTCACCGTCAGCATTTCCTGAAGCGTATACGCCGCGCCATAAGCCTGCAGCGCCCACACCTCCATCTCGCCGAAGCGCTGGCCACCGAACTGCGCCTTACCGCCCAGCGGCTGCTGGGTAACAAGCGAGTAGGGCCCGATCGAACGGGCGTGGATCTTGTCGTCGACAAGGTGGTGCAGCTTCAGGACATACTTCATGCCCACCGTCACCTTGCGGTCGAAGGCCTCGCCGGTGCGGCCGTCGAACAGGGTCACCTGACCCGATTCATCCAGCCCCGCCTTGCGCAGCATGGCCGAGACATCGGCTTCCACCGCGCCGTCGAACACAGGCGAGCCCATGGGCACGCCCTTGCGCACGTTCTGGGCCAGCTCGATCAGCTCCACGTCGCTGCGGTCGTCGATCTGGGCGGCATAATTGTCGCCATAGATGTCCTTCATCAGCTCGCGCAGAGCCTCGGGCGGCTGACCCGCCTCGGGGTTCGGATTGGCTTCGCGCCAGGCGTCCAGAGCATCGCCAATCTTGCGGCCAAGACCGCGCGCGGCCCAGCCCAGATGGGTTTCGAAGATCTGCCCGACGTTCATGCGCGACGGCACGCCCAGCGGGTTCAGCACGAAGTCGACCGGCGTACCGTCTTCCAGGAAGGGCATGTCTTCCTGCGGCAGGATGCGGCTGATGATGCCCTTGTTGCCATGGCGGCCGGCCATCTTGTCGCCCGGCTGCAGCTTGCGCTTCACCGCAACGAAGACCTTGACCATCTTGAGCACGCCCGGAGCCAGCTCGTCGCCGCGCTCCAGCTTTTCCTTGCGGTCCTCGAACTTCTCGACGATCGCCTTGATGGTGGCGTCATACTGGGCCTTGGTCGCTTCTAGCTGCTGCTGGCGCGCGTCATCGGCCACGGCAAACTTCCACCACTCGTGACGCTCGACCTCACCGAGCAGTTCCTCGGTGATCTCGACGCCCTTCTTCAGGCCCTTGGGTGCAGCAGCGGCCACCTGACCCAGAAGCATGTCCTTCAGGCGGTTGTAGGTGGCGCGGTTGAGGATGGCGCGCTCATCCTCACGGTCCTTGGCGAGGCGTTCGATTTCCTCGTTCTGGATCGCGCGGGTACGGTCGTCGATCTCGATACCGTGGCGGTTGAAGACACGCACATCGACAATCGTGCCGGCCACGCCCGGCGGCAGACGCAGCGAGGTGTCACGCACGTCGCTGGCCTTTTCACCGAAGATGGCGCGCAGCAGCTTCTCTTCCGGCGTCATCGGGCTTTCACCCTTGGGCGTGATCTTGCCGACCAGAATGTCGCCAGGATGCACCTCGGCGCCGATGTAGACGATGCCCGCTTCGTCGAGATTGCGCAGCGATTCCTCGCCGACATTCGGGATGTCGCGGGTGATGTCCTCTGGCCCAAGCTTGGTGTCGCGGGCCATGACCTCGAACTCCTCGATGTGGATCGAGGTGAAGACGTCTTCCTTCACGATCCGCTCGGAGATCAGGATGGAGTCTTCGTAGTTGTAGCCGTTCCAGGGCATGAAGGCGACGAGCACATTGCGGCCCAGCGCCAGTTCGCCCAGTTCGGTCGAGGGACCATCGGCAATGATGTCGCCCTTTTCGACGACATCGCCCACCTTCACCAGCGGACGCTGGTTGATGCAGGTCGACTGGTTCGAACGCTCGAACTTCTGCAGGGTGTAGATGTCCACACCCGACTTGCCCGGCTCGATGTCGCCCGAGACGCGCACCACGATACGCGCGGCATCGACCTGGTCGACAATGCCCGGACGCGCAGCGGCAATGGCAGCGCCCGAATCGCGCGCAACGGTCTCTTCCATGCCGGTGCCGATGAACGGCGCATCGGCCTTCACCAGCGGCACAGCCTGACGCTGCATGTTCGAGCCCATGAGTGCGCGGTTGGCGTCGTCATTTTCCAGGAAGGGAATGAGCGAGGCGGCAACCGACACGAGCTGCTTGGGGCTGACGTCCATCAGCGTGATCGTCTCACGCGGCGCCATCACGAATTCGCCGTTCTGACGGGCCGAGACCAGCTCTTCCACGAAGGAGCCGTCACCGTTGGTTTCGGCCGAAGCCTGCGCCACTGTGTGCTTCTGCTCTTCCATGGCCGACAGATAGACCACGTCCTTGGTCACCTTGCCGTCGATCACCTTGCGGTATGGCGTCTCAATGAAGCCATACTTGTTGACGCGGGCGAAGGTCGAGAGCGAGTTGATCAGACCGATGTTCGGGCCTTCAGGCGTTTCAATCGGGCAGATACGGCCATAATGGGTCGGGTGAACGTCGCGAACTTCGAAGCCCGCGCGCTCACGCGTCAGACCGCCCGGCCCGAGCGCCGAAACGCGACGCTTGTGCGTCACTTCCGACAGCGGGTTGGTCTGGTCCATGAACTGCGAGAGCTGCGAGGAGCCGAAGAACTCACGCACGGCAGCCACGGCGGGCTTGGCGTTGATGAGGTCGTTGGGCATCACGGTGGACACGTCGACCGAGCTCATACGCTCCTTGACCGCACGCTCCATGCGCAGCAGGCCGACGCGATACTGGTTCTCCAGCAGCTCACCCACCGAACGCACGCGGCGGTTGCCGAGGTTGTCGATATCATCGACCTCGCCCTTGCCGTCCTTCAGGTTCACCAACTCCTTCACAACGGCAAGAATGTCGTTGGTTTCCAGCGTGGTGACCGTGTCCTCAACCGTCAGGCCAAGACGCATGTTCAGCTTGACGCGGCCCACGGCGGAGAGGTCATAGCGGTCAGCATCAAAGAACAGGCCGGCAAACAGGGCTTCAGCGGTTTCGCGCGTCGGCGGTTCGCCAGGGCGCATCACGCGATAGATGTCGGCCAGAGCGTGGTCGCGGTCCTCGGCCTTGTCGGCCTTCAGCGTGTTGCGGATCCAGGGGCCGGTCGAGACATGGTCGATGTCGAGCAGTTCGAACGTGTCGATGCCAGCAGCGTCGAGCGCGGCCAGATTGTCGGGCGACACTTCGTCACCAGCCTCGATGTAGATGCGGCCGGTCGACTCATCGATCACGTCATTGGCGCTGTAACGGCCGAAGATTTCCTCGGTCGGGATCAGCAGATCGGTCAGGCCATCCTTCTCGGCCTTGTTCGCGGCGCGAGGGGAGATCTTGGTGCCAGCCGCAAAAACGACTTCACCGCTCTTGGCATCCACGATGTCGAAGGTCGGCTTCGAACCGCGCCAGGCTTCGGCGACATAGGGGATCTTCCAGCCACCGGGAGCGCGTTCCCAGCTGATGCGCTGGTAGAAATAATGCAGGATCTCTTCGTCGTTCAGACCCAGCGCGTGCAGCAGCGCGGTGACCGGCAGCTTACGCTTGCGGTCGATACGGACGTTGACGATGTCCTTGGCGTCAAACTCGAAGTCCAGCCACGAACCACGGTAAGGAATGACGCGGGCAGCAAACAGGAACTTGCCCGAGGAATGCGTCTTACCGCGGTCATGGTCGAACAACACGCCGGGCGAACGGTGCATCTGCGACACGATCACGCGCTCGGTGCCGTTGATGACGAAAGTGCCGTTGTCGGTCATGAGCGGCATGTCGCCCATGTAAACGTCCTGCTCCTTGATATCGAGCACCGACCGGGTCTCGGTCTCGGCGTCGACTTCAAAGACGATCAGGCGCAACGTCACCTTCATCGGGGCGGAATAGGTGATCCCGCGCTGACGGCATTCGGTGATGTCGTACTTGGGATCTTCCAGCTCGTAATGAACGAAGTCCAGTTCGCTGGTGCCGGCAAAATCGCGGATCGGGAACACGCTGCGCAGGGTCTTTTCCAGACCGGATACATAGCCGATCTTCGGGTCGGAGCGCAGGAACTGTTCGTAGCTCTCGCGCTGCACCTCGATCAGGTTCGGCATCTGCACCACTTCGTGGATGTCGCCGAAGATCTTGCGGATGCGGCGCTTGGACGAAGCGCGCGAAGGCTGTTGGGGCTGGGTCGCCATTGCTGGTCTTGCCTCTTTCGCGTTGGACGCAAGCCCTGCCCCAAAGGCAGAACCAGCGCTTGAAAAAACCGGTTTCGTGCGGAATTCAGGCCGCATCGTCACGCAAAAAAGGCCGCGGGTGGCTGGAATTTTCCACAAAGGAAACACCCCGGCCCGCAGCCTGTTGCGTCAGATGGCATGGCCCGCCGCCTCCTTCCTTGATCCACCCCCGCGCTGGGCAGATCTTGCTCGAAGCGGCAAGAACTGGCGGTCTATGGGCCCGAGTCGGCATTTTGTCAACCACCCGATGTCGCAGCGATGGGCAGGTATGAGCGACCAGGCGACACAACCATCAGACAAGTTAAACAATAAATCGCAATGAACGCCAGATGAATTGCTCATTCATCGATAATTTACAGAACAATTCGATTCAACGTCGCAAAATGTCAAATGGTCATCAAATATTCATCCCGACGATAAATCAGAACAATTCGTCGAATTGCCATGACACAACTGGGCCATCCACCCATTTAACCAGCATGGCACACGAACTCGATCGCTCGCTTTGCTCGCTCCCCGCGATTGCCGCGGCCAGCCTGCTCCTGTCCACCTCGCCCGCGCTGGCCCAAACCGCCCAGACCGCCGCCCCGCCGGTTGTCGAAGCGCCGCCCGCTGCCGCGCCGGCCGCGCCGCAAGCTACCCCTCAGCCCACTGTCGATGCCGCGCCCAGCACGCCCGCGCCGGTCATGACCTCCAATCCCGTCGTGCAGAGCCTGCCGGCGCAGAGCGCGGATGCCGCCCCCCATGCCACCCCGCCCCCCGCCGCCAATGACACCGCCACGAGTGCGGCGAAGCCCGCCCAACCCCGCCAAACTACCCGCCGCACACCGGCCGACACCAAGCCTGCCCCATCGACCACCACTGCAGAGCATGACAGCACCCAGACGCGCGCCACCACGCCCCCACCTGCCCCAGCAGACGATTCCTCCCCCAATCTCACCCGTCGTGATCCTGCTGGCCTCTATACCGCCGATGGCACGCCGGTTGCCGCTCCCGCCAAACCCGTCGTCAACACACGCCAGTCGCCTCTTGCGCGCTATTGGCCGCTGGAGGCTGGCGGCGCGATCATCTTGATCGGCCTGGTCGCCTTTGCCGCCACGCGCCGCAAGGACGAGGATGAGGTCGACGAGGTCGAAACGCCCGTTCTGGCAGAAACGCCACCCGCCGCGGAGCCGGAGATGGTTCCTGAGGTGGCTCCGGCCCCTGCCGCCACGCTCGCCCCGCAACCCGCCGCCACGACCAAGGCGACAGTCCTGCCCGCAGGCCCTGTCCCCACCGGCGCCGCGCGGGAGGCCCTGCTCAAGCGCATGGTCGAGGCCGAGCCTGACGAGGCCAATCCCTTCATCACCCACAAGGCCCGCATGCGCCGCGCCCGCATGATCCTGGCGGCACGCAAGCAGGCGCTGCATGAACAGGCCACCGAGACCTTCGACTGGCGCACCTACAAACCCAGCCTGACCCATGTCACGCTGGACACCGCAGGCGAACCGGCGCCCACCACCAAGGCCAAGCGCAAAACCGAGGCCTAAAGTCCGCAACAGAAAAGCCCGCCCGATGGCACCTCACCATCGGGCGGGCTTTTCTGTTGCGGTCATGCCGCGTTGTCAGAAAAGGCCGGGCAGCAACCGCCAGCGGACCTTTTCGCTATAGGCACGGTAGGCCGGGTCCTGCGAAAGCAAGGCTTCTTCAGCACGCAGGCGCAAAATCTGCGCCCACCAGCCCAGCCCGTAAACCAGCAGGTTGAAGGCCGAGGGAAACAGCATCAGATTGCCAATGTGCGCCAGCAGATAGCCCGCATACATGGGGTGGCGCACCAGGGCATAGGGCCCCGACACCTTCACCCCGCGATTGGCCGGCGCCACGCCAAAGCTGCGCCGCAGGGCCAGCTTGGCCACCGCCTGTCCCACATTGCCCAGCAGCACCAGCAGCACGCCCGCCGCCGTAAGAAACGGCAGGGCATGGCCATCCGGCGCGATCAGCAAGGGCGCGGCGGTTGCCGTGATGGCCAGCAGCCAGTCCCCCAGATTGCGGCTGATGACCTGGGTAGGCCTGCGGATCAACACGAAGGCCAGCACCGCCGTTTCGGAAATCAGCGGCAAGGGCGCATAGATGTTAATCGAATGCACCACGCGCCTCACCAGGAACACCCAGAGCAGCAGGATGATCCCCTGCTCGAATCGGTCCAGCCAGCGCAGGTCAATGCGGGCAAAGCTCCGCTCAAGCGCGCCACGCGGCACGCAAGAGCCATCCTTCGCCTTGGTTTCCATCACAATTTTCATTCGCGACACTCGATAGATCGGGCCAAAGCGGCAATTTGCCCCCGTTATCGTCTTGCAGTTGACGCCCCCGCCGCCCGCCTGATGACTTGAGAGATAGCCCCATAATGGTTAATATACCGAGGCGCGGCCAAACGGCTCGTCGAAAACAGGCGCGAGACTTGACTCTGCAGGCACCGCGCTCTAGTGGGCCCCTCGATTCCACGGGGCAACCCGCAAGGATCATCCGTCCAAGACAGCTGGTGCGAGGTTTCCTCGCTTAATCATCCAGCCCAGACGGGGAAAAGAGATTATCCGGCCCCTCTCCTTTCTGGCGGGGTGCCTGCGTGGCCTACACGCAAACTCCTTCCCCATGTCGACATACGGAGCAACCGCCTGCGGATGCGCGCCTTCCGGCGCCAGTTTCGCAGGTAACGTAGCCGGTCGCAAGGGAACCTCCCATGCGGCCACATGTGAAGGAGTATGGCATGGATCGTTCGCAGAAAGCCGATTCGGTTGCCGCTCTCAACGCGGTCTTCAACGAGGTGGGCGTGGTGGTTGTCACCCGCAACCTCGGCCTGACGGTGGCCCAGTCCACCGTTCTGCGCGGGAAGATCCGTGAAGCGGGCGCGACCTACAAGGTTGCGAAGAACCGTCTTGCCAAGATCGCCGCCAAGGAAACGCCGTGCGAAGGCATTGCTGATTTCCTGGTTGGTCCGACCGCGCTGGCGTGGTCGATCGACCCGGTCGCCGCCGCCAAGGTGGTGGTCGATTTCGCCAAGACGACCGACAAGATCGAGATCGTCGGTGGCGTGATCGGCGGCGTGGTGCTCGACGTTGACGGGGTCAAGGCGCTTGCCACGATGCCCTCGCTCGACGAACTGCGCGCCAAGGTCATCGGCCTCATTCAGGCACCCGCGACCAAGATCGCCCAGCTCTCGACGGCTCCGGCCGCCAAGCTGGCGCGTGTGTTCGCGGCCTATGCCGAGAAAGACGCCGCGTAAGACGTTTCAAGCGATTTTCCCGCCCGCACGCAATTCCGCGGCGGGTGGACCCAACATTTGATCGGAGTAATCATCATGGCTGATATCGCCAAGCTCGTTGAAGAACTGTCGGCTCTGACCGTCATGGAAGCCGCTGACCTGGCCAAGGCTCTGGAAGAAGCCTGGGGCGTGTCGGCTGCTGCCGCTGTTGCCGTTGCCGCGCCTGCCGCCGGTGGCGAAGCTGCTGCCGCCGTTGAAGAGAAGACCGAATTCGACGTGATCCTCACCGGCGACGGTGGCAAGAAGATCCAGGTCATCAAGGAAGTGCGCGCCATCACCAACCTGGGCCTGACCGAAGCCAAGGCTCTGGTCGAGGGCGCCCCCAAGGCGATCAAGGAAGGCGTGTCGAAGACCGAAGCCGAAGACATCAAGAAGAAGATCGAGGAAGCCGGCGGCACCGTCGAGATCAAGTAAGATCTCACTGCCGTTGGTCGAGATTTTCGACCGATGCGAGAAGGGCGGGGCCACAAGGCCTCGCCTTTTTTCGTTGGTGCGGGGAGATGGCGGCGAACGCCCAGATGCAGTCATGGCATGCAGGTTATTATGATCGCACGGATACGGCTTTATAAACGCTCTTGGCTTCAGCAAGCCGCTCGGCATAAAAGCTCATCAACGTCGGCGATATGACTGTCCGATCAAATTCACCAAACTCGTATTCAAGGATCCAGCGGTAGTAGAACTCTGCAGCGCGTAGTGCTTGATCCAATTTAGGGATGTTCATGTGTAAATCAGAGTCAAGGTGAGCAAGGAATTTATCTCGATAGAGCCGAATATGCTGAACGAGCGCATCCCACTCATCGACCTCCATTCCAAGTTCTACAAGCAACTCAGCGTGGAAGCGATCAGGCTCGACTACGATCTTGCGCCAACCTTGCTCGGCTTTATCATCGCCTAGAATTTTGCACCATTCAAGGACCGCGATGTCGATAAAATTTCCGTCGGCTGAAATCCAGAAATCAGCTGCAGGAGGTAAATCTACCATACGACGAGCGCGGTGATAGGCAAGATTGCGTGCAAAATGACAGCAAAGTAGTAGGCACCGCCGCAATCTGAGTTCTTTATTCACAGCATTTCTCCGGCTTTCCATGGGCATAATTTAGATGATAAGTTAGCATCATCCGCTCTATCAGCACAGAATTTTGCTAACACAACGAACGTCAACTCTCCGCCACTTCCAGTCTTTCCCTAAACTCTAAGATAAAGGGATCGCAAAGGGCGATGGCCCTTTGCCCGCCGGCGGCATCCTTCTCCCCCTTGCCCCAACGCAACAAACACGCCATGACCCCGCCCATGGCTATTCTTTCCGACCGCTGGATCCGCTCGCAGGCCCTTGAAAACGGCATGATCGAACCTTTTGTGGAGCGCCAGACGCGCGACCATGCGGGCAGCGGCATCATTTCCTATGGCCTCTCCTCCTATGGCTATGACGCAAGGGTGGCCGACGAGTTCAAGATCTTCACCAATGTCGATAGCGCCGTGGTGGACCCCAAGGATTTCGCCGCCAACAGCTTCGTCGACCGCAAGACCGATGTCTGCGTCATCCCGCCCAACAGCTTCGCCCTGGCCCGCACGGTCGAATATTTTCGCGTACCGCGCGACGTGCTGGTGATCTGCCTTGGCAAGAGCACCTATGCCCGCTGCGGCATCATCGTGAATGTCACCCCGCTGGAGCCGGGCTGGGAAGGCCATGTGACGCTGGAATTCAGCAACACCACGCCCCTGCCCGCCAAGATCTACGCCAATGAGGGTGCCTGCCAGTTCCTCTTCCTGCAGGGCAACGAGCCTTGCGAGGTGAGCTATGCCGACCGGGCGGGCAAGTATATGGGCCAGCGCGGCGTCACCCTGCCGCGGCTATAACCAGCGCCACAATGGCCGTATAAGGTTTGGTCTGGGCACATCGGGCCGTCTATGCCGTTCATTCGCCGGGAGCATCCCTCCCGGCGCGCCGCCCCTTCGCGGCCCACAGGGAACTCTTGCGTGACCACTTTTCCCGCAAACCTCATTCTGGCCACAGACAGCTACAAGCACAGCCATTTCCTGCAATATCCGCCGGAGATGCGCGTGCTCTCGGCCTATATCGAGGCGCGGCAGAATATCCTGTCGAACCGGGTGCTGTTCCTCGGGCTGCAGCCCTTCCTGATCGGCCATCTCTCGCACCCCGTCACCATGGCCGATGTCAAGGAAGCCGAGGAGGTGACGCGCGCCCATGGTGTGCCGTTCAACCGCGCCGGGTGGGAGCGGATCGTCACGATCCATGGCGGCCACCTCCCCCTCTCGATCAGCGCGCTGCCCGAGGGGATGATCGTGCCCACCGGCGTGCCGCTGGTGCAGGTGGAAAACACCGACCCGGCGCTGGGCTGGCTGACCACCTTCATCGAGACCGCGCTGCTGCGCGCTATCTGGTATCCCACCACCGTGGCGACCATCAGTTGGCGCTGCCGGGCGATCATTCGCGCCGGATTGCTGAAAACCAGCGACGATCCCGAGGGCCAGCTTCCCTTCAAGCTGCATGATTTCGGCGCGCGCGGCGTGTCGAGCGCGGAGAGCGCCAGCCTTGGCGGCATGGCGCATCTGGTCAATTTTTCAGGCACCGACACGATGGAAGGGCTGATGGCGGCCCGGCGCTATTACGATGCCGACATGGCCGGCTTCTCCATTCCCGCCGCCGAACATTCCACCATCACCGCCTGGGGTCGCGAACGCGAGGGCGATGCCTATGCCAATATGCTGGCCCGGTTCGACGAGGGCGCGGTGGCCGTCGTGTCGGACAGCTACGACCTCGACCGGGCGGTCAGCCAACTGTGGGGCGGCGCCCTATACGACAAGGTAATGGCCCACAAGGGCACGCTGGTCATCCGGCCCGACAGTGGCGATCCTGTCGAAACACCGCTGCGTGTGCTCGAAACCCTATGGGGCATTTTTGGTGGGCGGGTGAACGGCAAAGGCTATCGCCTGCTCGACGACCACGTCCGCGTGATCCAGGGCGACGGGATGAGCCCGGTCACCATCACCCGTCTGATCGATCGATTGGTGGGGGCGGGCTTTGCCATCGACAACATCGCCTTTGGCATGGGCGGCGGTCTGCTGCAGCATGTCAACCGCGACACGCTCTCCTTTGCCATGAAGGCGGACGCCATGCGCGATGATGCCGGGCTCTGGCACGATATCGCCAAGACCCCGGCGACCGACCCTGCCAAACGCAGCAAGCCGGGCCGTCAGGCGGTGGTGATGGATGGAGACGCGCCCAAGGCGGTCCGCCTGGATGCGCTGGGCACGCGCACGAATCTGCTTCAGAAGGTCTGGCGCGACGGGCGGCTGTTGTGCCACCATCATTTCAACGCCGTGCGCGAAAGGTCACGGCAGAACGAGACGGGTCAGGCCAGCATCCGGCCATAGCGGCTGTCGCGCAGTTCCAGCATGCTCTCGGGCGCATCCATGGCATAGCGCAGGCGCAACTGCGCCTTGAACGCGCGGATCTCATCCTCATCGTTCATGGCGCCGATGGGGAAGCGCGCCACCACGATTTCGTCGAGCACATCGACCACAGACAGAAAAGCCTGCGCGTGATTGCGCCCGGCAGCCTCGGCGTTGAAGCCGCCCGCAATGTGCCAATCCTGCCCGTTATGGCTGGCGATGTCGCGATGGCAATGGCGGCAGCGCGCATAGGTCGGCTCACCATCGCGGCTGAGCGGCGGCGTTTGGGACGGGCGATGATCGCGCGTGTACCAGCAAGACGCCATGGCCACCACAGTAGGCGGCACAGGACTTGCAGGCGCAGCCGGCGGCGTAAAGAACGCTGATCTGGGCATGGTCGGTTCTAAGCCTTCTGTGAAGGTATATGGTAAAGATCTGCTGAAACTACACCTTTTTGGTTGCCTTAAAGTTAAGATAAGGCGCCGCAACAACACGTTGTTTTGGCCCTGCACAAATTGCGTATTGAGCAGGGTGAGGCGATCATGGAGTTTGTCATTCGCATACCATGGGCATGGTTGCGTGATGGATTTCATCAACAGGGGTTGGTGTTGGTGAGCGAAAAACCAGGTCTCGATTTCGATATGACGGATTTCCGCATCATGCGTGCGCTCAGCGAGGATGGGCGCATGTCGGACGTGATGCTGGGCGAACAGGTCAACCTTTCCAGCACAGCCGCCGCGCGGCGGCGCAAGATTCTCGAGGATCGTGGGGCGATCGCGGGCTACACGGCCTCGCTCGACATGCCGATGCTGGGGCTTGGCATCGTGGTGATGGTCGCCATCGAACTGAAGTCGCAGACCGATCAGGTGCTGGGCGAATTCGAGGCGGCAGTGGTGCGCTGCCCTTCGGTCACTTTCTGCAGCTTCGTGTCAGGCGACACGGATTTTCTGATGATGGTCCATGTGCGTTCCTTCGACGACTACGACCGGGTCTATCGCAGCGAACTGGCGATGCTGCCGCATGTCGCGAAAATCCGCTCCAGTTTCGTGATGCGCCGCGTCACGCAGCGCGGCGTGCCCCCGGTCATCTTCGGGCGTGACTGGCTGACGCAAGGAAGCTGATCTCACCACGCACGAATCAGTTGCATCATTCAGAACAAACATAAGAAACATGCGCAATTAAGTTTCATCACTGGAAAAATGCGGCGCAACAAACCAAAAACGCGCAGAAATCCTCAAAAAAACCTTCGCGATCGCAGCATTTTTGATGTGGATACGAAAAAATCTTTGAGTTAGCATTTCCTTGAAATCGAGAAATCGAATTCACCACGAACGCTTAAACGCACCTTCGGGCCGCAATCGGTTGGTGCACCGCTTACGTTTTAAGAAATACAGATCACGCTAAAAAATAACAAAAAGGAGAACTGGCGAAAGACGGTGAAAGACCGCTTTCGTCAAAAGGAGAGGATCGCCCTTGGCACATGATACTTGTCACAGGGGGAACTATGGCAAATTCGAGGGTTCAGACCAATCCGTTCAAGGATCTCTCCAGCAGGATCGCCATCGCCCAGGCAGCATGGAATCAGGCCCGCTGGCTTCATGGA
The DNA here is from genome assembly GCA_028871475.1 of Sphingomonadales bacterium. Lineage (GTDB taxonomy): Bacteria > Pseudomonadota > Alphaproteobacteria > Sphingomonadales > Sphingomonadaceae > Novosphingobium. Next base: position 38,799 of record JAGWMZ010000026.1, on the reverse strand, counting down.
GCCGCTGCACTCGCATTGATGTCCTCGGGTGCAGGCCTTGCCATGTCCAATCAGGCGCGGGCTGCCGATGCTGCCCTGCCCGGCACGACTCTCCCCGCAGCCGATAGCCTCCTTGTCACGGGACGCGTCGACAGGCTTGCCGCAGACGACACCGCCGCCCCCGCGCCTTCGGCGGGGACGTCGGCGGGCGCGTCTTCCCTGCTCGATAGCTCCGTGGCAGCGCCCGAAACCCCCGCCACCCCGGCCCTGCAACCCAGCGAAGACCCCGGCACAGACATCGTGGTGACCGGCACGCGCATCGTGAAGGATGGCTTTTCCGCCCCCACGCCGGTGGCCGTGCTCTCCTCGGTCGACATCCGCGCGCAGGCGCCGGCCAATCTCTCCAATTTCGTCAACCAATTGCCGGCTGTGACCACCGGCTCCACCTCGTCGAACTCCTCGGGCAGCCTGTCGAACGGCATCGCGGGCATCAACAGCGTCAACCTGCGGGGCCTTGGCGCCTCGCGCACGCTGGTGCTGATCGATGGGCAACGCTCGGTGGCCTCCTCGGTGGGCGGCATCGTCGACGTCAACACCATCCCGCAGGATCTGGTCGAACGCGTCGAGGTCGTCACCGGCGGCGCATCGGCGCAATATGGTTCGGACGCGGTGGGCGGCGTGGTCAACTTCATCCTCAACAAGCGGATGAAGGGTTTCCATCTGGCCGCCGACAGCGGCATCACCACCTATGGCGATGCCTTCAACTTCAAGGTCGGCGGATCGGGCGGCTTTACCGCGCTCGACGGACGGCTGCATGTGGTGGGCAGCGGCGAATTCTTCCGGCAGATCGGCGTCGATACGATCAACCGGTCATGGAACAACACCGGCTATTTCCAGATCGCCAACCCCGCCTACACCACCACCAACGGCCAGCCACTGCGTCTGGTGGGTTCCGGCTTTGGCCCGGGCACCTATACGGCGGGCGGTCTGGTCGCCTCGGGCCCGCTGCGCGGCACCTATTTCCTCGGCAATGGCTCTACCGGCACGCTGAATTACGGCACGTTCAACTCCACCTCCACGCCCTATATGATCGGTGGCGACTATCAGACCACGCTGGCGGGCCATGTCGGCACCAATTCGCTGGCCCCCGATGAATCGCGCCTGTCCACCTTCATGCGCGCCGGCTTCGATGTCACGCCCGACACCGAACTGTTCGTGCAGGCCTCGTGGAACCGCTACATCGGCCAGAGCTACTATCAGCAGACCCCCTCGACCGGCGTGACCATCCAGCGGGACAACGCCTACCTCCAGTCCAATTACCCCGCCGTGGTCAGCGCGATGACGGCAGCCAATGTCTCCTCGCTCTCCATCGGCACATCAAACGCGGGCTTCCCCGTGCCGGGCAGCCACAACCGGCGCGATGTGGGGCGCCTCGTGGTGGGCGGATCGGGCAAGTTCTCGATCGGCGGGCATGACTGGAGATGGGACGCCTATTTCCAGCACGGCCTGACCAAGGCGCATGAAGGGCTGATCAACACCTGGAACACCCAGCGCATGGCGCTGGCGCAGGATGCGGTGCTGTCAGGCGGCCAGATCGTCTGCCGCTCGACACTGACCAACCCGACCAATGGCTGCGTGCCCATCGACCGGCTCGGCACCACGGGCCCCTCGGCCGAGGCGCTGGCCTATATCTATGGCAACCAGCCCTATCGCAACGAGACGGTGCAGGAAGACGTCGGCTCGGTCAGCTTCAACGGCGATCTATTCAAGGTTCCCGCAGGCACGGTCAGCCTGGCCTTTGGCGGCGAATGGCGGCGCGAAGGCATCACCGGCTATGTGCCGCAGGAATTCCAGCCGCAGGTCAATGCCACCACGGGGGTGACCACCAACGTCTGGCTCTATGGCAACTATCTGCCCAACTTCGGCCATTACCATGTGAAGGAAGGTTTTGCCGAGCTGAACGTGCCCCTGTTCAAGGGTGCCAACATCGACGCGGCGGTGCGCGGCACCGATTATTCCACCTCGGGCTATGTCACGACCTACAAGGTCGGCGGCACATGGGCGCCCACGCGCGACATCAAGTTCCGCGGCACCTACAGCCATGATATCCGCGCGCCCAACCTGCAGGAACTGTTTGCCGCGGGCACCGCGCGCACCAACACCGTCAACCTGCCCAGCAACGCGCCGTTTCAGGCCAATTCCTCGCCCACCTATGTCGAAAGCACGATCGGCAACCCTAATCTGAAGCCCGAAAAGGCCAACACCTGGACGGCGGGCGCGGTGCTGACGCCCAGTTTCGCTCCGGGCCTCTCGCTCAGCTTCGATTACTATGACATTCGCATCAAGGATGCGATCGGCTCGATCACCTCGCAGAACACGGTGGATTTCTGCTATGCGGGGCTGAGCACCTATTGCAACAACATCGTCTATTCGGGCGGGGCGCTGTCCAGCATCGTCATCCAGCCCTTCAACTTTGCCAGCCAGCATGAACGCGGCTTCGACATCGAGGCGGGTTACCGCATGCCGATGTCGCGCATCTCGCCCTCGATCCCGGGAACCTTCAGCCTGAAGGCACAGGCCACCCATTACATCGAGAACGTCGTCGACAATGGCATCTTCCCCGTCGACTATGCCGGGGTGAACGGCGGCAGCCTGTCAGGCACCTACAACGCGCCCAAATGGGTCTATCGCATCAGCACCTTCTACGAAGTGGGCAAGACCACACTCAACTTCGTGGTGCGCGGCTTCTCCGACGGTGTTTACGGCAATGACTATGTGCAGTGCACCAGCGGCTGCCCGGCCTATGCCAACGCCAATGACCGCAACCGCTACATCACCATCAACAACAACGAGATCCCCGGTGCCATCTACATGGACGCCTCGCTGATGTTCAAGCTGAAGCCGGCGGGCCGCAATGCCACCCTCACCTTTGTGGTCAACAATCTGGCCAATGTCTCGCCCGTGCTGATCGGCAACGGGCCAAGCGGCAACAACGTGCCTGCCTACTCCCAGACCAACCGCAGCCTTTACGATGTGATGGGCCGCACCTTCCGCATCGCCGCGCGGATGGATTTCTGACCGCCTGCCGGGCCGGGTGGTAACGCCCGGCCCTTTCCTGACCGACACACAGAAGACCGCGCCGCCCGCAAAGCATGAGCAGGCCAGCGCGCAAGCCCCCCCGAAGAGGACTTCGTGATGAGCATGATGAAAACGTCTCTTGCCGCCCTGTCGCTCGCCATCGCCCTGCAGGCGGCCCCTGCCATGGCGGCCGCCAGCCCCAAGGAAAAGGCCGAGGCCATCGCCAATGTCGAGGCGCAGAAGAAGAACATCCAGGTGATGGTCGACACGATCTTCAGCTTTGCCGAACCCGGTTTTCAGGAAAAGCGCACCTCGGCCTATCTGGCCGACATTCTGGAAAAGAACGGTTTCAAGGTGACGCGCGGCGTGGCGGGCATCCCCACCGCCTTCACCGCCACCTGGGGCGAAGGCGGCCCGGTCGTCGCGCTGGGCAGCGACATCGACAATCTGCTGGGCACCTCGCAATACCCCGGCCTCCCCTATCTCAAACCCATGGTCGAAGGCGCTCCCGGCCATGGCGAGGGGCATAACACCGGCATGCCGCTGGTGGTCGCCGCGGCCATCGCCGCCAAGGAGGTGATGGAGAAGAACCACATCCCCGGCCGCCTGATGATCTGGCCCGGCGTGGCCGAGGAACTGCTGGGCACCAAGGCCTATTACGTGCGCGACGGCATGTTCAAGGGTGTGGATCTGTGCATCTTCAACCATGTCAGTTCGGACTTTTCGACCGGCTATGGCAACATGGGCAGCAATGGCATGGTCTCGGTGGAATACACCTTCAAGGGCCGCACGGCGCATGCCGCCGGTGATCCATGGGATGGCCTTTCGGCGCTGGATGCGGTGGAGATCATGGACACAGCCTGGAACTTCCGCCGCGAACATCTGCCCGTCACCCAGCGCTCGCATTACGTCATCACCAATGGCGGCGGCCAGCCCAATGTGGTTCCCGCCAAGGCCAGCGTCTGGTACTATTTCCGCGACCAGACCTTTGCCTCGGTGAAACATCTCTATGACATCGGCACCGAGATCTCGCAGGCCGCCGCCAAAGCGACCGGCACCACGGTGACGCAGCAAACGCTGGGCTATGCCGCGCCCAATTTCGGCAACAAGCCGCTGGCCGAGGCCGCCTATGCCAACATCAAGGCGGTGGGCATGCCCAAATGGACGGCTGACGATCAGGCCTTCGCCAAGGCGGTGCAGACCATCAACCACCGCGAACTCAAGCCCCTGCCCGATCAGGTCTCGCCGCTTTCAACACCGGAAAGCCGCCCGCGCTCCATCGGCGGGGGGTCGGACGATATCGGCGACATCATGTGGACGGTACCCACCATCACCATCCGCTATCCCGCCAACATCCCCAGCATGATCGGCCACAATGCGCTCTCCGCCATGGCCGAGGCCACGCCCATCGCCCACAAGGGCGTGGAACAGGGCGCCAAGGCGCTGGCGCTGACGGTGCTCGACATCATGACCACCCCCAAGCTGGTCAGCGATGCCAAGGCCTATTTCAACGACGTCCAGCTCAAGACCGACCACTATGCCCCGCTGATCACGGCGGCGGACAAGCCCGGCATCTGGCTCAATGAAAAGACCATGCGGGAATACCGCCCTGCCATGGAAAAATTCTACTACGATCCGAGCAAATACAGCTCCTATCTCGAACAGCTGGGCATCAAATATCCGGTGCTGGAAGCGCCCGCCGGATAAGCTGCAGGGTGCATGGAGTGGTCGCCCGCCGGGGTTGCGGCGAGCGAGGCGGGGGATCCGAAAGGGTCCGCCGCCTTTTGTGCGTGGTGAGGAGGGAAAGGCGCGCCTGAGATAAATTGCGCGATATTGAATCGCACACTATTGACTTCGGTCACCGACTCGCGCATATAAGTCGCACACGATCTAAACCACTCATCACCCCAAGCTGAAAAGGACCACCACCATGGCTACCCAGATCCTCTACTCGACCACCGCCACCGCCAATGGGGGCCGCGATGGCCGCAGCCGCACCGAGGATGGCGCTCTCGACGTCACGCTGGCCGTTCCCAAGGAAATGGGTGGCAATGGCGCGGGCAACAACCCCGAACAGCTCTTCGCCGCCGGCTATGCCGCCTGCTTCCTGGGCGCGATGAAGTTCGCCGCCAGCCAGAACAAGGACCTGCCCCGTGTTGGCGCCGATGCCACCGTCTCGGCCACCGTCTCGATCGGCCCGCGTGCCGACAAGGGTTTCGGCCTGAAGGTCGCCCTCTCGGTCAGCCTGCCGGGCGTGGAACGCGCCGCCGCCGAAGCGCTGGTCGCCGAAGCCGACACCATCTGCCCCTACAGCCACGCCACGCGCGGCAACATCACGGTGGACATCTCGGTCGCCTAAGGCGCCGCAACTGATGACGAAAGAGCCGGGGCGGCGGAAGCTTGCCTCGGCTCTTCGTGTTTATGCAGTGCGGATCAGCAAAGCGCCATAGGCTGGCAGAAGCCCTGTCGTGGCGCCATTGACGGCCAGAAGCACCTCACCTTCGGGCGCGTCATAATCGCGCGGGCCGTTCGAAAGGTTGAAGGCGCAGACGATCTTCTCATGCCGGACGTGGCGGGTGAAGCAGAGCAGCGCCTCATCACTGGTCATGTGATCCATGGCCCCCAATCGCAAGGCGGGCTGACTGGCACGCAAAGCGATAACCTTGCGCATCCAGTGGAGCTGGCTCTCGGGGTCAGCCTCCTGCACATCGACCGCCTTGGCGATGTTGGTGGGCGAGAGCGGCAGCCATGGCTCGCCACTGGTGAAGCCGGCGTGGAAGGCATGGCTGTCCCACGGCATGGGCGTGCGCACACCGTCACGGCTCAGCGTCAGGGGCCAATTGGCAATCGCCTCGGGGTCTTTCAGCAGATGGAAGGGGATCTCATCCTGCTCCAGCGCCAGTTCCTGACCCTGATAGAGGAAGATGTTGCCACGCAGACAGGCCAGCAGCACCGCGCTCATCCGGGCGAAGGCGGCGCGGTGTTCGTCATCAGCCCAGCGCGAGACATGGCGCGGCGCGTCGTGGTTCTCAAAGGCCCAGCTCGGCCAGCCTTCCGACAGGCCATCCTCGCCCTTCTTCCCGCTCCACTGGCCCAGCGCATGAGCCACAAGGTCGCTGGTGAGCTGCGGCGCATAGAGGAAATCGAAGCTGTAGGCCGAGGAGAGACGATGCTCGCCCGCCGTATAGGCCTTCATCAAAGGCACCGCCCCATCGCCGCCCACCTCGGCCACGGTGAAGATCGCGCCATAGTCCGCACAGACGCCTGCGATGCGTTCGATGAACTGGGTCACATCGGGGTGGTTCTGGCTGTTGACCTTGAGCTGATAGTCAAAGGGCCGGGTACGCAGCTTGCCATCCTCGGGCGCGGGCAGATTGTCGGTGAGCGCGGGATCGAACATCGAATGGTTGAGCGCGTCGAGGCGGAAGCCATCGACGCCGCGCTCCAGCCAGAAGCGCAGGGCATCGAGCAATGCCGCCTGCACCGCCGGATGATGGGCATTGAGCTGGGGCTGCTCCTTCAGGAACTGGTGCATGTAATATTGTTGGCGCCGTGCGTCCCACGTCCAGGCCGGGCCGCCGAAGACCGACTGCCAGTTGTTGGGCGGGCTGCCATCGGGCTTGGGGTCGGCCCAGACATACCAGTCGGCGCGGACATTCTGCCGGCTCTGGCGCGATTGTTCGAACCATGCGTGCTGGTCGCTGGTATGGGCAAAGACCATGTCGATGGTCACCTTCAGGCCCAGCCCATGAGCCTTCTCGACCAGCGCGTCGAAATCACCCAGCGTGCCGAAGATGGGGTCGACATCGCAGTAATCGGCCACGTCATACCCAAAGTCCGCCATGGGGCTGGTGAAGAAGGGGCTGATCCAGATCGCCTCCACGCCAAGGCTCGCCACATGGTCGAGATGCGCCGTGATCCCCGCCAGATCGCCCACCCCATCGCCATTGCTGTCCGCAAAGCTGCGCGGGTAGATCTGATAGATCGACGCGCCGTGCCACCATTCACTTTTGGTCATCACTTGTCCTTGATCGCGGCGCAAACGGCATAGCCGAAGGGCGGCAAAGCCAGCTTCAGACTGCCCGGTGCGCTGGCCTGCCGCGGGCACGCGCCCGCCAGAGCCTTGAACTGGGTCGAGACCGGCTCCACCGCCACTTGCGCGGTGATCACCTTGTCGGATGTGTTGAAGGCCACCAGCACCTCGGCGCCGCTTTCGGGGTCGAAACGCGACACGGCGAACAGGCCCGGCGCCTTGTCATAGGCGCGCAGCCGCGTGGCCCCGCCCCATAATGCAGGCGTTTCGCGGCGCAGGCGGGCCAGCCGGGCGATCTCGGCATAGAGCGGGTGGGCGGGCATGTAATGGTCGGCCATGGCCGGGCCTACCACCGGGTCCTGATTGTATTCATCGACCTTGCTGGCGAACATGTCCTGCCGGGCGGATTGATCACCGCCACGCCCGGCAAAGCCCTGTTCATCGCCATAATAGATGGTGGGCACGCCGCGCAGCGTCAGCAACATGGCATGGCCCAGCAGGTCGCGCGCCAGCCATTCGTCCGCACGCATCGCCGGCCGTGCCTGACGCAGGAAGAAGGCAAAGCGCCCCGCATCATGGTTGCCAAGGAAGGTGGGCAATTGCAGCGCGGCCTTCTCGCCCCCGGCATAGAGCGCATCGTCGCTGACCATGCGCGCCAGCTCCTCCGTGCCCGTCTTGCCGCTGGCCGCATCATCGGCGGCGCGCATGAAGGCAAAGTCGAGCACGGCGGGAAGGCCGCTGCGCCGCGTCCAGCCCGCCAGCAGGGCCGGGTCATAGTCGCCCGTCGCCACTTCACCGAAGATGTGGAAATTGGGAATGCCTTTGGCCCGCGCCCGCGCCTTCATCGCGGGGACGAAGGCCTGCCAGAACTGCGGGTTCACATGTTTGGCCGTATCGATGCGATAGCCGTCGATGCCGAAACGGTCGATCCAGCTGCCGTAGATCTCGATGAAGCCCTTGAGCACGCGCGGATTTTCCGTGGCCAGATCATCGAGGCCGGAAAAATCGCCGTAATTGGCGCTTTCGCCTTCAAAGGTGCTGTCACCCCGGTTGTGATACCAGATGGGATTGTTCAGCCAGGCCGGGTTCTTCACATGCTCCTCGCCCGCCGGGACATAGGGTGTGTAGGCAAAGGAAGGATCGGTCATCTTCGCCCAATTGGCGGCGCTGACGTCCTGATCACCGGCGAAACCGGGGTTGATCGGCGCGCCGCCCACCCCGCCCCGGCGCGAGAAAGGGTAATCCGCCAGCGAGCGATAGGGCGCCGGGCCGGCGCCGGCCTCGCGATACTGGATGACATCCGCCGTGTGGTTGACGATGATGTCCATATAGACCTTCATGCCGCGCGCATGGGCAGCGACAACCAGATCCGCGAAATCCTTGTCGGAGCCGAAATGCGGGTCGACATGGAGGAAATCGGTGATCCAGTAACCGTGATAGCCGGCGCTTTCCTGCCCCTTTGGCCCTTGCACCGGCTTGTTTTTCATGACCGGCCCCACCCACAGCGCGCTGGCGCCCAGCGACTGGATATAGTCGAGATGCTCGATCAGCCCCTTGAGGTCGCCGCCATGGTAGAAAGCCTTGGACGAGGGATCGAAACCTGTCGCCTGCCGGTCGCCGGAAAGGCCGCCCTTGTCATTGGCGGGGTCGCCATTGGCGAAACGGTCGGGCAGGACGAAATAGATCACCTCCTGCTGGGGCAGGCGCGCCCGCGTCTGGGCCAGCGTATCGGCCCGGCCGGGCGTGGCGGCGAAAGCACCGGTCATGGCGGCCAGCGCCAGCGCGCCCTTCAGCGCAAGGGAAGCGCTCCTCATCATGCCCATCCTTTCGGGGCAACGGCCTGCTGGCAGGGCAAAACGGCTGGCATGAAACATTCCCCCATCATCGGGCCAGCCTGTTTGGCTTGACCTGCCCCTTTCCAACGGGGCTGTGTGCATTCATGCGATGCCCCGGGCGGGGCGCCGTCGAAAGGCCTGATACAGCCTGCTTCCGTCCACTTTGAAGATGGTATACGTATACGCATGAAAACCGTGGCCATGGGGTGTGGCGCAAATGCCGCGCGGCCCTCATGGTCGGCTTCGCAGCATGGCGGGGCGGAGAGGCAGACAAGGGCGATGAGCCAGCGCGGATCAGGCAAACCCACCAGCTTTGACATCGCCTATCTGGCCGGGGTGTCGCAGCCCACCGTCAGCCGGGCGCTGCGCGGCAGCCGGGCGATCAGCGCCGCCACCCGCGCGCGCATCGAGGAGATCGCGCGCGAGCTGAACTACACGGTCGACAAGAACGCCTCCTCGCTGCGGTCACAGCGCGCCAACACCATCGCCCTGCTGTTTTTCGAAGAGCCCGATTCCGACAATTCGGCCATCAACCCCTTCTTCCTCGCCATGCTGGGGGCCATCACCCGGCAATGCGCCAACCGGGGGCTGGATTTGCTGATTTCCTTCCAGAAAATGGAGGATGACTGGCACATGCGCTATCAGGACAGCCACCGCGCCGATGGCCTCATCCTGCTGGGCTATGGCGATTACACGCTGTACGAGCAAAGGCTGCTGGGTCTGGTGGCGCAGGGCACGCGCTTCGTGCGCTGGGGCTCGGTGCGGCCTGACAACATCGGCGCGACGGTGGGCAGCGACAATTTCGGCGCGGGCCGCATGGCTGGTGAGCATCTCATCGCGCAGGGTCGCCGCCGCATCGCCTTTCTGGGCACGGCGGATGAACATTTCCCCGAATTTGCCGACCGTTACCGGGGCCTGCTTGCCGCCCAGCACGATGCCGGCCTGCCGCACGACCCGGATCTGCAGGTGGGCGCCTACACCAATGAGGAAGACGGCTATGCCGCCGCCCGCGCGCTGATCGAGCGGGGGACGCATTTCGACGCCATCTTCGCCGGGTCCGACCTTATCGCCATCGGCGCGATGCGAGCGCTGGCGAGCGCCGGGCTGCGCGTGCCGCAGGATGTCGCCATCGTCGGCTTCGACGACATTCCCGCCGCCAGCATGACCAGCCCCCCGCTCACCACCATGGTGCAGGATCTGCGCGGGGCGGGCGCGCTGCTGCTCGACACGCTGCTGGCCCAGATCGAGGAGCGCGAGGCACCGAGCCCTACCCTGCCCACGCGATTGACCATCCGCGCCAGCAGCAAGGGCTGAACGCGCCATGGCCAAAGCAAAACCGGCCATGGTATTCGTATACACAATTGCCCAAAGCGCGGCGCCATGCCACCTGCCAACCCCATAAACACAAATGTGAGGGGCTCCTTTTGACCGCGCAGCATATCGACAGCAAACCGCGGCTGCCCCTTGGCAAGCTGTGCGACATCAGTTTCGGTTTTTTCGGCATCCAGATCGGTTTTGCCCTGCAAAACGCCAATATGAGCCGTGTTTTCCAGTCGCTGGGGTCCAATGTCGATGATCTGGCGGCGCTCTGGGTGGCAGCGCCGCTGACCGGCCTCATCGTCCAGCCGATCATCGGCCATATGTCCGACCGGACATGGCTGGGCCGCCTTGGCCGCCGCCGGCCCTATTTCCTGGCAGGTGCCATTCTGGCGGCGCTGGCGCTGCTGGCCATGCCGATGGCGCATGTGCTGGTGGGCGCCGCGCTGCTGCTCTGGCTGCTCGATGCCAGCCTCAATGTCTCGATGGAGCCCTTCCGCGCCTTTGTCGGCGACATGCTGGGGCGCGAACAGCACACTGCGGGCTATGGCGTGCAGACGGCCTTTATCGGCGTGGGCGCGGTGGTAGGCTCGCTGTTCCCCAGCCTGCTCGACTGGGCGGGCGTGGCCAATACGGCGCCGGTCGGGCAAATTCCGGCAACGGTGCGCTACAGCTTCTGGGCGGGCGGGGCGGCGCTGCTGGCCTCGGTGCTGTGGACGGTGCTGCGCACGCAGGAATATTCGCCCGAACAGATGAAGGCCTTTGGCGAGACGCAGGACATTCCCGCACCCGACACGGCGCTGGCCCGCAGCAATCCGGCGCAGGCACTGTGGTGGCTGGCGGCAGGCGGCGTTCTGGCGCTGCTGGTGGCGCATTGGGCGCTGGCCAAGGAGCTGTACCTGCTGGCCGCCCTGCTGGGCGCTTATGGGCTGGCGCGCATCTTCGCCATCACCATGGCCCGCGCCGGGCGACCCAATATGCTCTCCAGCGTGGTGGGCGATTTTTCCGGCATGCCGCCGCTGATGAAACGCCTTGCGCTGGTGCAGTTCTTCAGCTGGTCCGCCCTGTTCATCATGTGGATCTATACCACGCCGGTGGTGGCCCAATATGGCTTTGGCGTCACCGATCCGGCCAGCGCGGCCTATCAACAGGCCGCCAATCTCGTGGGCCGGCTGTTCTCGGTCTACAATGGCGTGGCGGCAGTGGCGGCGCTGGCCTTGCTGCCATGGCTCTCGGCGCGGCTGGGCAAGGTGGGCACCCATGCGCTGTGCCTGACGCTGGGTGCGGCGGGTTTTGCCAGCTTTCTCGTCATCCGCTCGCCGCAATGGCTGCAACTCTCTGAAGTCGGCATCGGCATTTGCTGGGCCTCCATTCTGGCCATGCCCTATGCCATCCTCGCCTCCAGCCTGCCGCAAGCCAAGCTGGGCGTGTCGATGGGGCTGTTCAACGTCTTCGTGGTGGTGCCGCAATTGCTGGTGGCCACGGTGATGCGCAGCGTGATGGATGCCTTCTTTCCCGGCCAGCCGGTGTGGACCATGGCTTTTGCCGCCGTCACGCTGATCGTCGCCGCGCTGGCCATGCTGACGCTGCGCGGCAAGGCTGGCTGAGCCAGGGCAAAGCGGCTCTGGGGAAGGGCGCGCAGGGCCGGGGATGATACATGGGGCGTTTGCCCCGTTGCTGGCGAAGGCCGCATTATCAATCCTGTGTGCCAGATGCACGAATCGACACCTGTTTCGCCGCGCCCGGCCCTGCCCGGCAGCGTCACGCTCCCCGCCCGGCCCGAGGCGTTGACGGTCAACCCCGCGCAGACCGCCGTCATCGTCATCGACATGCAGAACGCCTATGCCAGCAAGGGCGGCTATGTCGATCTCGCGGGGTTCGACATCAGCGGCGCGGCGGGGGTGATCGGGCGCATCGCCACGGTGCTCGATGCGGCGCGCGGGGCGGGCATGCCGGTGATCTTCCTGCAGAACGGCTGGGATGCCGATTATGTCGAGGCCGGTACGCCTTCCTCGCCCAACTATCACAAATCCAATGCCCTGAAGACGATGCGCAAGCGGCCGGAACTCTCCGGGCACTTGCTGGCACGCGGCGGATGGGATTATGAACTGGTCGAGGCGCTGGCACCACAGCCCGGCGATATTCGCGTTCACAAGACGCGTTATTCGGCATTCTTCAATTCACAGCTCGATTCGATTCTGCGCGCACGCGGCATCACCACGCTGGTCTTCGTGGGCATCGCCAGCAACGTCTGCGTCGAATCGACATTGCGCGACGGATTTCATCTGGAATATTTCTGCCTGATGCTGGAGGATGCCACCCATCATCTGGGGCCTGACTTTATCCAGCAGGCCACCGTCTACAACATCGAAACCTTCTTCGGCTGGGTTTCGACCACGCAGGATTTCTGCGGCGCCGTCAGCCAGAGCCCCGGCTCTGCCTCCCTGCCCAACGCATAAGAGGCTTGCTTCATGCCTTTCGAGCCGATCAATCCACCCCAGTTTCCCGCCCCCATCGCGCCCTATTCCGCCGGGGCCAGGGCGGGCGAGACCATCTATGTCTCAGGCGTGCTGGCGCTGGGCGAAGGGGGCGTGGTGCTCTACCCCGGCGATGCCGCCGCGCAGACGCGCCATATTCTCGATGTCATCGCCATCACCCTGCAGGCCGCCGGGGCAAGCCTGGCCGATGTGGCGATGAACCATATTTTCCTGAAGGATCTGGGCGATTATGCCGCCTTCAACGCCGTCTATGCCGACTATTTCCCCGGCGCCAAGCCGGCGCGCTATTGCATCCGCGCCGATCTGGTAAAGCCGGACTGTCTGGTCGAGATCGCCTCGGTGGCCCATATCGGCGGAAAGGGGCTGGCATGACGGTTGCCACGCTGAGCGGCCTCTATCACGAGACCCATGGCCCCGCCAAAGGCGAGCCGGTGATCCTCTCACCGGGCCTTGGCGGCTCTGCTGCCTATTGGGCGCCCAACATTTCCGCCCTCGCCATGAAACACCGCGTGGTGCTCTATGACCATCGCGGCACGGGCCGTTCCTCGCGCCAACTGCCCGATACGGTCACCGTCGATGACATGGCCGATGACATGTTGATACTGATGGACGAGCTGGACATCACCCGCGCCCATATCGTGGGCCATGCGGCAGGCGGCATGGCGGCCCTCGCCCTTGCGCTGAAAGCACCCGAACGGGTGGGCAGCATCGTCATCGTCAATGGCTGGACGCGGCCGGACCCGCATTTCCTGCGCTGTTTCGAGGCGCGGCTGAACCTGTTGCGCCATGCCGGGCCGGAGGCTTTCCTGCGCGCGCAGCCCATCTTCCTTTACCCCGCGCCGTGGATTTCGCAGCACCATGGCACGCTGGACCATGAGCTGGACCAGCAGATGAGCACGTTTCCCGGCGCGGCCACCATGGAGAAACGCATCGCGGCAGCCTCCACCTTCGACATTTCAGACCGGCTGGAGGAGATCACCCATCCCATCCTCGCCTATGCCGCGCGCGATGACATGCTGGTGCCCTTCACCTGCACCACCGAGGGGCTGGCCCGCGCTCCCCATGCGCAGGTGGAGCTGGCGCCATGGGGCGGCCATGCCTGCACCATCACCGACCCGCAGCGCTTCACCGGCGCGGTTACCGATTTTCTCTCGCGCCACAGACTGGAAGGATAGGGCATGCAGGTTGGCGTCTTTGTTCCCATCAACAACAATGGCTGGCTGATCAGCGAGAACGCCCCGCAATATCTCCCCACCTTCGACCTCAACAAGACCATCGCCCAGTCGGCCGAACGCCATGGGCTCGATTTCCTGCTCTCGATGATCAAGCTGCGCGGCTTTGGCGGCAAGACGCAGTTCTGGGAATACGGCCTCGAAAGCTTCACCCTCATGGCCGGGCTGGCCGCAGTGACGGAGCGAATCAAGATTTTCGCCACCTGCCCGACGCTGATCATCCCGCCCGCCTTTGCCGCGCGCATGTGCAATACGGTGGATTCGATCAGCCATGGCCGCTTCGGGCTGAACCTCATCACCGGCTGGCAGCCGCCCGAATATACGCAAATGGGCCTGTGGCCGGGCGATGAGCATTTCCGCCGCCGGTATAAGGTGCTGGACGAATACGCCCATATTCTGCGCGAACTCTGGGAGACCGGCCAGTCCGATTTCAAGGGCCAGTATTACCAGATGGACGACTGCCGCGTCCTGCCCAAACCAGAAGCCGAGATGAAGATCATCTGCGCCGGGTCATCGGACGAAGGCCTCGCCTTCTCGGCCCAATGGGCCGACTATGCCTTTTGCCTTGGTAAGGGGGTCAACACGCCCACCGCCTTTGCCTTCAACAATGAGCGGCTGGCCAAGGCGCTGGAAAAGACCGGGCGCGATGTGCAGATCTTCGTGCTGATGATGGTGATCGCCGCCGAAACCGACGAGGAAGCCCAGGCCAAATGGCACAGCTACAACGCGGGCGTGGATGTGGAGGCGATTGCCTGGCTGGCCGAACAGGGCGCCAAGGACAAGGTGAACAAAGACACCAATGTGCGCCAGCTCGCCGCGCCGGAGGGGGCCGTCAACATCAACATGGGCACGCTGGTGGGCTCTTATGCCTCGGTGGCGCGGATGCTGGACGAGATGGCGGCTGTGCCCAACACAGGGGGCGTTCTGCTGACCTTCGATGATTTTGTGGAGGGGGTGGAGGCGTTTGGGACGCGCATTCAGCCTTTGATGGAGAGCAGGAAGCATATCGTTCCGGCGGAATGAAGGGGCGCAAGGATCGTGTGCCGCCCCCGCCTCGTCGGAAGACGTAACGGGGGTGCAGGGGGCGATGGCCCCCTGCTTTTAACCTGCCCATTCCTTTCCCCCTTCCCCCAACCGCCATCCATCATTACGAGGAAAGGCTTGTGGCGCGCGGGATCGACGCCATGACGCCTGAAGGGGAATGCATGCATATTGTCTTGAGCCTGGCCGGGATCGCGTTGATTCTGGGCGTTGCCTTTGCGCTGTCGAGCGACCGGGGGGCGATCCGCCTGCGTGTGGTGGGGGCCGCCTTCGCGCTGCAGGCAAGCGTTGCGGCGCTGGTGCTTTATTTCCCGCTGGGCAATGAGGCGCTGCAATCGGTGTCGCATGGCGTGTCCAATCTGCTCGGCTATGCCCATGCCGGTATCGAACTGCTGTTCGGCCCGCTGGCCTCGCCCGATATTGGCGGCAAGAGCTTTGCCATTTCCAGCCTGCCGGTCATCATCTTCTTCGCGGCGCTGATTTCGGTGCTCTATTACGTGGGAGTGATGCCGCTGGTCATCCGCTGGATCGGCGGCGCGCTGGAGAAGATCACCGGCATTTCCAAGCTGGAATCGCTCTGCGCGGCCTCGAACATCTTTCTGGGCCAATCCGAAGCGCCGCTGGTCATCAAGCCCTATCTCGCCAGCCTGCTGCCCAGCCAATTGTTCTGCGTGATGACGGTGGGCATGGCGGGCGTGGCCGGCACGATTCTCGCCGCCTATGCCGGGCTTGGCATCCGCATCGACTATCTAGTGGCGGCCAGCTTCATGTCAGCGCCGGGCGGCATCTGCATGGCCAAGCTGTTGATGCCCGACCCGCGCAGCCAGACGCTGGCGGTGGAAGACGCCATCCTGCCACTGCCGGGCGAGGGTGAGGATGAAAAGCCCGCCAACATCATCATGGCCGCCAGCGAAGGCGCGCAGACCGGCGTGAAGCTGGCCGTCGCCGTCGGCGCCATGGTGCTGGCCTTCGTGGCGCTGGTCGCGCTGGCCAATGGCATCATGGGCTGGTTCGGCGGCTTCTTTGGCCACCCCGAACTCTCCTTCCAGATGCTGCTGGGCTATGTCTTTGCCGGCATCTTCTACTTGCTGGGCGCGCCCGACTGGGCCGAGGCGATGCGCGCGGGTGGCATGTTCGGTACCAAGATCGTGCTCAACGAATTCGTCGCCTTCATCGACCTGGGCCAGGCCAAGGATCTGTCGAAACAGACCATCGCTCTCGTCACCTTCGCGCTGTGCGGCTTTGCCAATTTCTCCTCCATCGCCATCCAGATGGCGGTGACGGGCAGCCTTGCCCCCAACCAGCGCGCGCTGATCGCCCGCTTTGGCCTGAAGGCCTTGCTGGGCGGCAGCCTGTCCAATCTGATGAGCGCGGCGCTGGCCGGGCTGTTTCTCTCGCTGTAAACGATGAGCGGCGGCTGGGATGAGGAGTGGGACGCCCTCGCTCCCTCCCGGCCCGCCGCCCGACGCCTGCCGGGCATCCTGTGGGTCTTTGCAACGGTGCTGGCGCTGCTGCTCCTCACCCTTGGCGCATTGCACTGGCGCGACTGGACGCGGCATGATGCGCCGCTGCCCACCGCTGGCCCGCAAGACAGGCTGCAAGCCCATGTTGCCCTGTGCGGCACTGGCATGCGCGCCACCTGCGTGGTCGATGGCGACACGATCTGGCTCTCCGGCCTGAAGATCCGCATCGCCGACATCAACGCCCCGGAAGTGACCGATGCGCGCTGCGATTATGAGCTGGATCTGGGACGCAAGGCGACGGCGCGGCTGATGACGCTGCTCAATGCCGGGGCCTTTTCGCTGGTCCCGCCCGCGGGGCGCGATGCCGATCGCCATGGGCGGGCCCTGCGTGTGGTAACGCGCGGCGGGCAGTCGCTGGGCATGGTGCTTGTCCGCGAAGGTCTGGCCGAGCCGTGGTCCGGGCACCGGCGGAACTGGTGCGAGGGCAGGGGGTAAGGAAGAGCCGGCGCGAGGTCCACACCATAGCGCCAGCATCGCCGCGCCGCAGGCATGATATTGCCAAGACCTGCCCGCCCAAACCCCGCCTGCGAGGCGGCAAACTCCCCCCCAAAAAAAGGGATTGCAAAGGGCGATGGCCCTTTGCCCGCCGGAGGCCCAAAGCGCCCGCCGGAGCCATAAAACTCCCGCCGGGGGCAAAACCTCTTACAAACTCCAATCCGCCGCCGCGCCAAACACGCCTTTCAGATCCGCCAAAGTCCCGCCCTTCTTGAGCAGGCTGCGGAAATGCCCCGGGCCTTCGGCGAGATATTCGCGGTGCGGCACGGCCAGCACCACCATGTCAAACTTGCGCCGGAAGGCATCGCCGACCAGCGGGATGCCATATTCCTCAACAGCCTCTTCCCCATCGGCATAGGGGTCGTGCACCGTGACGCCATGGCCAAGGCGGCCCAGAGCGCTGACCAGATCGGCCACTTTGGAATTGCGCAGGTCGGGAATGTTTTCCTTGAAGGTGAGGCCCAGCATGAGGACGCTGCCCGGTTTGCCCTTGCGCGCCTTGTGCAGTTCCTTGGCCACCCAGCCGGCCATGCCATCATTGATGCCCCGCCCAGACAGAATCACCCGCGGGTCCAGCCCAAGCTGCTCGGCCCGGTGCGAGAGGTAATAGGGATCAACGCCGATGCAGTGTCCGCCGACAAGACCGGGGGCGAAGGGCAGGAAGTTCCATTTGGTGCGCGCCGCTGCCAGCACGTCCCAGATGGAGAGGTCCATTTTGGAAAATATCTGCGCGATCTCGTTCATGAAGGCGATGTTGATGTCGCGCTGGGCGTTTTCGATCACCTTGGCGGCCTCGGCGGCCTTGATGCTGGCGGCGCGGAACACACCGCCGCTGGTGATGGCGCCATAGAGCTGCGCCACGCGTTCCAGCACCTCAGGCGTCTGGCCGGAGACCACCTTGGTGATCTTGTCGATCGTGTGCTCGCGGTCGCCCGGGTTGATGCGTTCCGGCGAATAGCCGAGGAAGAAGTCCCGCCCGCAGACGAGGCCCGAAACGTTTTCCAGAATCGGCGCGCAGATGTCCTCGGTCACGCCGGGGTAAACGGTGCTTTCATAGACCACCACCGGCACGCGCCCTTCGGCCACGGCCGCGCCCAGCATGGCGCCGATGGTGCGGCTGGCGGCCTCCACGATGCGCAGGTCGGGCCGGTTGGCGCCGTCGATGGGGGTGGGCACGGTCACGATGTAGAAATCGGCGGGCGGGCAGATCGCCGGGTCCGCCGTCAGCGCCAGCGTGCTGGCCTCCAGCCGCTCGGGGTCGATCTCGCCGGTGCGGTCGTGATGCTGATGCAGTTCCGCTATACGTCGCGCATCAATGTCGAGCCCGACCGTCTCGAAACGCCCGGCAAGGGCCACCGCCAGCGGCAGGCCGACATAGCCCAGCCCCACCACCACCACGCGCTGGGCCAGCGCGCCGGGCAGCGCCGCCCCC
This sequence comes from Sphingomonadales bacterium, assembly GCA_028871475.1. GTDB lineage: Bacteria > Pseudomonadota > Alphaproteobacteria > Sphingomonadales > Sphingomonadaceae > Novosphingobium. The sequence goes on along the minus strand of JAGWMZ010000026.1, from coordinate 20,336 downwards.
TGCCCCAAAGGCACTGCGGCGGAACGGGCAAGATCAGGGTACATGGACGTCAAGGCTGGCCCCCTATGATGGCAAGCTGTGGTGCGAAGGGGCGCGGGGCCCCATTGATTGCCATGGGTTTAGGCCGCAAGCTCTTATATCGTGGTTAACACCTGCCGCGATATGCTCCGCCCCCTGCGAAACCCGAGACGGACCCATCATGCCCCGGACCGATCCTGCCAAAATCCTCCTCATCTTCGGCACAAGGCCCGAGGCGATCAAACTTTTCCCCGTGGTGGCGGCGCTGAAGGCCGACCCCGCCTTCGACGTGAAGGTCTGCGTTTCGGCCCAGCATCGCGGCATGCTCGACCAGGTGCTGGCCATCGCGGGCATCACGCCCGATCATGACCTCGACCTGATGCGCCCCAACCAGACGCTGGATGCGCTGACCGCCGCGCTGATCGTGGAACTGGGCAAGGTGATGGATGTGGAGCAGCCCGCCCGCGTCATCGTGCAGGGCGATACGGCGACCGCCATGGCCGGCGCGCTGGCGGCTTATTACCGCAAGATCCCGGTCGATCATGTGGAGGCGGGCCTGCGGTCGGGCAATATCTACCACCCTTGGCCGGAAGAGGTGAACCGCAAGGTGATCGGCGCCATTGCCGCGCTGCATTTCGCGCCCACCGACACCAGCGCCGATGCGTTGAAGCGCGAGAATGTGCCAGCCGATCGCATCCATGTGACGGGCAACACGGTGATCGACGCGCTGCACTGGGTGCTGGCGCGCATTCAGGCCGAGCCGTCGCTGGCGGCTGATCTGGCCCCGCTCGAGGAACGCTTCAGGGGCAAGACCATCATCGGCGTCACCACCCATCGGCGCGAGAATTTTGGCGGCGGCCTCGAAGCCATCGCACAGGCCATCCGCGCCATCGCCGACCGCCCCGATGTGGCGCTCATCTTCCCCGTCCACCCCAACCCCAATGTCCGTGCAGTGATGGATACGGCGCTGGCGGGCCTTCCCAATGTGGCGCTGATCGAGCCGCTCGATTACCCCCATTTCGCCCGGCTGCTCAGCCTCGCCCACATCATGCTCACCGATTCGGGCGGCGTGCAGGAAGAAGCGCCCGCCCTTGGCAAACCCGTGCTGGTGATGCGCGAAACCACCGAGCGGCCCGAGGGCGTCACCGCCGGCACGGCCAAGCTGGTGGGCACGCAGGCTGACACCATCGTTTCCGAAATCTTCAACCTTCTCGACGATAAGGGCGCCTATGAGGCGATGTCGCGCGCCCACAATCCCTTTGGCGACGGGCAGGCGGCAGAGCGCATCGCGGACATCTTGCGCACGGAGATCATGAAGGCATGAAGTCGGACAACAAGCCGGACGTCTGTGTCGTGGGTCTGGGCTATATCGGCCTGCCCACCGCCGCCATCATCGCGCGCAGCGGCGCCCGCGTGCAGGGCGTGGATGTCACCCAGTCGGTGGTGGAGACGATCAACCGGGGCGAAATCCATATCGAGGAGGTCGACCTCGACGGGCTGGTGCAGGGCGTCGTCTCGCGCGGATTGCTGTCGGCCAGCCTCACCGTGGCCCCGGCGGACATCTTCGTCATCGCCGTACCGACTCCTTTCGACAAGCAGCACCAGCCCGACATTTCCTATGTTTTGGCGGCGGCCCGTTCCATCGCGCCCGTGCTGAAGAGCGGCGACTGCGTGATTCTGGAAAGCACCAGCCCCGTCGGCACCACCGAGGCCATCCGCGACCTCATTGCCGAGATCCGCCCCGATCTGAAGATCCCCGGCCTGACCCAGCAGACGCCCGATCTCTCCATCGCCTATTGCCCCGAGCGCGTGCTGCCCGGTCGCATTCTGGAAGAGCTGACCAACAACGACCGCTCGATCGGCGGCATCACGCCGCGCTGCGCCCGCAAGGCCATCGCCTTCTACAAGCTGTTCGTGCGCGGCCAGTGCATCCCCACCGACGCCCGCAGCGCCGAAATGACCAAGCTGGTCGAAAACGCCTATCGCGATGTCAACATCGCCTTCGCCAACGAACTTTCCATTGTGGCGGACCGCATGGGGCTGGATGTGTGGGAGGTGATCCGCCTCGCCAACCGCCACCCGCGCGTCAACATCCTGCAACCGGGGCCGGGCGTGGGCGGCCATTGCATCGCGGTGGACCCATGGTTCATCGTGGCCAGCGCGCCAGAGGAAACGCCCCTCATCCGCACCGCGCGCGGGGTGAATGATGGCAAAATCCGCCATGTCATCGCCAAGGCCGAGGAGCTGATCGCCGCGCACCCCAGCGCGCGCGTTGCCGCGCTGGGCCTCGCCTTCAAGGCCAACATCGATGATTTCCGCGAGAGCCCCGCACGCCTTGTCGCCGCCACACTGGCTCGCCAGTACGGCTCGCGCATCAACGTCGTCGAGCCTTACGCCCAGACCCTGCCGCGCGAGTTCGAAGGCACCGGAGCGGTGCAAATCGACCTCGACACGGCGCTGGAGGAGTGCGACATCCTGCTGGTGCTGGTCGACCATGACATGTTCCGCCATGTGCCGCTGGCCGAACGGGCCGGCAAGATCGTCTATGACACGCGCGGCATCTGGCCGGATCAGCCCAAGCTGGCCAAGGCGGAAGATAATCTGCGACTGGTAGGATAAAGAAAGAGAAATGCGAGGGCCATCGCCCTCGCGCTCCCTTTATTTTGGCAAAATTACGCCATGCCATACCAGAGTGCCAGCATCGCCGCGCCACAGGCTTTCAAACTCCACGCAACGGGCTATCAAATTCCTGCCTCCGGCGGCTCGCCTTGACGCAAGGATCGTGTGCCACCTCCGCTTCGTCGAAAGACGTCATGGGGGTGCAGGGGGTGTAACACCCCCTGCTTCATCCTTCCCCTGCCCCGTATCTTTCCTTTCCCCACACGAACTTTTCTTTCGCCCGGCACTACGTTCCTTGCCCCTTCCTCTGCCCAACTCCCCGGTCTAAACGCTGCGCTCCCACCATTTGGAGCCCGCATGACCCGTACCCAGACCATTTTGCTCTCGCTCGTTCTGGGCGTGGTCGCCGGGCTTTCCCTGCGCGCGCTGGGGCATCCGGGCTTGCTATGGCTGGCGGGTGCCATTCAGCCGGTAGGGCAGATGTGGGTGCGCGCCTTGCAGATGACGCTGATCCCGCTGATCTTCGCCATGGTGGCGCAAGGGGCGGCGCAGGCCGTGCAAGGCGGGCGTGGCGGGCGGCTGATCGGCACGGCGCTGGGGGTCTTCTTCGCGCTGCTCAGCCTCACCGCCCTGCTCTCCACCATCACCAGCGAGACCGTGCTGCATCTCTGGCCGCTGCCGCCCCATGCGCTGGCCGGTCTGGCACCCGATAACGCGCAGGCGCCGCCTGGCGTGGCCCAGCAGCTTCTCGCCATCATTCCCGACAACCCCGTCGCCGCCGCCGCGCAGGGGCAGATCTTTCCGCTGGTGATCTTTGCCCTGGCTTTCGGCCTGGCCATCGCCCGGCTGAAGAGCGCAGATGGCAGCCCCTCCACCCTGCCCGCCACGCTGGCGCAGATCGCCCAGGCCATGATGGTCATCGTCGACTGGGTGCTGGTGGCGGCGCCCCTGGGCATCTTCGTGCTGGCGCTGGGCCTGGCCACGCAATCGGGGCTGGAGGTGGCGCATATGCTGGCGGTTTTCGTGGCGCTGTGTCTTGGCAATTCGGTGATGATGGCGCTGGTCTGCTATCTGCTGGTACTGGCCTGCCGCGCCGCGCCCATCGCCGCCTTTGCCCGCGCCATTGCGCCCGCACAGGCCATGGCGGCGGGCACCTCCTCTTCCATGGCGACGACGCCGGTGATGATCGAGGCCGCGCTCGACCGGCTGAAACTGCCAGAAGATGTGGCCGGGCTCGTCATCCCCATGGCTGTCTCGCTGTTCCGCATGGGCACGGTGGCCAATGCCGTGCCCGCCGTGCTGGTGGCGGCCCATGCGGCCGGCATCGAACCTTCGCTGCTGCAACTGGTCGTGGCCGGCGTGGCCGCCGTGCTCGCCTCGATGACGGCGGGCGGCCTGCCGGGCGCGGCGGTGATCTATGCCTTCTATGCGCCGGGGTTGCAGGTGCTGGGCGCGCCGCTGGCCATCATGCCACTCTACATCGCGGTCATCGCCATTCCCGACCCGATCATCACCGCCGCCAGCGTGACCGGCGACCTCACCGCCGCCACCCTTGTGGCGCGACTGATGAAGCGTGGCAGATAGCGCGTTTTTCTGACACATTTTGCCGCTAGGGTGCGCGCCAAGTCCCTCAAGAGAGAATTCATGACCGACCACAGCGACGATCAGAACGACAAAGCGCCCCTCAATGCCGATCGCCGCGCCGTCCTGAGCGGGCTAGCCGCCGTGCTGGGGGCGGCCACGGTGGAAGGCAGCGCGCAGGCAGCGTCATCGCGCCATACGGCAGCGCCCGCTGCCCCCACCAACCCTGACATCGACGCCGCCCTGCGCGACAAGATCGAGACTGTGGTGGTGATCTTCTGCGAGAACCGCAGCTTCAACAATCTCTTCGCCGATTTTCCCGGCCTTCAACTCCCCCTCTCGGCCATCGACCCGGCCAGCGCCATCCAGCGTGACCGTGACGGCACCCCGCTGAAAACCCTGCCGCCCATCTGGGAAGGCATGGTGCCCGACAAGCAGGTGGTGGAGCATCGCGAGTTCGAGATCACCGAGAAGGACATCACCGGCCTTGCCAATGCCCCCTTCGCGCTGAAAACGCCCGAGGGCGACCCGCTGCCCCATGGCGTGGTGACGCGTGACCTCATCCATGCCTTTTACAACAACCAGTTGCAGATCAACGGCGGCAAGAATGACGGCTTTGTCGCCTGGGGCGATTCGGGCGCGCTGGTCATGGGCCATTACGGCGAGACCTCGGCCAAGCTGCGCCTGTGGAGCATCGCGCGGGACTATGTGCTGTGCGACAATTTCTTCATGGGGGCCTTTGGCGGCTCTTTCCTCAACCACCAATATCTGGTGACCGCCCGCGCGCCCTTTTACCCCAATGCCGACAAGAGCCCCGTCAAGGACTCGATCACCGTCATCGACCCCGCCGACCCCAAGGGTCTGCGCCCTATGCAGCGCGAAAATTCGCCCGCCAGCGCAATGGAGGGCCCGGTCAAATTCGTCGCCAATGTGCTGACGCCCGATTTCTACGCGGTCAACACCATGGGCCCGCCCTATTCCCCGGCCTGGACCTATGATGAGGACAAGCCCGGCTATGCCGATGCCACCAGCCCCGGCACGCTGGTGCCCCAGACCCACAAGACCATCGGCGATATGCTGAGCGACAAGGGGGTGGACTGGGCTTGGTACAGCGGTGGCTGGGCCACAGCGCTGGCGGGCAATTACACGCCCGATTTCCTTGGCCGCCCCTGCTTTCAGTATCACCACCAGCCGCTCAACTATTTCGCCCAGTTCGGCCCCGGCACCCCCGCGCGCGAACATCATCTGCGCGATGGCGGCGAGGGTGAAAGCCCGCGCACCAACAAACTGCTGGCCGATATTGCCGCGGGCAAGCTGCCGCCCGTCACTTTTTACAAGCCGCAGGGCAATCTCAACATGCATGCCGGCTATTCCGACGTGGAAGCGGGCGACCAGCATGTGGCCGTGGTGGTCGACGCGCTACGCCGGGGCCCGCAATGGAACAAGATGATGGTGGTCATCACCTTTGATGAAAACGGCGGCTGGTGGGACCATGTGGCCCCGCCCAAGGGCGACCGCTGGGGACCGGGCACGCGGGTGCCCGCCGTCATCGTCAGCCCGCATGCCAAAAAGGGCACGGTGGACCACACCATCTATGACACGGGCTCAATCCTGCGCTTCATCACGCGCCGCTGGGGGCTGGAGAAACTGCCCGGCCTGAAGGAGCGCGAGGACGCCATGATGGCCGCCAATGGCGTGATGCCCGGCGACCTGACCGCCGCGCTGAACCTGGTCTGACAGCAACCCCGGGCGGATTTTACCCCGCCCGGGCCGCAAATTTGTCAAAAGCCACGTTGACCAGCCCCCCAAGACTATGGCAGGGGCTGCTCACGCCGGAAGGCAGGCCATCGGCCGCCTCTGCCGCAGGCGGGTGTAGCTCAATGGTAGAGCAGCAGCTTCCCAAGCTGAATACGAGGGTTCGATTCCCTTCACCCGCTCCATCAGCCATTGTTCTGTCGTGCCGCTGCTTTCTCGCGCTCAGCGTTTCATTGTCGCGACATAGGCGGCGACGGCCTGCTTTTCTGCCGGTGTCAATGACATGCCGACCTGCTTCATCTGTGCATTGTGCCCTTCGGGGCTGGCATAATGTGCCAGCCGCGCCAGAATGTAGTCCGCCGAAAGGCCGGCGATGGCCGGGGTCTTGAGCGCGGCCACACCGTGCAATTGCGGCCCATGGCAGGCGGCGCATGGCGGCGTGCCCGAGGGTGCCCCCTGCGTCACAATCTGCGCGCCGAGGTCCGGCGCGGCCTGCGCGCCGTCCGGGGCCAGCAGGAGCAGCGCACCCGAGGCCAGAAAAAGGTCGAACCTTGTCATCATGATCCTTTCTGGAATCGGGCCAAAGGCGCTGCCAGAGCGTAGACAAGACCATTGCATCGAATTTTTCCATCACGCCAAGAAATAGGTTGAATTCCTCTATTCATGATTTGAATGATGACCTGCGTCAGGCAAGCACAGCCTCATCGCTCGCCTGACGAAAAAGCGTGACGATGCGATGGTTTCGCGCCAATGCCGCAGCACCGGATCACCGCCCACCATCGCGCCGTTACAGGCCGTCAAGCGACTTGACTCCGTACCATGGTACTGACGCTAGAAGGTGCAGACCAATCCCGCCACTGGCGGGTAAAAGCTCCGCCAAGGACCCCACGATGACGCCTCCCTTTGCCCTGCCCCCACTGCGCCGCCGTGACCTGCTGCGCGGCACGCTGTCGCTGGGCGGCATGGCAGCCATGGCGCCCTGGGTGCCCGCCTGGGCGCGTACCATATCGCCGGGTCTTTCGGCTGCGGCACCGGCGCTGTCGGGCGAGGACATCGCGCTGCGCATCGCGCGGCAATCCATCCGCATCGGTCAGCGCTCCTATCCGGCCATCGGCATCAATGGCACGGTGCCCGCCCCGCTGCTGCGCCTGCGCGAAGGGCAAAGACTGCGCCTGCATGTCGAGAACCAGCTCGACCAGGACAGTTCGCTCCATTGGCACGGATTGTTGGTCCCCGCGCAATTCGACGGCGTTCCCGGCGTCTCCTTTCCCGGCATCCGGCCGCGATCGAGCTTCCTCTATGACTTTCCGATCCGCCAGTCGGGCACCTATTGGTATCACAGCCATTCCGGCTTTCAGGAGCAGGTCGGCCTCTATGGCCCGATCATCATCGATCCCGAAGGGCCCGACCCCATCGAGAGCGACCGCGAACACGTCATCCTGCTCTCCGACCACAGCGCGCAGAGCCCAGAGTTGATCTTCCACCGGCTCAAGGCCGATCCCTCCTATTACAACCGCCAGCAGCAGACCTTTGCGGGCCTGCTGGCCGGGCGCGACCAGCCATTGGGCAAACGGCTGCGCTGGGGAGCGATGCGCATGTCGCCCGCCGACATCGCCGATGTGACGGCGCAGGCCTATACCTATCTGGTCAATGGCCATGGCCCGCAGGATGGCTGGACCGCGCTGTTCCGGCCCGGTGAAAGACTGCGGCTGCGCCTCATCAACGCGTCCTCGATGACCATTTTCGACCTGCGCATTCCCGGCCTTGCCATGACCGTGGTGCAGGCCGACGGCCAACCGGTGCGCCCGGTGGAGACCGACGAGATCCAGATCGGCGTGGCGGAAACCTATGATGTCATCGTCACGCCCTCGGGGACCCACGCCTATGCGCTGGTCGCCGAGAGCGTTGACCGCTCCGGCATGGCGCTGGCCACGCTGGCCCCCCGCGAAGGGATGATGGCGCCCGTGCCTGCCCTGCGCCCGCGCCCGCTGGCCACCATGCGCGACATGGGCATGGATATGGGAGGCATGAAGGGTATGGCTATGGGCGGCGGCATGTCCGGCATGGACATGAGCATGCGCAATTTCGCCAATGCCCCCGCCGTCAAACCCGGCCCCGGCGTGCAGACCATCGCCCCCATGCCAACCGATCGCACCGGAGAAGCCGGGCAGGGGCTGGCCGATGCGGGCCACCGCGTGCTGACCTATCACGACCTCATCGCGCGCGAGGTCAACCCCGACACGCGCGCGCCGGGCCGCAGCATCGACATCCATCTCACCGGCAATATGGAACGCTACATGTGGTCCTTCGACGGGGTGAAGATGTCCGACACGATGGAGCCCATCGCCTTGCGTCAGGGCGAGCGCGTGCGCATCCATCTCATCAACGACACGATGATGGCCCATCCCATCCATCTCCACGGCCATTTCTTCGAGCTGGTGACCGGTAAGGGCGATCATGCGCCGCGCAAGCATACGGTGCTGGTGCAGCCGGGGGGCAAGGCCAGCTTCGACCTCACCGCCGATGCGCCGGGCGACTGGGCCTTCCACTGCCATTTGCTCTACCACATGGCCTCGGGGATGATGCGGGTGGTCAGCGTGCGCGCGGCAGGAGACGCGGCATGAAGCGCGCGGCCCTGTTGCTGATCGGGTGCAGCCTTGCCCTGACCGCCCATGCGCAGTCAACACAGGCGGGGGCAACCCAGGCGGGGGCCATGCAGGGCATGGACATGCATGACATGGCCGGCATGCAGGACATGCCCGCCCCGCCCAGCCCATCGACAGCCGCACAGCAAGCCGCCACAACGCCGCAAACCCCGCCCGCGATGCCGATGGCCCCTTCCGCGCACCACCACATGCCCGGCATGGCTCCGTCACCCGCCGCGCAACCTTCCGCACAGGCCGCAAGCAACGCGCCAGCCGGCACCGACCTGCCCGCCGCCCATGGCTCGCCGCCGCCCATGCCGATGGACCATGGCGCCGACCGCTTCTTCCCCAAGGCCGACATGGACCGTGCCCGCGCCGCCATGATGCGGGAATCGGGCGGACAGACGCACTATATGGCCCTGCTCAACCTTGCCGAATGGCAGCTCCATGCCGGTCATGACGGCTATCGCTGGGATGGCGAGGCCTATGTCGGGGGCGACATCAACCGGCTGTGGATCAAGAGCGAGGGCCAAGGCACCCTACACCAGAGCACCGAAAGCGCCGAGATGCAGGCACTCTTCAGCCATGCCATCACGCCCTATTTCAACCTGCAGATCGGCGTGCGGCAGGACATCCGCCCCACGCCAGCCCGCACCTACGCCACCGTGGGGATCGAGGGCCTCGCGCCTTATGGCTTTGAAACCGAGGCCGCGCTGTTCCTCTCCACCAAGGGGGACCTGCTGGCCCGGCTGGAAGGGTGGCACGACATGCACATCACCCAGCGCGTCATCCTGCAGCCGCGCGCCGAACTGAATTTCGCCGCGCAGAACGTGCCGCAGGACCGCTATGGCGCGGGGCTGGTCGATGCCGAGCTGGGACTGCGGCTGCGCTATGAGATCCGGCGCAATCTTGCGCCCTATGTCGGCGTCACATGGGATGGCAAAACCGGCAAGAGCGCCGATTATGCCCGGGCCGATGGGCAGGGCGCCAGCCAGACCAGCCTGGTGCTGGGCCTGCGCAGCTGGTTCTAGCCTTCCTCGCGCAGCGCGCCGATATGCGCGCGACCCTGCGCCATGGCCAGCGCCTCCTGCCGGTGCCTTTCGCGATAGGAGGCGCGCTGCTCCTCGCTGCGGTCGGCATGGCAGCCCGGGCAACTCACCCCTTCCTCATAGAGCGGTGAGGCGCGGTCCTCCTCGCTGATCGGGCAACGGCAGGCGTGGCACAGCTGATAGCTGCCCTGCGCCAGCCCATGGCCGATGGTCACCCGTTGGTCGAAGACGAAACATTCGCCCTGCCACAGGCTCTCCTCCATCGGCACCTGCTCCAGGTAATTGAGGATGCCGCCCTTGAGGTGATAGACATCCTCCACCCCTTCGGCTTTCAGAAAAGCGGTGGATTTCTCGCAGCGGATCCCCCCCGTGCAAAACATTGCCACCTTGGGCGCCTTGCCCTGCCCCAGCAGCGCCTCGCGCTGCGCGCGGAACCAGGCGGGAAAATCGCTGAAGCTCTTCGTCTGCGGGTCGATGGCCCCGGCAAAGGTGCCAACAGCCACTTCGTAGTCATTGCGCGTATCGATGACGATGGTGTCAGGCTCGCTGATCAGCGCGTTCCAGTTCCGCGGGGCGACATAGGTGCCCACACTGCTGAGCGGATCGAGATCGGGCTGGCCCATGGTAACGATCTCGCGCTTCAACCGCACCTTCATGCGGTGGAAGGGCATGGCGGGCGCGGCGGAATATTTGACATCGAGATTGCCGCAGCCGGGCAGGGCGCGGATATGGTCAACCACCTTGGCGATGCCTTCCTCCGTACCCGCGATGGTGCCGTTCACGCCTTCGCGCGCCAGCAGCAGCGTGCCCTTGATCCCCTGCTCCACACAGAGCGCCAGCAAGGGTGCGCGCAAAGCGGCATGGTCGGCAAAACGGGCAAACTGATAGAGCGCGGCAACACGCAAGGGGGCAGCAAGGTTCGACATGGCCGCCACATAGCGCGAAATGCGCGCGGATTGAAGGCACGAGCCCTTCGCCTCCCCCCTCTTGATGGGCCGCCCGCGCGCGGCTAAGGCCCCGCCCGGTCTGACCTGTCCGAAACGCCTGTTGTGCGGGGGCCGGGTCGAGACAGCATGACCAAATGCTCCCGCGCCTGCGTGATCCGGGTGATGGCCGCCCTATGGCAGGCCTGTCACAATGGTGGGCTAAGCGCGCTGGAGAGGAGTACCCCCTTGCGCAAGATCCTTTTTCCCCTGGCCTCGCTGATGCTGGCCGCCACCCCCGCCGCCGCGCAGACGAGCCAGGGCTCTGCCGATACCCCCCAGGCCAAGCCCGATCAGAGCTGGGCCATCCATGCTCAGGCGACGCTGGTGGTGCAGGGGGTTGGCGGCTTTGCCTCGCCCTATAGCGGCGACAACAGCCTGCTGCCGCGCCAGACCGAGGAAACCGCCGACGCGACGCTCTATCTGGGCGTCCGTCCATGGAAAGGGGCCGAGCTCTGGGTCAATCCTGAAATCGATCAGGGCTTTGGCCTGTCGAACACGCTGGGCGCGGCAGGCTTCCCCAGCGCCGAGGCTTACAAGGTCGGCAAGAGCAACCCCTATTTCAAGCTGCAACGCGCCTTCCTGCGCCAGACGATCGCGCTGGGCGGCGCGGCGATGACGCTGGACGCGGCGGCCAACCAGCTTCGTACCACCACCACGGCGAACCGCATCGTCATCACCGCGGGCAAGATCGGCGTGGGCGATGTGTTCGACACCAATGCCTATGCCCATGACCCGCGCGGCGACTTCCTCAACTGGTCGCTGGTGGACACAGGCAGCTTCGATTACGCGGCCAATGCCTGGGGCTATACCTATGGCGCGGCTGCGGAATGGTATCAGGGTGACTGGACGGGCCGCGTCGGCCTTTTCACCCTCTCCACCATCCCCAATGGCGTGGCACTGGGCACCAATCTGCGCCAGAACGAAGTGGCCGTGGAAATCGAGCATCGCCACACCATCGGCGGGCAGGCGGGCGCGGTGCGGATCACCGGTTTCCGCAACCATGGCTTTTTCGCGCGTTATGACGATGCGGTCGCACTGGCGCAGGTAACTGGCGGCGTGCCCGACCTGTCGCAGGTGCGCCGCGTGCAGAACCGCACCGGCATCGCGCTCAACATCGAGCAGAGCGTGACGGCCAATCTGGGCCTGTTCCTGCGCGCGGGCACCACCGACGGCGACCTTGAAACCTATGACTTCACCGACATCGACCGCACCATCGCGCTGGGCGGCGCGCTGAAGGGCAAGGCATGGGGCCGACCGCAGGATACGCTGGGTTTCGCGGCGGTGCGCAACGGTATTTCGTCAAACTTCCAGCGCTATCTGGCGGCTGGCGGCATTGGCGTGCTGGTCGGCGATGGCGCCCTGCCGCATCCCGGCGATGAACAGATCTTCGAGACCTATTACGCCATCCGCCCGGTCGGTTGGGCCAGCATAACGCTGGATTATCAGCATATCGCCAATCCGGGCTATAATCGTGACCGTGGCCCGGTCAATGTCTTTGCCATGCGTCTGCACGCCGGTTTCTGAAACGGAAACGAGGCGGGGCGCCATGGCCCCCGCCCCGTCTCAACCATGCGTTCGGTCGATCAGCCCAGCGTGACCGGGGTGACCGGCGCGCCCGCCACATCGACGCGGAAGGCAAAGAGATTGCCCGCCAGCGGCTGCGCGGCCAGTTCCTCGTCCGAGAGACCCTTGCGCGCGGTGGTGACATAGGCCGTGCGCAGATCCGCGCCGCCCAGCGTCATCTTGGTGACATTGGCGACCGGCATGGCGACCGTCTCCAGCAGCTCACCCGCCGGCGAGAAACGCGCCACCGCCCAGCCGTTCCACAGGCCGGTCCACACGCAACCCTTACTGTCGACAATCGGGCCATCGGGATAGGCTTCGGGGAAATGGGCCGCGGTATCGACAAACAGGCGCGCGGCGCCCGGCAGGCCATCGGCGCCGACATCGGCCACGAAGATCTTCTTGCCCAGCGTATCGGTGAAATAGATCGCCGCGCCATCGGGTGAAACCGCCGGGCCGTTGGTGATGCTGACAGCATCGGGCCCGGCCGGCGTGATTGCCCCGTCGATCCAGCGATAGAAGCGACCAGAGGGCGCATCCTCCCCATCGTCCATCGACCCGAAATAGACCGCGCCCGAGGGATGGCTGCAGGCATCGTTCAAACGGTTCGTGGCCGGCTCGCCGGGAACTTGGGTGAGATGGGTAAACGCGCCGCTTTCAGGGTCAAAACTGTAGAGCCCATCCTGCAGGCCAGCCAGCAGCCCGGTGCCGGTCGAGGGCACCACCCAGCCGATCTGCCCGGGGGCCTGCCAGCTTTGCGTGCCGCCCGTTGCAGGGTCGAAATGCCACAGGCGGTGGCTCTTGATGTCCACGAACCACACGCATTGGCGCGCATGATCCCACAGGGCGCCCTCGCCCAGCAGGCACTGCGTGCCTGCGACTGAATCGACCTTTACCGCCATCCGGCATCCACCCAATAATTGTGCGCGGTGCAAAAACGCGCATCCTCGCTGGCCAGAAACAGCGCCATGGCGGCGATGTCAACCGGCTGGATGCGGCCCTTCACACATTGGGCGGCAACGATCTCGGCCTCACCCTCGGGCGTGTACCACATCATCTGCTTGGGCGTCTGCACATTGCCGGGAATGATGGCGTTGACGCGGATGTTCTCAGGCCCCAGCTCGCGGGCCATCGAGCGGGTCAGGCCTTCGATGGCGGCCTTGGCGGTCTGATAGACGGTCAGATCCTCCAGACCCAGATGCCAGCTGATCGAGCCCAGATTGATGATCGAGCCGCCACCGGCCGCACGCATTGCCGGCAGCACGGCCTGCGCGACAAAGAACTGATGCTTGAGGTTCACGCCCATCAGGCGGTCCCATTCGGCAACGGTGATCTCGGCAATGGTGTGGCGCTGGTCGCTGGCGGCATTGTTAACCAGCACGTCACAGCCGCCCAGTTCCTCCACCAGCGCACCAATGCCCTGCGCGCGCGTGGCATCGTCGGTCACATCCTGCAGGCGGAAGGCGGGCTTGGGCCCCAGCCCCGCCAGCGTCTCGATCAGTTCGAGCGAGGGCTCTTCCATGATGTCGACAAAGCCGACATGCGCGCCCTGCCGAACGAAACCCTCGACAATGCCCGCGCCAATCGCCGAACCGCCGCCGGTGATGATGACCTTCTTGCCCGCCAAGCTGGGATAGATTGCACTCGCCATCATCAAATCCGATCGATCAGGCCGCGCTCGGCCAGATTGCGCATGAAGCCGGCGATGCCCATCGTCCATGCGGGCGCATCGCGGCTGGTGGTCACTTCATTGGTCAATTTGCCAAGGCGCGTGGAGGAGATGGTCACCTCGTCGCCCACCTTGTGGGTAAAGCCGAAACCGGGCGTATCGCGGTCCTGCGTGGGCGCGAAAAGCGTGCCGCAGAACAGCACGAAGCCATCGGGATAATGATGTTCCGACAGGCTCTGGCTCACCAGATCGAGCGGATCACGGCTGATCTGGCTCATGTCGTTGCTGCCTTCCAGGCGGTAATTGTCCTTGCCCTCGATCAGCAGATCGACATTGGCCTGACGCACATCGTCGATGGTGAAACTATCATCGAACAGGCGGATGAAGGGGCCGATGGCGCAGGAGGCGGTGTTGTCCTTCGCCTTGGAGAGCAACAGCGCGCTGCGCCCTTCAAAGTCGCGCAGGTTGACGTCATTGCCCAGCGTCGCGCCCAGCACCTCGCCATGCGGATCGCAGATCAGCACAACTTCAGGCTCGGGGTTGTTCCAGGTGGAATCGCTGCGCACGCCAATGGGCGCGCCATAACCGACGGTGGAGAGCACCGGCGACTTCGAGAAAATCTCGGCATCCGGCCCAATCGCCACTTCAAGATATTGCGACCACATGCCCTCGCCGATCAGCGCTTCTTTCAGCGCCATGGCCTCGGCGCTGCCGGGCACCACCGAGCGGATGCCGGAACCCACGCGCGCTTCGAGCAGGGCGCGGATTTCAGCAGCGCGGGTGGCATCGCCGCGCGCACGCTCCTCGATCACGCGCTCCACGGCGGAGAGGGCGAAGGTCACACCCGAGGCCTTCACGCATTGCAGGTCGATGGGCGAGAGCAGGCTCCACCCCTCGGGCAGGCCGGCCTCGATCGGGCCCAGCGCCTTGCCGCCATCGAAAATGCGGCGGGCAATCGCGCCCGACACCGTCGAAACCTGCTCGGTCAAATCGACAATCATGCCATCGCGGAGCGTGATGACGCAGGGGCCGGCGGGCGACAGGGCGCGGCCAAGGAAGCGGCCGGAGGCATAATCCTGCGGGAGGATATCGGTCAGGGAAACGGTCATCTTGCGTGCGAGCCTCTTCCAGAAACGGCGCCTTTCACGACCCCGCCATGTGTTAGCGCTATCCTCTAGCGAGAAGCACGCCCCTTGTGCAAGAGGGTTTTACTCAGACAAGATCTGGCCTATCCCAGGGCGCGCCATGGGCGAATTCGCCCTGCATATGGTCGATCAGCGCCTGAACCACCGCCGGCACACGCGGGGCCGGTGGATAGACCAGCGACAATGCCGCCCCTTTCGACCCTTCCCATTCAGGCAAGACCCGCAGCAAAGCCCCCGACGCCAAAGCGGGAGCAACATCCCAGAGCGACCGCAAGGCAATGCCACGCCCGCCCAGCACCATCTCGCGCACCACCTCGCTGGAGTTGGTGCGCACGGCACTGTCAGCATGATAGGTAGCCTCTCCCGACGGACCGTCAAGCGGCCACGGCATCTGCCCCTGCGCGGCCAGAACATCGTGACGCGCCAGATCGGCCAGCGTGGCAGGCGTGCCGCGCCGCGCCAGATAATCAGGCGAGGCGCAGAGCACGCGGCGGTTGGCCACCAGCCGATGCGCCACCAATGCGCCCTCAACCCGCGCCGTGATGCGCAGCGCCACATCATAGCGCCCCTCGATCAGATCGACGAACTCATCCGACAGGTCGAGCTGCAGCGCGATATCGGGATAGCGCGCCAGAAACCGCGCGAGGGCTGGCGCCAGATGCATGCGGCCAAAGGAAGTGGGGGCAGTGATGCGCAGCGGCCCCTGCGGCTTGTCCTGCGCCCCGGTGATTCGCGCCTCGGCCTGCGCCAATGCCTGGGTGATGGCCAGAAGATCGCGATGCAGGCTCTCTCCCGCCGGGGTCAGCACCATGCGCCGCGTGGTGCGATGGATGAGCCGTACCCCCAGCCGCTCCTCCAGGCGCGCCAAACGCTTGGAGAGGCTGGCGGGCGAAAGCCGCCCCGCAGCCGAAGCCGCGCCGCCGCGCGCCGCCGCCGCAATGCTGCCCGCCGCCACGATGGCGAGAAACAGGTCGTAATCCGGATCCATTGCTTCCTCTGATGAACGAGTGTCATCAATTCTTTCAGGCTACCGGATAATACGACTCGCGTCCATAATCCGCTCATTCGCCAAACCAAGGACTCCGCCCATGAGCATGACCACCCGCGCTGGCCTTTCCATCGATTCGGCCCTGGCAAACTTTCTGGAAACCGCCGTGCTGCCCGGCACGGGCCTTGCCAGCGATGCGTTCTGGGCCGGCGTGGCGGGCATTTTCGCGCGCTTCACCCCGCGCAACCAGGCCCTGCTGGCCCGCCGCGATGCGCTGCAGACGCAGATCGACGCCTGGTATCGCACGCCCGAAGGCAAGGCGGCCGATGGCGCCGCGACCGAAGCCTTCCTGCGCTCGATCGGCTATCTGGTGCCCGAACCCGCGCCCTTCGCGGTCGATCCCGCCCATGTCGACGCCGAGCTGGCCTCCACCGCCGGGCCGCAGCTCGTCGTTCCCGTGCTCAACGCCCGCTTTGCGCTCAATGCCGCCAATGCCCGCTGGGGCAGCCTCTATGACGCGCTCTATGGCACCGATGCCCTGCCCGGCGTTCCGGCAGCGAAGGGCTATGACCCGCAGCGCGGCGCCCATGTCATCGCCTGGGCCAAGCGCTTTCTGGATGAGGCCGCGCCCTTGACCACAGGATCATGGGGCGACTGGACAGGCGGCGAGCTGCCGCTGGCCAACCCCTCGCAACTGGCGGGCCGCAATGGCGCCAACATTCTGCTGCGCCACAACGGGCTGCATATCGAGATTGTCATCGACCCGGCCCACCCCATCGGCGCCACGGACCCGGCCCATATCGCCGATGTCATTCTGGAATCGGCCATCACCACCATCTGCGATTTCGAGGATTCGATCGCGGCGGTCGATGGCGCCGACAAGCTGGCGGCCTATGCCAACTGGCTGGGGTTGATGGATGGCACGCTGAGCGACACATTCGAGAAGAATGGCAAAGCCATCACCCGCCGCCTGAATGCTGATCGCGCCTATACCGCGCCCGATGGCAGCGCCTTCACCCTGCCGGGCCGCTCGCTGCTGCTGGTGCGCAATGTCGGCCATCTGATGACGACGCCCGCCGTTCTGCTGCCCGATGGCTCACAAGCCTTCGAGGGCATTCTGGACGGCATCGTCACCAGCGCCATCGCGCTTCATGATAAGGGCCGCAACAGCCGCACTGGCTCGATCTATATCGTCAAGCCCAAGATGCACGGGCCCGAGGAAGCCGCTTTCGCCGACGATCTCTTCGATGCCATCGAGGATCTGCTGGGGCTGGCGCGCCACACGATCAAGATCGGCGTCATGGATGAGGAGCGCCGCACCAGCGCCAATCTGGCCGCCACGATCCATGCCGTGCGCCACCGCATCATGTTCATCAACACCGGCTTCCTCGACCGCACGGGCGATGAAATCCATACCGCGATGCAGGCCGGCCCCATGCTGCGCAAGGGCGAGATCAAGAATTGCGCCTGGATCGCCGCCTATGAGGACCGCAACGTGCAGATCGGTCTGGCCTGTGGCCTATCCGGCAAGGCGCAGATCGGCAAGGGCATGTGGGCCATGCCCGACCGTATGGCCGACATGCTGGCGCAAAAGATCGCCCATCCGCGCACCGGCGCCAACACCGCCTGGGTACCAAGCCCCACGGCAGCCGTGCTGCACGCCACGCATTACCACACGGTCGACGTCTTTGCCCGTCAGGACGAGCGGCGCGGCGAGACCCCGGCCCCGCTGGCCGACCTGCTGACCATTCCGCTGGCGCGCGCGCCCCGTTGGACGCAAGAGGAGATCACGCAGGAGCTGGACAACAATGCGCAGGGCATTCTGGGCTATGTCGTGCGCTGGGTCGAACAGGGCGTTGGCTGCTCCAAGGTGCCCGACATCAACGACATCGGCCTGATGGAGGACCGCGCCACGCTGCGTATTTCCAGCCAGCATATCGCCAATTGGCTGATGCATGGCATTGTCACGCCCGATCAGGTGGAGGCGGCGTTGCAGCGCATGGCAGCGCGCGTCGATGCGCAGAATGCGGGCGATCCGGCCTATCAGCCCATGGCAGGGCATGGGGACAATCTGGCCTATCAGGCGGCCCGCGCGCTTATCTTCGAAGGCGCGGCGCAGCCCTCGGGCTATACCGAGCCGCTGCTACATGCCTTCCGCGCCAAGGCCAAGGCGCCTCAGCCCGTTCTGGCCTAAGAGGCGCTGCGGCTAAAGTACCGCGCTATCGAAAGTATCTTTACATCGCTCCACCCCCGCGCAAGGTTCGGCCCGCAACCCGGCGGACTGGCTCCTGACCGCACCGGGGGTGGAGATTGCCATGACTGATGCCCCGGCCCCCGTCGGCACGCGTTCGATTCCCCTGTTCACTGCCCTGTTCCGCGATGAGCCATGGCGCCGCAATGTGCTGCTCTGGCTCAGCGCGGTGGTCTGCCTTGCCGGCGTTGTGGGCTGGGCGCTCTCGGGCCAGAAGGACTGGGCGTGGGCGCTGGTGGTGGGCCTGCCGGTGCTGGCGCTGTCGCTGGCGGATCTGACGCAGGTCGACCATGCCTTGCGCCGCAACTATCCCGCCGCCGCGCGCTTTCGCTGGCTGTTTGAAAGCCTGCGCCCCTTTTCACGCGCCTATCTAGTGGAAGGCGATCTCGATGGCCGCCCCTTCAGCCATGAAGACCGCGCGCTGGTCTATGCCCGCGCCCATGGCACGGCAGATGCCCATCCCTTCGGCACCCAGCTCGACGTCTATTCCGACGAATATGAGTGGTTGGCCCATTCCATGGCCCCCAACCCCGATGCGCCCGAGGATATGCGGATCAGCGTCGGCTCCAGCCAATGCGCGCAGCCCTATTCGGCCTCGCGGCTCAATGTCTCGGCCATGAGCTTTGGCGCATTGGGCGCCCACGCCATCGAGGCGCTCAACCTGGGCGCGAAAATGGCGGGCTGCTATCACGATACGGGCGAAGGCTCCATGTCGCCCTATCACCTCAAACACGGCGGCGACATCTGCTGGCAGGTCGCCTCGGGCTATTTCGGCTGTCGCACGCGCGATGGCCATTTCGACCCCGTGATGTTTGCCGACCATGCCGCGCATCCCAGCGTGAAAATGATCGAATTGAAGCTGTCGCAAGGGGCCAAGCCGGGCCATGGCGGCGTGCTGCCCGCCGCCAAGGTGACACCCGAGATCGCCGAAACGCGCGGCGTGCCGCTGGGCGAGGATTGCGTCTCACCCCCGCGCCACAGCGCCTTTTCCACCCCGCGCGAAATGGTGGAATTCGCCGCCAAACTGCGTGAACTCTCAGGCGGCAAGCCGGTGGGGCTGAAGCTCTGCATCGGCCTGCCCCACGAAATGTTCGCCGTGGCCAAGGCGATGCTCGCCACTGGTATCCGCCTCGATTACATCGTCATCGACGGGGCCGAGGGCGGCACAGGGGCGGCGCCCCAGGAACTCTCCGACCGGATGGGCATGCCGCTGCGCGAGGGGCTGATGATCGCGCGCAACGCGCTGGTCGGCGCCGGACTGAAAACCGAGGTGCGACTGGCCGCCAGCGGCAAGGTCACCTCGGGCGCCTCCATCGCCATCAACGCCGCGCTGGGGGCGGACTGGTGCAATGCCGCGCGCGCCTTCATGTTCTCGCTGGGCTGCATCCAGTCGCTCAAATGCCATACCGGCCTGTGCCCCACCGGCATTGCCACGCAATCCGCCGCCCGCCAGCGCGGCCTCGTCATCCCCGAAAAGGCCGAGCGCGTCGCCCGCTTCCATGGCGCGACATTGAAGGCGCTGCACGAGATCATCGTCGCCGCCGGGCTCGACAGCCCGTCCGACCTGCGCCCCTCACATCTGCGCCAGCGGATCAACGTCGCCGAAATGCGCCAGCTCGACGAGATCTACACCTTCGCCCGGCCTGGCGAGCTGATCGCGGGTAGCGATGACCCCCAGTTGCGGCGCTGGTGGGAAGCCGCTGATCCCGACACGTTCCGGCGCGTGGATGGGGATCGGCTGGCGCCGGCCTGATTGAGAGTAGAAAAAGGAAGATGCGAGGGGGTTACCCCCTCGCGCTCCCAATTTTTGTCGGCATGGCGCCAAGGGTTCCGCCAAAGCGCTGGGTAGGCCGCGCCGCAGGCAGCAGGTTCCCAGACTCAGCTTTCCAACCCTGCTTGCGGCGCAGCGATGCTGGCGCTCGGCTGCAACCCCGGCTGCCCTCTCCAAACAAAAGGGAGCGCGAGGGCGATGGCCCTCGCATCTTCCTCTTCTTATCTTCAACTCCGCCGAGCCGCCGCCCGCGCAATATCAGCCAGCCCCTGCATCAACAGCAGTTCGGCCTGCTG
>JAGWMZ010000010.1 GCA_028871475.1 Sphingomonadales bacterium | reverse complement strand
CGGGCATGTCAGTAGCGAAAAGAAATGCGGCAAGGCCATGCTGCGGTGGCAGCCTACGAAATCCGGTCGATTCTTCGGCACTGTGGATACGTCACCGAATCAATTGGTTTTATTAGCATGTCGCCTCGAGAGAAAGACAAGTGGAAAAGGTGAGTAATGCGGCCTGACAAAAATGCGATTCTGTCTGCGTTATCAGAATTTGACCAGATTGGGCGCCAAGCTTTCATGGAAAAGTATGGATTTACCGATCGCAATCTGACTTACGAAGTGGAGCATGATGGGAGGTCTTATCCATCCAAAGCCATTTTCGGCAGCGCATTCGGCTACATGCCTGGTGACATTGCAAGAAATAGCGGTGCTTGCAACGGAACTGAGGCTAGAGAGCATCTAGGTTTCGTGGACAAAGGTTGACAGAATACTCGTCGGTTGATTCAAGGCTGTCTTTTGGAGGCGGCCTTGGGCGAGCGGGTTGGACTGAGGGACGACGAGTGGGCGATCATCGGGGAATTGCTGCCGCCTGAAAGGGGGCGGGGTTGCCGCCCCGCGCAGGACAACCGGCTGTATTTCGAGGGCATGATGTGGATTGCCCGAACTGGATCGCAATGGCGCCACCTGCCTGACGAATATGGCAAATGGAACAGCGTGTTCCGGCGCTACCGGCGCTGGGTATCGACCGGCGTGTTCGACGCGATGTTGGAAACGCTGACGGAAATGGTCGAGCGAGACGTCACCGCCGACATGATCGATAGCACCGTGGTCCGGGCACATCATTGTGCTGTCGGCATAAAAAGGGGACTCAGGAAACCGAGGCTCTTGGTCGATCGCGAGGTGGCTTCAGCACAAAGCTCCACGCCCGATGCGACGCAAAAGGGCGCCCTCTCGGGTTTGTCCTGACGCCTGGGCAAAGTCACGACATACAGGGCTTCGGCCCGCTGTTCCGCATGATCGCAGACAAGATCGAGGCGCTGCTGGCCGACAAGGGGTATGACGCCGACGCCATCCGTGAGGAACTGACGAAAGCCGACGTCGAAGCGGTCATACCCGCCAAGAGCAACCGGCGCGAGCCCATCGCGCACGACCGCGAAAAATATCGCTGGCGCAACCTCGTCGAGCGCCTGTTCAACAAGCTCAAGAACTGGCGGCGCATCGCAACACGATACGACAAAACCAAGGAATCTTACCTCGGCTTTGTCAATCTCGTGTCAGTCCTGCAGTGGATACCCTTTGTCCACGAAGCCTAATACGATTGATTTTATCAAAATATCTCCAGGTCGTGTGGATGAATTTGATCAAACATAGGCCTGCGGCGAAACCGATGCATTCTGTGCCCACCCAATGGCATCCCGATGGGCGAAGATCACGCAGGTCACCGGGCGATCGTAAGGCGCGAGTTCAGCGGTGCGATGCCTGGGGTTGCGCCGCCAGACGCGCCGGATCGGCCCCCGGCGCAGGGACATCAACCGTCAGTCGAGGCCACGGCGGGTCTGCGATGACCCATGGTGAGATCGGCGGCTCGACTGAGTGGGGCGAACCGTGCCAGCCAGTGATCGGCCACACCGAGGATGGTGTCACCGAGGAAGGCCCGATCAACCACGGGCGATCCGCCGCGCCGCCGCCATGCACGCCACTCATGCCTCGAGGAAGGTGGTAGCCCGGATTGCCAGTTGGCTTGACGGCATAGCCGCGATGCTGCGCCGCTGACAATTTCGATGTCTGTGGCGCGCTGCTCGACTGGACGGAGCATCAGCGCGCGCGGTAAAAGCGGATGATGACCGATGGGTGTGCGGCATCCTTGCCGCCCTCGATGCGGCTGATCCAGGCCCCGTCGTTCAGCCAGCCATAGCGGCCCATCGGCGCTTCGAAACGCGGTGTTGTCAACATCGGGCCGGCAGGCTTGTTGGCCTCCGGGCAAAACTGACCGTGGTTGATGACGTTCACCATTGTACCGTCGTCAGTTTGCAGGAAGTAATCGGCGTGCAGGCTGCGGCAGCCCTGACTTGTCTGTAATTGCCAATCCCAGCCGCCGGGAACGACCTTGCCACGAATGGCAGGGCCGGCAAAATGACCGCCGATGATAGGGATGTAGCCGCGATTGCCAAAAGCGGTCTGCCCGACCTCGACGCGGGGGGAAAGCAGCACCTCGGCCTCGAACATGAAGTCCATCTCTGGCGCTTTTGGTGGTGTGGGCTCGGCAGCGGCGGTGGACATCACCGCAACGCACAGGACGGCGGCCATTTTCACAAGCGTCACGATTGTCTCTCCCATTTTGATGTCGATGCGATATGCTATAACAAACGTTTGCGCATGGGAAGGACGTAGGGAATGCAAAAAGACCTCACGGCAGGGTATAACCGCCGTACGGTTCTGCGCTGGAGCGCGGCGGGTACGGCGATGGCGGTCATGGGCGGCCCGGTGGCCGCGCAAGCCAGCTCTTCCCGCGCGGAGGAAGGCCTGCGCCATGTTGCGCCAGACCTGCGCGAGGCGGCGGCAAGGATCATAACCGCAACGCAAGGGTTTTACCCAATGAGCGCAGGCAAGCTGCCGCTGCTGCGCAGCGCGATCAAAAACGCCAGACTGCCCACCTCGCTGCCCGTTCCCCTTCGCACGCAAACAGTGTCCGTGGGGGCGGGGAGGGGCGATGTGCTGCTCTACATCCTCAATGCACGGGCAGATGCGCCGGCTCGCCCTGCCATCCTGCACACGCATGGCGGCGGCTTCATCACGGGGTCGGCGTTGCTGGAATTGCTGCGGCTGGCCTCGCTGGCGCAAGAACTGGACTGTGTGATCGTGTCTGTCGAATATGCGCTGGCCCCGGAAGCGGTGTGGCATCATGCGATCGAGCAGACCTATGCCGGCTTGCGGTGGCTGCATGCCAGTGCGCGGACTTTGGGTGTCGATCCGTCCCGGATCGCGGTGATGGGGGAAAGCGCGGGGGGAGGCCATGCCGCGCTGCTGGCGCTGACCGCGCGGGACAGGGGTGAGGTGCCTCTGGCGTTTCAGTGCCTGATCTATCCGATGCTCGACGACCGGACCGGGACGACGCGGTTTCCCCCGCCAGGACTTGGCTGCATCGGGTGGGATGCCGATGCCAATCACTATGGCTGGCGGGCATTTCTGGGGCAGGAGCCGGGGACGGCCAAAGTCCCGGATCACGCGGTGCCGGCCCGCGCCAAGAGCCTTGCCGGTCTGCCGCCGACATTCATTGGCGTGGGGGCGATCGACCTGTTTGCCCGCGAAGATATCGCCTATGCCCAGCGCCTGACCGCCAGTGGTGTGGCGGCCGAACTGCTGGTGCTGCCTGGCGCATTCCACGGTTTCGATGCGGTGGTGCCTGGTGCGCGCGCCTCGCGCGAAATATCAGCGGCCAAGCTGTCGGCGCTGCGTGGCGGCCTGGGTATTGCGGACCGGTGACACGAACGCCTGCGGGCTGGTTTGAGCTGGTTTTCCTTGCCCCGGCTGTCCATCGCGATATGCCTGACCCTGGAATGGAGCGCCCAGATTGAACAATCCGACCAACCTCAAGCAGCTGGCCGATATGGCGGGCGTCTCGGCGGGAACCGTGTCGCGCGCGCTCTCGGGGTCTGGCCGGGTCAGTGCCAGAACGCGCGAGCGGATCATGACTCTGGCCAGCAAGCTGGGCTATCAGCCCAATCTTCTGGCCCGCACGATGCGCACGCGCAAGACGAATACGGTGGGCATGCTGGTGCCCATGGGGCATGATGATCTGCAACATCTGTCCGATCCGTTTTTCAACACGATGAGCGGCTTTTTGGCCGATGCGCTGGCCGACCGGGGCTATGATCTGCTGCTCTCGCGCATCATCCCCGCAGATGAACGCTGGATCGAGAATTACGTCAATTCCGGGCGGGTCGATGGCGTGCTGATCATCGGCCAGTCCAATCAGTTCGCCGTGATCGAGGCAACGTCACTGCGCTATCACCCAATGGTGGTGTGGGGGGGGAAGGTGCCCTCTCAGAACCATTGTTCGGTCGGGTCCGACAACAGGGCGGGAGGCATGCTGGCTGCGCGCCATCTGCTGGATCGCGGCTGTCGCCAGATCGTCTATCTGGGCCCGGTGGAGGGGCCGGAATTTGGCGCGCGGCTCGATGGCGTGCGGCAGGCGCTGGCGCTGGCCGGGCATCTGGCAGGGCCGGTGGTGCTGCCCTCGCATTGTGAACCCTCGGCCGCCTATGACGATGCACTGGCGTTGCTGCGCAATCTGGATCGGCAGCCCGACGGCATCGTGGCGGCGTCCGACGTCACCGCAATCAGCGTGATCCGGGCCCTGTCCACGATGGGCTATAGCGTACCCCGCGATGTCAAGGTTATCGGGTATGACGGCCTGCCGCTGGGTGAACTGGTCAGTCCGCCACTGACCACAATTGATCAGCAATTGCAGCGGGGCGCCGGTCTGATGGCCGACCTGCTGCTGCGCAGGATGGCCGGTGAACAGACCGGCTGCCAGCTTATCGATCCTGTGCTGGTCTGTCGCGAAACGACCTAGGTCTGTTCAGTTTCCATTGTCGTTCTGGTCTCTGCGCTAACCGATAAAATTCGGCCTTGGCTTTTCATGCAATCGGTTGTAGCTGTGCGCAATCGATTGTGCAATGCCATCACGAGCGCGGCCTTCGGGTGACGGGCGAGTGGCCCTGTTCAGCGTATCCGCCATGTCGCAGCCCGGCCGGGGTCGTCTGCATGTCGGGAGCGTCGCAGCGATGCGGTGGGAAAAAACAATCAGGATCAATCCTGGGAGGATGTCATGAAAGCTTCATATCGTTGGTTGTTGGGCGCGGCTGGGTTGCCGCTTGCGGGTCTTGCCGGTGCCGCCTGCGCCCAGACAGCGTCCGCGGATCAACAGACCAATGCGCCGTCGGATACCGGACCCGCGGAAATTGTCGTCACTGCCCAGAAGAGCAGCGAAAAACTCTCGAAAGCCCCCATTGCCGTCAGCGTCGTGTCGCAGGCTTCGCTGGATCGCCAATCCATCACCAGTGCCGACAAGCTGGTATCGACCGTGCCCTCGCTGCAATTGAGCGCCAACGGTTTTGCCATTCGCGGCATTGGCAGCAACAATGGTTTTTCCGGCTATTCCACCGTCGCAACCCAGTTTGATGGCATCTACAATCCGTCTTCTGCCGTGCTGGGGCTTGCCATGTTCGACATCGCCTCGATTGAGGTGCTGCGCGGACCGCAGGGCACTGTCTATGGTCGCAACGCCACCGCGGGCGTGGTCAACATCAACACCGCTGATCCGGGCTCGAAGCTGGGCGGCAGCGCCAGCGTCCAATACGGACGGTTCAGGGATATCCGCGCGCAGGCAGCGGTCGATGTGCCGGTCTCCGACACTTTTGCGCTGCGCGTTGCCGCCTTCCGTCAGGTCAGTGACGGCTATGGCCCGCAGGATACCAAGGTGCGCTTTGATCAGGCTGACCTGACCGCGGTGCGCGTAACGGCCAAGTGGCAGATTGTTCCGACGCTGACCTGGCGCGTGTCGGGATCGTATGGCGCAAACAATGGCACGACCTCGGCGGTCTATCTCAACAACTACACATATTACCCCAAGGCCAATCTGGTCGCCGGGACATTTGGCCCAGCCACCATCGTGCAGGCCGCGCCCTACACCATCTATCCTGGTCTGGATCAGGTGACCAGCAACCGGCAGGATTTCAAAAGCTATGACCTGCGTTCAAAGCTCGTCTGGCAGGCTACGGATACACTCAGCCTGACCTATCTGGCGGGCTATTCATGGCTGAACAACAATGGCGTGACGGCTGCCAGCGGCGTGTTTTCTCAGGAATATCTCGCCAGCAAGACCAATGAATGGTCGCATGAGCTGGACTTGAACTATCAACATGGCCCCATCAAGTTCGTCGCTGGCGCCTATCTTTACAAGGACAACCAGCCATCGGGGCAGCGGTTGCTGCATGCCGGCAACACTGCCCCTGCGCCCTTTGCCGGGGTGCTCAACCTGTTCGGGCCCATTGTGGCCAGCACCGGCAACCAGATCGCCACGATCAATGCGGTCGACGTGGTCAACACCTATGCGGGCACCGGAAGCAAATCGCACGCTTTTTTTGGGCAGGGCACCTATGCGTTGACCGACCGGCTGCGCGCCACGGGCGGCGTGCGCGCCACCTGGGACGAGGCCTTCGATCACGAACAGCAACTGGTTTGCCTGGGCGGCACGATCACCCAGAGCAACATCAGCGAAAACTCTTGCCCAGTGGGTGGGGCGCTGGCCTACACCGACGACCGGGCCCGCACCCCGGCGCATTTCAGCAAAGTGAGCTGGAAGGGAGGGCTCGATTACGATTTGACGCGTGACGTGCTGGCCTATGCCACAGTGTCCACCGGCTATCGCGGCGGCGGCCTGCAATCGAGCGGTAATCCGGCGGGATATCGCCAATATGCGCCAGAAACGGTGACCAATTACGAGGCTGGCCTGCGTGCCAATCTGTTGGGCCGCCGCCTTTATATCGGGCTGACCGGTTATCAGATGGATTATCGGGATTTGCAGGTCTCTTCGATTATCGTCGATCCGGTGCAGGGCCCGATTGCGGTGACGACCAACGCTGCCAAGGCGCGCATTCGCGGTGTCGATCTGGAAAGTACATTCCGCATCACGCCAGACGACACCATCTCGGGCTACGTTGCCTTTATCGATGCGCACTATGTCAGCTTTCCGGGGGCGTCGGACAACATGCATTCGGCCGATACGCTCTACAACATCTTCGCCCCTATTCTTGGATATGCCGCGATCGGATCGGCTATCGCCGATTATTCCGGCAACCGTCTGCCCAATGCTCCCAAATGGAGCGCCAGGTTCAGCTATGCCCATGTGTTCCGGCTGGCCTCTGGCGTGAAGGTCACCCCTTCAGCTGATGTCTATGTCCAGTCGATGACCTATGCCAGCAGCGACAATTCGGCGCAGGGCAGGGTGGATGCCTACTCCAAGACAGACCTCAACCTGCGCTTTGATGACGCCAGCGGCCATGCCTATGTTAATTTGTTCGTGAACAATGTGGAAAACAGCCGCATTCTCACCAACGTCACCCCGGTGTGGAGCTCGACCTCGAGCAACTATGCCCCGCCGCGAACCTATGGCGTTCGTCTCGGCTTCACGTATTGAAGCGTTGAGGACAATGAACCGTTCCTGCCCCGCGCCGGCTTTCGGCCGGAGGCAGGCGCGCGGGCGCAAAGGGACGACAACGTGAATTGGAACCGGCGGACGATGATGCAGGCAGGGTTGGCAGGCATGGCGGGGCTCACCATGGCCGATACGGCATGGGCTGGGCAGGCACAGGTGAGCAGGCCGCCCCTGCAAACGCCCGCAGGCACCGGCCCTGTGCCCGACGAATGGACGCAGGCCGAGCGTCTGCCGCTCTGGCCGCGAGGCGTGCCGGGGAAAGGGTTTGCGCCGCCCAGGCGTGCCGCCGATATGCCGCCTACCTTCCTGAACGGCATCGCAGAGCCAGACCTGCACGTGTTCCGCCCGGCCCAGTCCAACGGAAGGGCGGTGTTGGTCATTCCGGGCGGGGCCTATGTTTTCGTGTCGATCCGCAATGAAGGTGTCGATGTCGCCCGCAGCCTTACCGAACGGGGCTTTACGGTCTTCGTGCTGACCTATCGCCTGCCGGGCGAGGGGTGGGAACACCGCGCCGATGTGCCCTTGCAGGACGCGCAGCGCGCGATGCGAGTGATCCGGGCGCGCGCCGCGCAGGACGGTTTCAATCCTGCATCGGTGCTGGTCCTCGGATTTTCCGCGGGAGGCCACCTGGCGGCATCGCTGTTGACCGGCCATGACGAGGTGCTGGCCCCGCCCACCGATGCGCTGGACAGGACCAGCGCCCGGCCGCTGGCCGGGGGGCTTATCTATCCTGTCATCGCAATGGCGGCGCCCTATACTCATGCTTTATCAGCAGCCACGCTGCTAGGGGATCGACCTGGACCGACGCTGGTAAAACGCCGATCACCGGCCATGCATGTCAATGCACGCACCCCGCCTGTTTTCCTCGTCCATGCACTCGACGATCCGGCGGTTCCTTACCAGAACAGCATGATGATGGCCGAAGCACTGACAAAGGCGGGCCATCCGCCCGAGATGCACCTCTTTGCCGAGGGCGGGCACGGATTTGGCACTGGCCCGATCAATGCGCCAGCGGGCCAATGGCCGTCGCTGTTCGTGCTTTGGGCAGAACGTATTGATGCGATGGTGATGGAACTGTAAACGCATTACTCAATTATTTAACATAAGATAGATTATCGCGCTTGATGTTTGTAGGCTCAAAATAGAAATGTTCATTTCCAGAATGCTGGACAATGAGCTGGGCTTAAGCCCCAGCGCGGGCATGAAGAATCACGACGCCCTTGCCATCCGGCAGGATGCATGAGCCGATGAACAACACCGAAAACCATCATCCCGCACAACCAATGGGCCTGTGGCGAAGCGGATCGATGCGCGCTGGCCGCAGCCTATGCCTATGGCGTGGCGCGCAACCATTTTTTCGCGGATGGAAACAAGCGCACGGCATGGGTACTCGCGCGCTTGTTCCTAGCCCTAAACGATACGCGGATCAGCTTCGCGCCGAGGGACACCGTTCGCATGGTTCTACCACTGGCCAGTGGCTCTCCGATCGAGGCCGAAGTCGCGGATTGCTTCAGAGCAAGGCTGACCTGAGTCGTCTTCGCCCTTCAGGCCTCGGCATTCATCACGCCCCGCCGAGCTCTATCGAGCGATATCAGGCCCTTGCGGAGCGGCCGACAAGGCGTTTCCGCATCCGCCGCCATTGCCGACGTCAGGGGCTTGGGCTGCGGCGTTGGAACCAGTCCCATAGCCGCGCGGCGCTTGAGTGACGCGGGCTGAGACATTTCGACATTTCGGCAAAGCGACTTGAAGAACCGCCGTCGCCAGATCCCAACGTTCGAGAGCGGTGCCTTTCTCCCACTCTCAGAGAAAGCGCCTTCATCTCCACTTCATCCTCGCATTAGACATACTTTTTGTCACTCATAGATTAAAATCTATGTATTATATTTATGGTCAGCGGAATCCTAGAAGGCTCCTGTCAGCCGCGACGGCGACATCAAACAACAGGAGCAAGTTATGAGCAATGATACCAAGGTTGCGCTGATCACCGGTTCCTCTCGCGGGATTGGCGCCGAAATCGCTCTTCGGCTGGCCTGCGAAGGCTTCCGCGTTGTGATCAACTACGCCGGCAACGCCAAGGACGCTGAAGCGGTCGCCGAGAAGGTCAAGGCTGCCGGCAGCGAGGCTCTGGTCGTCCGGGCTGACATTGCCAACCCGGCCGATGTAATCGCCATGTTCGACGCCACGCAGGCCGCCTTCGGTCGCATCGACGTGGTGGTGAACAGCGCGGGCGTTCTCAACCAGGCGCCAATTACCGAATTCGCCGATGAGGTCTTCGACAAGACGATGGCCATCAACGTGAAGGGTGCTTTCAACGTCTGCCGTGAGGCAGCGCGCCGCCTGACCACCGGTGGTCGCATCATCAACCTCTCGACCAGCATCATCGGCATGCGCATGCCCACCTATGCCATCTACATCGCGTCGAAGGCCGCGGTCGAAGGCATCACCCAGGTGCTGGCGCAGGAACTGCGCGGTCGCGGCATCACCGTTAACGCGGTTGCCCCGGGCCCGGTTGCCACCGAACTGTTCCTCGAAGGCAAGAGCCCCGAGCTGATCGACCGCATGGCCAAGCTCAACCCGCTGGAGCGCCTGGGCCAGACCGAGGACATCGCGCCGGTGGTTTCCTTCCTCGCCGGCCCCGATGGCGGCTGGATCAACGGGCAGACCATCCGCGCCAACGGCGGGATGTGCTGAGCAGCCCCCCTCTTTCCCACCTTCCGTTCAAAGGAAAATCCCATGAAACAGGTTATTCTGGTGACGGGCGCTTCGAGCGGCTTCGGCCTTCTCTCGGCCCAGGCCCTCGCCCATTCAGGCCACACCGTCTATGCTTCCATGCGTGAAACCGAAGGTCGCAATGCCCCGCGGGTGGCCGAAGTCGCCGACTATGCTGCCAAGAACGGCGTGGATCTGCGCACCGTCGAGCTGGACGTCCTCTCGGACGCCTCGGTCAGCGCCGGCATCGCCAAGGTCATCGCCGACAATGGTCGCCTCGACACCATCGTCCACAACGCCGGCCATATGGTGTTCGGGCCGGCCGAGGCCTTCACGCCCGAGCAGCTTGCCCAGCTCTATGACATCAATGTGCTCTCAACACAGCGCGTGAACCGAGCGACACTTCCCCATATGCGTGAGAGGGGCAAAGGCTTGCTCATCTGGGTATCTTCCTCTTCGGCGCGAGGCGGCACCCCGCCCTATCTGGCACCCTATTTTGCCGCCAAAGCCGCCATGGACTCGCTGGCTGTATCGTATGCCAGCGAACTCACCCGCTGGGGGATCGAGACCTCGATCGTGGTGCCCGGCGCCTTCACCAAGGGCACCAATCACTTCGCGCATTCCGGATCGCCGGCCGACAAGACGGTTGCAGCCGCCTATGAGCACGGCCCTTACGAGGGCGTTGCCGACCAGGCCCTCAAAGGCCTGGCTGCGCTGGATCCGGCCGACGCCGATGCTGGCGAGGTCGCAATGGCAATCGCTGCCATCGCTGACGCACCCTTTGGCAAGCGTCCGTACCGGGTGTATGTCGATCCTTCGCAGGACGGTGCCGAGGAGGTATTCCGCGTTGGCGACCGCGTCCGTCGCGACATGTTCCGATCCATCGGTCTTGGCGACCTGCTCAAGCCGCACGGCGCCTGATGCCAGTCTTACCGGGAGCCTCGCTCTGATTGAGCGGGGCACCTCCTTGACCTCGAGGTCGATGCGGACACTTCGCTGTAAGGATTGCCCGGCTATTTTTCGATCCAACAGCTCTTTGCGGATCCTTGCGCCGTGTCCGTGAAGGACGGTTTATTCCGAGGTTATATACCAGGCCTCTGGGAGGCAGGTTTTGATCGTCAGCCCGAATGTAAACATAGACTAGCGGGTAAGCTCTTCAACAAATTGCAAAAAAGCTCTTAGCTTGGCCGGTACGTGGGCGGAAGCATGGTGATAGACATAAAGCGGGAATGTCTCATCCGCCCATTCTGGCAGGATCTGGACCAGACGATGGCTCGCCAGCATGTCTCGGGCATAAAGTTCCAGCAATTGTGCAATGCCGCTGCCCCCAAGACATGCGGCCACAAGGCTGCCAGTATCATTGACGGTGATGCGCCCGCTCGCATTGATCTCCACGGCCTCCTTTCCTTGCACGAACTCCCATCCGTATGGACGCCCGGTCGTCGGATCCCGGATGAGAATGCAGGAGTGGCCAATCTCAAGATCCCGGGGATGCCCAGGCATTTCATGGCGGGCAAGATAATCTGCAGAAGCACAGGTGAGCACA
The DNA here is from genome assembly GCA_028871475.1 of Sphingomonadales bacterium. GTDB lineage: Bacteria > Pseudomonadota > Alphaproteobacteria > Sphingomonadales > Sphingomonadaceae > Novosphingobium. The sequence continues at coordinate 147,612 of JAGWMZ010000010.1, read as the reverse complement.
CGGGTTCGCAGAAGCAACCGTGCCTTCAACGAAGAATTTTCGGGAAATCCAAAACGGATGGCGGCGTCGAAACCATCGCCGACCAGATCTCCCATCTTGTCGCGCACAACGATATCGACCGCGACCTTCGGGTACCGCTCGGTAAACTCGTGGATACGGGGCGTCAGCACGAAATGGCCGAATGTTCCATCGACATTGATCTTTAGCCGGCCGCTTACCACTTCACGGGCACCGACTGCGCTCGCCGCCGCATCCTGGATCCCCACCAAAAGCGGGGCGACAGCTTCATAGAAAAGGCGCCCTTCATCGGTGAGCGAGATCGCACGCGCCGTGCGATTGAATATACGAATGCCCACTCGCTCCTCAAGTCGCGATACCGCGCGACTGATGGCAGGCTGGGTCAATCCCATCGCTTCTGCTGCCCGGGCAAAACTGCCTGCCTCGACAACTGCTGTCAAAACACCGATGCCGCTCAACAGTCGGCTGTCAAATACCATGTCGCCATCCAGCAAGGCTCTGTCATATCGTGACGCCTTAAAGGAGTGCTCCAGCTTTGGCGATAGCAGGCGATCAAATCGGCCTGGTCAAACAGGACTGAATGGGGCCAAGTGCCTATCCACAGACCGTGAAACCGTCGCAGCAAGACGCTCGGCGACGACTTCGCTGACACCGCCGGCATAACGAAATCGCGCGGCCCCGTATGATGGAATTTTCCGTTCGCCCTGGCTGGCCGCACAACCTCGTTCGGCCGTAAGCAATGGACATCTCTCGTCCATATCGACGGTAGGTTCTGGCTACCGCAGAAGGCCTTGGGCAGAGGTCAAATAAGCAGTGCTGCAAGCTATATGATCACTTCCAGCGTTAGCTGACATTCTCGGGGCATTTCGGAAAAGCCTAAGTTGGTCGCAACCTGCCGGTTCAAACGCCTCCTGACCTCAGAGGGGGCCATCGCTACAGCGGCCATTGGCGGACCGGATGGCGCTACTTCAGACCCGTCGTTCTTTCATTCGATTCTCGGGGGCTTTTTCTGGCGGCAAACCCCGGGCGGCACTGCTCCAATCCATCTTGAACAGAGCCTCCTCCAGCCAGACCATGCTCCAGGTTCAATCGTCGCTTGGTACCGGAAAATCGGTCGATTCCGTCACCGGACGCCAAACCGAAAACTCCGCCTGCAGATCGGCAAGCTTTTCCGACACGAGGCGCAACGCGTCCGAGCCGAGCAGCAAATGCGCGGGCGGCTCTTGTGCAGCGACAAGCGTCATGATGGCCGCCGCCAAACGAGCCGGATCGCCTGCCTGATGGCCGCTGATGGCTTCGCGTCGCGCGCGGATCGGGTCCATCAGCGTGTCATAATCGGCGATCGAGCGCGGCGAGCGCACCATCGAACGGCCGGCCCAGTCTGTGCGGAACGATCCCGGCTCCACGGCAGTGATATGGATGCCAAGATGTTTCACCTCTTTGCCCAGGCTTTCCGAAATGCCCTCCAGCGCAAATTTGCTGCCATGATAATAGGCCAGCCCCGGCAGGGTCATGAGGCCGCCCATCGAGGTTATGTTAAGGATACGCCCGCGCCGCCGTTCACGCATCTGCGGCAGCACGGCCTTGATCACCGCCACCGCGCCGAACACATTGACCTCGAACTGGCGGCGCAGTTCCTCCATCGTCGATTCCTCGATCAGCCCCTCATGGCCGTAACCCGCATTGTTGACGAGAATGTCGATCGGCCCGATCTCCCGCTCGATGCGCTGCACGGCGGGCTGGATCGCATCATCCTGCGTGATGTCCAGCAGGATGCTGTGCGCTCGCCCCGGCGCCAGCGTCTCAAACGCTGCCTGATCCTCGCTGCAGCGCACGCTGCCCGCGACCCTGTCGCCTGCGGCCAGTGCGGCAGTGGCGATGGCCCGGCCCAAACCGGTGCTGACGCCTGTGATGAACCATGTGCGCATGATGCGGGTCTCCTGTTCGTGCTGTGACACGGCTCTATCCCATGCAAACAGATGAGATAATCGACTGGATTTTCCTCGTGGTCATGAGCATAATTCAGCAATGAGCACCATTGGCCCCGGCGACCTCGCCAGCTTCCTTGCCATTGCGCGCCACCGCAGCTTTCGCCGTGCCGCCGATGAGATTGGCTGCACGCCCTCGGCCCTCAGCCATGCCCTGCGCGTGCTGGAGGAACGGCTGGACCTGCGATTGTTCAACCGCACCACGCGCAGCGTCACCCTGACCGAAGCGGGTGCACAGCTTTACGCCCGCGTCGCCCCCGCGTTTCGTGACATCGATGACGCTCTGGACGATCTCAACAACTTCCGGGGCACACCCACCGGCACGCTCAGGCTCAATGCCGCGCGCTCCTCGGCCGAGATGGTGCTGCGTCCGATGATCAGCCGCTTCCTGGTGGCTTACCCTCAGGTCCGGGTCGATATCGTCATCAGCAACGGGTTGATCGATCTGGTGTGGGGCGGCTTCGATGCCGGGGTCCGCTTTGGCGAAACCATCGCGCAGGATATGATTGCCGTGCCGATCGGACCGCGCCAGCGATCGGCTGTGGTCGCCTCGCCGGACTTTTGGGCCCGTCATCCGGTGCCCCTGCATCCACAGGATCTCAAGACGCTGCCCTGCATCCGGCTGCGTTTCGAGAGCGGTCGCTACTATGCCTGGGAATTTGAGCGGGATGGCATCGACCTGGCGGTCGAGGTCGATGGCCCGCTTTCGATGAACGACCAGTCACTGATGATCGAGGCCGCGCTCGACGGCGTGGGGCTGACCTATGCCTTCGAAGGGCAAGTGGCCGATCTGGTCGCCGCGGGGCGCCTCGTGCGTGTGCTGGAGGATTGGTGTCCCCCTTACAACGGTTTTTACCTCTATTACCCCAGCCGCCGCCAGCTCCCGGCGGCACTGCGCGCCTTCATCGACTTTTGCCGCGAACAGTGAGCGCGTGCGCTGGGACGACGCTGTGCGATGAGATGAGCCTCCGTAAGGCTAAACCTCAGCCGGGTGCCGCCCAAAGCTGACCTTCCCGAACCTAGATCGGACCAACGTGAGCGGACTTTTGTTCACGTCACCGGTTCGAGGACCACCAGTCGGAAATCGCCGCGCTCGACCTCGGCCAGCGTGTGCTGCATGAAACGCAGCGGGCCATCGTCGGGGTGCTGGAACAATCGCAGGCCGCCCTCGCGGGCCAACACGCTCTGCTGGTCCCAAGCAGTGCGGAAAACAGCGCTGGTCTCGCGAAGCCACGCAACCACGCCCGCTACGCGTGGGTCGCCCAGCACGCGGCCATAATCGCGGCGGAACTCGGCCAAAACCCGTTGTCTGCGCGTTTCCCAATCCGGAAGCAAGGCGCGGGCCTGCAGACTGGTGAAGATGTAACGCAACAGATTTGGCTGATCTTCGCCATCGAACAATCCGACAAATAGCCGCCGTGCCGCCTCATTGGCGCAGCACACATTCCATGCTGCATCCAGCCCATAGGCGGGCCATGCCAGCCCATGTACCAGCGCGATGATGGCAGGCGGCGCTTCGGTGGCTGCGCGCGCGAATGGGTCGGCAGGATCATGGCGTGCCGCCAACGTGAAGAGATAAGCACGCTCGGCCCGCGTTAGACCCAACCCATCGGCAAGGCGGGCCAAGGTCTCGGCTGATGCGCGTACCTCGCGGCCCTGCTCGATCCACGCCACCCATGTGACGCCAATTCCGGCGCGCGCGGCCAGTTCTTCGCGGCGCAGGCCCGGCGTGCGGCGGCGGCGGGTGGGCGCATCGGGAGCGATGCTCTCCCGGCGCGCGCGCACGAAGGTGCCGAGCAATTTGCGTTGTTCCTGGTCCGTCATGACAAGGCTTATAACAGGATAAGTTTGTCCATTGTAACAGGCTAATTTGCCGGCCAGACGCTGGGTTGCAAGGAGAACGCCCATGACCAAAAGCCAAGAGACAATTGTGCAAGGCCAGTTCGGCCCGCAAGCCCATGCCTATATCGCGAGTGCCGCCCATGCCCAAGGCGCCGATCTGCAACGCATCGCCGCCATCGCGGCGGAGCACACGCCTGCTCACGCGCACGATTTGGGCTGTGGCGGCGGGCATGTCGCCTATGCCATGGCGGCTCATGCCAAACAGGTGACCGCCAGCGATCTCTCGCCCGACATGACCGCGGCAGTGACAGCAGAAGCGGCCCAGCGGGGCATCGCCAATGTCGAGACCATCGTCGCGCCTGCAGCGTCGCTGCCCTGTGCCGATGGTGCGTTTGACATGCTGGCCTGTCGTTTTTCGGCGCATCACTGGCAGGATGTGCCTGCTGGCCTGCGCGAGGCGCGGCGCGTGTTACGGGAGGGCGGCGTGGCAGTGTTTGCCGATGTATTCGCCCCGCCGCTGGCCGCCGCCGACACCCATCTGCAAGCTGTCGAACTGCTGCGCGACCCGTCGCATGTGCGCGACTATCGAGAAGCGGAATGGCAGGCGATGCTGACGGAGGCGGGCTTTGCCATCACCGCCATCACCAAGGGCCGCCTGCGCATGGGCTTCACCGAATGGACAGCCCGGATGCGCACCACGCCGGACCGTGCCGCTGCCATCCGCACCTTGCAGGGGCTGGCCAGCAGCGAGGTGGCCAGCCATTTCGAGATCGAACAGGATGGGTCTTTCACGGTCGACACCATACTTATCGAAGCCGTCTAGCTGTCTGGTTGCGGAACGTCATTGGGATCAGGTAGGATGGGCCATCGCGGAGAACGAATATTCGACATGCGGTACGACCTCATCGAAATCGTGACGCACCACCAGTCCGTCGCGCTCCAAATGTCTCAAGGTACGGGTCCATAACCTCCTGATCCCCCTATATGAGCGTTTCGACGGGTATCAGCTCTCTTATGATCTCGTAGCATCGCAGGTGGAAGAGCTGCGCCGCCAGATGGCGAAGCGGTGAGAAGCCACGCCTGATGATGACCTCGGGGGCAGAGGCTCAGCCAAGCCCCGTCATGCCGCGGCGTTCTGCAATGAGCCGCCGCAAACTCTCGGTGATGACCAGGGTCGAGTTGCCTAATTTGACGATCTCGACCCGTCCCGCGGCGATAAGGACATAGAGCGTGCTGCAGACTTCGTCGGATGGACTCACGGCCATCCAGGAGGCGCCCCATGAAGGCATTACCACCACCCTCGACGTTACCGATGCTGACCCGTCAGTTCAGCATGCCGCTCGATATGCCGCAGATTCGGGGCCTGAGCGACGCGGAACGAAGCACGGTCGTCGCCAGGTTGGCGCCCCTCCTGATGGCCGCGGCCGGCGTCGTGGAGAAGGAGACGAGCAACCGAGGTGGTTCGCGCCTGGGGGTGGATCTGCATCACCACAGCACCTCGTCACTGACAGCGGTGAAACGCCACGCGTTTTCCGCGATGGCCCATCCTATCTGATCCCAATGACATTCCGCAACCAGATAGCTAGGAACGCGACGACATGGGCCTGCGGGCCCGGACTCACGCGGGCCGCAGGCGCATGTCGTCACGGCACGGGTCACGCCTTTTCGATCGCGATCTTGCGCGCCCGCGCCGGCGATTTGGCGTCCTTGGCAAGCGTTACGGTGAGAACGCCGTCCTTGAATTGCGCCTTGATCGTATCCGATTGGACATCGGCCGGAATGGGAATTTGACGCTCGAAGGCGCCATAGCGCCGCTCGCTGAGCAGATAGCCATTTTCCTTGTGCTCTTCCTCTGCCTTCTTCTCGCCTGATATCCGCAGTGCGCCATCGGAGACACTGACAATGATGTCCTTCTCGGTCAGACCCGGAAGTTCCGCGGTCAGACGATAGCTCTTATCGTCGTCGATGAGATCGAGCGCAGGAACCGGCGCAAACGCCTTGCCGCCGAAGTCGAAGATGCTCCGTGCCGGATGACCGAAATCGTTGAACAGTCGGTCGATCTCCGTCCGAAGCCACGACAGCGGCTCACCGAGCGGCCGGTCCAATAGTGACGAAACCGAGCGGGATCGGGCGACGGGAACGTTGGGGACCTCATTCATGATGCACTCTCCTTGTCGTCGAGGAAGGGCTCGATGAAGACAGCGTTTCAGGCGAACAGGGCATGTTCGCCTTCCTCTTCGATCGGGTCGGGCACCACGAGCTGGTCATGTTCCTCATGGCAGGTTCATGGTGCCCGGCCGGATGGCGTGACCAACACAGGCCGATCATGGCGTTCCACCAGGCCGTGACGGCGGTGATGGGCATTTGCCATAAGCGGCCCATTTGCGGCAGAAGCGCAGGAGGACCGAAGGGATCGAATGAACGGTCCACGCCCTGAAGCTTCTGACGCATGATGGCCTCCTCCATCGAGTCCGTGCCAACCCTAAGAACTGGGTGTCTCCCCCTCCATTGGGAACTCTACCTAGCCTCTGTTATTCAGTGCGCCCCGACGGCGCGTAACATCAGTGGAGGGAGGTTCCCCCAGATAGTTGTCGATAGGTCTGGTAGCTGACGAGCGGCTTTGCCGGGTAAACGGTCGTTTGTCGCTTCGCGGCGTCCAATCACAAGCGGCGCGGGCTCGGAAAGCCGGAAACCTTTACGTTTCTCGGGTTCACGTTCATCTGCGGAAAATCACGCCAAGGGCACTTCCAGCTAAAGCGGAAAACCCGAGGCGACCGCATGCGCGTGAAACTCCGGGAGATTAAAAGGGAGCTACGCCGCCGCTGGCACCAGCCCATCCCTTAACAGGGCAGGTGGCTACGCCAAGTGGTCTCGGGGCACCTCGCGTACTTTGCGGTGCCCACCAACAGTCGGGCGATTGAGGCATTTCGACACCATGTCGTCGACCTCTGGCGACAAGCGCTCAAGCGCCGGAGCCAGAGAGACAAGACCACATGGACCCGGATTACCCGTATCTCCGATGACTGGCTCCCCAAGTCGCACATCCTTCATCCATGGCCAGACGCTCGCTTTGCGTCACGTACCCGAGGTAGGAGTCGGATGCCTTAATTGGGCCAGTCCGGATCTGTGCGGGGGGCGCCCGGCAACGGGCGTCCCTACCGCGATTGGCTCTACGGCGACATCAGGACATGGCAACGCGCCCCCGATCTCACGCGGGCCAGAGCCCAGCGCGCCCGCTTCAATCGCATCTTCACCCAAAACCGGCTATGTGATGCTCGACCGACTGCTGGCTCGCCTCCATCGCCAGAAATCCGCCCTGCTGCGTGTGCTCGAGCGACCCGAAATCCCGCTCCATACCAATGGCTCCGAAAACGATATCCGCGCCTTCGTCACCAAGCGCAAGATCTCCGGCGGCACTGTCCGCGAACAAGGACGCATCGCCCGCGACACCATGTTCGGCCTCATGAAGACCTGCGCCAAGCTCGGCGTCCCTTTCTACCGTTTCCTTGGTGATCGCTTCGGCATCCCGGGCGAAACATCTGTCCCACGGCTGCCCCACCTCGTCACCGCAGCTCCCGCATAGCCGCCAGGAAATCTGCCCCGGTTACGCGCCGCTGCGCTACCATAAGCGCTGAACCGCGAAATCGTCAAACAGCGCCTCGTTCGAAACCAGCACCATGCCCTCGGCCTGAGCCTGCGCGATCAGGAAGCGGTCGAAGGGATCCTTGTGCGCGATGTTCATCTCGCCGGCGAGGCGGGCGTGCCTGACGCTAATCGGCAATTCGGAAAATCCCTGCGAAGCAAGGATCGCCTCGAAGTCCTGCGCCAGCAGCGCTGCACCGGGCAGTTTTCCGATGCGGAACTTGGTTGCGACCTCCATCGCCGAGGCAGCGCTCACGGCAATGCTGTTGGCCTCGTTGCTGATGGCTTCGCGAGCACGACGGCTCAGCGCCTCATCGCCCGCCAGCCACCAGATCAGAGCATGCGTATCGAGCAGCAGTCTCAAGCGAGGTTCCACCCGTCCAACTCATCGCCGGGAAGCGCGTCGTTGAAGCCTTCGTCCATCGCAATCTTGCCCTTGAAGGCGCCAAACGCGCGGTACCCATGCGGCTCGACCGGCACCAAGCGGACGACAGGCACGCTGCCTCGCGCGATCACAACCTCGCCACCCGCCAGCGCATCGGCGATCAGGCGAGAGAGATTGGTCTTGGCATCGTGAACCGAAAACTGGGCCATGGAAGGTCTCCTTAGCTAAGCATATAGCTAACTTTACACGCCAGGGCAAGGGCCTCTACTGCGGACCACAAATGCGCTCACACCAGCGTCTCGAGATAGGGCCGCATGACGTTCTGGATGCGGCAAATTCGGGCGTAATGCCAATGCTCATCGACGGTAGCCACTTTGCGGCGAAGCCCGTCGCGCAACGCCTCGATCGCAACGTCGAGCCCGACCCGGCTGCGATATTTGAAACAATCAGCAATCGTGTTGGCCGGATTGCTCAGCGATACCGGCTGTCAGGGCTTCCCCACTGGCGCGCACGATTTGCATGTGGAGCGGCATACAAAATTGGGTCTGACTTCATATCTGGAACGCAAGCGGTTGTTCGATCCTGCCGAAACCGTGATTCCGTTAACGGTTGGGCAGGCCGACGCGCGGCGAGATGTCAGCCTCACCTTGGAAGATTACCTGTCATTAAACCGCGTCGGATGTGCCGAAAGCAGACGTTGGAGAGAGCAATGAGCGCGTGGCCTTTTATAGGGATAGCCCAAAAAGACCGCTTTCCCAGCGCTAAACTAACGATTTGCAGGCCATTGCTGAGCGGCATGGAGAACGCGCAGGACCTGTATGGTTATGGGGTCTTCCTCATAGACAACGATGTAGTTTGCCCGCACCAGCATCTCGCGCGTCCCCTCCACTCTGCCAGGTCGATACATTCTTGGAAACTCTGGCAGCTTCGCCGTCTTCGCAATGATATCATCCATGAGCTGCTGCGCAGCTTCGGGGTTATGATCTGAGATATAATCAACAATCGCCAGAAGGTCGTCTCGTGCAATCTCGCGCCATTCAACCTCGGGCACGGCGTTTCCGGTCAATCAGGGCCTGTGCTTCATTCATGACCTGCTGATGCGGAACGCTCGGGCGCGCACCACTCATTGCCTCACGCACTTTCGCGCGGAACCACGCATCATGGGCTTCGGGGTCCATAGTGACACCGACCGGCAAGCCGCCTTCCTTCGTCACGCGGGTTAAAAACATGCGAACCGCATCGGGAACCGATAGGCCGAAATTGGCGAGAGTTTCCGTCGCCTCAGCCTTAAGCGTATCATCTATGCGAATATGCAGCATGGAGGTCTGGGCGGCCATCATTGGTTCTCCGTTTGCAGAGATTATGTATCGCAATTGAGATTGGTTCAAGTGCACATTTCTGCCTGAGGCACAGGCCCTCGTAAGGGCAGTTGGGGGCCAAACGCGCAGAGGCGCGCCTTGGGCAGTTTAGCAATTGCAGTGCCGAAACCATCGGCACCCTTATTCTTGAGCAGGCAAGAAGCTCGATCCTGCACAAGACCCGCAATCATCGCCCTGCGCAATCACCAGCGCTCCAACCAAGCGCTGCAAAGGGCGGCATCAATTCTGTTGCGCAACAGGCTCAACATGTTGATAGGAGGGGATCATGAAGACTGGCCTCGATCATCTTCCGGCCCAGAAGCAGCGCGAACTCGATCACGTTCTGCGCGTGATTTTCGAGGAGTTCAAGGCCGCCCATGCCGATGCCAAGAGCCATCGGCGGCGCGGCAAGATCATCAAGATCATCCTGTACGGCAGCCATGCGCGGGGCGGCTGGGTCGATGAACCTCACACGGCCAAAGGGTACGTCTCGGACTTTGATCTGCTGATCATCGTGAGCGGCAAGGACATCGCTGACCGGCAGACCCATTGGCAGGATGCGGACGAGCGCCTGATCGAGGAGCAGCTTGCCGGGCGCCTGCGCACGCCGGTCAATTTCATCGTGCACTCCTTACAGGAAGTGAACAACGCTCTGGCGCATGGCCGGTTCTTTTTCATGGACATCGTGCGGGACGGCATCGTCCTGTACGAATCCGATGATCGCGAACTGCGCAAACCGCAGCCGAAAACACCGCAAGCAAATCTCGACATGGCGCGGGAATATTTCGAGGAGTGGTTTCCTGCCGCTGCCGGTCGGCTGGACACCGCTAGATACGTTATGGAGAAAGGCCGCCTGAAAGAGGCCGCATTCGACATGCATCAGGCTGCCGAATTCCTGTACCACTGCCTGCTTCTGGTCTGCACGTTCTACACGCCACATAATCACAACATCGCATTCCTGCGCACGCAAGCCGAGCGCCTGGATATGCGTCTGGTCCAGGCATGGCCGCGAGGATCAGCCTTGCAGCGCTACATGTTTACCAAGCTGCGCGATGCCTATGTCAAGGCGCGCTACTCCAGCCACTACCAGATCAGCGTCGAAGAGCTGACGTGGCAAGCTGAGCGCATCGAGGAACTGGGCCGCATCGTTCATACCATCTGCACGGAGCGTCTCGCGGCGCTCGAAGCCGAGGCGCAGGGCTGATTGCCACTACCTCTATTCCGGCTTGCCATAGGCAAGCCGGAAAAATCTCGCCCCTGCCAGACGGACGACGCCGCCATCAGTCCGCCTCTGGCCGCCCAGTGGTTTGATAGGAAACGGCAGCGTCCTCGTCACGGATCATCCAGAGCAGCGTCCAGCAGCACGAGGGCTTGCGCGAGCTCGGCCTCGACCTCCTTTTCTGAAATGCCCAGCCGAAAGGCGATGTCCGCATGGCTCATGCCGTCGGTTGCCGCCAGCAGATAGACGACACGCGCCACCATCGGAAGTTGATCCAGCGCAGCGACGAGGCGCTCCTCGCGCGGCTTCATGGCTTTCCCCTCACCTCCGCCAGAAGCTTGGGGTCAGAAGCGCACTTTCCGCGCCAAATCCGCTTGCCATCCTGACGAACTGAGATCGAAGTATCTTTCCCGCACTACGTCAGCTCAAAAATGAGGGGATGCCTGAGGCTTCGCCCAGCAATCACCAAACAGGTTATCAGTCACGTTTGACGGAGCGGATAAAGCGGCATAAGTTTCGATCTGCTTTTCTGGCGAGGAATCCATGGCAGACAACACATCTGATCGCTCCGACACTTCATCCAAGCTTGCCGCCGATATCACCATCGCCTGGCTGCAGAACCCCAACGTGAATCCGGGTGTCGTGGATGTTTCCCGCCTTTTGCAAAGTGTATTGTCCACCTTCAACGATCGCCCGACGGACTTGACCGGCGCGGTGGTCAAGTCCGCCGCGAAGGCCGCAGCTTCCAAGATTGCGGTGACCGTGCCGACAAGCAAGCTGGCACCTGCGCGCACCAAAATCGCGAAAAAGCCCACGCAAAAGACATCAGCGGGAGGCAAAGCTGCCAAGGAATCCGCAAAGGGCCCCGTTCCAACTCCTCAGGGTGGCATAGAGGTGCCGATCGTGGTCAGCCCTACAACAGAGCCGGCTACAGATCAGGTCGTGACGGCTTCGGGCGTAACCAAGGCTCCGCGCGCGGCGGCCAGGGCGAAAGCCGTGCCGGCGGAAACCATCGCTACCCCCGAGTCCAAGGGCGCCACGCCGCGCGTCAAGGCTCGCAAGTCCGCAGCCGACACCGATGCCATCCCGCCCAAGTCCAGAACGCCGGCCAAGGGCAAGGCCGCGACGAAAACGGCGTCGAGCAACCCTCCTGCGGCAACAGATGTTGCTGCGGTCGATCCATCAGGTGTGGCGTTGGCCCGCGATGAGCCTGTGCCCCCTGCCGCGCCCCAGCCAAAGCGCGGCGCAGCGAAACCACGCCGCATGGCGCGTGCTCCCAAGGCCGACACCACGCTCGCCGACAATGTCGACGGTCCGTCGAATGAAAAGCCTTCTCGCAAGGCCAAAGTGCCTGCCTCCCCCGTCCCGGCAGAAGAGGCCAAGGCCAAACAGTCCAGGCGCACCCGCAAGGCACCCGCCGGCCAGGCTTGAGCAAAGCCCTCCACTCAAGCCTGGCGCGGCGCCCTGAATTGACCCTATGACCTGAACAACGCGTTTCGCTGGGTCGGATCGCGTTGTTCAGGATGATGGTGAGCGCTATTTCTCATATCACCGTTGCGCGGGAAGAATGCGTCCTCGCGCCGTGCCGTCGGCTCGTAAGAAGCCTCCGCGGCCTCGATCTCAACGCAACGCCCGGCAGCACCCTGGCCCCGTGTCATCGCCCCCTCGTGGCCACGGTCATGTCTGCTGTGCCCGCCCCGTCACTGTCCGCTAGGGGTGGGCTGCAACTGCTCAGGCTTGGCTTCATCGAGCGGCTGGCCATTGTGACGATAGGCCGGTGCCTCGATCAGGATGAAGGCGATGCGCGTGGGCTGGTCGGTGGTGTTGCGCCATAGATGGTTGGTGCCGCGCTGCACGATGACCCCGCCCTCGCGGATGGTCTTCTTGCGTCCATCCTCGAGTTCCAGTTCAATCTCGCCCTTCAGCACGATGCCGTAATCCACGCTGTTGGTGCGGTGCATCGGGCTTTCCTTGCCGGGTAACATGTCGGTGATGCGGATGACGCTGCCGCGCTCCAGCGTCAGGCCGGTGGGCAGGTCGCGCCCGTCGCGCTCATCATTGTTGTCGGCTGGCACGGTCTGGGTGGACCAGATTGTCAGGAAGCTGGCATCGCCGGAAGGGATCATTGTTGTCGGACTGACATCCTCGGATTTGAAGATGGCGCGCCCCTCCCCGTCATGGCCGGTGACCACGCGCTGGACCGGCGGCAAGCCGCTGTCGGAAAGACGATCAGTCATGCCTTGATTACCTTCTGTTCGAGAATACCGAAAGGAGCGTAGCCCGCGGTTGTCACCGCTTCCATCCGCACGCGGTCGCCAAAACGCATGAAGTCGGTGCGCGGCGCCCCCTCATCGACGATCTCGATCCCTCGCCGCTCGGCGATGCAGGATGAGCCGACCTCGCGGTAGGTCTCGTTCGACACCGTGCCCGAACCGATCACCGTGCCGGCCACCAGATCGCGGGTGCGCGCGGCATGGGCGACCAGCTCATGAAAACCGAAGCCCATCGGCGCGCCATTGGCGGCGCCAAAACGCTTGCCATTCCAGTCCACCAGCAGGTCGAGGCAGACGCGCCCATCCTGCCAGGCGGCGCCAAGCTCGTCAGGCGTAATGGCAAAGGGCGCCATGCTGCAATGCGGCTTGGCCTGCACCCAGCCAAAGCCGGTCTTCATTTCGGGGCCGGCAAGCTTGCGCAGCGACCAGTCATTGATCAGCACGATCAGCCGGATGTGCTTCATCGCCTGCGCGGGCGTCACGCCCATCGGCACAGCATCGACGATCACGCCGAACTCGCCCTCAAAGTCGATGCCAAGGGCCTCCTCGGGAAAGCGCACATCCTCATAGGGGCCATAGAAGCGGTCGGACACGCCCTGATACATCAGCGGCATGCCGGTTTTCTCGGGCTCGATGCCCAGTGCCTTGTCCATCAGCGCGCCGTGGCTGGCAAAGGCCGAGCCGTCGAGCCATTGCCATGCACGCGGCAAAGGCGCGGCCAGTCCGGTGAGGTCGAGCACCTCGGGAAAGGCCGTGATTGCCGCCAGCGCGGGCGCGACCATCTCCCATTGCTCCATGGCTTGCTGCAGTGTGACGACCGGGGCTGGCGCGGCGTTTTTGCCATCGGGCGACACCACGATCAGCTCTCCATCAGCACTCCCGTCGCGCTTGGTTGCCAGGCGCATCCCGTTCTCCCATTCGTTGCTGGCGCCACGCTAAACGGATGGGCGCGTGGCCACAACGGCATGCCATCAATAGCCACCCATCGATGCTATGCGTTGGTCGGCGCCGGGCATGGCGTGGCAAGGGCGGCCTGATGCAAAGCTGGGCCGGCTGGCCCGCATGAAGGATACCCCCATGTTCGAGCCCTTTCCCGGCAATTATGTGTGGAACCTGGCCACCAATCTGGCGCTGGTGTGCGGTGGGAACCATGGCGAGATCGACGAGGCCTGCCGCCCGGTGCGTGACGCGGCCAGGTCAGGCGCCGATGCAGGCTCGGCGGCCTTGTTCGACAGCTGGATTGCGGTGGCCGATCAGGTGGCACGCAATGCCGATACCGATCTGGCTGAGGGCTATACCCTGTCGGCGGGCACCAAATATCTGCGTGCCAGTGGCTATTATCTGGCCGCCGAGCGGATGCAGAGCCGCGATTACGCGCCGCGCTGGGTCGCCTATGACCGTGGCCTCGCGTTGTACCACAAAGGCGCCGCGCTGCGTGGCCTGCATGTCGAGAAAGTCGAGATCCCCTATGAGGCCAGCGCCTATACCGGCCTCTTCGTCCATGACGGGTCAGGCACGCCGCGCCCCACGCTCGTTTCGGTCAATGGTCTCGATTCCATGAAGGAACAGGTCAATATGGCGGGCCATGGCGCCGCCAATCTCGAGCGGGGCATGAACACGCTGTTTCTCGACCAGCCCGGTACCGGCGAGGCGATCCGCAAGCGCGGCCTGCCCGCCGTCTATGATGCCGAGCGCTGGGGCTCGCCCGCTTTTGACTATCTGCTGACCCGCAGTGATGTGCGCCGCGACAGGATCGGCATTTTCGGCCTGTCCTTCGGCGGCTATCACGCCCCGCGCATCGCCGCCAACGATCCGCGCTATGCCCTGTGTGCGGTCATGGGTGCCAACCATGTCTGGGGCCAGCGCCAGCGCGAGCGCGTATCGCACGAGGGGGAAAACCCCGTCCCCCATTACTGGGACCATGTGATGTGGGTTTTCGGCTTCGAGGACCGCGACAAGTTCCTCGCCTATGCCGACCAGATCACGCTCGACGGGCAGGTGGACAAGATCCGCGTGCCCTTCCTCATCACCCATGGCGAGAACGACCGGCAGATTCCGGCCTTCAACGCCAAGCGCAGTTACGATCAGGCGGTCAACAGTCCGAACCGCCATCTGCGGATGTTCACCACCAAGGATTTCGAGGTCGAGCATTGCGGCGCCGACAATGGCACCGGCATGCGCGACTATATCGCCGACTGGTGCGCACAGACATTCAAGGCGATGGACTGATGGCTGATTTCACCTTCCACCACGGCGGCGTCTCCGTGCCCAGCCTCGAGGAGGCGCTGGACTGGTACGGCCGCGTGCTGGGTTTTGAACTGGAAAAGCGCTTTTACATCGAGGCCGCGCGCAGTCATGCCGCCATGGTGCGCAAAGGCCCGCTGCGCTTCGAGATTTTCGAGGTGGAGGGCGCGGCCCCCCTGCCCGAGGATCGCCGCCATCCCCCGCGCGATCTGCAAACCCATGGCAACAAGCACGTCGCCTTTCAGGTGGCCGATCTGGAGGCGTTTCTCGCCGAAATGGAGGACAAACAGGCCGACATCGCCTTTGTGGTGCGCGAAAGCTTTGGCAAGGGTTGCTTTGTTCGCGACTGTGCGGGCAATCTGATTGAATTCGTCGAAGAACCCATGGACTGAGGCAGCAATGATCACTGAAATCGCCCGCATCACCATCGATCCGACCCGCTCCGATGATTTCGAAGCGGCCGTGGCCCGGGCCGAGCCGCTGTTCAGCGCCGATGCGGGCTGCACCGGCTTCGCGTTGCAACAGGTAGTGGAAACACCGGGCCTTTACCATCTGGTCGTGGGATGGACCAGCGTGGAGGCGCATACCATCGCCTTTCGCGCGACACCCGCGTTCCAGCAATGGCGGGCGCTGGCCGGGCCTTTCTTTATCGTGCCGCCTCAGGTCATCCATATGGCGGATGTCATTGGCCAGGTCACGGTCGGCTAACGGATTCTAGCTGCCGTCGGTAATCAGCGTACCGCCATCGACGACCAGATTATGTCCGGTGACGAAACCGGCGGCCCCGCTCGCCAGAAAGGCCACGGCTCCGGCCACCTCGGCGGGCGTGCCGGGGCGACGCAGCGGGGTCATCGCCATGCGATGCGCCACGAATTCCGCATTGGCGAGCAGCGATGCTGACAATTCGGTTGCGATGAAGCCGGGCGAGACCGCGTTGACCCGCACGCCTTGCGGCCCCCATTCCACCGCCAGATTGCGCGCAAGCTGGACCACACCGGCCTTGGCCAGCGCATAGGCATTGATCGCGCCATTGCCGCGCAGCCCGGCAAGGCTGGCAATCAGCACCGCACTGCCCCCGGCCCGCGCCGCCAGATGCGGCAGCGCGAGATTGGCCAGCACGACCTGACTGCGCAGATTGATCGCCATCACCCGCGCATAATCCGCCATGTCGATGCCGCGCAAAGGCCCCGGCTGCCCGGTAATACCCGCATTGCAAACCAGAATATCGAGCCCGCCCAGAGCTGCCACGCTACGCGCCACCAACCGCGCCAGGGCCTCATCATCGGCCACGTCGCAAGCCATGCCGGGCATGGCCAGTGCCTGAGCCACCCGCGCTGTGTCATCGGCATTCTCGCTGGAGATCATCACCTGAGCACCTTGCGCGATCAGCACTTCGGCAATGGCGCGTCCGATGCCGCGCGTCGATCCCGTGACAAGGGCTTTGCGGCCGCTCAGGTTAAAGACCATGCGGGCACCGCCGAGTTGTATGAGCAGGGAGGGCCGGTCCCTTTATCCCTGTGGAAGCAGCTTCAAATCGCATGTTCATCATCCTGGGTCAGCGCCGCCAGTGCCCCGTCGATCTGCTGCCTGCCCGCCTTCGCCTTGCGATAGGGTTCGAAACTCTTGCGCTCGGCATCGAACTCCATGTCCCATGGAATATCCGGCCCGCGAAAGATCGGTGGCGCATTGTTGGCCCACAGCAGCGAGCCAAAGCGGAAGTCCCAGGCGCGCGGCACCCAGTTGTCATCAAGATAATCGGTGTCGGCGTGATATTCGGCCTCTCCGGCATGGCCCGGAATATCGCAATAATAGTAGATTGCGCTTGAGATGCGGTGACGCGAAATGCCGCCAGAGGCATTCATGCTGGTGTTCTTCCAGCCCTTGGCCTCCATGATGTTGGCGCCCAGCATCACCTCGTCA
This sequence comes from Sphingomonadales bacterium, assembly GCA_028871475.1. Taxonomy (GTDB): domain Bacteria; phylum Pseudomonadota; class Alphaproteobacteria; order Sphingomonadales; family Sphingomonadaceae; genus Novosphingobium. The sequence goes on along the minus strand of JAGWMZ010000010.1, from coordinate 130,723 downwards.
ATATCATCCATACCAAAGGCGATATGCATGAATTTGAAATGGTCGGGTGCAATCGGCAAGTCGCAGTTCACCCAGAAGATCGAGTGATGCTCATAAGTGCCGCCCGCGCGCGCGAAGATGCCCACGCCCTTGGAATGGTCAATGTAACGAAAGCCCAGATGGCGCTCGTAAAATTCAAAGCTGCTGACATAATCGGGCGAGAAGAACACCACATGGTTGATCGTCTTGGGGATCGCCCGCTGGCGCCAGATCCGGTGCTGGTTGAAGCGCGGATGGCTGGCGGGCGTGTTCACCGGGCTCACTTCGCTGGCAAAGCTGCGCTTGACCCAAACACGCAGGGCGATGGGCTGACCATCGGGGCAGACAGCATGGATGGTGCCATCCTCATCGCGGAACACCGCCACTTCGGTGCGCAGGCTGGCGGCGATGGCGTCCAGATTGGCCTGCGTATCGACACCCCAGACGGTTTCCTTGACCCCGTCGCCGGGAAAGGGATCGGGCGTTGGCAGGCGCACGTCACCATGGGCCAGGACGATCACCCGGCTGCCCGAGGCGAGACGGAATACCGCCTCATCCGCGCCGATGCTTTCCACCGGCAGGCCGAAATCAGTCCAGAACCGGGCATGCTGCGCCACATCCGCCACGCCGAAAACGACGCTTTCCACTCCCAGAATGCTCATACGCTCTCTCCAGACTTTGCGCCCCGCTTATGGCGGGGCGCAGGCGCGGGCAGAAACGCAAAGCATCGAAGCCGAGCTATTTGCGGAACAGCATGGTCAGCAGGAAAAGGATGGTTTTTGCATCGAGCAGCCTGAGCGCGGCGCGTGCTTCCGCCGGAGTCAGCTTGGCGACCATCGGCATGGCGCCAAAGATCTTGCCGCGGATGACCAGCGCATGGCCCTCACGCTCGATCTTGCGCACGCACATCAGCTCCTTGTCACCCGCATCGAGCACGCGCATCTGCGGCGGCTTCTTCATCTCGTTCACAGCACCGGCCCTCCGCACACCTTGTCGAAATCAATGCCCATATCGTCCATCATCTGGATCGCCGTGGCGCGGCCCGCGCCAAACACCCCGCCGCCCGGATGCATGAAGGGGCCGACCAGATAGAGCCCCTCGATCTGCGGTACGCGGAAACTGCCGAGATCAGGTGTGGGGCGATGCCCGACCGACTGATACATGAAGGGGGCGCAGCCGTGGATGTCGCCCTTGATGAAGCTGGCCGGGCTGTCGCGCTCATGGTCGATGGGCGAGCGGATCAGGCGGCCGGTGATGTTGTCATCGGTCAGGTTCGAATAGAACTTGCGGTATTGGGTAAGGGCGGCGTCGGCCACTTCCTCCTTTTTCTCGTCCCAGGCGGCGTGGCCGCCCCCCATGCCGTCATGGGCAAACAGCTCATAGGGCGCGAAGTTGACGCCATAAAACACGCCCGCGCCTTCTGGCGCGCGGCTGGGGTCGAAGATCGTGTTGTCGCCGCCGGCGATCAGGCGCGGCGTGGTCAGGCCGCGGCGCAGCTTGTCATACTCCAGCAGCATGTCGCGCATGGTGTAAAAGTCCATGAGCTCGGTCATCATGGCATTGGTGTCATTGCCGACCTTGAGCGTCAGCCGCTCCTTGAGCGTCAAATGCATCAGGTTGATCGAGAAGGTCGAGGGCGTGACGCGTTCGGCCCGTTCCAGCACCGGCCCGGGGGTTTCGGCGACGAATTTGCGCAGCACATGCGGGTGGATCGCGCCGATCACGCCATCCCTTGCCATGAAGGTTTCGCCCGTGGTCAGCTCCAGCCCGACAGCCTTGCCGGAGGAAACGATGACACGCTTCACCTCCGCGCCGCATCTTACCTCGCCGCCCCAATGCTCGATGGCGCGCACCAGCGCCTTGCTGAGTTGCCCCGAGCCGCCTTTCGGCATCGAGCAGCCATAGGTGTGGATGATGCCGGGCATCAGGAAGGCGCCCATGCCGGTGCCCAGCTCGTCGGGCATCTGCAAATTCTCGGTCACCATGCGCAAAATGTGCAGGCGCAGCAGATCGCTCTCGAAATACTGGTTCACCACATCAAGCGCGCTGCGGCTCATGACGTCGAGCAGGAAGCGCCCCTCGTCCGACTGGTCCATCATCGCCACAAACGCGCCCATCGGAAAGGGCGGCATGTAGAGACCGCTCATGAACATCGGCAGCGCCGCCATGCTGGCTTTGGCGAATTTGCGATAGGCCTCGGCATCGCGCGGGCTGAAGCCGGCGATCTCCTCGCAGGTCCGGTCGAGATCCTTCCACGAGCGCACCACCGTGCCATCCTCCCACACAGAGGCATGGGGCAGGTCGGGGTAGATGTATTCCAGCCCGAAGCGGGAGAGCAGCCCCAGCTCGTCCTGACGCAGCATGGGATTGCCCTGGATCATGATATGCACATTGGAATGCTCGTCATGCCAGAAACCGGGCTTGATGAGTTCGCGCGTGGAAACGCCACCGCCGAAATGGGACTTGCGCTCCAGGACCAGCACCTTCTTGCCGGCCTTGGCCATGTAGGCGGCAGCGGTCAGGCCATTGTGGCCAGCGCCCATGACCACGATATCATAGCTGCTCATGCGTGTTCTCCGGCAAAAAAGGCGCGAAAGGCGGCAAGGCCCGGCACATGGCTGGCACATCCACCATCAGCGACCAGCACCTGCCCCGTGATGTGGCGCGCGGCGTCGCTGGCCAGAAAGGCCACGGCCTCCGCGATATCCTCTGCTTCGCCCAGTTGCGGACGCAAGGTTTCGCCCTCCACCGCCGCGCGCAAGGGGGCGGGGAAGGCATCGCGCAGGGCGGGCGTCATCGTCATGCCCGGGGCGACCGCATTGCAGCGCACGCCATGGATGCCGTGGCTGGCGGCCATCGCCCGCGTCATCTGGATGATGGCGGCCTTTGAGGATGAATAAGCCGCCTGAATGATATGACCCTGCAAGGCCAGATTGCTGACCGTGTTGACGATGTTGCCCCCGCTTGCGCGCAGATGCGGCAAGGCCGTGCGGCAGGCGATCATCGTGCCACGCACATTGACCCTGTAGGTCCGGTCCCAGAGGGCTGTTGCCATATGCTCGACATCGCCGTCCTGCCGGGCGATCTCGGGGCCCAGCAAGGCGGCATTGTTGTGCAGCACGTCAAGCCGGCCGAAATGGTCGAGCGTGCGCGCGACCATCGCCTCGATGCTCGCTTCCTGCTCGAGGTCGAGCGCCACGGCCAGCGCACCCGGCAGATCGGCCGCCAGCGCGAGCGCCGCCTGCAGCGCAATATCCGCGATGACCACGCTAGCGCCGCGCGCGCTCATCAGCCGAGCCGTTGCCGCGCCAATCCCCCCTGCTCCGCCGGTGATGATCACCACCTTGCCTTCCAGTCCGAAGGCGGTCCCTTGCGCATCTCGCGCCATCGCCATATCTCCCGTTGCAGGCTTGTCATGCTGCCTGAACGCTGCTCTTAATCGCTGGGCCGCATGGCGGAAGACGGCACTTTTTTGTGCCTTGCCCAGGCCCTCAAAAGGACGAGGATGGAGATCGACCCGCAGGATTTCGCCGAGCCGCTGCGCGCGGGGCTGGCCGCATTGGCCGCCGACATGGCCGTGCACGGCACCCGCCGCGACGACCCCACGCGCGAGGTGATGGCGATGCTGGGCGACCGCTGGACGATGCTGATCCTTCAGGTGCTGGCCATTGGCACCTGGCGCCATGCCGAATTGCGGCGCGCGCTCTCACGCCTGTCGAGCGAAAAGGCGATCGCGCAGAAGGTGCTAACCATGAAGCTGCGCGCGCTCGAGCGTGACGGTTTCGTGACCCGCCATGTCACCGGGGATGTGCCACCACGCGTGTCCTATGAATTGACCGGCATGGGCTGCCAGCTGGCCGAGGAAGGACGGCGCATGATCGACTGGGTGAATGCGCGCGGCGCGACCATCGAGGAGGCCCGCCGCACCTTTGACCGGGCGGAGGATTAGGCCGCTATTGCCCGCGTATGCCGGGGTGGTTCTGCTGGAACTGGACGGCGATCTCGTCGCGTCGTGCTTCGGCCAGCGGGACGACGTTGCCCGGCGTCTTGGCCGTGGTGGCCTGCGCATAGGCTGCCAGGCGTTCCACCACCCAACGCAGCGCGCGGTCGTTGTTGTTCGCGATGTGCCACTGGATCGCCTCGCGGATGGGCGGGATGTCGAAGGGCACTTCGCGCATCACCAGTCCCATGGTGGGCACCACCTGCTGCGCCAGGCGACGATGCATGGTGGCGATGCGCCGCGTGCCCGCCACCAACCCGGCCTGCGACAGGAAGGTGGGCGCCACCACTTCGATGCGACGCTGGGTCTTTTGCCGGCGCACGAACCAGTCGTCGAAGGCCGGCGTGCGGCTCTTGCCGAAGCGCGCCGTGACATGGCCCAGCGCGAAATAGCGTTCGCGCGTCATCTCGCCCTGCATGGCCGGATTGGCCGGATCGCCCACCACGACATAATCGTCCTCGAACAGCATCAGGCTGGGGTGGTCGGCGCTGATGGCGAAATCGATGGTGAGCAGCAGGTCGATCTGCCCGCGTTCGACCGCCTCGACCGGATTGTCGCCCATCGGCTGGATCTCGAAGCGCAGATAGGGCGCATCCTCTTCGAGCATGGCCAGCGCGCCCGCCAGCAGCACCTGGGTGGAATAATCCGAGGCCATGATGCGCACCTGCCGGTCGGCCGTTGCCGGGTCGAAGGGCGGTGCAATGGCCACCGTCGTGCGGATTTGCTCAAGCACGGCGCGCACCGGGTCGATCAGCTCCTCGGCGCGGGCGGTCAGCACCATGCCGCGTCCCTTCATCACCAGCAGATCGTCACCGAAATAGTCGCGCAGGCGGCCCAGGGCGCTGCTCGTGGCCGATTGCGACAGGCACAGGCGATCGGCGGCCAGACTGACGCTCTTTTCAGAGAGCAGCGCATCGAGTGCCACCAGCAGGTTGAGGTCGAGCCTCTGGAACCGCATCTTACATCCCCTCGTCCAGCGTCTTGAGCGCGCTGGACACGAGATTAGCAAGATTTCCGTCATGCACAAAGCCGGCATGATCGGCTGCGCTCGTAGTCAGCGGCGGCTGGGCGGCAAAACCGGCCTCAAGCGCGGCATCGGGTTCATAGCTGACCTGATCGGGCGAGACGCGGCATTGGCGCGCCACTTCACCCGCCAGATCGCCCATGGTGACGCGGAGCGCCGGCAGGGTTACGGCGCGTGCGCGCGGCAGCAGGGCCGGGTCGACAGCGAGCGCATGGATGAAATTATCCGCCACGCAGGCCAGTGATTCCGCCCAGATCGTCCCCGCCGCCGAAACCGGGCAAACAAAGGTCTGGCCGGCTTTCAAGGCATGGAACAGATTGCTCATGAAGGCGCTCTTCATGCCAGAAGGGCCCCTGGGCCGCGCCAGAATGCCCGGCAAGCGCAGGCTCACACCCTCGATCGCCCCGCGCGCGGTAAACATGGCCACGGCATGCTCCATCATCGCCTTGTGCCCGCCATAGATCATGCGGGGCACAAGAGGGGTGGCATCGTCCACCATGGGCGGCAAGGGATCGCCCAGCACGGCGATCGAACTGGCATAGATAAAGCGTGGCTTTGTACCTGCCGCCGCAGCTTCGAGCAGCAGGTCATACATGGCATCGACATTGATCCGGCGCGAGGCGACAGGGTCTGCCTCGGCAGCGCCACCTGGCACCGTGGCCAGATGGATGACTGCGGCGCAACCCTGCGACAGCGCCGCCGCGCGCACGTCCGCGTCGCCCAGATCCCCGGCCACCACCCGCGCGCCCAAGGGAATACCGGCCGCCGCCTTATCCACCGCCACCACCGGCTGCCCCTGTGCGATCAGCCGGGCAACAATGTGACGGCCGACAAAGCCACCGGCTCCGGTCACAATAATGGGCATTGGCATGGCACTGATCCTTCAACACGATAGGGGGCGGCAGCGAAAAAGCCCCTGCCCGACAGGTTCGATCAGGTCAGAAATTGACCGAGAGGCGGCCACCGAAATAACGGTGGGAATCGCGCGCTGGCTGGCCGATCACATAATTGGCCGAGGTGGCGCTGGCGAAGAAGTCTTCCATGTTGGTGTAATACATGTGATCGGTCAGATTGTTGACGAAGAAGGTCAGGCTGGCGGTCTGCGCCTTGTTCTGGAACCCCACCGACACGTCGACCAGCGCAAAGCCGGGCTGGACGGCCTGCGGGTTCTGATCAGCCTGCATATTGGTGCTGCTGCGCCACGAGACATTGCTGCCCAGCAGCAGGTTGAAACGCTCGGTCGGCACCGTCTGCTGCAGGCTGCCGGTCAGCTTGAACCGGGGCGAAGAGGGCAGCGGCTTGCCCGTCAGATCCTGACTGTTGGTCGAGGCATTGCAGCCCTGCGTCGCGCTTTGTCCCGGATAGCACACTGCGCCGGGGAAGCTGGTGAACTTCGCATCAGTAAAGGCGCCCGACAGGTTGAAGCGCGTGTTGCCCCGCACATAGGTCAGGTCGGCTTCCACGCCTTGCGTGCGCGCATCGGCGTTGGACAGAACCAGCACCGCGATCAGGCCTGAATTGTCGAAAAGCTGAGCCTGATAATTGGTGTACTTGGTATAATAGGCGGCCAGATTGAAGGTCAGATGCCGGTCGAGCAGGCTTGATTTGAGCCCCAGTTCGAAGCTGTCGATCGTCTCGCGCTTGGTGGCATCGGCAAATTTGAGGTCGGTGGCGCTGGGCGCGCTTTGCGGCGTGGCAAAATCATGCACCGTGTTGAAGGCGCGCGGCTTGTAGCCACGGGTGTAGGAACCATAGACCATCACATCGCGCACCGGCTTGAACTGGATGGCCGCATCGCCCACCAGCGCCGAGGAACTGTCCTTCAGGTTCCAGGCGTAGCCGCCCTGGCCATAGCCGCCATCGCCGTAGATGCCATTGGCGGGGGCGAAGAACTGGGTAACATTCCAGCCGATCCGGTCCCAATTGTAACGCATGCCGCCCACCAGCGTCAGCGTCTCGCCAAGCCGCGCCGTGGCACGGGCATAGATGGCATAGTTGGTAGTTGTGGAAATATTGTCCTTGGCCAACGGGTTAAGCGTCCAGTTGCGATATTCGCTCTGGTTGACCTTCAGGTCGGAATAAAAGAAGCCGGCGATATAGCTGAAAGGCCTTGCACCATCGGAAGCCAGTTTGACCTCCTCGGTGGTCTGGTTCACATAGCCATAGGCGGTCTGCAGATTGTCGAAGGGCTGGTTAAGCGCCGCGGGAATGGCCCCCACCGTTTGCAGGAAAGTCTGGAAGGGGGTCGCCCATGCGACATTGCCCTCAAACACATCCTGGGTCTGCCACTGGTTTTCGCGGAACAACGAGGTGGTGGAGGTGAGCACCGAACCATTGCCCAGATGGTAATTGACCACCAGCGAACCGTCCTTGTCCTCATAGCGCGAGCCCATGATGGTGTGCGAGGCATACTGCGTGTTGCCATATTTGATGTCGTAACCCGGGAACATTACCGACTGGGTGAGCCCGACGGGCGCCGCAAAAAAATAGGCGCCGGGGGTAAAATAGATCGGCACGAAATTCTCGCCGCTCGATTCCGACAGCGCATAATGCCCCATCACCTGCGCGTCGATCGCATCACTGACCTGCCATTTCAGCTTGATGCGTCCGCCATGGCTGTCGGCCCTGCTGTAATCCTTCAACGTCAGATTATACACCGGATAGGGGGTGTGCTGGTAATAGGCGCTGATGCTGCCGGTCAGCCCCGGCGCGATCTGACCGGAGGCGTGGACATCCATGTGATGCTCGCCATCGTTGGTGAGCATGGCGTTATAGCCGAAATGGGTCGCCTCGCCGGGCGCATAGGTGACGAAATTGATGACGCCGGCCGAGGCCGTGCGCCCGCCCAGCGTGGCCTGTGGCCCCTTGAGCACCTCAAGCTGCTGCACATCGGTCACAGTGTTGGCAGCAAAGCTGTCGGCCGGCACCGGCACGCCGTCGATCTGGACCGACACACCAGAGGTCAGGCCGATCGCGCCCTCGTTGGCATTGGTGGAAATGCCGCGGATGCCATAGGGCACGCGCCCGTTGAAAGTGCCCTTGATCTCCACGGAGGGAACAATGCGATTGATGTCGGAGATGTCCGTCACATGGTTCTGCGCGATCGAGGCACTGCTCAGCACGGCTGCGGCCACCGGAATATCCTGCAGGCGTTCGGTGCGCTTTTGCGCGGTGACCACGATCTCGGCGGTATCATTGGCGGGCGGCGTTGTGTCCGGTCGGACCACGGCCTGCTCTTGCGCTTGAGTCTGTGCCTGGGCCGTCCCGGCAACCAGCGCCAGTCCCGACACACACAGATACGCTCTCTTGCGCATCAATGACTGACCTGCGCCACGGCGCATCGAACCCTTCATACATCCTCCCCGTCGCTCCCGGTGCCGATCCCTCTGGCGCCCGCGTCTTTTTACAAGCGTGTCTTCACGCCTTGGGTCCGTTCTAGCGCGAAGCGGGGCACGGGTCTTACCGATTGTATGGATGCAGGCCTATCCATGGTTCGGATTTGCCTCGGCCGCCAGCGCCGTTACGTCATGGCGCCATGACACGGGAGATCATCAGCAGCGTCCAGGAGGCGCTCATCGTTGGCGGCGGGATCGGCGGCATGGCAGCCGCGATCGCGCTGTCGGAACGCGGCGTGAAGGTCGAGATCATCGACCTGGACCCTCAGTGGCGGGTCTATGGGGCGGGGATCACCATCACCGGCCCCACCTTGCGCGCCTATCGGCGCCTGGGGCTGCTCGAGGAGATCAAGCAGCAAGGCGCCATCACCACCAGAAACCGCCTCTTCCGATATGACGGCACGCATCTCAAGGATCTAGACGAACCGGTGATCGAGGAAGGATTGCCCGCAACAGGTGGCATCATGCGCCCCGTGCTGCACCGTATCATGCAACAACGCGTACAGGCGCTGGGCATCAAGGTACGCCTGGGCCTGACGGTGACCGCTCTGGACAACCGGGGCGGCGGCGTTGACGTCACCTTCTCGGACGGGTCCACCGGCCATGTCGATCTGGTGGTGGGCGCCGACAGCGTGTTTTCCACCGTGCGCGACATCGCCTTCCCCCATATGGCGCCGCCCGAGCCCACCGGCCAGGGCTGCTGGCGCATCTCCATCCGCCGCCCCCCGGGGCTGACCGAGGGCGAATTCTATCTGGGCCATGACAACCCCGCCGGCATCACCGTCTGCGCGGCCGACAGTGTCTATATGTGGATGCTTACCCCCCATGTGGAGCGCGAGCGCTTCCTGACCGACGATGAACTCTATGAGGAATTGCAGCGCCTGCTCGCCGATTTTGGCGGCAATGCCGGCTGGATCCGTGACAATATGACCCGGCAGGACTGGATCAACTATCGCCCGCTGGCCGCTGCCTTGCAACCCAGGTCCTGGTCCCATGGACGCATCGTTCTGCTGGGCGATGCGGTGCATGCCACCACGCCGCATCTGGCCTCGGGCGCGGGGATGGCGGTGGAAAGCGGGATCGTGCTGGCCGAGGAACTGGCCGCGCATGACAGGGTGGAAGATGGGCTGCTGGCTTATCAGGAACGACGCTACCCGCGCTGCAAGGATGTGATCGACTCGTCGATCTCACTGGGCCGATTGCAACTGGAACACGGCGATGCACGCGACCACGCGCGCATTCTGGAGGGTGCGCTGAGTCGACTCAACGAGGCTTTTTGACGAGGCCACGGCGATGAGCGCCCAGGTGCCAAATGCGAAGGAAGCGGCCAGCAAGGCAGGTCAGCAGCACCTGCCGGCCAAGCCGCCCTTTCGCCTTCTGATCAGGCGCTGGCATCGCTGGTGCAGCATCACGGCGGTGATCCTGCTGGCGTGGGTTACGATCACAGGTACCATGCTGGGCATGGAATATTATCTGACGGCTCCGCCCAGATCCGCGGCAGCGCCCAATGCCGCGCGAGACGATCTATCCCCTCTGGGAGGAAACCTGTCTCAACGGCTCGAAGATCTGACCAGTCGGCTGACGGCACTATCGTCTCGCGCTCCTGTTGTTGAACTGCAAATTGATCTTCGAGGCGCAGGGACAACCGGGCGGGGAAGCGCTTTTCTGCACAGCGCCGATGGCCGGCAAACACATTGGAGCATCCTTGGAGATCAACTCGTGCCACGTGCCGCGACTGCCTCTGCGATGCCCACGCCAGAACAAATACGGCTCCATAATCTGCTGATCGCACTGCATTGCGGCAGTATCATCGGGCTGCCTGGCCGACTGCTCGACTGTCTGGCGGGCCTTGCTTTCGTCTTCCTGGGCGCAAGCGGCCTGTGGCTTTACATCGACATGTATCGCATGCGTCAACATCGCGGCGGCGGCCGTCAGCTCTTTTGGAACGAATGAACCATGAGCGGTCTGCGCAAATGTCACCGCTGGCTTGCAACACTGGGCCTTCCCCTCCTCATCTGGCTGGCCATTACCGGCACGGCGACCGCTTTTTATCAGGTCTATGCACCACCTGCGCCGTTTGCGGCAGGCGGCGCGCCCATAGCTGCAACGGCTCAGGCATTGCCGCGCGGGGATGCCTGGCCTCACTTGATGCAGAGGATCATTCTTTCAGCCTTGGCCGATGGCGACCATCGTGACGCAAGACAGATGTCAATACGCCTCCATATGCTCGACGGGCGGCCGGTCGGAACGGTCGTCTGGGATGATGACTACGCCCATGTGGCCAGCTATGACGCTGTCAGCGGCGCCCGCCGTTCAAACGCCGGGAGTAGGATTGCTGTCCCCGACGCCCCCCCAATATCCATTGATCGCCTCCTGGTAGGCCTTCACTCAGGCGCTTTCTTCGATGGGCCCGGCCAGATCCTGATCATTGGCGCTGGCATCCTTGCCGTGCTTCTTACGCTGACTGGCGCCGGCTTGTATCTGGCGATGTGGCGTCGCCGCGCCGCGGCAGGCAGGAACATTATCTTTTTGCCGTAACGCATCGGGGTTTAATGCTTCCATCAGGCGCCAGAAAAACAGGCCGGCGCCGATCCGAGAATTTCACGATCGCGTAGCCTTGGTGGCCGGCCTTTGCCCGCCGCCCCGCGCTCCGGGCCGCGCATTACCTCCGCCACTGTCCCGCAGAACCAGATGTCCTTTCAGACGGACAGTCCCCTGCCCGCCCGCCTCACCGGCGATCTGTTCCTGCAACAAACGCACGACCTCCTCTACCATGGCATCAAGCGGTGAGGCATAGGTGGCGAGGTTGAAGGCTCCCCATTTGGCGATCGGTGCATCGTCAAAACCAAAGACAGCCACCTCGCACCCTGGCACCAGCCCCAAATCGCGCACCGCCTGCAAGGCAGCCAATGCCATCAAATCGGTAACGCAAAAAAGGGCATCGACCGGCTCGGGTCGCTCCAGCAGGCGCCGCGCCGCGCGATAGGCCCCTTCCTCGGTGAAGTAGCCGCATTCAGTGAGCAAGTGCGCGTCCGGATGTTGCCCGACCTTCTCAGCAAATCCCCGCGCCCGCTCCATCCCGGAGGAACTTTCATCAAGCCCGGTAATCAGTCCAAGCCGTCGGCGCCCCGAGCTTAGCAGGTGGGCCGCGATCTCTTGCGCGCCGGCTGCGTTGTCCGTGCATACGCCCGGCAGGCGACCTTCAGGATCGACGTTGATCAGCATGACGGCCGGCACACCGCCTTCCAGACACTCCCGCGCCACACGCGCCGCGTGACTGCTTGATGCCAGCACGACCCCATCAAGCCGATAGCCCAGGAGTTCATCGAGCATCGGATCAAGATCAGCATCGCCATGAGTGATAAACAGGACCAGCCGATATCCGGCAAGGCCCAGACGCTGCTGCAATCGTTCCACCATCAGCGGGTAATATTGATTGTCGAGGCTGGTGATCGCCAGACCGATCAGGTGAGAGCGGCTGGTGGTCAGCGAGCGCGCGCTGTAATTGGGACGATAGCGCAAGATGCGCGCCGCCTCCATGATCTTGCGGCGCGCTTCCTCCGAAACGATGCCCCCGGTGAAGGCGCGAGACACTGCGGATTTCGAGACACCCGCAGCACGCGCGACGTCAGAGCCGGTCGACTGTCTCTTTGTCACGGAAACCCATTCCCTCTGTCACACCGGCCCGATGCCATGCCTGAGCGGATTTTCAAAATCTACTATCCTGTTTTCTCGATGCCCTTCCATTGACGAATTGCGATTTACAAGACCGCCCTAGATCGCCGAGATTGGCATAAATAATGACAGGAGAGTATGACCGATGCACCATGCCAATGGCTCTTTCACGCCATAGACTGGGATCGGTTGCAGCACCTTCGCCGGGCCCCGGATTGCCCACTGCTTGATCTGCCACATCCGCATCGGAACAAGCGGTGAGAGAAGCACAATGGCCTTTCGACCTTGCTGCTTCGTCCCGCTTTGCCACCACATCTTGTGACGATTACCGTCAGCCTGTGACCCCGACGCTGCCGACACAGGACTGCCCACCAAGGAAGACAAATGGTCAAACCTCACCAGCCAGGCTTCATGACAGGCATTGCCCTTCTGTTGCCCATCACGCTTTCCACCATGGCCATCGTTCTTCTGGCGCCTGTGCTGCCCGGCATCATGGCGGAATTTTCCGGCGTTCCCGGTCATGACTATTGGGTGCCGATGATCCTGACGGTCCCGGCCCTGTGCATCGCCCTGTTTTCCACGCTGGCCGGTGCGCTGGGCGACTTCTTCGGCCGCCGCCGCCTGCTGATTGCTTCTTTTCTGGTCTATGCAGTGGTGGGCATCGCCCCGGTTTTTCTCAAAGACCTGACCGCCATTCTGATCAGCCGCGTGGGCGTAGGCCTGGCTGAAGCGCTGATCATGGTGCTCTCGACAACCATGATCGGCGATTATTTCCACGGCGCAGCGCGTGACAAATGGCTGGCCGCCCAGACCGCTTTTGCCTCGATGTCGGCGCTGATCTTTTTCAATGTCGGCGGCCAGTTGGGAGCCTTTGGCTGGCGCACGCCCTTCTGGGTCTATCTCTCGGCGATCCTGATGCTGGCGCTGGTCCTGCTCTTCACCTGGGAACCCCAAGGCGACACGGGTGATAAGGCTGACCGCGCACCCCACAGCGCCAGTTGGGCAGCCTTCCCCTGGGGCCGCATGATGGTGATCCTGGGCATCACCATCTATGGCGCGATCTTCTTTTACACCGTCCAGATCCAGTCGGCGAGCGGTCTCGCCGTTCTGGGCGTCACCAATCCGGCGCGCGCCGGATTCCTCACCTCGATCGCCAGCGTGGGCGTGCCGCTGGGCACGTTCATCTACTCGCGCGTGGGCCGCATGGCGGTTCAGCGGCTGCTGGTGACCGAATTCGCGTTGCTGGCGGTCGGTTTCCTGGTGATGGGGCGTGCGGCCACGCCGACCGGTTTCGTCATTGGCTGCTTTATCAACCAGCTGGGCGCGGGGCTATTGCTGCCCACGCTGCTGGTCTGGGCGATGAGTCTGCTCGCTTTCGAGGTGCGTGGGCGCGGCGCCGGCATGTGGCAAAGCGCCTTTGCGCTGGGTCAGTTTCTCAGCCCCGTGGTGGTCACCTTTGCCGCGCAGCAAACGGGCGGCCTGCAGAATGCCTTTGCCGTGCTTTCGGGCGGCGCGGTGCTCGGACTGATTGTGGTGGTCGCCGCGGCGGGCCGCATCCATCGCAGCGACGATGCCGTCGCCGTCAAGGGGATGCTGCATGGCTGAGCGACTTGCCGGCAAGATCGCCGTGGTGACCGGCGCGGCCAATGGCATTGGTGAAGGCATCGCTGAGCAGTTGCGGACCGAGGGAGCCCAGGTCATCGGCCTGGATTTGGCGGGCGGCGACCACGATGTCGACCTGCTCGATGAAGCTGCGGTCAATGCGATGATGGCCAGGATCGGCGCGGCGCATGGGCGGATCGACATTCTGGTCAACGCCGCCGCCTTTGCGGTCTTCGGCTGGATCGACACGCTGACCTACGCACAATGGAAGGCCACGCTGGCCGGCGAACTCGACATCGTGTTCCTGCCCACGCGTGCCGCCTGGCCCTGGCTCAAGGCCAGCGCGGGGGCCAGCATCATCAATTTCGCCAGTGCCAACGCCTACCATGCCTTGCCCGGTTCGCCCGCGCTGGCCCATTGCGCTGGAAAAGGCGGCGTTCTGGCCATGACGCGGCAACTGGCCATGGAAGGTGCGCCGCACAACATCCGCGCCAACACCATCTCGCCCGGTTTTATCCAGACCGCCGCCACCCGCCGTCACATGGCCATCGATCCGTTGCTGGAAGAACAGGTTCTGACCAAAAACATGCTCAAGCGCCTGGGCGAGCCAAAGGATATTGCCTTTGGCGCGGTGTGGCTGGCGAGCGATGAAGCGCGCTATGTCACTGGCGCGGATATCGCAATCGATGCCGGCGCGACAGCCTGGTGAGCCGGTCGGTCAGGCAAAATCATTGCCCGCAGAATCATACGAAAAGCGATCGATAACAAAATTTCATTCATAAAAGGGAGAGGTTTATGAACATCATCACCAGGACACTTTTGTTGTCTTCCGCGCTGGGATCGATCCCAGCGCTCGCCTGCGCGCAAACCGCCTCATCGCCTCCCGCGACGCCCAGCTATGCCGATATCGTGGTCACGGCCGAAAAGGTCGAAAAGCGTGCCCAGGATACGCCGATGACGATCTCGGCTGTCACGGGCGAAGCGATCCAGCGCGAGGCCCGCACCAAGCTCGACGACGTGCTGGCCAATGCGCCGGGGGTCAACGTGCAGGGCGTGTCGCGCGGCTTCATGGTGTCCATCCGTGGCCTGGGTCTCAACCTGCCGGCCCAGAACGGTGCGGGGGCGGTCGCCACCAACTATGACGGCATCTACAATTCGCGTGGTGAGGCGGCGTCCACCGGCTTTTACGACCTGGAACGCGTCGAAACACTCAGTGGCCCGCAAAGCACGATTTATGGACGAAACGCTGTTGGTGGTGTGGTCAATATCATCAGCCATAACCCCGAATTCGACCGCGTCTCGGGCTATGTCCAAGGAGAACTGGGCAATTACGCCGACCGACGCGTCGAAGGCGCGCTGAACGTGCCGATCACCAGCAATCTGGCAGTACGCGTGGCGGCAGCGGGTGTCTCACGCGATGGCTACCTGTCGAACGGGCATGACGATAACAAGGCCTCCTCGCTGCGCGTGAAGGCACTCTACCAGCCGGTTGAAACCGCCTCGCTGCTGCTGGGCTATGAGCAGACGACGCTGGGCGGCAAAGGACCGGGCGCAGTGCCCGACGCCTTCTATCAGGCAGGGCAGCTCAACACCACCGACCCCGCCGACGGTTTCCAGCACCATATCGCCCGCAAATATTGGGCCGAGGCCAAGATCGAGGTCGGGCCGGGCCAACTCTTCATTCAGCCTTCCTACCAGACCCTGACCGGCATCGTGCAAGGCGCCTTTGGCGGCGTCTTCTCGAACAATTACGATCCGCTCTACACAGACCAGTTCGCTCTTGAAGCTCGCTATAGCTCGCTCAAAGGCGCCAAGGTACCCTGGAATATCGGCTACTATCATTACCACAACAAGGGCACCGGACCGACATCGATTTCCGGTTCCTGCTATGCCTATTCCGCAACGGGCGGAGCCGGTTACAACACCGTCTATGTGCCCGCCGCTGGTTACAGCAACGCCGCTGCCTCGAATGGCGGAGGCTGTTCGACCACCACCTATGCCACGGATTTCGGCGTGGATATGCGCACCACCAATGTCAACTCCGCCTTTGGCCAGGTCACCGTGCCGCTGGTCAGCCCGCTGCACCTGACCCTGGGCGCGCGCGAAAGCTGGGTGCAGAGCGGTGGAACCTCCGACCTCAACAGCGGTAATACGCTGGGCGCGGTGGGCACGCCGGTGACCACGCCCAATGTGGTGGCGCTGCAGGAAATCAGCAAAACCTTCTTCGACTATCGCGCCTCGCTCGAAGCCCAGCTTGCCCCCCGCACCATGGCCTATGCCACGATTGCCAGCGGTCACCGCGAAGGTGGCTACTCCTTCGTGACCTCCATCACCGCCACCGCGCCGGGCGTGGCGCCCAAGGCCTACGACCCGGAGAGTATGGTCGACTATGAAGTGGGCATCAAGAACACGCTGATGGGCGGACGGCTGCTGCTCAACGCCGATGCTTTCTATTATGACTACAAATCCTATCAGCTCGTCTATTTCAACCCTGCCGCCGGTATCTACACGCCCCAGTTCCTGACCTTCCCCGGCCGCGCCTATGGCGTTGAGGCCTCGGCCGCCTTCACCCTGGGGCCCAATGACAATCTGTCCTTCTCGGCGGTCTATCTCAACACCAGGATCAAGGGCACCAGCGCCTATGCCGGCGCACCCTTCACCAATGCGCCGCGCTGGTCCTACAAGGCCAGCTATGGCCACCGCTTCGATCTTGGCCCGCGCGGCTCGCTCAGCACGCGTTTTGACCTGCGCGCCCTGTCCTCCCAGCTCGTTTACCCCACATTTGCCTCCGACATCGCCGGGTCCGACACGCTGATGCATGCCTATGCCACGGCCGACATCCTGATGTCATGGGAGACCGCCAACAAACGCTACGGCATCTCGGCCTATGTCAAGAACGTCAATGACAAGCTGATCAAGTCCTCGGAGTTCTTCGGCTACGCCCAGGTGCAGGCACCGCGCACTTATGGCTTCACCGCCCGCGCCAGCTTCTGATCTGCCCCCGCGCCCCGCCGCGGCGGGGCGCTTCCTACCGATCGATGGAGTGCATCGACATGAACCGATACCACCGACTGGCACTCGCCTGGCTGAGTGCCAGCCCCCTGCTGCTATCCCCGGCGCTGCAGGCCCAGCCCGCCGGGAGTTCCGCGTCAAGCCCTGGCGGACCCGGCGCTCCGCCCGCCATGCCCTCGATGGCCGACACTCATTACGACACAGTGGTCGAAGTGCGCGATGGCAGACTGGTAAAAGGCCAGCCCGGCCCTGTGCTGGGCGCCACCTTCAGCCACGGCCTTCATGTCAACACACGACGCGACGGGCTCAACGGTGTCTTCGTCAGCGGTGGGCGCAGCGTTTTCAGTCTGAAGGACGCCACCATCCACCTTGTCGGCATGGGCCGCAATGACTTCCTTGGCATTGGCGCGGGGGCGCTGGTGCGCGATGGCGCCGCCATGGCTGTCGACCATGCCGATATCGACACCAGGGGCGCCACCGCCGCGGCCCTGGTCGCGGCCGAGGGGGCCACGCTGCGCGTCTATGACTCGCATCTGGTCACCCATGGCGGCCCCCTGCCCAAGGGGTACGTGCGCCATATCGGCCCGGGTATGATGGAGCCGCCGCCCCCGCTCGGGCTCGATGGCGATGCGCGGACCTTCCTGGCGATGAGCGATTCGCGCAGCTACCTTTACCGCACGACCATCGAATCCGATGGCTGGGGGGCGCTTTCCACCGATGCTGCCGGAACGCGGCTTTATGCCGAGGCCAATGACTGCACCATCATCGTCCATCGTCGTGGTTACGGCGCCTATGCCGATTTCGGTGCCCATGTGGTGCTCAATCGCACCACAGTGGAGAGCGGCGGCGAAGCGGCCATCATCGCAGGGGCGGCGCGCATCGACCTCAACGCCGTAACGGCCCATGCCCAGCGCAATGGGGTGATGATCCATTCCGTCATGGGCAACCCGCAGGAAGTCGCCATCCTCAATCTCGTCGATACATCGCTGAGCAGCGATGGTCCGGCGCTGCTGATCAAGAGCGCCAACGCGCGCATCACGGTCGAGGGCGGCAAGATCGCCAGCGCCACTGGCCAGTTGCTGCTGCTGCGCAAGAATGAGGATGCCAATGCGACGCAGACCCATGGCGCCACCGTCCCCGGCGTCACTCTGACGCTGCGAAAGGTCGACCTGAGCGGCGCGATCGAAAGCCAGGACAAGGATCGCACGCTCACTCTCAAACTGGAGGGAGCCCGACTGGCCGGAGCGCTGCACCATGTCGTGCTGCAGGCGGATCAGGCGAGTCATTGGCACGCCACGGCGGACTCTCAGATCGTCCTGGGCGCCGGTCTGCCGTTGCAGACCATCGACGCGCCGGCAGGTGTCAAGGTCGCGGCCACGGCCCAGAGCAGCGCCATCACGCCCGGAACTTACCCGCTGGCCTCTGGCGGCACCCTCCTCGTCACCACGTCCTGAACTGCAAGCCCCATCCCATGAACGGACCCAGACCTATGACCCACACGATCCTGCGCGCATTGCTGAGCGCTTCGCTGCTCCCTCTGGCGGCCATGCCAGCCCATGCCGAAACCGCGCCAGCCTTGCTCGCAACCACGACACGCTACACAGACCTCACCATTGCGCCCGACCGGATCCCCGCAGCCATCGCCGGCAAGCTCGTCACCCTGACGGTTGACGGGATCGAGCGCGATCTGGTCCCCGGCCATTACACCGGCCAGGTGGTGCTCAGCGTCACCGATGACATTCCCGTCAAATATCATGACCTGCCCGAGCACCATTTCCGCGCCGCCGCCTATATCGAGAATGGCACGATGGTGCCGGCCAAATCGGTGGAGGCCGCGCTTCTGGGCCAATCCACTTTTGACCAAGGCGTGCTGGCCAATCCGGTCATCACTTCGCAGGGCGAGCGTTTCAACGGCATCGTCGTGACGGGCAAGGGCGCCTATCGTATCGACCATCCGATCATCGATCTCACCGGTAATGGCGGCAATGACTTTGCAGGCTTTGGCGCGGGGATCACCGCCAAGGGCGACACCGATCTGACCATCGAGCGCCCGGTCATCCGCACACGCGGCGCGATACGCACCGCGCTCTTCGTGGGCGGCCATGCCACCGTCCATGTCAACGACGCCGAGATCGAGGTGCTCAACGGCACGCTGCCGGCCGACTACAAGTTCACGGTGGACGTGGGGCGGATGATGGAAGTGCCGTGGATGCTCGGCCTGTCGGGCAATGTGCGCGCCACCAACCTCGTCGACTACGGCACGGTTTACTACAATCGCTCGCACATTCGCGCGCAGGGCTGGGGCGCGGTTTCCACCGATGACAACACCCGCGTGCGCATGTTCGTCAACGACAGCCTGATCGAGACGGTGGAAAGCGGCTATGGCTGCTATTCGATCGGCGACAGCATCGACACCTTCACCCACACCATCATCCGCGCCGCCGACATCGGCTGCATCATGGCGGCGCAGGGCAGCGTGATCTTTTCCGAAGGCACCCGTGTGCAATCCGGGCGCTATGGCGTGATGATGCATTCAGGCGCCGGCGGCGGGCAGTTGGTGATCGACAAGGGCTCGGTGATGGAGACGGCCAGCACGGCGATCGAGGTCAAGGGTATCGGCACGAGCATCATCATTGACCACGCGCAGGTGCATGCCGGCAATGGCGTGCTCCTTCAATCGATGGACAATGACGATCCCTTCATGGTGGCCATGATGGCCGGGCGCATCCCCGAGGGCATGACCGCGCTGCCACCGGGCATGGGGCCTTCTGCCGATAATCCCGAAAAGCAGGGCCCCGCGCCTGCCCCCGACGTTGTCGCCACGCTGCGCGACACGGCGCTGATCGGTGATATCTACAACGCCCGCGCCAAGGACAGCGCCATCGTCCTGCACCTGGAAGGAGCGAGCCTGACCGGTCGCGTCACGAGTTCCACCGCTGCCCCTGCCCGCGGCGAGGCTCCCAGACGAGCAACCTACAAGGAGATCGGGCATGTCACCAACACACCGGCGCCGGTCGGCAAGGGGGTGACGATTACGCTCGATCCGACCTCGCGCTGGGTGGTGGCGGGCACGTCCTACCTCACCGCACTGACACTCGCGCCCGGTGCCCGACTGGAACCGCTTGAAGGGAAGCTCACACTGACCGTCAATGGCAGACCAGTTCCTCTCAAACCAGGCAGCTACAAAGGCGCAATTGTCATCCGTTCCAACTGATGAGAGCTGCTCCTTATGAGGGTGGGACGATATCTCGCCCTCATAGCCGCATAGCCACGCTACGGGCCTGATGCTTTATGAGGTGTCAAGGTGCCGCTGACGTATCAGGAACGAGGCTCGTCGCAAGGCAAGGATGTGATCGGAATTGCGGCACGGCGACCCGTGCTGCGATGCGGTCATGCTCGAAGGCACGTTCCGCCGTTTCAACGGGCCCATCTGACGGCACGCCCCATGAACAAAGGGGCCTGCGCGGGTTTTGCGTCAGCCCCCTTTGCCGTCAATCCGCGGTCCAGCCGCCGTCAACGATGATGCTGGTGCCAGTGATCAGGGCGGAGGCTTCGCTCGCCAGAAACACCACCGGCCCCATCAGATCCTCCACTGTGCCGATACGGCCCAGCTTGATCTTGGCCAGCACGCCGGCACGGAAAGCCTCATCCTCGAAATAGGGCCTGGTCAGCGGGGTTTCGATGAAAGTGGGCGCGATGGTGTTGGAGCGAATACCATGGGGCGCAAGATCCAGCGCAAAGGCCTTGTTCATCCCCTCGATCGCCCATTTCGACGCACAATAGAGCGAACGCTTCGATCCGCCGACATGGCCCATCTGCGACCCCATATGGATCAGGCTACCCCTGATCCCCTCGCCGATCATCGCCTTGGCGGCGCCCTGCGCGACGAAAAAGGCGCTTTTGACGTTGAGATCGAGCACCGCGTCATAATCGGCCTCGCTCACCTCCCACAGGGGCATGGGACGGTTGGTGCCCGCATTGTTGACCAGCGTGTGAAACGCCGGGCGCCCCGCGAAGAACGCCGCAACCGCCACCATGTCGCTGACATCGAGCACGGCAGCCTGCGCCTGCCCGCCGGCCGCGATGATGGCGGCGGCGCCCTCCTCGATCTCGCGCGCGGTGCGGGCGGCCAGGGTTACCTGCGCGCCCGCCTGTGCCAGAGCGGCGGCGGCGGCGAGGCCGATGCCCCGCCCCGCCCCGGTCACCAGCGCGCGCTGCCCGTCAAGCCGGAAGGCCGGCGTTTGTGGCAGCGTGCCCATTATGCCACCGTCAGTTCAGACGGCTCGACCTGCCCTGCATAAGGCACATCGCGACCGCCAAAACGGCGCACACGGATGTTGGCCTGCTCACCATGCCCGGCAAAACCCTCAAGAGCGCATAGACGGCTGCAATATTCGCCGATCAGCGCGCTGGCCTCGTCGGTGGTGACACGCTGATAGGTGCAGGTCTTGAGGAACTTGCCGACCCACAGACCGCCCGTGTAGCGCGCCGCCTTTTTCGTGGGCAAAGTGTGGTTGGTGCCAATCACCTTGTCGCCAAAAGACACATTGGTGCGGTTGCCCAGAAACAGGGCGCCGTAATTGGTCATGGTCTTCAGGAAATAATCGGGGTCGCGCGTCATCACCTGCACATGCTCGCTGGCGATCTGGTCGGCGACCTTCACCATCTCCTCATAGCTTTCAGCCACGATCACCTCGCCATAGGTTTCCCATGCCTTGCGAGCATGGTCGGCCGTGGGCAGAATGTCTAGCAGGCGATCGATCTCCTGCATCGTCGCGCGGGCCAAGGCCTCACTGTTCGTCAGCAGCACGCCGGGGCTGTCGGGTCCGTGCTCGACCTGGCCCAGAATATCGGTCGCGGCCATTTCCGGGTCGCAGCCGATCTCGTCGGCAATGATCAGCGTTTCGGTGGGGCCGGCAAACAGATCAATGCCGACGCGGCCGAACAGCTGGCGTTTGGCCTCGGCCACGAAGGCGTTGCCCGGGCCGACCAGAATATCGACCGGATCGATCGTCTCGGTGCCGATCGCCATGGCGCCAATCGCCTGAATGCCGCCCAGCGCATAGATCGCATCGGCCCCGGCCATGGCCTGCGCTGCCACAATGGCGCGCGCCGGCTTGCCCTGGAACGGGGGCGCGCAGGTGATGACACGCTTCACGCCCGCCACCTTGGCGGTGATGACCGACATATGCGCCGAGGCCAGCAGCGGATATTTGCCGCCCGGCACATAGCAACCCGCGGCATTCACCGGCAGGTTCTTGTGGCCCAGCACCACGCCCGGCAGTGTCTCGACCTCGACATCCTTCACGCTGTCACGCTGGATCTGCGCGAAATTGCGCACCTGGGTCTGTGCGAATTCAATGTCCTTGCGCTCCTGCGGGCTCAGGCTCTCCACTGCCGCGTCAATCTCGGCCTGGCTCAAGCGATAATCCTCGCGATCCCAACCATCAAACTTGATGCTCATTTCGCGCAGGGCCGCGTCGCCCCGCTTCTCGATATCGGCCAGCGCCGCTTCCACAATGTCGCGTACCTTGCGGTCCGCTTCGGCCTTCACATCAGCGGCAGCGCCGCGCTTCAACCAGATCGCCATCGTCACTCTCCCTCAACGGGCAGGCAGACGCCTTGCCCACGACTCACGTGCGAGCATTGAATACATAATCATGACGATTCGCAAAATGCCTAAGAAGATATATTTTTTACCCATAAATCGCGTGAAATCTATGAGTGAATGCATAGTCAAAAATAACACCTTCGATGGATGGGAAATCATTGACCGGCCCGTAAAGCCGCTCTAGGCAGAACTTTATGATCACCGAGCGCGAGCCCGCCCCGCCCACCGTTACGGTTCATGACGTCGCCCGCGCGGCGGGCGTGTCGCAGTCGGCGGTGTCGCGGGCCTTTACCCCCGGCTCCAGCCTGTCGGCGGACAAGCGTGAGCTGATCATCGCCACGGCCGACCGCCTGGGCTATCGCCCGAACCCCCTCGCCCGATCACTGATCCGTGGTCGGTCAAACATCATCGGTGTGGGCGTGGGCAATCTCGCCAACCCCTTTTTCGTGCAGACGCTGCAACTGCTCTGCGACAGGCTGGAAAAGGCCAATCTGCGGGTCATGCTGTTTTCGGCCGCCAGTGAGGGCGGCGCGGAACCTTCCATCGCCGAGATCCTGCAATACCGCATCGACGCGCTGGTGCTGCTCTCGGTCGGCCTTACCTCGCGCCTGACCGAGGAGTGCCGCCGCGCCAAGGTGCCCATCGTGCTGTACAACCGCACCACCTCGCCGCTGGCGGGGGCGCCGCAGGATGTCTCCTGCGTGGTGGGTGACAACAGGACGGGCGCGCGCGCCATCGCTGCCCATCTGCTGGGTGGCCAGCACAAGAGGCTGGCCTTCATCGCGGGCACGGCGGAAAGCTCGACCAACGCCCAGCGCGAGGCCGGTTTCACCGATTACCTGGCCGAACAGGGCTTTGCCCCGCCTTTGCGCGAAAGTGGCCATTTCAACTTCGAGGACGCGATGGCGGCCACCCGCCGCCTGCTGCTGCGCCCCGACCGGCCCGATGCCATCTTCTGCGCCAACGACACCATGGCACTGGCCGCAATCACCGTGGCGCGCCATGAGTTCGGGCTCGATGTCGGGCGCGAAATCTCCATTGCCGGCTATGACGATGTCCCGATGGCTGCCTGGCCATGTTTTGCCCTGACGAGCTATTCGCAACCCGCCGCGCAGATGGTGAGCGAGGTGGTGCGGCTGGTTCAGGCTCTGCGCACGGTGCCCGATGCGCATGAAGCCTTGGTCTGCCCCGGCAATCTGGTGGTTCGCGGCACCACAAGGCCGCCCCGCGTCGCGCCATAAGCGCATTGGAGGGATGAGTTCCCCCAGCGCCGGAGGGCGGCATGATGTTGATCGGTGGCTATGGCCTTAGCCAGCGCCTTCGGGCGCATTCCAGCCACCGCCCAGCGCGCGGAACGAGGCGATCGCACCCCGGGCTGCTGCGGCGCGCGCGGCAAGCGCCCCATCGCGGGTTTCCAACAGGCGGCGAGACGGAACAGACCGCATGACCGGCTTTCCTCAACTCCCTTCTTTGATCATAATTTAAAGGAACAGATCATGTTCATCATGCTCTTGGCCTGTATGGCCGCTACGCCGCAGATGACCTCTCCCGCTACTAGGCATGACAACCCGCAGCAGGTCGCGATTGACACCATCACCGGGAAAGCCGCGCCCGGCCTGAGCAGCGACAACCACTTCGAAACGGCGCGCGGGCACTTCGACGTCCAAATGGAAATTGCCAACCAGGTGGCCGGGCGCAGTCTGATTAATCAACATACCGTTGAGATGAATGGCAGAACAGGCGATCTACAACCGGCGATCATCAGTTCGATCCGTGGTGGCAGACAATAAAATGCCCGGCGTCATGCCGTATCTTTTACCACAAGACCGTGCTTCCCACGCGGGCAAACAGGGCCGGCTCGCGCCGGCCCTGCCCTCACGTCAATAGTCCATCGCGGGCATGGAAGCCGGCTTGTCCTCCTTGGGCAGCTCGGCCACCAGCGCTTCGGTGGTGATGAGCAGCGAGGCCACAGAGGCCGCATCCTGCAGCGCCGTGCGCACCACCTTGGCCGGGTCGATCACGCCCGAGGCCACGAGATCCTCGAACTGACCGGTCGCAGCATTGAAGCCCCAGTTATACGCTTCGCTTTCCAACAGCTTGCCAACAATGAAGGCGCCATCCTCGCCAGCATTGTCAGCGATCTGACGGGCTGGCGCTCGCAACGCGCGGCGTACGATGTCAATGCCCGACTGCTGATCATCATTGGCGGCCTTCAGACCGTCAAGCGCCTTGAGCGAGCGCAGCAGGGCAATGCCGCCACCGGGCAAAATGCCTTCCTCAACCGCGGCCCGGGTGGCGTGGAGCGCATCATCGACGCGGTCCTTCTTCTCCTTGACCTCGACCTCGGTGGCGCCGCCGACGCGGATCACCGCCACACCGCCCGCCAGCTTGGCAACGCGTTCCTGCAGCTTTTCGCGGTCGTAATCGCTGGTCGTGGCCTCGATCTGCGCGCGGATCTGCGCCACGCGGCCCTCGATGTCGGCCCTTGCGCCCGCACCATCGACGAGGGTGGTGTTGTCCTTGTCGATCACCACCTTCTTGGCCCGGCCCAGCATGCCCAGCGTGACATTCTCCAGCTTGGTGCCCAGCTCCTCGCTGACCACCTCGCCGCCGGTCAGGATGGCGATGTCCTCCAGCATGGCCTTGCGGCGGTCCCCAAATCCCGGCGCCTTGACCGCCGCGACCCTGAGGCCGCCACGCAAGCGGTTCACCACCAGCGTTGCCAGCGCCTCGCCCTCGACATCCTCGGCAATGATGAGCAGCGGTCGGCCCGACTGCACCACCTGTTCGAGCAACGGGACCAGCGCCTGCAGGTTCGAGAGCTTCTTCTCGTGGATGAGGATATGAGGATCCTCGAGTTCGACCCGCAGCTTTTCGGCATTGGTCACAAAATAGGGCGAAAGGTAGCCACGGTCGAACTGCATGCCCTCGACGGTCTCGAGCTCAGTCGCCAGGCTCTTGGCCTCCTCGACGGTGATCACGCCTTCATTGCCGACCTTCTCCATCGCTTCGGCCAGAATACGCCCGACCTCGGCATCGCCATTGGCCGAAATGGTGGCAACCTGGGCGATCTCGCTGTTGGCCGAAACCTTGCGGGCATGGGTGGCCAGATCCTTGATCACCGCGCCCACGGCAAGATCGATGCCCCGCTTGAGATCCATCGGGTTCATGCCGGCGGCGACCGCCTTGGCGCCTTCGCGCACGATGGCCTGGGCCAGCACGGTGGCGGTGGTGGTGCCGTCGCCGGCCTTGTCGTTCTGCTTGCTGGCCACTTCGCGCAGCATCTGCGCGCCCATGTTCTCGAACTTGTCCTTGAGTTCGATTTCCTTGGCAACGGTCACACCATCCTTGGTGATGCGCGGCGCGCCAAAGCTCTTCTCGATCACCACGTTGCGGCCCTTGGGGCCCAGCGTGACCTTCACGGCATTGGCCAGCGTATCCACGCCGCGCAGCATACGATCACGCGCGTCCGACGCAAATTTCACTTCCTTGGCAGCCATGGTATTCAGCTCCTTTCCAAACATTCCTTCCTGATGGTTGAGAGGGTGACGGCGGGCCCGTCTCAGGCCGCCTGTTTGAGCGCGCTCTGCGCCTCGACGATGCCAAGGATGTCGCTCTCTTTCATGATGAGCAGATCCTCGCCGCCGATCTTGACCTCGGTGCCCGACCATTTGCCGAACAACACGCGATCACCGGGTTTGACCGAGAGTTCGACCAGCTTGCCGGCATCATCGCGCGCGCCGGGGCCAACGGCCACAACCTCGCCTTCCTGCGGCTTTTCCTTGGCGGTGTCGGGAATAATGATGCCGCCCGAGGTCTTCTCCTCGGCTTCGATGCGGCGGACGACCACACGGTCGTGCAAGGGGCGGAAATGCATGCATAACCTCCAGATGCAAAACGTTGATGTGATAGCCCTGTCGTTCATCGCAACGACAGGCGAGCGCTAGCTAGGAAAAGCCTTGTGGCGCTTCAAGGGGGCAGAGCGCAAAATTTTCGTCCTCACCCCGGATGCGCGCCAGCATCGGTTTTTGCCATGCGCAAAAGGCAAAACTTCCCCCTTGACGCGACTCGCCATTCTCCCAAAATTCTGCCCCAGCGGCCGTTTGGCCGCACCCGGGAAAGGAGCGACACGCCAGAAAGGAGGCCATGCCATGTCGCAGCCATTTTCGCGTTTACTTCACCCCTTTGACATCACCCCTCACCCCAGTTTCGAGCCGGAGGTGAGACGCGCCATCATCGCATCCTGGGCCAGAAAATATGGCCCCACCGCCGATCACGCGGCCATGGCTCCGCAGAATCGTGGCGCCACGCACCGGGGGCACGCCCCATGAGCGATCCGGGACTGGTCCTGCGGTTGCGCGGCTATGGGCTGACCACTGCCGAAATCCTCTATTTCCGCCCCGATGCCCCTTCCCTGCTGCAGGTTTATGCCTGGCAGGCCTATGATCTGGCGCCCGATTTCCCCGTCTTGTTCGACTTTCTGGATCATTGGCGGCGCGAAATCGAAGCCGCGCTCCATTCGGTGCGCATTGCCCATGACGCGCTGGTGCGCCCTGCGCAGTGGCGCGCCGTGGACGGGGTGATCCCGCTGCCCTGATACGAGTTTATCCGGGTGGCCCGCTGGGCGGCGACTGGCCCCTCACCCCTGCGCCAGACGGGCCGCCACCATGTCGCGAAGCGGCAGGCGGCTCGCGGGCACCTTGCGATGTCGGATGTCACTCATCCTCTCATGCCTTCCTGTCCTTTGGCGCGATCCAGACGGGAAGCAACCAGCGTGGGTATCTGTTTCCTCAGCGCGAAAAAGCCTCGATGACAATGCGGCCAGCAGGTTTCGTCCCATGCCCGGCGCCATTCAGCGAGGCTGATCCCCTGACCCGCCAGATCGGCCGCCCAGCCAACGAGCGCCGCGCGCACCGGGCCGACCGTGGCAAAGCCCGTCACCATCTGGGGTAGGCCGCGTGCTGCCTCGGCGGCCTGCGGCAGATCCGGCACCCAGATGGCGGGGCACCCCCAATGCGCCCCCGCGCGGTCAAGCGCATCCTGCCCGGCGATGAGGTCTGCCTCGCCAGGGAACAGGCTTTGCGGCGCGATCACAAGGGCGAAGAACGCCTGCCCCAGAGACGGCAGGGTTTCGAGCGAGAGATCCTCCGGCGTCAGCAGCAGGGCGCTGGGCAAGGCGGGATCGAAAGCGCGCGGCGAGCGGAGCGGCATAACAGGCGACATGTTGCCATCGCGAGGGACAAGGATCTCTCGCGCCAGACCCTGGGGGTGAAAGCGCCCCTGCGTCATCGCCGCGATCCGCTCCGCATCGGCCAGATAGGCTCTGCCCGGCGTGTGCAGCCCGGCCACCCAGCGCCATGACAATGTGTTCGAGGCCGGGTCGCCATCCACAAAATGCGCCAGCGTGAACGCCGCGCCCAGCACCCATGGCAGACGCAGCGTGAAGACCCAGATCGAGGCGAGCTGCATCCGCGCCCAATTGTGCAGATAGCCGGTCGCGCGCAGTTCGGCGACCCATTGGTCAAAGCCGTCGATGCCTGTCTCACCGCCGCAGGCGCGATGATAGAGCGACTGCCACGCCGAGCCTTCGAGCGTGCCGCGCGCCGCCGCGCAATCCGCGAGATAGCGATGCCAGACGCCGGGCCGCTGCTCCAGCCAGCCTTTCCAATAGGTTCGCCAGAACACTTCGCTGATGAAGGATTGCGCGGTGTCGAGGTCATGGTGATCAAGCACGGCGGCGATCACCTCTTCCTCGCTGATCACCCGGCGCCGCAAGGCCGCGGACAGGCCTGAAACGGCCGTATGGCGCCCCGGACCATGATCGATGTTGCGCAGGCGGGCATAATCGCGCCCCGCGTGGGGGGCAAAGGCGCGCAGCCGCCTCAAGGCGTCGTCGCGGCGCAAGGGAAAAGGTGAAACCGGGCGGTGAACCATCTGCTGTATCATGCGCCCTTCTTCTGATGGAAGGGCCGGAGGCGAAAGCTGGCCGAAAGGGACGACCTGCGTATGAAATTTCCGAATCTCGCTCTTAGGAAAGAATTCTTTTCTTGTAAGGCATTCTTCTTCACCAGAACGCATAGGCTGTTACGGTTTGGTCAACAGATTGTTTGAAAATGATTTTGTCTTCAAAGCAATTCATGAATCGCAGCACGACCCTCGCCTCGCTTCTCGCGATGCCGAGCATGCCGCCACATGGCTCACAAGGCATCGCTGAAGAAAAACTTGCGCAAGCCGAACACCTGTCGCGCTCTGGCCTGCCCGTTTCCGCCATTGCGCTGGCCGAACAGGTGCGCAACGAGGCGCTCGCCAATGGCAGCCAGCAGCTTTATGCGCTGAGCGCCACGCGGCTATCCTGGTATTATTTCATGACCGCCCGTTACGAGGAAGGCGCGGTCCATGCGCTCGAAGCCATCGAGATCTGGCAGGTCATGGGTGACGCGGTCAGCGAAGCAAGTTGCCGCTGCTATTACGCCTGGCAATTGTGCCAGATGGGCATGCCCGGCGCCGAACAGGAGGCGATGCAGGCGCTGCGGCAGGCTGAAATGGCGGGCGAACCCGCCACGCTGTGTTTGGCGCGGAACACCGTTGCCGTGGTTCTGTGGATGTACAAACAATTCGAGCAGGCGCTCGATTTCAGTACGGCGGCGATCGCCGTGGCGCGCGAGGTCGGCGACCCGGTAAAGCTCGGCTGGTGGCTGATCAATGAGGGCGGGATCAGGGGCGATCTTGCCGCCATGAAGGCGGAGCAGGGAGACCGCCGCGAGCTGGCCGCCGCCATCGATCATGCCACGCGCATCACGCAAGAGGCGCTGGCGCTGGCGCTGGCACATCAGGACCATTGGGGCGCGCGGATTTGTCTGGGCAATCTGGCCGAATTCGCGCTGCATCTGGGCGATACCGATCGCGCCTCGGCCCATATGGAGCATTGGCAGCAGCTTCCCGGTGAACTGGGAGACCGCGCCATCACCCATTACCATCACTGCAACGGGCGGGTGCTGGTGGCGCAGGGGCGGATCGAGGAAGCGATTGTTGCGCTCAGGGCCGGCGTCGAGCATGCCGATCAGGTCAATGACCTTGAATCCGGCGTCCCGGCCTGTCAAGCGCTGGCCGAGGCCTATGAGCGCAAGGGCGATTTTCGGTCGGCCCTGCACTGGCATCGCGCGTTTCATGATCATTATGTGCGTTACTGCACGCACACCGCGCAGCGCAGCGCCCGTATCGCGGCCACCCAATATGAAACCGAGCAACTGCGCAGCCAGTCTGAAGCGGCGCGGCGCGAGGCGCGGGCGCTGGAAGTGTCGAACCTGGAGCTGACGCAGGAAACCGACCGACTGAAAAAGGCCAATCTGGAAGACCCGCTGACCGGCCTCTACAATCGCCGGGCCTGGGAACATGCGATGGCCGAAACGCAAAAGGCCGGATCGCCCTTTGCCCTTGCCATTCTCGATGTCGACCATTTCAAACATATCAACGACGCCTTTTCACATCTGGCGGGCGATGCCGTATTGCGCCAGATCGCCGCCATTTTGAGCGGCCTGATCCGCAAAAGCGAATTTCTGGCACGGTTCGGAGGCGAGGAATTCGTTCTGTTGATGCCCGGCACGGGCAGCGCCGAGGCCCTTGTTCTGTGCGAGCGTTTGCGCAGCGCGGTCGAGGCGTGGCATTGGGGCGAGCAGAACGCCGCGCTGCAGGTGACCATCAGCATCGGCGTTGCCAGCAGCGATGGTACGCAGGAACCAACAGCCATTCTGGCGGCGGCAGATGCCCTGCTCTATCAGGCCAAGGCCAAAGGACGCAATCGCGTGGAAGCCGCGAGTGCCATCGGTCCTTGACCCGATCGTATCCACCATGGCGTTGCGCTGGGATACGCAGCCATGCATGGACATGGCGATTGGGCGCGGAGGCGAGCGGTGCGTGATCGACTGAGCGAGCGCCCCCGGCGCGTGTGGCTGATGGGGCTCACCAACGCCACCTATGGCTATCTCTATGCAGTGCCGCTGGTCACCGTGCCGCAACAACTGGCGGCGCGCGGCGTGCCCCAACCCACGATCGCCAACATCACCGCGCTGGTCATGGCGGTGTCGCTGGCCACTTTCGCGCTGGCCCCGGTGCTCGACACGACGATGAGCCGCCGGCGATGGTCGTTGACGCTGGGGCTACTGGCCACCATGCTGGCGCTGGCGGTCTTGCTGCTGCCCACCGCCAGCCCGCTGCTCGCCCCCGTCCTGGCGGTCATGGCGCTGGCCACCTCGCTTTACAATGCGGCGATCGGGGGATGGCTGGGCGCCGCCCTGCCCAAAAGCTGCGACGAAACTGTCGGTACATGGTTCGGCATCGGCAATGGGCTGGGCTTCAGTCTGGGCGCGATGGGCCAGTTCTGGCTGCTCACTCATTTACCCGCGCCCTATGGCGCGCTGGCCGTGGCGGGGGGCAGCGTCATGACGCTGCCGATCCTGCTGACCCTGCCCAGACCATCGGCAGATCGCCGGGCGATGCGCGAGAGTTTTGGCACGCTGGCGCGCGATGTCACCCATCTTGCAAGGCGGGGGCCGGTCCTGCGGATTGCCGGGCTTTTTGCCATGCCTTGCGCGGCCTTTACGCTCACCAATGCCTTTGGCGGTCTGGGCGGTGATTTTCACGCCGATGCCGCAGTGGTGGGGGCGGCCAATGGCATGGGCCAGATGGTGGCCTCGCTGCTGGGCGCGCTGGCCATACGGCTCGTGCTGGCACGTATGCCCGCCGCTGTGCTCTATCTGCTGGTCGGCACGGTGGGGGGGGCTTTTACCCTGCTGCTGCTGCCCCTGCCCCATACCGCGCCGGTCTATGTGCTGGCCGTGCTGGGCGAATGCGTGGCGCAGACCTGCGCGCAGGTGGTGCAGAACACCATTATCTTCCGCTCCATCGCGCCGGAAGACCCGCTGGCCTCCAGCCAGTTCGGCATGCTGCAGACCGCGCTCATTGTCCCTTACAGCTATATGCAGGCGCTCGATGGCTATGGCTACCGGCTGGCGGGCGGGGTAACGGGCTCGCTGCTGATGGATGCAGGTGCCAGTCTTGCTGCCTGCGCGGTGATGGCGCTGCCGGTCTTGCGGTGGCTGCGCCGCGGGGCGCTCGAAGCCGATGTGCCCGATCGGCCCTTCGCACAGAGCGAGCCCAGACTGGCCTGAGTTGATGACTGTATCGTCCCGACCCACCAGCATTCCCGTGATGCTGTTGGGTCGGGCTAAGGGGAACCCCGGCGCTGCGGCGCTGCGGTGTGATCAGGCCTTCGCGTGAAAGCGCGGGGCGGCGGTGGTCGCGGAAAGCTGGGGCCCCAACGCGCGGCGCGCGGCCTCGAAATTGTCCCACAAGTCGACATCGCGCAGCGCGGGGATGGTGTTGGTCTCGCCTTGGTCCAGACCGGCCAGCGCCGCATCGACCATATCGGCGGCATCCATCACGATCTCGGCGGGGAGATGCTCGACCGGCAGACCGCCCAGCGCCCAGAAATCGGTGCGCGTGGCTCCGGGCAGCACGGCTTGCGCGCGGATGCCCTTGTCGGCCAGTTCGTGGTTGAGCGAGGTGGTAAAGGCCTGAACGAAAGCCTTGGTGCCGCCATAAACACCGTTGAGCAGTTCGGGCGCCACCGCCACGATCGAGGCGATGTTGATGATGGTGCCGCCACCGCGCGCCACAAAGCCGGGAACCGCCGCATAGGTCAGGCGCATCAGCGCGGTGACATTGAGCTGGATCATCGCATCCATCGTCTCGACATTGCTCTCCAGCAGCGGCGCGGGCGTGCCGATGCCGGCATTGTTGACCAGCGCGGTGATGCTGGCATCCTCGCGCAGCACCTGTTCGACGCGCGCCAGATCGGCCTTGTCGCCCAGATCGGCGGCCAGCACCGCTACCGCGCGACCGGTCTTGTCCGAGATCTTCGCGGCGAGCGTTTGCAGCTTGTCCTTGCTGCGGGCCACGAGGATGAGGTCATAGCCACGCGCGGCGAGGCGGTCGGCGTAAATCGCGCCAATGCCGGTGGAGGCGCCGGTGATCAGTGCAGTTCCCTTGGTGGTCATGGTCATCGTCCTTGCTTGCTTGAGAGCGCCATCGCTCTCGACGCAAACCTTATGGACGCCATGAGACATGTCCGATATGACGTATAAACTACGTTTTTCGGACATACCCTTCCGGCCAGCGATATCAGGAGATCCCCATGCCCCACATTGCCATGGTGCTGACGCCCGGCTTCCAGTTCCTGGCACTGGGCGTGCAGGCTGCCTTCGAGCTGGCGAACATCGTCAGGGACGAGGAGTATTATACCCTGTCGATGGTTTCGATCGCGGGTGGCCCGGTGGTGTCGTCAAGCGGCTTTGCGGTGCCCACCACCCCGCTCGCGCAGATGGGACAGGTTGACACGCTGCTGCTGCTCGCAGGGCTTGTGCCACCGCCCCGGCAGGATGAGGACACGCTGGAGCGGTTGCGCGCCATCACGCGCCAATCGCGCCGGGTGGCCGGCCTGTGCACCGGGGCCTTCCTGCTCGGCCAGATGGGCCTTCTGGACGGACGACGCGCCACCACCCACTGGTCCTATGCCCGGCACATGCGCGAACTGTTTCCCGACGTGCGGGTGGAGGAAGACCGGATCTTCATCAATGAAGGATCGGTCTGGACCTCAGCCGGGCTGACCGCGGGGCTCGATCTGGCCGTGGCGCTGATCGAGAAGGATCTGGGCCGCGAGGTGGCCAGCGCGGTCGCGCGGCGACTGGTCATGCACCACCGCCGCGCGGGCGGCCAGTCACAGCATTCCGAACTGCTCGAACTGGCGCCCAGCAGTGACCGCATCCAGAAGGCGCTGATCTTTGCCAGATCGCATCTGGCCCATCCGCTCACCGTGGAGGAACTGGCCGAGGTGGCGGCGCTCTCCCCGCGCCAGTTCGCGCGTGCCTTTCGCGCCGAAACCGGCCAGACGCCGGCCAAGGCGGTCGAGCAGATCCGCCTAGAGGCGGCGCGGCTGATGATCGAGGAAACGCGCCACCCGATGGACCAGATCGCGCGGGAAAGCGGCTTTGTCGACCTGCGCCGGATGCGCGAGGCCTTCATGCGCCACTATGGCCAACCACCACAGACACTGCGACGGTTGGCGAGATCGGCATAACGTCATCGGGCCGGGCCATAGATGTTAAGCCCACGGTCGAGGTTGAACATGCCCCACCAGGCAGGCGCCTAGATCTCCTTGAGGTCGCTCACGAATTCATAGCGATCGCCGCGATAGACCGAGCGGGTGAACTCCACCATGCGCCCGCTTGCCACCCAGGTGATGCGCTCGATGCGCAGCACCTCGGAATTCTGCTTCACGCAGAGAATGCCCGCCTCGGTCGGCGACGCCAGCGAGGCACGCACGCGCTGCGTTCCCGAAACCGGGCGAAACCCATGCGTTTCCAGAGCGTGATAGAGCGAGTCTCCCAGACTATCGAGCTCCGGCAGGAATTCGGCAGGCACCACCGCATGTTCGATGGCCAGTGGTTCCCCGCCCGACAGGCGCACGCGGCCAAGCCGGGCCACACGGGCATTGTTGCCGATCTGCAGCGCGGTTGCCTCTTCCTCGGTGGGCTGGGCATAGCCCTTGTTGATCCAGATGACGCCGGGGTCCTCGCCGCGCTGGCGGGCCTCATCGGTAAAGCTGCTCAGGCGCCCGCCGGAAGTCTCGATCCGCCGCGCGACAAAGGTGCCCGAGCCCTGCTTGCGCACCAGCACGCCTTCCTCGATGAGCTGCGCGATCCCCTTGCGGATGGTCACGCGCGAGAGGCCCGCCATTTCGCTCAGGTCACGCTCGGAAGGCAGGGCGCTGCCCGGCCCGATGCCGCCGCTGTTGATATGCTCGCGCAGGGAACGCGCCAGCTGCAGATAAAGCGGCGTGCCCTCTTCTTCGCGCGTCCAGACCATATCACGCATCATGGTTCAATCCTGCCGCCCCAGCGTCTGCAACACAGCGCGCAGATCGCCGTCACATTCCTCCAGCAAGGCCCGCCCCTGCGCAGGCTGCCCGCCCAGGGCGACCACAATGGCCAGTCGAATGTCATTGTCCGCCGCGGCCAGCGCCTCACCGGCCCTGGTCGCATCAACCCCGGCAATATCCTGAACCATCCGCTGCCCACGTTGCAAGAGCTTCGCGTTGGAAATGCGCATGGCGACCATCTG
The DNA here is from genome assembly GCA_028871475.1 of Sphingomonadales bacterium. GTDB lineage: Bacteria > Pseudomonadota > Alphaproteobacteria > Sphingomonadales > Sphingomonadaceae > Novosphingobium. The sequence continues at coordinate 96,209 of JAGWMZ010000010.1, read as the reverse complement.
GCCGTCATAGACCAGCCCGCGGCGCAGCATGATGGCGGTGGAAAGCAGATTGAGCGCCGCCTTTTGCGCGGTGCCCGCCTTCATGCGGGTGGAGCCGGCAACGATCTCGCTGCCCGTCACCGCCAGAATGGCATGATCGGCATGGGTCAGCAGCGCCGAGCCGGGATTGTTGGCAATGCCGATGGTCAGCGCGCCGGCATCGCGCGCCTGATTGATAGCGGCCACGGTGTAGGGTGTGCGACCGCTGGCGGCAACGCCGATCACCACGTCATGCCGGCCGATCTTGGCCGAAAGGATTTCCGCGCGGGCGCCCTCGGCATCGTCCTCGGCACCTTCCTTGGCCTGCGTCAGGGCGCCGGCCCCGCCCGCCATCAGGAAGACCATGCGCTCCATCGGCCAGCCATAGGTGGGATAAAGCTCGGTGCCATCCTGCAGCGCCAGGCGCCCCGAGGTACCCGCGCCGACAAAGACCAGTCGCCCATCGGCGCCCAGGCGCTGCGCGGCCTGCTCTGCGGCGCGGGCGATGGCGGCGGTCTGCGATTGCAGCGCGGCGATGGCCGCCATCTGACCTTCCAGCATCGCCTCGACCGCAAGCTGGGTGGGCCAGCGATCAAGGTCGCGATAGCGCGGGTCAAGCGTTTCGGTGTTCATCAGATCTTTCCTGCGGATCACTGGTCGGGAGCGCTCACAGCGCGCGTATTCTTTGGGACAATACAGATGAGGAAGGCGACAACTGTGCCGATGCACAGCTGAAAGGGAAAGGACAGGCTGCTCAGCGCCTCAGGCATGGCAAGAGCGCGGGCGATAGAGGGCTGAAGCAACAGAACCGTGACAAAGCCGCCCAGCAATGCGGCAATCACCGATCCGGTCGAGCCGCGCTGGGTAAACAGCGCCGTGAAATAGACCCCCAGCAGCCCGGCATAGGTAAAGACCATGACCTGAAGCGCGAACTCCAGCAGGCCCATCTGGGTGTAGCGCTGCCAATAGAAGGAGACGACCGCCATAAGGAACATGGCAAAGCCGATCACCCCCATCCCCGCGCGCCCGGCCTGCACATAGTGATGCTCTGCCACCGCGCCGCGCGTCTCACGCCAGGGGCGGTAGAAATCCTGCACCAGCACCGAGGACATGGCGTTGAGCGCCGAATTGGTCGTCGCCACCGCCGCCGCGCAAATGCCCACCGTCACCAGCCCGCGCAGACCGCCCGGCAGCTGGGTGAGGATGTAATGCATGAAAATGCTGATCTTCTCGCCGCCAAAGCGGTTGCCCGCCAGCGCCGTGGCGCCGCCCATCAAATCGGGCCGGTCATAAAAGACATAGAGCAGCAGGCCGATCACGATGAACAGACCCACCACCGGCACGGTGCCCAGCACCGACATATAGAGCCCGCGCGCACTGGTCCTGGCATCGGCGCAGGAGAGCAGACGCTGGGTGGTGTCCTGATCCATGCCGGCATTGGCGATGTAGAGCAGGGTCATGCCCAGCACGACGGCCGGCATGGAGAAAGGATGCGAGGGCGAGAGCGAAAAATCGAACAATCGCAGCTTGTTGACGCCCTCGGGTGTATGCATCAGCCCGTCGATGATCTGGCTATTGCTGGCGGGAATGGCGTAACGCAGAAACACCAGCACCGCGATGGCCGAACCCAGATAGACGCAGAACTGGATGAGATCGTTCCACAGCACCGATTTGAGCCCGCCGACAAAGGTGAAGAGCACGCTGGCCACCACCAGCAAGGCCGCCGCGATCATGATCCCCTGTGCCGCCACGCTGCCCGACATCACCATGGCCAGCGCAATGGCCGCCAGATAGACCCGTGCGCCGCCGGCAAACACTCGGCCGATGAGGAACATGCCGCCAGCCCAGCGGGTCGCTTTCTCGCTGAAACGCAAGGTCAGCAGCTCGTAAGCCGTGGTCGCCTTGATACGATAGAAGCGCGGGATCATCACATGGGCGACGAAAATCGCGCCCAGCAGACCGCCAATGTTGCCGCTCAGATAGGTCAGATCACCGTGATAGCCATAATCCGGGCCGCCCAGAAAGGTCGCCGCCGATTGCGTGGCCGAGAGCACCGACACCGCCGCCAGCCATGACGGCACGCTGCCCCCGGCCAGAAAATAATCACGGGCCGAGCCGGTGCTGCGCGGGGTGAAGAACCAGCCTCCGCCTACCAGCAGCAGGATGTAGAGGGCAATCACCAGCCAGTCTGCCATGGAAAAGGGCAGCGTCATGAACAAAGTCTCCGCGATGGCCAGCCATCGATGGGAAAAGACGGCTCCTGTCCGGCATGGCCGGTCAGGAGCCGCAGGCAGGGTAACGTGTCAGATATGCGCGGTCAGCGAAATGCCCACAGTGCGACCCATGATATCATAGGTGTCAGGGAAGGTGTTGAAGACGCCGCCGGTCGAGACAAGCGGCGAGCTCTTGTCGAAAATGTTGTAAAGCCCGGCGCTCATCGTCACCACATCGGTGAATTTATAGGAGGCCGACAGGTCAAACGTGTCTTGGGCGGCGATCGTCTCGGTGGAACCGACCGTGCTGGAGCGCACCTTGCCGATGCGGTTCCAGTCGAACTGCACCGTGCCCTTGTCAAACAGCCAGCCCATGCCCGCCGTATGGCGATAGGCGGGCTGAACCAGCGTCGTCCCATCGCTGGAGCAGGTGGCGCCAAAGGTGCCCTTGCACTGCACAGCCGAAACGGTCGGATTGGCCTGGATCAGGTAAGAGGTGACGATGTTGCCCTGATAGCTGAAGCGCATGCCCTTGCCCGGCAGCCATTGCGGCCGCGCGGTGTAGCTGGCGGCGATGTCCAGACCGCGCTGGAGCAGGCGCCCCAGATTCTGGTTGTTGACAAAGGCGTCCTTGAAGGAGCCATCGACGTTGCGCGTCACCAGCGAGCAGAGTGGATTGCCTGCGCTGGGGTTGGTGATGTAGCAGCTGGTGATCGCCGCGATGGGCTGGATCACCCCGACCGCGCCGCGCAGATCCAGATTGTACCAGTCAACTGAAACCGTCAGCCCGGGGATGAAGGTCGGCGTGAAGACCGCGCCCAGCGTCTTGGTGTAACCGGTCTCAGGCTTCAGGGCGGGGTTGCCGCCATAATAGTAGTTGCCCGTCAGATAGGTCGGCGAGAAGCTGTTGGTCGACCCGACCGCCGGGGCGCCGAAACGGGCGCATTGCGCCGCATTGCCGGTGCCCAGAACACAAGGGTCACCGCCATAGCGCGGGGTCAGGCGCGCCACGGTGATCAGGCTGCTGAAGGGCAGCGAGGACATGCCTGCGGCAAATTCGCCAAAGTTGGGGGTGCGCAGCACGCTTTGATAGGTGCCGCGCAGGCGCAGATTGCGGTCCACCTGCCAGTTGGCCTCGGCCTTCCATGTGCCATGATCACCAAAGAGGTTATAGGAGGAATAGCGATAGGCCCCGCCGACATCCAGCTTGCGGATCAGCGGCACGTCATGGATCAGCGGGATCAGCACCTCGCCGTAAAGCTCCTTGACGTCGAACTCGCCATTGTAGGCGGCCTGCGTGCCTTCACGATAGGTGTTGCCGGTGATCAGCGCGGCGTCCTGGCCGATCGAGGCGGTCTCGCGCCGATACTCCACGCCAACGGCAAAACCGATCGGCCCGGCGGGCAACGAGAAGAGATCGGCCAGAGAACCGCTGACCGTACCGGCGGTGACGAACTGATCGCGAATGCGCTCGAAGCCCTTGATCGAACTGCCCAGTGCGCCGGCCAGCCCCGAGGAATTGGGCCCGAAGATGTTCACCGTGTTGACGATGGAGGCGAAATTGTTCGCCCCTGAACCATTGGTCACCAGCCCATCGCCGGAGATCAGCGTGTTCTCGCTCGACCGGCCATATTGGGCATAGACATTCCACTTGATGTTTGGCGTCAACGGCCCGCGCAGGCCGCCTTTCACCTGCAGGGTGTTGCGTTCAGTGTCGTAGTTGATCAGCCCCAGCTCGGCGAGCGAACGCGAGACATTGACCTGCGCCACCCCGTTCACGAAAGTCAGCTGGTTGCGAATGGCATCGGTGAGGAAAGGATTGCTGGCGCTGATCCCCACCGTCTGGTTGACCGAAGCGGGCGCGGCTCCCGGGGTACCGGTTTCCTGCGTGCGCACGTGGGTGAACATAACCCGGCCATAAAATTCAACCTGCGGCGCCACCTCATATTTGAACAGCGCGGCCGCATTGATCCGCTTGAGCGGTGAAATCAGCGGATAGCCGCTCGACAGATTCGAAGTGGCCGACGGCGTGGTCGTGAACGCACCGGCATCGGTAAAGCCGAACTTGCGGCCGCTCGCCACATCGGTGAAAACGCCGCCGATGCTGGGGATGGTCTGGCCGGGCGTGTTCGCCCAGTCACGCTGCCCTGCCCGCACGCCGTCGCGCTGGGTGTAATCCACCGCCAGCACCAGATGGCCGGAATCGCCCAGCGCGCCGCCCCACATCAGCGAGCCGCCATAATTGGCCCCGCCGCCACGCGTCGCCAGGCGACCGGTGGTGCTGGCCTGCAGCCCCTTGAAATCATCATTGAGGATGAAATTGACCACACCGGCCACCGCGTCGGCGCCATAGACCGCCGCCGCGCCGCCGGTCAGCACATCGACCCGCTTGATCAGCGAGGCGGGCAGCGCATTGGCATCGACCGAATTGCGAAAGCCAAAGGGCGCGGCGCGCGTGCCGTCGATCAGCACCAGCGTGCGGCTCTGACCGAAATTGCGCAGTTCGAGCACCTGGGCACCAAAGGCATCGCTGCCCTGCGAACCCTGACGCACACCGCCCGAAAGCTGGGGTAGCTTGGTCGAGAAATCCTCGACCGTCATGGCCGACTGGAGCTTGATCTGCTCCTGGCTGGTGGAGGAAATCGGGCTGCTGGAGGTCACGCCCGGCAGAACGATGCGCGTGCCCGTCACCACGATTTCATCCTGCGGCGCAGTGCTCTCAACCGCTGCCCCGCCCGGCGCATGGGCAACAGGCGCATCCTGCGCATGAGCAACAGGCGCCCCCTGAGCCAGAGCGATAGCCAGTGCCCCCGTGGCAATGGCGCGACGATCCAATGTAGCCATAGTGTATGCCCTCTGTTGTTCCCTGTCGTGTTTTCTGTGCCGGCGCGTCAGCCACGCCCGTCCCTGCGCCCGGCGGATGATGGGCGGCGCCCATCATCCGCCTGATAGGCATGGTTGGACCGGAACGCAACCACTGGTATCTGACTGGTAGCTCATATCTAGACCATCGCCGCCATGCGGGCCGGACGCCACAGCCGCCCGCCCGTCAGCGGCGCGGCCACGCCGGTGGTGCCGGGAAAGGTCAGCGGCAAACCGCGCAGGCTGCGGACAGCCAGAAACCCCATAGCTTCGGCCTCGATAAAATCGCTTCGCAGCCCCAGTTCATCGGCCAAGCGGCAGTCGCCCAGCCTCTGGCGCAAGCCCTGCATCAGCACCGGATTATGACAGCCGCCGCCGCACACCACCCAGCATGAGGGCGGCTGCGGCAGATCCTTCACGGCCAGCGCCACCGAGTGCACCGTGAAGGCGGTCAGCGTCGCCACGGCATCCTCCAAAGTGTGATCCCGCGCCCAGTCCAGTGAAAAGTCATAACGATCGAGTGACTTGGCGCCCTTGATGCGAAAATGGGCATGCGAGAGCAGATCGGCCAGCACGGCCTGGTCCACGCGCCCTGCCGCCGCCAGACGGCCGCCATCATCGTAACGCCCCGCGCCGCGCTGCTGCACGACCAGATCGATCAGACCATTGGCAGGCCCCGTATCGAAAGCCACCAGCGCTCGATCAGCCCCCGCGCCCTGCACGCCGACCCAGGTGAGATTGGCCACGCCACCCAAATTGATAAAGCCCACCGGTCCCGGCAATGCCAGCCAATCGGCCAGCGCGGCATGATAGGCAGGCACGAGCGGTGCCCCCTCACCCCCGGCGCGTAGATCATCCTGACGCATGGCCGCAATCACCGGCACATCAAGCGCATCGGCCAAAACCTGCGGATCACCGATCTGCACCGACAGGGTGCGGCGCGGGCGGTGCAGCAGCGTCTGCCCGTGAAATCCAATAAGATCAGGCTTACACCCCGCCTGAGCGATGAGCCTCTTCCCCGCACGCTCATGCGCTACGTCAATGATGGCGGCGGCACCGGAAAACGAGGCAGGCTGCGCCCCTTCGCCATCCCACACCAGCGCATCCTGCGTGGCCGAGACCAACGCTGCACGCTCGGTATCGGTGAAAGGCGCCAGCAGGGCCGGACCGAATCGCTCGATCGAGACGCCATCGGTTTCGATCATTGCAACATCGACGCCATCCAGCGACGTTCCGCTCATATACCCCATGACCAGCATCGGCTATCGTCCTCTCATGCTGGCTTATGGCTATCACCGTCTCGGTCCTCATGCAAACCACTTTAATGCCACTTGCGGATTTTTAACAAACCGGTATTGTCATTTCATGATGTCCGCACCCCCCACCCTTGCCACCAAAATGGCATCAGAGGCCCGCGAGGCCCCCGCATTGTGCCTGACCCAGCTTCACCTCAATGCACAGCTGATGGCGCAGGCCGGGCAGCGCCTGCGTGAGCTGGCCCCGCCCTTTGCCGCCACGTTGGCCCGGGGCAGTTCCGATCAGGCCGCCGGTTTTGCCAAATTCCTGCTGGAAACGCGCCTCGGCCTGCCCATCGTCAGCCATGCCCCCTCGATCGGTTCGCTCTATCACGCCACCTCCACCCATTTTCGCGATGTGCCGCTGATCGCCATCTCGCAATCGGGCCGCAGTCCCGATCTGCTGGCCGCGGCGCGGGAAGCCGGAACGCGCGGGGCTCTGGTGGTGGCGGTGGTCAATGATGCCGCCTCCCCGCTGGCCGAACTGGCCGAGATCGTCATTCCCGTTCATGCCGGGCAGGAAACCAGCGTTGCAGCGACCAAGAGCTTCGTGTGCACCCTTTTCGCTCTGGCCCATCTGGCCGCCGAATGGTCTGGCGATGCAGAGCTTCTCGCCGCGCTGACCAATGCCGGGCCGGCACTCGAACAAGCTGCCGGGGCCGATTGGTCCGCCGCCGTGCCCCTGCTGCGCCATGCCGAGGAGATGCTGGTGCTGGGGCGTGGCCCAACACTGACCATTGCCGGGGAGGCCGCGCTGAAACTCAAGGAAACCAGCAGGCTGCATGCCGAAGCCTTCAGCAGCGCCGAGGTCGCCCATGGCCCGATGACGCTGGTGGGCGCGGGCGATCCGGTGCTGGCCTTTGGCCCGCTCGATGCCGCGCGCGAAGGGCTGCGCGAAAGGCTGGCGGATTTTGCGGCGCGCGGCGCGCGGGTCATCGCAGTCGGCCAGCCCGAGGATACCGCTCCGGCCGAGCTGGCGCTGCCCTTTGCCGCCAATGTCCACCCGATCATCGGCGCCATCGCGCAGATCCAGAGCTTTTACGGGCTGGCCAACGCGCTGGCTGTGGCACGCGGCTGCAACCCTGACAATCCGCCCCATCTCAACAAGGTGACAAGCACGCTATGACCCGTCCCACCGCTCTGTTGGGCGCAGACATCGTGCTGCCGCATGCTCTGGTGCAGGATCAGGCACTGCTCATCGCGGGCGGGAGGATTGTCGGCCTTGCCGCGCCCGATGATGTGCCCGAGGGCTATCAGCGGGTGGAACTGGGCGGCGGCACGCTGCTGCCCGGCTTCATCGACACGCAGGTCAATGGCGGCGGCGATGTGCTGTTCAACGACCAGACCAGTGTTGCGGGCCTTCACGCCATTGCCGCTGCCCATCGCCAATTTGGTACCACCGGCCTGCTGCCCACGCTGATCAGCGACCATCCCTCTGTGGTCGATGCGGCGCTGGCGGCGGGCGAGGCGGCGATGGAGCAGGGCGTGCCCGGCGTGCTGGGGCTGCATATCGAAGGGCCGCATCTCAACCCCGCCAAAAAGGGCATTCATGATGCCTCGCGCTTCAGCATGATTGATGCGCAGGTGATCGCCCGGCTGAGCGCCCCCACACACGGGCGCCGCGTCGTCACGCTGGCGCCCGAACTTGCCCCCAAGGGCGCGATTTGGGCGCTGAAGCAGGCGGGTGTCCTCGTCTGCGCTGGGCACAGCATGGCCGATTACGACCAGACCCGCGCCGCCCTGGCCGAGGGTCTGGCCGGCTTCACCCATCTTTTCAACGCCATGACCCAGTTCTCCAGCCGTGAACCCGGCATGGTCGGCGCGGCGCTGGAGGATCGCGCCACCCATGTCGGGCTGATCGCCGACGGGCTGCATGTCCATCCCGCCGCGATGCGTGTGGCGCTGGCGGCGCGCGGCACGGATGGCGTGATGCTGGTGACCGATGCCATGCCGCCGGTGGGCGGCAAGGGGCTGGATTTCACGCTGATGGGCACGCGCATCACCGTGACGGCGGGCGAATGCCGCGGCCCCGACGGCACGTTGGCCGGATCCGGGCTGAGCATGATGGCGGCCTTCAACAATGCCATCACCCTGCTGGGACAGGATATGGTGACGGCCTCACGCATGGCCAGCGGCAACCCGGCGCGGTTCCTGCGCCTGGACCATGAGACGGGAAGCATCATGCCCGGCCTTCGTGCCGATCTGGTTCACCTGGACGAAACGCGGCGCGTCACCGCCACCTGGATCGCGGGGCAGCGCGAGGACCACGCGTGACCCCCGAGCTTGGCCTTGTCGAAGCGCGCTTCGGGCGCATCTGGAGCGAAGAGGAACGCTCCTATGTGGTCAGCACGCTGGCGGCGGCGGGGTACAATTTCTACCACTATGGCCCCAAGGCCGACCGGGCGCTGCGGCGCAACTGGCGTCATCCGCACAGCGCCGGGCAGACCGCCATGCTCAAGCGTCTGTCACGAGAGGTCCGGGCCGCCGGCATGCGCTTTGGCATCGCGCTGACCCCCGTGGGCAGCACCCATTCCGAAAGGGACGGGACGTTCGATGATCAGACCCGCGCCGATCTGGCGCGGCGCGTAGCTGATCTCGACGCCATCGGCATCGATGATCTGGCCATCTTCTTTGACGATCTGCGCGGCGATATGCCCCAGCTTGCCGCGCGTCAGGCCGAGGTGGTGAACTTGTGCGCCGGGCTGACGAAAGCCTCGCGCATCTACACCTGCCCGACCTATTATGCCGATGACCGCATTCTTGATGTGGTCTTTGGAGAGCGGCCAGCCAATTATCTGGCCGATCTGGGCCGCCTGCTCGCGCCGCAGGTGCAAATCTACTGGACCGGCGAGGAGGTCTGCGCCCGCGCCATCGGCCCGGCGCATCTGGCCCGCGTGGCGCGGGATCTGGGTCGCCCGGTGTGCTTGTGGGACAATTATCCGGTCAATGACGGGGAGCGCATGTCGCGCTTCCTGCATCTGCGCGCGCTGACCGGGCGCGAGGCCGCCAATGCCGCGCTTATCACTGGCCATGCGCTCAATCCGGCCATTCAGGCGCATCTTACATGCCTGCCCGCGCTCAGCCTGCCGATGCTGTACCGGCAGGGCGCCGATTACGCCTATGGCGCCGCCTTCAACGATGCCGCGCGGCACATGCTGGGCGATGACTTTGCGGCGCGCCTTCAGGAGGACCTGCTGATCTTTCAGGATGTCGGCCACGAACGACTCGGCGCGCGTGCAGCGCGGCTGCGCAGCCGCTATGCCGGGTTTGACCACCCTGCGGCGCGGGACATTCTGCGCTGGCTGGCGGGCGATGATCTGATGAGCGACGAGGAAGTGCAAACGCAATGACAATGCAGGCAAGCGAAACCCGATTGCTCACTCGGTTGCGAGAGGCCGTGGGGGCATCCCATGTACTGACCTCGCCGCGCGCGACCTTGCGCTATCGGCGGGGTTATCGCAGCGGATCGGGCCCGGCGATCGCCGTGGTGCGCCCGGGCAATCTTGTCGAACTTTGGCAGGTGGCGCAGGCCTGTGTCGCGGCCGATGTCTCGATCATCATGCAGGCCTCCAACACTGGCCTCACCGGCGGATCGACCCCCGATGGCGCGGATTATCCCGGCGGGCTGGTGATCATCAGCACCACACGCCTTTCGGCCTTGCGCGTCATCCGCCAGGGCGAACAGGTGCTCTGCCTGCCGGGCACGACGCTTCACAGCCTTGAGCAGGCGCTGCGCCCCTATGGGCGGGAACCGCATTCGGTGATCGGCTCCTCGTGCCTTGGCGCCTCGGTGGTGGGCGGCGTGTGCAACAATTCCGGCGGATCGCTGGTGCGGCGCGGGCCGGCCTACACGCAGATGGCGCTCTATGGTCAGGTCATGCCCGATGGCAGCCTGCGCCTCGTCAACCACCTGGGCATCGCGCTCGGCGATAAACCCGAAACCATCCTTGCCCGTCTAGATGCGGGCGAGTTCACCGAGGCCGACATCGCGCCAGCGGGCGATTGCTGGGCGCATGACCACAGCTATGTCAGCCATGTCCGCGACATCGACAGCGATACCCCTGCCCGCTTCAACGCCGATCCGCGCTGCTTGTTCGAGGCGGCGGGCAGCGCGGGCAAGCTGATCGTCCTGGCCGTGCGGCTCGACACCTTCGCGCGGGACGACAACACGGCCACCTTCTACATCGGCACCAACCGCCCCGATGTGCTGACCGATCTGCGCCGCGCCATGCTGCGCGATTTTGCCATGCCCCCCATCGCGGGCGAATATATGCATCGCACCGCCTTCGACATCGCCGACCACTATGGCCGCGATACATTCGTCGCCATCGAAAAGCTGGGCACTGACCGGCTGCCCGCGCTCTTCGCCGCCAAGGCGCGGGTCGATGCCCTGCTGGGCGCGGGACGCAGCGACCGGATGATGCAATGGGCGAGCCGTTTCCTGCCCGACCACCTGCCGGCGCGGATGCGCGACTTTCGCGAACGTTTTGCCCATCACCTGATCCTGAAGGTGTCGCAGGATCAGGTCGCGGACACGCGCACGCTGCTCTCCCGCCTGCTGCCCGGCGGCGGCGAGGCCGGCGAGGAGACTGGCGAGCATTTCGAATGCAGCGCGCAGGAGGCGGCCAAGGCCTTCCTCCACCGCTTCGTCGCCGCCGGCGCCGCCGTGCGCTACCGCGCCGTGCACCGCAAGGACGTCGAGGACATCGTCGCCCTCGACATCGCCTTGCCCCGCAACAATCGCGCATGGGTGGAACATTTGCCGGAGGCTCTGGAGGCGCAGACCATCCACAAGCTCTATTACGGCCATTTCTTCTGTCAGGTCTTCCATCAGGACTATATCGTGAAGAAAGGCACCGATCCGCTGGCTTATGAGCATGCGCTCTGGGCCCTGCTCGACCAGCGCGGGGCGCAATATCCCGCCGAGCACAATGTCGGCCATCTCTATGTCGCGCGGCCCTCGCTGGCCGACTTCTATCGCAGCATCGATCCGCGCAATCAGCTCAACCCCGGCATCGGCCACACACCCCGCACCCGCCATTGGGCCGAGACCACCAGCCATGGAGCCCCCCACCCATGACCTATTATCTGGGCATCGACGCAGGCGGCAGCAATTGCCGCGCGCGCCTCATCAACGCCGATGGCGCCATCATCGGCGAAGGCCGATCAGGCGCGGCCAATGCCCGCGTCGGCATTGAGGCGCTGTATGAAACGCTCAGGGACACCGCCGATCAGGCCATCGCGCAGGCCGGGCTCACGCCTGACCAACGATCGCGGATCAAGGCCGGCATGGGCATTGCCGGCATCACCCGCCCCGGCGTCCGGCAGGCGCTCGAAGGGCTGGATTTCGGCTTTGCCTCCACCGCCTATGCCACCGATGCGCTGATCGCCAATCTGGGCGCGCATGGCGGGCATGATGGCGCGATCCTGATCATCGGCACCGGCAGTGCCGCGCAAGTGCGCGTCGATGGCCGGGATTTCACCATTGGCGGCTATGGCTTCCCGATCTCGGACGAGGGCAGCGGCGCGGCGCTTGGCCTCTCGGCGATGCGCCACGCGCTACGCGCGCTCGATGGACGCACCCAGCAGACGCCGCTCAGCACGGCGGTCACCGCGCGTTTCAACCATGACACCGCCCGGGCGGTGGCCTGGATGGATCAGGCCACACCGCGCGATTACGGCAGTTTTGCCCCGCTGGTGATGGATTATGCCGAGGCCAATGATGCCATCGCGCGGTCGATCGTCGAGGATGCCGCTGCCCATATCGAGCGCTTTATCGAAACCATCTTCGAACGCGGCGCGGCGCGCTGCGCTCTGGTGGGGGGCCTTGCGCCGCGCATGGCGCCATGGCTGCGCGCGCGCACGGTGCAGCATTTGTGCGAACCGCTCGGCGATGCGCTGGAGGGAGCGCTGAGCCTTGCCGGGCGCCCGAAGGCTGTCATGTCAGCCTGATCAGCTCTGGTCCCCATCCAGATCGCGCAGATCCCGCCCGCGCGTTTCCCGCCCGAACCATGCCACCAGCACGAGCGACAGCGCGGTTGGCACCATCACGAGCAGTGACGAGGTTCCCATCGACAGGATGATGCCGCTGATCGTCAGCCCCTGCGCCAGCAGCCCGCCCCCCTTCGTGCAGGCCGCAACCCAGCCGGTCGCGCGGCCACGCACCCGCAGCGGGAAACTCTCGGCCGTATAGGGCAGCACGATGGCGATGATGCCATTGGTGCCCACGATCAGCAGCGCCACCGGCAGGACCGGGCTGCCCCCGCCTGCCAGTTCGAGCCGCAGCACCAGCAGCAGCCCGGCCAGCGTCAGCGCGATCATCGCAGTCAGCGCCCATTTGGTGCTCCACCGACTGTACAGCAGCGCGGCGAGGAAAACCGTGGGAAAGGCAATCAGGGCGCTTTCGGCCAGCAGGCGGCTCGACACGCCCACCGAATAGCCTTTGGCCACCAGATCCGCCGGCAGCCAGAGCAACAGGCCAAAGTTGATGAGCCCCCATGACAGGGCACAGATGCTGAGCGCGGCCAGTTTGCCGTAAAGCTGGAAACCGACAAGCACATGCGATCCGCGCCGGCTCTCCTCGCTGGCCAGGCTGGCCCGGCGGGCTTTCGCGCCAAACCGCCGCATCACCGCTTCCGCCTCGGCAACCCGTCCGCGCGCCAGCAGGAATTTCGCCGATTCCGGGATAAGCGCGCCCAGCAGGACCAGCGTCAGCCCCGTCGGCAGGTTGGCGAGCCACAGAATGCGCCAGCCAAAAATCGGCTGCAGCAGGGCCGACAGGCCGCTGGCCGCAAAATAGCCGCCCACCGCGCCCAGCCCGCCCACCAGCACCAGGCTCCAGCCGCGATGCCGACTGGGCATCATTTCGGCGAGCAGCGCATAGGTCACCGGCAACATGCCCCCGGCGGCGGCCCCCATCATGAAACACATGGCGATGTTCCACGCCAGACTGGGCATCGCGCCGCAGATCGAGGTGCCAACGAACATCACCGCCGAAAGCAGGATGGAGGCCTTGCGACCATAGACATCGGCAATCCACCCCCATAGCACCGATCCCGTCACCGTGCCCGCCAGCGCGAAAAACGGCACCAGAGAGACGGTCTTTTTGGGAACGCCATATTCGCTGATCATGCCCGGCACGGTAAAGCCGAGCGAGGCCGGCTTCATGACATCGATCACCAGCGCCACCGTCAACACCGCCATCAGGCCCCAATGGGCAAGGCCGAGATGGGCGTCTTCGGGAGCGGCCACGACGATCTGTGCGGCCTGCGCACGCTGTGCGCTGACATTGCGTGGCAGCAGCCCATAAGCGGCCACAAAAGTGCCCAGCACGATCAGCCCCATGCCGACCAGCATGGTGTTGTCCATCGCCATGCCCGCCAGACGATAATGCATGGACCGCGCCATCGCGAACATCGGCAGATGCGCCAACACGCCCAGCGTCACCGCCACGCAGCCCGCGGCAAAGGCCCCGATCGCCTGCCGATCCGATAATGTGCTTTTGAACGATCCCACATCCTGCCCCTTTTGCGGTCGACCGCGATAATGACTTTGGCGGCAAAGAGAAAGAGCTAAGCCAACGCGCAGCACGAGCCGAGCCGAACGTTGCGGGCTTGCGCCGCCCCGTTCGGCTTTGCCGGTTCAGATCTGGGCCATGCCACCATCGACGAAGAGTTCGATGCCATTGACGAAGCTGGCCTGATCCGAGGAAAGGAACAACACCGCCTTGGCGATCTCTTCAGGCTGGCCGACGCGGCCAAGCGGCACCTGCCCTGCCATGAAGTCGAGCAACCCTTGCTGGGCCGCCGCATCCGGGCCCGCCAGTTCGACCAGGCCGGCGGTTTCGATTGGCCCGGGGCTGACAGCATTGACGCGGATATGGCGATCCTTGAGGTCGAGGATCCAGCTGCGCGCGAAATTGCGCACCGCCGCCTTGGTCGCCGAATAGACGCTGAAGGCCGCTGTGCCGGTGATCGCCGTCACCGAGCTGGTGAGCACCACCGAAGCCCCGTCACGCAGCAAAGGCAGCGCCTTCTGCACGGTGAAGAGCACGCCCTTCACATTGGTGTCAAAGGTCTGCTGATAATGCTCCTCGCTGATCGCGCCAAGCGGGGCGAAGCTACCGCCACCGGCATTGGCGAAGATCACGTCGATCTGGGCATGCTGCTGCTGAACGGCGTCATAGAGCCGGTCGATATCGGCAAGGTTCGCCATGTCGCCGCGCACGCCCGTCACCCGGCCGCCGATGGCCTTCACGGCCGCATCCAGCGCCTCCTGACGGCGGCCGGTGATGAACACCGATGCGCCCGCGGCCGCAAAGGCCTGCGCGGTGGCCAGGCCGATGCCCGAGGTGCCACCGGTGACGACCACCACCTTGTTGTTGAAATCCTGTGCCATGGTTCATGCTCCTTTGAGTTCAGACAGCGCTTGCTGCGCCGGTGAAAAAAGTAATGCATCCGGAACGATCTTGGCTGTAGTCGGCAAAATTGATACTTATCGTTCCACAAAAGGAACGATGATGCGCGAAGACCTCAATGACTATGCCTATTTTGCGCAGGTGGTGGCGCATGGCGGTTTCGCCGCCGCCGGCCGGGCGCTGCGTGAGCCCAAATCCAAGCTCAGCCGCCGCATCGCGGCGCTGGAGGCCCGGCTTGGCGCGCGGCTGATCGAGCGGTCCAGCAGGCACTTTCGCGTCACCGATGTCGGCCAGGCCTTCTATGAGCGGTGCCGCGCGATGCTGGGCGAAGCCGAACAGGCCGCCGCGCTGGTGGTCGAGGCGCAGGCCGAACCTCATGGCCGCGTCCGTTTCAGTTGCCCCACCGGCCTTGCCGAGATCCTCTCGCAGATCCTCCCGACCTATCTGGCGCGCTATCCGCGCGTGCGGCTGCAACTGGTGGCGACCGACCGCGCTGTCGATCTGATCGAGGAGCGCATCGACCTTGCCCTGCGCGTCCGTGTCGCGCTGACCAGCGACGCCGCGCTGACGATGCGCACGCTGGGCACCTCGGCGCGCATTCTTGTCGGCAGCCCGCAGATGGCGGCCCGCATTGCCGGTGATCCCGCCATGCTGGCAAATCTGCCGACACTGGGCACAAGCGACGAAATTGGCGAGGTCGAGTGGCACCTCGAAAGCGAGGATGGCGCCAGCCACCGCCTGCGCCACGAACCGCGCATGAGCAGCGGCGATTTTGTCGCGGTGCGCGCGGCGGCCATCGCCGGGCTGGGCATCGCACTGCTGCCTGACCATATTTGCACCGCGGCGTTACGCGAAGGAAACCTCGTCCATATCCTGCCGCGATGGCGCGCGCAGATCGGTATCGTGCATCTCGTTTTTACCACGAGGCGCGGCCTGCCCCCTGCCGTGCGCGCGCTGATCGACCATCTGGCGGCGACCTTTCCCAAAGGATGACGGGGGAAGGATCATGGCGCCGATCCGGCGCGCAATCCGCTCCCCCATACCGTCACCTTACAGGGTCAGCCGTATCGCCTTACTGCGCCACGCGCTTTTCGGTAAAATCAAGCCTCGCGGTGTCGGGATCTTCGACATGGGCTGCGCCCTTGGCGTCGATCAGTTGCACCGTGGTGTCCTTGCCGCTGACCTGCGGCCAGGCGGGCGTGCCATCGCCATCGGGATGGCCGGTCTTGACGAAGTTGACCCAGTAACGATGGGTGAGGTCAGCAACGGGTTGTTCCTGCGGTAGCGGCGCATCGCCCTTGCGGGCGGCCACCGTGTCGAAAACATAGGGCAATTCGCTGGCATGGGCAGCCCCGCCGATCGCTTCGGCCATCTTGGGCACGGCATAGCCAAAACGATAGAGCCAGACCTTCTGCCCGCGCGCGGCCATCAGCCTTGCCACATGGCGGGCGGTTTCGATGAACATGGAATCGGCGCTGATCGCCATGGCAATATGGCCGGCAGGCGCCTTGCCATCGGGGTCATAGACCTTGCGCGCCGCATCGGCATCGGCGCCGAACTGGGCAAAGACCTTGTCCTTGTCGCTGCCAAAGGCAAAACCATCGGCTGAATTGGCCCCGACAATCACCGGCACAGGCGCGGTCAGCCCCGCCATGATCGCATCATCGGGCGCCCCCAGAATGGTGCGATCATCGACCATCGGCCCTGAATAGCCAGGCTGGCTCATCGAAAGCATGGAGAGATTGCCCGTCACCTGTGCCTCGGGCAGCGCGCGCAATTGCGCCGCGGTCAGACCGGGGGCGAAGGCATTGCCGATGCGCGCTGCTTTGGCCATGGTGGGCTGAGGCAAGGTGCCGGCGCGTCCGCCGCCGCTCTCGATCGCGATCTGGCTGTAAAGCCCGCGTGCCAGTGGCGATTGCAGCAGCATATGCATGCTCATGCCCCCGGCGCTTTCGCCAAACACCGTCACATGCGCGGGGTCACCGCCAAATTTGGCGACATTGGCCTGCACCCATTTGAGCGCCGCGATCTGATCGAGGAAGCCGAAATTGCCGCCCAGCCCTTCCGCCGCCAGCCCCGGGTGAGCAAAGAAACCGAAACGGCCCAGACGATAGTTGAGGCTGACAAAGACGATACCGTCACGCGCGAAGTGAGCGCCGCTATAGACGCCGGGCGAAGAGCCGCCATTGACAAAGCCGCCGCCATGGATCCACACCATGACTGGCAATTTGGCCCCCGCTTTGGCCACCGTGGGCTTCCACACATTGAGGTAGAGGCAATCTTCGGCGGGCGTGGTGGTGATCGGCGCGGCATCGGGCGGGAAGGGCGCCTGCGCGCAATCATGCCCATAGGCTGACCCATCGCGCACGCCCGACCAGACCACCACCGGTTGCGGGGCGCGCCACCGGTTGGCGCCCACCGGCGGCGCGGCATAGGGGATGCCCTTGAAGGCGGTGACCGTCCCTTCGCTCACCCCCGAGACGGCGCCTCCAGTGACGGTGACGGTTGTCTGCGCGAGGGCCGGCGTCGCCAGCGCCATGAGGCTGGCACCCAGAATGGCGCCCAAAGCAGTGGTTTTGCGCATCGGCTCAATCCTTCCAGGTCTTGCTCTTCAGCGTGGTGCTGACAGGGGCGGCAAGATGTTCGGCGTCCTCTCCCAGCGCGAAGCTGTATGGGCCGCCCTTGATCGTCCAGCCTTTTTCGGTCCAATCCGCCAGAATGCGCGGATCAATCGTGAGGGTGATCGGCTTGCTCTCGCCGGGCTGAAGCATGATGCGGGCAAAGCCGGCCAGACGTTCGCGCGCCTCGCCGCCGCGCGCGGTCAGGTAAAGCTGCGCGACATAGGCGCCAGCACGCGCGCCGGTGTTCTTCACGGTGAAGCTGGCCTTGAGCCCGTCAACCTTGAGCCCATCGGCGGCAAAGCTGGTGTAGGACAGGCCGTGGCCGAAGGGGAACAGTGCCTTCTCGCCCTTGCGCGCGAACCAGCGATAGCCCACGTCCGAGCCCTCGATGTTGTAATTGGCGGACAGTTTGGTTGCGGGCGTGGGCGGGTCACCCATGAAGTTGGTTTCCAGATCCCAATAGCCATCGAGCACCGGGCGCGGCAGCTGGCTGGCGCGGGCCGGGAAGGTGATGGGCAGGCGGCCAGACGGGTTGGTCTCGCCAAACAGCACGCTGGCGATGGCATCGCCGCCGCGCGCGCCGCCATACCACGCCTCGATCACGCCGGGCACCTTGTCGAGCCAGGGCATATCGACGGGATTGCCGGTCTCGAGCACGACGATCGTATGTGGATTGGCCGCCGCCACCGCCGCGATCAGCGCATCCTGGCCATTGGGCAGGGTGAAGTCGGCCTGATCCTTGCCTTCGGTCGACCATTTGGTGGCAAAGACGATCGCCACATCGGCCCTCTTGGCCTGGTCCACCGCCTCGGAAATGAAGGCGCCGTCGCGGAAGGTCACATCGGCCTTGCTCGCCATGGCGCGGATGGCAGCGAGCGGCGCGGTGCCGTGATAGTGCTGCGCAAAGAAGGCCGCCCATGGCCCATCAATGCCCAGCGGCACACTGGCCTTGGGGCCGCCTTCAGGGTCGGTCTGGCTTGATCCGCCGCCCGAGAGCACCCCTGCCGCAGCAAAGCCGCCGATGACCGCGATCCGCTTGGCGTTCTTTGCCAGCGGCAGCACATTGCCATCGTTCTTGAGCAGCACGATGCCCTGTTTCTCAGCTTCGAGCGCGACCTCACCATCCTTGACGAAGTCGATCTTGCCGCCGCTGGTGGCCGGGTTTTTGTCGATGCCGGCGGCATAGATGGCGGTCAGCACGCGCCGGTTCATATCGTCAAGGCGGGCGGCCCATTGGGGATCTGCCTTGGCTTTGGCGGCCAGATCATCGGCAAAGAACAGCTTGGGGTCGAGTTGGGCGCCCGATTGCTGGTCGAGCCCATGGATCGCCGTGTCGAGCGAGGGCACGGCGCCCCAGTCCGACATGACAAAGCCCTTCCAGCGCCAGTCACCCTTGAGCACCGTGTTGAGCAGGTGGTCGGAATCGCAGGCATGCGCGCCATTGACGACATTGTAGCTGCACATCACCGAGAGCGGCTGCCCCTGCTCGATGCCGATCTGGAAAGCGAGCAGGTCGCTCTCGCGCGCGGCGGCCTCGCTGATCTCGCTGTTGACGAATTTGCGGCCCGTTTCCTGGCCATTGAGCGCATAATGCTTGATGGTCGAAATGATGTGGTTGGACTGGATGCCGCGGATCGCCGCGCCCACCAGATGGCCCGAGAGCAGCGGATCTTCCGAGAGATATTCAAAGGTGCGCCCGTTGCGCGGATCACGCGTCAGATTGACGCCACCGGCCAGCAGCACATTGAACCCCTTGGCGCGCGCCTCGGCGCCAATCATCGCGCCGCCGGCATAGAGGATATCAGGATTCCATGTGGCGGCCTGCGCCAGCCCGCTGGGCAAGGGGGTGGCGCCATCCTTGCGGATGCCACCGACATAGGCGACGCCCAGCGAGGCATCGGTTTCCTTGAGCGCGGGGACGCCCAGACGCGCAATCCCGGCAACATAGCCGGCGCCGGGGATCGCATCGGCCGGGATGGCCACCGGCTTGTCGCCAAAGGGCAGCGGCATGATGCCATGGGTCAGCACGATCTTCTCGCCCGGCTGCATCGCCTTGACCGTAACCGCAGCGCGGGCATCGGCCTGCGTGACATCATTGGCCGAAGGCGCCTGCGCCCAGCCAGGGCTCGCCGAAGCCACACAGGCGGCACTTGCCAGCATCCAGAATTTGATCGTCATCACTCGTCTCCGTCACGGACGCCGGGATCATGCCTTGGGGGGGCCCGGCAATGGGTGGGTGGGGAACAGTCAGCCGCAAGCCCGGGGACGGACTTGCGGCTGTCATAGGGTCAGTGGGTCATCACATGCGGAAGCCTGCGCGCAGGCCAAAGGTACGCGGATCGGACATCGTCACCGAGGAGGCGCTGCCGGTGACCAGCGAGACATTGTTCTCGATGTTCTTGATATAGGCCGAGACGTACCACTTGTGGCCCGGTGCGTTGTAGGTCACCGTCGCCTGCGTCTTGGTCTGCGCCGGGGTCCACAGCTTCAGCCAGTAGGGGCCATTGTCGCCAAAGACCGTGACCGAATAGGCCGAGGAATAGCGCGTCCCCACCGAGGCCACGACATCGCCATCACCCACGGGAATCGTGTATTTGGCATTGGCATAAAGCACGGTGGACGGTGTGCGGTCGAGCTTTTGCCCGGCATAATTGGCCAACTGGCCGGCCGAATTGACCGTGCAATTGCCTGCGCTGTCGGTGCCGCTGGGGCAGAACTGGCGATAATGGCCATTGGTCAGGTCCATCCCCAACGTGACATTGAGGTTGCGCATGGGGGCAAGCTGGGTCTCGAATTCCCAGCCCAGCACCGATGCCTTGCCCGCATTGGTGGTGATGGTCTGGTTGGCGCCGTTCACCGGCACGATGGCGCTCAGCTGCAGATTCTTGTAGTCATAATAGAACAGGTTGGTGTCGATCTTCACGCCGGGAACGATCGTGCCGCGGAAGCCCAGTTCGTAATCGACCAGCGTTTCGGGCTGATAATAGATGGCATGCTGGTCACCGAGCGCATAGTTGCAGCGTTCGCCCTGCGTCGATACCAGTTCCTGACCCGGCGCCCCGTTCGAACAGCCGTCGCCAAAGCCGCCTTCCTTGTAGCCGCTCGCCACCGAGCCGTAGAGCAGGCCGCGACCAATGTCTGCGTCAAACCCGCCGCGCCAGGTGATCTTGTTGCTCTTGATCTCGCCATCATTGACATAGCTGCGATCCGCCGCACCCGGTGTGAGATTGTAGAGGCCGCCGGCATAAACGTTCGAGCCGAGGCTGTTGATGTGCACCGTATGGCCATAACGGCTGAGATCATCAGCAGTGTAGCGCATACCGGCCGTCAGGCGGATATGGTCGGTGACCTTGTAGGTGCCCTGCGTGAAGGCACCCTTGGTGGCCGAGATCGTGTGCTGGGGGAAGCCGTAGATATAGGTGTTGCCAAAAGCGGCCGGCGCCAGATTGTAGATGTAGAAGGCGATGCGCGATTCCTCGCGGAAGTAATAAAGACCGCCCTGGATCTTGAGCGGGCCATCACCGGTGCTGGCCAGGCGCAATTCATGGCTTTGCTGCGTGTAATCGCCATTGAACGTGCCGGCCAGGTTGGTCCCGATCAAGACATTGCTGTTTTCCTTGGCCTCATACTGGCGGATCGAGCCGATGTAGGTCGTCTTCACCGGGCCGAAATTGTAGTTGAGTTCCGCGTCGAAATTATAGGCGATGTCGTTGACGTCGGGCTTGGAGGAATTGGTGTCACCCCCGCCATACTGATTGGTGGTGATGCCAGTCGGCAAAGGCGTGTTGAAGGAGGCCGAGGGCAGCGAGCTGGTCAGGATCGCATTGGTGTCACCCACCGGCGACCAGACCGCGGTGCGCTGCGAACCGGCGGTGGCACCGGGCAGAATTTTGTACACATTGCTGGTCGCCACCGAGCTGTCGCGCGAGCCATTGAGCTTGGAATAGGCGCCGCGGATGAGCAGGTCGCCATTGTCGCCCAGCTTGAACAGGCCCTGCAGGCGGGCGCTGATGTTGGTGCGGAAGTTCTTGTTGTAATAGGGGTCATTGCCCGCCGGCTTGGTGAAATTGTCACGCGAATCGTAGCTGACAGCCGCGCGGAAGGCCGCCCAGTCATTGGCCGGGATGTTGAGGAAAGCATCGGCATTGATGGCATTGTAATTGCCATAGCCGATGTTGCCGCCCGCCGAGAGGCCGGTGAAGTCGGGCTTGTTGGTGATGACGTTGATGACGCCCGCGGTCGTGTTGCGGCCATAGAGCGTCCCCTGCGGGCCCTTGAGCACTTCGACATGGTTGACGTCGAGGAAGCTGATGTCAGCCTCTTGCGGGCGGGCCAGATAGATGCCGTCGACGAGGAAGGCTGCCGAGGGATTGCCCTTTTCGGTGCCGTCGGTGCTGGTCACGCCGCGAATGGTGACTTGCAGGCCGTTGGTGCGGTCGATCGAAAGGTTGGGAACCTGCTCGCCCAGATTGGTCGGATTGACCACCCCCTTGTCGCGCAGCGTGTCGCCGGTCACGGCGGTCAGGGCGATGGGCGTCTTGGAGAGCAGTGTATTTTCGCGCGTGGCGGTGACCACGATGTCCCCGTCCTGCGGCGCGTCGGTGGATTTGTTGGTTTGAGCCCAGGCCGCAGTCGACGACATCAGGGCAAACGCGGACACCATGCCCGCGACGGCATATTTTTTCATGATCCCTCTCCCTTTGTGTGCGGTTTACCGCTCCACAGGCATGAGACATCACGATAAAAGACATCGCTGTCAAGACTGCGCTGTCAATCGATTGCGACTGTGGCTGCCGGGATACATTCAACGTTGTCAGAAGCGAGGAACTACTTTTAATCAGCTATTTAGAAAATGGGAAAAGTCGGAAATCCTGCCCTGGCTGCGTGACCATTGGTCACCACAGGGTCGCACGCATTGCTATTCATCATTGCATCCTGAGGGGATGAATGCGCGCCTCGCGACGAGGCGGCGAGTCTGCCCGTCAGCAGCGCAAGCGCGCCAACTGGCCGTCAGTCACAATGACCGTTCCCGGGGTTCACCTTAAGGCGCCGGGCGGCGATGCACGTCCGCCGCGTTTCACACAGATGTGTCAGCGACCGATTGCCGCTCCATCAGTTCAAAATCGAGCAGGCACTGCGGCAGGTCGCCTGTCTGCTGCCGGCACAGCAGCAAGTTGGCCGCGGCATAGGCCATCTCCTCGATCGGCTGACGAACCGTCGTCAGCGGCGGCCAGACCGAGCGCGCGACCACACTGTCGTCAAAGCCGCAGACCGAAACCTGGCCGGGCACGTCAAGGTCGCGCTGGCGGCATGCCACCATGGCGCCGAGGGCGGAATCGTCATTGGCGGCAAAAATGGCAGTGAGATCCGGCGTCCCGTCGAACAAGGCATTCGCCGCGGTGATGCCGCCCTCAAAATCGAACGCACCATCGGCCTCGCTCACCACAAGATCAGGCGCCAGCGCGTGAAGGCGGTCGAGAAATCCTTTGCGCCGCAAAACGGCCGCGCCATGGTCACGCGGGCCATTGATCAACCCGATACGCCGATGCCCATGACGCCAGAGCAGATCGGCCACGGTGGCCGCGGCAGCCTCATCATCAATCCGCACCGCCGCCGAGCGGCCCGGATCGACCGTTGGCGCCACGCGGACATAGCGCAGCCCCTGCGCCTCCAATCGGTCGAGCACCTTGCGATCATCACACAGCGGCGGGGTGAGCACAAAGCCGTCCACCCGGCTGTGACGCAGCACCTGCTCAAGCTGGTTCATCACGCCGTCCTGGCCGGTCAGCCCATCGAACTGGTCGATCCGCAGGTGATATTGATGTTCAACGCAAGCGCGGTAGCTGCCCGACAGGACCTTGATGACGTAATTCGGGCTGGGATTGTCGAAGATCACGCTGATGATGAAATTGCGCCCCCCGGCCAGTGAGCGGGCGGCGGTATCGGGCACATAATCGAGCGCGGCGATTGCCTCCTGCACGCGGGCACGCAAAGCGGCCGACACATTGGGCTCATTGTTGATGACCCGCGACACACTCTTGAGCGAGACCCCGGCTTGCCGGGCAACATCCGCCATGGTTGCAGGTGTGGTTGGCGGGGCAGGCTGGTGCATTGAAATCCTCGTTCCCGTGACGGCTATACTATATTTGTCACGGTGGCATATTCATACGAATTCGGCCAGCCAAAAACTGACAGCGATGTCTTGACAGCGCTAGCAATTGATTGCACTTCGAGCAAAGTACAAAAAGTAAATCCCTGAAGCGATAAATGACAAGGGGTGAGAGGATCATGAGCAATCAAACCCTGCCGGCGCATTCAGCGCAGGCCTTGATCGCCTTTTCCTGCGACGTTCGACGCGCCACCGGCGCAAAGGCGCTGCCGGGCACCGACTGGCCGGCTTTGCCAGCATGACAGCAGGCCGGGGGCGCCAGCCAGAGGGCCGTCATGATGTCGCCCTTGCCGGCGATGCCGGACATCCCCGCCTCGCCTTCACCAACAGACGATCCGCCAGACGATGACTGGATTGACAGTCCACCCTTGCGGGCGCCCATCCGGGCGCCCGCCTTTTTCGCAGCAGGGACAGGCATATGGAACGGCGTGACCTCTTCAAGCTGGCCAGTGTGGGACTGGCCATGGCCGCAACCGGCGGAACGGTGGGAACGGCAGCAGCGGCCGCACCACCAGAACCGGGTAACACCGGCGCGGATGGCACCATCCTCTGGCATGCTACAACGCGCACACGCGCCTGGGACAGGATGGCGGCGCCCGCGCTGGGTGCGCCGTCGAGCGATATGTTCGGCCGCCACGTCGAAGTGCATCTTGAGGCCCCGGCCCAGCCCATCGAAGGCTTTGGCGGTGCCTTTAGCGAGCGCGGATGGGACGCGCTCTCCCGCCTGACCCCGGCCTTGCGGGCACAGGCCCTTGCCGCGCTGTTTGGCGCCGATGGTGCGGCCTTCTCGCTGTGCCGCACGCCGATTGGCGCCAATGATCTTTCGCGCGCATGGTATTCCTATGACGAGACGCCGGGCGATTTTGCCATGGCGCATTTCTCCATCGCGCAGGACAGGCTGGCGCTGCTGCCCTTCATCAAGGCGGCGCAGGCGATCCGGCCCGATCTGCGCCTCTGGGCCTCGCCCTGGTCGCCGCCGACATGGATGAAAAAAGGCGGCCATTACGCGCAGGCGCCCGCCTGGCCCGGCCAGCCCGCGAATGGCATTCGCCCCGACCAACTGGGCCATGAAGGCAGCGACAGCTTCATTCAGGAGCCACGCTATTTCGAGGCCTATGCCCGCTATTTCACCCGCTATGTCGATGCCTATGCGCAGGAAGGCGTCAGGATCGGCATGGTCATGCCGCAGAACGAATTCAACTCCGCCCAGCCCTTCCCCAGCTGCTGCTGGACGGGCGAAGGGCTGGCGCGTTTCATCCCCTATCTCGGCGCCGAGATGGACCGGCGCGGGGTGGAGCTGTTTTTCGGCACGCTGGAGCGGGGCAACGCCGATTTGCTCGCCCCGGCCATGGCCTCGCCCGAGGCTGCCCGCTGGATCAAGGGCGTGGGGGTGCAATGGGCCGGCAAGGGCGCGCTCGAGGAGATCAAGCGCCGCTGGCCATCCCTGCCGATCTGGGGCAGCGAGCAGGAATGCGGCGTGGGCACCAATGACTGGCACTATGCCCGCTATGGCTGGACGACGATGAAGCGCTATTTCGCCGCTGGCGCGCGCGCGTGGGATTATTGGAATCTGGCGCTGGGCGCGGGCGCCTCCTCAGGTTGGGGCTGGCCGCAGAACGCGCTGGTGTCGGTGGCCGCGAACGGGCAGAGTTACAGCCTCACCCCCGATTACTGGCTGCTGCGCCATCTGTCGGCCTTTGTGCGGCCGGGGGCTCGCTATCTGCCCACCAGCAGCTTTGTCGGCTATGAAAACCAGATGGCCTTCCGCAACCCCGACGGCAGCGTGGTTGTGGTGATCAACAATGAGATGGCCGAGCCGCTCAGCGTCGGTCTGGGGATCGGCAAGCATCAGTTGACCCCCACCTTGCCGGCGGACAGCTTCAACACGCTTGTCATCCCGGCACGTCTGCTCGCCTGAGCCCCAAGGAAGGAAGGTTGACCATTGTGGATCGGCGTCAAGATGGGCAAGCGCACGGCATGGCCCGTCGCCATGTTCTGGCGGGGCTCGGGCTGGGCGCCGGGGCGTCGCTGTGCGCCATGGTCGCCCCTGCCCGCGCGGCCGGCGCCACCATT
The DNA here is from genome assembly GCA_028871475.1 of Sphingomonadales bacterium. Lineage (GTDB taxonomy): Bacteria > Pseudomonadota > Alphaproteobacteria > Sphingomonadales > Sphingomonadaceae > Novosphingobium. The sequence goes on along the minus strand of JAGWMZ010000010.1, from coordinate 70,542 downwards.
GTCCCGCGCCAGCGCATCATCATCGACAATGACCTGAGCGGCGACCCCGATGGCCTGTTCCAGCTGGCCCATCATCTGGCCTCTCCCTCGGTCGAGGTCGCGCTGATCATCGGCTCGCATCTGCACGAGAAAGACCCCTTCGATGCCTCAGCGCAGCAAGCCCGCCATGCGGCAGCCCGCGCGCAGGAGCTGGCAGAGCTGATGCGGCTGGACCGGGTTCCACCCATCATCGCCGGGCGCGAAACGGCGCTGGGCGGCGATCCGGCAAGCTGGGACAGCCCGGCCAGCGCGCGCATTATCGCCGAGGCCTTGCGGACCGACAGCCGACTGCCACTGTTCTATGCCGCCGGCGCCAGCCTGACCGAGCTGGCCGCCGCCCACCGCCGCGATCCCCGGATCGGCAGGCGCCTCAGGCTGGTGTGGATCGGGGGTATGGAACATGCCGATCTCACGCCCGGCCTCCCTGTCCGCACCGATGCCGAATACAATCTGACGATCGATCCAGCCGCCGCGCGCTACATTTTCAACGAGAGCGACATCGAGATCTGGCAGGTCCCGCGCGACACCTATCGCCGCATGCTGATCTCGCACGCAGAGCTGGAGCAGGGGCTGGCTGGGGCTGGCGCGCTGGGGGCGTTTTTGCTGGCGCAGGTGGACCGGATCGGCACCATGGCCGGGCAGGCTGGGCTCAACATCGGTGAAACCTATATTCTGGGCGACAGTCCGCTTGTCACCTTGACCGCGCTGCAATCCTCCTTCGAGGCGGACAGTTCCTCCAACGACTATGTGGTCAAGCCGACGCCGCTGCTCGATGACAGAGGCGCCTATGTTGCCAATGCCAAAGGCCGCCCCATGCGGGTCTATCGCGCCATCGACACCCGCCTGACCTTTGGCGACATGTTCACAAAACTCGCCCGCAGTGCGCGCACCATCAGCCCCGCCCCACAGGCGGCGGCCCATGAAAGGAAGAGAACCGATGAGACTTCATCCACTTTGGCGGCGCGGTCTTTTGGCAGGCGCGGCGCTGATCCTGCCTTTTGCCGGCCATGCGGCAACGCAGGTGCCGGTCGAGGCGCGCAGCAAGGCCATCCTCACTATCGATGGGTTGAAATTCCGCGATCTCGACGGCGATGGCAAGCTCACCCCCTATGAGGACTGGCGTCTCTCGCCCGAGGCGCGTGCCGATGATCTGATTGCGCGCATGACGATTGAGGAAAAGGCGGGCCAGATGATGCATGGCACGCTGCCGGGCAGATCTGCGGCAGGGGGGCGCGGCGCGCTGGGCCAGGGTGACGGCTATGATCTTCAGGCCCTCGCCCCGATGATCTGGGTGAAGCATATCTCCAGCTACATCACGCGCCTGTCGGTGAAGCCGGCCATGATGGCCGAGCAATCGAACGCGGTGCAGGCCATGGCTGAACAGGGGCGCCTTGGCATTCCGGTGACGATCAGCGCCGATCCGCGCAACCATTTCGACCATGTGCTGGGTGCGGGCGAGGCGGCCTCGGGCGTGTCGCTGTGGCCCGATCTCATCGGTTTTGCCGCGCTGGGCGACAGCACCCGCCTGAGCAGTTTTGCCCGGATCGCCAGCGCCGAATACCGCGCCGTGGGCATCCGTGAAGCGCTCAGCCCGCAGGTCGATCTGGCCAGCGAACCGCGCTGGAGCCGGATCACCGGCACGTTCGGATCGGACCCTGCCCTCGCCAGCGCGATGGGCGGTGCCTATGTCGCGGGCTTTCAGGGCAGCGACCATGGCCTGACGCGTGACGGCGTCATTACGGTGGTCAAGCACTGGGTCGGCTATGGCGCGCTGCCCAATGGCTTTGACAGCCACAATTATTACGGCCGCGTGGCGAAACTGACCACGGCGCAGCTGCAAATGCACATCGCCGCCTTCAAGGGCGCGCTGGCGGCGCAGTCGGCGGGCATCATGCCGACCTATCCGATCATTTCGGGCCCGGTCATCGATGGCAAGCCGGTCGAGCCGACCGGCGCGGGCTACAGCAAGGTTTTGCTGCAGGATTTGCTGCGCGGAAAAATGGGCTACAAGGGCATCATCCTGTCCGACTGGGCGATCACGCTCGATTGCGACACACGTTGCAGCGCCCCGACCGCTCAGGCCCCGCAGCGCCCGCAGGACATTTCCACCGACTGGGGCGTCAATGACCTCTCCGTCGAGCAGCGCTATGCGCTGGGCATCGCCGCAGGCATCGACCAGTTCGGCGGCACGCAGGATACCGCGCCCTTGCTGGCCGCCCTGCGCGATGGCCTTGTCACCACCAAACGGATCGACGAATCCGCGCGCCGCGTGTTGATCGCCAAATTCGAGCAGGGTCTTTTCGATGACCCCTATGTCGACCCCGCCGGGGCCGCGGCACTGGTTGCCACCCCGGCCAGTCACGCTCTGGGCGAACAAACCCAGCGCGAGGCGCAGGTCCTGCTGACCAACCATGGCCTGCTGCCGATCAAGCCGGCGGGCAAGAAGGTCTGGCTCTTCGGTGTCGACCCCCAGGCGGCGCAGGCCGCCGGTCTGACCGTGGTCAACAGCCCCGCTCAGGCCGATTTCGCGCTGATCCGCGCCGAGACACCCTCCGAGATGCTCCACCCCTACAACTTCTTCGGCAGTCGCCAGAAAGAAGGCCGCCTCGACTTTCGCGATGGCGATCCGGCCTATGAGGCGCTGAAACAGGCCAGGGCCGCGCATGTCCCCGCTGTCTTCTCGATCTTCCTCGACCGGCCGGCGGTGCTGACCAACGTCAAGGACAAGGCGGCGGCCATCCTCGCCAATTTCGGCGCCAATGACGGGGCAGTGCTCGACGTGGTGCTGGGCAAGGCGATGGCAAAGGGACACCTGCCCTTCGAACTGCCCTCCTCGATGAAGACCGTCGAGGCGCAGGACCCCGCCGTGCCTGATGACAGCGCACACCCGCTGTTCAAGCGCGGCTTTGGCATTGTGTTGAAATAGCCCGGCTGCGGCGGGCCCGGCTGCAGGCCGCGTCCTTTCTCGCAGGCGCGGTCAAAGACCCTGCCGGTGACGACTGGGCGGTACGCCGACCAGTCGCTTGAACATGGTGGTGAACGAGGCGGCGCTGTCATAGCCAAGGTCGAAGGCGATGGCAGTGACGCTCTCGCCTTTTGCCAATCGCGGCAGGGCCACGAGAATGCAGGCCTGTTGCCGCCATGCCCCAAAGCTCAGCCCCGTTTCGCGCCGAAAGGCACGGGTGAAGGCACGCCGCCCCATGCCAAGCCCCGCGCTCCATTCATCGATGGTCTCACGCTGCGTGGGCTTCTCCAGAAACGCCTGACAGCGCGCCGCGAGCGCCGGGCTCTGCGGAAAGGGCACTTGCAGCGGCACGGTCGGCGCGGTGGCCAGTTCGGCCAGCAACAGCGCCATCACCTTGCCATCGCGCCCATCGCGATCATATTCGGGCGGGATCTGGCAGGCGGCCTCCAGCAGGCAGCGCAGCAGCGGCGAGACCTGAATGACCTTGTTGCTCTGGCCCATTGCGTGGGCCGCCTCGGCCTCGATCAGCACGCTGCGGGTGCTGACTGAACCCACCATGCGCACCGCATGCGGGCATCCGCCCGGCGTCCATACCGCGCGTTCTGGCGGCGCAACCCAGGCGCCGTGGGGCGTGCTGACCACCAACACCCCCGCCGAGGCATAGAGCAATTGCCCGCGCCGATGCGTATGCCAGTCCAGCTCGAAAGCGGGCGGATAGTCATTGCCGATGCCGACAATCGGTCGGTCAATATGCTCGAAGGCGGCGGGGTTATTCCAGCGCATATGTCCCACCTGCAAAGGTAAAAGGCCCATACAGGAATGCGGGCCATGAGGCGAGAGGCTAGATCGGGGGCATCTACCGATACGGACAACCCCCATGAACGCTTCCCGATCCGCTGCCCCGCCCCTTGCCGCTGACACCACGGTGTTCGGCGTGATCGCGGCGATCAGCACCTGCCATCTCATCAATGACATGCTGCAATCGCTGCTGCCGGCCATCTATCCCAACCTCAAGCTGGAGCTTGGCCTGTCCTTCGGCCAGATCGGGCTGGTGACGCTGGCCTATCAGCTCACCGCCTCCATTCTCCAGCCACTCATCGGGCTCTATGCCGACAGGAAGCCCACGCCGCTGGCGCTGCCGGGCGGCACGCTCTTCACCCTCGCCGGGCTGGTGGTGCTGTCGGCCGCCCACAGCTATGCTCTGCTGCTGGTGGGTGCCTCGCTGCTGGGCATGGGATCCTCGGTGTTCCATCCTGAATCCTCGCGCGTGGCGCGCATGGCGGCAGGAAAGCGGCACGGGCTGGCCCAGTCGATGTTCCAGGTGGGCGGCAATGCCGGTTCGGCGCTCGGCCCGCTGGCCGCTGCGATCGTCGTCATGCGCTGGGGACAGACCAGCCTTGCGGGTTTCGCACTGCTGGCCTTGCTGTCCTGCGCCATCCTGTGGAATGTCAGCACCTGGTATCGCCATCACGGCCTTGCGCGCCTGTCATCGGGCAAGAGCCATGGTCATGACGCCAAGGGCCTGCCGCGCGGCAAGGTGCTGGGCGGCATCGCGGTGCTGCTGGCGCTGATCTTTTCCAAATATGTCTATCTGGCCAGCCTCACCAGCTATTTCACCTTCTACCTCATCCACCGTTTTGGCGTATCTGTGGCCGTGGCACAATTGCACCTCTTTGTCTTTCTCGGCGCGGTGGCGGTGGGGACGATCGCGGGCGGTCCGCTCGGCGACCGCTTTGGCCGCAGGCATGTGATCTGGTTTTCCATTCTGGGCGCCCTGCCTTTCACGCTGATGCTGCCCCATGCCAGCCTGTTCTGGACCGGGCCGCTGACCGTGGCGATCGGCCTGATCCTCGCCTCGGCCTTTCCCGCCATTGTGGTCTTCGCGCAGGAGCTGGTGCCCGGCAAGATCGGCATGATCTCCGGGCTGTTCTTCGGCTTTGCCTTCGGCATGGGCGGTGTGGGCGCGGCGGTGCTGGGCGAGGCGGCGGACCATATCGGGATCGAGAGCGTCTATGCCATCTGCGCCTTCCTGCCCGCGATTGGCCTGTTGGCGGTGCTGTTGCCCGACCCCAAGGGGAAGGCTGTGGCGGGCTGACTTGCCGCCAACAAGCGGCCGGCGCTTTACCTCGAGGCTCAAAGCGCTTTAACAGGCGCGATGACATCCAGGATCGATCCGACCCGCACCATCGAAGGCGCCACGCTGGCGCGCGCCGAGATCGCCACCCTCATCGCCAAGGCCGAGGGTGGCGCCTTGCGGCTTGTCGATAGTATCCTCGATGAGGCCGATCTGAGCGATCTCGACCTTGCCGGATGGCATTTCGAGCGGTGCAGCCTGCGCCGCACCGACCTGACCAAGGCCAATCTGGAACGCACGCAATGGCTGTCCTGCCGCGCGCCCTTTGCCAGCTTTTTCGGCGCGGACCTGGCCGAAGCGACCTTTCAGTCCTGCGACATCAACAATGCCAACCTGCGCCAGACCTGCCTGATGAGCGCGCGGCTGACCGGTTGCAAATTGACCGGAGCCGATCTGACCGAAGCGCGGATCATCGACCTGTCCTGCGAGGAAGTCCTGCTGGCCGGCGCCAGACTGACCGGGCTGAGTTTTCGCAAGATGCGCCTGCGGCGGCTCGATTTCAGCCAGGCCGATCTGCGAAAGGCCGATTTGCGCGAGGCCAGTTTCGAGGCCTGCAGCCTGCGCGATGCATTGCTGACGGGCGCGCGCTTCGACAAGGCCGATTTGCGCGGGGCCGATCTTGGCGGCTTGAAGCTGGTGGATGCCGCCTTGTTTCGGGGCGCGACCATTTCGCGTGAACAGGCCGCGCAATTGCTCGCCGAACTGGGATTGCGGCTGGGGTAACGCCATGGGTGCCAGTGTGGCGATGGATGCCCGACATCGACCGCGCGCACCGGCAGACTAACCCCTTCATTGATTGCGCCAAAATTTGGCAAAAATTACCAGATGAATTTAGGATTAATTTCATTATCAACTCGGTGACAGCTTTGTCATAGCGCAAGAATGGCGGAAATCCGGGCTTTCCGAAAACTGGCACGCCCCCTGCAATAGATATGGCATCGCTGCTCCGAACGGTTCGGGCGGCACCAGCAGAGGAAAACCCGCCATGTTCAACCAGATCCGCACCGCCGCCCCCCGCCTTCTGACTGCCGCTGCCGCCAGCGGCGCCGTGATCGCCACCTTCGCCCTGGGCATGGCGCCCATGGCCGCCCATGCCGCCACGCCGGCCGACACCACCGTCATCGCCGTGTCCGCACCGGTCGACCATGTCGAGATGAACAGCGATGGCGCCCCCACCCTGCGCGTCCCCTATGCCGGGCTGGACCTTGCCAATGCCGCCGACCGCGACATCATGAACCAGCGCATCGCCCATGCCGCCACCCGCGTCTGCGCCTCACTGCGCGGCACCACGATGGATGTCGAACGCTCAGTCGCCTATCAGAACTGCCGCAGCGATGCGATCGCCCAGGCCAAGGCCGAACTCGACAGCACCGCCTATTGATCGCGCAGGCCATCAGGGGGCGCGGCCTCTGGGCGCCCCCGCGGATACGGCGAAAGCCACCCGCCCCGACAGAGTGATGCCTCCCATGCCCCTCAGCGCGCCAGCGATCCACCCTGACCCCCGGCGCGCCACCCAGATCAAACTTGCGAAGGCTATGCTGCGCTGCCACAAGGCGCTCGCGGTTCAACCATGCCGGGGCGTTCGGCGGTTACAACAAGCCTTCGCCCGGATACCCCGCCGCATTGACGAGAGGCCCGGCGCGTGAGCTACGAATACAGCAGCAGCAGTCAGAATTTTACCTTCCCCAATCCCTTGCGGGAGCATAAATATTTTGTCGCCGCGGCCGCCTTCGTCGCGGGGCTCACCGGGCTGATTGTATTGTTCCAGGCGCGGGGCGCCCTGCATGCCGGGGCCCATGGTCGCGCACTGGGTGCGGCACTGGTGGCCTTCGCGCTGATGGTGGTCGCCGGCGGCCTGTTGTTCCAGTTTTTCAGCCAGTTGCGCTTCTTTTTCGGACGCGGCCGGCCGGTGGGTCTGGCCCCGCAACTGGCACCCGACGAGCTCGGCACCAGCCAGGGCGCCGAGGCCTATCTCAAGGAAACGCTGCGCCAGCAGGCCCTTGAGTATCCGGAGCCGACCGATCCCCTCTCCAGCCTGCTCTATTACCTCATCCCCGATCTCATCTATGCCCCCGTGCCGGTTCGCGGATTTGCCGAAAGGCAGTTCCAGTCCGGCATCGTCACGCTGGCGCTGCTGGCGGGCCTTGCGGTGTCGGCCATTCTGGGCGGCGGCAGAAGCGAGAACGCCGCCAATGTCTCGAGCTGGATCGCGATCATCCTGTTCGTGATCGCGCTTCCCGGCCTGTGGAAGGCCAGAACCGGCGGTTCGCATGCCGGAGCGGGCCTCAATGCCCTGTCGGTGCCCAAGATGGCCGGTCTGGTTGCCTTTTCCGTTCTTGGTCCTGTCGCCCTGTCGCTGCTGGGCAATGCGCTGCCGCCGCCGCCCATCGGCATCAGCACCGGCACGCTGTTCCTGTTGCTGGCGCTGGCCATGGTCATCCATGGGCTGTTTTTCGCGGCGGTTATCCGCCACAGGATGGCAGCACCCTCCACCACGGTCACGGCCATCCAGGATACGTGGAACATCTCGGTCACACCAGCCCTGATCTCGGCCGAATTCATGCGCGCCATGCAGGATGGCTGGTGGGAAAAGATCCCCAACCGCCGCTATTGCCGGGTCGATCCGGTGATCAACCTGCAGCAGCGCACAGGACAGTTCCAGGGCAGCATGGTCGAGGAAACCCAGCCCGTGCCCTTCGTGCTGGACGGAACCGGCGGGGAGCGCCCCTTCTCCTCGGGCAATCCGCTCATCATCAACGCCATCAATGTCTATGCCCTGTTCCTCACCATCCTCGCCGCGATCGGCAGCTATGTGCTGGTCGACGCGCTGGTCGCCGGTGGGCGCGACATGGGGTCACTGCTGATCTCCACCCTGTTTTGCTGGGCACTTTCCAAGGCCGCCTTCGACGTGGCGCGTTCGCTGACGCTGCGGTTCGATTTCCGCTCGCAGCTGATCTGGATGGACATGAGCGGCACCTACAATGCCGCCGAAGTCGGTCAGGGCAACCGCTACACCTCAAACCTCCACTCCAGCAGTCAGGTGGTGCAGGTCGAGGGTATGACCTTCCGGCTCTGGGTGGCCGAAGTGCATTCGGTCGCCTTTGGCAAGGACGGGCAGCGCTTCATCGTCTCCATGCTGGGCAAGCCCGAACTTGCCGCCGCGCTGACCGACAGGCTGAAGAGCTTCATCACCAGCCAAGCCAGCCTGATCTCGGTGGGCAGCCTTGGCGATCAGGAACGCGCGGCGGCGAGCCAGCGCATGAACGCGCGCCTCACCCCGAGCGACCCGAATGCAGCATGGGGCCTGTTCCCGCCGCCCGAGGAACGTTGAGCGCAGGGCGGGCTTCTTGCGGGGGCCTTGTCAGCGCCCCGTCGCGCCGTGCCTGACGCTGGCAATGCAACCCTTCAGGCACGGCTCGTCACGTTGGCGAAGGCGACCGTCAATCCCGCCGGACGTTCAGGCGCACCACCGCTGATGCAAGCGTGAGATTCTTTCCGACACTGGCCTGAGCCAGGGCTCTTTGCTGCAGAGTTTTGATCTGTCGGTCCCCTTGCGCACGGGCAACGTGAACGCATGCCGTGCTTTCAAGGCGGAACGTGTCCAGATCGATCACATCGTTGCACACGGTGCGTGCTGCGATGGTGATTTTGTGCCGGGCGATCTTCAAATCGCCGGCGCTCATCAGGTCGAGACCGGAAACATCGACCGTGACAGATCTGACATCGCCCAGCACCTCGGTCAGCGGCTCTGCGGCCAGTGATTTGGGGCCGCAAGCCAGCGTGATCGCCAACATGATAGCAGCGCTTTTGCCATAAAAGTGATTGAACATTGTCCGTCCCCCAAGCGAGACAGCATGGCATCGATCATCCTGCCTGTTGATGTCATCCGTGGCTGCGATGGTCCCAAGCGATGCCTCGAAGCTGCGGATCGTGACACTATCGTCCGGTGCAAGGTCAGTCAGCCTCTCTTGCCAACAACGCATGACTGACTGCCAGAGCGCCGCTTTCCCCGTTTCTGCCAGGCACGCGCATGGCCACATGCCGCGGGTTATTGCGACAACGTGTTGACTGTTCAGCTGGCGACAAAACGAAACAACATCATCGACCAGACGGATATGTCCGGCGTGAGTTGAACGGCCATAGAGGAAGGTAGCGGGTCAGTACCGGAGCGTCAGGTGGGGATGAGGTGGGGTGGCCATGACTGCGACTCCCTTGTCCATTTCGGAGCGGGAGCGCTTTGCGCTCAATGCCCAGACAGCGCAATGAGGGATTTCCCTTGTAAAGGCTGATCGCCTGATCAACTCGTCAGGTGACGCTCATATGTCAGTCAAATTTTTCAAAGCGGTACTTATATTGATCGTCGTAATTTAGGAAATTACCAAAATGAAGAAATTATTCTTAGATACATGAGCATGATAACAATAGGATCGGCAAATATTATTTCATACATCGCTATTTTATCCAAATGATGCTTCGATCACATTCCGCGCGAATTTTGACCTTTGGCTTTTGCATCAGGGCATTGGCGGGTGCCAGGCCTAGGCCCCGCGATGATAGGCCTGCGCGGCCTCGGCATCCTGAATGTCATAGCTGAACCACGCCTGCTCGGCATGATCGAAGATCTGGACGAGGCCATCGCGCACCTCGGCGCGGTAATGGCTGGCCGTGCGGCGATCAAACCCGTGGATCTGCGTCCCCTCCATGGCAATGGACACGTAGGATTGATCGCCCGCATCATGCAGCTCGGGCAGCGCGCCGCCAAACCGCACCCCGCGATCGCCATCGAAACCTTGCAGCTGGGCTCCGCGAACCTCTGCAGCTATGGGCACATCGCGCCCCGCCGCATGGTCATAAAGGCCCGCCACCTTCCTGCCTGTCACATAGGCAAAGGCGGCGGCGGCGATTATCGTGCGTGTGTGGGCATCCATGCGCCCCTTTGACACCCGCCGGGGGCCATGATCAAGTCATGAAAAGGCACAGATCATCGCACAGCGGCCATGACCACCTCCGAAGGGGCCATGGCCGCTACGCCCGGCTCAAGCGAGACCGAGCCTATCGCCGCGTCAGGGCGTGGTCGCCGCGACTGGCTGGCTGCGCGCGCCGGGCCAATGCGTGCTGCTGCAGTTCGGCCAGCTGGCGGTAGCCTTGCAGGCGGGCCCGGTTGACACAGGCCAGACGCGCCAGATGCAGCGGGTCGGGCACGTCTGGCTGGTTGCACACCACCCATGCCGCGCCGCTGATACGGTGGCGCGCGGCCTGCGCTCCCTCGGGCGTCGTCAGATCGACGCCGGCAAGATCAATCGCGACCTGCGGCGCCCGGCCAATATCCGGGTCGGCACCCTGCGCATGGGCGGCGGGGGACAGCGCCAGCATGGCCGCAGCCAGCATGGTGGAACGGGAAATGGAGCAGCAAATACCAGTCATGGTCATTCTCCTGACAAGGTTTCTTGGGGGGCAAACATGTCCTGGGCTCGGACATCAGGCAGGCACACGCCATCACGCCCGTCAGCACAGGGGGACGCGGCAGCACGGCAATGGGCGGTGAAAAGGTGGTTTAGCGGGGGCCCGTCCGGGGGGTGGAGACCGGACGGGCCAACGGCGCGGTTGGGCGGTGGGCAGACCTGCCCCACCGCGCCGTCAAATGATCAATCCATATCGCTCGCAGCGGCGGCGTGGCGGGCGGCTCGGGCTTGAGCGCGCGCCTCTTCGCTGGCGGCGCGGGCCTGCGCACGCGCGATGTCGGCCTGTGCGCGGGCCTCGGTCCGCATCTGGTCGGCCTGCGCCAGAAATTGCCGGCGGACTTTCTCGGCAATGGCCCTGGCATCAACCCGGGCCCGTTCGGCCTGAGCGCGGGCAGCCTCGGCCTGGGCCCGGCCGATCTCGGCCTGCGCCAGACCTTCGGCCCTGGCCTTGCTTGCTTCGCGCAGAGCCTGCTCACGGATATGGGCGATCCAGGCCGGTGACATCGGGGCATCACCCTCATCATCGCCACTGACCATGGGCGGCGCGGGCGGCAGAGGAGGTGCCGGTGGTGCAGGGGGCACTGCCGCCATCGGAGGTGCCGGCGGCACGGGCGCAACCGGTGGCACGGGCGGCACAGGGGGCAGGCCGGGCGCGCTATCGCCGGGGCCAAAGCTGACCACCGAGACATTGTGGCCATGGGCACGCGAAACGCGGATGCGGGTGCGATGGCCATCGGTGCCCACCACATCGACCATCGTGTCGCCATTGGCGGCGCGCTGGCGGGTTTCCACCGTGCCGTCTGGGTGGACGATGCGGGTGGTCTTGCCACGGGTGGGCGCGGCGTCGCCCTCATCCCGGGCGAAGCTGACCTGCGAGGCGGCGACGGCCAGCACGGCCACCCCCGTCATCCCCGCCAGCACCCCGCGCGACCGGCGCAGCAGCGCGCCCGGCGTCACCTCCAGCACCTGGTGCACCCGGCGCGTCAGCCCATGGCCGGCGGCCATACCATTGGCGGGCACCGCATGGGGCCCGCCCCGCGCGTCGCGGCCGGCAAGGCAGGTGAGCAGCGTTTCGGCGTAGTCGGCAGGGGCGCAGCGAACCAGCGCCCGCGCGTCGGCGGCTTCCTCGCAATGCTGGACCAGCGCGCGTACCAGCACCCAGACCAGCGGGTTGAACCAGAACAGAGCCACGGCCACTCGCGCCGCCATCAGCGCCAGCCAGTCGGCCCGCGCGATATGGGCGGCCTCATGCGCCAGAATGGCGGAGGCATCGGCGGGACGGCGGGCGCTGGCCGGGTCAATCAGAATGACAGGGTGGCGCAGACCCCAACTGAGCGGCGCCTTGACCCGCGCGCTCACCAGCAGACGCGCGTCATCAGGGGCGCCCGAGGCGCGCAGCGCAGCACGCCACAATGGCTCATCGAGCGGATGCGCCATGGCGGTCCAGCGACGCAGCAGGGCAAGGCCGAGCAGCAAATGCGCCAGCAGCGCGGCGACACCGACCCCATAGGCCATCAGCGCCAGCGACCGGTAGGACAGGGCTGGCCGGGCTCGGGTGGTGGAAACAGGGGTGGCGGCAAAGGGTGCCACGGCGGCCCGTGGCGCGGCCTGCGCGGCCAGAACCACCGGCGGGACGGTTGTGGCCGGCGCGGGCGCCATCATCTGGGCCAAGAGGCCCGGCATGGGGATGTGCAGGCGCGGCAAAAAAGGCATGGCCAGCAGCAGCGCGAGCGCCAGCTTGAGCCATACCGCCCGGTCGAGCGGCGAGCGATGGCGCAGCAGCCACAGCCCGCCCAGCCCCAGCGCGGCGGCCAGCGTCGAACGGGCCGCCAGCGCGGCCAGCGTGGATTGCGCGGCCAGGCCGCCCAGCAGCGCAGCGTTCATGGCCGTTCCTCCCGCGAAGCGGCGCGGGCGCGGGCCTTGGCCAGTGCCTCCTCCAGTGCGGCCAGTTCCTGCGCGTCAGCCTCACGCGACATGCCCAGCAGGGCCGTGGCGGCGCTGATCGCGGAGCCTTCGAAAAAGGTTTTGACGAACTGGCTGAGCGCCGATCCGCGCACCTGCTCGACCGCCTGGGTGGGGCTGTAGAGATAGGTGCCATCCTGCTCCACATGCGCCACCAACCCGCGCCCCTCCAGTCGGCTGAGCAGCGTGCGCACCGCCGAGGAGCCCGGCGCATCGGCCATGCGTTCGCGCACGGCGGCGGCGGTGATGGGGGCGGCGGCGCAGAGGATCTCGTAAACCTCGCGTTCGCGTCGGGGCAGTTTGGGCGTCATGATCCTCTCCTCGAGTCTCGCTACATTTGTAGCATGTTACAAATGTAGCGCCCTTGCAAGCCTCTTTTTCGCTCTAGCTATGGACCTCGTGTGCGCCTGAGGCTGGATGGCCAAGCCGTTCCCGAACAACGGCAAGCGAAGCGCGCGACAGGGCTTCATAAAGCGCAAATTCATCGTGAACGGGGATGCCAAGCGCCTGTTCGAATGCCGCGCGCTCGGGCGAGGCGGCATAGGCCTGATGCGTGCCATCCCCCAGATTGGACTGGAAAATGCCCGCCGCGCTGACCGGCAGGAAATCTTCATAGGTGATGGGTTCGGCCACAACATGACCGCGCGCGAGCCAGTCTTCAAGGCTCCCCTCGCCGCTGCCCTCGCGAAGGCCCTTGGGTGTCACGGCATAGCGGACATAGGCCAGACCGCCCGCTCTCAGCGCCTCGAGCGTATCGGGAAAAGCGACAAAAGCCCTGCGCAGATTTTCGTCGTAATCACCCGAGCTGCCTTCCTGCGGCTGACGCGCCTGTTCCAGCAAGGCATCGTAAAGCGCGCGCCCCTTGCGGGTGAGCGCGACGCCGCGCTGCTCGATCTCGCCGAAACGCGCCGTATGGGTGCCGCCGGCCCCTTCCCCATCGCCCTGAAAACGGATCTTCTCCTCGATCGCGCGAAAGCTGGTCTGGCGCAGCAGGATCGGCACCTGGCGGCGCGGCGGGCCTTCGATAACCGCCTTGGCGCCGATGTCGCGCGCCAGCATCTCCGCCTGCGCCGCATCGATGTCGAGCGTCCTTGGCGTGAGATGATTGATATGCGGTCCACGGAAGGAGACCACATCGGCAATCAGCCGGTGCGCTTCGCTGAGCTGCCGATAGGTGGGGGCATCGACCAGCGCTTCGCTCTGCCAGCGGAAGGTCTTGAGCACTTCCTCGATAAAAGCGGCGGCATCCGCCTCGCGCAGGCCACCCTCGCGCTCGGCGCGCTCGATCAGCGCGATGGCAGGCTCGCTGCAAATGCGCCGCCGCGCCAGCGTGGCGCGCGCCGTTTCGCGCAGCGCCTCGTCCTCGATCAGGTCCAGCCGGAGCAGCGAGGTAAAGACGCGGAAGGCACTGCGACGCAGCGCCTCTTCCGCGATAGGGCGAAAGGCCGTGGAATGCACCGGTACGCCCGCCGCGGCCAGATCGTAATAGCCCACCGGCTCCATGCCCATCACCGCAAAGGCCCGGCGCACCAGCCGCAATTCCTCCGCCGTGCCGACCCGGATGGCGCCATGACGCTCCGAACTCAGCCGCGCCACATCGGCATCAGGCTCAGTGGCCGACACGGCCTCGGGATGATCGGCCAGCACGCGGGCGTTGACCGTGCGGACGATGTCCATCAATTCGCCATAAAGCGGGACCTCCTCGCGATACATGCGCGACATGGCATCGGAAAAGCGCGAACGGATCTCGTCAGGCGAGACGAATGCGGGATGCGACATGGGTGTTACCTCTCACCGGTTCATTTCGCGCGATTGCGGTCGCTGCGGGTTCATGGCGCGTGCCGCGCCCTGATGCCGGGCGGGACGATAGCTCAGCGCGCGACATGGGTCACCGTCTCGCCGGCGCACAGGCCCAGCGCCCTGCCCGCCGCCACATCCAGAGCAATACCGCCCTCCATGGCGCGGACCCGGCCATAGGTGGCGCGAAAGGCGCCGAGCCGACCGGTCGCAATCAAGGCCTCATCGCCGCCGGCGCCTTCGAACAGCTCAAGCACCTGATCCTCGCGCGCATCGCACAGGGTGGTGATCCGGTCGGTCGCCACGGTCATCGTCGGCCCGCCATCGAGCACATCGACATAGCGCTCATAGGTGAAGCCTTCCTTTTCCAGCATGCGCATGGCAGCGCGGCCCGAGGGATGCGGTACGCCCAGCACCGCCATCGCCGTATCGGGGATCATCGCGGTATAGATCGGATGTTTGGGCATCAGATCGCCAATGAACTGAAGGCCGCGCACCGACTTGATGCCATCGGCCTCCTGAAAGCTCATGCCGAAAAACCGCCCCAGCACGCCATCCCAGAACGGCGCGCGCCCGGCATCGTCGATCACGCCGCGCAGTTCGGCCAGGGTGCGGTCGGCAAAGCGGGCGCGGTGCCGGCGCATGAAGAGATAGCGGCTGCGGGCCAGCAGCGCCCCTGCCCCGCCGGCGCGTTCCGATGGATGCAGGAACAGGCCGCCCACCTCGCTGCACCCATTGTGATCGGTGACGAAGGTCAGCATTTCAACACGGATGGCCCGGTCGATCTCGCGGCTGTAATGGGTGAAGGAATCGAGCCGGAAACTGTAATGCGGCCAGGTCATGCCGATCTTGGAGAAGATCTGGCACGTGCCGCGCACCCGGCCGGTCGCCATGTCTTCGAGGACGAAAACGAAGATGTCCTCGCCCAGCATGTCATCGCTGCGGCCAAAGGCCAGCGCCGCGCCTTCCAGCTTGGCCTCGAGCTTGGCACGGTCGGCGGGAAGGTTGGTGAAGCCGCCTCCGGTGATCTTGGCCATTTCATAGATGGCCTGCACATCATCGGGACGGGCCGAACGCAACACGAAACTCATGGCAACCGACTCCCGCCCTGGCACAGATGATCGGCTCGCGGCGATCGGTCAGACCTCATGGCCGGGCGTGCTGGTTGTTCTGTAAAAGACTTGTTCATGCCGGAAGAGTGGCCAGAAAATCACCGGGATGCAACGGGGCTCTACAGGGCATGCGTCGTCACGGCCGAAACATGCCCGGCCTCATCCGCAAGACCTGTCTTGCACGCTACAGAACGCCTCGTTGACAGGGGGCTCGCCGCTGCGCCCCCCGCCTCCCCCTGTCACACCAAGGCGTTGAGCGCCGCCAGCGTCTCGGCTGACAGTTCAAGATCGGCCGCCGCGCAGTTTTCGGCCAGATGCGCCGCGCTCGACGTGCCGGGGATCAGCAACAGGTTCGGCGCCCTGGCCAGCAGCCATGCCAGCGCCACCTGCATCGGCGTCGCCCCGATCCCGCGCGCGATGACAGACAGGCCATCCGACTGGATCGGTGTAAAGCCCCCCAGCGGAAAGAACGGAACATAGGCAATGCACTGTGCCGCCAGTGCATCGACCAGCGCATCATCCTCGCGCTGGACAAGGTTGTAGAGGTTCTGCACGCAGGCCACCGGTGCGATGGCCTGTGCTTCGGCGACCTGCCTCGCCGTTACATTGCTGAGCCCGAGGTGGCGGATCAGCCCCCGCCGCTGCAAGTCGGCAAGCGCGGTGAACTGGGGCGCCAGGGATCCTTCGGCCGGTGTGTGAATATCGCCCATCAGCCGCAGGTTGACGACATCGAGCCGTTCCAGCCCAAGGTTGCGCAGATTGTCATGCACCGCCGCCGTCAGGTCCGCCACGCTCTGCGCCGGCAGCCAGGATGCATCCGCCCCCCGCCGCGCGCCGACCTTGGTGACGATCACCAGATCCTCGGCATAAGGGTAAAGCGCCTCGCGGATGATCTGATTGGTGACGTGGGGGCCGTAGAAATCGCTGGTATCAATATGGTTCACCCCCCTATCGACCGCGGCGCGCAGCACGGCGATGGCCGCGCCGCGATCCCTTGGCGGCCCGAACACGCCCGGCCCGGCGAGTTGCATAGCGCCAAACCCCATGCGGTTGACGGTGGTGTCTCCAAGCCGGAAGGAACCGGCCTTGGCTAGATTGGTCATACGTTGTCTCCATGGATCGTGAGCCTTGCTCGCACCGATATGGACTTTTGCCCGCCGCGCGATAAGCCGGCGCATTCGAAACGACCTGTACGGAATTACGCACAATGTCCTTGCCTCTCGACGATCTGGCCAGCTTCATGGCGGTGGTGCGCGCCGGTGGCTTTCGCGAGGCGGCGCGGCTGTCGGGCGGCTCGGCCTCGGCGATAAGCGAGGCTGTGCGCCGGCTGGAAGCACGTCTGGGCCTGCGACTGCTGCATCGCACGACCCGCAGCATCGCACTGACCGAGGCGGGTGGACGGCTCTTCGCCCGCCTGTCCCCGGCGATGGGAGAGATCGAGGCCGCCATCGACGCCGCGCAGGACGCCACCGACCAGCCCGCCGGCACGCTGCGGCTGAATGTGCCGGCCAATGTCGCGCGCACCGTGCTGCCCGCGATCCTGCCGCCCTTTCTCAAAGCCTTCCCGCAGGTCCGCGTCGAGGTGAGCGTGGAGGATGGCTTCGTCGACATCCTCGCCTCGGGAGCCGACGCCGGCATCCGCTATGAGGAACGGCTGGAGCAGGACATGATCGCGTTGCCGATCGGTCCGCGCCAACAGCGCATCATCACCGCCGCCGCGCCCGCCTATCTGGCCGCGCGCGGGCGGCCCCGGCACCCGCGCGACCTGCTCGATCATGCCTGCATGCGGCTACGCTTTTCCAGCGGCACCCCCGCCATCTGGGAGTTCGAGCGCGACGGCGAGGTCATTCGCATCGATCCTGCGGGGCCCCTGCTGGTCGAGCCCGGCCTGGCCTGCGACCTGCTGCTGGAAACCGCGATTGCCGGATTGGGCATCGTGCGTCTCTTCGAGGACTGGCTGCGCCCGGCGCTGGATAATGGCACCCTGGAACGCGTGCTGGAGGATTGGGACGAGGTCTTTTCGGGGCCCATGCTCTACTATTCGGGGCGCCGCCATCTCCCGGCGCCCTTGCGGGCCTTTGTCGACTTCATCCGCGACATGCCGCTTGCCCAGCGCCTCCCCCACCTTCCGGCATAGCCCACTTTGCACCCGACAAGGACCACATTTCAACTTGGCCATAGGCAAGCTTAGCCATTCCCTGACCGGGGTGAGCCAACGCCATCACACAGCCCTCGTCGGGAACATTGGTTCCTTGCTTGCTTCCCCTCGCGATGGAGCCCCAAACTGGTCCAGTCGGGCTCGTCAGGGTGGCGTAACGTTCGGCGTTTCACGCCTGCATGGCAGCGGCAATTTCGCGCAGGAAGAAGGCCTGATCGCCCGCCCCGCCATCATCGAGAATCTCGGGCATGAAGGAAGCGGTAAAGAAGGCCCCGCGTAGCAGGATTTCGAACTGGATGGCCGCTCGACGGGCGTTCGCGGCCCCCAAACGGCGAAACACTTCCTCGGTCCTTTCGGTCCGCAGGTCGAAAGAGGCGCGCAGCAGACGATCGGTATCCGGGTTGCGCTTGGCCATCAGGAAGCATTCATAGCGCGCCAGCATGCGGACCGGCCCCTGCTCCTGCCGCACAGCGGCCAGCATCCGGGCGAACCATTGCGCCACCGAAGCCAGATCGACCGCCTCACGCGCCAGCAGCGTGTCGAACAACAGGTTGATCCGGCGGAAATCGGCGTCGAACAGGGCCTTGATGGTCACTACCACCAGATCCTCGCGGCGGCGGAAATAGGCCGAGGTGGTGCCTTCAGGATAGCCCAGATGCTTGTCGATCGCACGGTGCGTCAGGCCACGGCTGCCCTGCTCGCCCAGAATATCGATGGCGGCATCGGCGATGGCTGCGCGCCGGTCGGCACGATCTCTGTCCTGCCCCGCCCGGAGCGCCAAAGTCCCTGTCATGATGCCCGTGTCCTTTCTTCGCGGTCTTTCCGCCCTGAAGCGTCGCTTGACAAGCCTTCGCGTATTCTACATTTGTAGATAACAGATGGAGAATCGTCATCGCAAGCAGAATGACGGTCACCTATGGGGGAGAGATCATGGGCAAACTTCTGCTGGCATCATCGATGCTCATCGCCTGCTGGGACACGGCGGCCGCGGCACAGGGCACGGGACAGGCTACCGCACAGGATGCGTCCGCCAATGGCATCCGCGACATCATCGTCACGGCCCAGCGCAAATCCGAAAGCACGCAAAAGGCCGGCATCGCGATTGCCGTGCTCAGCGGCGACCAGTTGCTGCAAAAAGGGCTGAACAGCGCCACCGATCTGGGCAAGGCGGTGCCCGCGCTCAACGTGCAGTCGGGTGGTGGGCCGTTGACCTCCTTCTTCGTGCGCGGCGTCGGCAATTTCACCGTCAATGGCTATTCCGATCCGGCGGTCGCCTTTGCCTATGACGGTGTCTATATGGGTCGGGCCACCTCCACCTCGGGCATGTTCTACGATCTGGAGCGGCTGGAAGTGCTCAAAGGTCCGCAGGGCACGCTTTATGGCCGCAATGCCACGGCGGGCGCCATCAACGCCATTCCCGCCAAGCCCAAGATCGGCGAATGGTCGGGCAATGCCAGCGCCTATTACGGCAATTACAATGCCTTTGGCCTGCAAGGCGCGGTCAACGCCCCCATTGGCGAGCATGGCGCCTTGCGCATCGCGGGCAATGTCGTCAGCCATGACGGCTATATGTCGGACGGCACCAGCGACGAGAAGAACCAGGCCCTGCGCGGCCAGATGCTGGCGGAACTGACGCCGGACCTGACGGTACGCGTCGGCGCTGACTGGTCGCACACCGGCGGCAAGGGGCCGGGGGCCAGCTACGCCGGATCCTACGCCTATAACCGCGCGGCAGGCAGCTACAATTTCGTGCCATCGGGGTTGAGTGTGGACACCGGCCTCTACAGCCCGGCCTCGCAGGCCTATCGCCAGACGCTGTTTCTGGGCGCGACCGGCCGCAACGCCGCGCCGCTCGATGACACCGCCTATCAGAACAACAGCTTCTACGGCACCAATGCCGAGATCACCTGGAAGAGCGGCATCGGCACGATCACTGTGCTGCCCGCCTGGCGCCATTCGCAGCTGGACAGCCGTTTCGGCAATCCCGGTTTTGTCGGCTGGATCCGCGAGAAGGACGATCAGGTCAGCCTGGAAGCGCGGCTGGCCACCAAACGGGTGGGCATGTTCGAGGCCATCCTGGGCGGCTATTATTTCGACGAGACGGTGAAGGGCAACTACACCTTTGCCCAGCAGCAGTTGAACGCCTATCAGGCCTTCACCTCGAAAACGACATCCTATGCCGGCTTCGGCCGGTTGACCGCCCATGTTTCGGACCGTTTCCGCCTGATCGGGGGCCTGCGCTTCACCCATGACGCCAAGCGCTTCGACGGGCAGGCCGATGTGTTCATAGACACTTGCACGGTGCGGGTGGCCGGGCGCCCCTCCTGCCCCACAGCGCCCCTGCTGCCGGTAACTAGCGCCTACACCGATTTGCCTGCGCCTTTCATCATCGCCCCGGCCGGCGGCGCAGCGCCCATCGGCGCAACCGGCGCGGTGCTGGTCCACGCGCAGACGCCGGTTCACGCCTCCCTGCCCAGGAGCAAGGCGACGTGGCGCGCCGGGGTGGAGTTCGATGTCTCCCCCCGCTCGCTGCTCTATGCCACGGTGGAAACGGGCTATCGCTCGGGCGGCTTTTCGCTCTCGGCAGGCTATGAGACCTTCCAGCCCGAATATCTCACCGCCTATACCATCGGCAGCAAGAACCGTTTCTGGCACAATCGTGTCCAGTTCAACCTCGAGGCCTTTTACTGGGATTACACCAACCAGCAGGTGAACCATTCGGGGATCGACCTCAATGGCAATCAGGGTCAGTTCACCCAGAATGTCGGCAATTCGAAGATCAAGGGCGTGGAAGCGGACCTGCAGGTCAAGGCGACGCGCACCACCCTGTTGTCGGCCAACATCCAGTATCTGGATTCGAAATATGGCAGCTACACCTATTCCGTGCCGGTGGGTGCCAATCCGCCCATCACCGGCTGCGCCTACGGGCTCAATCCGGCCAATGTCGCGCTTTACACCATCAATTGCAGCGGCAAGCCGGGCTATCAGTCGCCCCGCTGGACGGCCAATCTGGGGATGGAGCAAACCCTTGCGCTGGGCCGCTACAATCTCGTTGCCGCGGTGGACACGCAATACAAGACCAGCCGCTTTATCGCCTTTGACTTTCTGCCCCAGGAGCTGATCGGCGCCACCTGGACCACCAATGCCGAATTGCGCTTCTCCCCCAGGGAAGGGCGCTGGTCGCTGGCGGCCTATGTCCGCAACATCGAAGGCACGCGCATCCCGGTCAATGCGCCCACCTATCCCGCCGCTTCATCCCTCAATTACATCACCAGCGCGCCGCGGACCTTCGGCGTGCGAGCAGGAGTGAAATTCTGATGCGCCATGTCCTTCTCTCCGCCCTCGCGCTGCTGGGAGCAGCACCTGTCGCCGCCGCACCCTCCGCGCCCGCCCCGCACTGGATTACGCTGGGCACGGCGGGCGGCCCGGTCGCCTCGCCCACGCGAAGCCAGCCGGCCAATCTGCTGGTGGCAGGCGACGGCGTCTATCTCGTCGATTGCGGCGATGGCTGTGTCGAGCAACTGGCCAAGGCGCATATTCCGCTCGACCGGGTGAAGGGCCTGTTCATCAGCCATCTGCATTATGACCATGTCGGCGGCGTCTCGGCCCTGCTGGGGCTGCGCTATCAGCAGAGCATCTATGCCCCGCTGCCTGTCTATGGTCCGCCGGGCACCAAAGCGATGGTCGATGGCCTGATCGCGGCGATGATGCCCTTTGCCATGAGCGGCTATGGCCTTCCCGGCACGCCGCATATTGACCCGGCCACCACGGTCAAGGTGACCGAACTGCGCGGCGGCGAGCAGCTTGCGCTGGGCCCGATCGCTGCGAGCACTGTGCAGAACACCCATTATTCCTTTGCGCCAGGCAGCGCGGATGATCAGCATTTTCGCTCGCTGGCCTGGCGCTTCGAGACGGGCGGGCGCTCCTTCGTGTTTACCGGCGACACCGGCCCCAGCCCCGCCGTGGCGCAGTTTGCCAAGGGGGCCGATGTGCTGGTCAGCGAGATCATCGATCTCGATGCCACGCTGGCGCTTGTCCACCGCGAGAACCCGCATCTCGACGCGCAAAAGAGCGCTGGCATGATCGAGCATCTGCGCCGCCATCATCTTTCGGCCACCGAAGTCGGCAAGCTGGCCGCCGCCGCCGGAGTAAAAGAGGTGGTGCTGACCCATTTCGCGCCCTCTGATCCGTCACCCGCACTGGTCGCGCGATTGCGCCAGGGCGTTGCCAGCCAGTACAAGGGCACCATCGCCATCGGGCATGATCTCGCCAGCTTCTGACAGTCCATGGATGGGCGGACCCGGAACAGGGCCTGCCATCTTCGCGTGACAAGATGCGCAGAAGGTCCGCTTGCGCGCCTGCACCTTCTGCGCGTCCATACCATCAATCCCTCAACCGTGGGCGCGGCGCTTTCCAAAGAGCGGGACGGCAAATTCGATCCAGAATCTGTCACCCTTTGGCCGGTTCTCCACCGCCATGGCGTGCTGATACTTGAACAGGATGCCGCCAAAGGGCCAGTTGAAGCGAATTTGCGGCCCCAGACCAAATTCCTGGCCCTTGTAGCCATTGTCATGCAGCACACCGCTGACGGTGTCGTTCCCATATTGCTTGTAAAAATAGCCCTGCACGCCAAAGCCCAGGTTGTTCAACGCCCGGCTGTGGAACGGACGCCATGTGGAACCGAAGTCGATATCGACATCGCTGCCCGAATGATAATGGGTGGCGTGGTTGGTGGTGTTGAATTCGGTAATGCCCCAGGCGGTCAACTCCAGCCGCTTCGTCGGGCGATAGGTGATCCCGCCCGATGGCGCGAAGGTCCAGACATTGCTGCCGGTGTTGATCAGCGCATGGGGATCGTAATGTCCGCTCGGCACATAGGTCTCAAACCCGAAGAGCAGGCTGACTTTGCCGCTCTTCGTCGTCTTGCCAAGGTAATTCCCGATATCGACATCACCGATCATCGTGTCATGACCATAGGAGCCTGCCACATCGAGATTAAGATGCACGAGCGGAACGACCAGTGCCGTCGTATAGTGCAAACCCGCGAAGACCTCGCCTTTCCAGGTATAGAGAAAGCGCGGGGCATCGACCGCCACGTCCAGCTTGAAGGGCACGGGTTCCTTCACGCCATTGGCATCCACGACACTGCGCGCCGGCTGATAGAGCATGTAATTCTGGACCTGCAGCATGCCTTCGGGCGGCGGCGTTCCGGCATTGGCGCTCAACACGCCAATGGGGAAATGCTGGTTGCCGTTCTCACTGGCCAAGGCCGGGCTGGTGAAGACCATGGCCGCAATCAGGCAGCCGGCAGCGCCGCCCAAACGGGCGTGCTCGCGAGTCAGCGATATCATCAATGTCCTCTCCCGTGATGGGAGCCCATGTGACCCTCTGTTCAGGCCGGGCTCCCTGCTTTGTCGGGAAAGCATAATTCGCCATCGTCAGCATGGCCAAGACTGATGAAGTGCTGAACCAATACCCGGCAGGTATCGAGCTGGCGGAGAGGATTTCAAGACATCATGCACCGGCGCGACGCTCTGCGAACAGAGCGCCGCGCCGTGACCCAGGATTGACCCATCTTTGGCGGACGGGCTGTGCAGCCCCCTATTTTATCTTGAATTCAACAGTCGCAAACACGCTGCGACCGGGGTTTGTCCAGTACAAAGGCGTGCCGGCCCCCACCGTGTAACCGGCAAGATTGATGATCTTCGTGTTGTTGGTGATGTTTTGAATGTTCAGCTTGAGTTTGGCACCATGGGCGTTGGGCATGATCCGGTCGAGATCGACGCCAAGCGAAATATCCGCCGTGGCAAAGGCGCCCAGATATTGGCTGTTGCCCGTATCGCCATAGCGCGGCCCGACCCATTTCGCCAGGATCGAGGCATAAAGGCCCTTGTGGCTGAAGATCAGCCCGCCCGCTGCCGTCGCCTTGGGCGCATTGGGAACCCAGGTGTTGCTTGCGGTGCTGAGCGCGGAATTGACAGAGCCATTGGCATAAAGGCTGAAACCTTCGCCCAGTGGCACCGTCGCTTCACCCTCGACACCGCGGTAATGCACACCACCAAGATTGCCATAGATCGGCAAGCCGCCCACACTGCCGATCGCGGTAATGAGATTCGAGAAATCGATCATATAGGCATCGAGCGCCAGCGAAAGGCCGCCTTTGCTCCATGTGCTGCCGATCTGATAATTCCACGTTGTTTCAGGTTGATAATTGGTCGATGTCGGATCGGCGCGATTGAAATAATTCTCATTGGGGGCCAGAAACCCCTTCGCGACCTGAGCATAGGCCGACCAGTGAGGATTGATCTCGTAACGGCCCTCCAGGCTGGGCAGCCAGGAATGGAACGTGTTGCTGTAATTGGCCGAAACCGGATATTTGACGTTGACGATGGCATTCACATCGCGCTGGAACCAGGAATAACGCACACCCGGCGTCAGCGTCAGCCCCGAAACCGGTTTGACGTTGACCTGCAGATAGGGCTGAAGCGTCTGCATCGTCTGGTTCAGATCCCGGTCGATGCCGTTGATTGCGCCTGTGCCGGGATCACCGATCGCGCTGTTGCCGCCATCGTCATAATTGGTCACCAGATCATTGGACAGGACGACCTCTTTCAGATGGCGATAGTTGGTCTGGTGGTCGTACCACAGGCCGGTCTGGATATCGCCGAAGGGCAAGGTCTTGGTCAGGCGGGTGATGGTGCCGATCGAGCGGTAATTGTTGGCCAGCAACTGCCCGGGCACACCGGCGGTCTGGGTGCCACCGGGCGCCGTCACCACCAGATTGGGATATTCACCATTGGGATCCTCGCCGTTCAGCCCGGTGTGCAGATAGGCGTAGGAATAGATCTTGCTGTCGATCGACCAGCCATTGCCCCAACTGCCGGCCAGATCGCCATATTCGAAATTGGTCTTGATGAAATCGGCGTTGTATCCGTAATAATTCTGGTTCGTCGGATCGTTCGACAGGCCATAATTCGGGCCAGACTGGCCGATCTGCGCCTGTGTTGCGCCCAGGGAGATGTTCTGGTGGACGTGATTGTACATGCCCACCACGGTGAAGGTGAAATTGTCACCGATCGGCTGCACCAGCTTGCCGTAGATGTTCTGCCGGCGCTGGTGCTCCCAGGTCAGATAGCCATCGGAGCTGAGCGCCTCGGCATCGACGAAAATGCGAGTGCCCGAGCTGTTGAGCTTGCCGGTGTTGAGTTCGGCACCGGCGTCAAATGTGTTGAAGCTGCCATAGGAGACGTAGGGGTTGACGCTGAAGGTGTCCTCGGGCGCCTTGGACAGCGTATACACGGTGCCGCCAAAGGTGGCATTGCCGATCGTCGCGGCCGTACCGGGGCCACGGTCCACGGTGATCTGCCCCAGATCATGGGCCATGAAATAGCTGGTGGTATGGTGGGTAAAATCGTTGGAATCGCCCCAGGGGATACCATCGAAGGTCACATTGAACTGGCCGTCCTGAAAGCCTCGGATGGCAATGTTCTGACTTTCGGCCAGGCCCGGGCCGTTGGGCGCCGTATCGAAGACCGAAGGGCTGAACTTGATCGCCTCGTCATAATTGCCCGAAGCAGGCAGGTTCTTGGCGATGAAATCAGCCGAGACGATCGAGGTCGGCTGCACGGCGGTCAGCGGGGTCGAACCCGGAGCGATGCCTTGCTCGTCATTATGGCCATTCACCACAATCGTTTCTTGGGGAACCGTCTGGGCGCAGGCAACTCCGGGCACCACTGGCGCCAAAGCGATAAGGCTGACACCAGAGAAAAACGCGCGCAGACGTACAGGCGCGGGACAACGCCCACGCAAAAGACTGTGTGACATGACGGTAATGGCTCCCTGAGCTTATTTCGGAGCAGCGAATATTGTTTTTATATGTCAGTTATAAGTCATTGACTGCATGCCATCATGGCGTTCCGCGTAAGAAACCTTTCGGGACAGGGATTTTGGCAAAAATGTTAAATTTTCCCAATATTCGGACCGAGCGCCCAACTTTGGGCCAGAGCCTCATAAATCCCCTCATTTAAATGAAGCCGAAAGTGCGTTTGAGCATGCGATGGTGTCGGATAAGCGTTTCGAACTGCAGGATGAGAGGTCGTAGTCTCTCCTCGGGCATGTTGGGGATGAGTTGATAGTACATCACGCCCTGCCGGAAGAGGGAATGGACGCGTCGCGATGTCGTGCTCGTGCGTAGATGGCGGTCGTATCCGATGGCCTCGCCGGCGGCGCCGAGCAGGGTCAGAAGCACAATGGCGAGAGCGGCGATCAACCACAGCCTGTCGCGCCGAGCGGGCGAGGAGACGTGGGTTGCCGACATGCCCATCCCGAACCGCCAGTCCTTGGCATCGCGAAACGAGCATTCGATGCCCCAGCGCCGCGCGTAAAGCTCAATGAGGGTCTTGGCGGTCACCGTGGTCAGGCTGGTCGCGAGGCACCAAGGCTCTTTCATGTGCCTGGCGTGGACGCACACGACCGCCCCAACGGGGCAGCCCTGCGCCGTGACGGTTGCCTCGCGCAGCAGCCTGGCACGCCCCGAGGGGCCGATCCACGCCTTCGCCGGACGGCTCTCACCGGCGGTCAGGCGTCTCGCCCAACATACCCTCGGTGCGGTCGCCAGCGCCAGCAGATTGCGAGGATCGAAACGCGATCGCTGAATTCCAGAGACAGGCCTTTTCGGTACTCGACGCTCTTATCCCTTCGGGAAGAGCACGCTTTCGAGCGATGCAATGAGGCCCTGTCGCCGATCGCGGGGCAGCTTGTTGAGATTGATCTGCTTCCATTGCACGGCGGGCAACTCGCTGACCGAAGGCATGGTCAGCAATGACCAGTCCGGTTCACCGCGCTTGAAGCCCATCAGGAAATGACGGTGGTGTTCCGGCATACCGGCGACCATTGCGGCGATAATCTCCGCGCGCGCCGCGACCAGATCCTCCAGAGCCACCGGCTCCCGCGTCATGCCCTCGAAGGCGTGGACGAACTCCTGGTCGAGCGGTTTGAGCGTGGGGGCAAGAACCTCCGAGAGCGGGCGCGGATGGCTCAAGAGATAGGCGATGAAGGCCTCGCGCAGCTCATCGTTGATGCCTTCATTGGCGAGCAGATCGCGAACATCGAACAGATCGCGCGGGTGCTGGCGATCCAATGCTGCGACGATCTTGCCGGCATAGAGGTCGGCGAAAGACACGACCTGGATGCTGGCAAAGCCGTAGGCATCTTCCACTGCCGGCATGACGTCGGCCATCACGGGGACATAGACCGCTCCGCGCAAGACCGGCGTGACCTCGATCTTGATCTGGGTGTCACCGACACGGACAATCAGCCGGGTGATGATCTGTTCGGCGTGAAGCCGGCTCGGCGTGACCTCTGCACCGGGCATGCTTTTCGCGATCCTGTCGCCGATCCGCGCCATGCGGCGTCGATGGCGGCGAGCGAGGACGCCCGGTCCGTCACCGGCAGGAAGGTCAGGTCGATATCGACCGACAGGCGCGGCAAATCCCGCACGAACAGGTTGATGGCCGTGCCGCCCTTGAGCGCGAAATCCTTCTCCGCTGCAACGAATGGCAGGACGCGCACCAGCAACGAGACCTGCTGGTGGTAGTCGTCAAGAAATGCCATCGAGGTCTCCGGGGACGGTAATCAGATAGGTGGGATCAAGCTTCCCGCCTTTGACAAGCATGCGCTTGCCATGGCCCAGATCGACCTTCGAGCGGTCAATCCGCTCCAGCCAGTTGTGGCGGTGACGGTCTGCAAAAAAGAAGAAAAGCCGCTTCACCTTCACGCTGCGGCAGGCTTCGAGCTGGATCTGCAGGCGCCGCGGGCTGAGGGTAGCAAGACCTTCGACGAGCTTGTCGATCTGATGGAACGACTCCTGGCCGGGCAGCTCATCGAGCAGTTGGAACAGGGCGCGCTCGGGGCTGGCGAGGCGCATGCCCCAATGGAGAGCGCCTCCTGTCGCCATGAAACCACCGGGCAGCATGCAGGCTGGCTGGCCCTCGGGCGGCGGCGCGACCGGGCTTGGCGGCTCATCGGGAAACAGGCGCAAGCTGTTGTGCCACGCGAAGGTGACATCGAGGGGAAGTGCTGCAACCCAACTGGGCAGCTTCTCTGGGCCGTAGAGGTGAACCTTGCGCGTGCGGCCCAGATAATGCGCGTAGCCCTGCTCTTCCAGCGCCGTGCGACCGCCGATGGTGAGGTCGAGGTCCATGAAGCTCTGCAACGATATGACCACGGCTTGCCAGGTGAGGGGGCCGTTGCCACGACGATAGACGCGGGCGGCCGGCTGATTGAGCCAACCGGCCTTCACATACTGATGCCGCAAGGAGGAGGAATAGCCATGGCGCTCCAGCCATGCGGCATCCACCAGCGTCCCATCGGGCAACTGCTGAAGCTGGTTTAACTTTACTCGTGAATGTGAAGTCATACTGCGCATTATCGCAGAAATATAAACCGAAAGCAAGTTTAGGAGAGGCTGATTTGGCGAAGCCAAACTATGCTTTTTAATGAAATTCAAACCAACGGACTCCGCTCCACACGAAAAATGCAGAATCATCTTTCCCGCACGACGTCAGCTCAAAAATGAGCGGATGCCTGAGGGCCAGAGCACGATCCCGTCACCCATCGGGCACGCCGGCGCACTGGCACAGGCGCGCCGCAGCTGATAGGTTAAGCATCAGAACAGCTTTTGAACGGCTTGGGGCAGAGCGATGGGTTTGGTGAACTGGTGCGCCACCATGACAGGGCGCCTGCGCCGCCTGATCGCGGACCAGCGCTTTCCGTGCCTGCCGGGCGACCTGCTGCTCTTCGCCGGCGCCGCCCTGCTTGCGACCGGCAACAGGGCCGAGGCCCAGATGTCCCCACCCGGATTTGCCGGTTTCAAACATATCCACTGGGGCGCGGATCAGGGGGCACCCAACGGCATCCACGAGATTGCTCAAACGCCCGATGGCTATATCTGGTTGACGGGCGACGGGCTCTACCGTTTTGACGGCACCGCCTTCGAACGGATCGACTGGCCCGCCGGGGTGCCGTGGAAGCGGCTCGATCCCATCAGCCTGATGGTCAGCCGCAGCGGCGAGCTATGGATCGGGCTGAACGCCAGGCCCGCGCTGGTGGTCTATCGCGGCGGACAGCTGGTCAGCGCGGGGATGCCTCATCCTCCCGGCCCCATCACCGCCATGGCGCAAGGGCCCGACGGAACCATGTGGTTCGCCGCCGGACGCCCCGGCAGCCCTTTGCTGCGCCTGACCAAGGGGCGGTGGGACAGGCTTCCTCTGCCCGCCGGCTTTGTGATGGACCTGCGCGCGACAGGCGACGGTTCGCTCTGGGTCGCCCTGACGGGCGAGGACGGTCACAGCGGCATGATCGCGCGTCTGGCCAAGGGAGCCAGCCAGTTCGCGCTGTTGCCCGACCACGTCAGCGCCCTCCCCCGGCTCGGCCTCGCCCCCGATGGCGCCCTGTGGGTGTCTGATCAGGCCGGAACGCGGATGCTGGTCGACGCACAAGGGGCAAGGCCCCCTCACCCCGTCCGCGTCCCCTTGTTTCCGTCAAGTCGCCGCGCGACATTCGCCTTCGATCAGCAGGGCGGCCTGTGGCGGACAAGCGCGGCAAACGGCATCACCTATGTGCCCAATGTTCTGGCGCGCGACGACGCGAGGACGATGCCCGTTCATCGCTTCACTGCCGCCAACGGGCTGACATCAGACTTCACCTATCAAACCATGGTCGACCGGGAGGGCAGCGTCTGGGTCACCAGCGAGGCCGGGCTCGACCAGTTCCGCCGCGCACGCGCGACGCAGGAAGCGCTGATCCCGGCCGAGCCGGTCAACGGCCTGGCCATCGCCGCGGCAAGCGATGGCAGCGTCTATATCCAGTCGGGCGAAAAGCTCTTTGACATCGCGCCCGGCGCCGCGCCGCATCAGCTGTCTCCGGTGGGGCCCGCGGCGGTGGCGATGTGCGCGGCGCGGCAGGGCGGCGTATGGATCGTCCAGCCCGGACAGTTGCGGCGGGTCGATGGCAGCCATGTCGAGCGGCTCCGCTCCTACGCCGGCGCGGCCACGCCGATCAACTGCGCGCAGGATCGGGAAGGCCGCCTGTGGGTGAGTCTGAGCGGCGCGCCCGTGGTCTGGCGCGATGAGGCGGGCTGGCACACGGCAACAAGCGGGCAGCAGGCATGGGAAATGATGGCGACCCGGTCGGGTGACATCGCCTTTAATGGCCTGCCCAGACTGGGGACATTGCGCGGCAACCAGCTGGCCTTTCACGGGCGCTTCGGCACCGCCACGATGCTGACGACCAGCGGCGATGACATCTATCTCAGCGATGCGCAGGGACTGGTGCGCCTGCGCGGGCATGACCTCAGGCGCCTTGATGACAAACGGTTTCCCTGGCTGATCTGGCTGCGCGGGCTGGTGCGGACACGCCGCGGCGAGACATGGCTGATGTCGCGTTCCGGCCTCTATCTGGTGTCGAGCGCCGATCTCGACCACGCCTTTGCCGATCGGCACGCCCCACTGCCCTACCGCTATTTCGATACGCAGGATGGGCTGGCCAGCACCGCCCAGCACGCCGGGTTCAAGGGGCGGCAGATCGTCGAGGGGGGCGATGGAAGGGTGTGGTTTCTCAACCGGCTGGGCGCCGCCTACCTCGCCCCGGACGGTCTCAGGCCCAATCCGCTCGCCCCGCCCGTGGCGATCCGCGCGCTGGCCAGCGGCAACACCGTCTGGCGCGATCCGGCCCATCTGGTCCTGCCGGCGGGCACGCGCGCGCTGGACATCACTTATGCCGGGCTGAGCTTTGTCACGCCCCGGCGCATGCGCTTTGCCTATCGACTCGAAGGGGTCGACGCGGACTGGATCGACGCCGGAGCCCGCCGTCTGGCAAGCTATACCAATCTTGGGCCCGGCACCTATCGCTTCAAGGTGATCGCCGCCAACGCCGATGGCCGGTGGAACATGACCGGCGCCGGCCTCATCGTCGAGATCCGCCCGACCTTTATGCAGACCAATACGTTCCGGTTGCTATGCGGGGTGGCGCTGGCCGGGCTGCTCTGGGGCGCCTATGCCCTGCGCCTGCGCATGGTCGCCGCGCGCATCCGGCAGCGCATGAACGAGCGCTACGAGGAACGCGATCGAATCGCCCGCGAGCTGCACGACACGCTGCTACAGGGGATCCAGTCGCTGACCCTGCGGTTCCAGCGGGTGGTCAACGAACTGCCCGATCAGCCATGCGCGCGCGTTTCGCTGCTGCACGCACTCGACGTGGCCGACCAGGTGATCGCCGAGGGGCGCGACCGCGTGCAGGATCTGCGCTCCCGCCAGCATGACATGCTCGGAGCGCTGCTGCGGGACATGATTGCGCAGCTGCCCTTCGAACCCGGCTTGCAGATCAACATTGCCGAAAACGGCCGGCCCCGGCGCATCGAACCGCTCGCGCTCGACGAAATGGCCGGCCTCTTTCGCGAGGCGCTGACCAACATCTGCCGCCATGCCGGGGCGAGCCGCATCGAGATTGCCATCGACTATGGGTGGCGCCTTGTGGTGCGCGTGGTGGATGACGGGGTGGGGATCAATCCCGACATCGCCGTAACGGGCAAAGCGGGCCATTTCGGCGTGCCGGGCATGCACGAGCGCGCGTGCCGGCTGCGCGCCAGACTTGTCCTGCGCCCGCTTCCCGGTCATGGTACCGAACTGGTGCTGACGGTGCCCGCCGATGTCGCCTATTGGCCCGAGCGGCGGGGCTTTCTCACCCCTTTCAGGAGGGTGGCATGATTTTCCCCGCATCGATGACCACGCCAATCCGGGTGCTGATCGTCGATGATCATCCCATGCTGCGCGAAGGCATCACGGGCCTGCTGGCCGGATGCCAGGACATGGAAGCGGTCGGCGAAGCGGGCAACGGCACCGACGCCATCGCCAAATTCTCCGATCTTGCCCCCGATGTGACGCTGATGGACCTACGCATGGACGGTGTCGACGGCATGGACGGCATAGTGGCCATTCGCGCCATCCGCACCCTCTCGCCGCGCGCCCGCATTCTGGTGCTGACGACCTATGCCGGCGACATTGCCGCTGTGCGGGCGATGCGGGCAGGCGCCTCGGGCTATTTGCTCAAGAACTGCCTGCGCAGCGAACTGATCGACGCCATCCGCGCCATCCATGCCGGACGCCGGGTGGTCTGTGCCGACATTGCCCATGCCCTGGCCGAACATGCGCTCGACGAACCGCTGGTGGAGCGCGAGATCACCATCCTGCGGCTGATCGGCGAGGGCCAGTCAAACAAGGAAATCGCCCGCGCGCTGGGGCTGTCGGTCGATACGATCAAGGCCTCTGTCAAGACCATTTTCGAAAAGCTCGACGTGCATGACCGCACGCATGCCGCCATGGTGGCGGCGCGGCGCGGCTATATCGAGCGCTGACCGCCCGGCACGCGCGGCGATGCTCAAGGGTGGATCGCGGCGAAAACGATATCGGCAAAACCTTCGGCCGTCTGTGCCCGGTTCCAGTCGCGCTGCAACTCGCAGGCCAGCTGGATCCAGGTGATCGGACGCCCGCCCGCCTGCTGAATGCGCGCCAGCCCTGCCTCATGGGCAATGACCGAAGTACCGGCAACCGCATCGACCACGGGATAGACGTCATAACCCTCACGCAGCGCGTCAAGCGCGGGAAAGGCGAGACAAACCTCGGTCCACAGCGCCACCATGACGAGTTTGCGCCGCCCGGTGGCCTTCACGGCAGCGACGAAATCCTTGTCCTCCCAGGCATTGATCGAGGTGCGATCAATGGCCTCGATGCCCGGCAGCACCTCCTGAAGCTGGCGGATGGTGGGGGTGTTGCGGCCAGTGGCCACATTCACCGTCGAGAGGACCACGGGCACGCCATAGAGCGCGGCGCTGCGCGCGACGGCAACGACATTCGCGATCAGCTCGCGGCGCTCCATCGAGACGATCGAGGCGACCTGTACCGGCTGGAAATCGATGATCAGCAAGGCGCAATTCTGGGGCGTGAGCAGGTCATCCTTGTCCGGGTCGCGGATTTGCGCGGGCGAGGTCATGGCACTGGCATCCTTTCAGCAATGGCGGGGGGCGGTGGTCAGAAACAGGGCGCGCGGGCACTCACCGCCGGGCGACATAGACCGTGTCGCTGGGGCCCCAGCCGGTGATGTAAACGACCGCGGGCTGGTCACGGGTCAGCGCGAAATGCGGGTCGGCGGCAGGTTCGGTGTAGAAACTGCCGGGGGGCAGCCGCTTGACGCGGGCCGGGTCGGCTCTGCTGCCATAGCCGAAATACCACATGCCGCTGACGACGACCGCCTTGCGCGCATCCCGGTGGGTATGCGCCGCGATGCTGGTATGCGCCGGCACGCGCAAAGCGATGGTGTATGGGCCCTCTCTGGTCGGGTCGCCCGACAGGATGGTGATGCGCAGACCCGCCAGACCCGAGGTGCCCGGGCCAGTGCCTGCCTTGGGTAGCCGGGCGATCTCGGCGGGCGTCAGCCGCACCTCCTGCGCAAACGCCGGTGATGCCAGGCCTACGGCGAGCAGCGCTGCGGCGAACAGCCCCGTGCCGGACAGCACGGGAGCAAACCGCGGCCTGGTCATCGGCCCGCCTCCAGAAAGGGTTTGACCAGTGCAATGGTCCCTTCCGGATTTTCCTCCATGATCCAGTGGCCGGAATCGGGCACGACGCCTTCCGTCACATGGGTGGCCGCCGCGCGCATCACCACGGCCATGGTCAAGCCGAAGGACTTGGCGCCGCCCAGGGCGAGCACCGGCATCGTGAGCCGGTGGCCGGCAGCAAGCCATGCACGATTGTCGGCGGCATCCTGATCAAAAGCGGCAAATTGCGCGAAGCCGGAATGCATCGCGCCCGGGCGGGCATAAAGCGCCGCATAATGCTGGCGCGAGAGCTCGTCGAACCGGGTCGGATTGGCCGAAAAATCATTCCAGAAACGGTCAAGGTAAATCCTTTCGCGACCGGCAACGAGGCGCTCCATATCCGGTCCGCCAAAGCGGAAATGCCAGAGCAGCGGGTTCTTGAGGATCTCGTCCCAGGGGCCAACGCCCGGCACCGGCGCGTCGATCATCACCATGCGCTCGACCTGCCCGGGCACCTGTGTCGCCAGCGCGAAACCGACCATATTGCCGATATCATGGGCGACGATGGCAAAGCTCTGCACCTTGAAGGCGGCCAGCACGCCCTGCATGTCGCGGCCCTGGTTCATCTTGTCAAAGCCGCCGGCGGGATGGGAGGAAAGGCCCATGCCGCGCAGGTCGGGCACGATCACCGTATGGTCCGCATCCAGCGCTGCGGCCAGCGGTGCCCACATGTCACCGCTCTCGCCATAGCCGTGCAGCAGCAGGACGGCGGGACCATGACCACCGACGCGGACATGAAGCGTCGTGCCATTGGTGGTGATATCCTGCGTCCTGAAACCGGCAGGAAAGGGTTGGACCTGGGCGATGGCGGGCGCAGCGATGCAGCATGCGGCCGCCAGGACAAGGGATCTGAGCATCGAAACAGTCACTGCCTCCTGGATCGCGGTGATCTCGATTGGCAAACTGTCCGCTTCGCTTGCGCGCTTCAATGCCAAGGCGGGTGTCAGAACATACCCGTTCGGGTATTTGCCGCGCAGCTGGCCCGGCCCTCTGTCCTTGGCGTGCGAGTAAGGCCTCGCCCTCCCGTTCAGCCTTTGTATCAATGGGCCATCGTCGTTGCATGGGTGAGGATCGGACGCAGATGACGCCAAGAGGCTCATCTGGCTCGCCAAGCGAACGGTCAATTTCCGCCAGAAACTATTGCCATCACATACAATGCTATCTTCGCACAGTTGATGCCTTCAGCGCAGTACGTTCCAGCCTGGACAGCATCAGCAAAACCATGACCGGCGCCAACAAGGTCAACCCTCCCATTACCATCCAGGCGATATCGATCGTTTGGCTCATGGCAAGATGCTGAACCAGAGGAGCCAGCAAAGCCCTGGTCTCGGCGTCAGGAGTTTGGCCATGCATGGCCAGGAAATCATCGATCGGCAGGCCAAGCTGCGTCGCGACAGAAACATCGCCGCGCCGCAAGGCAGCCACTATTGCGGCTACATGGCGCGGAGTCTGGCTATAAATGACCGTATCGATCAGGGCGAGCCCCACGGCACCACCCAGATTGCGAGCCAGATTGAACAGGCCGCTGGCATTGGCCACCTCAGCCTGCGGCAGATGGCCCAGCGCCAGACGTGTGGCGGCCAGAATGCATACCATCAGTGCCGCTCCCCGGATCACCTGTGGCCAGAACAGCGCGGCAAAATCACTTTGCGGCGTCGCGCCCGCCCCCCACAGCAGACCCAGCCCAAAGAGGGCAAAGCCCGCCGCCGCAACGGGCCCTGCCGCCATACGCGTTTCCAGAAAAACCGCAATCGGCGCGCTCAACAACTGGGCCGCGCCGGTGACCATGATGACCCGGCCAATGGCCAGCGCATCGTGACCGCGCACCAGGCCGAGGAACACAACCATCACATAAGTAGCGCCATACAACCCCAGACCCAGCGTGAAATTGAGATAGGTCGCCACGGCCACCTTGCGGTCGGCCAACACCGCCAGATCGACCAGCGGACGGCGGCGTCGCAAGCTCCACGCGACGAAGCCCACCAGCCCGCCGCCCGCCCCGCAGAGCAGCACCAGCACCCGCCGGGACAACCAACCATGGTCCGGCCCCTGTTTCAGGCCAATTTCCAGCGCGGCCAGACCGCCCGCCAGCAGCATCAACCCTACCACGTCCAACTGGCGCAGCAGGGCATGGCGGTGCTCCTCTGGCGGGAGCAAGGCCGCCACGCCGATCCCCGTGATCAGACCAGGCGCCAGATTGATGAAGAAAAGCCAGTGCCAACCATGATAGGTGGTGATCCAGCCGCCCACCGTCGGCCCAAGGGTGGGCGCCAGCATGGCCATGACACCGGCCATCGTCGTGGCCACCGCTTCCTGACGGGGGGTGAACAGCAGGAAGACGGCGCTGAACACGCCCGGAATGATCAGGCCGCCGAAAAAACCCTGTATGATGCGCCAGATCATCAACGAGGTAAAATGGCCACTCAGCCCGCAGGCCGCCGAGGCCAAGGTAAAGCCGGTGAGCGCCATCACCATCATGACCCGCAGCGAGAGCGCCCTTGTCAGCAAACCCGAAAGCGGAATGGCGATCACCTCGGCAGTGAGATAGCTGGTCTGGATCCAGCTCATGGCTTCAGCCGGAATGCCAAGACCGCGCTGGATATCGGGCAATGCGGTAGCAACGATCTGGACGTCCAGCACCGCCATGAAGAGGCCAAGGCACATCAGCCCATAACCTGCCCACACACGGGGGCTGATCCGGGCACCCTCGGCATTCACCGGCCCAGCGCCAGCGCAGCGTTCTCGGCCCGGATGCGGATGATGAGCACGAGCGCATTCAGGATGGAAAACACCAGTGCCACCTGCCAGAGACCAAAGGCCAGCGGCAGGCTGGCAATTTCCCCCACCACCACCGCATAGTTGGGATGTTTGATCCAGCGATAGGGACCAGCGCGCACCAGCGTGGCGCCCGGGATCACGATGATCCGCGTGGTCCAGCGCGAACCCAGCGTGGCCAGCACCCACACGCGCAGCAGTTGCAGCACCGCAAACACCGCCAGCCAACCCCGATGAAACGGGTGCCCCCAGACCATCGTCCACAGCGCCGCCAACCAGGCGACATGGACGGCCACGATCAAAGGATAGTGCCTCGGAGCATATTCCCGCGCGCCAGCGGCCAGTTGCCGGGCGGTATTGCGTCGCGCAATGGCCAGTTCCACCAACCGGGCCAGCGTCACATAGGCCATGACGATCGCGGCGATCATGACAGTGGCTCCACCAGAAGCATGCTGGCGGTGAAACCGGGGCCCAGTGCCAGCATGGCCGCTCGCCCGGGCAATCCCCGCGCCAGAACACGTTCCAGCACGAACAACACGGTCGGCGCCGACATGTTGCCATATCCGGCCAGCACAGCGCGCTCGATGTCCAGCGTGCCCTGCGCCAGGTCGAGGCTGCTTTCCAGCGCGTCGATCACCTTGGCCCCGCCCGGGTGGCAGATGAAGCGCGCGATGTCGTCCTTGCCCAAACCTTCGCGCGCGAGCCAGCCATCGACCGCCCCGCGCAACTGGCTGGCGACAAAGCCGGGGATGGATTGGGCAAAGATCACGCCCAGTCCGTCGCCGTCCACATCCCAGCCCATGATGTCGAGTGTGTCGGGCCAGAGATGTTCGCCGGCGCCGCCGATGGCGGCCAGGCCAGGCCCCTCGGTCGAAAATATGGCCGCCGCGGCCCCATCGCCGAAGAGGGCGGTGGCCACGATGTTGGCCTTGCTCAGCACATCGACGCGGCAGGATAGGGTGCAAAGTTCGACCACCACCAGCAGCACATTGCTGCCCGGCTGGGCACTGGCCAGCCTTGCGGCCAGCGCCATGCCGGTCACCCCGCCCGCGCAGCCAAGACCGAACACCGGTACCCGCGCCACATCCGCGCGCAGGCCCAGCGCGGCGTGAACCAGCGCCTCCAGACTGGGCGTGGCGATACCGGTGGAAGAGACAGTGACGATGGTATCGATGTCCTTTGCGTCCATGCCGGTCTGATCAAGCGCCAGCCGGGTCGCCTCGATGAACAGCGCGGTGGCCATCTCCAGATAGGCGGCGTTGCTGTGCGCCAGGCCCTGCGGCTGGGAGTACCATTCGATCGGACGTGCGGCATAGCGGCGCTCGATGCCGGCGTTGGCAAAAACGGGCGCCATCCGTTCGAAAGCGGCATAGCGCTCGCCAAAAATTCGGCGTGCCCAATGTGCCGCTTCATCCTGACCAACCACATGCGGGGGCACGGCACTGGACAGCGCGCGTACTATGACCTGCCTCATCGGGCGGAAGGGTCCATCTTTTGTCCTGACAGGGCCGCGGCACGTGCCCTGACCATGAAATCGTGGCAGGGGGGCGATGTCTCGGCCATATGCACGATCAGGCAGGCCCGCACCTTGCTGCGGCTCATCGTCTGCATCTCGGCCTTGCACAGGCGGTGGACATCGCTGATGCAGGCCTGCCGCGCGGGGTCTGCCGAGGCCATCAGTGCGCCGGCCTGCATCAGCGACAGACCGCTTGCGAGTGTCAGCATTCGCATCATGATCCTTCGGGGTGCAACAGCCATCATCCCGCTTCTCTCCCGATCCAGACGCGTGCGTTGTCTGGGAATGCTTTCAAAGTGTATTGGGTCCGGCCGCAGTTCAGCCTTGCGCCCATGAACCAGCTTTGAACACGGTAGACTTCCGCCGAAAAACAGGCACCTGATCAAACGGGCATAGACCCTGACTGCTCTCTGCCGCCTTGACCTGTAAGCGGCACAAAGCGGGCCGGGCGCAGGTGCGTTTGTTTCAATGTGCCGGTTGAAAGCTTTTCGGTGAGCACCAAAATCTCCTCGGATGCGCTGGCCCCCATAGGCATGACCAAACGTCCGCCCACTTTGAGAGCCCGCAGGATCGCTGCAGGAATGGCACTGGCCCCGGCCGCGACCACGATGGCATCGTAGGTATCCTCGGGCAGGACATCCGGCGCGCCGGCATCGCCGTGGATGACCTCCACGTTCGTGGCGCCAATAGCGGCCAGACGACGACGCGCAAGGCTGGCATGTCCTTCAAGAATCTCGATCGAGGTCACCGTGTCGGCCATGCGAGCCAGAACCGCAGCCTGGTAGCCCGACCCTGTGCCCACATCCAGCACATGTCCGCCCCGCGGCGCCACTGCCGCGGCGAGCACCGCAACCAGCTCCGGATGGGAGATGACCTGATCAAGGCCTATGTCGAGCGCGGCAGGGAGATAGGCCAGTTCGGCGATCATCGGGCATATGAACGCTTCGCGCGGAACCTGTGCCATGGCGTGCAAGGCCCAATCGATGGCGTCTGCGCCCAGTCGATCGGACAGTGCCATCAACCTTTCGTGAATAGCCCGGACCATCAACTGGCGTTGCCCGGCAAACGACGGCGGAGCATGCACCAGCCATTCGGCCTGCCCCTGTTCGATCCATGGCCAGTCATGTGCCGACGGCTCCTGATGCGCGGATCGCAGGCTGGCGAGCGCTTCGTCGAGATGCGCCATCGTCAGCGGCCTGTCATGGCGGAGCGCAAGATCTGAGCCTTGGCCTGGTCAAAGTCGCCCTCGACATGGGCAATTGCGCGCCCTTGATGGTCGATCACGATGGCCGCAATCTGTGTGCCGGTGACGCCAAACGCATGGGCAACGCCAGGACTGTTGCCGAATACGGGTGCGATATGATTGCGTTCCGCCACACCGTGATGCTTACCCCTCATGCCGGCGAGGATCATGCTGCGGATCACCGGATTGCTGATGCTGACCACGGGAATTTCCAACCAGTCATCCTGTGTGGGTTGGAGCGCCATGCCGGTTTCCCATCGGGCCAGCTGCGCCTGATCGGCATGATGAAACGCCAGCAGC
This sequence comes from Sphingomonadales bacterium, assembly GCA_028871475.1. Classification (GTDB taxonomy): domain Bacteria; phylum Pseudomonadota; class Alphaproteobacteria; order Sphingomonadales; family Sphingomonadaceae; genus Novosphingobium. The sequence continues at coordinate 31,430 of JAGWMZ010000010.1, read as the reverse complement.
ACCAGCGTGCGCGACGCGGGGAGATCTGCGGGCAAAGACACTGCGGTACCGTTCAATGTGTTTGTGCTGATGAGCGGCAGGTCGCCCGCCGTGGCAAACGCGGCGCTCACCAGGAGCCAAAAAACGGCCAAGGCCGGTCTCACAAACTGGGGGAATGGAATATCCGGCAATGCAATCGTCCTGATCATACCACGTTCCTTGGCATGAATACTATAACGCCGCCGGAGACAACAGTCCTCAGTCGTGCCTCCGATCGTCGGTGCGTTCGGAAGTGCCACGTCAAGGCTGGAAACTGAGCCGGAGATGGCCAGTGTAGCGCCCGGCCAGCCGCGGTGCACACTGGATACCGCGCACGGGATAACAGCGTGCGAGGCTGCCGCATTGTATCATCGTCGGGATTGGCGGCAATGCGCCCAACGAGCCATGGCGCCGCCCGGCCTGCGCCGCGCTGACAGACCGCCGCCGCTCAGCCCTGCCATCCCCCGCCCAGCGCCAAAAAAAGGGCGATCTGGTCATGGCTGAGATCAGCGGCATTGGCGGCAAGCGCTTCCTGCGCGGCGATGGCGTCGCGCTCGGCCTCCACCGCCACGATGCCGCCGACCCGGCCGCCGCGCCGCAGCCTGTCGAGCCGACCGGCCGCGCGGGTGGCATCGGCACTGGCCGCGCGCAAGGCCGCCTCACGGTCAAGATCGCCCGCATAGGTGGCAAGCGCGCTTTCGACATCGCGCAGCGCGGCCAGCACCGCGCCGTCAAAACGCGCCAGATCAGCGTCAGCCCCGGCGCGGGTCGCCGCGATTCGCGCACGCGCCGCATTGCGGTTCAGCGTCCAATGGATGGACGGGCCGATGCTGAAGCGGTTGGTCAGTGGCGACAGCAGATCATCTGTCAATCCGGTGGACCCCAGAGAGGCGCCAAGGCTGATATCAGGATAGAGGGCGGCAGTGGCCACGCCGATCCGGGCCGTATCGGCCGCCAGCTGGCGCTCCGTCAGGCGGATGTCGGGCCGTCTGGCCAGCAGGGCGCGCCCGTCGCCCACCGGCATCGGGGCGCGCAGCACCAACGGGGCATGACACTGGAGCAGGCTCATGTCAGCCTCGGCAGGCGTCTGGCCGAGCAGCGCGGCAAGGCGAAAAAGCGCCGCCTTCTGCCCGGCAAGGAGCCCGGGCATTTTGGCGCGAGCGGTATCGACCAGCACCTGATGGCGATCTTCGTCGAGCGGCGCGGCGCGGCCATGCGCCGCGCTCTTGCGCGTCAGGTCGGCGACCTCCTGCTGAGCGGCAATCAACCGGGTCAGCACATCGGCCTCATAACCCAGGTTGCAGATGTCGGCATAGGCGCGGGCCGTCTGCGCCACAATGTTGACCCGGGCCAGGTCGCGCGCCGCCCGGGCGGCCTCGCTGTCGGCATGGGCGGCTTCGATGCCGCGCCGCAGCCCGCCGAAGAGGTCGAGGTCATAGCTGACCGACGCGTCCATGTCGTAGGTCCCCTTCTCGGCCGGCTGGGTGTGGCTGAGCACCTGCTCGGCCGAACGCTGGGTCCAGCCGGTTTGCGCGGACAGCCCGCCCTGCACCTGCCGCCGCGCCTCGCTTTCGCCCAGCAGGGCCATTGCGCGCCTCAGATTGGCATCCGCCACGCGCAGATCGGTGTTGGCGGCAAGCGCGCGGGCGATCAGCGCATCGAGGCGTGGATCGTCATACAGCCGCCACCAGTCGGCCGGCAGGGGCTGGTCGGGCGTGGTGGCACTGGCGGCACCCGCACCAAGGAAATCCCACTGCGCCGAGGGACGCGCGACCGCCGCGGTGACAGGCAGATGATACGTCGGCCCGACCGGCGCGCAGGCCGCCAGCGCCAGCAGCAACAGGCCGGGCAAGAACGGGAAGCGCGTGCTCTTCGCGTAGGGTGCGCTCACCATGGCAAGCTCCGATGGATGGCCCGGCCATCGGCGCGTGGGTGGATCACCACCGTTACTGTCTGGCCGGAGAGCAGTTGGACGCCGGCGGGCACATGGTCGATGGCAATGCGCACGGGAATGCGCTGGGCCAGCCTGACCCAGGTGAAGCTGGGGTTCACATTGGCCAGTTGCGCGTCGCTGCCCGACCTTTCCCGATCCTCCACCCCGCCCGCGATGCTCTCCACATGGCCGCGCACCTCATCGGCCAGCCCCATGACATAGACGCTGGCCGGATCGCCCACGCGCACCACCGGCAGCTTGGTTTCCTCGAAATAGCCCTCGGCGCGCAGCGAATGGTCATAGACCAGCGCCAGCGCTGGCTTGCCCGCCGCCAGCCACAGGCCGGGCTGAAGATTGAGATTGGTGACGATGCCATCGACCGGCGCGCGCACCTGCGTCCGCGCCAGATTGACCCGCGCCAGATCGCGCGCGGCCTGCGCCTGCGCCAAAGCGGCGCGCAGCGCATCGACATGGGCCTGCCCTTCCTCGATCGCCTCGGCCGCAACGACATCGGTCATGGCACGGTTGCGGCGGTTCTCGCGCTCGGCCTGGGCCAGCGCGACCTGCTGGCCATGCAACTGCCCCTCGGCCTGGCTGAGCGCGAGGCGATAGCGGGAGGGGTCGATGACGAAGAGCACCTGGCCGCGTGTGACGCGCTGATTGTCATGCACCCGCGTTTCACTGACCAGACCGGCGACATCGGGCGCGATGGCGACCGTATCGGCGCGCAGCTTACCGTCGCGGGTGACCGGCTCGACCTGATAGCGGGTCCACAGCGAGGCGATCGCCGCGCCCATGGCGCCAAAGATCAACAGGCCGGAAAGAAAACGCACAATCGGACGGGGAACGGTCATGGCAACACCATCGCATGAACAGGAGAACTATCGGCCAGCAAGGCAATCGCCCACCACAGGCCAAGGAAGCAGGCCAGCTCAAGCTGTCCGGCATGATAGCCCAGCAGCCTTGGCCAGGGCAGGCGTAGGACCGGACGCAGCAGCGCGGTCAGACCCGCCGCCACCGCCGCCCAGACCAGCGCCGCGGGCATATAGACGCCGAAAAGGTCGATTTCCTCGATCATGGCGCCCTCCCGGGTAGCCCGGCATCGGGAAACAGGATGCAGCGCAGCCCGACCAAGGCGCCCAGCGCCGCATGGCGTGCCGATGAAGCGGGCAAAACCGCGATGCACGATAGGGCATGGTCGATCCGCTCGCACAGGGCGGCGGCGGGCGGCTGAGCCCCATGCTGCGCCCAACGGCTGCGGTAATAGGCGCCCGTCTGCGCCAGCACCATGCCCAGATCGCGGCGCGGATCATGCGGCAGGCCCGGCAGGCTGCGACGCAGCGCGATCAGCTGCGGCCCCATTTGCAAGTCCGTAAGCCCATCGGCCAGCCCCAGAGCTTCCCCTTGCGGGGTCTGCGCCAGACGCTGCGCCACCTGGCCGAGCCGGTCGAGGGCATGGGCGCTCCACCGCGCTGCGCGGAGGGGATGGTGCAGATCGCAAAGGTCGGCCAGATCCTGGCTGTTGACGCGCAGCAGGCGCCGCGCCGTGCCCAGCGCCTCGACCGAACGGAACAACCGCGTGACGACCAGCGTCGTGACGATGCCGGCGGTCTGCGCGCTGGCGGTGTTGGCAAAAACGGCAAAATCATTGGCGAAGCTGGGCTGTAAATTGAGGGCCACGATGAAGCTGGAAAAGATCGGCAGGGCACGCGGCCCGTGGCGCGGATCGGCCTGCAGATAGCCCATCCACAACAGCGCCGGGGCAATACAGAGCATCAGCATGGGAAAACCATCAGCGCGCGGCAGCAGGAAAAACATGTAGAAAGCGGCCAGCGGATAGGTCTTGAGATTGTCGCCCAGAAAGCGCGCGATGGCGGGCGCCGGATCGTCCTGCAGCGCGAAGGAGCCGGTCATGATGGCGGCAAAGGCCGCCATCGTCGCGCCATTGGGCCAGCCCAGCACGATCCACAGCCCACAATAAAGGAGGATGGCGCTGGCCATGGCCAGCCCCGACAGGATAGCCATGGAGTGATCGCGCGGCATCGTAAAAGCATCGGCACCGGCGGGATGATCGAGCGAGAGCGCAGCCAGATCGCGCGCGCGCGCCAGCGCCTCGACCAGCTTGGCGAGGCCATGCGCAGCGCTGGCGGCGACCATGGCATACCAATCCGGGGCCGGGCTCTGGGCCAGATGCTCAGCGCGCGCCGCCAGCGTTTCAGGTGCCTGGCAGGCCGGGTCACTGATCCACGCGCGGGTTGCCGCGATCAGCGCCGCCAGATCCTCGGGGCAGCGCCCGGCGGCCCGCAACACTGCCACTTGCTCCGCGACATTGGCGACCAGCGGCAGAAGTTCCGCCAAACCCTGCTGCAGCGCCGCCACCTGACCGGCATGGACATGCCCCGGCCAGCGGCGCGTGGGCAGGTGAAACGCCATCAGCCCCAGTTCGGCAACATCGGCGGCCAGGCGCTGGCGCCGCCTATTGTCCAGCCATGTGCGGTCGGCGTCCAGCGCCTGCCCCGCCCAGGCGCAGGCATCGCCCAGAAAGGCGGAGGCCCGGCGGCGCAGCACGCGCTCGACATCCCAGGGGCGCAGCAGTTGATGCACGATCACCGTGGCGAACATGCCGATCGCGGCTTCCTCGACACGGGCGATGGTGGTTTCGAAAATATGGGCCGGATCATAGATGAACGGCAGGCTGATCACCGTCGCGCCGAAGGCCGCCATCTGGAAGAAGACCGCGCTTGGGCTGCGCTCGCGCACGCCCAGATAGACGCACAGGCCCGACCAGCATGCCAGCAGCAGCACCAGCAACACCGGCGTGTTCTGCAGATTGGGCACCAGCAGCACCGTCACCGCCGCGCCCAGCAGCAATCCTCCCAGGCGATCCATAAGTTTGGGCCGGTTGGCGCCCACCATCGGCTGCGCGGTGACATAGACGGTGAGCAAGGTGAACCAGGGACGCGGCAGGCTGGCCTCGAAGGCGACCAGCAGGCCCAGTGCGGCGGCCAGCAGGTTGCAAAGCGCAAACAGGCTCTGCTGCCGGTCGGGCAGGGCAGCGGCCAGAGCGTGCCGGCGCGGGAAAGAGAGGATTTGGGCCATGATGTAGCGATGCGGTCCGCACAATTCGTGGCGGGCCCCTAGCAGCCGCTCGGCGCGATGAAAAAATCAAAATATCTTTCGTGAAACTCAAATATTTTGATGTAAAATCGGATTGGCTGCGAATTATGCATGATTGAACGGATCATACATCGCATTGTCATCACAAAATATGCATTATCTGTCGTAAGCTGCTTGCCTTTGCGCGGCGCCTGCTGCCATGGGGTGGCGATGGATATCGCTCTTGCCCGCACCTTCCTCGAAATCGTCAGGACCGGCAGCTTCGTCAATGCCGCGGCCAGCATGAACATCACGCAGACCGCGGTCAGCGCCCGCATCAAGGTGCTCGAGGAACAGCTCGAACGCCCCGTCTTCGTGCGCAACAAAAGCGGCGCGCATCTCACGCCCGAGGGTGAGCGCTTCCTGCGCCATGCCACCTCGCTGGTGCAGGTCTGGGAGAATGCCCGCCGCGCCGTGGCTTTGCCCGAGGGGTTCCAGACCGTCGTCTCACTGGGCGGCGAAATGAGCCTGTGGAATCCGCTGCTGCGCTACTGGCTGGTGTGGATGCGGCGCGAATGCCCGGATTTTGCCGTCCATGCCCAGGTCGACAGCGCGGAAAGGCTGATGGACCGGGTGCAGACGGGCCTGCTCGATGCGGCGGTGATCTATGGCGGCGCGCGGCGCACCGGCGTCGTGTCAGAGCTGCTCTTCGAGGAAAAGCTGGTGATGGCGCAGACCCCGCCTGTCGAGGGTCAGCCCGCGCCGCCGCGCGTCGGCGTCTTCTGGGGTGAGGAATTTGCCGCGACCTATCAGGCGGCCTTTCCTGACGAAGCCAATCCTCCGATGCGCATCGACCATGGGCCTTTGGCGCTGGAATATATTCTGGCGATGGGGGGCAGCGGCTATTTCCGCAAGGGGTTCATCCGCCCGCTGCTGGAACAGGGGCAGTTGCAACTGGTGCCCGATTGCCCGGAATTTTCCTATTCAGCCTATCTCGCCCATTCCCCGCGCGCCGATGCGCAGACCATCTCGCGCATTCGCACCGGGCTGCGCGCGGCAGTGGCCATCATGATCTGACCCGGGGGCAAACAGCCCCCGGGGCATCACGATCGCTTAATGGCAGCGGCGCTTGGCGGTCATGGTGCGGTCGATGGCGCGGCCACCAAAGGCGCCGCCCACGGCGCCGGCCACAATGCCCACCGGCCCGCCGATCAGCGCATGGCCGATCAGCGCGCCGCCTGCACCGCCGGCGATGAGGCCGGCCGTGCCGCTCGAGTGGCGGCAGGTGCGGTAATGCGTGCGCGCATGATAATGATGGCGGGCAAAGGCGGGCGAGGCATCCATGGCGCCAAGGCACAAAGTCGCGGCGATGGCGGGCGCAAAGATAATTTTCCTGTTGATCAGTCGCATGATCGTCTCCTTTTTCTCTCTATTTGGCGCTGCCTCATGTCCCCACAATGAACCAGATCCGAGTTTGTTCAACCAGAACAGCCGGATCGCGATGGATGCGGCGCTGCATTTGACGCAAGATCTTGAAAGCTTGGCGTAAGGTTTGGCTCGTAGCCGGGGGCATTATTTTTCGCCCGGCCTCGCCTTTCCTGTTGCCTTTGCGCCCCGCACTGCGCCACGCTGATGCCTGAAAGGAAAACCAATACGTGTTGATCCAGCGCGGTGATGATCGCAGCCAGCACCTCGACCGCCGCCTCGCCTTCATTCTGGCGGCGGTGGCCGGCAGCCTCAATGCCGCGGCCTTTCATGCGGTGGGCTTTTTCTCGGCCAATATGACGGGCAATGTCTCGACCCTCTCCAGCCTCATCGCCATGGGCGAATGGCTGCATGGGCTGGGCTATCTGGTGATCGTGCTGGCCTTTGTTCTGGGCGCGGCGCTCTCGGCGCTGACGGTCGATGTGGGGCTGCGGCGGGGGGTCGACACGATCTACGCCCGCATCATCCTGGCCGAGGCGGTGATGCTGGTGCTGCTGGCGCTGGCAAGGCTTGGCATGGAGCGTGCGCGCGGCGTTCCCCTGCTCATCGTGGGGCTCAGTTTCCTGATGGGTCTGCAAAATGCTATCGTGACGCATATTTCACAGGCGCGGGTGCGCACCACCCATGTCTCGGGCATGGCGACGGATCTGGGTATTGGCCTGGGCCGCCTGCTGGCCATGGCACGCGGGCGCGGTGCTGCTACTGCTGATGGCGATCGCGATGGCGGTGGTGAGGAGCGCGCGGCGATCCTGCTCAAATTGCGGCTGCATGCCGGCACCATTGCCTGCTTCCTGCTGGGCGGCGTGCTGGGCGTGCTGGGCTGGCGCTGGTGCGGCGATCTCGCCATGGCGCTCAGCGCCCTGCCGCTCTTTGGCGTGGGGCTCGCTGGCCTGCTGGGAGCGTCTCCCTCCTCGCGGGAAAATCCCGCCGCAAACTGATCTGGATCACAGACAGCCTATGCCTGCCGGTTGCATGCTCCCCGCATCGTTACAGGAGATGGATGATGCGCAACGAACATGCCGTCGACCGGCTCATCAGGGTCATTGTCGGCGTCGCCCTGATCGCACTGGTGTTCACCGGCCCCAAAACGGCGCTGGGATGGATCGGTATCGTGCCGCTGATCACCGGGCTGGTCGGTTTTTGCCCCGCCTATGCGCTGTTTGGCGTGAATACCTGCCGCCGCAAGCGCTGATCGCTACGGTGGACGGGGTGTATGGTTCGGGTCGGCGCATGGATCATACCATGTCGCCGGCCAATTGTCCTGTCTGGCCGCTGGCACGAAGGATTGGTGTCGCAGATCCCCTCCCCGCACAACGCCCATAACGCGCGGGCCCCTGCCCGAACGATCATTCCCAAGACCGCCTGAAGTGACTATAGATCCTGACTGCCGAGCCAGAAAGGATAGGCCCCATGTCCAGCCACGCCAACCCTGCCCCCGACGCCATCACCATGGAAGACTGGGCCGGCGACATGGGCGAACGCTGGCTCGCCAACCTCAAGGGCTTTGAAGGCACGATCGCCCCGGTGGGCGAGGCTTTTCTGGCCCACAGCGCCTTTGCACCGGGTGAGCGGGTGCTCGAAATCGGCTTTGGCGGGGGCGCCAGCAGCATCGCCATTGCCCGCGCCATCGCGCCCGGCGGCGTGCTGCTGGGGATCGACATCTCGCCGGATCTGGTCGCCGCCACAACCCGCCGCTTGGCCGCTGAAGGCCTCACCAATGCCCGGTTTCTCTGCGCCGACGCTGCCGGTGTGAGTGTGCCCGATGGGCCTTATGAGCGCCTGTGTTCGCGCTTTGGCACCATGTTCTTTCCCGAGCCTGTCGCGGCCTTCGCCAATCTGCGCAAGGCCTTGCGTCCGGGCGGGCGGATCGATCTTGCGGTTTGGGCCGCGCCCCAGGACAATCCGTGGATGAGCGCGGGGGTCGCGCTGACGCGGCGTCATATTGATCTGCCCTCGCCGCCGCCGCATGCGCCCGGCCCCTTTGCCTTTGGCGATCCCGACTATCTGCGCGCCATTCTCACCGAGGCCGGTTTCGGCGCCATAAGCTTCACCCGCGTTGAAGGGCAGCTTTCGGTCGGCGGCGCGGGCAGCACACCGGAAACGGCGCTGGCCTTTACCAGCCAGGCGCTGGCCACAGGGCGCATCCTGCTGGATTATCCCGAGGCCATCCAACAAGCGGTGGCGGCCGATGTCCTCGACCTCTATGCCCGGCATCATCGCCCTGGCGAGGGCGTCATGATGGACTATGCCGCATGGCTGGTGACGGCGCGGGCCTGATCGCTCAGCGCGGTGCACGCGCCCATTCGGCGATCTGGCGCACATTCATCGCCCCCGACACCCGCTTCACCTCGCGACCCCCGGCAAAAAGCATCAACGTCGGGATCGAGCGGATGCCATGGGCGCCTGCCAGCGCCTGCTCCTGCTCGGTATCGACCTTGAGCAGGCGCATCTGCGGCTCCAGCATGTGGGCGGCCTGGGCAAAGGCCGGCGCCATAACCTTACACGGCCCGCACCATGGCGCCCAGAAATCGACCAGCACCGGCAAGGTGCCCTTGTTGGTGTGGGCGAGAAAGGCAGGCCCGTTCACCGGCAGCGGATGGCCGGTAAACAGCGGCTGATGGCATTTGCCGCAATTGGGCGCTTCGCTCAACCGCTCGGGCGGCACACGGTTACCCGCCATACAATGTGGACAGACGACGATCTCGCTCATGGTTCCCCCCGGCGGTCAACCCCGCGCAACTGCGATCCGGCGTGCAGAGGACAGGCTGCATCGCCAAGGATGCCAAGATAGTGCCGCACGACCGCTTTTGCGAGGAGAGGCATCGTAAACAGGTCAGACGAGCTCGCGGGCGAGAAAGGCCTCGGCATCATGCCGCAGTTGCGCCTGCCGCTCCGGAGCAAAGCCGTCCCATATGCGGACCATCTGCGCCATGCGCGGGTTCTTGCGCAAACGCTCAGCATGGCGGGCGATGAAGTGCCAATAGAGCAGGTTGAACGGGCAGGCCCGCGCGCCCTCCTTCGCTTTCACATCATAGGCGCAGGAGCCGCAATAATCGCTCATCCGCGCGATATAGGCGCCGCTGGCCGCATAGGGCTTGCTGGCCAGCAAGCCACCATCGGCATATTGGCTCATGCCAACGGTGTTGGGCAATTCCACCCATTCAAAGGCATCGGCATAGACGGCCAGATACCATTCGTGCAGCGCTCGGGGATCGATCCCGGCCAGCAGCGCGAAATTGCCGGTCACCATCAGGCGCTGGATGTGGTGGGCATAGGCTTCCTCGCGGGTCTGGGTGATGCAGGCGCGCATACAGGCCATGGATGTCTCACCGCTCCAATAGAACCACGGCAGCGGGCGGTGCGCATCAAGCGCATTGGCCTGTGCATAGGCGGGTCCCTGCCACCAGTAGATGCCCCGCACGAATTCGCGCCAGCCGATGATCTGGCGGATGAAGCCTTCGGCACTGTTGATCGCCACCCGGCCCGCGCGCCATTCGCCCTCGACCGCCCGGCACATGGCCAGCGGATCGAGCAGGCCAAGATTGAGATAGAGCGACACCACCGAATGAAACAGAAAGCGGTGACCGGTCAGCATCGCATCCTGATAGCGCCCGAAATCAGCCAGACCCGAACGCAGGAAATGGGCAAAGGCCTGCTCGGCCTGATCCCGCGTGGTGGCAAACCAGAAAGGCGCAAGGTCGCCAAAGTGATCGGGGAATCGCGCCGCCACCAGATCCAGCACCTCTTGCGTGATGCTGTCGGGCGCAAAGCGCATGGGCTGGGGCAGCCCCAGGACGCCGGGCGGCGGCGCGCGATTGTCATGGTCAAAGTTCCACTGCCCCCCTGCGGGCTGATCGCCCTCCATCAGCAGCCCCGTCTTGCGGCGCATCAGCCGATAGAAATGCTCCATGCGCAGGGCCTTGCGCCCCTGCGCCCAGCGGGCAAAACCATCCCGGTCGGCCAGAAAGCGCGTGTCGGACAAAAGCTGCGCCCAGACGCGCATGTCCTGCATCAGCCGCCATTCGCCCGGCTCGGTGGCGATGATCCCTTCGGCCTGATGGCGCCGCCGCGCGCGCTCCGCCTCCCCGCGCAGGCTGCCGGTGTTGGCCGGATCGTCAAGCCGGACGTAATCGACCTGCCAGCCATCGGCGCGCAACGCCTGCGCGAAATGCCGCATGGCCGAGAGCACCAGCACGATCTTCTTCTTATGGTGGCGCACATAGGTCGCCTCGGCCCCTACCTCGGCCATCAGCACGATGTCCTGCGCCTTGTCCCCCGCCTGCAGGGAAGAAAGCGAAGGCGTCAGCTGATCGCCCAAGACAAGGATAAGCCGGCTCATGCCAATCCCATATCGACCAGGACGCTACTCCGAAGCCTGCCCTCGCGGGCAAATGCGTCGCCATGCCGGTTCGATCCGTCAGGTCGGCACCTCATCTGTCACGCTGCGCCGGTCTCTTCCTTCATGCGGAGAAGGCCAGCCCTGAAATAACCGCCCCTTCGCTCACGCCGTGAGGAACAGCCGTTGCATGGCCTCCATGGCGCCCGCATTTCCATCCGCGCGCGGGGCCGCTTCGGCAATGCTACGGCGCAATTGCTCCTTGTCCACCAGACTCCGGTGCCCTTGTTCCACGGCCAGGGCAACATAATGGTCTCGATCCCGCGCAACACCGTCGGTGCGCCCGATCTGCCGCAACAGCCCCGCTGCCAGCCTTTGGCGCATGGCAGGACCTTCAAGCGTCACAATCGGCGTTCCGCGATGGATGGCCTGCCATGCCGTCGTGTAACCGGAGAAAGCCGGGCAATCGAGCATCACATCCATCTCGTCCAGAAAGCCGAGGAATTCGCCCTGATCCATCCAAGGTGTGGGCCGCAGATAGGCCGCAGGATCCAGCCCGGCGGCGGCAAAGGCCTTGGCAAGCCGCTGCATCAAAAGCTCGCTCGCCCAGGGGTGTTTGCTCGACTGGACGACCCAGAATTCGCAAGTGCCGACCTCCCTGGCGATCCGCGCCAGCAAGGCATCGTCTGTGGGGTCAAACTTCATCGGCTGCTGACAAAGCGCAAAACGGATATGGCCCGGCTGACGTGGCGGCCCGCTCCAGCGGCGGGACTGCTGAGCGCCAAAACGGGTCAGAACGCCCGTTCCGGGAAGCTGGACCAAGTGTTCCGTATAATGGGAAGCAGCATCTTCCGGTTCCATCGCCTCGCCTGACAGGTAAAGATCGATGCTTGGCAGGCCCGTGGAAACCGGATGCCCCCAGCTTGCCACTTGCAGCGCGGCAAGCCGCAGAGGTGCGAGCGCTCCGGCAACAGGGTCCATTCCCACCTCGGGATAGAAAAGAATATCGGGCGCGTCCCGGCTGATATGGTGGGCCCAGCCCTCGACGCTCAGCGGCTGGCGCTGATGATGATCGACGCGGCTCTCAGCCCAATCGGTCTCGGCATCGCGAAGAGCGCCTGTGTTGTAAAGGCGCAGGTCAAACCGTTCCCTGTCGAGGCTTTCCATCATGCCCCGCAGAATAATGTGCCAGACCGGATGGGTCCGAACCTGCCCGCTCACAATGCCAAGACGCAGGCGTGAGCGTTTCGTCACGTTGCGACTGAATGCCGCAGACGGACGTGCCAAGGCAGTCTCACGGCCAATCAGTCTCCCGAAGCGGGCCAGCGACACTGTGACATCTTGCGGGCGATAGGCCAGCAGGAATGGCTGGGCAGTCCCCACGGCCCGGGCCAAGGCGCCCGGACGGGACGCAGCCCATATTTCCAGCTGCGCGGTTGCCTCCGCAAAATCGCCGGGTACCCCTTCGCTTTGCTCCGTGGAGGATGAGATCATCGGAATGGCGGCCACGGCCAGTGCCAGCCGGGCGGCGGCATGATCGGGCGAACGCGCGATGATGGATCGATACTGGGCGATGGCTCCATCCTGATCGCCAAGCTCAAACAGGGCATTGCCCAAATTCAGCGCAGCCTCGTCGTACTCTGTCCGCGCGTCAAGCGCCGCGCGAAACGCTTTGGCCGCCTCCGCCGGGCGATTGCGTTTCATCAGGGCAAGGCCAAGCGTGTTATGGGCCTCGGCCTGGTTCGGTTGCCGCTGGAGGATCTCCCGGCACATCCGCTCGGCCTCATCGATGTCGCCCATTGTCAACAAAAGACCTGCGACATTGACCCGCGCTGCCACATAGTGCGGATCGATCTCGATAGCGCGGCGAAAACTGTGCAAGGCACTTTCGGCAGAGCCGGTCCTCGCCTGACAGTTACCCAGATTGTTCCAGACATCGCGCAGCCCCGGATTGATCTTCAGCGCAGCCAGATAGGTCTGCGCCGCGAGACCAAACTCACCCTGGGCCTGCTGCACGATGCCAAGATTGTAAAGGGCGGCCAGATGGTCCGGCTTGATCTGCAAAGCCTGCTGCAAGGCTTGGGCGGCGGCCTGATGGTGGCCCCCGGCGTGGAGGACGATGCCCAGATTGGTATAAAAACCTGGCACCTGCGGATTGATCGCAATCGCCTGCCTGATGCGGCCCAGCGCAAGCTGCGTGTTGCCGTCGGCATGGTCGATCATGCCCAGCAGGTTGAGCGCATCGGGCTGGCGCGGATCAAGGGTAAGGACCCTCTGGTAGAGCGCCCGGGCTTGCGCAAGACGGCCAGCCTGATGGTGGCGCGTCCCTTCAATGAAGGTCGCACGGACAAGTTGCGCGGTCATACTCGGTCTCAATCCGGGAACAGACGCAATGGGGGGCTCGGCGTCGTCAGAATGATATGACACAGAACGCAGAAAAAATCAATTCTATCAAATTATTATTGCCAGTGCCGAAAATTCCCAGATAGGCTTCTTCACCTGCCTGCTACGCACAGATCAGGTACAACAAGGCGATCTTCCCTGGTGCCTGCCGGGGGCGGGTTGCCATTCGGGCCTTCGCGTCGCAAACGTCACGGCGATGTTTCGAAAAGCGGTGTGCCTTCGTGGCCAAGGGATATTTCTACATCGGCCATGTCGATCTGACGCGAACCCAGGTGCGGGTCTATATCGCCCTGCCGCCCGGCGCCTCTGCGACAGGATCGATCACCATCGATCCGGCGGCCAGCAATCATCCTCTGGGCGGGTGGAGCGAAGCGCAAAAGCGGTGGCTCGTGCCATCGGGGCGCTACACGGTGCTGGTCGGCACATCGAGCGCCCCGCGCGATCTTGTCGACGCCGGTCAGTTCGAGCGCTGAGTAAGGCAAGCGCCGGGCAGCGCAATCGGCCCGGCGCATCGACTTTACACGGCTCCGTGGAAAAAGTGCCCGACCAGCGCCGTGACCGCCATGGCCAGCGATCCGAAGATCACCACGCGCAGCACGCTGCGTACCACGGGCGCGCCGCCGCCTCTGGCGCCCAGCGCGCCCAGCACCGCCAGCATGACAACAGTGACCAGAATGATCCCGGGCAGCACAAAGCGCCCGGGCATGACCAGGCTGACCGCAAGCGGGGCAAGGCCCCCTGAAATAAAGGACAAAGCCGAGGCGAGCCCGGCCTGAACCGGCCTGGCCTCGCTGGTTTCCGTCACGCCCAGTTCGTCGCGCATATGCGTGCCCAGCGCATCCTTCGCCATCAACGCTTGCGCTACCTCTCTGGCCAGATCGCTGGCCAGGCCGCGCTGGCGATAGATGCCGGCCAGTTCGGCGAGCTCCTGCTTGGGATGCTCCTGCAGCTCACGCTTCTCGCGTTCTTCATCGGCGCGCTCGGTGTCGGCCTGGCTGGACACCGAGACATATTCACCCGCCGCCATCGACATGGCGCCCGCCACAAGGCCCGCCACCCCGGTCAGTACCAGCTGCGAGGGCGAGACGGAGGCTGCCGCAACGCCGCTCATCAGACTGCCCGTGGAGAGCAGGCCGTCATTGGCCCCCAGCACCGCGGCGCGCAGCCAGCTGGTCCGGGTGATGAAATGACCTTCCGGGCGAAGAGGCGATGGGGTGGGGTCGGTCTGTGGCAAAAGGGGCGTTCCAGACATGAGGAGGCAGGGTCAAAAGTCGGCGGAGCTCATTGCTCCCTAGTCCATGGCAACAGGCAACGCCATTGGCGAAAATGACCGAGACGGTGGCTGACGCAGACCGGGCGCAGATCTGCGGGGTCTTGGCTCATCGTGATGGTTTCGGCCGGGAAAAACGCCATTGATTGTTCCTGATCAATGCAAGCTGCACGCCATGCAGCCATGGCGGAGGCGACGCCAAAGGCGCGATAATGTGGAGGATGTAATGGCTGATTGTCTGCGGAAAGGTCGCTTCTCAGATTCAACGATGCTGCGGATGAGGACCGGCATCAGCCGGATATGGGTGTTTCGCCTTGCCGCGGCCAGCCTGGGTCTGGCCATGGCCGCCACGATCAACCCGCCTGTCGGCGCCGTGCCATCCTTCACCGACCAGACCGGCCAGCCCTGTCAGGCCTGCCATGTCGGCGGCTTTGGCCCGCAACTGACCGATTTCGGGCGGGAGTTCAAGCTGGGCGGCTACACCATGCGCGCCAAGGCCGCGCTCCCTATTGCCGCAATGGCGGTCGCCTCCTTCACCCATACCGCCCGCGATCAGAACCCGCCCGCCCCTTATTTCACAGCCAATGACAATGCCGCGCTCGATCAGGTCAGCCTGTTCATCGCCGGCGGCGCCGGACAGCATGTGGGCGGCTTTTCCCAGATCACCTATGACGGCGTGGCGCGGCAGTTCCATTGGGACAATCTCGACCTGCGCGTGGTCAATTCGGGTCAGGTGCTGGGCAAGGACGCAACCTATGGCCTGACGTTCAACAACAGCCCGACCGTGCAGGACCCATGGAACAGCACGCCCGCCTGGGGTTTCCCCTATACGGCCAGCGCGCTGGCCCCCACGCCGGGGGCCGCGCCGCTGATCGATGGCGGGCTGGCGCAAACAGTCGTCGGCCTCTCGGCCTATGGCTGGTTCAACCACCACCTCTATCTGGAGGCAGGCGGCTATTCGAGCCCGGCGGCGGGCACGCTGTCGTGGCTGGGGATGGACCCGTCCTCGCCAGGCGATCTGGCGGGGATCGCGCCCTATGGCCGCATCGGCTATCAGCTGATGCTTGCCGGCGGCACCGCGCATGTCGGGGCCTTCGGGCTCTGGGCCAACATCAATCCGGGCCGGGATCGCAGCAGTGGGCAGAGCGACCATTACGCCGACATCGGTGCCGATGCATCCTGGCAAAGAACGGTGGGATCGGGCGACATGATTGCCGCCAATCTGCGCTATGTACATGAGACGAGCCAGCTGCGGGCCAGTTGCGCGCTGGGCCTGCTGGGCGATGGCAGCACGGTGGACTGCGCGAACACCGCGCTCAACGAGTGGCGCAGCGATGTGACCTATGTCTGGCACGGCAAGGTCGATGTCACGCTGGGCGGCTTTGTCACCCATGGCACGGCCAATGCCAATCTCTATGCGCCCACCAACCTGCCCAACAGCAACGGCGTGAGCGCGGAGATCGACTATACACCATGGGGTATGGGCAATTCGCCGCTGGGGCCGCGCGCCAATCTGCGGCTCGGGCTGCAATACACCGCCTATGGCCGTTTTGACGGGGCGCGGTTCAACTATGATGGCGCAGACGCGCACGCGGCGGACAACAACACCTTGCGCCTGTTCTCGTGGCTGGCGTTTTGATCTTGCGGGAAGGCAGGGGCGGTTCGGCAATCAGCGCGTAACCACGCCGTCAGCCTGCCGCTCGCCCCATCTATGGTTTCAAGCCTGGGGCGATCATCACACCTGTTCCTTTGGCGTTTGGTCCCCAATGTCCGATGACCGGCCATTCGGCCAATCGGCCTGCGCTGCCCGGGCCCCGCCAGCTATCCTCAGAGTAGGATGACACAGGGAGGAGATCATGGCGACAGGTAAGGCGATGCATAAGACGATCCGCATGGCGATGACGTTTGGCGCCGTGCTTCTGGCATCGGCAGCAGCAGCACAAACACCCGCCGAGGACAGGGCTGCGCTGACCGCACAATACACCCTGCCGGGATCGAAATTCGTCGAGATCGACGGCCAGCCCATCCATTACATGGATGAAGGCAAGGGGCCGGCCATCATGCTCGTCCATGGCTCCTTTGCCAGCCTGCGCCAATGGAATGACTGGGCGGCAAAATTGCGCAGGCACTACCGCGTCATCCGCTTCGATATGCCGCCCGCCGGTCTCTCCGGCCGCTCACCCCTTGGCGACCATGGCCCCGAACGACAGGTCGCGATTATCGAGGGGCTCCGCCGCAAGCTGGGCGTGGGCACGATGCTTCTGGTCGCCACCTCCAGCGGTGCCGTGCCGGGGGCTGCCTATGCCGCCACCCATGGCGAACACCTCTCGGGCTTCATCTTCAACAACGGAGCAGTCGGTCCGCTGAAGCTGGACGCCAGCAAATTTCCCGAAGCGCTCAAGCGCGCGGTGGCGCAGGATGCCAGCCACAAGGGCTATCACGAGGAGGACTATTGGCGACAGATCCTGCTCTATAACATCGAGGACAAGAGCAAGGTGACGACGGCCCTGGTGCGCGAATGGACCGACCTGAACAACCGCGCGCTTCAGCTTCAGGCAGATGCCCCCGTCACGGCCCCCCCGCATGAGCGCACCTCGGACGATCTGACCCATATCCACGTGCCGACCTTGTTCTTGTGGAGCGCGCAGGATCATGAGGTCACTGTGGCGGGCGATGCCACACGGGGCATGTCGCTGCTGGCGGCCCGGGACAAGGCGCTGGTCGTCGTGCCGCGCTGCGGCCATATGATGCCGCTCGATTGTAGCGACCGGGCGCTGGCAGACGCGATGCCATTCATCCGCCGGGTGGCGCGATGAACAGCCCTTCGCGCGGCCGCCGGGATCTTCTCGCCGGCTTTGCCATGGCCAAATTTGCATGGGGCCTTCGCGGCACAGGCAGGCCTAGCCGAGGAGGCGCCGCTCGATCCCGCCCAGCCCAAAGAGCGATAAGGCCCTGCAGAGGAACTGACTGACATAACGCGCAGCGGCCAGATTGCTGTCTTGGCGGTGACAAAACCGCTGCTCATGATCGTTTCTCCATTGGGTGCTGATTGGGAATTGGCGAAAGCGGTAGCCGCGCCGCTTACGAGGATGTTTCTCCGGGACAGGTTGGCCATGATCGTGCTCCTGGGAAAAAATTGGCATTTGAAGCTGGACGATGTTTGGACAAACTCGGCCCGACCGGGGGGCTTGGGGAACGTCGGCCGAGCTTGCCAAGGCCCTCTCTTCTAAAGGAGGGGTTGGACCGACAGCGAGCGGGGGCGGCCGCTGGCGCTGTCGAGAAACTTGATGGAAGCCGCGTATCAGGCGCCCCTAGCGAGGCGGGCCTCGAGCGCCCGGTTGGTGATCAAGCCTGCTGCGGCAATCGCGCCACCAGTGATTCCGGCGACATTTGATGCAACGATGACAGGCTGGATCTCGTCAGCAATACGGCTAAACCATTTGCTGATTGCGGGTACGTGTTTACCAGTGATCATGGGCGTGTCCTCGTGCAAGGATGTCGGTTGGCGGTGGCGAGTAATCAGCCTGCCACTTGTGAGCGCCGCAGATGCGATTGGGTTATTCTTCTTGAAGCCGGAATATCTGCCCGGCAGCTTAAGGAGTGTCAGCCGTGGCGGCTGATCGCGTCGAGCAAGGTCGATCGGAGGCGATGAGCGATCCGTTGAAAGCTCGCCTCATCACCAAGTGCCCGTGCCAGAACGATGCCCCCCTGTATTCCGGAAACCGCCTCTTCAGCGAGATCCATGGCCATCGCTGGCGGAACCTTTGCCACTTCGAGACAGTGAGCCAGAGCCGAAATCCACCTAGCGAAGTAGCCCCTGACCTTCACCGCGAAGGTTTCGCCAGAGGAATTCAGCCCAAGGCACCCGACGACGCATACGCGCCTGCCAGAGCGGAAATACGCCGTCACGTCGTCAAACATGGCCGTGATGGCCGCTGCCGGATCAGAAACATCCTCCAACGGCGAGAAAATCGCCTTGGCGAACCAGCCATCGATGTTCTCAAGGACCGCCTCCATCATCTCCTCCTTCCCACCGGGGAAGAAGTTGTAGAGACTGCCTTTGCCAAGGCCGGTGGCTTTGGACAGGATGGTCAAGGTCGCGCCCTCGAACCCATGTTCGCGGAAAGCTTCCGCCAGTGCCGGTATCGCACTGGCACGATCGGTAAGGGCGCGCCTGGTTTTCAAAGGCCGAGGTCGCTCAGCGAAGCGTGGTCATCCGGACGACGGCCCAAAGGCCAGTGGAACAGCCGATCCGCTTCCTTGATCGGCATTTCGTTGATGCTGGCGTGGCGGTTGGACATCAGACCATCTTCGGCAAATTGCCAGTTTTCATTTCCATAGGCCCGGTACCACTGACCGGCATCATCACGATACTCATAGGCATAGCGCACCGCAATACGGTTGCCGGTGAAGGCCCACAACTCCTTGATGAGCCTGTATTCATGCTCCTTGTTCCACTTGCGCTCAAGGAAGCCCTGCGCCTCCTGGCGGTTGGTCGCAAACTCGACCCGGTTACGCCAGCGCGTATCGAGGGTGTAGGCCAGGGCAACCTTGGCAGCATCGCGGGTGTTCCAGCCATCTTCGGCCAGACGAACCTTTTCAACGGCGCTATCGTGGGTGAACGGGGGCAGCGGGGGACGGGACATGTCATTTCCTTTCGAGATGGGAAGAGTCTTGGCAAGCGCCGGGGCCGCAAGGGCCGCAGCAGGTAGGGCAGCGATGAAGGTGCAGCGGTTCATGGAATTCCCATGCAGGGTTGCCCGCCTATACTTATCGGTACAATCTTTTACCGTTAGGTACAAGTCATTTTCCAAACGGGAATTTGACGCCTTGGTTCAATCCACCAACAACGCATTACTTTCAGAAGTTTAACGTGAAATCGCGTGGCGCGGCGTAGCGCTGGAAAGGCAAGTCGCACCCAGCGACTCGGGCCTCAGAGAAAGCGGGAGGATAGGCTCACCATCCCGGCTTTCCTCCATCCGGCACGGCCCGTCAGAAAGGCTTGGTCGGAAGATATTTGCCGTCGAGCGTGATGACGCAGCGGTGGCCGCCTTCGGGGTCTTCGCGCTTTTCAAGCTTGAGCTTGAAATTGATGGCGCTGATGATGCCGTCGCCAAAATCCTCGTGAACGAGCGACTTCAGGGTCGTGGCATAGACCTGAATGATCTCGTAGAAGCGATACATGGTCGGATCGGTCGGCACGCCCTCCGGAAAGCTGCCACGAACCGGGATCGCCTGAAGCAGCGCGATCTCGTCGGCGGTGAGGCCCAGCGTTGCGCCGACGGCCTCGGCGGCGCTCGCGGGCAGCGGGTGCTGTCCGAGCAGCGCAGCCGTGACGAACTCGCGCGAGAGGCCGCTGTTGGCAGCGATGGCGGTCCAGCTCAACTGCTTCTGCGCCTTCGCCTGGATGACGGTTTCGGTCAGCGCCTGGCGGGCGGTCTGAGTCACTTGTACTTGGGTCATGGTGTTATCTTTCATCTGTATCGGTATGGGGGGCGCCCACGATGGGCGCGGAAATCCAGCGTCCTTGCTGGCAGGCCTTCAGGCCGCGAAGGCGAGGTCGGTCGCGTTCGTCTCGGGATATTCTACCAGATCGACGAACCGGCCACTCGCAGCGTCATAGGCCTCGATCGATCCCTCGCCGATGTCATAGACCCACCCATGCAGGCGGACGCGCCCTTCGGAGAGAGCCAGCGCGACGGAGGGATGCGTTCGCAGATTGGCAAGCTGGGCGATGACGTTTTCGCGCACCATGCCGGCAACCTTGCCGGCCTTGCAGCTATGCGAATGCGCGTCGTTGATCGCCTTGGCGGCGTCCGCATGGTGCAGCCAGCTCGAAACCGCCGGAAGGGTGCTGAGGTCGGCGCCGCTGGCAATGGCCGTCATCGCGCCGCAATCGGAATGACCGCAAACCACGATGTCCGCGACGCCCAGAACGGCGACAGCATATTCAACCGTTGCGGAAACGCCGCCGTGATGAAGGCCAAACGAGGGAACGATGTTTCCCGCATTGCGGATAACGAACATATCACCCGGCTCGCTCTGCGTAATGAACTCAGGAACGACCCGACTGTCAGAACAGGTCACAAAGAGCGTACCCGGCTCCTGCTTGGTTGCGAGATCTTGGAAGAGAGGGATGCGTCCGGGATATTCCCCTTCCCTGAACTTTTTGAATCCTTCGATGAGCCTTTGCATTGTGTCGAACTCCGTTCTTGTTGAGACGGGTATCGACTTCCGACCTATAATTGTCCAAGACTGGAAACCAATCAGGTCTATAAGCAGGCATTATACAAATGCTCCTTCGCCACCTTCGTTACCTCTCGGCGGTTGTCGAACATGGCAGCTTCACGCGCGCGGCTCAGGCCCTGCACGTGTCCCAACCAGCGCTGTCCCAGCAGATCCGCCAGTTGGAGGAACAACTGGGCGTGCAACTGCTGGATCGTTCGGGAAAAGCAGTGCGCGCGACAGATGCTGGCGCGACCTATTTGAACCATGTGCACCGGGCCTTTCGCGAGATCGATGCGGCGAGCCGCGCGGCGCGTGATGTCAATGACCTCAGCTCCGGAAGGTTGCGCCTCGGCTTCACCCCCAGCTTTGGCGGCTATCTGATTGCGCCGCTGGCTCGTCGCTTCCGCGAGAAATATCCTGGGATTAGCCTTGATCTCAATGCCTTGTCGCAGGACGAGATTGAAGCCGACCTCGCCGACGACAAGCTCGATTGCGCGATCGCCTTCTGGGCGTCGAGCGTGACCGGCATCGTTGCGCAGCCGCTGCACACTGAACGGTTGTCGCTGATTGCTCGATACGATCATGCGGCGATGGCGAGTAAATCCATTGATATTGCAGGCATTGAGAGCGTCGAGATGGTTCTGCTAAACGGGAGCTTCGCCACCCGCCAAACCATCGACAAGCATTTCAAGCGGCACGGGATCAAGCCGAATGTCGTCATCGAAACAAGCTCCATGACAACCCTCATCGAGCTTGTGCGATCGAGTTCACTGGTAACGGTTCTCCCCGATGCCGTCGCATTTGAAAGAGACGACCTGCGTTTCCGGCCCCTCGTCCCGGCAATCGATGAACGAAGGGTTGTCTTGCTACAACGCGAAGGCGGCTATCGCTCAGCCGCTGCGCGGGCGTTTGTCGCAACGCTCGACCTTTTCGTGCAGGAACTGGGCCCACCATCGCGGCGATAGCTGAAACCCAGGCGCCCTATATCAGCATTGTGTGGGGTGGGTAGTCCTGCGGACATTCGGTCCAGCGAACGTCCGGTTTCGGCCTAAATTGCCACTCCCAGTTCTGCATGGGAATGACCGCATCTGCTCGGACGCGATCACCGGGGTATGAGAATAAAACTCTCGCCACTCATCGAATGACGCTGATTCATATGCGTTTCCACCAGGACAAATTCCGGATGCGACCAGTCAATCACGCCGCTCCGCCTTGCTGAAAAGGGCTTGAATTCCGGCTGCATCGCGCCGGTGAAGAGATAGACGCCATCTGATGCAACCGCGAAGGCCTTCCCGCCCCCCGGAGCCGCCGCCATCGAATGGAAGGCAACGCTTTCCTCCCTGTCCCCATCCAGCTTGCCCTGCCAGTACCAGTCCGGCTGCAATGTATAGGGCTTGGCATAAATGAGCGACACATCCTTGCCGCAAATTCGTACCACACCGCCATGCGACATCATATGGACAAGACCAATGGTCGCGATCATGCAGTCCGCGCGCGCCGGGTCGGGCGCCAGGCCGGTCACTGGATCGCATGCGGGATTGAGCGTGCCGCCACACAAGGTCTTGGAATCGATAGCGGAGGGTGCATCCATCATGCCATCCGCCAGCCTGATCCGCCTCAGCCCACCTCCCCATTCGCCGGCATTGAGCCCCAGCCAGAGCATTCCATCATTGACCTGAGACACGACATACCCCGGGCCAATCGGCGCATTGCTTTTCAGCGGCACGGTCCGCCCGGATACGGGCATCGTCAAAGCGTCGGTCGACACGATAATCGGCTCAAGACCGCTACAATCGAGCTTCAGGACCCGTTGCTTCACGTTTTGGGGAAAAGCACCGCTCTTGGACCAGGTACCGGTGCCTGCCTGCCCGCTCGTGATGCGGCGTGACCATAGGAGGGCTGGTTTCGATGGCCCATCTGTGGTTACCGCCCAGACATCCTGACCTGCCAGGCAAAAGCTGCTGACTGGACCAGGTGTCTTGTATGGTGTGCCATGGTGACTACCTTCCGGCCAGACCTGCACAGCGCCGCTTTCATCCAACAGGTAAAGAAGCCCGGCGTGATAAGCCCCCGCGACGATTTCCGGCGACCGCTCGCCAGGCCTGGGTGCCTCGTCGTCCGGCTCCATCACATCGGCCAGCTCCACCACTTTGGCTGGAAGCGCGAAGCGCTTCGGATCAATGGGGGCAAATGAGATTTGCGACAAATCCTGCCCGCCAAAAAGAGAAAGAGGGCCATGGGTGGCGACCAGAGACCGGATCTGGGCAAGGCCGGGGTCTGCCTCCTGGCCGGTCATCTGGCCCAGATACCAACCTAAAGCCACGCCAAGCGGCTTGAGTTGGGGATCATCTGTCACCACCATGACCGGCTCTTTGCCAGCGGACAGCGCATATTGCGTGCCGGTGTAGCCGGCGATGCGAACCAGACCTTTTGCCACCAGCGATGGCGGATGAGGCTGCGTTTGATGGCGGCTGGACGGGATGATCTCTCCGCGCCTTACGCTCTAGCGATAGGTGAAGGCCTCGGCCTCCGCCGAAATCGCCAATGGTCCGCCGGGGCCCGGAGAGATCCGATAGACCTTGCCGTCGCGAATGAGTGTATAGCCACCATCGATGGGCGCGCCGTTGCCCATTTTGATCCGGGCAGAACCATCCGATGCCACTTCGATCACGGTGTGCAACTGCCCCCTGCTCGTGGCGGTTGCATCGCCGAAGGTGGCCGTCACGTCAGCCAGAGCCGGAGAAGCACTCACGCCGCAAAGCAAAACAATGCCAAGCATGACCGATTTCATACTGATTTTGAACAAGGCGTCCCCCGCGTCACATCTCACTCACTGGTCCGGAACAGTATCTGAAAGATATGTATAGTCGAGCTGGATCAGCGCTTGGACCAGGCCCAACGCGGGGTCTGCCTATCCTCAACATGGGTTTCTCCCATCACATTCGAAAGGCTGACTTTGGTCGCTACACGACCCACCGCCAGGACCGCTCTCGTCATGGAACTTCAGACCCGTCCTATCAGCCTGAGGTCATCACCGCTCGGGGATTGCCCCGGCGCTGAACCGCACGCTGCGGGATGAGCAGGGTGGCGCCATCGAGCATCTGATCCAGACCGATGCCGCGATCAATCCCGGCAATTCCGGCGGCCCGCTGCTCGATTCTGCTGGGCGCCTGATTGGTATGAACACGATGATCTACAGCTCGTCGGGCGCCTCTGCCGAGATCAGCTTTGCCGTGTCGGTTGATCGGCTCAGACAAATGGTACCAAGGATCATCCAGGCCGCCAACTGAAGTGGACCTGCACCATCTTCGCCGCGAGAGCGGTCTATACCAACCACAATTTTCTTCTTTGAGATCAGACGGCTATTCTGACACAACTCCCTCGCTTTGGAAGACAATATCTTCACCCTCTTGAAATTACCCCTGCCACGATCGCTCTTGGCACCATATCGAGGCTGCAATTGGCGCACGTATGGTGAATATCGGGGGAGCGGGCGCTCAGATTGGCAGGGCAAATACCCTAAATGATGCGCTCAATTGCCTGGCTCCTCTATGCTGGCAATCCGGCAGCCGACAAGGCTTCGGCATAAGTTTGTTTCATACGGTCCAGCGGAAACGGAATGCGCTCGAATAGACCGGAGATCGTCAGCTCCGCCTCAATTTCCAGCAGATCCCCCACCACGCGGCGCGCCCGATCCATCTGGCCAAGCTTGACATAGGCCACAGCGGCAACGCGCAACGCCACGGCAAATCGCCGGTTATGGGCAAGCGATTTCTCTGCCCAGCGCAAGGCGGCAGCATAGTCCTCCTCGATCACGCAGGCGAGCGCCAGAACGCCATCAGCAAGCCAGCCGCGGGGATCGAGCGGGCTGAGCCTTTGCGCGCGTTCCACCATGGCGCGGCCTTCCACCACGCGCCCGTTCATGATCTCGATCCATCCCGCTAACGTCAGCGCCAAGGCTGAATTGGGATTAACCAACAAGGACCGCGCGAACAGATCGCGTGCGCGTTCATGCCCTAGCTCACCGGCACCCCACCCCAGCGTCCAGATGGTGAAGGCTGCCATCCACAGCACCTGCCCGTCACCCGGGGCCAACTCCGCCGCGCGCCAGGCCATGGCCACCACATCGGCGCAGGTGGTTTTTTCCAGCCGCACCCAGCCTTGGAACTGTTGCTGCGCGTGGCCATAGGACGATGAGGCCAGCGCCGGAGCATAGGTCGGGTCCAGCGCCAGTGCCGCCTCGAAACAGGTCAGAGCTTCAGTCATACTCTCGGCTGTAAACCCCGCCATGAGAGCCCAACCGCGCAGCAACAGGTCATAGGCCTCCATGCGCATGGGCGCGGCTCGCTCCAGCCGGGCAATCTCGGCGATCTGCAAGGTGGGTTCAATGGCGGCGGCTACACTTGCGGCCACGCGCTCCTGCAGGTCGAACACTTCGTCGATATGGCCGTCGAAACGGTCCGACCAGAGATGGCCGCCACTGGCAGCCTCGATCAGTTGCGCTGCGATCCGCAGCCGGTCGGCGCCCCGCCGCACGCTGCCTTCCAGCACGTAACCCACGCCCAGATCCTGCCCGATCTGGCGGACATCGGTTGCCCGGCCCTTGTAGGTGAAGGAGGAGTTGCGCGCGATCACGAAAATGCCGCTGATGCGCGAGAGGGCGGTGATGATCTCCTCGGCCATGCCATCGGCGAAATAATCCTGCGCTGCATCGCCGCTCATATTGACGAAGGGCAACACGGCCAGTGCCGGCAGACAAGGCGTTCCACGTCGCTGAGGTGGTGGGGGCGCAGGTTCGTTATCGGCCACCGTTCCCACAAAGCGCACGCCCTTGCGCGGCAGGGTGCGGATGAGGCGTTGCTGCGCCCCACTGTCGCCCAAGGCCACGCGGGCAGCGTTGATGCGGCTGCTCAGCGTCGCGTCCGAAACGATACGCCCCTGCCACACGGTTTCGATCAAATCGTCGCGCGTCACCACCCGATCGCGCGCCTCGACCAGATAGTGCAGCAGGTCAAACACCTGCGGCTCGAGCGCGATCAGCACGCCATCGCGGCGCAACTCGCGCAGGGTCGTATCAAGGGCGAAGGTTTCGAATTGAAAGATCACGCAGCCACCCTTCCTGACCTCAGGCAAAAATCAAGAGATTCTGAAGGGAAAATCCCGCCCGTCTTCAAGCGACTCCCCACCGCTGCCGGTAAACCGTGACCATCAAGCGAGGAGACGCACCATGACCAACAGCATCGAGCTTTCACGTCGCAACCTGCTGAACATGGCGGCCGGCACTGTTGCCGCCGCCCAATTGGGTCTGATCGCCCGCGCGCGGGCACAAGGCACCAGCACGGCAAACCTTTCCGGACAGGTCCGCCAAATCCGCGCGGGCCGGCTCGATGTTGGCTATGTCGAGGCGGGGAACCCCGACGGTATGCCGGTCATCCTGCTGCATGGCTGGCCTTATGACATTCACGCCTTCACGCAGGTAATGCCGCTGCTGGCGGCCCAAGGTTTCCGCGTCATCACCCCCTATCTGCGCGGCTATGGCTCCACGCGCTTCCTGCGCGATGACACCCTGCGCAATGGGCAGCCCAGCGCTTTAGCAGCCGATATCATTGCGCTGATGGACGCCTTGGGCATCCATCAGGCCGTGCTGGCCGGTTTCGACTGGGGAGCACGCACCGCCGACATCATTGCAGCGCTGTGGCCGGAAAGGTGCAAGGCGCTGGTCTCGGTCAGCGGCTATCTCATCGGCGGTCAGGAAGCGGGCAAGCATCCTCTTTCGCCCAGGGCCGAGCAAAGCTGGTGGTATCAGTTCTATTTCGCCACCAGCCGGGGCCGCGCGGGCTATGAAGCCAACCGTAACGCCTTTGCGCGTCTGATCTGGCAAACGGCTTCTCCCCAATGGCATTTCGACGAGGCTACCTTTGCCCGCAGCGCAGCCGCGCTCGACAATCCCGACCATGTGAGCATCGTGATCCACAATTATCGCTGGCGCCTTGGTCTGGCCGATGGCGAGCGGATCTATGATGGTTGCGAAAAGCGACTGGCCGTCGCGCCCACCATCCATGTGCCCACCATCACCATGGAAGGCGATGCCAATGGCGCGCCACATCCCGATCCGGCTGCCTATGCCGCCAAGTTCACCGGAGCCTATGAGCATCGCCTGATCCGGGGCGGCATCGGCCACAATCTGCCGCAGGAAGCCCCGCAGGACTTTGCCCGTGCGGTGGTCGATGCGGCGCGGATGTAAGGCGATGAAGGCCCCTCTCCTCTTCAGCCTGTTGTGCCTTGGCGCGGCGAATGCAACCAGCGCCGCGCCAAGAGGCCCCGCAGCGCCGATCTATGGCGTCACCCTGCCACGCGCTTATCGCGCCTGGCGCATGATCGGCTTGGCGCAGGAAACCGGCACGCTTGATGAGCTGCGCGCTGTTCTGGGCAACCGCAAGGCCGTCGCAGCCTACCGCTCCGGGCGCCTGCCCTTTCCAGACGGCACGGTACTGGTCAAGCTGGCCTGGAAGCGCGAGACATCGCAGGAATTCTCCCCCGCTTTCGTGCCGGGAGCGGCCACCACCGTGCAGGTGATGGTCAAGGATACACGCCGCTACGCGTCCACCGGCGGTTGGGGCTTTGGCCGCTTCATCCATGGCCGCCCGGCTGACGAAGCACAACACAAGACGTGTTTTGCCTGCCATCAGGCCCGCGCTCAGGGCCATGATTTCGTCTTCACCCGCCTCGCCGCCTGACACACAGGAGTTTTCCATGTCGCTTCGTTGGCTCATCACCGGCTGTTCTCGCGGGCTTGGCCGCGCTCTGGCTCAGGCCGTTCTGGAGGCAGGCCATCATCTGGTCGCCACCGCGCGCAATCCTCAGGATCTGGCTGGTCTGGCCGCGCACCACGGTGACAGGCTAAGGCTGGCTGCTCTGGATGTCACCGACCCTGCCTTGGCAACGGCTGCTGCCGATCTGGCGATGGAGGCCTTCGGCGGCCTTGACGTTCTGGTCAACAACGCGGGTTACGGCAACATCAACGCGGTTGAGGACACCACGTTCGAGGACTTCCGCGCGCAGATCGAGGCCAATCTGATCGGCACGGTCATCATGACCAAGGCCGTCATCCCCTTGATGCGAAAGCAGGGCAGCGGCCATATCATCCAGTTTTCATCGGTAGGCGGGCGCATCGGTGCCCCGGGACGGTCAGCCTATTCCGCAGCCAAATGGGGCGTGGAAGGCTTTTCCGAGGTCTTGGCACGCGAGATGGCCCTGATTGGCGTCAAGGTCACCATTGTCGAGCCGGGCGGATTTCGCACCGAATTCGCGGGCAAGTCCAGCGTGATTGTAGAAGGGCGGGCCGAATATGACGCGGTGGTGGGTGCCGCCGCGCGCATGCAGCGCGATTATCACGGACGCCAGCCTGGTGATCCGGCGCGTGCGGCCAAGGCCTTGCTGGCGCTGGCCGCCCTGCCCTGCCCACCACTGCGCCTGCCGCTGGGCAGCGACGCGCTTGATGCTATCGCCAAGGCCGCACAACAAACGCTGGCAGATCTGGAGGCATGGCGCGAGTTGAGCGCGTCAACTGACTTTCCTTGAGCGCCGTGCAGATGGAAAACCTGCGGCGTTGGGAGTGCTTGCGAACAGCCGCCTTGTCCGATAGACGGCTCGTTCAATTCAAGGCAGGACCAAGGCGCCCATGTGATTTCCATCTGACAGCAAAATCGATCTGTTTTGCCGCCGGGGAAATCCGCATCATGCCTGCCTCTATTACAACGTTCGACCTTGGCTGGTCGACGCCCGAAGGCCGTCCGGTCTTCCAATCACTCAATCTGAATTTCACCGCGCAACGCGTTGGTATTGTCGGCCGCAACGGCATCGGCAAAAGCACCTTGCTGAGCCTGCTTGCCGGCGAACGCGAACCGAGTCACGGAAAGATCACTGTCCGGGGTAAAGTCGCGGCCTTACGGCAAATCTTGCAGGTGCCGCCCGGCATGACGATCGCCGGCCTGCTTGGCATTGATGGCCCGCTTGCTCTGCAGCGCAAGGCAGCCTCGGGTGAGGCCACGATGGAAGAACTGGCCGAGGTGGACTGGACACTGGATACGCGCCTTGAAGCGGCACTTGCCCGCGTCGGGCTTGCCGCCACTCCCGACACACGGCTTCAATCTCTGTCAGGCGGGCAGAGGACTCGCGCCGCCATGGCCGGAGCGCTGCTGAACGCTCCCGATTTCCTGCTCCTCGACGAGCCGACGAACAACCTTGATCGAGAGGGACGCCTGGCCCTGTTCGAACTGCTTGCCTCATGGCGAGCCGGGGCGATCATTGTCAGCCATGACCGCGAACTGCTGGAAAACATGGATGCGATTGTCGAAATGACATCGCTGGGCGCCACCCGATACGGCGGCCCATGGTCGCATTACCGCGAGCGCAAGGCGATTGAACTGGCCGCGGCCCAACGTGATCTCGAAACAGCCGAACGACAGCTCGCTCAAATTGAGCGCAAGGTGCAGGTTGCGACCGAGCGCAAGCAACGCCGCGATGCGAGCGGGCATCGAAAAGGTGCGAGGGGCGACATGCCTGGAATTCTGGCGGGAACACGCAAGGCTCGCGCTGAGAATAGCAGCGGCGATGCGAACCGGATCGCCCAGAGGCTGCGGGCGCAAGCAGCCTCGCTGGCCGATACCGCACGCGAACAGGTCGAGATCATCGACAGCATGATCGTTTCCCTTCCCCCGACTGGACTGCCGCTGAACAAGACAGTCCTCGAACTGAATGCTGTCTCCGGTGGATATCAGGAATGCGTACCGGTCATACGCGATGTCTCGCTGACCATCACCGGGCCCGAGCGCATTGCCCTGTCCGGGCCGAACGGCTCGGGCAAGACCACTCTTCTGTCGCTGATCATCGGGAAGCTTGATCCGTGGTCGGGATCGATCACTCGAGGTGCGTCTTTCGCCGTTTTGGACCAGACTGCCAGCATCCTTGATCCGGCAAAATCAGTGTCCGAGAATTTTCACGCGCTCAGCCCCGGTGTCGACGCCTTCGCATGCCGCTCCGCGCTGGCAAGGTTCCGCTTCAAGGCAGACGCCGCGTTGCAAAGAACGGACACTTTAAGCGGCGGGCAGATGTTGCGCGCTGGACTGGCATGCATTCTGGGAAGCCCCAAACCGCCCCAACTTCTGATCCTGGATGAACCGACCAACCATCTCGACATGGACTCCATGGAAGCGATCGAAGCGGCGCTGTTGTCCTACGATGGCGCCTTGCTGGTGGTGAGCCATGACGAGGCATTTCTCGATGCTCTGCGAATTTCGCGTCGAGTTGACCTTGGTGAATAGCATCACCCTCCATTCCGACAAATGGATCGCACCATCAATCGAAGGAGGCAACCGCCCTTCATTGCTGACGTTCACGGCCCTTAGCGGGGGCCTCGAGACCAGCCCTTTGTTCACCTCGAATTTCATCGCATGCCCCTCCAGCAAAGTCGGCTCGGCTCGATGCGCGGAAATCTTGTGGACGGCAGATTGCAAGGATCCGTCGCCGATCGCGGCCTAGCGGCTTGCGCCATTCAGCCCAGTATGGTTCTGTCAGTTTGCGTGCGGCATCGTGCTGAGATGAGTGCCAATTGCGAGGGGCAATCGTGAAAATTTGCCGAATGATCCTGCCGGTAACCGCTCTGTTATCGCCACATGTCGCTCACGCGCAGGGCGATGATTTCGTCGCAAAACATTATGGTCGCCCTCAGACGCTTGTCGCGATCCGGGGTGGGCGCCATTTGAACATGGTGTGCATCGGGGCAGGCAAGCCGACGGTGATCTTCCTGTCCGGCCTGGGTGGGGGAACCTTCGATTGGCGCAAGGTCCAGCCAGCCATCGGCAAGCTCGCCCGGGCATGTGCCTATGATCGGGCGGGTTATGGCTTTAGCGAGCCGGCGCGCGCGCCACTCGATCTCGACAACACGATGCGCGACCTTCATGCCTTGCTGCATTCGGGCAAAATCGCCACGCCCGTGGTGCTGGTTGGGCATTCGCTGGGCGGTCTGTACGCAACGGTCTATGCAAGGCGGTATGGAGCCGATCTTTCCGGCATGGTGCTTGTCGACCCGGCCTTTGCCGGTCAGCAGCGGGCCATTGCCCTGGCGGTCGGCCCGCAGGCGGCGGGGCGGATGGCGGAGTCGGATGCGCGCACTTTGGCGATGCTGGACCGGTGCGTCGCCCTGGCGAAAAGCGGTCGCCTGTCATCGCCTTCCGAGGCAAAGTCCGACTGTCTCGATAATCCGCCAGATCCTGATGTCGATGTCCATCGCGAGAAGGACCGGGAGGAGAAAACCTATGGTTTTGAACGCGCGGTGCGCTCCGAGTTTCAGTCGGCCAACATCACCGATGAAGGCCACCGGACGATCAATGACCGCCAGAGCGCTGTCGGGAGCCACGACCTCGGGTCCTTGCCTCTGGTCATCCTGACGCGCGGCAACGGCTCTGATTTGCCCGGCTTGTCGGCGCAGGAAAACGCGAAGGCCGATGCGGCATGGAGGGAGGGCCATGATCGCCTGGCCGCCCTTTCGACGGCGGGTAGCAACACCATCGTGCCCCGATCCGGCCATTTCATCCAGCTCGATCAGCCAGATGCAGTCATCGCCGCCATCAGGCAACTTCTTGAACGGTTGCGCTGATCTG
>JAGWMZ010000063.1 GCA_028871475.1 Sphingomonadales bacterium | reverse complement strand
TGCCTTGCGCCTGGGGCTGCCCGTTGAACTGCTCAACACGAAGGCGCGGGTCGATTTCCCGCAGACGGCTGAACAATGGCATGACGTGCGGGGCCATGTGGAACTGGACGCCGCGCTCGTCGGTATCGTGACGCTGGCGTGGTTGCGGACCCAAGGGCAGGCTTGCCTTCAGCCCACGACGATGATGATTGCCATATTGGATTGGCTTCGTCGAAATGGCCATATGACCACTGGTATGGTGGAGACCATCGCAACGGCCTGCTCGGCGTTGATCGGGCAGATCGAGCAGGATTTTCTCAAAGCGGCCTGAGCAGTGTGCATTCCAGCATATGCACGTACAGTGCTTGTTCTGGAATGGGGGGGCTTGCATATTTACAATGCTTTAAACCTTGCCAATCGCTACATTTAGATCAACACTTGAGACGAATTTGGGTGCAGGGGCGGCGGTGGCAGATAGGATGGCGAAACTGGATCGGCTTTTGGCGCTGGTTCATGTTCTCTCTGAAACGACTGAGGGGTTAACCTTGGAGGATATGGCTGATCGGCTTGGCGTCAACCGCCCGGCCGCCGAGCGAATGGCATCAGCCGCTGATCGTGCATGTGGCTGGCGCTTCCACCGCCTTCAGCAGATTGAGGAGCTTGCTAAGAGCCTGACTCGAAAGATCACCAAACATAGCAATATCTTGCAGTTCTGCGGGTGAGCATGCGGATGGAGGCGATTGTGGCCCAGGCGGTGGACGAGGCGAGGGTGGTTTCCCAGTCCTTGGCCAGGCGGCGGCATCGGCCGAGCCATGCGAAGGTTCGTTCGACCACCCACCGGCGGGGCAGAACCTGAAAGCCCTTGGCCTTGTCCGACCGCTTGATGATCTCGATCGTCCACTGGCCCAATTCGGCGATGGCATCACGCAGTTTGTCGCCCGCATAGCCGCCATCGGCGAAAACATGGCGCAGCCAGGGGAAGCGCCGCCGGACAGCCTTGAGGACATCGACTGCGCCATCGCGGTCCTGAATATCGGCGGTGTGCACGAGGATGAAGATGAGGAAGCCGCAGGTGTCGGTCAGGATGTGGCGCTTGCGGCCCTTGACCTTCTTGCCCGCGTCATAGCCGCAAGGGCCGCCGCTTTCGGTGGTTTTGACCGACTGGCTGTCGATCACACCGGCGCTTGGGGAAGCCTCGCGCCCCTCGATCTCGCGCAGGTTCATGACTAGCACCGTGTTCATCGCCTCGAGCAAGCCTGCGTTGCGCCAGGCGTAGAAATAACGCTGGACCGTCGAGACCGGCGGGAAGCATTTGGGCAAAAGCCGCCACGCGCAGCCGCTCGCCGCGATATAGAGCAAGGCATTCAGGACTTCGCGCATGTTCGTTGTCCGGCGCCGACCTCCCCGCTTGGCCGCAGGGATGAACGGCGCTGCCAACGCCCACTCCCGGTCGGTCATATCACTGGAATAACGCAATCCTTTCCGGCTATGCTCCTGCCGGGCAATACCAGTCCATGCCATGGTTCACTCCATCTCTCGCAGGACGGCCTGAATCACAACATGCTGGTATTGCTCAACAACTTTCGGGGCGGGCTCTAATGGTGGGTTGCGTGTCCGTTTCTCGTCGGGAGGGATGCGCGAGTTGGCCAAGCATCTCTTCAGTTGGGGTGGCGATCTGGAGATTGAAGGGCCGGATATCCTGGCTGTAACCATGCGTGATCGTCTCGCCGCCGCAGCGACGATGCTTTCTGCGCCCAACAGCGCAGGGCTATGACCGATTTTGTCGTAACAAAAGTGCATGTCGCCGAATGAAAGACAGATGGAGAATTCGGGCATGTCAGTAGCGAAAAGAAATGCGGCAAGGCCATGCTGCGGTGGCAGCCTACGAAATCCGGTCGATTCTTCGGCACTGTGGATACGTCACCGAATCAATTGGTTTTATTAGCATGTCGCCTCGAGAGAAAGACAAGTGTGTTGAGTAGCGCCGAGAATTGACCCGGGAGGGTCAGAAATTATCACTGAGAATTGACCCATGCTTTCCTCGCCCTCGGCTGACAGTCGGGAGGCATCGGAGTGATCGACATGGACCTACTCAGTGTGATCCGCCGCTGGCATTTTCGACAAGGCATAGCCATTCACGAGATCAAGCGACGTACCGGGTTGTCGCGCAATACGATCCGCAAATATCTGCGTGCCGACGCGGTGGAGCCGGTATTTAAGGTTCCCGACCGGCCAAGCAAGCTGGACCCGTTTGCCGAGAAGCTGACGGGTTGGCTGCGTGTTCATCGAGGCCTTCGAGAAACAGGACTACCTCA
The DNA here is from genome assembly GCA_028871475.1 of Sphingomonadales bacterium. GTDB lineage: Bacteria > Pseudomonadota > Alphaproteobacteria > Sphingomonadales > Sphingomonadaceae > Novosphingobium. The sequence continues at coordinate 11,306 of JAGWMZ010000063.1, read as the reverse complement.
AGACGGATTCACGCGCAGCCGGGAATGGACGGGACGCATGAACGGGCGGGTCGAGCCAGTGAATAAGGGCATGCGGCCGATGAGGTTTCAATCGGTCAGATCGGCGGGCATTCTATGACTGAGGTCGTTCCCCAGGCCTTGCTGCCAGTCTTCTTCGTTCTGATCCTTGGCTACACGGCTGGCAAGTTCCACGTGATCAATGCCGCACATGTCGGCGCGCTCAACAGCCTCTTGATCAACTATGCGCTACCAGCGTCGTTGTTCATTGCCACCTCCTCAACCTCGCGGGACGTCATGCTGGCCCAGTGGCCAATTTTCGTCATTGTCGGCGGCGCCATGATGGCGGTCTACGCTGGATGGTATTGGGCCGGACGTCTTTTCTCAAAGCAGACGACCGGGGTGAATGCGCTGCATGCCCTCACTGTCTCCTTGCCAAACGCCGCAGCGCTTGGCCTGCCGGTGACATCCGCGCTTTTCGGGGCGGGCCACGCGGCGCCCGTCGCCGTGGTGGTCATGTTGGGCTCGCTATTACCCGCGCCGGTGACCCTCATCATCCTGGAGGTCTCGCGTGCCTCTGATTCCAAAACATCGGGAGATGGGCGGGGTATCGCTCGGGCGCTCCTGCGCACGTTCGGTAAACCCGTCGTGCTCGCGCCGATAGCGGGCATGACGCTGTCCTTGCTGGCATGGCGGTTGCCTCCGCTTGCCGCCAATATGTTGCAGCCCATAGGCGCAGGCGCAGGTGGGCTCGCGCTTTTCGTCACAGGGCTGATTTTGTCCGGACAAAGCTTTGGTCTGAGTTGGGAGACTGTCGCAGCAACGATCACCGCAAACATCATGCGGCCGCTCATCGCGCTGGCGATAGCGAAATTTCTGGCGGTACCGGCACCTGAAGTGAAATTGGCCGTGCTGTTTGCTTCGTTCCCGTCCGGCTTCTATGGGATACTCTTTGGAGCGACCTACAGCTTGGAGACGAAGGAAGTGGGCTCCACGGTCATCGCAAGCACGATTTCGGCCGCAGTGACCGTCTCCTTCGCCATTGCATGGCTTTACGGCTGAGACGCGAAATTCATCCTGCTCAGGATCCGCAATCGGGATCCTGAGCCTCACCAGTCCGGTATAATACAAAATAGCGGCCCATCATCACGAATGCCCGCTATTGGGGATACTTTGGTGTTGCACGCCATGAGCGTCCATCCAGGCGGCGATCGCATTCACCACCTCGCTCTCAATGCCGTAATAGCCATGTGGCGTGAGCGATCCGCACGCCCTTGAGGACCGTGCAACGCCGCCCGACACCTTGAACACGCGCACATCTCGGCTGTGCGTCATGGCGGCAGCGATCTGGTACGCCGACTGGGGCGGGGCAACATCGCAACCATCGTCCCGATTGGCAACGACCAGCGCGGGGGCGCGCACCTTCTGCGGATCGGCGTCGAAGACGGTTTCACCGCTCCCGCCCATCACAGAGACGGATTCGGTAAGAACTACACCTGCGATGCTGCCCGGCACGGCATGGGCTGCACCGTTCATGGCGGCGATCGATCCCTGGCTCGTACCAAGTAGGAACACCGGCTGCCGGGCCTGCACCTTGGCAAATGCGACCAGCGTGCCGACAAGCTGGGCATAGGCTGGCGAACTGCGCCGTCCACGCAGATTGGCACCATCCAACGTGTCAGGGATGAGCACACTGTAGCCGCGCTGGTTCCATAAGGCACGGGTGCGGATCACAAAGTTGTCGTCATGCCGGATGTCTCCGTTCCGGCGCAGGCCGACATCCCCGGAGCCTCCGGGCAGCATCACGATGATACCCTTCGCCATGGGGACAGGGGCGAGCAGAACACGCTGGTGCTGCTCGCCTCCCAATGGCAGGTCGATCACTCTGTCCGATGCAGAGCTTTCGTCGACGGGACTGAAGTCACCGGGGCCAGCACCGCGGGCGGGAATCGGGGCCGTGATGAGTATCAGGCTGAAGAGTGCGAGCGTTGGGCCGTCGTGAAAGGGTTTTCCGGCCATTGAACGTCCTTCCTTGGAGACCTGCTTCCCGCCTCGATCAAACGGGTGCCGGATTTCCCCTAAGGCAGGGCACTTGATCGTCTGGTGAACGAGCTTCTCACGCTGACCGGCCCCCCTGAGAAATCGGAGCGCGAATTTCGGGCCAGCCTGATAGGAGGCTCAACGATTTCGTCGGGTCGGATAGTCGGTATAGCCCTTTTCCCCGCCGCCAAAAAGAGTGGCGGGATCGAAATCGGCGAGATCGACGCCGTGTTCAAGCCGGTAGGGTAGATCCGGATTGGCCACAAACGGACGGCCGAACGCCACGAAGTCGGCATACCCCTTCTCCAGAACCTGGTCGGCCTTCACCTGGTCGTAAAGGCCTGCAACGACGATGCTACCCTTGAAACGCGAGCGGATATCCCTCCGAAAGCTCTCGGTAAACTGCGGTGCGTCGTCCCAGTCGGCCTCGACCAGATGCAGATAGCCGATGCCAAGGCTTTGCAGGTACTCGGTCGCCTCCAGCAGGGTCGGGAGAATGTCGGGGCAGTCCATGCCGCGTGCCGTCAGGAAGGGGGCGAAGCGGATGCCTGTGCGATACGCGCCGATCTCACTCGCGACGGCAACGACGACCTCCTTCATGAAGCGCAGGCGGTTCGCGCGCGAGCCGCCGTATTCATCGTCCCGCACATTGGATGTCGTGCGCAGGAACTGGTCGATCAGATAGCCATTCGCCGCGTGGATCTCGACCCCGTCAAACCCGGCTTCGATGGCGTTGCGCGCAGCCTTGCGATAGTCCTCCACGATGCCTGCGATCTCGCCGTGCTCCAATGCGCGAGGCGTGGGGCAGTCGACCATTGCTCCTTCCCCCGTTGCCGGGTCGACCTTCCAGATCTGTCCCTCGAACGGGACCGCCGAGGGCGCGACGGGCAACGCTCCGTCGTGGAAGTCGGGGTGCGACATGCGGCCGACATGCCAGAGCTGCAGGAAGATCCTGCCGCCTTGAGCATGCACAGCCTCGGTGGTTTCGCGCCAGCCGGCGACCTGCTCGGCACTATAGATGCCCGGGGTGAAGCTGTATCCTTTGCCCTGCGGAGAAATCTGCGTGGCTTCGGTGACGATGAACGCCGCCGACGCACGCTGGGCATAGTAGCTGGCGTTCATGCTGTTCGGCGTGTCGCCGGGCTGGCTGCTGCGCGCTCGCGTCATGGGAGCCATGACGATGCGATGCAGAGTTTCGAGACCTGCGATTTCCGCAGGGCGGAATAGAATGGACGTCATCATGGTTTCCTTGGTTTTAGGGTCAGTGGACCCGGCGTCAGGGCACCAGCCCGATCTGCTGCAGGAAGGTCAAATTGTCTTCCAGATGCCAGTTGTCGGTTATCGCTCCATGCTGCACGCGCAGGATGTCGGTGGCGATGAAATCGACCTTCTGGCCTTTGCCCACACGCCCCTGGAATGTGCCGGTGAAATGTCCGGTGAAGTGCAGATGCGACACCACGCGGTCTCCGACGACGATCCGCTGGACGACCGTCATCTCCAGGTCAGGCACGGCGCCCAGAAAGCCCTTCGAGGCGATGGCGGGGCCGGTCGGGCCCTGCGGACGTCCGGCGGGCAGGGTGTGGTCCACGAAGGCCGGCGAGATGGACGCCGCAAGCAGTTTGGGGCTGCCGTTGATCCAGAATCCGTAGAACCGGTCGACCGGACGCAGCAGGGCCTGGCGCGCAGTCGGCTTCAGGTTCGGCGAGACGATCAGAGTCTGCGGCTTCGCCATGGCGATGGCCTGGCTGTCGCTGACTGGGGCGGCATGGCCAGGCACTGCGAACAGCAGTGCCTGGCTCAGCGCCAAAGCGGCAAATGTTGAAATGCGCATGATGGCTTCCCTCAGGCGATCGTGCCGCCGCCATCGACCGTGATGGTCGAACCGGTGGCGAAGGGGTTGGTGGCGACGAAGAGGATCGCCGATGCGATGTCCTCGGGCTGGCCGATGCGACCGGCGGGCAGACGGGCGGCGGTGCGCTCGAACATGCCGTCGCGGTCCGTTTCGCTCATCCCATGCCAGAGGGGCGTGTTGACCATCCCCGGCGACACGGTGTTCACTCGCACCGGCGCGCGTTCGAGAGCCAGACCGCGGCCCAAGGCTTCGAGCGCGGCGTTGATGGCGCCCTGCAACACGGCTCCGGCGCTGGGCCGGTTCGACAGGAAGCCCGAGACCAGCGTGATCGAGCCGCCAGCGTTGACCTTGGCTGCGCGGGCCACGCGATAGGCGCCCCAAAACTTGCTCTCCATCGCCGACTTGGCGGCATCGAGATCAAGGCCTGCAACCGAGCCCGACTTGGTGGACGCCGCGGCGATCACCACATGGTCGAAGGGGCCATTGGCCGCAAAGAAGGCTTCCACCGCGTCATTGTCGAGGAAATCGAGCGGGGTAGGGGCCACGCCGGCGACAGCGGCGGCGGCAGACAGGGCATCGCCCGGGCGACCGGCGGCGGTCACGATGGCGCCCTGTTGGGCAAAGGCCTCCAGCGTGGCGCGGCCAACGCCGCCACCGGCACCGACAACCAGAACGGACTGGCCGGAAAGGGAAATAGTCATAGCATAACTCCTTAAGCTGCAGAACCGGGCAGGCCGGTGATGGTGGGGGCGCCACGGTCATAGACCGGGGTGTGGGCGCGGCGGGTCAGCGCCCATTGGGCAATCTCGTCCTTGCGGGCGAACCACACGCCCGGCTTCGACTTGGCGTAGGTCAGGAAGCGGTCGATCACTCGGACGCGGTTGGCGTGCCCTGAGATCCGGTCATGCATCGAGACGACCATCATGCGGCGCTGTGTGGCGCCTTCCTCGTAAAGCTGGTCGAATTCGTCCTTCAGCGCCTGTTCGTAGGCGAGCGGGTCGTACCCGGTGAAGGGGTAGGCCGAGATGTCATTCATGTGCAGCGTGTAGGGCACGGTCACGAAATCACCGCCCTTGAGCTTGACGATGAACGGCTGGTCCGCGCTGGGTTCGTCGATGTGGTAGAGGAAACCGAGCGATTTGAGGATGTCGAGCGTGTGAGGCGAGTTGCGCAGCCAGTAGGCGTTCCAGCCCACCGGGTTGAAACCGGTGATCTTCTGGACGCTTTCGACGCAGTCGGCGATGAAGCGCTTCTCCGCTTCGGGATCGAGCGTGTAGCTGTTCTGCCAGAAATTGCCGTGGGCGGCTGCCTCATGCCCGCGCTTCACGATCTCCTGCGCCAGATCCGGCGCCTTGCGAATCGCCTCGCCGATCATGAAGGAGCTGAGCTTGATCTGATGCTTGTCCATCAGATCGAGGATGCGCGGAATGCCTTCATAGATGCCATACTGGAAAAACGCATTGGTGGGCAGATCGGGCAGGCCGTTCTGGATGGGCTCGGGAATCGGGCCACCGGCGCCCGAAACGGGCTGGCCGCCTGCTTCGAACATCAGCGACAGGCTGACGGCGAGACGAGCACCGTTCGGCCAGAAGCCGCCGCCTGAGTTCTGCCCCACGCGGGGGGTGCCAGGCGTGCTGGCGGTTGCGGGGAGCGCGGTGGCGGCGAGCCCGGCAGCGGCGATGCCGGTGCCAAGAACGCTGCGACGCGTGACGGGGAGTGTGGGTTCCTGTGTCATGAGGGCCAGATAAGCTATCTTCTTGACGAGGATTAGAGCTCCGTTAGACGATGCATTATCAAATGGCTTTTGTGAGTTGGCGATGCTTGACGACCTCAACGAGTTGAAGACCTTCCGTGCCATTCTGACGGCTGGCAGCCTGTCGGGCGCCGCACGTGATCTGGGCATCAGTCTTCAGGTGGCGAGCAAGCGACTGGCCATGCTGGAGCAACGCGCGGGGGTCCGACTGATCAACCGCACGACACGTTCGCTTTCGGCGACCGAGGAAGGCGCACGCCTGCTGCTCGACGTCGAGCGCGGGCTCGACGCCTTCGCCGCAGGCGAGGATCGACTGATCAATGGCCGGGATGAGCCGGTGGGAACGCTTCGGGTCAGCGCGCCGGTCTCCTTCGGACGGCGTCATGTCGCGCCGGTGCTGGGGGCATTGGTCGCACGGTACCCGCGCCTCTTCGTCTCCTTGAAGCTGGATGACCGGCTGGCAGATCTTGTGGGGGACGGACTGGACGTGGCAATACGCATCGGTCCGATGGAGGACAGTTCCGCGATGGCGCGCAAGCTGGCCGACAATCACCGCATTCTAATCGCATCCCCGGCCTATCTCAACGTAGCAGGCCGACCGGAAGCGATTGAAGACCTCCATCAACACCAGTTCCTCCGTTATGGAGAATCCTCGGCTCCCTGGACGTTGTTTGGGCCGGGGGGAACCCGGCAGACCGTCGGCGTTCCAGCCCGGTTGCGGGCCGACAATGGCGACGCGGTCCATGACTGGGCCGTCTCGGGGCTTGGCATCGCGCTTAAATCCGAACTCGATGTGGCCGAGGACATCGGCTGCGGCCGCCTGGAACGCGTGTTGCCCGAATGGAATGGCGGCGACACGCCGGTGGTCGCGCTATATCCGTCGGGGCGCAACCTCCCGCTCAAGACGCGGGCATTTCTCGATGCAGCGGTCAGTCATTTGCGATACATACGCGGCTCGTCGTCTGGACGGTGACTATCGGAGCATCTGGGCGTTACCGAGGTCGCGTGGATCGATTCCGCTGAGAACGAAAAGCTGCCGCCTAAGCCAGCTCGTGGGGACACTCCGGTTAGTCTCTTCTGGGACGCCGGCAGGCCTCAACTGCCATTCGTTCACTTGGCCCTTTTAGCTTTCACGTGGGCAGCGACTGCGACCTACCGGGGCTCGCCCAAAAGGGAGCGCCGCCCACCCGCGCTCCGAGGAGAAGCCACCAGAGACGCTACCCGCGAATTCAGCGCGGGTGTCCATGCTCCGGGCGTTTGCGGCCGGACCCGCGTCAGCGATCGTCGCCGTCAGGGCGAGACGCTGCCAGGCGGCTCGACGCCGCCGCGTAGCGAGCGGCGCAGAGCGCGGTCCCGCCGCCCCGGCGGGAGGCGCACAGGTTTTTCCACATATTCCTCAAGGCCGATCGCGCGATCCGGTTTGCGAAAGCACGGGTCCGATCCATCATGAACGGCACGTGCGGCCCCGAATTGCGCATGGGCCTGCCGATCATGACGTTTCCATTCGGGAGTGCGATATGACGCTCGAAGACTATGCAAATGGCGGCCGCGCGCTCTATGCCGAGTTCGCCGACGCCGTATCGGCGATCCTGCGGGCCGCGATCAGTGAGGCTGGTGGGTTCCGCCTGCAGAGCATCCAGCAACGGGCGAAAGATCCGGATTCACTCCGCGTGAAACTCGCAAAGGCTGGCGCAAGCGCCGAAATGCCGATTGCCGATGTGGCCAAGGACTTGTCGGGCTGTCGCCTGATCTTCTACACCAATGGCGACGTCCATGGTTTTGGGCAGAGCGGCATCCTGCAGGATAATTTCACGGTCGATTACGATCGTTCGAAGATGCATTATCCCGACAGTAGGGAAGACGGTGCCGAGTTCTTCATCTCCGAAAACTGGGTAGTGACTTTGAACGAGGCACGCTGCGCGCTCCCCGAATTTCGTCGCTTCGCCGGCCTGCGCTGCGAGATTCAGGTACAGACGATCCTAGATCATGCCTGGGCGGAAATGGCGCATGACACGATCTACAAGCCGATGGCCGAGGGCGGTTTCGGGGCAGCGAAGATCGAGGCGATGCGCAAACGGCTGCGCAAGGTCATGCAAGACTGCCTGCAACCGGCTGGGCATGCCTTCGACAAGATCGCGAGCGATTATGGTCAACTGCGCACTGGTAAAGCCATGTTCGACGGAGACGCGCTGGGAGCCATTCGCGCCTGCGCCGATCGAAATGCGCTGGACGATGCCGTCGATCGCTTCTCGAATTACGTGCTTCCCAATTACGACAGTTACATCGCAGCGGCGCCCGAAATCATCGAGGCGCTCGCCGACGCGGCGACCCGCGCGCCTAGCATGCCTGACGTACCGCACCGTTTCTACCATCGCGAATATCCGGGAACGCCAAGCGAGGCGATGATCGCCAAGATCTGCCGCGTTCTCGAGAGCAGCTGCCTACTTTATGCGGCGCCGGAGCAGATGTTCGTGGCGCTGCTAGCGATGCACGGCGCGGCAGCAATCGACGAAGATCGCAAGCCGATCACGGATCTCGCCCGGCGCTTTGCTCAGCATGACGGGCACGCGTGGAAGCAGGTCGGACCGGGCATCCAGCGCTTCATCGTGGACAGGGTCGCGGCGATGGAAAGCGAGGAGTTGGTCGAGGCAAGGGGCATCGTGACGACGATGTTGCGCGAAGCGCTCTCGAGCACGGTGACGAGCAATGGCTGGAAGGCCGAGGCACTGGTGATGGAGAGTGGCTCGGTCGCGGTTACGGACGCGCTCAAGTCCATGCGCCGGGACGCGCTGAACCAACTCGAGAGGTTGCACGGGCTGCTTGCCGACGACGAAGCACGCCACCACGTTCGCGACGCCATGCTTGCCGCCGGCAGAACGCCAAATAACGCAGGATACAGCGATCTGCTTGGGGAGGTCATCATGGATGACCTCGCACATGTAATGAGCTTCTTCACGAGCATCGTGCCCGATCTCGGTCTCGAAGCGCGGCGCCAGCTGGAGGTATGTCTTCACAGCAAGTATTACGCCTATCACGCTTTGCCGGCAAACATGGCCAAAAACCCGGCTTTGGTGGCAGCGCAGGCTCGCCTGCTCGAGGGGTTGGAGGCTTGCCGCGCGGCACTCGAAGGCGAGCCCGACCTCGAACGCTATCGACTGCTCGTCGGCCATGACAGCGTGATGCCTGTCATGTGGGCGATGCCCGGATATGACTATCAAACGGCAGGTATCGAGCGTTCGGCCGGAATCGACATATTGGTCGCGAGCGTCAGCGCCGAGACATCCGCGGAATGGCTCGATCGGCTCCAGCGCTTCGTCGAGACCCGCAGCAACGATCTGGCGACCTTCCTCGGCCTGCAGGAATTCATCAAAAAACTCGCGCAGGCACATCCGGACATCCTGATCGGATGGATACCGAACCTCGGGGAGCGACTATCCGATTGGCTTCCCGCCATCTTGCACGGGCTTTGGGAAGCCGGCCATGGCGCGGCTATTGATCCGTTGATAGATGGCTGGGTCGCCGAGGCGCGACATCTTGCGTCCATCGCCCATTATCTCCAGTTCGCGGAGGTATTCCGCTTCGACGTGCTCGCCGCGATTACCGAGGTCGCACGCGCCACGGACGATGAAGTATTGCTGCGCAAGGTCGCGATTGCCGCGGCCCGACAGTCGGCCAGGCACCCGGATGGCCTCTTCGATACGATCTTTCTCCCGGCGGCGCAGGCGCTGACCGCGCGCAAGAATTTTAGCTGGACAGTCGGCATGTTCGTCTGGTCGGACATCGGACTTCTAAGGGGCCTCTCTTCCGCACAGGCCGACGCGCTGCTGGCATTGATGATCGATGTGCCTCAGCTCGGCGGCGGCGGGGAAGAGTTGCTCGGCATAGTCGCGGAAGAGCACCCTCTCGCGGTGATCGAGGTGATCGGAAAACGCTTCACCCATGAAGAACACAGCGATGATGCCGCCTACGAAGATTTGCCGTACAGCCTCTACCATCTGCGCGCGCCGCTCGCCCGCGCGCCCTCGCAGATCGTCACCGCGGCGCGGCAATGGTTCGATGCCGATCCGGTGCTCAGCGAGTTTCGCGGCGGCCGGCTGATCCACGCGCTGTTTCCCGATCTCGAAGATCCTCTCTTTTCACTGCTGCTTCTCCAGATCGAGGAAAGCCGCGAAGGCATCGATTTCGTGCTGTCGGTCTTGCGCGCCTTTGAAGGGCAAGAGGCCCTCCATCCCCTGCTACGCGCTATCGTCGGCCGGCTGGCTGCCGATGATGAATTGCTGAGGATCGTTCAGATCGTCATCGACTCGACCGGCGTGATGATCGGCGAATATGGCAGTATCGATGCGCAGAAAGCGCGCAAAAACCTGGTCACGGAATGGCTTCAGGATGACAATGAAGCGGTACGCGCCTTCGCTTCCAGTTTCGTCAAATCGGCGGAAAACCGCCTCGCCGTTGAGCGGCGTCATGCGGATCGGTCGGTAGCCATGCACAAGATCGCCTATGACAGGGAAGGTGCCGAATGACGCCTGACTGGAAGAAGTTCGAAGAGGCCGTCGGGGTATTCTGCACGGCGCTCGCGCCGAACGCGAAGGTATCGAGGGACGTGATCCTTCCGGACGCCGACACCGGCGAGCCGCGCCAACGCGACGTCTGGATCGAGGCGAGCCTTGGCAATCACATCCCGTTCAACGTCCTCGTGAGTTGCAAGCGGCTCAAGCGGAAGATCGATTCCCAGCATATGGACGCATTCATTGGCGAGCTGGCCTCGTCGGGCGCGCACAAGGGGGTGCTCTACTCTGCCGTCGGCTTCACCAAGCCGGCGCTCCAAAAGGCTGCAAAGAAGGGCGTCAGCTGCTGTGTACTATTGATCGACCATGCGATGCATCCCTTCGCTGCAGCACGGGCAGACCTTCTGGTCGTCGGCGAGGTCATATTCGACGCGCTGGCGCGGCAGGTCGGCGGGAAGTGCCTTGCGCCCGCGCTTCTTCCCTTCTGGCCTTCTGGCCTCCGGCAATCCCGTGTCGGGAAGATCGGCGGCGACCGGCTCATCGACGTCGTCGTGTCCATCGTCGATATCGTCCTCAAGGGAGGCCTGTTCGGCTTCATTGAAGACACGATCCAGGTGCTTTTCGCTGCGCGGCGCAAAGCGGTGCAACCGCGCCAGCGCCAGTTCCTCCTCAAGCTTCAGGATGCGCCGGGCAAGGGCGTCTCTCTGGGCCTGCAACGCCTCGACCTCGGCGGCCTTCGCCGCCAGAAGCGCCATCAATTCCGCAATGGTGGGGACGTCGCTTCGATCCATCGCAGTCTTGAATCGAAAGACCCCTCCCGCGTCAATAGCCTTCAACCGACAAACTGATATTGCCGCACCGGATGCCCGTGCGATCGCCTGGGAGAGCGCCTGCGGAGGGCTTTTCAGAAGTTTGGCGAGATCCGTCGGGAGGCTGCTGTCGACCACGGGCACAACACGGATGAGCAGGTCAAGCGCCCCTTCAAGGCCAAGAGCGGCGACCCCGGCCGGTAGATGCCTTGCGCCTGGGGCTGCCCGTTGAACTGCTCAACACGAAGGCGCGGGTCGATTTCCCGCAGACGGCTGAACAATGGCATGACGTGCGGGGCCATGTGGAACTGGACGCCGCGCTCGTCGGTATCGTGACGCTGGCGTGG
>JAGWMZ010000025.1 GCA_028871475.1 Sphingomonadales bacterium | reverse complement strand
TCGTGGAAAACTTCTTCTGCAAGCTCAAAACATTCCGGCGTATCGCCACCCGCTATGAGAAAACTGACCAAAGCTACCGAGCTATGATCAATATCGCCGCGCTGAAGATTGCCATGCGCTAAATGTCCACAAGCCTTAGCATCAAAGGTTTCTAGTGGTCCGAAAAGATTCTGACATTCGAACACGCCCTTTCGTCACACGGTATCGAATGTCAGAATCGGACCACTAGCGGCGCGCGGGCGTGGTGGCCGCGCGGAAACGGGCCTTGGCGGCCAGATCGCGCGCCACGCCCACCACCATCAGTTCGAGCGGGGCCTCGCCTGTCTGGCGCAGCGCGCGTTCCTCGCCCAGATCGACCGGCACGGCATCGCCTTCATGGATGGCGGCGGTCTCGCCCTTGACGGTGACCTCGCCCGAGCCGGAGAGCACATAATAGGCCTCGCTCATGTCCGGCTCGGTCACCGGGCCCAGCGAGGCACCCTTGGGCAGCAGGATATGGTCGACATAGGACCATGGCGTGGAAAAGACCGAAGGCTCCAGCACGCGCCGCATCAGCGCCGTGCCCGTGCCGCCATTGAGCCCGGTCACCGGCCTGAGCGCCGAGCGGTCCAGATGCATGGTGACGAATTGCGGCACCGGGTCGAGCGCGGCTTTTTCGCGCGTGTCGCCAAGGTCGAAATTATCGTACATCTTGGTCATGGAGACGTTGATGTTGAGCCATTGTAGCGGTTTGTCGGTCGGGTTGTAGATGCCATGGGCATGACCCATAAGATCGGGCGCGCCCACCGGCCCCTTGATCAGCGAGGTGCGGCCATCGATGGTGAATTCCGCCTCGCCATCGAGGATGACGAACATCTCCTCGCAATCATTGTGAAAATGCTCGCCGATGCCGCTGTGCGGGTCGATCACGCCTCGATGGATGAAGAGGAGGTTGGTCGAGAGCGCATGGGCATCGAGAATTGGCCCGAACTTCATCGTACCGGCGCCGGCGTGCACATGCGACAGCGGGCGGAACCGGGCCAGATCGCTGTGCCCGATGCGCTGGGTCAGCGGCGCGCGCGGCGCTTCGGCGGTGGTTGCTGCCCAGACCGCGATGATGGCCGCAGCCCCGATCAGGCGTGCGCCTTTTGCTTTGTGCATCCGTGCATGCATCATCTGTCATCCTCCGTCCCCGCCGAATTCCTGTTGCGGAATTTCGGCCTTTACCCGGCCATACAGCCAAAGTAGCAAGAATCATATACGATATTAAATGGCCGCGTACAGAGCGCGATGGAGAGGATCAATGACGGACATGAAAGCGACCCGCGCAAGAGTCGGCCTGATATTCCTGCTGTTCGGGATCAGCGCGATCGCCTTTCTGGACCGGACCAATATTTCGGTCGCCGGGCTGGAGATGCAGCAGGCCTATGGCATCGACAAGCAGGAGCTTGGCTTTGTTTTCAGCGCTTTCCTCGTTGGCTATGCCGCGTTTCAGGTGCCTGCCGGATGGCTGGCGGTGCGCTTTGGCCCGCGCGTGGTGCTGGCCTGCGCGCTGGTGTGGTGGGGGATCTTTACCGCCGCCACGGCGCTGGTTCCACCCGGCGCGGCACATGCCCTGTGGTGGCTGGTGGGGGTGCGCTTTGCCTTGGGGCTGGGCGAATCGGTGGTCTATCCCTCGGGCAATCAGTTCCTGTCGCGCTGGGTGCCCGCCACGGAAAGGGGCAAGGCCAATGGGCTGATTTTCGCTGGCGTTGGGGCCGGATCTGGCATCACGCCGCCACTGATCACCGGTATCATCGCCTGGGGCGGATGGCAGGCTGCCTTTTACGTCTGCGCCGGTGCCGGTCTTCTGGCGGGCGGCGTGTGGTACGCTCTGGCGCGTGACACGCCGCAGGAGCATCACGGTGTCAACGCCGCCGAACTGGCGCATATCACCGCCGGAACCGCTGCGGTTTCGCCTGAGGCGCCTGTCCATTCAGGGGCCATCCCCTGGGGTGTTATCCTGTCCAGCCGCAATGTCTGGGGGCTGTTTCTCAGCTATTTCGCTTTTGGCTATGTGGCGTGGATCTTCTTTAGCTGGTTCTACATCTATCTGGCCGAAGCGCGCCATCTCGACCTGAAATCCACCGCCATGTTCTCCATGCTGCCTTTTCTGTGCATGACGGTGGGGTGTTTGGCGGGCGGCGTCATCAACGACCGGCTTTCGGCGAGCAAAGGGCTCTATGCCGGGCGTTCGGGGCTGGCGATCTTGTCCTTCATCCTGACCGGGATTTTCCTGGTCGCGGGGGTGACGGCCAGCAGTGTGGGTCTGGCCGTGGTGGTGCTGGCGGGCGGGGCCGGGGCCGTCTATCTCTCGCAAAGCTCGTTCTGGGCAGCCACGACGGACATCGCCGGGCGCCATACCGGCGTGGTGTCCGGCCTGATGAACATGGGTTGCCAGCTGGGCGGGGTGGTGACCTCCTCGCTCACCCCATGGATCGCCGAGCGATATGGCTGGACCTCGGCCTTTGTGGCGGGCGCGGTGGTGGTGGTGGTCGGCGCGCTGGCCTGGGCGGTGGTGAACCCCAACCGCCGACTTTTCGAGGAGGACTGACCGCGCGGCGCCGATCCGGTTGGTACGGTCGCCTTAGCCGGGGCGGTGCAGACGGACCGGGATCGGCGCCTGTCCCGGCAGGTCGACGAAGGTGGTGCCAAGCGGGCTGCGGCGAATATGCAAGGTCATCCCGCTGGCAACATGGGCGCCTTCCATGCTGGTGTCATAGGCTGTGCCATCAGCCAGATGCAGGCGAAACAATCCATGGGGCAAGGGTTCGACCTTCAGCGCGACGGCGGTGAAATTGCTGCGCTTGCGCAGTGCAGCATAATCGCTTGCCGGCGAGACTGGTGCAGCAGGCGCAACCGCGGGGGCGGGGCGCGCGGGCTGCGCTGAGCGAACCGGCGCCGGGTTGCGTGATTGGGCATGCGTGGCAGGCGGCGCGGCTGGTCGCCCGGCCATCTCGTCATAGCAGGCAAGGCGCGCCGCGGGCGAGATGATCGCGCTGCAACGAGACATGTCGCCCTGTCCATGCGCTGCCGCGCCAAACAGGCAGAAAGAGACGCCGGACAGCAGAATTTTGGGTAAGGTCTTCATTTTCATCGGCTTATCCTCTCGTAAATTATATTTGACTCGTGGAGCAATATCCTATCATATCTGATCTTGCCTGAAAGAGCAGATGGATGTTCCGACACATGGACACCATACAGACAGCGGACGGCTACCCGCAGGGTCACCGCCGCGAGGGGGAGGTCAATGCGTAAAAAACTGGCGATAATGAGCCTTGCATGTGCGGGCCTGTTTGCAAATGGCGTTGTGGCGCAGCCCGCTCCCAGCGCTGATGCGGCGCATGCCGGTGGCGCGGCCGCGCCCCACCGCACGCCTCCGCCGCTCGAATATGGCTGGTCTCCGAAACGCACACCCTACAAGGCCTATGCCGCGCCCAACCGCCCCATCTGGCGGCTGAGCGAGATTCTGGCGGCGCACAAGGGCAAGGCCAGCTGGACCCAGCCCATCGTGCGCGGCAGTGATCTGGATGCCGACTGGCACCAGATGGCGCCGGGCGGACACACCGAAAACGTCGAATATCCCGACAACCGCACGGGCCTCATCGTCTGGGGCGGCAAGGTGAAGGTGACGATCAAGGGGCAGGAGCCCTTTGTCGCCAGCAAGGGTTTTGAAATCGACGTGCCGTTCCGTCGCCCCTTCACGCTGGAAACGGTGGGCGACGAACCGGCATTGTGGCTTGAAGTGCATGCGCGCGGCGATCTGCCGATCTATCCGCTCGACACCCATCCGGCCAAGCCTGCCGATGTGCCCGGCTTTGCCTATGAAAAGCGCATTTTGCGTGGCGGCGATGGCCAGTGGGACGCGGTGAACAAGCCTTATCTCGACTATGAGAAGGATGTCATTGCCGGCGGCGCGCGGGCAGGGGCCTTCATTGCGTCGGACCACATGTTCATCAACAACATTCGCGGACGGGGCCAGCCTCTGCCGCCGCCCAGCGATCTGGGGCACTTCCATTTCGGCTATGATGAGTTCTGGTTCATCATGGAAGGAACGGTTGATTACCAGATCGAGGGCGTTCCGGTTTTTTCCGCACATGCCGGAGATGTGGTGCTGGCGCTTCAGGGACATTGGCACCGCGCCAGCAATGGCGGCGAGCCCGGCAGCCTGAGTACGAGGGTAGCGATCAATCCCTATCCCAATGGCTTGCATAACTACTCCGTCGAGTCCGGCGGTCGCCAATAAGAGAGATCAGGCTGGGGCCTCATGAGAGGTGAGGTTCCAGCCTGACGCAAGGCGCTTTGTGCCCTTGCGCCCGATCGGTCGCCCGCAGTGGCCGGCCGATGCAATGTGCTGCGTGAAATAAAAATATAATCAGTCAGTTACATCAGGAAGGGGGTTTCCGATGATAAAACATAAATGGATGACATTCCATGCTTCGTTGATGGCCATCACGATTGCGGCGAGTGCCAATGTCGCCTGCGCGCAGAATGGAGACGCTGCCAGGGCGACGGCTCAGGCGCCCGATACACAGGCAGATGCCCAGCCCAACAATGCCGACATTGTGGTCACGGGCACCAAGATCAAGGGCGTGGCTCCGATCGGCTCGAACCTGGTTTCGGTCGGCCGCGACGTGATCGAGAAGACCGCGCCGGTCAACGTCTCGCAACTCGTCAACACCGTGCCCTCGATTTCGACCGCGGGTTCGGTGGCGCAGGGTGAGAATGCCTACTCCTATTATTCACCGCAAATTCATAGCCTTGCCGGGTCTTCGTCAAATACCACGCTGGTCATCGTCGATGGCTTGCGCCTGCCGGGCGGCGGCACCCAGTTCTCGCAGACCGACCCGAACATCATCCCGGTCAGCGCCATTCAGCGTGTCGAGGTTCTAGCTGACGGCGCCTCCTCGGTTTACGGCTCGGACGCCGTGGCAGGCGTGGTCAACTTCATCACCCGCAAGACTTTCGACGGTTTCGAGGCCAACATTCAGGGCGGCATCGCCGACCATTACGACAACAAGAATTTCAGCTTCATCTGGGGCAAGAAATGGAGCACGGGCGGCGTCTATCTGGCAGGGTCATGGAGCCAGCAATCGAACCTGCTGAACAAGGACCGCTCCTTCTCCAGCATGGGTGACTATCGCTCGATCGGCGGCACCAACACCAACAGCTTTCAGTGCCCTGCGGCCTCCATCGGTGTGCCGGGCGTCAGCGGCGTCTATCTTGGTCCGCGTGCCACCAGCACCATCGCCAACAGCCAGGCCAATGCGCCCTGCAACAATTCTGTCTATGCCACTTTGCTGCCCTCGCAAGGGCGTGGCAATGTCATGATCAAGATGGTCAATGATTTCTCCGACAAGATTTCAGCGACCTATATGCTCAATTACAACCGGCAAAAGACCAATTCCCCCAATGGACCGGGCACCCTGTCGAACGTCACGGTGTATGGTCCGGGCTCGGGCAAGGGCGTGCAGATCAATCCCTTCTTCCAGGCGCCTGATGGGTCGCCCGGCGCCACACAGGAAACGATCAACTGGCTGGCCCTGCGTCCTGACGGCAATTATGGCCGGGCCGAAAGTCAGGAAGATTCAGTCTATTCGACCGCTGTGGTCGATTACAAGGTGACCAACAACTGGACCATCACGCTCAGCGATGCGGTGGGGTGGAACCGGTCAGCGCTCAACACCATCAACGGCTTTTGCACGGCCTGCGCGCTGCTCGCCGTCAATGGCACCGCGCAGGCCAGCGGCAGCACCACGGCCACTGATGTCGCAGGCCAGAATGTGGTTGCGCTGAACCTGCCGCTGACCGCTGCCAATGCGCTGGATGTGTGGAATTCCTCGGCCGGGACGACGCAGACCTCGGCGGCCGTCAACCGCTCACTCTACACGGCCAATTCCGAGAACACGAACTACAACACGTTCAACCAGCTCAAGCTCGACGCGCAGGGTTCGCTCTTCAAACTGCCTGCCGGTGACCTGAAGATCGCCGTGGGCGGCGAATATTACTGGACCAACCAGACGCAGAAGATTTCCGGCTCGAACGGCACCGGCCCCACCACCACCGGCTCCAACTTCCGCGTTTATAACTACAGCCGCGACATCAAGTCGGTCTATGGCGAGGCCTATATTCCTCTCGTCTCGCCCGAGATGGAAATCCCCCTGATGTACAAGGTGGATGCCAGCATCTCGGGCCGGTACGATAGCTATTCGGACGTGGGCAGCACCGCCAATCCCAAATTCGCCGCCAATTGGGAAGTGGTGCATGGGCTCAAGCTGCGCGGCAACTATTCGCGCTCCTTCGTGGCGCCGCCCATCGCGGTGATCGGCGATCCCACTCAGGGCTATCTCTATGCCTCGGGCAGCGTGGGGCCGACCGGGGCGCTCAACAATGTGCCGATTTCCAGCTTCCCGGGCATTGTCAACGTGCCGGGCGTCACCTGCAATGCCACCACCTGCAACATGGCGGGCACCACACAGGGGCTGCGTCGCCAGCTGGGCGGCGGCTTCACCAATGAAGTGCCGCAAAAGGGCCGGAGCTGGTCGGTGGGCGTGGACATGGCGCCGCGCTTCCTGCCCGGCTTTACCGGTGCGGTCACCTTCTGGCACACGCAGTTCATCGGCGGTGTCAGCTCGCCCAGCCCGACGGCCATCGAGAATTCGGCGGGTCTGCGCAATCTGCTCACCATTTGTCCAAACACCTGCACCAGTGACCAGATCAATACCTTCGCCAATCTGGCCAACGGCGCCTCGATTTCAGGAGCGGTTCCCCCGCAGGTCTATTTCCTGATCGACCAGTCGTCGCGCAATGCGCTCAACCTCACGGTCGAGGGCATCGACGCTCAGTTCAACTATACCCATGATTTCGACAGGATCGGCCGGATCACGCTGGGCACGGCCCTGACCTATTTCACCAAATTCACGCAGAATTTCGGTGGTGGCACCGATTTCTCGATCCTCAACACCTCAGGCTACAACACCACTTTCCCTTCGGTGCAGTTCAAGAACCGCGCGCAATTGAGCTGGGCGCACAAGAGCGGCATTTCGGCCGATCTGTTCTGGAACCATGTGGGCAGCTATCGCAACTGGATCACCACCTCGGTCGCCCCGATTACCGTGGATGCCCAGGGCAACCCCACGGGCGGCGGCGACATCGTGAAGGCATCCGATACGTTCGACCTGCATGTGCAATATGAGTTCCAGAACGGCTTCATGCACGGCTGGCAACTCTATGCCGACGCGCAGAATCTCTTCAATGCCAACCCGCCTTTCTACAACGGCAACACCAGCGGCATTCTGGGCGGCGCATGGGGCTATAACGGCTTCGTGTCGAACCCGATCAAGCGGTTGGTGTCGCTGGGGCTGAGAGTGCGGATGTAATTACGCTTTTTCCTACCCTGCCTTGCCGCCTGCCGTGTCATGCCCCAGTCTCACCATGAGGCCGTGGTCTGGCAAGGCGGGCGGTCTTGTTTTTTGTTTTGCCCTGAGGATGACTGACGATGACGAGATGTTGGTGGAAAGCGCCGTTGGCAGCCTGTGCCATTGCCATGATGACCCTGCCCTTGGCCGCGCAGGCTGCGCCTGTGGCCGGAGTGAGCGAGCTGGACTGGGGCAAGGCGCCCGACGGTGCGGTGATCCGCCGCTACACCATCACCAACCGCCATGGGGCCAGCGTGTCCATCCTGAACCTTGGCGCGACCATTGCCTCGCTGCGCGTGCCTGATCGGGCCGGCAAGCTGGAGGATGTGGTGCTCGGCTATGCCAAGGCGGAGGATTATCTGCGCAATGGCGCGTTTTACGGTGCCACGGTCGGGCGTTATGCCAATCGCATTGTCGGGTCCAAGCTGACGATTGATGGCAAGACCTATGCGCTTGACGGTTTTGGCGGCGCCATATTGCACGGCGGCCCAAAGGGTTTTCATACCAGAATGTGGAGCGTTGCCACCATCAAGACCGCGCAGGGGCCCGCCTTGCGCTTCACTCTGGTCAGCCCGGATGGCGATGAAGGTTTCCCCGGAAAGCTGACCGCCACGGTCACCTTCGCCTGGGATGATAGCGACCGGCTGACCATCGACTATCGCGCCACCACCACCAAAACCACGGTGGTCAACCTCACCCAGCACAGCTATTTCAATCTGGCAGGGGCGGGCCACGGCGACATTCTGGGCGAGAGGCTGCGCATCAACGCCGATTTTTACACCCCCTCCGGCCCCAACAACACGCCCACCGGAGAGGTCTTGAAAGTCGCGGGTACGCCGTTTGATTTCACCACTGCCAAGCCGCTGGGGCAGGACATCAACAGCCCCGATCCGCAGGTGGCGCGCGGCCATGGCTATGATCACAATTTCGTGCTGCGCCGCTCGATGGTGCCGGGCGAGGTGGTCGAGGCTGCGCATCTGGCCGATCCTGCCTCGGGGCGCACGCTGACCGTGTCGACCAGCGAACCGGGACTGCAGCTTTACACCGCCAATGGTCCCGGCTCCCCGCGCCCGATGCGTGATGGACTGACCTATCCGGCCCATGCCGGCGTGGCGATGGAAACCGAGCATTACCCCGACACGCCCAACCTGACGCATTTCCCCCATGTGGTGCTGCGCCCCGGAGAGGTCTATTCCAGCCGGACCATCTGGCAATTCGGCGTGGAGGGTGGCAGCCGCTAAACCTTTGACCCGGGGAGAAAGGTGCCGCGCCATGGTGGATGAACCATGGCGCGGCTTTTTCGTTTTTATTCAGGCAGCTTGCTGTTGCCCGTGATGGTGAGTGCCGTATGGCCACCAGCCGCGCCCGCGCCGGGCTGGCCGCCCCCCACGCTGACCTCATAAGCGCCGGCCTGCACCATGCGCTGGCCCTGCGCCGTCACGCTGGACAGATCGCGCGGGGTGAGGTCGAAGTGGACCTTGCGCGCCTCGCCCGGGGTCAGATGCACGCGCTGGAACCCGCGCAGCGCCACCTGCGGCGCGCCGGGCAGTTTGGGGAAGGTGAGGTAGAGCTGCACGACCTCGTCGCCCGCCAGCTTGCCGGTGTTGGTGACGGTGGCATCCACCCCCAGATTGCTTCCCGCGCGCAGGATGGCGGCCGAGAGCTTGGGCGCGGAATAGCCAAAGCTGGTGTAGCTCAGGCCATAACCGAAGGGGAACAGCGGCTTGCCGGTGAAATAGCGATAGGTACGCCCGGCCATCGCGTAATCGTCAAAGGGTGGCAGTTGATCGACGCCGGTGTAGATGGTGATGGGCAGGCGTCCGGCGGGATTGTTGGCGCCTGTCAGCGTTTCGGCCACCGCCGTGCCGCCTTCCTGGCCCGGATACCAGGCCTGCACGATGGCATTGGCCTTGTCCTTGGCCCAGTTGACCGACAGGGCCGAGCCGCTCATCAGCACGACGACCATGGGCTTTCCGGCAGCCTGCACGGCCTTGAGCATCTCCTCCTCGGGCGCGGGCAGGTCGGTGCTGGTGCGGTCGCCGCCCTTGAAGCCTGGGATGTTGACCGGCATTTCCTCGCCTTCCAGCGAGGAGGTGATGCCCACCACGGCAATCACCACATCGGCGCTCTTCGCGGCATTCACCGCCTTGCCCAGCGCATCGGGTTCCAGCTTGGTCCAGACGAGGCGCGGCGGGAAGCGGCCGCCCACCATCTCGACGCGCAGCTTGTGGCGCTGCCCGGCGGCCAGGTCCATGTCCACCGTGGTGGCGCCGCGGGTCTGGGGATTGGTGCCATCGACCACCAGCGCATCATCGATGAAGAGCTTGGCGCCGCGTCCTTCCAGGCCGATCTTGTAATGGCCGGCCTCAGGCGCGGCCAGGCTGCCGGTCCAGCGTGCCGTCACCGAAGGGGCGTCGGGCAGGGCGGCGGGCGCATTGCGGTCAAAGGCGAGCTGTGTGTCGGTGCGGGTGAGGGCCGGGGTGCCATCAAGCGAGGCGGTGCGGAAATATTCACCCTTCAGCCCGCTCTGCCCATCGGGCGTGGAAAGCGCGCCGCTGGGCACAGGCGATGCGGCGCGCAGGAAGTCGGTGCCCGCCTCGAACACCACCTCGGCGCCCGGATATTGCGCCTTGATCCCTTCGAGCACCGAGACCGGGGCAACCGGCGTGCCATGGTAATTGCCCGAGAGATAGTCGACCTGATCGGCCAATGGCCCCACCACGGCAATGCGCTTCACCCTGGCCGGCGCCAGGGGCAGCGTGCCGTCATTCTTGAGCAGCACCATCGACTCGCGCGCCAGCTTCAGTGCCAACGCCTTGTGGGCGGGCGAGTTCAACTCGCTGTCGGGGATCTTGTTGAAGGGCACCCTATCGGCCGGATCGAACAGGCCAAGGCGCATGCGCGCCTTGAACAGGCGGCGCAGCGTGGCATCCACCACATCCATCGACACGAGGCCCTGCTGCATCGCCTCGCGATAGCGGTCATAGTCCGAGGTGGGGCCCGCCATGCGGCCAAACTCGGTGCAGTCATTGTCGACGCCTACCTTCAGCGAGGCGGCCGCCGCCTCGGCATAGGTCTTCACGAAATGATGGCCGCGCTCGATGTCGGCAATCGCGTCGCAGTCGGAGACGACATGGCCCTTGAAGCCCCATGCGTCGCGCAGGCGGTCCTTCATGAGGAAGGTGTTGGCGCAGGCCGGTTGCCCGTTGATCGAGTTGTAGGCGCACATCACCGATTCCACCTTGCCCTGCGTCACCAGCGCGCGGAAGGCGGGGAGATAGGTGTCCTCCATATCATGCAGCGAGACGTTGAAATTGTCGCTGTGGCGGCCCGGTTCGGGGCCCGAGTGCACGGCATAATGCTTGGCGGTGGAGGAAACGAGGTAATAGCGCGGATCATCGCCCTGCATGCCGCGCACAAAGGCGGTGCCCATCGTGCCCGACAGGAACGGGTCCTCGCCATAGGTCTCTTGCCCACGGCCCCAGCGCGGATCGCGGAAGATGTTGATGTTGGGTGACCAGAAGGTCAGCCCCTGCATGATGTGATGCGGTTTGCCTGCGCGTTCGAGCTGGTTCCACTTCACGCGGCCTTCGACGCCGATGGCGTGGCCCATCTGCTGGATCGAGGCCGGATCGAAGGTGGCGGCAAGGCCGACAGGCTCGGGAAAGACGGTGGCATAGCCATTGTTGGCCACACCATGCAGCGCCTCGCTCCACCAGTCATATTCCGGAATGCCGAGGCGCGGAATCGCTCGGGCCTGATTGACGAGCTGCGAAGCCTTCTCCTCCAGCGTCAAACGGCTGACCAGATCGTTCACGCGCTGGTCGATGGGCAGGGCTGGGTTGCGAAAGGGCAGGTTGGCCGGATCGGGCTGGCTCTGGGCCTCCGCGCCGGTTGAGGCCATGAAGCATGGCATGATCGCTGCGCTTGCCAACAGCCAGCGTATTATTCTGTTCGGCATCCTTTATTCTCCCCTTCTTTGCCGGCCTTGCTGTCAGCCCGCGCCAGAGTGATCTGATAGCGCTAACTGTTTGGCAAGAAGCAATCGGCATTGAAGGGAAAAATTATATAGCATCTAATTTGTCCGGCGGGCGACAATGCCCCTGAAACCGCGCGGCAGGGGCCAACGCCGCGCCTAGTGGATTGATTTTGACATTTGCATCCCCTGGCGGATGGGATGGGTCTGCAAATGTCAAAATCGTAAAATCCACTAGCATCAAAGGTTTCTAGTGGTCCGAAAAGATTCTGACATTCGAGCACGCCCTTTCGTCACACGGCATCGAATGTCAGAATCGGACCACTAGCTGGCCAATCGCACCTTGGCCGTCACCGACAGGCCCGGACGCAGCGCCTGGGCTTCCGGCTGGCCCGGATCGAGGCGGATGCGCACGGGCACACGTTGCACGATCTTGGTGAAATTGCCCGTGCCCGGCTCGAATGGCAGCAGCGAGAAACTCGACCCCGAGCCGGGCGCGAAGCTTTCCACATGGCCCTTCAACTTGTGGTCCAGCGCATCGACGTCGATCGTCACACTCTGGCCCACGCGCATGTCGCGCAATTGCGTTTCCTTGAAATTGGCGGTGACATAGACAGCCTGCACCGGCACCAGCGTCAGCAATCGCGTGCCTGGCTGCACGTAATCGCCCACACGCACTTGCCGGTTGCCCACCACACCATTGACCGCCGCGCGCACCAGCGTGTGGCTCTGGTCCTGCCGGGCGAGATCGAGCGCGGCCTGCGCCTGCTGCCGGGCGGCCACGGCCTTGGCCAGCGCCGCTTCCAGGCCGGGGCGGCGAGCGGCGGTGACATCGGCTTCACGCCGCGCCACGCCCAGCAGAGCAGTCGCCCTGGCGGAGGCTTGCTCTGCCGAGACGGCTGCGGTGCGATAGGTGTCGGCATCGCGCCGGGCAACCGCGCCCGTGGCGATCAGCGTGTCATAGCGCTGGCGGTCGGCATCGGCGCGCGCCGCTTCGGCCGCGCTGGAGCGGATCTGCGTTCCGGCGGCCACGACCTGCGCCGCATTCAGCCTTTCCTCCGCGCCAAGGCTGACCAGCGCCGCGCGGGCCGAGGCGACATTGGCCTGCGCATCGGCAAGGTTGGCCTGCGCGGCCTGCAGGCGGGCGTCAAACTCCTCGGGATCGATGCGGACCAGCGGGTCACCGGCATGGACGCTCTGATTGTCATGCACCAGCACCTGCGCCACCAGACCGCGCACCTTGGGCGCGACCGAGGTCGAATCGGCGGCGATATAGGCATCGTCGGTGCTCTCGCTCGTGGGGCGCATGGTGATCCAGCCTGCGCCCGCCAAAGCCACGCCCACCGCCACCACCGAGGCGATGAGCGTGCGGCGCGCTGGGCGGCGCTGTGTCGGAATGGCTGCCGGAGCGGGGGCGGCGCGCGCCGGCTCCATTTCGGCCTGGCGTGCGAAGACCTGCTTGTGTGCCGCTTCCTGCATCGAAACCTCCTGCTTGCAGGTGGCATGCACCCGCTCTTGCAAATATGATGATCGTAATATAAATGTCGATCATCATATATGTCGAGTCAATTCTGAAAGGCCCCCATCGATGAACTGGCTACGGCAACTCGGGCAGGATTGGGCGCATGATCCGCAAGGCATGCCCAGTGCGCGCAAATATCTGATTCTGGCCGTCATGGCCTTTGGCCAGTTCATGGCCCTGTTCGACATCCAGATCGTCTCAGCCTCGCTGCGCGATGTGCAGGCGGGGCTGGCGGCAGGCCCGGATGAGGTGAGCTGGGTGCAGACCGCCTATCTCATGGCCGAACTGGTGATGATCCCGCTGTCGGGCTATCTGGCCAATGCGATGTCGACGCGCTGGGCCTTCACCTTCTCGGCGGCCAGCTTCACCTTTTTCAGTCTGATGTGCGGGCTAAGCTGGAATCTCGCCTCGATGATCGCCTTTCGCGCGGCGCAGGGCTTTACCGGGGGCACGATGGTCTCGCTGGTCTTTGCCACGGCCTACACGATGTTTACCGGCAAGCAGCGTGCGGTGATCCCGGCGATTCTGGGCGCAGTCAGCGTGCTGGCACCCACTTTGGGCCCCAGCGCGGGCGGGCTGATCACCGATCTCATCGACTGGCGCTGGCTCTTCTTCGTCAATGTGGTGCCCGGGGTGATGGTCGCGCTGCTTGCCTCGCAGGTGGTGCGGGTCGACCGACCCAACCCCGCCATGTTCGCCCGCATCGACTGGAGCCATCTGGCCGCCATGGCGGTTTTCCTCGCCGGTCTTGAATATGTGCTGGAGGAAGGGCCGCGCCATGACTGGTTCGGTGACCAGACCATCGCCATTGCCGGGTGGTGCTCCTTTGTCGGCTTCGTGCTGTTTCTGGAACGGTCCTTCTTTTCGACCAATCCGCTGGTCAAGCTCAGCCCCTTTCGGCGGCCAACCTTTGCCTTTGCCTGCATCTTCAATCTGGTGCTGGGGGTCGGGATGTATTCGGCGGTCTATCTCGTCCCGGTCTATCTGGGGCAGGTGAGGGGCTATGACTCTCTGCAGATCGGCACGACGGTCATCGTCGTGGGTCTGGCCCAGATGATGAGCGTGGTGGTCGCCACATGGCTCAGCCAGCGGATCGACATGCGCTATATGATTACGGCGGGGCTGAGCTGTTTTGCGCTCAGCCTGTGGTTGTCCTCGGATATGAACAGCAGCTGGGGCTTCTGGGAACTGGCGCCCAGTCAGGCGCTGCGCGGCTTTGCCATGATGCTGTGCATCGTACCCAGCGTCACCATGGCGCTGGCCGGTTTCCAGCCCGCCGAGCTGAAATATGCCTCGGGCCTGTTCAACCTGATGCGCAATCTGGGCGGAGCGATCGGCATCGCGGTCGTCAACACGCTGCTGCAGAACCATGTGCGGATGGACAGCCTGTGGCTGGGCGAGGCGATGGCCCATGGCGCCGCCCCGGTGAATGACACGATCGCCGCCATGGCCGGCCGGATGAGCGCCATCGACCCCGACCCGAGACAGGCCCTGCTCACCGTACAGGGCCTGTTCGCCCGCGTGGCCGGGCGCGAGGCGCTGACGCTGGCCTTCAACGACGTGTTTCGTCTGCTGGCATGGATGTTCATTGCCGCGCTGGTGATGGTTCCCTTCTGCCGCCCGCCTGCCGGCGCCGCCCCATCCTCGCCCGAAGGGGCGCATTGAGGAGATCCGTGATGTCTTTTCGTCGCTCCGTTCCGATCCTGACCCTGCTGGCCTCCACCATGCTGAGCGCCTGCACCGTCGGGCCCGATTATCACAAGCCCGAGGTGACGCTGACACCAGCCTATCAAACCCCGGCGACACTGGCGCAGGCCGATGCCCGCTGGTGGACCAGTTTCCACGATCCCATGCTCGACCATCTGGTGGAGCAGGCGCTGGTGCAAAACCTTGACATTGCCGCCGCCGCCGCGCGGATCGATCAGGCGCGCGGGGTGGCAAGGGCTGCGGGCGCGGCGCTGCTGCCCAGCGTCGGGCTGGCCGGTTCTGCAGAGCAGGACCACACCTCCTTGCAGACCCCCATTGGCGCTGCCGCGCGGCAACTGGGCTTGCCGCGTGACTATGCGCTCTATCAGCTCGGCGCGCAGGCCAGTTGGGAGATCGACCTCTTCGGCGGTCTGCGGCGCGGGCGCGAGGCGGCGCGCGCTGACCTGGCCTCGACACTGGCGACAGCCGATGCCGTGCGCCTGAGCATCGCCGCGGAAACGGCGGACGCCTATCTGCAATTGCGCGGGCTGCAGGCGCGCCTGGCCGTGGCGCAGGATCAACTGGCAACCGAGCAGCATCTCGTCAGCCTTGTGCGGCAACAGGCTGATGAGGGCGTCGTGGCGGATCAGGCGCTCAACCGCACTCTGGGGGAGCAGCAGGGCATCGAGGCCTCGCTGCCGCCCTTGCGCGCGGCCATTGCCGGGCAGGCGAACCGGCTGGCGGTGCTCTGCGGCCAGCAGGCCGGCGCACTGACGGTGGCACTGATGGCGCCTTCGGTCATTCCGTTGGCGCCAGATCCTTCGGGCAGCGCGCAGCCGGCTGAACTGATGCGCCGCCGCCCCGATCTCGTCGCGGCAGAGCGGCAAGTGGCTGCCTCCAACGCGCGTATCGGCGCGGCCATTGCCGAATATTACCCCCATGTCTCGCTGGGCGGCTTGCTGGGCGTGGCGACGGTCGGGGGCAGCAGCCTGCTTACCGGCGATGCCCTTCAGGCCTCGGGCGCGGCGGGGCTGCGCTGGCGGCTGTTCGATTTCGGCAAGGTCGATGCGCAGGTGGCGCAAGCCCGCGGGCGCGAGGCCGAAGCGCTGGCCACCTATCGCGGCGCGGTGCTGGGCGCCACGCAGGATGTTGAAAATGCCCTGTCACGGCTGGTAGAGGGGCGTGCTGAAATTGCCCTGCGCCAGCAGCAGGTGACCTCGCTCAGCCGCGCGCGTGATCAGGCGCGCGCGGCTTATGCGGCGGGGGTCATCTCGCTGATCGACGTGCTGGACGCGGACCGGGCCTTGCTTGATGCCTCGGACCGTCTGGCCGCGGCGAGAGCGGATACGGCGCGTGCCAGCGTGGCGGCGATCCGCGCGCTGGGCGGTGGTTGGCAAGCAAGGACGTGACGATGACCGAGAAACTCTCCCACAAGGAACGCACCCGGGCGCGCATCCTTGACGAAGCGGCCAAGGCGATGCGTGCCCATGGCTTCGACGGGGTGAGCGTGGCGACGGTGATGAAGGCGGCGGGCCTCACCCATGGCGGTTTCTATGCCCATTTCGCCAACCGCGATGATCTGGTCACCCATACGATCGATCGCATGTTCGACGATAACCGCACCATGCTCGCCCGCCATCTTGAGCAGGACGACAAGGCAGCCGGGTTGATCGCCTACATCGATGATTATCTGTCCGAGGAGCGGATCGGCTGGCGCACGCGCGGCTGCGCCCTGACGGCGATGATGAGCGAGGCGGTGCGGATGCCGCCAGAAGCACGGGCCGTCTTTGCCGCCGGCATGGAACGGTATCGCAATCGCCTGCGCGATGCGTTGATCGCCATCGGCCACCCCAATGCCGAGGAGGAGGCGACATCGGCCCTGTCGGAAATGGTGGGGGCCGCCACCATGGCCCGCGCCTTTGGCGAGGGCGACATGGCCTCGGCCATTTTGCGCACGGCCCGCGCGCAGGTGAAGCAGCGGCTGGGTCTGACGGTGGGTTGATCTCAGCCGGGCAAAGGAAAGAACCAGCTGGCGATCAACCACAGGTTCGCCGCCACGATCAGGGCGAACAGTCCCCACGCGGCCAGTTGCACCAGAGGCGGCGTGACAAAGCGCCCCATGTTGGCCGGATCGCCGGTAAAGCGGATGAGCGGCGCGATGGCAAAGGGCAGTTGCAGGCTCAGCACCACTTGCGTGGCCACCAGCAAGCCACCCACTGCATGGTCGCCCAGCCACAGAATGCCCGCCAGCGCCGGGATGATCGCCAGCACGCGGGTGATGACGCGCCGCTGCCAGCAGGGTATCGACAGGTCGAGAAAGCCCTCGAGCATGACCTGCCCCGCCACGGTTCCGGTAAAGGTCGCGCTCTGGCCCGAGGCGAGCAGGGCAATGCCGAACAGCAGCGCCGCGCTGCCCGCGCCGGTGATCGGTTCGAGCAGGCGATAGGCATCCTCGATCTCCGCGACATGGGCAAAGCCATGGGCATGGAAGGAGGCCGCCGACAGGATGAGGATGGCCGCATTGACCAGCGTGGCCAGGATCAGCGCCACCGCCATGTCCAGCGTGGCAAAGTTGAGACTGCGCCGCGTTCCGGCCTCACCGGGGGAGGAGAGGCGCGTCTGCACCACCGAACTGTGCAGATAGAGGTTGTGCGGCATGACCGTGGCTCCCAGAATGCCAATGGCCAGATAGAGCGTACCGGGCTGGCGCAGCACGGCAAGATCGGGAAGCGAACCTCGCAGGATGCCTGCCATATCGGGCCGTACGATCAGCAATTCCACCGCGAAACAGGCCGTGATGGTGGCGATGAGGCCCAGCACGATGGCCTCGAGCTGGCGAAAGCCATGGCCTTTCAGCCCCAGCACCACCAGCGTATCGAGCCCGGTCAGCAGCACGCCGATCCACAGTGGTACCCCCAGCAGCAGTTTGAACGCCAGCGCGGAGCCAAGCACTTCGGCAATATCGGTGGCGATGATCGCCAGCTCGGCCAGCAGCCAGAGCATGATGCAGACGCGCCGGCTGTAATGATCGCGCGCCATGCGGGCCAGATCGCGGCGGGCGACGATGCCGAGACGCATTGCCAGCCCCTGCAGCAGCATGGCCGCCAGCCCGCAGAGCAGCACGACGAACAGCAGATCATAGCCGTGCCGCGACCCGGCCTCGATGTCGGTGGCCCAGTTGCCCGGGTCCATATAGCCCACCGCCACCAGCAGCCCGGGCCCGGCTGAGCGCAACGCCGTGCGCCACCATGGCTGCCCCTGCGGGACGGCGACAGTGCCTTGCGTTTCAGACGGACAGAAGGGAGCGGTGGCCGTGCGGGGAAGGCTGAACATGGCGCTGATGTAGCGTGGCTGGCCGTCAGGTATAATTCAAAATTGCGATTGCCATCTGCGGCAGGTCACATCGAGACGGTTCGCCTGGCGCGTTGCTCTGTCCTTTTTTCTTGCGCCAATACAGGCCGGATCTGTGCGTGACCTTGACGAAAGCGGGCGGGGGCGATCACCGGTTAACGCAGACAAAACCGGATCGCGTGGCTGTGAAGTCATGGTGTTTCATCGCATGATTAAGATGCGATCTGCCGGGTGTTTTCCCAAACATAATGTATTTTTTGCTCATTTCATGCATGATGGTACCGCCAGAAAGCTTCTTGATGTTGTCTGAGTAAAGATGATATCGACACGCCAAATAAGGATGGGGAGTCAAGGGATGAACGCGAGACTGGGCATGGCCGCATTGCTGGTTACCACCGCTTTGCCGCTGGGGCTTGTTCCCCTTCACGAGGCCCGGGCGCAAGGCGTGGCGATGCCCGCCCGCCCTGCGGGCTCCTGCGACATCTACGCCGCCCATGGCACGCCCTGTGTGGCCGCGCACAGCAGCACCCGTGCGCTCTATGCGGCCTACAACGGACCACTCTATCAGGTGATCCGCCTGTCCGACGGCGCCACGCAGGACATTGGCGTGGTCACGTCGGCAGCAGACGGCGGCGGCTACGCCGATGCGGCGGCGCAGGACCGCTTTTGCGCCGGCACCACCTGCTTCATCTCGATTCTCTATGACCAGTCGGGCCATGGGAACAATCTCATCCAGCCTCCGCGCGGCGGCTTCAGCGGCCCGGCCCTCGGCGGGTTCAACAATCTGCCGATTGCCGACATGGCGCCCGTTACCGTCATGGGGCACAAGGTTTATGGCGTCTATATCGCCCCGGGTATGGGGCTGCGCCAGAATGATGCCAGGGGCACCGCTGTCGATGATCAGGCCGAGGGGCAATATTGGGTCATCAACGGCCATCATTTCAATTCCGGCTGCTGTTTCGATTATGGCAATGCCGAGACCGACAGCCGTGACGATGGCAATGGCACGATGGAGACCACCTTCTTCGGCAACACGCTGCCATGGTATCACGGCAACCCGCCGGGCCCCTGGGTGATGACCGATCAGGAGAACAATCTGGTTGGCTGCGTGAATGACGACCAGTCGAAACTCTGCAAGGATCTGCCGACCATCACCTGGCGTTTCGTGACCGCCATGGCCAAGGGCAGGCCCGGCCATTGGTCGTCGCTGGGCGGCGACGCGCGGCGGGGGCCGCTGCAGGTGATGTATGACGGCAAACGCATCGATTCCACCTATGCGCCGATGCGCAAACAGGGCGCCATCCTGCTGGGCAATGGCGGCGACAACAGCCACGGTTCGGCCGGCACCTTCTATGAAGGCGCGATGACGGCAGCGGGCACCTATCCCTCGCATGAGACGGACCAGCTGGTGCAGGCCAATGTCGTGGCGGCGCGTTATGATGTCGCGACGCTGGCGGTTGACCCGGCGGCGGCCGGTGCGCTGTCGCCCGGCCTTCAGACCTTCGCGCCGGGGCAGGCGGGTGACACGCTGGTGACCTTCACCAACACCACCGGCCATCCGCTGTCGGGCGTCACGCTCGATCTGGCCCTGCCCGATGGGCAGTGGCGCGCGGCTTCAGGGCTCTCGCGCCGGCTTGCGGGCACCATCGCGCCCGATGCCAGCGTCAGCGCCACCTTCCACATCACCGCCGGCCCCCGCCCGTTCAATGGCGACATGGTTGCCCATGCCAGCTGGAGCGACGCGCAGGGCGTCAGCCAGAGCGCGAGCGCCAGCCAGAAGCTGCGCAATGTCGCCCCGGTCAAGATCAACGAGTTCCGCGTCAGCGATGGTTCGGCCAACACGACCAACAGCTTTGTCGAACTGTACAATGCGGGCAGCGCGCCGCTTGATCTGTCGGGCTGGACGCTGACCATGCATGGCACGATGGAGCCGATCTTCTCCACCGTGACCGTGCCGCCTGCCACGCATCTGGCAGCCAAGGGGTTCTACCTGCTCGGGCTCGCCAATTCGGGCCTTGCCGTGCCTGCGCCAAGCGGCGCGACCAGCCTTGCCCTGCGCGACGTCAGCGGTATCAGGGCCGGCGACACGGTCGAGATCGGCACCGGCGCCTCGCGTGAAATGCGCAAGGTCACGGCCACCGGCACCGCGGCCGGTGCGCCAGCGACCCTGTGGCAACCTTTGCCCGACGGCCCCGTCATCACCATTCCGGCCGGCAGCACCAACATCCCGGTGGAGAGCACGGCCGGTTTCGCCGTGGGGCAGCGCATCGCCCTTGGCTATGGCACGACCTATCCCGTCATTGGCCGCGACACGGAGCGTTACGAGATCGCCACTGTGGCGGCGGTGGGCAAGGGTGGCACGCAAGCCTATCTGGGCGCGGATGCCGCTGTTGGCGCCACCAGCATCCGCGTGACCTCGGTGGAGAACATCTCGCCCGGTGACCAGATCCGCCTCGACATCGCCAGCCAGGGCCATGGCATCGAGACGGTGACGGTGAAATCGGTGGGCACGGCCGCGCATGTCGCTCCGCTGATGGGCGATGTGGCTGCCGGGGCCACGGTGCTGACGCTGCGCGGGCGCCGGGCGCATGGCTTTGCGGTGGGCGATAGCTTGCTGGTGGGCACGCCTGCCAATCGCGAAGCGGCGCGCATCGCCGCCATCTCTGCCGAGGGACCGGGGTTGACGATCACGCTGGCCGCGCCGCTGCTGCGCGGGCATGGCCGTGAGGAGGATGTCGTGAGCCCGGGCACCGGGCTGGAGCTGACCGCACCCCTGCGCTTTGCCCATGCCGCCAACATGCCCTTCAGCGCGCGTGGCACCGGCCTGACGCTGACTGCACCCACCCGCTTTGCCCATGCCAGCAATGAGCCGGTGATGCCGCTGGGCACGGGTGTGACGCTGGACCGGCCACTGGTGATGGCCCATCCGATCGACGATGTGGTGCGCGATGCCGCCGTCACCACGGCGGGCTATCAGGGCGCCCCTGCGCCGCAGCAATGGTTCGGCGGCCCGGCGCTGGTCCAGCGGGCGGGCAATATGGTGCTGCGTGATGCCTCGGGTCTGGTGGTTGACAGTCTGAACTATGGCGAGATCGTCGATGCCTGGTCGGCGGAAGGCTATCACAGTACCTCTGGCGCGGAGAAGGATGGCTGCTATGCCGCCGCGCCCGGTGTGATGCGTCTGGGCTGGCCACCGATCACCACCGTGTCGAGCAATGTCAGCACGGGCCGTTTCCCCGATGGTTTTGATACCGACAACAATTGCACCGACATGATGGCCGCCGCCGCCAGCCCGTTGCCCGCCGGGGCAAGAGCAGGGTCCAGCACGCTCAAACTCGCCACGGTCGAGGCTTTTTCCGCCGGGCAGAGTGTGATCGTGGGCAGCGGTGCCATGCGGGAGACGGCGCAGGTCACCAGCGTTGGCACACCGGGCGCGACGCTTTTGCGCTCTGCGGTTGCCGTGGGGGCGACGGTCTTGCCGGTGGATACGGTGCGCGGCTTCACGGCGGGTGAAGCCATCACGGTCGATGCCGAAGCGGCGCAGATCAGCAGCGTGAATGGTGGCCCGAATGGTGGCACCATCAGGCTGGTCCAGCCGCTGGCGATGGCCCATGGCGCGGGGGTAACCGTGTCGGGATCGGGCCTGACGCTGGCCCGGGTTTTGACGAAAAACCATGCGGCGGGTGAGCCGGTGATCAGCGATATGCCGACTCCGGGCGCGCCCAACCGCTATTCGCGTTCACGCCCGACCTTCTGAACCGGGGGAGGAGGGCTTGCCTCCTCCCGATCAGGGTTCGGGCCGATCCGGCGCGTCTCAATGCGTCAATGCGTCAAAGCCTCGCCCACCACAGGGGGCGCTGGCTGATCGCCCGCGATCAGGCGGTAGGTGATGCCGCCCAGCACACCGCCGATCAAGGGCGCGGCCCAGAAGAGCCACACCTGCTTGAGCGCCAGCCCGCCAACGAACAGCGCCGGGCCCAGCGAACGGGCGGGGTTCACCGATGTGTTGGTGACGGGAATGCTGATCAGATGGATCAATGTCAGCGCCAGCCCGATGGCGATTGGCGCGAAACCCGATGGCGCGCGCGTGTCGGTCGAACCGAGAATGACCACCAGAAAGCCGAGCGTCAGGACCACCTCGATGATGAAGCAGGCATAGAGGCTGTATCCGCCGGGCGAGAGGGCGCCATAGCCGTTCACGGCCAGCCCGCTTGGCGTCAGGTCAAAACCGGGCTTTCCGCTGGCAATGCACAGCAGCAGCGCGGCGGCAAAAGTGGCACCGACGACCTGTGCGACCCAGTAGGGCAGGATCTCTGCGGCGGGAAACCGGCGCCCCGCCCACAGGCCCAGAGTGACGGCAGGGTTGAGGTGGCATCCTGAAATATGGCCGATCGAGTAGGCCATGGTCAGAACCGTCAGGCCAAAGGCCAGCGCCACGCCGGCAAAACCAATGCCCAGTGATGGAAAGGCGGCTGCCAGAACAGCGCTGCCGCAACCTCCGAAGACAAGCCAGAATGTCCCGAAGGCTTCGGCGAAGAGTCTTTTGCTCAGCGGAACCATGTCATTCTCCCCGCAACTGCTGGTCAGGACCATACCATGAGCGAAGCTGAGTCAGGAAATTATATTCTGTAAATGGTTTGGCCACATGACCTTATGGTTTGACCGGTGCCGGGGCCGATCCCGTTTGCGGATCGAAGGCGGGATTGGCGGGGCCATAGGGGTCTTCGGCGATGCGGGCAGGATGCTCGGCGGCCTCGGCCCATGCCCGGCAGATCAGGTCGCGCAGCATCGAGGCGCCCGCACCCACGCGCTCGTGAACCAGCGCGCGGGCAGGGGCAGTCCCCACGCCGTTGAGCGCCCCTTGCCTGTCGAGTTGATAGACCAGTTCCATGCGATCGCCCGAAAGGTTCAGATAGGCCCGGATGAGGTCGAAGACATCGCCGTGCTGATGGGCGAGAGGGGCCATGTCGCGGCGCACGTCATCCGCCGTCAAGTCCATGGCCCTGACCAGATCGGTTTCGAAACGGCCGTGAATTTTCGGGTCGCGCGTATAGCCTTGCGGATCGGGCCCCACCCAGCCGTCGTGGTGGATCGTGATATGCAGCGGTTGGGCGCCATCGCCGATGTAATGGGCAAGGCGGATGGTGTCATAGGCGCAGATCTGCTCGAGATAATGCGCTTCCTTTGTCTTGCCCGCTGCCCTGGCATCGCGCAGCAGGCGCATGTCGCTGACCAGATGGTCATATTGCTCGATGGCGGCATAGGCCAGCACGCCGGCCTCGCGCACGTTGATATGCGATGCGGCGGTCGGATCGCTCCCGGCCAGGCGCATATTTTCGCGGTGAAGCGCCAGCACGAAGGCCCAGCGCGAGCGCGGGATGACCTTCATGAAGGCGAAGGTCTCGCGGAACCAGCCATGGTTCGGGTCTTCCTCCATCTTGCCGAAAGGTTCCGACTGGGAACGCCATTCATCGGGAATGGTGGAGGAGGTGGCGATGAAATCGGCCTCGTCGCGCAGGAAGGTGGGGCCGTCATCGGGAATGGCGGCCAGTGCCGCCCGGTCGATGGCATCATGCGCCTGATGCCCCCAGGCCATGGCAGGACCGGCCCAGAGCAGCGAGCAGGCGGCGGCAAGCAGGGCGGGGCCGACAGGTTTTGGCATTGTGCGTCCTTTGGTCATGCGGGCCTATCCTGCGGCCAGCGAGGCATGGATGGGGAGCAGCGCGGCGCCCAGCACCGCCGAGGCCCCGCCCAGATGCGAAACGTCGATGGGGAAACTGCCCACTTCGCAGTCCCGGCGATGGTCGCCCCATACCAGCAGCCCGTGGTTGAGGCGATCGGCCAGCCTTTGCACCACCGACATGGGCAGCGGGCTGGTCAGGCGGATCGCGCCCGGATCGAACCAGGCGATGGCCGAATTGACCGCGAGGCGCAACTGACCGGCGGCGCGGTCCAGCCATGCCTCGATGATCGGCTCGAAGCCAAGGGTCTGCTCCTCGAAATCGGCGATGGAGGTGATGGTGCAGCCTGCCGTCGCCAGCGTCGAGAGCAGATCGACCGGGCTGGGGCGGGGCGCGTCGCTGGGGTAGAACATGCCGATCTCGCCCGCGCTGCCCACTTCGCCGCGCAGCAGACGCCCGTCATGGATGATACCGGCGCCAATGCCATAGCCCAGTGTGATGACGATGGCCGTCGAGCAGCGGTCGATGAGGCCGCCCAGATAATATTCGGCCAGAGCCGCTGCCGTCGCATCATTCTCGATCCAGACCGATTGATGCAGCGTCCGGCTCATGATGTCGCGCAAGGGCGCATCGCGCCAGCCGGGCAGATTATGGACGATGCTCCAGCGATTGCCGTCGCGCGACAGGGCCGGGCCCGGCGCGCTGAGCCCGACGCCCAGCAGGCGGGTGCCAAGCAGGCGATGCTCTATCGCCAGTTCGTGGATGCGTTTGTCGACCATGCGCGCGAAGGCCTGCGGTTCGGGCGGGTCGATCTTCTCGCTGGTGAGGCAGATGACGCCGCCCGCATAGTCGACCAGCGCGATTTCCAGCACGCCGGTGTGCACCGCCACGCCCACCGCATAGCCGCCATGGGGAGAAATGCGCAAAGGCACGGTGGGGCGGCCTCGTCCGGGCTGATGGTCGGGCGCGATGCCCGCCTCCACCTCCTCGACCAGATGCAGCGAGAGCAGGTTGCGCGCCAGCTTGGTAATCGCCGAATTGCTGAGCCCCAGCGCGCGCGCCAGATCGGAGCGTGGCTGGGGTCCATGCGTGCGCAGCCGCCAGAGCAGGCGCTTTTCATCTTCCTGCGGGGTCAGGAAAGGGCGGGCCATGGTTACGGGTCTAGCGGATCGCGCGGGTCGACCGTTCGGGATTGCGGGTTGGGCAGGACAGGGATCTCGTTGCGGGTGCTCGGTTTCATGATCGTCACGGGTTGATAGCCCAGTTCGGTCAGATTGCGCTGCGCAAAACGCGGATCGACGATATAGGCGGCTTGATCGTCATGGGTCACGACCAGCGCAGGCTTTCCGGCCGGCGCGCCCATGGCAAGCAGCAGGCGCGAGGCGTTGCGCATGTTGGTGGTGGTGTGCCGGGCATAAGGGTCGATCACCAGCGCATCGGCGGGCACGCCATAGCGTTCGATCAGCGCCTTGCGCATTTCGACCGCCTCGACCCGGCGGGTGCCGCGCGGATGGACCGAGGCGCCGCTCAGGATGATGAAGGGCGCAAGACCCGCGTGATAGCGCGCCGCCGCCAGATGGACATTGACCTTGCCTCCAGCGCTGAGCGGGGTGTTCAGATCCTCAGGGCCAATGCCCGGCACGATGATCGCGCTGTAGCGATAGCGGGCCCAGTCGAGTTTCCGGGCGCGGTCGAAGGCCGGTTTATTCTCCATGCCGGCCAGTGGACCGAAGCGCACGGCATCGAGCCGTCCGTAACTGTCGAGCAGTGTCAAGGCCAGCAGCAGACCGCGATCGGCGGAGGGTTGTTCGAGTGCCAGCGCATCGACGGCCTCGACAGCGGCCTTGAGCGTGTCTCCCGTCATCGCGGCCTGCGCCGGGTCACGGCCGTCGATCTGGGGATATTCGGCTTGCTGGCCCTGACCATAGACATGGATGATGCCGTTGAGCCCGGCCAGTTCGCGGCGGATGGCGGCGCCATTGTGGGCCTTTGCGGCAAGCTGGCCGATGTCCTGCTCGCTCCATACGGCGCTATCGATCTTGCAGGAGAGTGCCGCGCCGCATGCCTCATAGCGGGCGTTGCGGGCCGGAAGGGTGGGGATCTGGCTGACCACCGGAAACAGGGTCTGTTCCAGCGCCATCAGCACGCGGTCGGCGTTTGCCGGGGCGCTGTGCCCCGGCGTTGCCAAGAAAGCCATCGCCGCGGCGATGGGGACAAGCATATGTTTTACCATGACTTGCTGAGAATCACCCGGACGTTGCGGCCAAAGATCGGACGACCATAGACAGCATCCGCCGTGCCCTGGCCAGAGATCGTGTCGGTCCGCGTGTTGCCCTCGGTCAGGCCCTTGGCGTTGGTGAGGTTGTCGGCCACCACCTGGAACAGCCACTTGTCCTTCGTCAGGATGAGCCCTGCGCCAAAGGTGCCATAGGCGGGCAGGGCGGTGTTGTTGCTGGCATCGACAAAGCGGCGCCCGACGAATTCATAGCTGCCGTAAAGCGCGGCATGGACCGGCCCGGCATCGAAGTCGAAGGTGGGGCGGACATGGCCGTAGATCTTGGGGTCGCGGATGATCTGCTTGCCCTGCACCACGCTCAGATCCGCGCTCGTGCCCGAGGTCAGGTTCTTGTACTGCGGGTCCTGCACCGTCACCGAGGCGTCGATCGAGAAAAGGCGGTTGACCTTGAAATGGCCATCGCCCTCGATGCCCTTGGTCACCACATCGCTGATGAAGGTGACGGTCTGGTTGTTGAGGCCGGTGGCCGGATTATAGGCCGCGAAGCTGGAGTTGAGCGGGCTGAACTTCGTATAGAAACCCGTGAGGTAGAGATAGGAGCCATGCGCCTGCGCCTTCAGCCCCGCCTCATATTGAGTGGCCTTGGAGGCGATGGTCGAGGATGAGGTGCTCAGCATGGTCGAGGAGGTCGGCGGAATGACCAGCCGCGAGGCGCGGACATAGGCGCCAAGCCGCTTGGTCAGATCGTAATTGGCGCCCACGGTCCAGTTGGTGGCCGAAGGGCTCAGGCGGTTGATCTTGGTCGCGCCGGTAAAGCCCTGCGTCGTATCGTCGGCCAGTGTGGCGGCATTGCCCAGATTGGTGGCCGCCGCATAGGCCGCCCAGCCGTTGTAGTGATACCATTCCTGCCGGATGCCCGCATCAATGCGCAGCTTGTCGGTGATGTCCCAGGTGTCATTGGCGTAGAGCGCGATCATCTTGCTGTCGACATTGCCCTGCACCAGGTTTGATGCATCATGCAGCGCGCCATTGTCGGTGACCGAGCCCAGCACCTGACCTGCCGCGCCGTAAGCCAGCAGGTCCAGCGTCTGGGGCTGGCTGGTGACGGGGATGAGGTAATCCTGATAGACGCCGAATTCGGTCTCGCCCCAGATCGAGCCGTAAACGCCCAGCTTCAGGTCATGATGGCCAAGGCCGGTGTCGAACTGGCGCGAGGCGCTGGCATCGGCCTGCCATGAATAGAAATTGGAGTTGGTGGCGCGGTACTGCGCGCTCATCACCAGACCTGAGAGGGCATAGGGATTGTATTTGGTCGCCCCGTTCGTGCCGGCGACGGCATAGCCCAGCGAGGTGACCCCACTGCCGAAAGCGGCCCGGGCGGCGGTGAGATAGCTGTTGGCGAAGGTATTGGCATCGACCGGATTGGTGGTGGAATAGAGCGCGTCAAAGCTCGTCTTGCCCTTGGTGAAGCCGGTCTTGGCCGAGATGTTCCAGCTGCCGAAGTGGTCCTCGTAATCCAGCGCCGCGTTGAAGAAGTTCATATAGCGGCCGTTGGACAGGTCGCGGTTGATCGACTGGATGTTGCCTGATCCGTCGCGATATTTGATCGTGGTGTTTTCAAAGACCGGCGAGTTCATCGTTCCCGAAAAGAAGTTGATATAGGGGTTGAGCGACTGCGAAGGGTTCGTCGGGTTGGCGATGGGGATGGGCAAATAGAAGACATTGTGGTCGTTCACATACATGCCGCTCAGCTTGATCGAGCCGCCACTGGCCAGATCATGCTTGATGTTGGCGCGGATCTGGCCGCCCCGGTCGTTGGGGAAGCCATTGTCGCGGTAACCATCGTGATAGCGCAGGAATCCGCCCACCGCGTAATAGGTGTTCTGGCCCAGCGGGCCTGCCTGATAGGCGTCGAGACGATAAAGGCCGGTGTCACCGATGGTGATCTGCGCGCGGCCCCGCGTCACGTCCGAACCGGTCACGGTGATGTTGTTGACGATACCTGCTGCCGAGCTGCCATAGATGGGGGCCGGGCCGCCGCGCACCACCTCGACATGGTCGGTCATCAGGTCATAGCGGTTCATCCCGTCGCCGCCGTTGAAGAAATAGCCATCGAGTTCCTGAAACAGCGGCAGGCCATCCTGCTGGAACAGCAGATAGCCGCGATCGGTGGGAATGCCGCGCAGGCGGGTGATGTTCTGCACCTCGCCGCCGGTTTCTTCCACCTGAATGCCCGGCACGTTGCTGAGCAGGTCGGCCATGCTCTTGGGCGCGATCTTCTGCACGTCCTTTTGCGACAGGACGTTCACCGCATAGGCAACGTCGAAGCGGCGCTCGGGCTTGGCCGAGCCGGTCACGACGATGTCGCTGGGCGCATTGGCCGTGCCGGCGGCGTTTGTGTCCTGAGCATGCAGCGTGCCGGCCAGGGTGCAGGCCAGCGCGGCGAAGGCGGTTGTCGCAAGCAGATGTCGGTGTGTCATGGTCGCCCCGTGAAACTGTGATGGGGGCCCTATCGACGCGCACTGTGACGCTTTTTATTATTTTTTGGAAAATAAATAGGAAATTCGCTTGGGCGGCTGTCAGGCAGCGGCGGCACGGTTCCGCCGCCGCTCCAACGCGCGGATCGCGCCGGCATGGGCCTTGTCCCCGATGGTCATGTTCGCGACGATGCCCATGGCGATGAGACTGCCCAGAATGGGCACGCCCAGCCCCATGACCTTGAGCGCCAGCAGCGTGCCGGATGCTTGAAGCTGCCCGGCCCGGTAACCCACCGCGCCCAGCACCCAGCCGATCATCCCGGTCGAAGCGGCGGCGCTCGCCTTGGCGGTGACCAGAATGAGCGCGACCATGGCGGCCTCGCGTCTGTCGCCATGGCGGAATTCGGCAAAGTCGATGACATCGGCCAGAATGCCCCAGGGGAACATGTAAACCCCGGCCAGTCCGACTCCGGCCAGTACGGCCAGCGCGATCATCACCGTCCCATGTCCATCGGCAAGGGCAAAGGCCAGCAGCGCGCAGGCCGTGACGCCGTGACTGATGGCGAGCAGCCGCGTCTTGTCGGCAAAACGCAGCAGCCATGTCCACAGGACCACGCCGGGGAACTGCCCCAGCGCCAGCGCCAGCAGGAACCGTCCCGCCAGATCGGGCTGATGATACACATAGCTGGCCAGATAGATCATCATCCGCGCGAACATCGGGCTGGCAAAGCCGGTCAGGGCGCCGATCGCCACCATCGCCATGACCAGCCTGTCAAGGCGGGGGAACAGCGCGATGGCGGGGCGGCGGTGGCGAGGCTGCAGGCGCGGCGGGCGATCGCGATGCGAGGTCCAGGCCGCGGTCCACAAGGTTGCACAGGCCAGCAGCGCCCCGCCGATGCCCAGCAGGGCCAGCGTGCCGATTCTGGCCCGGCTGGCCGCGCCCAGCACCGCCGGGGTCAGCAGCGTGGCAATGGCGAGGCTGGAGAGCGAGCTGAAAAAGGTGCGATAGCCAGAGGTGCGCCCGCGTGAGCGGCTGTCGGGCGCGACACTGGCCAGCAGGCTGTTGTGGGGCACGTCGATGATGGCATAGGCCGCGCGGAAGGTGAGCAACAGGGCCACCAGCGCAGGCAGGTTGCGCAGTCCCAGCCAGGGCAGGGCGTAGATCACTGCGAAGGACACTCCGCAGGGGATGGCGCCCAGAACGACACTCTTGCGATAACCAATGCCCCTTTCGCGGGCGTGGGCCACCACAAAACCGGCGGCAATGTCGAAGA
The DNA here is from genome assembly GCA_028871475.1 of Sphingomonadales bacterium. Taxonomy (GTDB): domain Bacteria; phylum Pseudomonadota; class Alphaproteobacteria; order Sphingomonadales; family Sphingomonadaceae; genus Novosphingobium. Next base: position 26,094 of record JAGWMZ010000025.1, on the reverse strand, counting down.
TGACATCGCCGATGAACACCAGCGTCATCAGGGCGCCGACCGTGGTGGGTCTGATGCCCAGCAGGTCGGTCAGCATGTAGAGCAGGGTGAAGTCGATGCCGCCCAGGAACAGGTTCTTCCCGAAATTCCCTGCCGAATAGCCGATCATCTGCGCTTCGTGATGCCAGCGTCTTGGCCAGGCGGATGAAGGGGGCGCGGAGAGGGGAGGACAGTGGCTGGCTGTGGTCACGGGGCAATCGCTATGGGGCTGCCGTCGGGGCAGGATGCTTATGCAGTTTGCGGGATGGCTGTCCGCCGACCTACGAGCGTTGTGTTACCGGTATAAGTCGGCGTGGCTTTTCATTCGTCCTGCACAGATCCAGAACCGCGCCGGCGGAAATCGGCGTACCGGATGCCAGCCGGGCGTGAGGGGCGTGATGTGCGGAAGTTATGATTATCCCGTTTTGAATATCTTATAAGTAAAAATATGGATGCGGAATGTATTTTTGAGTCTGGATAATCTATCCATTGTAAAATATTAATTTTCCGGCTGTATGCAGCATGTGAATCCATGGAGGATTGATGCAGTCAGCATATGGCCCAAGCTCGGTAGCATCCTCGCACCCGCGCGATGCTGGCACGCCGCATCCCGTCACTGTCACGGCGCCGCGCCGCGCTGCACGGCCAGCCCATTCCTGGACGGCGTTTCTTCCCGCGCTGGGTATGGCCATCATCGGTCTTGTCGGCCTCGCCCTTGCCTGGGCCAGCCCCCAGCAGCAGGGCGACCAGGTCCTGGTCATCGCCAGTCCGCTGGCCTCGCGCGCGCAGACCTTGACCATCATCGTCAGGGCTGGCGGGCGGCTGGTGGGCGAGGGGCGTCTGGCCAATATCGCGCTGGCCTCCTCAACCGATCCCGATTTCACCGGAAAGCTCAGGAAGGCCGGGGCGTGGGTGGCCACCAGCGCACCGCAGGAGGGGGCTGCCTTGGCCTTCTGACGAGCCAGGAGGCACCTCATGGTCAGTGAACTCGACAATCTGCGTCTCCGCTTCGGGCGCTTTCTGGTCCTGCTGCTCTGGGCCCATGTGCCCGCGCTTGCCGGAATTGCCAGTCTGACCGGCCACTCGCCGATGAATGCCGCGCTGGCCGGGGCCTTTCTGGCGGGGGCCTATCATCTGCAATGGCGTATCTCCGGCATTGCGCCCGCCTCGCGCTATGTCTCGGCCATTGCGCTGATGGGCGAGCCGGCGCTGCTGCTCTATCTGCTGCGTGGCGATGCCTGGCAGATGGACATGCACATGTATTTCTTCGCCATGCTCGCGCTGACCATCGCCTGGTGCGACAGGCGCGCGCTGCTGGTGGGCGCCGGGGTGACGGCGGCGCATCATCTCATCCTGCTCTATCTGCTGCCCTATGCAGTGTTTCCGGCGGCGGGCAATCTCAACCGCGTGCTGCTCCATGCCGGGATCGTGGCGTTCCAGACGGCGGTGCTGATCTGGTTCAGCGACCGGCTGGTGGAAAGTTTCGACCGCATCAGCCAGATGAGTATGGAGATCCTCTCCAAGAACGAAGCGCTTGAGGCGCGCACGCTCGAAGCCGAGGAGGCCAGTCGCGGCAAGAGCCTGTTCCTGGCCAATATGAGCCATGAAATCCGCACGCCGATGAATGCCATTTTGGGCTTCTGCCATCTGATCGGGCGGACGGAACTGAGCGCCAAGCAGCAGGATTATGTCAACAAGATCAACAGCTCGGGCGCCTTTCTGCTGCGCCTTATCAACGACATTCTTGATTTTTCGAAGAATGAGGCGGGCAAGCTGACGCTGGAAAATCGGCCCTTTGACCTGCGCGTGGCGATCGAGAACCAGATCAACACCGTGGCCGCCGATGCCGAGGCCAAGGGCGTGCACATCCACATCGAGAAGGGGCCCGACCTGCCGCGCATGGTGAAGGGCGATGAACTGCGTTTCAATCAGGTTTTGCTCAACCTGTTGACCAATGCCGTCAAGTTTTCCGACAAGGGCGATGTGACCATTGGCGTGCGCAGCCTTGGCGTGGACAAGGGGCATATCACGCTGGAGCTTTTCGTGCGCGACACCGGTATCGGCATGTCGGGGGAGCAGCGGGCCCGCCTGTTCAAATCCTTCAGCCAGGCCGACAGCTCGACCACGCGCAGGTTTGGCGGCACCGGCCTTGGCCTGTTCATCTGCCGCCAGATCGTCGAGCAGATGGGCGGCGACATTGGCGTGGAAAGCGAGCCGGGCAAGGGCAGCACCTTTACCTATCACGTCGTGCTGGGGCTGGCCGAGGAGCAGCAGCCAAGGGAAGTGGTGGCTTGCGGCTCGCTGGCGGGCCTGCGCGCGCTGGCTGCCGATGACAATCCCGCCTCGCGCCAGATCCTGCGCGAGATTTTCGCCGGATGGGGCATCCCGCTCGATCTTGTGGGTTCGGGGCAGGAGGCGCTGGGGGCTCTGGAGGCCGCGCGCGACAGCCAGACACCCTATGACCTGCTGCTGCTGGACTGGAAAATGCCGGGCATGGACGGCATGCAAACGATCCGCGCCATGCGCGAGAGGGTCGGGACCGGCCGCCTGCCGACCACGCTGATGATCACCGCCTATGGCACCGATGAACTGCTGGATGAGGCGGGCAACACCGAGATTTCGGCCTTCATTCCCAAGCCGCTCGATCCGCGCAATCTGCTGGCGACCTTGCAGGAACTGTTCCCGCAGCCACAGGCGCGGCCAAGCGAGCCCGAGCCTGCCGATGCCATTCCCGCCGTTGCCGGGCCTCTGCGCGGCCTGCGCGTTCTGGTGGTCGAGGACAATGACATCAACCGCGAGATTGCCACGGAACTGTTGGGTGATGGCGGCCTGCTGGTCGATACGGCGGAAAATGGCCGCATTGCCTGCGACCGCCTGGCGCAGGGTGCCGGGCGCTATGCCGCTGTGCTGATGGATGTGCAGATGCCCGAAATGGATGGCATCACCGCCACCAGGATCATTCGTGAAACCATTCCTGCCAGCACCTTGCCCATCATTGCCATGACCGCCCATGCCTATGAGGAAGAGCGCCAGCAATGCCTTGATGCCGGCATGAACGACCATGTCGCCAAGCCCATCGATCCCCGACTGCTGATGGACACGCTGAGCCGCTGGATGAAGGAGCCGCCAGTTTCGCCCGCCGGGCCATCGGCTCCGGCGCCAGTGTCGGAGGTTGTGTCGGAGGTTGTGCCGCCGGCTGTATCGGCGCCCGTTCCGCCCGGCGTGCTGCCGGCCAGCCTGCCGCCGTTTGACCTTGAGGCAGCCCTGCTTCGGGTCAATGGCAGGACGGCCCTGCTGCACAGGCTGATCATCACCTTTGGCCAGCAGAACGCCAGCCTTGGCCGGGATTTACGCGCGCAGATCGCGCAGGGGATGGTCGCCGATGCCCGGCGAGGGGCCCATACGCTCAAAGGCGTGGCCGGCTCGCTCGAACTGCGCGCGGTGCAATCGGTCGCTGCTGCTCTCGAGTTGGCTCTGGCACAGGGGCGGCTGGAAGAGGCCGGCACCTTGCTGGTCGAGCTTGAGCGTGTTCTGGCGCCCGCCCTGTCGGCCGCGGCGACCCTCTCCATGGCAGCGGGCACCAAGGAGCCCCGGTCTGTGACGCCGCTGGCGATGCCACCGGGGCCCGCGCGCGATCATCTGGGGCAAATGCTGCGGCGGCGGAGCCTGTCTGCGCGCTCGGCCTTTGCCGCTTTGGCCGACCAGCTTGACCTGACAGAAGCACAGCGGCGCGAGCATCCTCTCGCCCGCGCGCTTGAAGCGCTGGACTACGACAAGGCGCTGAGCCTGCTGGGCGATGATGCCCCCTCCATTCCCGCCAACGCCAAGGAAGCGTCCTTATGAAAAAAGGCACCGTACTGATCGTTGATGATGAAGTGTCGAACATCGACATCATGAACGCCGTGCTCGAGGATGATTACGAGGTCTGCTTTGCCACCAGCGGTGAACAGGCGCTCTCGATGGTGCATGACGTCATGCCCGATCTCATTCTGCTCGATGTCATGATGCCGGGGCTCGACGGGTTCGAGGTTTGTCGGCGCCTCAAGCAGCAACCCATGCTGGTGGATATTCCCGTGATCTTCAGCACCGGCCTTGGCGATACGCGGGACGAGATGCAGGGGCTGGCGCTGGGCGCGATCGACTATGTGACCAAGCCGATCCAGCCCGCGATCCTGCGCGCGCGGGTGAACAATCATCTCGAGCTCAAGCAATTGCGCGACAGGCTGGCCGAAATGGCCGTGACCGACGCCTTGACCGGGCTGAGCAACCGGCGCCATCTGGAACGGACGCTGGAACGCGAAATCGGCCGGCTGGCGCGACGGGGTGATTGGCTGTCGGTCATCATGGTGGACATTGATTTCTTCAAGCAGTTCAACGACCATTACGGTCATCTGGAGGGCGATCGCGCCATCGCCATGGTGGCTTCGGCGCTGATGCGGGCGGTGCGGCGCGGCTCCGACCTGTGCGCGCGTTATGGCGGCGAGGAGTTCATGTGCCTGTTGCCCGGCACATCGCCGCAAGACGCCATGAATATTGCGGAGGAAATTCGCACGCAGGTCGAGTCGCTCAATATTCCGCATGCCCTGTCGCAGGCCAGCCGGGTGGTCACCATCAGCATGGGCGTGGCCAGCGCGCGCTGCACCCCCGGCATTTCCGGCGACTATTGGATTAATGAGGCAGACCTTCAGCTTTATTGCAGCAAGAAATCAGGGCGAAACCGCATCAGCCAGAAATTTTGCGAAAATGTGGCTGAGGAGCTGAATTACAACTTCGAAACTGTGAGGCGCTGAATGTTTGACATAAAGTCATGGCTGCGCCAGGCGATAAGCGCTGCCTGCCACCCCTATCCAAGCATCGTCGCCACGTCGCGCCCCAGGCCCGCAAACAAGGCGTTGAGCTGCTCCGTCGCCGGTTTGCCGCCCCGTGTATAAACGCAAATGACAATGGGATCGTCGGGCCGGGGCCAGACGAGCGCAATGTCTCCGGCGGCATCAGCGCCATTGTTGCCCGTCTTGTCGCCAATCACCCAATCCGAAGGCAAACCTGCCCGCAACCGGTTCGCGCCTGTCTGGCATCCGATCATCCAGTCGCGCAATTGGGTGCGGGCTTTTTGTGTCAGCAGCGGGCCGAGAATGAGATGCTGCAGGATCGTGCTCATGGCTCGCGGGGTTGTGGTGTTGAGAACACTGCCCGGCGCCACCTTGTTGAGGGCAGGCTCCACGTCATCAAGGCGTGTTTCGCGATCACCGATCGACCTCCAGAACGCGGTCAGCGCCTGCGGCCCGCCAACGCTTTCGAGCAGAAGATTGGCGCAACTGTTGTCGCTTTGCTCAACGATGGCGGCGCACATGTCCCCCACCGACAAAACGCCTCGGGCAAGATTGGCCTTTGCCACCGGCGCCCACCAGTCGGGGACTTGTGCCCGCGTGAAGCTGACGGGCCGGTCGAGCCGCTCCTGTCCCTTGTCGACCCGGTGCAAAATCAGAGCGGCGAGCGAGGCCTTGAAGGTGCTGCACATTGCAAATTTCTGATCGGCGCGCCAGGCCAGCCTGGCTCCCGTCCGCAGGTTTTGCGCGTAAAGTCCGGCCTGGCCTCCACTGGCTGCTTCGTAAGCCAGAACAGCGCTGGGCGGCGTTGCCGCATGAGAGGTGCTGCCTTGCAAGGCGGCCAGCGCCGTACCCCCCACGATGAAGTTCCGCCGATCCATTGCGCCAATCCTCCACCTGAATGCAATTCGGGGCCGCGAACAGCATTCTGCCATGGCCAGCGTTCTCATTGCCATGACAAGGCCGGCCATGCCAAGGTGGTGGCTGTGACATCCCGGCAGAATGCAGACGGGCACATCACATGCTGTGTCTGGTCTCATTGCCTGCCCTACGGTCTGCGAAAGTCGCTTCCCCCCCTTTACCATCCATATTTGAGTTCGACGCCGAGGTAATTGCTGTCATGTGCGCGGATGGAGCGCAATGTGTTGCCGATGGAGAAGTGGACGGCTTCGATGGCGCTGGACCAGTGTCGGGAGATTTTCCAGTCGGCGCGCAGCTGGTTGTAGGCGCCGGTCCAGGCGGTACCGTTGCCGGCGCTGCGGGCGACGGGGATGTTGGGCTGGGTATAGATGGCATCGCGTGTGGTCATGCGCCATTGGAGGCCGAGCGCGGTCATGATGGTCAGGCGGCTGGTGGGGGCGATGGTCAGCGAGGGTTTGACGTGCAGGAAGTTCACATAGGCGGCATAGCCGGCCAGATTGAGGTAATAGCCATTGGCAAAGAGGGGGTTGAAGGTGCCCAGCGTGTCGCCGGCTCCGTTGCCGCCGCTGTTGTTCCCCCTGTTGCCTGAAGCGCCATCGACCTGCAGGCCGATGCGCGGTGTCATCGGCGTCTGGGCAAAGCGGTAGCCGGCCAGCGTGCCAAAGGCCCAGGCGCGGATTTTGGTGCTGCCCACGCGGCCACTCTGGCCCATGGCTTCCAGATCCCAGTCGAGGCGCCCCTGCTTGCCGGCAAAACGCATGTCCCAGACATCGCGCCGCTCCGCGCCCCGAACCTGGAGATAGGCGGCATTGTCATTGGTGTAGCGCGACCAATAGGCGGAAAGCTCCTTGCCATGCCACACATGGCGCTCCACGCGTACGCCATAGAAGAGGTTGTGCGTGCTGCTGGCATCGTCGAAGGGATGGCGGTCGCGGCTGGCGACGGGGCGGCTGTAATAGCCGATGAGGCGCCATGGACCGACCTCGTAATCGCCCCAGAGCGCGTCGAGGGACTGGCGCACATTGGGCCCATCGCGCGCGGCGACGAAGCGCTGGAGGTCGAAGGCGAATTGCTGGCGCCCGACGCGCAGCTTGAGCGTGCCTGGCCCCACGCGCTGTGTCAGGGCGATGAAGGCCTGTTCGAGATCGAGACGGTTGCTGTCGACAGCGGAGAGGACCTGCTTGCCGGGGGCAAAATCGCTCTGCAGCTGCACGAAGGCCTGCACCGGCCCGACATGCAGGTCGGCATGGGTTTCGAGCCGGCTGATGACATAGCTGTCACGCGGATTGGCCGGATTGGTGCCAAAGGAAGGGGCGTTGTTGGTCTCGAACCTCTCGCGCAGATTGGCGCCAAGCGAGAGATAGGTGCCCGGATCGCCTTGTGAGAGCGGGATATATTTGAGCCCGTCGAAGGGTTCACGCGGCATGGTCTTGTCAGCCAGCACCGCCCAGTTCTCCTGCCAGCGGTTGAACAGGATGGCGGGATGGGCGGGCACGGGCGTGGGAACAGGCGCAGGTGATGGCACCGGCGCTGGAACCGGCGCCGTTGCGGTCTCCGCCTTCGTTCCCGCCTCTGCCTCTGCCTCTGTCATGTCCGTGGCGCTGGCTGGCGCCTGCGCCCGGGCGGCCAGCGGCAGGCCCAGCGCCGGGGCAAGACCCAGCATCAGCATCGCGGCCATGGTGACACGCATGGCTCAGTCGGCCCGCCCGGCCAGCAGGGCGAGGGCCAGGAAACCGCCGACAAGGCCAAGATGCTCGAAGAAGGCATTGGTGGCAGCGAAGCGCTCCGGGCCCGGGGCCATGGCCCAGAAACCATTTGCGGTGATGGCGGCCAGCAGGGTGAAGACGCCCAGCATGCCCGCCCCCAGCCACACCATCCGCCCCGAGAGGATCAGCGCCGGGCCGATCAGCTCGACCCCGATGGTCAGCACTGCGACAAGCGCGGGATAAGGCATGTGGAAATGGGCCTGTTCGGCCACGGCACCGGGAAAGTCGGAGAGTTTGACGATGCCGCCCAGCAGATAGGCGCTCGACAGGGCAAGGCGGGCGATGAGGCCGGTCCCGCGCCAGTCCAGGATGGCCTGGACGAAGCGCGGGGTGGAAGACAGGGTGGAAGGACGGGCGGTCATGTCAGGCGCCCTGATGGATCTCGGCGATGTAACCGCCCGGGAAGCGGACGATGGCCGAGCTGCGCCCGGCGGCGGCATGGGGCGCGACCAGCAGATCGGCGCCCGCCGCCTTGGCCCTGGCCAGCGTGGCGGCCAGATCGCTGACCTGATAGCCGGTCATGTCGCGGCCATAGGGCCAGGGCAGCTGCCCGTCCGAAACGATGACCTGCATCTTGCCATAGGTGCTCTCGATGCTGACGGTGCGGATGGTCTTGCCGCTCTGGCCCACTTCATCGCCGGGCACATTGCGCCTGTCGGCGGTCACCTTGCCATGGGCATAGCCGGTCCAGCTTTTGATGAAAGCATCGGCGGCATCGGGGGTGAGGTAGATGCGGTTCTCCGGCACGGTGACAAGCGGGGTGTAGCTGGGCTTGGCGGTGTGCCAGTAGAGCTGCATGTTCACCCCGCCCGGCCATTGCACCACGACATCGCGGCCGATGGGATCGGGGAAGGTGGTGATGAGGCGGGTGGCGCCGTGCTTGAGGGCATCGGCGACGGCGGCATCCATGTCAGTGACCAGATAGCCGGTGCGTTCGGCGCCGAAGGGATAGGGGATCTCGGTCTTGAAGCCGAAGACCGAGATGGTGCCGGCCGGCGTGAGGACGAGCTGCGACTTGGTGAGGCTGGGGGTGGGCGTCACCTGGAACTCGCCCTGCTTGCTGGTGGTGCCGCCAAAGGTGGCCGAGAAGCTGGCGACGAAGACATCGAACTGGTCGGCCGGCACATAGACATGGGTGGTGTCATACTGGGGGCCCACGCCATAGCCGGCCGAGACGGGGGCAGAGGCAGGAGCGGCGAGGGTGACAGCCGGGGCGGCCAGCGCGAAGGCGGAGGCGGCGAGGAGCGAGGCGAAGAGTTTCATGGGGAATGGTTCCTTGGGGGGAGAGGAAAGGGAGGATCAGACGGCCCAGCAGCCGCAGCCAAGGGCTCCCCAGAAGCTCTGGGGATCGGCCGCGGGGGTCTGGGCGCCAAGGGCGGCGGCATGGTCATGGCCATGGACGGCGCAGGAAGAGGCGCAGCCGCAGGCCGAGGCGAGTTTCTTCTTGGTTTCCGGCGCGGTCCATGAGCCGAAGGTGCCCACCGGCGACCAGTCGGGCATGGGCCTGGGCAGATCGGGGGCGTGTTTGGCATAATCGCCATAGCCATGGACGACCTTGCCACCCAGAATGGTGAGGACCGAGCGGATGTGGGCAATCTCATGCTCGGGGACCGAGAAATAGTCATCCGAGAGGAGAGCCAGATCGGCCAGTTGCCCGGCGATGATCTGGCCCTTCTTGCCCTCTTCGTTCGAGAACCAGGTGTTGGCCTGGGTCCACAGGCGCAGCGCGGTCTCGCGGTCGAGCCGGTTGCGGACCGGATAGAGCGAGAGGCCGCCCACCGTGCGCCCGGTCACCAGCCATGAGAGCGAGACCCATGGGTTGTAGCTGGCGACGCGGGTGGCATCGGTGCCCGCGCCCACGGGGATGCCCGCCTCCATCATGCGCTTGATCGGCGGGGTGGCCTCGGCAGCCCTGGCGCCGTAGCGTTCGACGAAATACTCACCCTGGAAGGCCATGCGGTGCTGCACGGCAATGCCGCCGCCCAGCGCCGCGATGCGGTCGATGTTGCGCTCGCTGATCGTCTCGGCATGGTCGAAGAACCAGTTGAGGCCTTTGAGGGGAATGTCGCGGTTGACCTTCTCGAAGACATCGAGCGCGCGGGCAATCGTCTGGTCATAGGTGGCATGCAGGCGCCAGGGCCAGCGGCGCTCGGCCAGCAGGCGGATGACGGGCTCGAGGTCGCCCTCCATCTCGGGGGGCATGTCGGGGCGGGCGACGCGGAAGTCCTCGAAGTCGGCGGCGGAATAGACCAGCATCTCGCCCGCGCCATTGTGGCGGTAGGTGTCATCGCCATCGCCCGGCTTGATCTGCCTGGACCAGTTGGCAAAGTCGGCCAGCTCTTCCCTGGGCTTCTGTGTGAAGAGGTTGTAGGCAACGCGCAAGGTCATCTGCCCATCCTTGTGGAGCTTCTCGATGACCTCGTAATCGTCGGGATAGTTCTGCGAACCACCGCCTGCGTCGATGACCGAGGTGACGCCCAGCGAGTTCAATTCCCGCATGAACTGGCGGGTGGAGTTGAGCTGATACTCCTGCGGCAGCTTGGGCCCCTTGGCCAGCGTGGCATAAAGGATCGTGGCATTGGGCTGGGCCAGCAGCAGGCCGGTGGGGTTGCCCTGGGCATCGCGCACGATCTCGCCACCCGGCGGATTGGGCGTGTCCTTGGTGTAACCCACCGCGCGCAGGGCCGCGGCATTGAGCAGGGCGCGATCGTAAAGGTGGAGGATGAAGACCGGCGTGTCGGGAGCCGCCGCATTGATCTCCTCGATGGTGGGCAGGCGCTTCTCGGCGAACTGATGCTCGGTAAAGCCGCCCACCACGCGCACCCATTGCGGGGCAGGGGTGTTCTGCGCCTGCGCCTTGAGCATCGCCATGGCATCGGCAAGGCTCGGCACGCCTTCCCAGCGCAGCTCCATATTGTAGTTGAGCCCGCCGCGGATGACATGGATGTGGCTGTCGATGAGGCCCGGGATCAGGCGGCGACCGCCCGCGTCGATGATCTGCGCCTCGGGGGCTGCGGCGCGGGCCTCGCCCTCGCTGCCCACGGTCAGGATCTTGCCGTCACGGATGGCCACGGCCTGGGCCGTGGGGTTGCTGCGGTCCAGCGTGGTCACCCTGGCGTTGATGATGAGAAGGTCGGTCATGCGGGGGCTCCGATGGAAAGGGTCAGGCGTCGCGCCGGGTGGTGTCGGTGTGCCAGTGCAGTACGCGGCGGGCGCAATCGGTGGACAGATAGGCCAGGACCGGCTCGCGGCGGATCAGCTTGGTGACCACCGGCACGGCCTGTTCGCCCAGCAGGATGCCCAGCAGGCCGACCAGCGCAATGGTGGGAGGCGCGGGCGAGCGCACGCCGATCAGCGCATAGATGGCGCCCACCAGCAGGCCGGCGGCAAGGGAGATCAGATAAGGTTTCATGAGGTGCGGACCCTTTTGCAAGAGGGAGGCGCCGGAGCGGGGGAGAGGGGAAGGCGCGCGCTCCGGCGCCGGGGCATTGGCTCAGGCCGGCTTAGTGGCCGCCTTCCGAGGCGCCGAACATCGCCTTGGCATAGGTGATGCCCAGGCCATAGGCGCCGCCCAGCTTGCGCGCCACGCCGGTGGTGAACTCATAGGTCTCGCCGCGCGCCCAGTCGCGCTGCAGCTCAAGCAGATATTGCAGCGCCGTCATCGGGCGGGCACCGGCCTGGATCATGCGCTCGACGGCGCGTTCATGGGCTTCGGTGGACACATCGCCGCAGGCATCGGTGATGATATAGACCTCATAGCCCTGCTCGATGGCCGAGAGCGTGGGCCCCACGATGCAGACGCTGGTCCACAGGCCTGCAAAGACGATGCGCTCCTGGCCGATGCGGTTGATCTCCTCGATCACGGCGGCATCTTCCCAGGTGTTCATGCTGGTGCGGTCGAGCAGCTTCTGACCCGGAAAAGGCTCGGTCACCTCATGGAACATGGGGCCCGAAAAGCTCTTCTCGGCAACCGTCGTCAGAATGGTGGGGACGTTGAAACCGGCGGCAGCCTGGGCCACGAGCCCGGCATTGTTGCGCAGCAAGGTCGTGTCGATCGACTTGGTCGCAAAGGCCATCTGCGACTGGAAATCAATCATCACCAGCGCATGGTTGGTGGGCGAGATCAGCGACTTGGCGGGGGTGGGGGTGGCGGTCAGGGTCATGGGTCATCTCTCTTTCTTCGGGGGTGAAGCCTTGCCGGCAGCGCCGGGGTGAGACCGGGATAGGTCAGCCCGTTCCTCTCGCACAGTCAGATAAAAACGCTCAAAATGTTCCGAAAAGTTGAATGGTGGTCGGTTGGCGGCTTGGGAACAGGCTGTCAGGCCATCTCGTTCGAGCGCGTTTCTGGCGCTGAAGGACAGGCGGGTCTTGGACGAATGTGACGCGAAGCAGGCCGGATTTGCACCGTTGAAACAAGGCTTGCCGTTTCTGTTATGGTGTGCCTGTCTGCTGCGGCGCGTCCAAGAAACCGCGCTAATCGACAAGACGTTGCGCCGCCCGCGCGGTTTACCCTTGCGCATGCCATCATCCGAGGTTCCCACCATGACCGCCCATGCCCTGCTGACACCCCAAGACTGCGCCGTGATCCTGGTCGATGAACAGGCGGGGCTGGCCTTCGCCGCCGGTTCCTCGGACCGTCAGGCCCTGCGCAGCCATGCCGTGGCGCTGGCGCGCACGGCGCGCGCCTTTGAAATTCCGGTCATCGTCAGCACTTCGGCCTCGAAGGTTTACAGCGGCCCGCTGATGCCGCCCTTGCGGCAGGTGCTGCCCGATGTGGCGCCGATCGAGCGCCGCAACATGAACCTGTGGGAAGACGAGCCCGCGCGCGCGGCGGTGCTGGCCACGGGGCGCAAGACTCTGGTGATCGCCGGGCTGCTGACCGAGGCCTGCGTCAGCTTTCCTGCCCTGTCCGCGCTGTCGGCCGGCTATGATGTGCGGATCGTGGCCGATGCCTGCGGCGGGCTGACACAAGACAGCCATCAGGCGGCGCTGCGGCGGCTCGAACAGGCCGGCGCGGTGATGACCTCATGGCTGCAGTTCCTCCTTGAACTGCAGCGCGACTGGACCCGCCACGAGACCTATGAGGCGGCGCGCGCGATCATTGTCGACCATGGTGGGGGCTATGGCATCGGCCTTGATTACGCCCGAGACATGATCCATCCTGCGTGATGATAGTGGCTCGTAGCGGGGCATGAACAAGGCGAGCCATGGCCGATACGCCCGTAACCCCCACGCCCGACGCTGATCCTGTTGATGAGCCCCTGTCGCCGCAAAGGGTGCTGGGCGCTCGCCTTTTGGGCATCGCCGCGCTGGCCATCGCTGCCGTGATCGTGGTTCTGTGCCTCACGCGCTGGAATGCCTGGCTGGGCGCCGCGCGCCATCAGCGCACCGATGATGCCTATCTCGAAGCCGATCTCACCCCCATCGGCGCGCGGGTGGCCGGCTATGTCCGCGCCGTTCCGACGCAGGATTTCGAGCGCGTCAGGGCCGGGCAGCTCATCGCGCAGATCGACGATGACGATTATCAGGCGGCGGTCGATCAGGCGCGGGCGGCGGTCGATGTCGCGCGCACAGCGATCGGCAACATCGACGCCCAGACCCTGTTGCAGCAGGCCAATGTCACGGCGGCGCGGGCCGGCATCGCCCAGGCACAGGCCGTGGCCCAGCGGGCCGGGCGCACCGCCCGCCGCAGCGCGACGCTGGAGGCAGGCGGTGCAGGCACCCGTGATGCGGTCGAAGCTGGTGAGGCGGGCGCGCTGGTGGCACAGGCCGACCTGCAAAAAGCCACCGCGCTTCATGCCGCCGCGCTCCGGCAGCTCGGCGTGCTGGCTTCCCAGCGGCGTCAGGCCGAGGCCCAGCTGCGCGCCGCGCAGGCCGCCGCCAGCCTGGCGCTGATCAACCTTGGCCGCACCCGCATTCTCGCCCCGCAGGACGGCGTGCTGGGCCAGCGGCAGGTGCGCCCCGGCCAATATCTGGCGGTGGGCGGTCAGGTGACGACGTTGACGCCCTTGCCTCACACCTGGGTCATCGCCAATTACAAGGAAACCCAATTGACCCGGATGCGGGTGGGACAGCCGGTTGCCATCACCGTCGATGCCTATTCCGGCGTGGTGATGCGCGGGCATGTGGCGGCCTTTGCCCCGGCCTCGGGCGCCAAGTTTTCCCTGCTGCCGCCTGACAATGCGACGGGCAATTTCACCAAGATCGTCCAGCGCGTCGCGGTCAAGATCGCCATTGACGATGCCGGAGGGCTGGCCGACCGCCTGCGCCCGGGCCTGTCGGTCGTCACGGATGTCGACACAGGTGCGCGATGAGCGACACCCCGGCCGATCCGCCACAAATCCGACCGTGGCTGGGCATTCTGGCCGTGCTTTTCGGCGCCTTCATCTCGACCTTGAGCGGGCGTGTCTCGACCTTTGGCCTGGCGGATCTGCGCGGCGCCATCCACGCCGGTTTCGATGAAGGGGCCTGGATCCTGACCGCGCAGACCTCGGGCCAGATGCTGATCACCCCGCTCGCGATCTGGTCGGCGGGGGTCTATGGTCCGCGCCGGGTGCTGATCTGGGGGGCCAGCCTCTTTGCCGTCACCGAGGCGGTGCTGCCCTTCAGCGCCAGCCTTGCCCCGCTGCTGTGCTGCCAGTTTCTGGCCGGCATCGGTTCGGGGGTCTTCATCCCTTTGACCCTGCCGGTGGTGCTGCGCTGCACGCCGCCGCGCTATTGGGCCTATGGCATCGCGGTCTATGCGCTCAATCTGGAACTGTCGCTCAACATCTCGGCCTCGCTGGAGGCGTGGTATATCGACCATGGTGGCTGGGCCTTCATTTTCTGGCAGAATGTGCCCATCGCGCTGGCGATGATCCTCTGCCTGATGAAAGGCATGCCCGCCCAGCCCATGCCCGATCATGTGCGCTGGCCCAAGCCTTTCGGCGCGGTTTCGGCCAGTCTTGGCCTCGCCATGATCTATGCTGCGCTCGATCAGGGCAACCGGCTCGACTGGTTGTCCTCGGGCCTCATCGTCGGGCTGCTGGCGGCGGGAGGAGTGCTGATCCTGGCCGCGCTGGTCAATCTCCAGCTCGTGCCCAGCACATGGTTCTTCCTGCGCAAGGGGCTGAGCTGGCCCTTGCCACTGTTGTTGATGCTGGTGCTGGTGCTGCGCCTGACGATCCTGTCGACCAGTTTCCTCATCCCCCAGTTCCTTGTCACCGTGCGCGGCTATCGCACCTTCGAAGTGGGCGAGGCGCTGCTGTGGATCGCCATTCCCCAGCTGGTCACCGCGCCGCTGGCGGCGCTGTTCCTGCGCCGCATGGATTCGCGCTGGGCCGCCGCGCTTGGGCTGGTCAGCGTGGCGACGGCCTGCACCATCGTGGCGCAGACCATGACCGCGCAATGGGGCCCGCAGCAGTTTCTGGCGACGCAATTGCTGCAGGCCTTTGGCCAGTCGATGGCGCTGAGCGGGATCATCTTCACCGGCATTCTGCATATGCGGCCCGAAATTCAGCTCACCTTTGGCGGCTTGCTGCAGACCTCCCGCCTGCTGGGCGGCGAGATTGGTCTTGCGCTCACCGAAACGCTGGTGCGCACCGGCGAACAGCACGCCTCGAACCTGATCGGGCAGCATGTCGTCCATGGTGCGCCCGATACGGCGCAGCGTCTGGCTGATTATGCCATGCTTGTTGGCCCGGCCTCGCCAACCGGGCAGGTGGCAGGGCGGGCGCTGGCGCTGCTGGCAGGCGCGGTGCGGCAGGCGGCCAATGTGCAATCCTTCATCGACGGGTTTCATACCATCGCGCTCGTCTCGGCCCTGGCGCTGATCCTGCTGGTCGCGGTGGGCGGTGCGCCCGATGGCCCGGCCCGGCACCGGCCCTTTACCCCGCTGCGGATAGCCCTGCCGGGGAGGCGCCGGTGATCCGCCGTCTGGTATGCCTCACCCTGCTTCTGGCCAGTGGATGCGCTGGCGTGCAACCCGAAACGAGCAGGCTTCCCCCCGAAGCGGCGACCGGCCCATGGCCCTATCGGCCCCCGACCGTCGCGCAAACCACCCCGCGCGACGACTGGTGGCGCCTTTATGATGATACCGCGCTTGATGCGCTGATCGCGCAGGCTTTGGCCAGCAACACCGATCTGCGCGCGGCGCAGGCCCATGTCGATGCGGCGCGCGCCCTGCTGCGCGAGGCGGGCTCCGCGCGTCTGCCCGTCACCACCCTGTCGACGGGCGAAAGCTACGGGCGCACCTCGACCGCCACCCAGATCGCCGATGCCGCCGGGCGTCAGGCCCCGGACCTCTCGCTCTTTCAGGCCGGGTTTGACATGGCCTATGAGGTCGATCTCTTCGGGCGCGTGCGGCGCTCGATCGAGGCCAGCCGCGCCGATGCGCAGGCCGCCGCCGCCGCGCGCGACGGGGTGCAGGTCACCATCATCGCTGAAACGGTGCGCGATTATGTGCAGGCCTGTTCGCTGGGCGAGCAGCTCGACGTCGCGGGCCAGGCGCTGGCCATCGCCCGGCAGCAGGCCGACATTCTGCGCAGGCAGGCCGCCGCCGGCGGTGCCAGCCGCCTCGATGTGGCGCGTCAGGACCTGCTGGTCTCGCGCACCAGCGCGGCTCTGCCCGAGCTGGAAGGGGCGCGGCGCGCGGTGCTTTTCGCGCTGGCCGCCGTGCTGGGGCAGGGCCCCGGCGATGTGCCGCCAGCTGCCGCCGCCTGCCATGTCATCCCCCGGCCGGGCGGGCCAATACCCGTGGGCGATGGCGCGCAATTGCTGATACGGCGGCCCGACATCCGCCAGGCCGACCGCGAGATGACCGCCGCCGCCGCGCGGATCGGCATGGCCAGGGCCGCGCTTTTTCCCCGCATCACCTTGATGGGATCGGTCAGTTCGGTGACCACCGATGTCGCGGCGACGGGCAGCCGCCCGGCCACCAGCTTTGCGCTGGGCCCGCTGGTGAGCTGGACCTTTCCCAATATCGCGGCGGCACAGGCGCGCATCGCGCAGGCCCGCGCCAGTGACCGGGCGGCGGTCGCCACCTATGACGGCGTCGTGCTCAAGGCGCTCAAGGAGGTCGAGCAGGCCATGGCGCTCTACACCGCCGCGCTGGAGCGTGAACGCGATCTGGCCACCGCGCAGCGGCAGGCCGGCATCACCTATGATCTGGCGCAGGGCCGGTTGAACGCCGGGTCGGACAGCCGTCTCGACGTGCTGCTGGCCGAGCAGGGGCTGATCGAGGCACGTCTGGCCCTTGCCGCCGCCAGCGCCGCGCGGGCCGAGCGTCTGGTGGCCCTGTTCAAGGCACTGGGCGGAGGGTGGCGACAGGCCGCTCCCTGACGGCGGCGGGGCATAGCTATGCTGTCGCGGCGAGGGGCCAAGGATGGTCTTCCGTCGATAGGCGGCGCTGTGCCATAGCGGCTCGGGCCGGTTTTGCCGTTCATGGGGGTTTTCTTGGTTCGCGCTGCCTTGTTGCCTGTTCTCGCCCGCCGGGTGGGCATGGTTTGTGCCGGTTTCGCCCTGTTGGTGGCCCCGGTCTCTAGCCTGTGCGCGCAGGATGTCAGCGGCTTTCGCCATACGCATTGGTCGCTGCGCGAAGGGGCGCCGATCGGCATCAGCGCCATTGCGCAGACCGACGACGGTTTCCTGTGGCTGGGCGCCAGCAGCGGCCTCTACCGTTTCGACGGCATCGGTTTCGACCATGTGGCGCCCCCGCGCTCCGGCCGCCCGCGGGCCAATATGGTGACCGCGCTGGCCGCCGGGGGGCATGGCGATCTCTGGGTCGGTTTCGATTATGGGGGCATTGCCCTTTATCACAAGGGTGCGCTGCGACCGACCGACCGGCTGACCGCGCATGGGCGGATCGTCAGCATCGTCGCCTCGCCCCGGGGCGAGGTCTGGGCCTTGGGGCAAAGCGCTTTCGGCTCGGCGCTGCTGCATTTCGACGGCAGGCGCTGGCATGTCACCGGCGTGCCGCAGGGCCTGCCCGACGAGATGCTCCAGACGCTCTATCTCGACCGGCAAGGCGCGCTCTGGCTGGCCACCTATCCGCATCTTTACCGCATGGCGCCCGGCTCGCACCATCTGGAGCGTCAGGGGTTCGACATCGGCATGGTGCCCTCCTTTGTGGAGGATGCCGCCGGGCACCTGTGGGTGCACAGTCAGGCGGGGCTGCGGCAGGTCGCCGGCCAGAGCGCGGCTCCCCCGCCCTTTGCCGGAACCTATGCCGGGCGCGGTTTCGGGCAGGCGGGGCTGCTCTTTGACCATAAGGGCGCATTCTGGATCGCGGGGGGCGACGGGGGGCTGCGGACGGTCGACGCGTTACGCCCCGTCGCGGCGCAGGCCGCGCTTTATCCTTCGGTGGTCGAGACGCTGTTCCTCGATCGGGAAGGCACCGTCTGGGGCGGGTCGCGCGAGGGGCTCGATCGCTATGTGCCCTCGGTCATCGAACCCTTTGCCGTGCCCGGAACCATCCGCAGCGGTCTGGTGCAAGGCGCTGCGGGCACGGACGGGTTCCATCTGGTCACCGATCAGGGCGGCTATCGCGTGGCGCAGGGGCGGTTGACGCCGCTCGTCGCGGCGCGAGACATCGAGGTTGCCTGCGCCGGCGGCGATGCGGTCGCCTTTGTCGGCCAGAAGACCAAGCTGCTGCTGCAAGGCGGCCGCAGACGCACGCTGCCTTTCCTTTCCAGTCAGTATCCGGTGCAGGGTTGCGCCATCGACGGGCACGGCACCTTTTGGGAAACCACGCCGCCGCTGGGCGTCTTTCATTGGGACGGGCGGCATCTGGTGCGCGAACCGGGCGTGACGGGGGGGCAGCAACTCGTGCCCCTGCGACCCGACGGGATGATCGCCCTGCGCCCGCTGGGCGATGTCGTGCTGATCGGGCGCGGCGCCCCACAGGTCATCTGGAAAGCCGCCGACATTTCGATCGGTTTCATCAAGCTGGTGCGCCAGATCGGCCCGATGCTCTATTTCGGTGGCGATGGCGGGCTGGCGCGCTATGACGGCAGGCGCATCGCCGTGCTGCCCGCCGCGCTCTACCCCTGGTTGCAGAATGTCACCGGGCTGGTGCGCCACGGCGCCGAAAGCTGGCTGATCGGCGATCAGGGGATCATGCGCGTGCCGACCGCCGCGCTGGAACAGGCTTTTGATCACCCCGGCATGGTGCTTGACGCGCAGGCGGTGGGCGCGGGTGAGGGGATTGTCGCAAGGCTGCCGGCCTATATCGCCTCGGACGCGGTGGCCGATGCATCGGGCCGGCTGTGGTTCGACACCAACCGGGGACTGGTCCGCATCGATCCCTCGCGCCGCCTGACGCCGGGCCTGCCGCCGCCCGTCAGCATCACGCGGGTGCTGGTGGATGGCAAGGCGCAGGCCCCCGACGCGCTGAATATTCCCAAAGGCGTCAGCCGTATCGAGATCGACTATACCGCGCTCAGCCTCACCGACACGCGCAGCAACCGCTATCGCTATCGGCTCGACGGCGTCGACAAGGGCTGGGTCGAGGCAGGGCATGACCGCTCGGCGGCCTATGTCAATCTGGCGCCCGGCACCTATCACTTTCAGGTCATTGCTGCCGGTGTCGATGGCGTCTGGAACAAGGTGGGCGCCAGTCTGGAACTCACCGTCCCGCCCTTTTTCTGGCAGACTTGGTGGTTCCGTCTGGCGCTGGCGCTGGGCGCGGTGGGTCTGCTGGCCCGCGGTGCGCTCTGGTATTCGCGGGCCGAGGTGCGGCGCGCGCGGCTGGGCTTCGAGGCGCGCATGGCCGAGCGCGAGCGCATCGCGCGCGAATTGCATGATACGCTGTTGCAGGGCTTCCACGGCCTGATGCTGCGTTTCCAGGCCGTCGCGCTCAAGGTGCCGCCCGGCTCGCAGGTGCATGACATGATCCAGTCGGCGATGGAGCGCGGGGATGATGTGCTGCTCTCGGCGCGGGAGCGGGTGCATGATCTGCGCGCGCCTGCCGGTGGGGACGATCTGCCCGCCCGCCTGGAACAACTGGCAGAGCGATACCGCGAAAGCGGCTTTGTGGTCAGCCTGTCCTTTTCGGGCAGCCCGCCGCTGCTTGAGCCCGAATGCATCGCTGAAACGCTCGCCATCGTCGAGGAGGCGCTGGCCAACATCGAACGCCATGCCGGCGCGGGCAGGATCACCATCGAGACCAGCTTTTCGGCCCGGCGCATGTCGGTGACGGTGAGTGACGATGGCATTGGCATCCCGCCCGACATCCTGGCCGCCATGCGCCGCGAAGGGCACTACGGTCTGGTTGGCATGCAGGAGCGCGCGGCCAAGCTGACCGGCAGCCTGCGCATCCGCCGGGTTCAGCCGCATGGCACGGCGGTCTCGCTGGTGGTTCCGGTGCTGATGCGCGAGATACGGACGGAGTAGCGTGCGGCCTCCACCCGAAAGGGGGGTGAAAAAACCACGCCAAGGGGGGCTGCCTGCCGGTCGGGATGGCATAGACTGGCGGCATGGACCATGCAGCAGGACATCACCGGGGCACACAGGCGGACCTGCGCATTCTCTCCCGGGTTGAGGTTGCCGGCAGGCCCTTGCGGGCCCATCTGCTGGCCGGCGGCCTTGCTGCCACCATCTTCTGCCTCGATGCCTTCACCCGGGCCGACCTTGCCGTGGCCAGCCTTTATGGGCTGGTCGTGCTGATCGGTGCCAGCGGCGCGGCCCCGGCGCCCGCGCCGCGCCGTGTCATCCTTGGCTGGTCCATCACTTGCGCGGTGCTCGCCTTGCTGGGCTATGCCACCTATCGGGAGCGGGGGGCGCCGCCGCTGGCGCTGGTGCATCTGTCTTTCAGCCTGATCGCCCTGTTCGTCACCACTTTGGTGCTGCTGCGCACGCAGGTGATGGGCGCGGCGGTGGAGCATGTCGAAAAACGCTATCGTGTCATCTTCGATTCGCTGGCCATCGGCATTTGGGAGCATGATTTTTCGGCGGTGGAGGCCGCCATCCGGCGGCTGCGCGAGAGCGGCGTGAGCGACCTGCGCGCCCATCTGGTCGACAATCCCGATGTCGTGCAGGCGATGCGCCAGATGGTGCGGATCACCGATGTCAACGTCACCGCCCTCACCATGATGGGGGTAACCTGCAAGGCCGACTTCTTCGAGCGTCTCAGCGATTTCCTGCCCGAGACCGACGACAGTTTCGGCGAATGCATTCTGGCCATCGACGAGCGGCGCGAACTCTTCCAGACCGAGGCCATCGTGTTGCCGGCAAAAGGTCCGCCAAGACAGGTCATCGTTGCCTTTGGACTGGGACCTGATGCCTTGCTCGACCGGGTGCCGGGCAGCATTCTCGACGTCTCGCACCGCCGCGCGCTGGAGGCACAGATCCGCCGCAACCGCGAGGAACTGGCCGAGGTGCAGCGCAGCGGCGCGCTGGCGGCGATGACCGCGATGATCGCGCATGAGCTCAATCAGCCGATGTCGGCGATCCACAGCTTTGCCGATGCCGCGCGCCGCTGGCTCGACCGTGCGCCGCCCGATCTGGAGGAGACCGCCAACGCGTTGGCCGGGCTGACCGCCGGAGTCGAACATGCCCGCCATGTGATGCAGCGGGTGCGCGCACTGGTGGTCGAGGCGCGTATCGACCGGGCCGAGGTGGAGCTGGGCGGCCTGCTGGCCACGACGGTGGCGCTGATGCGGCGCGAGGCCGCCGAGACGGGCACGCGGCTGGTGATCATGCCGATGGATGATGACCTGTCCGTGCCGGGCGATCGTATCCTGCTCAAGCAGGTCTTCGTCAATCTCGTCACCAATGCCATCCAGGCCATGCTGAACGAGCCGCCGGGGCGGCGCGTGGTGTCGCTGATGGTGGAGCGGCGCTGTGAGTATGGGGTGGTGATCGTCGAGGATCAGGGGCCGGGCTGGGGTGAGCCGGGCGTGGGCCGGGCGTTTGACAGTTTCTACACCACCAAGGCCAATGGCATGGGCCTTGGCCTTTCGATCAGCCGCACCGTGGTGGAACGCCATGGCGGCAGCATTGCGCTGGGCGAGGCCCCCGGCGGCGGCGCGCGGGTCGAGGTGGCCTTGCCGCTGTGGCCCGGCACCGGCTCAGCTGCGGGCGAGGGCGCTTTCGACGGCGGCGAGGAAAGCCTCGCTGTCGAGCGGCTTTTCGATCATATCGACCACCAGCCCTGAGGCCCTTGCCGCCAGCGCGCGGGCATCGGGATAGGCCGTGATCAGCACCACCGGAGGGGGATGGTCGCGCGTGGCCAGATGACGGGCAAGCTCCAGCCCGGACATGCCGGGCATTTCCATATCGCTCACCACGCAATGAAACTTGCGTTGCGTCTCGCTCAGAAAGGCCTCGGCTGTCGCGAAGGCGCAACAGTCATGATCCATGGAGCGCAGCAGGCTGACCGTTGCGGAACGGACAAGTGCATCATCATCCACGACGGCGATCAGGCTTTTGCCCATGCGATCGATCCTCCCATGATCATTCTTGCCGACCATAGGTATGCATCGGGGCGGCGCCTGGCGATCCTATACGTTGGATTAGGGCCGCCTGACCTTCAGCTCTGGCCCAATGCGTCGGTCAGCCGGACCAGATCCGGCACCCGGCGCACCCCCATTTTGCGCATCACATTGGCGCGGTGAAGCTTCACGGTGATTTCCGCGATGCCCAGCTCTCCGGCGATCTGCTTGTTGAGCAATCCGCGC
Source organism: Sphingomonadales bacterium (assembly GCA_028871475.1). Classification (GTDB taxonomy): domain Bacteria; phylum Pseudomonadota; class Alphaproteobacteria; order Sphingomonadales; family Sphingomonadaceae; genus Novosphingobium. The sequence continues at coordinate 3,909 of JAGWMZ010000025.1, read as the reverse complement.
ACCACGCCCCATAGCACATCCCGTTCACGCGGGGTCAGCGTTTCATAAAGCGACCGGGCCTGCGCATGGCCGCGCTCGACCTCGCGGTTGGCGCGGGCGCGGTCCATCGCGGCCTTGACGGCATCGAGCATGTCCTGATCGCGAAACGGCTTGCTCAGAAAATCGACGGCGCCAGCCTTCATGGCGCGCACCGTCATGGGAATATCGCCATGGCCGGTGATGAAGATGATGGGCACCTGCGCCTGGCACGCGGCCAACCAGGCTTGCAGTTCAAAGCCGCCCAGATCGGGCATGCGCACATCGGTCACCACGCAGGTCAGCGTGTCGGGCCAGGGCGCGGCCAGCGCGTCCTTGGCGCTGCCATGCAGGCGCGTGGCATAGCCGACCGAGCGGAACAGGCTGTCGAGTGAGGCTCTGACCAGCCGGTCATCATCGACGATGACCACCGTGCCATGGCAGGCATTGCCCGGGGCAGCCTGCGCATCAGGTTCGGATCGGGCAAAATCAGTGCCGTCCATACAAGCCTCTGGGGGCGCTCCATCCTTATGATCTGGCTTGAAGGTCACATCCGCCGTGCCCTGCTCTTCAGGAGTCTTACCAATGCCTATCGTGACTGCCAAGGATGGAACGCAGATCTACTACAAGGACTGGGGAGAAGGCCCTGCCGTGTTCTTCAGCCATGGCTGGCCGGTGAGCGCCGACATGTGGGAACAGCAGATGCTCTTCCTCGGGCTCAAGGGCTTTCGCGTCCTTGCCCATGACCGGCGCGGCTTTGGCCGGTCGAGCCAGCCGTGGAGCGGCTATGACTATGACACTTTCGCCGATGATATCGCGCTGGTGTTGGCCGATGCCGGGGTCGAGGAGGTCGCGCTGGTCGGTTTCTCGATGGGTGGCGGCGATGTGGCGCGCTACATTTCGCGCCATGCCGCGCAGGGCAAGGGCGCCCGCGTGACCAGGGCCTGCCTCACCTCCGCGGTCACCCCCTTCTTCCTCAAAGCTGATGACAATCCGCAGGGCGTGCCGGCCGAGGTCTTCGATGGCTTCCGCGCCGGACTGCTGGCCGACCGCCCGCAGTTCCTGTCCGATTTCAACGCACTGTTCTTCGGCACCAACCTTCATCCCGGCGCGGTTTCGCAAGGGATCATGAACCAGACCCTGCAGATCGCGCTGACCAGCGGCATGAAGGGCACCTATGATTGTGTCGGCGCCTTTTCGGAATCCGATTTCCGCCCCGACATGGCCGCCTTCACCATGCCCACGCTGATCATCCATGGCGACGGCGACCAGGTGGTGCCCATCGCGCCCACCGGCGCTGCCGCCCATGCGCTGATCCCGCATTCGCAGTTGCTGGTCTATGAGGGCGCCCCCCACGCGCTCACCTTCACCCACAAGGATCGCTACAACGCCGACTTGCTGGCATTCCTGCAGGGCTGAGCGGCCCTTGTCTCCGCTGCCGCTGTTCCCCCCACCCGAACGGCATCGTGAGACCCGGCGCCGCGCCCCTTTCCCGGGCGCGGCGTCGGCTTTCGCCATGGGGCGAGGGGGCATGACGCAAGGCAGGCCGGGGCATGGGAAGGATCACCATGACGACCATCGAGACTGACCGGGGAGTGATGCGTGATCGATAAGGCAGGCAGTGAACGCGGCGCGCCGGGCGCGCAGACCATCGCCATCGGGCGGTGCCGCGACTGTCTGTTCGACATGGTCGCGGGCGACCTTGCGACGGTGCGCGCCGATGTCGCCGTGGCAGCCCTTTGCGCGCAGCGGGCCGATCCCGCCTTTCTGGGTACCGGCATCGAGGCGCTGGACGGTGTGCTGCAGGGCGCGTTGGCAAGACTGCGGGCCGATGGCATTTTTTCCGGCGCATGGGGCGAGACGCTCTGCCTTTCCCCGCTGCCCGCGCCCGCCAAAGTCGGCGGGGTCATCATGCTGGGGATGGGCCCCACGGGGCGCAACACCACAGGCAAGATCCGCCGTGCGCTGAGGATCGCGGCCAGTCAGGCGGCACGCATGGGCGCGTCCCATGCCACTTTCGCGCCGCCCCTGCCGGACATGCGCTTGCCGCGCCCCACCGATGTGGCCACCGCCCGCGCCATGCTGCTGGGCGTGGCCGATGGGCTGGAACGTATTGGCTGCGGCCTGAAACGATGGTCCTTTGTTGCGCCAGCATCGCAGATGGATGCACTGGCGCGGCAGTTTGCTATGGCCATGCGGCGCATTGTCGAACATGAGGATGGTGCAACCATCAAGGCGGGAACGACCCGCAAGGGAATATGGCAAACTCCGGGCTGATACGCGTTATGGTGGTCGATGATCATCCCTTGCTGAGGGAGGGGGTCTGTGCGGTCATCAGCAGCCAGGGCGATCTGGCGATCGTGGCGGAAACCGATTCGGGCGAGGAGGCACTGCGGCTTTATGACCGGCATCGGCCCGACATCGTGCTCATGGACCTGCAGATGCCGGGCATGGGCGGGGTGGCGGCCATCGCTGCGCTGTGCAAGAGCCATCCTGCCGCGCGGATCATCGTGCTCACCACCTATTCGGGCGATGCGCAGGCGATGAGCGCCCTGCGCGCGGGGGCGGCCGGCTATCTGCTGAAAAGCAGCCTGCGCCATGAACTGCTCGACACCATCCGCTCGGTCCATGCGGGCGGGAAATATCTCTCGGCGGGGATCGCGACCGAAATCGCCCTGCATCTGGCCGAGGATGTGCTGACCAACCGCGAATGCGAGGTCCTCACGCTGGCTGCCTCGGGCCATTCGAACAAGCAGATTGCCGGGCGCCTCGGCCTGTCGGAAGACACGATCAAGGGTTACATGAAAGTCATCTATGCCAAGCTGGGCGCGGCGGATCGCACCCATGCGGTGACCATCGCGGCGCGGCGCGGCATCATCGCGCTGTGATGCCGGGCGATGGCCCGCGCCTGCCCCCTACCTTGGTTTAGGGTCGGCTGAACCAAGGATGAGGCCGCGGGCAACCCATGGTTGATTCAGCACGGGGTGCAATCAGGCGATAGTTCCCGCCGTTGGCGTGCCCCCGCCGCCAACATGGCCGCGATGGCCGCGGGAGTGCGACATGGCTGTGGATTTCATGGAAAGGCCGCGCGCCGATGCGCTGGCCCTGCCCCCCTATCTGCTCGATCTGGTCGGGCAGGCCCGGCGCGCTGTCGATGTCGATCCGGGCCTTGCCCGGCGCTGTCTTGAAACGATGTCGGCCTTGCTGGCGGGAGAGGTCGCGCCGGGCATGGATGGCGTCCTTCCTCCCGCCACTGCGCTGGCCGGCAGGCTGCCTGCCGACGGCACAGTCAGGCAGGGCTGGCCAAAGGGCGGGCTTGCCAAGGATGGATTGGCCAAGGGAGGATTGGCCGCATGGCAGCTTGCCCGCATCCGCCAGCATGTCGAGGACCGGCTCGACAGCACCATTCTGGTCGAGGATCTCGCGTCGATCGCCCGTCTCAGCCCCGGCCATTTCTGCCGCGCCTTCAAGGTCAGCACCGGCGAGACACCCCATGGCTACATCGTGCGCCAGCGCATCCGCCGCGCCCAGCGGCTGATGCTGAGTACCGATGACACGCTGAGCCAGATCGCCTGCGCCTGCGGCCTGACCGATCAGGCCCATCTCACGCGCCTGTTCCGCCGCATGGTCAACGAGACGCCGCTGGTGTGGCGGCGCAACTGGCGCCAGCCCTAGTAGATTGATTTTGACATTTGCATCCCCTGGCGGATGGGATGGGTCTGCAAATGTCAAAATCGTAAAATCCACTAGCATCAAAGGTTTCTAAGGCTTGTGGACATTTAGCGCATGGCAATCTTCAGCGCGGCGATATTGATCATAGCTCGGTAGCTTTGGTCAGTTTTCTCATAGCGGGTGGCGATACGCCGGAATGTTTTGAGCTTGCAGAAGAAGTTT
>JAGWMZ010000062.1 GCA_028871475.1 Sphingomonadales bacterium | reverse complement strand
AGTTCGTGCTTCTCCAGCAGATGCCGGAACTTCAAGATCGTGGTCTCGTCCGGCACGCCCTCAAAATCGGGGCTGATCCCTGCAAAGTCGCGTAACAGTGGCGTCTCCTACAGCGCTTCCTCCATCGCCGGGTCCGACAGCCCAAACCATTGCTGCATAAAATGGATCTTCAGCATCGAGCGCAACGGATACGGCCGACGCCCCCGGCCGGCCACCGGACAATGCGGTACAATCAACTGCTCGAACCGGTCCCACGGCACCACAGCCCTCATCTGATCCAGAAATACCGCACGCCGCGTCTGTTTGCGGGGCCGCGACATCCCAAGCCCTGAAAAACGTCCCTGCATCAACGCTCCCTCCACCAACGAAGGGAATCACAACATCATCCCCCAGGCAAGCCAGACTTGTTCAGACTTTCCATAGTTTGAGCGCTGTGGAAATCCGCCGATTCTGGTTTCAGGCGCGATGCTCTAGTCCGTTTTGACGAACGATGCCCATAGCTCAGGATCTTGCTCGCCAGCGCATCACACAGGTCTAGCGCCTACATGGAGAACTTGCGCTCGGTTGGTATAATGGAGAAAGCAAGCGACCTGCTCTCCACTCACATCCAGGCTGAGGCTTCAGGTCGATTCAGCCGACCCAGCAATTGGTAGCTTCATTTCCACCGCCACACCCCGCATGGTGGGCAGTAAACGGCATTGCCCGCCATGCAATTCGGCAATAGCGGCAACCAGTGAGAGGCCGAGCCCAGCACCGGGCGTGGCGCGCGCACCATCGGCACGATAGAAGCGCTCGAACACATGCTCGCGATCCTCCTCGTCGATGCCAGGCCCGTCATCTGCGATCACAGCCACGGCCACCCCATCACTCACCGTCAGACTCGAAGCGATGAGTGTGCCGGGCGGGGTATGAGTCAGGACATTCTCAATCAGATTCGAGAAAAGCTGTGTCAAAAGATCTCTGTCGCCGGTAACCATCGCATGATCCACATGATCGACCGTCAGCCGGAATCCCTGATCCTCAGCGACAGGCTCATAGGCCTGGCAGACGCGCTCCATCACCTCGGCCAGATCGACGCTCGAAAAGCGCTGACGTCCCACGCCGCCTTCCAGCATGCCAATGCGCAGCAGCGCCTGAAACGTGTGCAGCACATCGTCGATCTGGTCCACCGCCTGGTCGATGGCAACCGGCTGTCGCTGCGCCGGGTTGCGCATGCCTTCCAGATGCTGCTTGAGCCGCGAGAGGGGCGTGCGCAAATCATGCGCGATCGCCGTGGAAACCTGACGCAGACCTTCCATCGCTGCCACATTGCGGTCGAGCATGCGATTGAGGTTGTGGACAAGATCATCGAACTCGGGCCCAACGCCAATCGCTGGCAGACGCTCTGCCGAACCACCCGCCATGATCAGGTCGATTGAACGGTTGATACGGTCCAGTCGAGCTACAAACAGGCGGCCCGCCAACCCGCCTCCGATCAGCGCCGCCAACGAGATCAGCACGCCGCTTGCCAGCGTAAACGCTTCAAGCCGGTCGCGCATGCGGCGGATGTCAAAGGCGTCGGTTGCCACCACAAGCAAGCCGCCCTGCGGCAGCGTTACGCCCAGAAAGCGTGCCTCTTCAGGCTGCCCGCCTGGATCTTGCACGAACCCCGTGCGCCAGCCTGCCATAGAAGCCGACATTGGCAGGTCGCCCGCCAACCGACGGCCTGCTCGATCAAGCACGAGATACTCGAATGGGCCACCCGGTGCTGCCTTGCGCTGCGCGATCGCATCGACAAGCGCACCGACACCCTCGGTGCGATATTCCCCTGCCAGCGCTGCGCTTTCGTTGCGCAACAAAGCGTTGGTCGCCTCAGTGGCATAATGGTTAATCTGGTGCTGCACTGTCCACAGCAGCAGCGCCGAACCGCTGGCGAAAAGACCCGACAGCAGCAGGGCAAAGCGAAAAGCACCGCTGCTCAGTGCTCGAGAACGGCGACGCTCATCAAGCATCGAGCCGGTATCCCACGCCCCGCACAGTCTGAATCAGCTCTTGATCGAAACCACGGTCAACCTTGCCACGAAGACGGCTCATATGGCTCTCGATGATGTTGGTGCCTGGGTCAAAATGGAACGACCATACGCTTTCCAGCAGCATCGCGCGGGTTACCATCTGCCCAGCATGCAGCATCAGGAACTCCAACAGCTTGTACTCCTGCGGTTGAAGTTCGACCCGTCGCCCGGCGCGGCAAACGGCCCGCCGCATACGATCCAGTTCCAAGTCGGCCACGCGCAGCACGTGATTGACCTCGGCGATCGGCGCGCGGCGCGCCAGTGCATTCACACGCGCCAGCAGTTCGACGGTGGCGAAAGGTTTGATGAGGTAGTCGTCTCCGCCAGCCTCCAACCCCTCTACCCGGTCCATCACGCCATCCATTGCGGTGAGGAACAGCGCCGGGGTCCGCACGCCCATGACACGCAGTGCCTTGAGCGTGCTCAAGCCATCGACCCCCTTCACCATACGGTCGAAAATCAACACGGTATGCGTACCGCTTCCAGCAAGAAAGAGGGCGTCTTGTCCATTGGTGCAAGTATCGACCGTATGTCCCGCGGCATTGAGTGTCCGAACGATATGCGCGCTCGTGCTTTCATCATCTTCAAGCAGCAGTATTTTCATGGCTGTCTTGCTCCTTGATACAGTGTCGCCCAGAAGCAATGATTAAGCAAATTGGTAATAAACAATATTCCCGTCACCTCCACGCAAGTCCGACCGGCCAAAAGGCAGTATCTCCTCTTGACCGCGAGGTAAACCGATGCCCGGCTTGCGCCGTTCACCACAACTTGCAGCCTGTCTGGCTGCCACGGCCTTCGCGCTGTCGGGATGCGCCACCTATCGCCCCGCCCCGTTAGGCGATGGCGCGGCGGCGCTCGACCCGCCCAGCGCCGCCGTGCTGCGCACACAAAGCGCAGCAATCGACCGCCCATGGCTCACGCCCACCACCATCGATCTAGACCGCCCGCTCGATGCCAATGCGGTCGCAGTGCTCGCCGTGCTACGAAATCCCGACCTCAAAGCGCAGCGCGCGCAGATGGGTGTCAGTGACGCGCAGGCTTTCGCGGCAAGGCTGCTGCCCGACCCCAGCTTCAGCTTCAGCTATGACCGGCTGCTCAGCGGCCCGGACGATCTTGACCAGTTCGGCTCGGCGCTAGCGCAGGATCTGGCCCTGCTGCGTGACCGCAAGGTCATCGCCCAACAGAACCGGGCACATGCCACGCAGGTCCGGCTCGATTTGGCCTGGGCCGAATGGCAGACGGCGGGCGCGGCAAGGCTCCAGGTCGTGCGCATTCTGGCGCTCGAGGAGCAAGTGGCGCTGGGTCAGGCAAGCAGCGCGGATGCGCAAAGCCTGCTTACGGCCAGCCTGCGCGCCTCGATGCGCGGCGACGTGACCGCCGACCCGGTGCAGGCCAACCGCCTCGCCGCACTCGACGCGGCGGACAAGCTGCGGACCAACCAGCTCGCCCTGGCCACCGCGCGCGGCGAATTGCGGCGTCTGCTTGGCCTGCCGCCGGGCATGAAGCTGATGCTGACCGACAGCCCGGCGGCCAACGAGCTGCTCGACCCCGCCCGACTCTTCGCGTTGGCCCAGCATCGCCGGCCCGATCTTCAGGCTCTGCGCGCCGGTTACGAGGCTCAGGAGGCCAGCGTCCATAAGGCTGTCCTCGACCAGTTCCCCACCCTGTCGCTGGGCATGCAGGGATCCCGCGACTCCACCGGCAACCAGTTCCTGGGCGGCGCGGTGAACTTCACCCTGCCGCTGTGGAACCGCAACCGAGGCGGCATCGCCGTTGAGAAGGCCACGCGTACCGCACTCAAATACGAATATGAAGCGCGTCTCGCCCAAACTCGCTCGGACATTACCGCCGCGGTCGAGGGAATTGCCCTCGCGCGCCACTCAATCGAAGATCTAAGCCTCCAGATCCCTGCGCTTGAGCGCTACGCCAAGGGGGCGGCAAACGCTACCGCGCGCGGTGACCTGTCACAAGCCACGGCCACGACCGCTCAGCAGACCTTGCGCGACCGGCAGGGGCAATTGAGCGTGGCACGACAGGCGCTCGCTGAACAGATGATCGCGCTGGAACTGCTGACTGGCGCACCAATCACAACATGGGATCGGGACCAATGACGAGATTTTCGGGGCTGGCGCCGCTTGCGGCGTTGATCGCGCTGACCGGCTGCACAGGTGGCGAGGCCGAAAAGGTGCCCGAACCGGTCGCCTTGGTAAGCCTGGCAATGGCGAACACCGGTGACATCAGCGAAAGCGTGGTGCTCAATGGCGCGGTCGAAGCCGGCGCGGGATCGGAACACACGTTGGCGGCCACCAGCGAGGCTACCGTGGCCAGCATTGCCGCCCCGGCTGGGACACAGGTCAGTCAGGGCGGTCTGGTGATTCAACTGGTCCCTTCACCACAATCCGCGCTTGACCGAGTGAAGGCCCGCAGCGACGCGGTGGCCGCCAGCAATGCCTATGCGCGAGCCTTGCGCCTTAAGGCCGACGGGCTAGTCGGCAATGCCGAGATCGACGCGGCGCGGGCCACATCGCTGGCCGCCAATGCTACCGCCGCCAGTCTCAATAACCGTGCGCACGCCCTCACACTGCTGGCGCCAGTCGCCGGGGTGGTTGATGCCGTTCTGGTCAAGCCGGGCGATCTGGTCGCCGCTGGCACCCCCGTGGCGCGGATCGCCGTTGGTGGGGCAACGCGAGCGCGCTTTGGCATCGAGCCAGCGCTGGCGCGCAGCATCGGCAAGGGGAGTACCATCGCCGTTAGCGCCGGCATGGAGGGCAGCATGGCCACGGTGCCGGTGAGCGGGGTGGACCACGTCGTCGACCCCGCCACCAGGCTGGCAGCGGTCTTCGCCAATCTGCCCGCCAGCCTTGGTCTGGCCATCGGCGAGCCGCTGCGTGGCGAACTCATGCGTCACAGCGGCGCGCATGGCACGGTCATCCCCTATGCCGCTGTGCAGGACGATGGCGGCCTGCCCTTCGTCTATGTCGTGAGCGGCGGCGTCGCGCACAAGCATGAGGTGACGCTGGGCGCGCAGGGCAGCGGCAAGGTGCTGGTGCTCTCGGGCGTGACGCCGGGCGAGCAGGTGGTGGTCGAGGGCGGCACCGCCGTGGAAGACGGCATGAAGGTGCGCACGGGCCCCATGAAGGCAACTCAGGACGACAAGAAATTCGACGACGAAAAGGGTGCGAAGTGATGAGCACGTTCCTTGTCCGTTACGCCAAGGCGATCTGGTTCGCGCTGGCGCTGCTCACGTTGGGCGGGCTGGTGGCGGCGCTGCGCCTGCCCGTGGGCCTGTTTCCGCATATCGACTATCCGCGCATTCTGGTGTCAATCGACGCGGGTGACCGCGACCCGCAAGCGATGCAGGCCCAGATCACTCGCCCGCTGGAAATCGCCCTACGCGGGGTTCCGGGGGTGACCAAGATCCGCTCCACCACCAGCCGGGGCGCCGCCGACATCGCGCTCAGCTTCAACTGGGGCGACGATATGGTCGCGGCCACGCTGGCCACCCAGGGCGCGCTGGCCGAGGCCCAGCCGGGCCTGCCGGCGGGCACGCAATTTGCCGTGCGCCGCTCCGACCCGACGATCTTCCCGGTGGTGGGCCTTGCGCTGACCTCGACCAACAGCGACCCTGAAGCGCTGCGCCAGTTCGCCGAACTCAAGCTGCGCCCGCTGCTGCTCACGGTGCACGGCGTCGCGGGCATCGACGTGCTGGGCGGCGCCCCGCGCGAGGTGCAGGTCGAGGTCGATGTCGGCCGTCTTCAGGCGCTGGGCCTGGCGATGAGCGATGTCACCCAGGCGCTGAGCGTGGCCAACAGCGTGCAGGGCGTGGGCCGCATCGAGGACCGCCATCGTCTCTATCTGGTGATGGTCGACAACCGTCTGACCAGCATCGCCGATATCGCCGCCATCCCCATCCGCGCCGGCACGCCAGCGCCGGCGGTGGCGGGCACCTCGCCCGTCAATGCCGGTATCGTCACGCTCGGCCAGGTCGCCCGGATCACCCCCTCGGCCCAGCCGCAGTGGATTCGCGTAACATCGAACGGCACCAACGCCGTGCTCGTCAACGTCCGTCAGAACCTGAACGGCGACACGGTGGCGATCGTCAAGGCCATCGACCAGCGGCTGGCCGCCGCGCATCTGCCAAGCGGCGTCAAGGTCGAGACCTTCTACGACCAGTCCGAACTGGTGACCGGCGCGGCCAGCGCGGTGCGCGACGCGATCCTGCTGGGCGCCTTGCTGGCGGGCGGGGTGCTGTTCTTCTTCCTGCGCTCGGGGCGGCTGATGCTGATCACCGGGTTGATGCTACCCGCCGTGCTGGCAGCCACTTGCCTCATCCTCTCGGCGCTGGGCGAGAGCTTCAACATGATGACGCTGGGGGGCCTTGCCGCGGCCGTGGGGCTTGTCGTCGACGATGCGGTGGTCATGCTCGAGCATGTCATGCGCCGCGCCGTAGAGGAGGGCCGCGTCGAGGCCACCTCACTGCTCAAGGCCGCCGCCGAAATGGGACGCCCGCTCGTCGGCTCCACGCTGGCCACGATCGTGGTCTTCCTCCCCCTCGCCTTCATCTCGGGCGTGTCGGGCGGCTTCTTCAAGGCGCTGGCGGTCACCATGGTGGCATCGCTGGGCGTGTCAATGGTCTATTCGCGCTTCGTGATCCCGCTGGTCTCGGCTCACTGGCTGCGCAGCTCCGATGCACAGGCCGCCGAAAAGGCCAACGGGCTGATGGACTGGCTGGGCAGCCGATATCGCCGACTGAGTCTGCGCGTGCTGGCGCGGCCAGGTCTGTGGGTAGCCTGCACGGCCATGGTGCTCGGTCTGGCCGGGGTGCTCGCCTATGCCCATGTAGGCAGCGGCTTCATGCCCGCCATGGACGAAGGCGGCTTCATCCTCGACTATAAGGCTCGCCCCGGCGCCGCGCTGAGCGATACCGACCGAGTAGTGCAGCAGGTCGAGAGCATCATCCGCACCACACCCGAGGTGGCCAGTTATTCGCGGCGGACCGGGGCGCAACTGGGCGGCGGCCTCACCGAGGTCGATGAAGGTGATTTCTTCGTCCGCCTTAAGGATGGCAGCCGCCGCCCCATCGACGAGGTGATGGCCGAGGTGCGCCAGAAGGTGCAGGAACAGGTGCCGGGCATCGAGATCGAGACCGCGCAGTTGATGGAAGACCTCATCGGCGACCTCACCGCCGTGCCGCAACCCATCGAGATCAAACTGTTCGGCGACAATGCGGCGGAACTGGCGGCAGCGGCGCAGCGAGTCGCCGCAGGCATCAAGCCTATCGATGGCGTGGTCGAAGTCGTCGATGGTCTGCGCGTCGCAGGCGATGCCATCACCGTGCGGGTCGACCGCGCCGCCGCTATCAGCCAGGGGCTCGATCCCGACTCGGTAGCGCGCCAGCTCGAGACCATGATTGGCGGCACGGTGGCAACGCAATACCAGTTGGGCGAGCAGATCATCGGCGTACGGGTGCGCGCACCGGCTGAGCAGCGCTTGCTGGCCAGCCAGATCGCCGCGATGCAGATGCGTGCCACTGACGGCCATCTCGTCTCGGTGCGGCAGGTAGCAATGGTCAGCACAAACCCGGGCCAGCGCCAGTTGACACGTGAGGACCTTGCCCCCTTCGTCGCAGTGACCGCGCGGCTGGAAGGGCGCGACCTCGGCTCGGCGATGGTGGATGTCAAGCAAACAGTGGCCAACCTGCGTCTGCCCGCATCGGTGCGCGTCGATTACGGCGGCCTTTATGCGGTGCAGCAGGCCAGCTTCCTCGATCTGGCCGCCGTGCTAGCCGCCGCACTTCTGCTCTCGGCCCTGTTGCTCACGGTGCTGTTTAACAGCATGCGATACACTCTGGGGGTGATGGCCACGGTACTGCTGTCGGCATGCGCAGTGCTGGTGGGGCTGTGGGTGACAGGGATCGAACTCGATATCTCGGCGCTGATGGGGCTCACCATGGTGGTGGGCATGGTCACCGAGCTAGCGATCTTCTACCTCTTTGAACTGGCCGATCTCGAACGCCATGGATCGGGAGACCCGCTCGTCGAAGCCGGACATGGCCGCCTGAGGCCGATCTTGATGTCGGCAATGATCGCAATCCTCACCCTGGCCCCCCTAGCACTTGGCCTGTCGCGAGGGGCAGGGTTGCAGCAGCCATTGGCCACGGCGATCATCTTCGGCCTCACCATGGGCGCGCCGCTTGTGCTGTTCTTTCTACCCGCAACGCTGCGGATCGGTTATGATCAGCGCAAAGTGGTTGACGGGACGGCTGACGAACTGTTTGCAAGAACTTGATGGATTTTTACCATGATGTCTATTGGATCAGTCTGAGCATTAAATTATCGCCTCAAGAACCGCGGATTTCTGCGGTTCTTGACTCGGTAATCGGGGAGGATTTCCGAGGGGTTATGCGTTTGCGACGGAGACGAGGTCGGGGAGCCATTGGACAGATGTTGCGCCTGGGATCCCGAAGCGATCAATCAAGAAACGGTAGAAAGAGACGCCGAGCGTGGTATGGCGGGCGATGCGCCCTCGCTCACTGACGGTGCCTACGGAGATATTGCGCTTGGTGACGAAGGCGCGGATGTCGTTTTCGGAGCCATTGGTATAGAGCGGGATTTCGGGCCGCTCGAGCACACGCAGCAGGGCGGATTTCTGGGGATGGAAGGCGAGCCAGCAGTCGGTCGAACATCACATAGCCGGTTTTTCGGGTAAAAATGCGATCGAAGCGCACGCGCAGTGCTCTTTCCGCCTCATAAAGCGCAGTGCGCACGTCCTGTGCGCCGCATTTGGAGATGCGCCCGGTGATATCGGTCTCGCCGGACTGGTACTTGCGCTAGGTCAGGCCAAGTTGGGCGCCAACGGTGCGCGAGGATCTGAACCGGGCCGGATCGTCGATGGCTGAGACAAACGTCAACGAGATCAGCGCACCGACACCCAGCACGCTCATCAGCAGTTGCGTCCGCTCGTCCTGACGAGCCCCACTGTTGACCAGACCATCGAGCCGGCGGAACTGCTCAAGTGGCGTCGCCCGCGCCTTCTGGAGTGCATCCACGGCATTCTCGATCCCCGGGATGGATGGAGCGGCATGCATGAAAATCACTGCGTGAGACATCGAGAGCCCCACAAAGCCACGATAGCGGCCAGATCCCTCAATGCTTCGCGATAAAGGCAAACCTCATATCGAGTCCTTCGCGAAGTAGGCCGCGGCTTTTTTAAAATATCACGCTCCGCCTTGAGTTTAGCCACTTCCTTGCGCAGACGCCGGATCTCCTGCTGCTCTGGTTTCATCTCACCGTGGCCGGGGAATGCCTCCTGCTTGTCGGCCGCAAATTCACGAACCCATTTGCGCAACACAATCTCATGCACATCAAGATCGCGGTCAGCCTGTGCCACCGCTAACCCGCGCTCCTTCACCAACCTTACCGCCTCAAGCTTGAACTCACGGCTGAACTTCCTTCGCTGCATCGATGCTCTCCGTTCGATGAAAACACCTTATCTCGGTGTCCATCAAACCGGCAGCAGCTCAGACCGCTGTGCCAAATGTTCTGACGACGGACACTTCACGCACCGCAGGAGCCCAGAACCGGTGTGAGGGTTTTCACATGGGCATCGATGCGCTCAAGCACCTTGTCCGGGACGACCGAGCGCTCAGGCAAGCTCCACCAGTGCTCGTTGACCAGGGCTGCGGTTTCAGCCACCGCGCTGAGGACGGCAGCCTCTGGCAGTTTTGCTCGATTGGCAAAGGCTTTCCATCTCGGAGCAGACAGGCCTTTGAAGGACTTCTCGCCGCCCAGAGACAGGGCCATGCTGTCAGCCGGGATATAAGGGACCGTCGAGAGCATGTCATAAACTGGCGACAGTTCTGGCGCACTGCCATCCCCGCGATAAATCAGGGACCAGTTCTTGAGATGCATGTCGCCATTGCCGGTGATCACGGTCAGTGCGAGGCGCCGCACAAATTCGAGTGCCGCCGGGATCGAGACTCCGGTGCTCAACGCAAATGCAATGTCGTGACAGGCTGCCGCCTCATATTTGCGTTGCGGGTAAATGCCGAAGACCTGGGCCATGTCCTCGATATGGATGCGCTGCCCACTCTCGCCGCGATCGAAGCGTTTGACGAGAAGGATCTTGTCATCCGACATCGTCGCAAACTCTTCCGGAATGCCGTCAAATTGCGATTTTTCGACCAACTCTCGTTCGGGCACCTCCATGCCGATCGCGGCAGCCAGAGCGAGATTGGCGAATTCGTTCTCCGAGACCCCAGGGAATGCCGTCGAAGGAAACTTGGCGATGTACTGGCCGTCGCCATCCTTGAATGGCAGGGTGAGGCCCCCGCCCTTGCCCGCGTTCTTCATCACTGACAGCTTCATCTGCACGCCGGCAAGTGAGAAACGCGCCTTTGGGACTGCGTCAGTCAGAGAAGCCTCGCTCAGAACCATCCCTTCGCCCGGCAGGACTCTGACAGCCCCGGGTAAGTCCCCGCCGAGCGCTGCCAGCAAATCGAAGTCATTCCCTGGGCGAACCGCACCGGCATGGTGCTTTTCCATCGCCTCGCGGAGCTTGTCCTCAGGAAGTAGATTGGCAAAGAAGGGAGGAAGGCTGCGGTAAAATGGCTTGGGATCTTTGCGCAGGCCTCCGCTGGCTCCGCGCAACGACAGGCTGAGGATCGGGTTACCCTCGGTCAGCCTGTAGGCCTCATCAAGGCTGAATGCATTGTAGTCGCCCGGCGTGCGGATCATTGTGCCCACCTTCACGGTGTTCAGGAAGATATCCAGCGAAGGGACGGCATTGGGTGCGACAGCTTTCGGGGTCATAGACCACCATCTGGCAATGGGGCAAAGGCCGGCAGGTCCTCGTCCTCGTGCGGGCGCATCAGCGAGTGGATGGCCGGAAGCATGGCTTGTGGAACCAGGATCATTTCCAGGCCAAGCGCGCGCGCTACGTTGGTCAGCGTGGTTGCCCTGGCCGCCGCTGTACCCTTTTCGATTTCGCGGTAGCGCGGGCGAGAGATGCCCGCTCGCTCGGCCACCTGCTCCTGTGTGAGCGCGGCCTTCAGCCTGGCCTGGCGAATCATTCCGCCGATCTCGTGCAGGGCTTCGTTTTCAGGTTGCATGGCGCTATCTTTACAGACCTTACTGTGGCGAAATGATACTTAAACATATCACACCTCACATCGATGTCGAGCAAAATGATCCCCAAAGACACCATTTCATAGAAAATAATACTTAAACATATCAAATCGACACGCTGGGCGATCCATTTCATCGCCGCGCAGCTTCTGCCTCGCGGCCAAGATCCAGGCAGAAGGGCGGCGATTGCCCTGTTCCTTGCGCTCGGGCCCTTTGCGCCGATCTTCGGCTTTGCCTCGTTGCCGCAATCCCTCCTGCTGTGTGTAATCGCTTTGGCAGCCACATATCTTGCACTTGCGCAATTGCTGAAGCGGATCGCAATCGCCTGACAAACCAAGCCACCTCTGACCGCTCCCGCACCCGCCCTGACCCCGCCCCTGATCTTCGAGGTTGTCGCGTTCCTTGCTGGGCGATAGAGCAAGGCAGGGCATGTGGTACAAATGAATGAGGCGCCGGCCAACCACAAGCGCCAACGAACAACCGGGATTCAGGCCATTGGCCGTCCGCGTTATAGTCTAAAAGCTAGGGGAATTTCTCTGCGAGAAACGTCTCACCTCATGCAGGTGTCCGGCCTGTTGCGAACCAGGCGAGCACCAATGGCACCAAAAGTAAGATGGCAAACAAGGCTGGCACCGGGAACAGCCACAGCGAAGTAATTGCAACCGACGCGGCGCAATTCAATGCAAAGGCGGCAATCATCGGGCGCGCAAGCTCCGGGTCGCGCTCTGCGAGCGTGGCTATGAACCACAGCAACGTTGCCTGAAGGAGCATGCCGATCGACAACGACCAGCCGAAGCCGATGAAAAAATCAAGGTACGAACGGCTAACGCCCATTGTTTGGAAATGCACTTTTCGCATTGAGTCTAATACCGCATTGGCCCCCATGGGTGACCAATCAGTGAAGCCACCCAACGTATGACCGGCGGCAAAGACAAGCGATATGAAAGACGCAATCCGAAGCAACAGTTTGGATGTCATTATCCGAGCTCCCTCACGCATTCGATCCGTCACCGTGCAGGCTTCGGCGTTTGCATCGGCACAGGATGGCATTGTCTCCAAATAGTCGCAATGGTGTAGCAACCGGAATGTAAGATTGCTGATTGCTACGCTGCCCGGCCCTGCTTCCGATCAGCCGTGCGCCGGCGCCATCACAAGGATGTGAAAAGTGCCAGGGATCATGACGCCCCGCTTAGCGGGCGGCACGGGCGCCGCAAACCGCGCCGCAGGAAGAAATAGCCGGCCACTCACAGGATCATAGGCGGCAGTACGCGCGCTGACCTCGGTGATCACCCCAGGCTCCACCACAGGCTTGCGCCCCTCCATGTGGATGATCGAAATCGTCCCGCTCTTGCCCCAGGGGACGAGGAAGCGACGATGCCTGCCGTCCCAGATGCCGTGTCTGGGCCGAGCCCGATCGACACCAGCGCAACCAACTTGCGCGAGGCAAGATCGACCAGCGCCGCCTTGCCATTGGCACAGGTGCTGAGCGCGAGCCCGGTCACAGCATCGTAAGCCATACCGGTCGGCACCTTGCAGCCAGTCGGCGCGATTGCTCCTGCCATCTTGCTGGTATAGAGGTCGACGAGCTCGATTTCGCTGAGATCCTCGTTGTTCACCGCGACCTTGTTTGGCGCATATTGTACCGGGAATTCAAGCCCGGGTTTAAGCGCGATCCGTTGCGTTTCCTTTCGCTGTGCGAGATTCACAACCGAAAGTGCGCCGCCGCCGGCGTCCATCACAAAAGCATTCTTGCCATCCAGCGAGAGAAGGACGGCATCATGGTCCTCTCCGACCGGGATGCGAGCCACTTCGATGCCGCTGGTCTCTTTGATCAGACGGACCGTATTGTCTTTGGAACTGGCGACGAGCGCCAGATTTTCGTCCGGCAACGCCAGCACACCGTGCGCGACCAGCAACTTGCCATGCGTCGCATCCCAGCCTGCAATGTCCCAGCCTGCATCAGGCGCAGCAATCGTCCCGGTCTTGACAAAAGACGCTGCTGGTGCGCCTGCATGGGCCGGTACGGCCAGAGAGGCGGCGGCGAACAAGGCGACGGGCCAGTGCGAATAAGCCAACTTTTCCATCGGATTGGACCTCCCAGTTGATCGGGTAGGACGCTAGCGGCAGTGCCGCCCCCAAAGCAAATTGGCTTTACGCAACCCGCAACTGGCCAACACACGCGTGAGAAGGCGACCCGCGCCCCTTCTCGCTGGATAACAGCCTAAGCAGGTTGCAATCGCGGCAAGCGCAGCCGTTCCTCTGTTCGATTCAGGACTTGCAAACCTGTCCTACATTCGCCCGCCGAATGATGGGCCTCAACGAGACCACCCGCCGCTATGGCTATTTTTCCCTGTTCAGCGGTCAAAATTTGAAAATGTTACGACTACCCAATATTGATCAATGTTGAGAACTTACAACCTTTCATGACACCATAACTGTAACAATAGGCATTGATTGAACGTAAGCGCGAAATTCTGCGCACCTGTTCGGTTGAGTGATGCGGTGTGAAGGAAGTGTCCACCAAGGAAGAGGTGGACACATGGAGATGGCACCGATGGGCTCGTATGGGCTCGAGGTTGTAAGGGTGACGAGTAACGGCC
>JAGWMZ010000061.1 GCA_028871475.1 Sphingomonadales bacterium | reverse complement strand
TCGAACTGGAAGAGACCCAGCGCATCGCCCAGACGCTGATGGACTGCCGCGAAGCGATGGAGGCCATGCGCGACTACGCCGGTGAAATCTACCGCGTTGAAACCGGCCGCCCGTTCTCGACCGTCAAGGGCACCCGCGTTTCCTCCGGCCTGACCGCCAGCCAGATCGACGCCCGCGACTTCCTCGCCGCCCGCGCAGCCAAGCGCCGCGAAGACCACGCGCCCACCGGCCCGGTGGTGATCTTCTCCGGCGGCACCGACTGGCACGACCACGAACTGCTCTGGCAGGCGCTCGATGAAACCCACGCCCGCGTGCCCCACATGATCCTCGCCACCACCGCCCAGCACAAGGGCTGCGATCAAATCGCCCACGCATGGGCCGCCGCGCGCGGCGTCAAGGCCGTCCGCTTCACCCTCAACCGGGCACTGGGCAAGCGCGCAGGATTCGTCCGCAACGAGCAACTGATGAACCTCAAGCCGGTCCACGCCATCATCTGCGAAGGCTCGGGCCTCCAGTCCAACCTCTTGAGTCGCGTGCGTGAGGCGAACCTGCCCCACCACGCCTTCGCCCAGCGTCACCAACGCGTCGCTGCCTGACGCTTTGGAGGGCGCCGCATCTGCGGCGTCCTCCTTCTCTTTTTCCGATGGCAGGAGGCACGCGGACGTAGGGGTGGGGCAAGCCCACCCCATGCCGCGCGCCTGATCGGAAGGGCCGATTGTCGTCCCAATTGGACGGCGTTTTGTGGCTTCCCGTTTCACCTAATTGCGCCTGAATAGCGCAGCTCTCGCCCAGCAGGAGCCCGTTGATCGAAGGTGCTCTCTAGCCGCCGCAATCGATCATGATGGCAAAGTCCCTGAAGGGAAGTTTCAGCACACCGAACGCGGCAGAGCCTGCATAAAACGGCTCAAAGGGCAGAAATAAATTCAATTATTATCAGTGTTGTAGGTGTAGTATTCTGCTGCTGGAATGGCATGGAGCAGAATTCCGCCAGTGGAATCATCGGGCCTAAGGCGGCTGTGGTGCCGGGCTTTGTGCGATAAGTATATGATATATTGAGAAACTGGCATTCTGCCTGCGGAATGGGCCTTCTGGCATCATTCCATCTGCGGAAGGCGACCTCTTGCGTCCATCCCGCCCCCAAGCTATTCTAGAGATTGCGATAACCGATCCAGGCTTCTCCTTGTGAGGAGCCGTTATGACCAAATTGATCCAATGCGGCTTGAGTGTAAGCCCGCCGCAATACGAGCGCATCAAGCGGCTCGCCCACCGACATGGCCGACGTCAGTCCGAGTGTATCCGGATGATGATCGACTTTTCTCTGCCACTCTTTGAGCTGGGCCAGAAGGTCGATTTCGCACGCCTCATCACCATGCTCGAGTTCAATACGCTGGCGCTCGACACGCTGGTCCAGAAGGCCGCACCCGAGGATGCTGATCGCCTTCTCGACCTCGCCATCGAACACGCGAAGAAATACCATGCCGCGTGACGGGGACATCCGCTTCGACCGCCGCCCTGTCGCGGTTGAGCATGAATCGGCGCGCGGCGAGATCGTCCGCAACGTCGGGGCCTTCACCCGTGGATCGCAGCTCATTCGCCTGCGCTACATGATGATGATGGAGGGCCTGCGCTGGCCGATGCTGGCGGCCTTGCTCAGCTTCAGCCTGTTGCTGGCGGTCCTTCTGGCCCTCCTGATGCGAGAGCATGAGGTGCAACTCGTCGAGATGCGGCTCTTCGCTGACTTCTGGAACGTCGTCGATCTCGACCCCAGCCACAGCGTCAATCTGACGCTGCCGGACGACAGCATCGTACCGATGACCATCGGCGATGTGCCGACCTATCCCGATGTCGCCCAGGCCTGGACCAAATTCGTCCGTTGCATGATCGTGGCTCTGGCTGGATCGCTCTTTTTCAGCGGGCCACTGGCGACCTGGTTCGTCCGCCTGTCGCAGAAGATCGGCGTCGACATCCTCAAGGAGCGGCACGAGCGCGGCGCGATGCTGGTCAGCGCCGAGGTGCTGGCGGGCGAAATCGAGGCCCACAACGCTGCTGGATTCGCCCTCGAACTGGCCGAACGTCACCCGACCATGGTGGCGGAACGTGTCGCTGCGGCCACCATTGCCGAGCGTGTCGCGCTGGGCCTGCATGTGCCATATGCCATGGCGGGCATCGCCTATCCCTGGCGGCTCGAACAGACCCACGCCATGCTGATCGGCACCACCGGCGCTGGCAAGACGACGCAGCTCCGCAAGCTGGTGACCGAGGCTCGCGAGCGGGGCCAGCGCTGCGTGGTCTTTGACCTCACCGGCGCCTTCGTCGAGGCCTTTTATGAGGAAGGGCGCGATCACATCCTCAACCCCATGGACCAGCGCTGCCCGCCCTGGACCATCTTCAACGACTGCCAGAACTACGCCGATTACATCTCGGCGGCCGCCGCGCTGATCCCCAGCGACGGCGGCAATGCCGAGCCCTTTTGGGCGATGGCCGCGCGCACGCTCTTTGTCGAAATGTGCGTGAAGCTAGCGGCATCGGGCGAGACCACCAATGGTGCCATCGCCCATCATCTCATGTCGGCCGACCTCAAGGCGGTCCATGCCAAGCTCGCCAACACCATTGCCAGCCCGCTGACGGCGGTCGAGGCAGCGCGCATGGCGGAATCGATCCGCGCGGTCTTCAACACCAATGCCCAGGCCATCCGCTTCCTGCCCGACCCCGTGGCGGGCGGCGCGGCGGCCTTTTCGATCCGACGCTGGGTGCAGGAAGAGCCGGTTCCGGGCTCGATCCTGTTCATCACCTCCACCCATACCGATCTCACGCTCAACCGCGCGCTGCTCACGCTCTGGATGGACCTGGCGGTCAATGCGCTGATGGGGATGCCGCGCACCCGCGATCTGCGGATGTGGTATCTCTTTGACGAGGTCCACGCGCTCCACCGGATGCCGGCGATCGAGCATGGCTTGCAGACCGCCCGCGGCTTTGGCGGGGCCTTCGTGTTGGGGATGCACAGCTTCGACAAGCTGGCGGAAACCTATGGCGAGGAAGGCGCGATCAATCTGGCCTCGCTGGCCCGCACCAAGCTGATCCTCGCCACCGCCGACAAGAACACCGCCGAGGTCTGCTCGAACTTCATCGGCTTCCGTGAGGTACGCGAGACGGACGAGGCCTATTCGATTGGTGCGAGCCGGTCACGCGATGCGGCCACTATCACGCCGCGCACCGAGGTCAAACCGCTGGTCATCCCGGATGACATCATGAACCTGCCGTCGCTCCACGGCTATGTGAAGTTTCCTGAAGGGTTCCCGGCAGCACGCATTCGGCTGCTCTGGCGTGATTATCCCAAGATCGCTGAACCCTTCCTGCGCAAGACCGACATGCAACTGGCTGTTTACGTTCCCCGAGGCGGCGGGGATGACGAGGCAGCGGACGCCGGCGGCGATGGTGGGCCGGCGCCCGTCGTCGGTGCGGGCGAACAGGCCATGGCCGAGCCGGAAACGGCGACGAGTGAGCCGGATGCGGAAGCAGAGCGCCCGGCACCTGACGTTGCCGATCCGCGTGAAATGACCTCTGCAGAGGCTCAGGCGGACACGCGCGCTGACGGGAAATCCCCGGCCAAGACCGATGACGATGCCCCGACTGCCTCTAGCGACAGCAGCAGTCTTCGCGACAGCCTGCGTGGTTCGAGGTCGCCCGGGGCACGTGAGAGTTCGAGCACGGCTCGTGATGACAAGGGCAAGGAGGATCAGACATCTGGATCCAGGCCCACCGGTCCCTCATCACCCCAGCGCCGCGAACAGCAGATCACCATCGAGGAACGCACAGGCCAGTCCTTCACCGACCCTGCCGAGAGGCACAGCCACCGCCCGGCCCAAGTGGATCGCGACCCGACGCCCGATCTCGGTGACGACATGGATATGGGGTTCTGACCGGTGCTGTCGGTTGCCTCGGTTCGCTCGGCAGGCGGTGCCGCCAACTATTTCGCCAAGGACGACTATTATGTCGGTGAGCACGCCAGTGAGGTGAGTGGCTGGGGCGGCCGGGGAGCGGTCGAACTTGGCCTGTCCGGTGAGGTGGAAAAACAGGTCTTCGAGGATCTCCTCAAAGGCAAGCTGCCCGACGGCGCACAGATCGGCGATCCCGAGCGGCGGCGAGCGGGGCTAGACCTCACCTTCTCGATGCCCAAGTCAGCCAGTGTGCTGGCCTATGTCGCTGGCGATGAGCGTCTGCTTGCGGCCCATATGCAAGCGGTTCGCCAGACGATGGGCTGGGTCGAGAAGAGCTTTGCCGAAGGCCGGACCTATGTCGACAACCCCAAGGGTGATCCCCTTCGCACCGGCCATCTGACCTATGCGCTGTTTCAACACGACACGAGCCGCAAGCTCGATCCGCAGGCCCACATTCATGTGGTGGTCGCCAATCTCACCAAGGTCGCGGGCAACTGGCAGGCGCTGTTCAACGACGAACTCTGGAAGAACAATTCGCTGATCGGCAGCGTCTATCACGCAGCCTTGCGGACCATGGTCGAAGACCTTGGCTATCAGACCCGGCAGACAGGCAAGCACGGCCAGTTCGAGATCGAGGGCGTGCCCAAGACCGTCCTGACGGCGTTCAGCCAGCGGCGCGAAGACATCCTCGCCAAAGCCGCCGACCTTGGCCGCGACGGGCGCAACCCCGAACTCCTGCGGGAAATCACCAAGCGCACGCGCGACGACAAGATCAATCTCGAGGATCGCGATGGCCTGCGCGCGGAATGGGGGGAGCGGGCAGCGGCGCTGGGGTTTGATGGCAAGGCAGTGGTTGCCGAGGCCGAGGCGCGGGCGGGGCAAACGACAGACAGGCCGATAGGCGTCGAGGCTGTTCGGACCGTTATGGCAGCGGCGACAAGTTGGGCTGAAACGCTGCGAGAGTGGATCAGGCCCGCAGATCCGTTGTTGACGCGAGGTTTGGCCCGTCTGGGCCTATCTTCATCCCAAGTCGGTGCCGAAATGGCTGTCGCCTCGGCGATCAGGATCCTGGGCCAGCGCGAGGCGGCGTTCCCGATTCACGAGATTTCCCGCACGGCGCTGGATCTGGGTATCAAGGGCGTGACCATCGAGGGCGTCGAAGCGCGCGTTCATGCGCTTGCCGACAAGGGGCAACTGATCTTCGGCAGCACTGGGCGGCGTGACGGCGCCATCACCCATGCCACCACGCCCGAGCACATCGCCGAAGAACGGCATTTGCTTGCTGGCATTGATGCTGGTCGTGGGAGCGCCCCAAGGGGGCTTGCTGCTGATCTGGCGGCAACGCGCCTTCAGGAGCAGGCGGGCTTGCGGCCGCTCAATGAGGAGCAATTGGGCGCTGGCATCCTGGCCCTCTCCAGCAGTGATCGCGTCGTCGTCATCCAGGGCGTGGCGGGTGCGGGCAAGACCACGTTGATTTCTGCGTTGGCCGAGGTCGTCCGCAGCGAGGGGCGGCAGGTGCTTGGTCTCGCCCAGGCCAACACCATGGTCGAAATGCTCAATGGTGAGGCTGGCATCGAGGCTCAGACGGTCTCGTCCTTCGTCAATCAGCATCTTGGCGCAGCGCTGGCGGGCAAGGGACCAGGCTTTGACACCTCGCGTGCCATGCTCACGGACACGATGCTGGTGCTCGACGAAGCCTCGCTCGTCGCCAACAAGCCGATGAATGATCTGGTGACCATCGCCAATCGGCTAGGCATCGATCGCTTGGTCATGATTGGCGATCGCGCCCAGTTGCAGCCGATCGATGCGGGCAAGGCCTTTACCCTGATCCAACAGCATCGGCCGGCGATGGCCGAGCTGCCAACCAGTCAGCGCCAGCGCACTGAGCAGATGAAGGCGGTCGCGGTACTGACCCGCAGCGGACATTTTGCAGGTGCCTTCCGGGTCCTGGGGGATCGGGTTGTGAACGCCGGAGCGGACTTTCGCGAGGCGGCCGCGCGCAAATGGCTGGAATTATCGGCCGAGGATCGCAGCCGAACGGCGCTCTATGCGTCGGGCCGCGAGAGCCGTGCCGTCCTCAACGCTCTGGTTCAGGAGGGCCTCAAGGCAGAAGGCGTCCTTGGCATCGAGAGCCTCAGCATCTCCCGGCTCGAAAGCCTGCATCTGACCCGCGAGGAACTGCGCTTCGCCCAAAACTATCAGGCTGGTCAGGTCCTCGAAGTGATCGGACGCCATCGGCCAGCAGGGCTAGAACCGGGTGCCTATGACGTTATCCGGGTGTCCACCAAAGGCGTCGTCAGCCTGCGCGATGCCGAAGGCCGCACCGCCCGTTTCAAGCCCTCCAGCCTCGATTCCAATGACAAGCGCGATCATCTGGCGCTGTCCGAGCGCGAGAGCCTGCAACTCCATGCAGGGGATCGCATCCGCTGGACGGCGAATGACAAGGCGCGCGGCCTGTTCAATTCCGCAGAAGCCCAGGTGCTTGGCATCACACGTGAAGGTGTGGCGGTGCGCACAAGTGAGGGTGTGGACATGGTGCTGCCCCAAGGCGACCCCATGCTTTCCCGCCTGGGTCTGGCCTACGCGATCAACATGCATCAGGCCCAGGGCATGACCACCGATCGGGGCATCGGGGTGATGCATTCGGCCGAGCGGCACCTGTCCAACCAGCGGCTGACCCATGTGATGGCGACCCGTGTGCGGGACGACCTCACGATCTACACCAATGATCGCGATGCCTTGCTGCGGTCCATCGAGGCCAATCCCGGCGACAAGGCCAGCGCGCTTGAGCATGCTGACCTGGCAGAGGCACCAGCTTCCCGTGGGAGCAGGGGCCCCGACGCGAATTCACAGGCGCCGGCTGATCAGATTAAGCCGGAGCTTGCCTTCGAAATCGATCCTTCGACGGTTCGCGGCAGACCAGATCGGCAAGCATCGCCAGTGCCTCAGCCAGGGCAGCCCACCATCGGCCCGGAAAAATCGATGGAGTTAGGGCTCTGACCCGGGCCGGAATCATGTCGGTCGCTTTGCCGCGGGCGGGGCCACACCAAGGGGAATGGCCCCACGCCTGCGCAATGACGGGCGTTGCTCTCACTGATACAAAGGATGGATTATGCGGATTTCTGCGAAAGACACGATCTGTGGCTTGCGTCCGGCGCAACTCAAGGACCTGTTTGCCAGGAATGATTTCAGCACACTGCGTGCAGCCAAGAAGCTGGGTATGGATGTGCGTCAGGCGAGCGAGACGCTGATTGCCTTGTGTGAAGCAGACTGGATTTGTTTCAACGGCACGCGCGATTATATCGACTATTGGATGGTTTCTGAACTGGGCCACCGGCTTCTTGCAACACCGCTTGTGCCGCGCTTTCCGCGTGAGGAAGGGCGCCGCATTGTGGACGAAGTGATTGAAATGGCGAGAGTTGTCAACAGGGAACCGGAGCGTTCTCGGCGGATCAAGGAAATCCGGCTCTTTGGCAGCGTGCTCACCGGTTCGCACGATCAAACAGTTGGTGATGTTGATATGGTGGTGCTGGTTGAACGGCGCGTTCTGCCAAGGGTTGTCTTCAAGGAATTGGAACAAGCCGAATGCAAGGAGGCGCCTGTGGGCATGGACCATGTTGACCAGCTCTTCTGGTCCCGCAAGCAGATCCTGCGACGCTTGAAAAAGGTATCCCGCAAGCTTTCCCTTCATGACGAGGATGACCTGCGCGCGCTCGGTGCGCCTTATCAGACAGTGTATGCCTATGACGTCGAGAAGGAGCGTGAAGTGCCCTTCGATGCCGCTGTAAAGGAGGCAGAAATTCCGACTGTAACTGCTCAAACGGCGAGCGAATTCAACTGGCTCGCCAAGCGGCATGAGGACAGAACCGATTTCCCGGAAATGCCTGCCAAGGCGCCTAGAGAGGCCTATGTCAGAGCCAGCGCATTACAGCAGGCATTGCATATGTGGCTGCGCGGTGCGCCGATCGAGTTGATCGCCAAGACTGTCGGCATGTCCAAATCCGGCGTGTCGGCTTATCTGGCAAGTTGCCATTCGCGACAGCCCGTCGATTTCAAATTTGACAGCAGTTTTCGGGCAACGGTGAGCCATGCACTGGAGCCGCAGCGTGATTACTGGATTGGCGTTAAACTCGACGTTTTGGCTCCCTGGCAAGTCATGATCGAAGTCAACGCGAAACGATCGGACAACCGGAGCATTGTCGGCAATGCCCGCCTTGGCGTGAACCACGATATCGTTTGCGAGGGCGATAGCCGCATATTCCCAACGCTTGTGAAGATCGTCGACTTCGCGTTGCGCTGGTACAGGCATATGGGCAAACACTTCGGCGAGTTGCGCTGCATGGTCTCGACCGCCTTTTCCCCAGAGGACAAGCCCGTTTCTCTGGTCGCGCCATGGCCCATCGAATTTGGCATTCTGGAGCCTTCGATGGATGAGGCTTTGCGCAAGCGAATCGCGGTCGCAACCATGGCAACGCCTGTGATGCTCGAGCTTACCATGGCGGAGCGGATCCAGATCAAACAGTATGAGGAACGGGGCAGCCATTTCTTCAAAACCCGCAGCATCCTCGGGCGTGAAGCGAGGAAGCTGGCGTCGCTGGCACATACTATCGCCGCCAAGCGGCGTCCGATGGCTGGTCTCGATGAAACGCTACGATTCTATCATTACATCGAGCCTGCCCGCCAAGCCTCCTAACCCAAGCCGGTGGAGGTCAGGTTTCGGCTGGGACGAACCTGGCCTCCATTGGATCGTATCGCACTTGGGTCACGCTTCCATCGCTGATCTTTGAGATCAGGTCGTCAATCGCCTGAAACGGGATTAGAAACCATTCGCGCGGCTGCACGGTCCGGCCGAAACGATCACCGGCAGCCAAATCAAGCCGAGCCGCCGCCAATGCCTTATGGATCAGGCCCTCCATTTTGCTGCGGTTGATGTTGAACAACTGGTATTCTGCCACCACGTCGACGTCCGCCAACAAGAACGTGGGATCATTACGGGCATTCGCGATGCGATGCGCGACACTCTGGCCTGTCACGCCGATCTTGTGGATCAGTTCCCGATGCTGAGCGACGTAGGGATGGGCCGACTTGCTGCGCAGGACATAGATCGTACCGCTCGCCAGATCGTCGGGCTCGGCAACATCGCCAAACAGCGGACCCGCGCTCAACTCCGTGATGCGACGAGCCGATTCATCGCGGTAGAGCGCCTTCTGGAACGAACGAGCCAGAACGGTAGCCTCGGTGCCATTGTCATAGATGACCCGCACGCGCCGGTCCTTGCGCTCATAATCAGTGACGAATTCATCGGACGTGCTGGCGATCAGCGTCATCTGACCACCGACAATGAAGAAGTTGCCGGGCTGGATCTCAGCCAGCGTGACCTCGGTCTGATCGATGACCTTTGTCTGCCGGGCCCCCTTGGCCAGGTCTGCCTGGATGCGTTCGAATTGCGGGTTGTAGGTCTCGAAATCCTCACACTTTTCGCGGTTGGCGATTTCCTCGGCAGCCCGCTTTTCCGCGCGCGACGTAACATGGCGCAATTGGCTGATGTCGTCAGCGGCCCCGGGCAGGATGCCCAATTGGGCCAACAAGGCCTGATCGTTCAGGTTTTGCGGTGCGATTGCTGCGGGCCCATTCCCATCGAGCAAGCCCTCCTTGTCGAGGTCTGCCAGTAACTCGCGGGCTTCGGGCAGGCCACGCAGGCGATCGAGGCGCACAGCATAGAGGCGTTCGAAAATGTCGCGGTCCTCGCCATGGCGTGGCGCATGGCCATGTTCGGCGACGAAGCGCTGAATGTCCTCAAAGCCCGCAATGATCCGCTCTTGCAGCGGAGTAAGGGCGCGCTTGGGCTCCGGGGCCGTTGCAATCCCCAGCTTTGCCAGCAGCTCGAGGTCAGTGAGTTCAGCCATCGGCGGCCGCCTTTGCTGCATGGCGCTGCAGGAACGCGACGCCTTCGGCCATCTTGCGCTCCCAAGCGTCCTGAGACGTCAGCGAAGGGAGGCGCCCACGCTCATTCATGAATTCGACCGCGCGTTCGGTCAGTTGACGGGCGTCCTCGTAGGTCAGCTTTTCCTTCTTGGCGTTGATGATCGCCTGCACCTGAATCAGGGTCTTTTCATCCATCGCCTTGGCCAGCACGGCATAGGTCGCGTCGAAGGGGTTCACCCGATCGATGAGGTCGATGTCGAGATCGGTGACGCTCAGCGCAAATTTGCGCACACCATCGATAAAAGCCGTGCTCCCGGAAAATTCTCCGTCCACCACATCCTCGACCATCGCGGCCTTGGCTTGCTGGGTGAGCGTCAGGGCCGCAATGGCGTGTTGGCGAACCGCTTCCTGGTCCTCCTCGCTCAGCTCCGGGAACTTTTCGCGGATGATTTTG
This sequence comes from Sphingomonadales bacterium, assembly GCA_028871475.1. Classification (GTDB taxonomy): domain Bacteria; phylum Pseudomonadota; class Alphaproteobacteria; order Sphingomonadales; family Sphingomonadaceae; genus Novosphingobium. The sequence goes on along the minus strand of JAGWMZ010000061.1, from coordinate 3,594 downwards.
CCCATTTTCAGTTGGGTCAGTTCCTCGGGAACTACCTCGGTGTCGAACATTCCGCGTTCGAGCGCCGACTTGTCCTGCACGAAGCTGGCGATCACCTCGTTGAGATCCTCGCGGCAGATACGGGTTGCCTCGATGCTGGTGGGCAGTTTGAGACCCTTGATCTCGAAATGCATCTGGCCTTGGGCGTTGACGCCGATGTTCGTGGCGCCCTCCTGGTAGCCGTCCGGGCCGTAATCGAAATCGGGCTTGGGGCCGGCGTCCTTCGGGGTGAATTCAAAGCGAGGCGCCAGAACCTGTTCCATCAACAGGCTGGCCGCGATCGCCTTCAAATAATCGTTGATCGCATCCACCACCAGCGGATCGTCTGCGGCGGGCTCGGCGATCAGATTGGTGAAGCGCGCCCGTGTCTTGCCTGGCGCATCGCGTGTGGCCCGGCCGATGATCTGGATGATTTCGGTAAGGCTGGAACGATAGCCGACGGTCAACGCATGCTCGCACCAGATCCAGTCGAAACCTTCCTTCGCCATGCCCAGCGCGATGATCACGTCGACAAAGTCCCGGTCGCTGCGCGCAGCGGCGGATTTCAGCGAGGCGACCACGCGATCACGCTTGGAGGCATCGTCATCGACCAGATCGGCCACGCGGATCGTCGCGCCACCCGCAGTCTTGAGCAAGTGGAAGCCGGTCTCCGGATCGACACCCTGCCATTCGCCAAGGTGTCCCATGATGTCCTCAGATTCGCGATGCTTGTCCTTCAGACTTTCGCGCGAATTGACTGAGGGGATATGGACGATGGTCTTGACGGTGGGATCCAGCAGCGCCGAGATTTTCTCGGTGTAGGGACCGGTGTAGAAGCTGTAACCGATGTCCAGCACCTTGAGATATTGGTAGCCGTTGAGTTGCTCGTAATAGGTGTAGGTGACGGTTTCGAATTTGGCTTCGTCGTCAGGTGCCAGCACGGGGATCGCATCTCCCCGGAAATAGCTGCCGGTCATGGCCACGATATGGGCCTTGTCGCGCCCGATAAGCTGAGCAAGCTGCGCCCCCAGGCGGTTGCCCGCGTCGGCCGAGACGTGATGGAATTCATCGATGGCGATGAGTGCATTGTCGAAAGCCTCGACACCCAACTCGTCAAAGGCAAAGCGGAAGGTGGCATGGGTGCAGACCAGTACTCGGGCGTCGCTAGCCAGAAACTCGCCGACCGCCTTCACCTTCGATTTGGCCACCTTGGGGTCATCGGCGCCCGGCGCGTTGCACAGGTTCCACTGCGGTGCGACTTCCCAATCGGCCCAGAAGCCATGCTTGCTCAGCGGCTCGCTGTTGAAGCTGGCCCCAATCGAGCGTTCCGGCACACAGACAATGGCCTTTCTCATCCCCTGGTTGGTCAGCTTGTCCAGCGCGATGAACATCAGCGCTCGCGACTTGCCCGAGGCAGGCGGCGATTTGATCAGCAGATATTGCTCGCCGCGCTTGTCAAAGGCGCGGGCCTGCATCTCGCGCATGCCCAGTTCATTCGGCTTGGCGCTGGCGCCGGTGCCCGCGGGGCGGAATGTCACGGTGGGGATGATGTCGGCATTCTGGGTCATTTGAACAACTCGCTATGGGTTCCGGCGCGCACGAAAACGAGCGTGCCGCCCGGTCCCGCTGTGTCGTCCACTTCGTAGATCAGCAGGAAATCCCCGCCGATGTGGCATTCTCTCGTGCCTGCCCATTCGCCTTTCAGCGCGTGGTCCCGCCATTCAGGAGGCAGCGGGGCGTCATTCGCGATCAGCAGCAGCATGGCCTCTTTGAGCTGGCGCATGTCGTAACGGCCAGACCGCGAGAGGCGATCCCAGTCCTTCCTGAATGCCTTTGCCAGATCGAACGTGCGCGGCAGCGTCGCAGCTTTATCCTTCTTTGCCATCGAGTTCGGCAAACATGGCATCAGGATTGGCAAAGCGGGCGCGGCGCTCGGCGATGATGTCGCGGGCCTCATCCAGCGCGGCGCGGGTTTCGGCGTTGGGCACCTTCAGCTCCAGCGGGAACGCCTGGTCGACCGCGATGCGGTGGAACAGCAGTCGCACAGCATCGGAAGCCGTCAGCCCCATGGCTGCCAGCGCTTGCGTGGCTTTGGCCTTCAGCTCATTGTCCATGCGGATATGCAGCATGGAGCTTTGAGGCGGCACATGGGGTGCGTTCATTTTGGGCTCCTGTATCTCAAATGAGAGATACGCCAAAGGCGCCAAAAGTCAATAAAGCGTCCCTCAAGCCGCTGCCTTGCCGCCGGTCATCTTGGTGTAGAGATCGAACAGCTTTTCTAGGCGCTCCGTATCGTTTTTGAACCGTCGGCCGATGTAAATGCGCTCCAGCACCTCGTCGTTGCGATCATGCGCGTGGCGCAGGTTTTCCGGCATGGTCTCGGGATCATAGAGATCCGCGATGGTGGCCGGGAAATGCGCCTCGCGCGCCAGAAGGATGTCCTCGGCGCAGCGGGTGAGGTCGGCCTTGTTCTGTTCTGTGAGCTTGGGGACAGGGAAGGTGTTCCAGCCAAGGGTGTTGGAATAGCGATAGTCTGTTTTAAATTTTCCACAAATGGCTGCGATCCATACAAAATGGATACGCGATGCGATGATTGCCAAATCTGACAACGGCCCATCAAATTGCCCGAACGCCAAGTTCGTGATAATGGTGCCGGCGGGTTCAAGACTTGCTGGAATATATTCTCGCTTTTCGGCCGTCAATGTAGGTATCAGAGTTACAATTTCATCTCCGGATTGCTTAACTTCTTGAAATTTATGGGGCATATTCGCCGAGGCGATTGTCGCGTCCTTCGGGCTATCCAGACGCATTTTACGTACGCCTTCAACCCGGCTGGCAAGGGCCGAATGCTTTGCAATGAGATCTAGGTCGTCGTCATGGAACCACAATGCAAAGCGCACTAAACCCTTGGCATGCTCGTTTGCTCCAAATACACGTTTTATCACGTGGCTTGCTTCAGGCACTTCCAAAAGAAGCTGGTTCTTTTCCTGCATCGATAAAAGCAGATAGCCGCCCTCAACAGGCTTCCCACCTGCCTCGATACTCATGCGGCCAGTGGGTGGGGTACGTCTTGATTGGACTTCGATATTCGCACCTGCGATGAGATAGGCGTTGATGTTCTCCACCTCCTGCGACATCGGTTCACCGCTATCACTCACCGAATAAAGCGTGCGGTTCGGTCGTCCACTTCGCCCCAAGCCCACGATGACGCATGTTACGCCAGCTTTGTTTTTAGCCAGATTAGTCCACTTAAAGTTTGTGTGCGCGAACTCGATTTCCGCACCCAACCTAAAAATTATGGGCCAAAGAATGGCTACTTGTTGCCCTTGGCAGATGCTGTTGGTGGTCACCAGCGCAGCGGTTGAGGCTGTGTGCTGTCCATATTGAACTGCCTTGAGGAACCAACCAGAAACGTAATCTAGTGATTTCCACTTGGTGGTTAATCCGGCAAAAAGTCGCTCCAGATCAGCCTTGCGCGCTTCAGCCTCCTCTTTCATTCGGGATTTGCTTGCCTCGTCCGCATCTTTTGGTGGTTTGACTGTTGCTCCGACATAAGGAGGATTGCCGCAGATGTAT
>JAGWMZ010000009.1 GCA_028871475.1 Sphingomonadales bacterium | reverse complement strand
ACCGACTATTCGGCTGAATCGACCGCCATGGCCAAGGCCCAGATCCTCTCGCAGGCCTCCACCGCGATGATCGCCCAGGCCAACCAGAGCCAGCAGAACGTGCTCTCGCTGCTCAAGTAAACTGCTGGCGGTACCATAGGCGCGAGGCCGGGGTCGGGGAAGTTCCCGCTCCAGCCCCGGCCATCCCACCCTTCGGGATGGCGCGCCGGTTCAAATTCCCGTCACACGGCAAGGCCCGGTCCCGCGATGCGGAACCGGGCCTTGTTGCATTCGGCAAAGCGTGATGCGCATGCTGCAAAGCGCAATCGGCAAGAAGCAAGGGCACGCCGCGTTGGAAGGCAGCGTGCGCGTCCGTTCCGGGTCAGCGCCTTTCGAGCGGGCGGAACACCACGGCCAGCATCATGGGCGTGTCATCCACCCGCGTCGGAGGATTGACCATCAGGAAACCGGCCTGATCGTCACAGCGCAGCAGGCGCTGGGTGACCGCCTCGATCCCCTCGGCCATGGCATCCATCTCGATGCTGCGGTCGGGCGCCAGCGGATCATTGGCGAGGAAATCGGCGAGCGGCATGGCATGGATGCTTTCAAGCTCGACCCAGGCATGATCCTGCCCGAAACGCAGCGCCGCGCCATAGCGGCAATCGCCCAGCGGCACGGCGGCCACGTAAAAGCCATCATGCGTGGCGGTGGCCGTGATGGTCTGTTCGGACAGCGCGCCGGTCTGCTGGTCGATGAAGATGACCGGCAGGTCCAGCGCGCGATCGGTGAAATCGTTGAAGGTAAAATGCAGGCCGAACCTTTTGTGCGCCATGAAGGTCAACTTGGAGGCGAGGCCGTGGCCGTGCAACTCGCCTGCCGGATAGACGCGGTCCTTGTCGCTGAGGTGGAACAGGCCGCGCCGACGCAACCCGGAGGCGGTACCCTGGGAATTGAAAAGCATATGCTTGTCATCGGTGCCCAGGTTCACGTCATGCTCAAAGTCGCCGATGACCGCGAGTTCGTGATCGAGCGGCAGGAACATGGTGCGGGTGAGCGAGGCGGCAACCGCCTGGCGCCACAGGTCCAGCGGATCGGCGCCATGATCGCCGCGCAGGATCATGCCCGGCTGGATGCGGGCAAAATCGAGGATGCCCTTCTGGATGCGGAGCAAGGTTGCGGCCTGCGCTTCCGAAAGCGAGCGTTCGCGGCGGATGGGTGTGCCTTCAGCGGTATAGTCGATCACCGAGCCGATGTTGGTGGTGCAGAAACTTTCGAGCACAAAGGCATTGCTGCAGAGCGCATCGAGCATCTGGTAGTCGTAATGGCGGTCGTCGAGCATGCCGAGCTTGTCGAGCCCGGTGCGATGGGTTTCGCGCAGCATGAGATAGCGGCCCGCGACATGGCACTGAAAGGCTTGCGACAAAACGGTATCGACATGGTTCTGCACCGTGCCCGTATAGCCCAGATCGACCAGCATCAGCACATCGCCGGGCTGGGGATCGCAGGCGGCGCGGATATGCGCGACAAGGCGGTCAGCCAGCGCGCGCGAGGCGGCCACCGTGGCGCGCCGGCGCGAGGATTTGCGCATTTCGGCCCAGAGGGCGAGGCTGTCCTCGCGCATGTTGCCGGTGGCGCAGATGCGCGCAATGTCCTCTTCGGAGATGAACATCTGCCGGGCGAGGGGAACCGGATCGGTGCCCAGCGCGGTTTCCATATAGCGCGCCACATCGCGTTCGCTGGCAAAGCTGGCGCCGATGGCCGTAAACCGGCTGCATTCGATGGGGTGAACCTCATCCTGCGGATGGCGCGCGGCATGCACCTGCATGGGCATGAAGCCGTCGCGCATCAGATAAAGGCGGTGGACACGTCCGCCATGGGTGACGGCCAGTTTGCGCGCCTCCTCATCGAGCCACATGTCGAATCCGGTGAGCACCGGGCCGAGCACGGAAAGCCCCATGCGTGCGGCGGGGTCCTCCTCTTGCGGCGCGGCAAAGGCCAGCGTGGCACGATGCGGCTGCGATGCGGTCAAGGCGCCCTGAATGGGGTGGATAAGATTGGAGCTGGCTGCTTCAAGCCGCAATTGCTGCAGGATCAGCGGATCGAACTGCTTGAGATGCAGCGTGTTGACCCCCAGCGGCGCGATGCCGCCCACATCGGCGCCATGATTGTCGCCAATGTGCAGGATTTCGTGGGGGCGGGCGGACAGCTTGCGCAGCACATCCTTGTAGAGCCCCTCGGCCTTGTGCTTGCCATGGGCGCTCGACACGAAGAAACGGTCGATCAGCGCCGCGACCTCCTTGCCGGCCGCGCGCTCGACGAGCTGGCGCAACTGGGCGGCATCGAGATAGGTGTCCGACACGATGATGACCCGCATGCCGCGTGCGCGGGCCCGGCGCATCAGCTCCACCGTGGGGGCAAAGGCGAAGCAATGGCGCGCTTCGGCATCCAGTTCGGCGGTGATGGCGGCATCGCGCTGGGCCGGTGTGGCGGCGGGCATCAGATGGGCATAGATCTCGCCGATCGACACTTCGCTGCGGCCATGGCTGTTGCCCGCCGCCTTGCGCGCGCGGGAATCGGCCCAGCGGCGCTGCATGGGCGTCATGTCGGGCAGAGCGGGAAACAGGTCCACCGGGGCATGGCAGTCGCGCCACAGCAGCGTGTCGAAACAGTCGAGGCTGAGCACCTTGGTCTGGGGGAACCAGTCCAGCGCTTCGGGCAATTGGTGCGGCAGAACGGCCTCGGCCGTCGGCCCGTGGGAGACGGTGAAACCGGGCTGAAGTTCGAAGGCACGCAGGGTCGTTGGCGCGTTCATGGCAGTCTCGACAGGCAGGCGGCCCGGCCGGCATGGCCAGACCCTTTCCTGTCAAGACTTAAGCAAACAGGGTGAATCCCCGGCTTCCGCTTGCCCCCGCAGAATCCCTTAGCTGATGGCCCTCATCAGCTGGTGGCAAGGAAGATCGACATGCGGCGGTTGCGCGCGTCGGTGGGATGGTCAGCGATCAGCAATTCGCGGTCGGCCACGCCCTCGATCTTGCGGAAGCGGGTTTCCGCGATACCGTCGCGCATCAGTTCCTGCCGCGTGGCTTCGGCGCGCCCGGCCGAGAGCGACCAGTTGTTGGTGATGTCGCCGCGCTTCCATTGCAGGGCATCGGTATGGCCGCGCACGGTCAGGTCGCCATCTTCCGCCTTGAGCACGCCTGAAAGGACATGCAGCAATTGCACCGCATCGGGGGTGAGCACCGTGGTGCCCAGCTGGAACATCGAGAAATCGGTGTCGTCGCCCATGTCGATGCGAATGCCGTCGGGCGTGACGGTGATCTTGAGGATATGGGCCAGCTTCTTGAGCTTTTCGCTGGCGTTCAGCCGCTGTTCGAGCATGGATTTCATTTGCGCGACCTTTTTGGACAAGGTGGCGCCTTCCTTCACCCCGCCCGAGGCATCGCGCGGAATGGTGAGCGATTTGGTACCCGTCTGCCCGGCGCGATGCGGATATTTGTCGGCATCGACCATCGACGAGCCGCCCAGCAGGCCGTTCGACCCTGCCGATCCCTCGCGCGTTTTCAGCAGCGTGGGGGTGAAATAGTCGGCAATGCCCTTGCGCTGCTTTTCGGTGGTGGCGCCCAGCAGCCACATCAGCAGGAAGAAGGCCATCATGGCGGTCACGAAGTCGGCATAGGCCACTTTCCAGGCGCCGCCATGATGGCTGGCAGCCACGATGGTGACCTTCTTGACGATGATGGGCGCGGGAATGTCCTGCTTGTTGCCCTTTTTGGGAGGAGCCATGGATCAGCTCCCCTCAGCGACCGCGCAGCGCGTCGAGCAATTCGGAAAGGCCCGGGCGGAAATCATGGGACAGGCCCGAACGCGCACTTTCCACCACCAGCGGCTGGGGCCAACCGTGCAGGCTGGCGATGATGACCTGCTTGACGGCGTGGAAGATCTGTTCGTCCGCCTCGTTCACCTGCTTCAGGCGCCCGGCCATGGGCGCCACCATGCCATAGGCCAGCAGCACGCCCATGAAGGTGCCCACCAGCGCCGAACCGATCATCGCGCCCAGAATGCTCGGCGGCTTGTCGATCGAGCCCATGGTCTTCACCACGCCCAGCACGGCAGCCACAATGCCCAGCGCGGGCAGCGCGTCGGCCAGGTTCTGGATGGCGTGCTGGGGGTGTTCCATGGCGGTGAGATGCTGTTTGATGGCATTGTCCATCACATCTTCCACCGCATGCACTTCCAGTGTGCCCGAGGAGACGACGATCAGCGTCAGCGTGTCGCAGATCAGCGCGGTCAGTTCATGATTGGCCAGCAGGCGCGGATATTCGGCGAAGATGGCGCTGGTCTTGGGGTCCTGCACATGGCTTTCCATGGCAACGGGCCCTTCGGTGCGCAGCAGCTTCATCAGCTTGGTCGTCAGCGCGATGACGTCGATATGGTCCTGCTTGTTGTGCTTCGGCCCCTTGAACACCCGGCCAAAGCCGCCGCCCAGCGCTTTCAACCCATGCATGTCATTGCCGGTGATCAGCGCGCCGATCGCCGCGCCGCAGATGATCAGCAGCTCGTGCGGAATGGCCTCCATGACAGGGCCCAGCGCGCCGCCGGTGATGGCAAAACCGCCAAACACCATGGCAAACAGCACGACAATGCCGATGATCGAAAACATGTATGCAACCCCCTGGAAACGCGTCGTCCTGTCGCTGGCCGCCGCCCCGCACGGGCGCGGCCGGCGCGCATCAGCTCAGATATGTAAACAGCGAGAGCGAGGCGAGCTTGGAGAAGCTGGCCTGGCTGGCCTGAAGAATGGTCATCTGCTGGGTCAGCTGTGCGGCTGCCGTGGTCAGATTGGTGCCGCCCACGTCCTGCTCCACCGTGGCGCGCGATGTCGAGGCGGCGGTCTGGATGGTCTGGGCGGTGGAGATCAGCGAGAGGCGCGAACCGATCACCGTCTGGGTGGTGGTCAGCTGATCGAGCGCCGAGTTGAGCTGGTCGAAGGTGCCGCCCGAGGCGTTCATCTGGTCCGAGGTCAGCGTGCCGTTCTGCAGGCCGTCGGACAAGGCCTTGACCGTGCTCAGCAGATCGCCGCTGCTGCCATCGGCATTGGTGAAATTGAGCACCTCGGGGCCCGTCACCGAGGGCGTCACGCTCATCGAGCCGCCCAGCGAGATCGCGCCGGGGGCCGTGCCGCCGGTGTAGGTGGCGTTGCCGCTGGCATCCTGCGTATAGGCCTGGGTTGAATTGGAGCCGGAGAACAGATAGTTCCCATAGGCATCCTTGGTGTTCATCAGCGTGACCAGCGTGTTGTAATAAGAGCCGATCTCTTTTCCGATGTTGGCCTTGTCGGCGGCGTTCATCGTGTCGGTGGCGCCCTGGGTGGCCAGCGTCTGGATGTTGCTGATCACGCTGCTGAGCTGGCTCAGCGTGCTGTCGGTCTGGGTCAGCGTGGTGTTGGCCAGCGTGGTGTTGGTGGTCACTGCGGCTGACAGCGTATCGGCGGCCTGCATCTGGCGCATTTGCGCGGCGGCCAGCGGATCGTCATAGGAATGCGTCAGCCGGTTCCCCGTCGAGATCTGCTGCTGCAGCGTGCCGGTTGAGGTCGACAGCTTGTTCAGATTGGCGATCGCGTTTTCGTAGAAGGCGCTGGTGCCGATGGTGGTCATGGTGAGGGCCTTTACGTTAGATCTGGAGCAATTGGTTGAACAGGGTCTGTGCTACCGAAATAACCTTGGCAGAAGCTTGATAAGCCTGTTGGTAACGCACCAGATTGGCCGCTTCATCATCGAGGCTGACCGCGCTCTGTCCCGCCACGACATTCTTGGCATTGGTCGCGATTGTGTCGAGCGTGTCGCGCGTCGCGGTGTTGCTCTGCACCGCGCTCGACAAATTGTAGAGCAGGCTGTTGGTCTGCCCGGCGATGTCGACGCTGCCCATTGAGGAGATGAGGGCATTGACGTTGGTGGCATCGTTGCTGTTGGCGCCCGAACCGGCGGCGGCCGCGGCCACCTGGCTGCCCGAGGTCAGCGCCACGGCCATGCTGCCCGCGCCCGTGCCCGAGAACATCGGCTGGCCGGCCGTGCCGTCATAGGCGACGCCGCTCGCCTGCGCAGTGTTGACCGTGGTCATCAGCTGGCTGGCGATGCTGTCAAGCGAGGTGCCGGCGCTGATCGAGGCGGCCATGGCCGATTGCGTGCCGGCCAGCGAACCACCGCTGAGCGTGAGAGCCGAGCCGCCGAGCGTATAGCTGATGGCGCCGGTCGAATCCTGGCTCATCGCCAGCGTGCTGGCGGTGCTGCCCGTCACCAACATGGGGCCGCTGGCGCCGCCCATCTGGACGTTGACCGTGCCATTGCTGGCGATGGTGGTGGTGACATCGCCATATTGGCTGAGCTGCTGCAGCATCGAATCGCGCTGGTCGAGCAGATTGGCCTGGGTGTCAGGGTCGCTGTTGCTGGCGATGGACAGGTTCAGCTTGGCCAGATTGGTGGCCAGCGTGTTGACCTGCGTCACGCCGTCGCTGGCGGTCTGGGCAAAGCCGCTCTGGGTCGCGGCCAGGCTGGTGCTGGCGGTGTTGAAACTTTGCGCCATGGCGCTGGCCGCCGAGAGCACATTGGCGCGCAGCGAGGAGTCCGCCGGACTCGCCGCAAGCTTGGACAGCGCGCTCTGGAAATTGGTGATCGAGGAATAGACGCCCGAGTTTTCGACCGCGTCATTGACCGAGGTGAGGCCGGTGACCAGCGTATCGGCGGCGGCGGCGGCCGAGCCGGTGCGGCGCATTTCGCTTTGCGCGACCGTGTCGACATTGCGGTTGATGCCGGTGACCTGCACGCCCCACTGCGAGACCACGCCGCGCGTGCTGCCCATGCCGGTGCTCGACAGCTCCGACAGGCTGACCGACCGTTTGACATAGCCCGAGGTCGAGGCATTGGCGATGTTCTGCGAGGTGACGTCGAGCGCGGCCTGCGCCGCGCGCAGCCCGCTCGAACCGATTTGCAGCATATCCGAAGCCATCGGGTCAGCCCTTTTGCTGGGTGGTTGCGGCGCCGTTGCCCGCAGGCGTGCCGGCGGCGCTGTTCTGGATGCGGGCCATCTGTGCGGTCAGCTGCTTTTCGATCAGTTTGGCAAAGCCCAGGCCGCCCTGCTTGGTGATCAGCGTGGCAAAGGTCTGTTCCTGCATTTCGCGGAACGTGTCGGTGCCCTGATTGTTGAAGAGGGTGTCGCCCATGTTCGACTTGCGCGCCTCGGCCAGCATCTGGCGCACGAAGATCGCTTCGAACTGCTGGGCGACCTGATGCAGCTTCTTGGCGTCGGTGGGCATGGCTGCGCTGGGGCTGGTCCCGGCCATGGCCGAGGAGGCCGCCCCTGCCGCGGCGCCAGAGATGGACGTATCGCTCATATCACCACCATTTCAGCTTTCAGCGCTCCGGCCTGTTTCAGCGCCTCGAGGATCGCCACCAGATCAGACGGCGTAACGCCCAGCAAATTAAGGGCATCGACGATCCGCGACAGCGATGCGCCCTTGGGAAGCAGCGCAATATGGGCGGTTTCCTCACTGGCCGAAATATTGCTGTTGGGCGTCACCACCGTGCGGCCGTTCGACAGGGGACCGGGCTGGGAGACGTCCTTCTTCTCGTCGATGCGCACCACCAGCTTGCCATGGGAAACGGCGGCGGGCGAGAGGCGCACCGCGCTGTTGATCACCACCGTGCCGGTGCGGCTGTTGACGATGACCTTGGCAGGCGCCTCGGCCGGCGTCACGTCGATCATCTCGATGGCGGCCATGATGCTGGTGCGCGTGTCGGCGCCCATGGGCAGGCGCAGCGAGATCGTCACCGCATCGTCAGAGGTCGCCATGCCTGGCCAGCGGCGGTTGATCGCATCGCGCACACGTTCGGCGGTCAGGAAATCGGCGGTGAACAGGTTCCAGCGCAGCACCTCGGCATTGTCAAAGCCGGTGTCGACCGCGCGTTCCACCGAGCCACCCTCGGCAATGCGGCCGACGGTGGGCACATTGACCGAAAGCTGCGAGCCGTCCTTGGCCGAAACGCCCAGGCCGCCCACGGCCAGATTGCCCTGCGCCATGGCGTAGATCTTGCCGTCGGCACCAAACAGCGGTGCCAGCACCAGCGATCCGCCACGCAGGCTCTTGGCCTTGCCGATGGCGGCCACCGTCACGTCGATGCGCTGGCCCGGCTTGGCAAAGGCGGGCAGATCGGCGGTGATCATCACGGCGGCGGCGTTCTTCAGGTTGGGCTGGATGCCGGGCGGCAACTGCAGCCCCATGCGGCCCGACACGCCCTTCATTGCCTGGGTGACATATTCGAGATTGTCATCGCCCGATCCGTCCAGACCCACCACGACGCCATAGCCGGTCAACTGGTTGCTACGCACGCCCTGGAAATTGCCAAGGTCGCGGATGCGTTCGGCATGGGCCATGGGTGCCGCGACCGGCAGCGCCAGCACGGCCAGAGCCAGCAGGCTCCGGCGCAGCAGGCGAAACAGGGCGGCGGCAGTCAGATCAGACATCGAATAATCTCCGTCAGAACGGGGTGATGATGTTGAAGAAGCGCGACAGCCAGCCCTCACGCGAGGCGCGGGTGATGGCGCCGTTGCCGGCATATTCGATATGCGCATCGGCGACCTTGCCCGACAGGACGTTGTTATCCAGATCGATATCGGCCAGACGCACGATGCCCGAGAACTGGATCCATTCCTGGCCCTGGCTGAGCAGCATGCGCTTTTCGCCGCGCACCACGGCCGTGCCATTGGGCCGCACTTCGACCACCGTGACGGCGATGGTGCCGTTGAAGGTGCTCGACAGCGCGGTGTTGCCCGCGCCCGAGAAGGCGCCCTGACTGCCGGCGCTCAGCGCATTGGGATTGATCGCGAAAGGCCCGGCGGTGGGCGGCGTGATGCTGGCGCTGCCGCTGCGCTGGGTCTTGGTGTTCGAGGTCTTGGACGCCGTCGTCACTTCTGACAGGATGATGGTCAGCGTATCGCCCACGCCATGGGCCAGCGCGCCGGTCACCAGCGGCGAATAGACGCTGGCGGCGTTGAAAATCGCGCCATCGGCGGGATGGGGCGGGGGCGGCGTATAGGGCGTGGCGGCAAAGCCGGCGGGCGGCTTGCCACCGGCCAGCGCCGGCACCGGAGCCAGCGCCACGGCGGCCTGCAGGCCCAGACCAAGGATACGGGAGACAGGCATCGCTACACTCACAGCGTCTGGTTGGCGTTCTTGAGCATGTCGTCGACCGAGGAGATCATCTTGGAGTTGATCTCATAGGCGCGCTGACATTCGATCATGTCGACCAGCTCGGTCACGATGTTGACGTTCGAGGTTTCCAGCGCGCCCTGCTGGATCGTGCCATGGCCGGTCTGGCCGGCAATGGCGATCTGCGCGGTGCCGCTGGCGGCGGTTTCCTGAAGCAGGTTGCCGCCCAAGGCCTGAAGCCCCGAAGGATTGGTGAAGGTCGCCGTGGTGATCTGGCCGATCTGTGTGGCAGTGGTCGAGCCGGGCACCATGGCCGTCACCGTGCCATCGCTGCCGATGGTCACCGAAGTGGCGCCGGTGGGGACGGTGATGGCCGGCTGGACGGGATAGCCGTCCGAGGTCTGGATCTCGCCCTGACCCGACAGCGAGAAATTGCCCGCGCGGGTATAGGCGAGCTGGCCGGTGGGCAGCAGCACCTGGAAATAGCCTTCGCCCTGGATCGCCACGTCATAGGTGTTGCCCGTGGTGTCGAGCGTGCCCTGTTGTTCCTGGCGGCTGGTGCCCTGCACGGCAACGCCGGTGCCAAGGTTGAGACCGGTGGCGAAATTGTTCTGCGAGGTGTTCTGCTGCCCCGCCACGCGCATGTCCTGATAGGCCAGCGTGGCGAAATTGGCGCGATCACGCTTGAAGGCGGTGGTGGCAACGTTGGCCAGGTTGTTGGCGATGACACGCATGCGCGTATCCTGAGCCTCGAGCCCGGTTCGGGCGACCTGAAGTGCGGAAGCGGACATGGCGGACCTTTCTGTGGTGTCTTAATGGGCTCAGGAAGAGGCGGACTGGCGCAGCAGGCTGGTGCCCGACTGGTCGATGTCCTTGGCGGTGGACAGCAGCTTGGTGCGGATGTCGAAGAGACGCTGGGCCTGCACCATCTGCACCATCACCTCGCTGGGGCTGACGTTCGATTCCTCGAGCGCGCCGACGGTGACCTTCGCATCGTCATTGGTGGGCAGAATGCCGCCGCCAGCCACGCGGAAAAAGCCGTCGAGGCCTTTTTCGATGGTCATGCCATCGGTGCTGGCGATCTTGATCTTGTCGACCAGCGTGGGCGGCTGGTTCGGATTGGACGGATCTCCCGAGAGAACCGAGCCATCCGGGCCGATCTTGATCACCCCGTCGGGCGGCACGGTGATCGGGCCCCCATTGCCGATGACGGGGCGCCCGTCACCATTGGAGAGCACGCCCGTCGCGGAAACCGAAAGATCGCCGCGACGGGTGTAGACCTCGCTGCCGTCGGCGGCCTGCACCGCCATCATATCGCTGCCCTGCATGGCGATGTCCAGCACGTTGCCCGTTGCGTTGACGTTGCCCTGGCGCATGTCGGCGCCCTTGACTTCGCCCGAGCTCATGGCGCGTGCTTCCAGCGCCGGGCCCTTCAGGGTCACCGGCGTGGAATAGAGCATTTCGGCGCGAAAGCCGATGGTCTGGGCATTGGCCATGTTGGCCGCGATGACGCGCTGGCGCGTCATCGAGTCCGTCATGCCCGACATCGCCGTGTAGATCAGCTTGTCCATGGTTTACGACCGCAGGTTGATGACAGCGTCGGAGATCTGGGTGTTGGCGTCGATGGCCTTGGCGTTGGCCTGGAAATAGCGCTGGGCGGTGATGAGCCCGACCATTTCCGAGGCGGTGTCCACGTTCGACTGTTCCAGTTCGCCCGACAGGATCGTGCCCGTGCCATCGGAGGTGGGGGCGCTGTAGGTCGGCGGGCCCGAAAGACCCGAGGTCTGCCACTGCTGGTTGCCGACCTGCAGCAGGCCGCTGGGCGAGACAAAGCTGGCCAGGGCGATCTTGCCGACATCGGTGTTCGTGCCGTCCGCATAGGAGGCGATGACCGAGCCGTCGCTCTTGACCTCGACCGAGGTGTAGGTCGCGCCGGCGGCATTCGTCGGCGGGATCACGCCGTTGCTGGGCGTGGTGGCATAGGTGCCCGAAGCCGAATCATAGGCCAGGACCTGCACGTTGTTGCCGTCAACGTCCTGGATGTTGCCGCTGCCGTCAGTGTTGAAATTGCCGTTGCGGGTGTAGAGGGTCTGGCCGGTGGTGGGGTTGGTGACGGTGAAGAAACCATTGCCGTTGATCGCCAGATCCAGCGCTGAACCCGTGTTCTGCATCGCGCCCGAGGTGAAGTCCTGCGTGACGGACTTGACCATCGAACCCAGGCCAACCGTGTTCTTGGCATTGGTATAGGTGCTGCCCGCCACGATATCGGCGAAGTTGACGGTGCTCTTCTTGAAACCCGTCGTCTCGGCATTGGCCAGGTTGTTCGAGATGGTGTTGAGTTCGGTCTGCGCGTTGCGCATGCCGGTCAGTGAGGTGTAATAGGACATGGGCTCAACCTCTTGCGGTTAGGACTGTGGCGGTCAGGCGGTGGCGGTCAGGCGGTGGCGCTGCTGCCGGATGAATTGCTGGTCGACGTGCCGGTGGTCGAGGACGACGAGCTGGTCGCGGCCTGCTGGGCCGCAATGATCTTGTCGAGCTTGTCGGAAATGCCGCTGATGGTGGTGTTCATCGTGCTGGTGGCCGAAAGCGTCGAGAACTGCGCCATCTGGGCAATCATCTGCGTGTTGTCCTGCGGCGCGGTCGGGTCCTGGTTCTTCAGCTCGGTGGTCAGCAGGCTGATGAAGTCATTCATGCCCAGCGTCTGGTTCGAGGCAGGAGCAGAACTGTTGGAGGAGCTCGACGAGCTCGACGAATTGGTTCCGGATACGGCGGTCATTATTTCATCCTCACTGTGTCGAGCATCAACTGCTTGGCGGTGGACATGGCCTCGACCAGATTCTGATACTGGCGCGAGGAATCGAGCATCTCGACCATCTCGGCGTTCTCATCGACCGGAGCGGTCCAGACATCGCCGTTGGCGTCGGCCATCGGGTGGCCGGGATTGTGTTCGCGGATGGGCGCGGCATTGGTGCGCACGATGCCCGCGACATTGACCGTGGAAAGGCCATTGGCGGCATCAAGCTGCTGGGCGAAGACGGGACGCAGCGGGCGATAGGCTTCCGCTGCGCTGCCGGCCACGGCGCCGGCATTGGCCAGGTTCGAGGCGGCCGCGTTCATGCGTACCAGCTGCGCCGACATGCCGCGGCTGGCGACATCGAACAGGTTGAGCGATCCGGTGGTGGTGGGGTTGCTCATCGCTTACTCTCCCTTGATCGCGCGGGTGATCGTGTTGACCCGGCCGCTGATGAAGGAGAGCGCAGTGGAATAACCCATCGCGTTTTCCGAGAAGGCGACCTGCTCGGTGGACATGTCCACCGTGTTGCCATCCAGGCTGGGCATCACCGGCACGCGATACAGCGTGGCGCGCCTGGTGGCCTTGTCTGTCGATGCGCCGGCCATCTCGCTTTGCAGGGCGGCGTTGAAGTCGATGTCGCGCGCCTTGTAACCGGGGGTCGAGGCGTTCGCGATGTTGCTGGTAAGCAGACCCATGCGCTGCGAGCGCAGCTCCAGGGCCATGCCGTGGATGCCGAAAAGGCTGGTATTGCTGGCGGCGTCACTCATCTGTCATCTTACCCGTTACAGGTGGCCATGGGGCCGATGTCCGTATTTCAGCAAAAGCCGTGCCAAATGCCCGATTGGGCCCTTTCTGCCGATGTTCGCGCCGGCAGGCGGCAATGTTTTGCCGGTTTGCGGCAATCTTCGGCCATGGGCTGAAAGCTGGATCATGTGCTCCGTTCTCGTGTTCGCCGGGCTCTGTCCCCCTTCGCCCGGCCCATGGATTCAAGAGGCCTTTCATGAACCCCGCATCGCTGATCGATGTTTCCACACTGGCTATTGTGGTTGGCGGCACGCTGCTGGCCACCTTCCTGCGCTGCGGCCTGGCCGATTGCCGCGCCACGCTGCGCCAGCTGGGGCGAACGCTGATATCAGGCCGTCCCTTCGACGCCGATGCCGTGCGCGCGCATATGGCGCGCGTGCTGCAGGACATTCACCGCGACGGCCTGCTGCGTGCCCAGCCCGACAGCGTGGGCGATGCCGAGTTTGATGCGGCGCTCGACGCGCTGGTCGCCCAGCGCAGCGTTGCCGGCGCGCGCGAGGCCCTTCACCAGCAGCGCGAAAGCCGCCTTGCCCCGGTGCGCGCGGCCAACAACACGCTGGTTCAGGCCGCCGAACTGGCGCCGGTCTTCGGTCTGGCCGGCACGTTGATCTCGCTGGGCCGTCTGCCGACGAGCGGGGTCGATCGCGCTGCCTATATGCCGGCCATCGCCATGGCGGTGCATGCCACGCTGTATGGGTTGATTGCCGCCCATCTCGTGCTTGGCCCACTGGCGCGCCTGGTCGAACGCCATGCGGGGCGCGAGGACAATCAGCGCCGCGCGCTGGCCGAATGGCTGGAGAGTGAGGTCGTTCAGGCCATTCCGCGCCGCGATGCCTTGCGCCATGTCGTTGCCGCGCCCCATGCCGAACTGGAAGGCGAGGAGGCATGATGACCCGCGCTGCCATCGGCTGGCAGACCATGCTGGCCGACCTGTCGCTGATCCTTTTCATGGTGACGGCCGCCGCCATGGCCGATCCGGCGCCCAAACCCGCGCCCATACATGCCTTGCCTCCCCCGCCGCCGCCGCAACCCTCCGCGCTTGCCGATCCGGTCCGCGCGCAGCCCCTGACGGTCTGGCGGCAGGTACCGGGTGGGCCGGGGCTGGGCGCCTGGCTGGCGCAACAGCAGATCGACAAGCGCGAGGAGCTGACCATCACCCTGCATTATCCGCCCGACGCCCAGACGCGCGCACTCGCCGAGGGGGGCAGGTTGATGCGTGAGGCGCGCGGTGCGACCCTGCCTGCCCGGCTGGTGCTTGAGCCCGAGGCCGCGGGCACGCCTTTCGTGGTGCTGGCATCGCTGGCCTATGATCGTGCCGGTGTGTCCTGATGCTGTGTGGCATGACTCTTGCTTTTGATTGGGCTTGGTCCGTTCCATCACGTCAGGTACGTATGATGCGCAAGATTGCTCCTTTTTTTGCTCTGCTGCTTGCCAGCCCCGCGCTGGCGCAGGGCGCCTTCACCGACCCGGCCGCCATTGATGCGGCCGTCGCCGATTTCACCGGCCATGCCATTGGCTCCACCGGAGGCGCCGCTATGCCGGTTGACCGGCGGCTGCGCATGACGACCTGTCGCTCGCCGCTTTCGGTGTCGTGGCGCGGTGTGCGGCGCGATTCCGTGATCGTGGAATGCCCTGATCCGGGCAGCTGGCACCTCTATGTCAATGTTCGCTCCGCGCCGCAGGCCTCTGCCGCCGTCCAGCGCGGCGAGGCGGTGGCGATCGTGGTGTCAGGCGATGGTTTTGCCGTCAGCCAGCCGGGCGAGGCGATGGACAACGGCGCCGTGGGCGACTGGATCAGGGTGCGTTCCGTGCGTGACGGCACGGCCAAGGGCGAGCCGATCCGTGCCCGCATCACCCGCCCCGGCGAGGTGACGGTGCCTCTTGATGAATAATGACTAACATCGACTTAGGCAAATATCCGCCGGGAATCGGAAGATTTTTGCCGCATTGGTGAAAAGGCCCGGAAATCCGGCGAAAATTTGCTACTCGACCCTTAAATTGTTAGGCTTGGATCCGTCCTCCTCTCTGTCATTCCAAGGAGCGGTACCATGTCAAGCATCGGACCCGGTTCTGGCTTAAGCCCGGGGACCACCGTCGAGGTGCCAAGTGTGCTGCCGGTCGCCGCAACCGACCAGTTTGCAAGCACGGCACTCGGCGCGAACGGCTCTCAGGCGCAGGTCGCGACCGCAACACAAACTGCCATTTCCGCCGGCATGTCAGCCATGTCGGTGGCCACGACGACGAGCGCGGGCACCGTCCCGACCGACACTGACCGTGTATCGGCGATCAAGAAGGCGATCGAGAAGGGTGATTACCCGATCGTTCCCACCAAGATCAGCGATGCCATGATCGCTGCCAGCATGCTCTGGAGGAGCCCGAAGTGAAGTCCATGTCCGCCAGTTCCAGCCTGACGCTGCGTGATACGCTGAGCCGTATGATCGACGTGCTGCAGCAGGAGCGCAAGGCGCTGGCCAGTATGAACATGGAAGAGATTCTGGGCTGCGCCTATGAAAAGCATGAGCTGTGCGAGCAGCTGGAGCAGGCCCGCCGCGAGGACTTCGACGAGGAGGCCAAGGGCCAGCTGGACGCCGCGCGTCGCCTGAATGAGGTGAACCGCCAGTTGCGCAACCTCATCGCCGCCAATGTTTCGGCCCGTCTTGAGGCCATCATGGGCGGCCCTGCGCTGTATCGCGCCGCTGCTGGCCAGCCGCTGGTCAGCCCGTCGATCAAGGGACGCGGCGCGCCTGCCTATGCCTATGCCGGGGCGCGCGGCTGATCCAAATGGATTTTTCCATGCTAGTGTGAAAATTGGCATGAGGTTTGCTTAACATTGCTGTCGAGACACTTTGTTTCGGGAGCAAGGCTTGAGCCAGCCAGATTTGACAGGTAGCCCTTGGGGCGCCTCCATCACCGCCGATCCAGCCGCCGCGCGCGATATGTCGCGCGCCGCCATCGCCAATGCGGCGGGGGCCAGCGGGGTTGATTTCACCTATCTTCTGGCCCAGGCGAAGCTGGAATCCAGCCTCGATCCCAGGGCCCGGGCGGCAACGTCCAGCGCGCGCGGCCTCTATCAGTTTACCAACGCCACCTGGGCGCAAACGCTTCAAAAACATGGTGATATGCTGGGCATTTCGGGGGCGGCTCTCTCCGATCCGGCATCGCGCGCGCGTCTTATGGCGCTGCGTGATGATCCCAATGCCTCGGCCATGATGGCTGCGGGTCTGGCCAGCGACAATCAGGTGGCGCTGACCAATGCGCTGGGGCGTCAGCCTGATGCCAGCGAACTGTATCTGGCGCATTTCCTCGGCGCGGATGGCGCGACGAAGTTCCTGACCGCCATGGCGGCCAACCCGGCGCAGAGCGCGGCCGCGCTCAACCCCAAGGCCGCGGCGAGCAACCCATCGATTTTCTACGATAATTCCGGTCAGCCGCGCAGCCTGCAGCAGGTCATGGACCTGTTCCGCGCCAAAATGGCCAATGCCATGCGCGATGAGGGAGGCATCGATACCTCCTATTCGACGCTGGCCTATTCGCCCATGACCAGCGGCATGCCCGTTGCCGCCCCCATGCCAGACCCGGCAACCATGGGCGGCCCCATTGCCCGGCAATTTGCTGCCGCCCGTGACGGCGTTTTTGCCGGTGTTGCCGGTGCCGCTGCCGGGCAGGGCGCGGGGGCAGGGACTGACGCCTCCTCAAGCACTGCGCGCCTGTCGATGGCCGATACCATCCAGAACGCCTTTGGCGGGAGCGATGCCTCCTCCACTCCGGCCTCGGTTCGCGCGGCCTATGATCGTCTCAAGGGTATGGGTCTCTGATGGGCAAGCTGCTTTCCTCGTTCAGCCCGCAGTCCTTCGCGCTGCCGGTTGGCATTCTCACCATCATCGTGCTGATGGTGGTGCCGATCCCGGCTTTCATGCTCGACGTGTTCTTCGTCTTCAACATCGCCCTGTCGGTTGCGGTGCTGATGGCATCGATGAACGCGGCCAAGCCGCTCGATTTCTCCTCCTTCCCCTCGGTGCTGCTGTTTGCCACGCTGCTGCGTCTGGCGCTCAACGTCGCCTCCACCCGCGTCGTGCTGGTGCATGGCCATGAAGGCGGCGAGGCGGCGGGCCGGGTGATCGAGGCCTTTGGCGAGTTCCTCATCGGCGGCAATTTCGCCGTCGGCCTCTTCGTCTTCATGATCCTGATGATCATCAACCTGGTCGTCATCACCAAGGGCGCGGGCCGCGTGTCGGAAGTCTCGGCGCGTTTCACCCTGGATGCCTTGCCCGGCAAGCAGATGGCGATCGACGCCGATCTGGCCGCCGGCCTGATGACCGCCGAGGAAGCCAAGAACCGCCGTCGCGAAATCGCCACCGAGGCCGATTTCTACGGCTCGATGGATGGCGCCAGCAAATTCGTGAAGGGCGACGCGGTTGCCGCGCTGCTCATTCTGGGCGTCAACATCATCGCCGGTTTCTGTCTTGGCATGCTCTCGCACGGGCTGTCCGCCTCGGAATCGGCCAGCCGTTACATTGCGCTGGCCGTGGGCGATGCGCTCGTCGCGCAGGTGCCGGCCTTGCTGCTCTCGATCGCCGCTGCCGTCATCGTCACCCGCGTCAATGATGCGCGCGATCTGGCCGGGCAAATCGGCGGCCAGTTCGCCAAGCCCGACACATGGCTGCCCGTGGCGCTCATCCTGGCGGCCATCGGTTGCATTCCGGCCATGCCGCAGCGCGTGTTCCTGCCTGCCGCCTTCCTCGCCTTCATGCTGTGGCGCAAGCTCAACGCCAAGGACAAGGCCGCCAGGGCGCTGGCTGCCCTGCCGCCGGTCATCGCTCCGCCAGATCCGGGCCGCATCACGCTCGAGGATGTGTCGGACCATACGCTGGTCACGGTTGAGCTGGGCTATGGCCTGGTGCAACTGGTCGATACCAAGCGCGGGGCGCCGCTGGTCAGCCGCATCACCGGCGTGCGCAAGCAGCTTTCGCAGACTTTCGGCTTCATCGTGCCCCAGTTCCGCGTGCGCGACAGTCTCGACATGCAGCCGGGCGACTATCGCATCATGTTGGGCGGCGTGCTGCTGGGCGGGGCGACGATCATGGTCGACAAGGTTCTGGCGATCGATGCCGGCGAGGCCAATCCGCATATCCAACTCAGGGGTGTCGAGACGCGCGATCCGTCCTTCGGTTGCCCTGGCTGGTGGATCGAACCCTCGCAACGCGACATGGCGATTGCCGAAGGTTTCCTCGTGGTCGATGCCAGCACGGTGATCGCCACCCATCTCAACCAGTTGATGGGCGAGCGTCCGCATCTGCTGCTGGGCCCCGATGAGGTGAAGTCGCTGCTGGAAGGCGTGAAGGAACGCGCGGCCCATCTGCTCGAGACGGTCTATCCCAGCCCGCTGACGCTGGCGTCGATGACGCGCATTCTGCGCACACTGCTCGAAGATGGGATCCCCATCGCCCATCCGCTGCCTATCCTGTCCTCCATCGCGCAGGCGGTGCAGATCTCGCAGGACCACGAACGCATCATCGATCTGGTCCGCGCGGATCTCGGCGCGCTCATCGTCAGCCGCATCTGCGGACCGACCGAGCGCCTGCCGGTGGTCACGCTGGATGCGGGGCTCGAACAGATGATCGCGCAGGGCATGGTTGATTCGGTCACCGGCCAGCCGCTGATCGAGCCCGATCTGGCGCGCACCGTGGGCGAACGCGTGGCCATGCTGATGGCTGAGCGCGGGCCTGCCGCGCCGCCGGTCGCCATGATCGTCCAGCCGCGTCTGCGCCGTGCGCTCTCCAGCCTGCTGCGCCTGCGCGCACCCGGCTGCGTGGTGATGTCGATTGCCGAACTTCCCGAAACCCAGCCGGTCGAGGTGATCTGCGTGGTGGGTGAGCAAGTGCCCGCCGAGCCGATCCAGCTTCCTGGTCCCGCCGAAACACGCTCCAGCCCTGTCGAGAGTATGGCTGCATGATGCACGACCACAAATCCTTCGTTCCAGCCGCTGCGGTCGGTCGCCGTATCGCCGCGGCCTATGGTGGCGACACCACCGATCGCGTGCGGCGTTTCATGCCCATGGTGCGGCGTCTGGCCTGGCACCTGCAGGGCGGCCGCGACGGCATCGAGGTCGAGGACCTGATGCAGGCGGGCCTGGTGGCGCTGACCGAATGCTCGCAAAAGCACAACAGCCCCAGCGAGGACGGCTTTGCCGCCTATGCCAAGATGCGGGTGAGGGGGGCGATGGTCGATCTCATCCGCCGCCATGTGCCCTTGTCGCGCGGGGGGGCGGAACGGCGACGCATGATGCGCGAGAAGCATAGCCTGCTGACCACCCAGTTGGGCCGTGAACCTTATGACAGTGAACTTGCCGCAGCATTGGGGCTGACCTTGAGCGAACTTGAAGGATTGCGTGCCATGTCCGAGCCCTTGCGTTTCGAGGCGCTGGACGAGGCCTATAGTGACAGCAGCATGGCCTTTGCCGATGATCGCCCGGATTCGCTGGCTCTGCTTGAAGATCAGGAGCTGCGCGAAAGTGTCGCCGGCGCCATCAGCGAACTGCCCGAAAGGCTGCAGATGGTGATCCAGCTTTACTTTGTCGAGGAGCTCAATCTGGCCGAAATCGCCGAAGTGCTCAGCGTATCGATCCCGCGCGTTCACCAATTGAAGGCGCAGGCGATTGACCGTCTGCGCGCGGCTCTGGCTGGTGTCGCCGAAATCCTGTGATCCTTTCGGGGGTTGCGAAAGGCTTGACCTTACGTGTCATTGCTTCGGCGCCGACCGGATGCTATGAGGGGTCCATGTCAAACTGCGATACGTGCGTGGTGCGCAACAGAGCGATCTGTTCCGCGCTCGCCCCCGACGAGATCAGCGCGCTCAGCACGATCGGCCGCCGCCGCAACCTTGTGGCGGGCGAAAGCCTGATCTGGGAGGGTGAGGATTCGGTCCTCGTCGCCAATGTGATCGAGGGGGTGCTCAAGCTCTCCACCGGCACGGAGGACGGGCGCGAGCAGATTGTGGGCGTGGTTTACCCTTCCGATTTCATCGGCCGCCCCTTTGGCGGCACGACCAATCACGGCGTCACGGCTTTGACCGATGCGCGGGTCTGCGTGTTTTCGCGCGTCGATTTCGACGGTTTTGCCCGGCAGCACCCCGATCTTGAACACAAGCTGTTGCAACGCACCCTGGGCGAGCTGGATCGCACGCGGCGCTGGATGCTGCTGCTCGGTCGCAAATCGGCCAGCGAAAAGGTCGCCAGCTTTCTGCTGGAACTCTCCGAACGGTTGACGCCCACCACCTGTCAGACCGCGTCGGGGGCCCCGGCGCAAAGCTTCAGCCTGCCCTTTTCGCGCCAGCAGATCGCCGATGTGCTGGGCCTGACGATCGAGACGGTCAGCCGCCAGTTCACCCGTCTGAAGGGCGATGGCCTGGTTGAACTGCCCAGCCGGCGCGAGGTGGTCATCGTCGACCGCCATGCGTTGATGGCCGAAGCCGGATAAAAAACAGGCAGAGAAGCGCCTTCCCGCCCTCTGCCTGCCTTGCACGCCATCCGGGACGATGGGCGGTGCGGGGAAGTGGACCCACACCGCCCGCATCCTCAGAAGCGGTAGCTCACGCCGCCGCTCAGCAGCCACGGATCGAGCTTGTGCCGGGCGCTGAGCACTTCTGTGGCGCCGGCGTAGAAGTGCGAATTGGTGCCCACCCAATATTTCTTGGCATCGAAGCTGATGCCGAAACCATGGCCGATGGCAATGTCCACACCGCCCTGCACCGCCACGCCGAATTCGCTCGACAGCTTGGTGCGGGTCACGCCCAGGCTGCGCACGAAATCACTGGGGTTATCGGCCAGCACGATGAACATGGTCGGGCCGACGCCGGCATAGGGTTTGATGCCATAGGGCAACTGCACGTGATATTTGGCGGTGAAGGTGGCCGGAATGATCTGCACATTGTCGACAGCGACCTGACCCTTCGCGGCGCCCTGCGAGATCGACACATGGTGGCCGGTGACGCAGCAGATGGTTTCCACCGAGATGTTGGGCGTGAAGAAATATTCGATCGCCACGGTGGGTACGGCATTGTCACTGGCCACGGTGTTGCCCACCGCGCCGCTCGAGACGAGCCCGGCCGCATCGCTGTTCACCTTGGTGATGGCTCCGCTCGGCAGAACGGCGGTGCCCAGCAGCTTGACCTGGATCTTGCCAGCGGGCGCCTGGGTCTGGGTGTCCTGTGCCTGGGCGGTGCCAGCCAGGGCGGCACAGGCCAGAACGGCCAGAACAGCAGCGGATTTGGTCAGTTTACGCATGGTCCCTCATTCCTCGCCGCTGTTTTCCGCCCTTTGCGGAAAGGTGCTGTGCACAATGGCTTGCGGCGTTGGTGTTCCTCTGCGCCTTTTGCGAATCTTCCGCATTGACACGGCTCAACCGCGCGGTTGACGCGGATCAATGTTGTTCCATGCGCCCGGGCCCATAGGCCAGCCTTCTGTTCCATCATGAGAGGGAAGGCTCATGGTCACGCTTGTTTCGCGCGCCAGCCTGTGGCTGGTGCTGTTTCTGGCCTGTTTCGTCGCTATGGTCGCGGCGCAGGACACTGCATTTTCGATTCAGATGGGGACTTGCGCCGTGGCGGCGCTGGCGGCCCTGTGGTTTGCGCTGCGCGGCGCGCGTTATGATCGCATCGCGCGCGGTTTGCCCAATGCGCCGCCCGCCAACACAAGTCTTTATGATGACGAGGTGATCCGCTGGGCCACCATTGCCACGGTGTTCTGGGGCATGGCGGGCTTTTTGGTGGGGCTGACCATCGCGCTCCAGCTCTCGTTCCCGCAGCTCAACTTTGAGCCTTGGTTCAACTTTGGCCGTATGCGCCCGCTGCACACCTCTGCCGTGATCTTCGCCTTTGGGGGCAATGCGCTGATCGCCACGAGCTTTTATGTGGTGCAGCGCACCTGCCGGGCCAGGCTTGCCTTCCCGGGCCTGGCCCGTTTCGTCTTCTGGGGTTATCAGCTCTTCATCGTGCTGGCCGCCACCGGCTATCTGCTGGGCGTCACGCAGGGCAAGGAATATGCCGAGCCCGAATGGTATGTCGACCTGTGGCTGACGGTCGTGTGGGTCGCCTATCTGGTGGTCTTTGCCTTCACCATCGTGCGGCGCAGCGAACCCCATATCTATGTGGCCAACTGGTTCTACCTCTCCTTCATCATCACCGTGGCGATGCTGCATCTGGTCAACAACATGGCCATTCCTGTCAGCTTCCTTGGTGCCCGCTCGATCAGCTTCTTCGGCGGCGTGCAGGGGGCCATGGTGCAGTGGTGGTATGGCCACAATGCGGTGGGCTTCTTCCTGACCGCGGGCTTCCTGGGCATGATGTATTATTTCGTGCCCAAGCAGGCCCAGCGTCCGGTCTATAGCTATCGCCTGTCGATCATCCACTTCTGGGCGCTGATCTTCCTCTACATCTGGGCCGGGCCGCATCACCTGCACTACACCGCGCTGCCCGACTGGGCCCAGACGCTGGGGATGGTGTTCAGCGTCATGCTGTGGATGCCGAGCTGGGGCGGCATGATCAACGGCTTGATGACGCTCAACGGCGCCTGGGACAAGCTGCGCACCGACCCGATCCTGCGCATGTTCGTGATGAGTCTCGCCTTCTACGGCATGAGCACGTTCGAAGGGCCGATGATGTCGGTGAAAAGCGTCAACTCGCTCAGCCACTACACCAACTGGACCATCGGCCATGTGCATTCCGGCGCGCTGGGCTGGAACGGCATGGTGACCTTTGGCGCGCTCTATTACATGGTGCCGCGTCTCTGGGGCCGCGCGCAGCTCTATTCGCTGCGCATGGTCAACTGGCACTTCTGGACCGCCACGCTGGGCATCGTGTTCTATGCCGCCAGCATGTGGGTTGCGGGCATCACCCAGGGGCTGATGTGGCGTGAATATGGCGCTGACGGCTATCTGGTGAACAGCTTTGCCGATGGCGTCGCCGCGATCCACCCGATGTATGTGCTGCGCGCCTTTGGCGGGTTGCTCTACCTCATTGGTGCCTGCGTCATGACCTACAACATCTGGCGCACCATCGCCATTGGCGACCAGCGTGACGAAAAGCCGCTGCACAACATCGACCAGAACCGCGACAATGACCGGCCCCTTGGCCAGCATGTCGCCGTGCCTGCCGAATAAGGGGGGCGAGACATGTCTTCTGAAACAAAACAACCTTTCGCCTGGCACGGCACGCTGGAGCGCAATGTCACCATTCTGGCGATCTGTGCCTTCATCGCGGTGATTTTTGGTGGCCTCATCGAAATCGTGCCGCTGTTCTACATCGACAACACCATCGAGAAGGTGAAGGGCATGCGCCCCTACACCCCGCTCGAACAGGCGGGGCGCGACATCTATGTCCGTGAAGGATGTTATCTGTGCCACAGCCAGATGATCCGCCCCTTCCGCGATGAGACCGAACGCTATGGCCATTACAGTCTGGCGGCGGAATCGATGTATGATCATCCCTTCCAGTGGGGGTCTGAACGCACCGGCCCGGATCTGGCCCGCGTGGGCGGCAAATATTCCGATGCCTGGCATGTCCAGCATCTCTCCGCGCCGCGCAGCGTGGTGCCTGAATCGATCATGCCCAACTACAGCTTCCTCGCCAACACCGAGCTGAAGGCGGGTGAGGGCGGCTCGATGAAGGGCGAATTGAAGGCGCTGAAGCTGGCCGGTGTTCCCTATACGCAGGAGGACATCGACAAGGCCGATGACGACCTGAAGGCGCAGGCCAATGGCGATGGCACCGATCTCGCCAAGCGCTATCCCAAGGCTCAGGCTCGCGATTTTGACGGCAAGCCCGACAAGATCACCGAGATGGACGCACTGGTTGCCTATCTGCAGGTGCTGGGCACGATGGTGGACGTTGAAAGCGCCGCCGCCCAGGAACAGCTGGCGCAGGAGAAGGGGCGATGAACGGCTCTGAAATCTACGCGCTGCTGCGCAACTTTGCCGATGGCTGGGGTCTGGCCCTCATGATGCTGGTGTTTCTGGTGCTTTGCGCCTGGCCCTATCTGCCGGGCGGGCGAAAGAACAGCGAAACGGCGGCCAACATGATCTTCAAGGACGACGATGATGCCTGAAGAACCAAAGACTTCGAAACGCGTCGATGAAGCCACCAACACCGAAACCATGGGGCATGAGTGGGATGGCATCGAGGAACTCAACACGCCCCTGCCGCGCTGGTGGCTCTACACCTTCTATGCCTGCATCGCCTTCGCCATTGGTTATGCGGTGGTCTATCCCTCGGTTCCGCTGCTGAAGGGCGGCACGGAAGGAACGGCGGGCTGGACCAGCCGCGGCGCCCTTGCCAAGGAGATGGACGCTGAAAAGGCCGAGCGGGCGCCCATTCTCGCCGCGCTGGCTGCTACGCCCATCGAGGATCTGCCCGGCAAGCCCGAGCTGATGCGTCAGGCCGTGGCTGGCGGGCGCGCCGCCTTCAAGGTGAACTGCGTGCAGTGCCATGGCGCCGGCGCGGCAGGTTCGATCGGCTATCCCAACCTCAATGACGACGACTGGCTGTGGGGTGGCAGCCTTACCGAGATCCAGCAGACGCTGACCCACGGAATCCGCTATCCCGGTGATGATCAGACCCGCATGAGCCTGATGCCCAGCTTCGGCCATGACAAAATCCTGACGCCCGCGCAGGTGCAGGATGCGGCCAGCTATGTGCGCAGCCTCTCGGGGCTGGAGCCGAAAGGCGCCGCGGCACAACGCGGTTCGGCGATTTTCGCCACCAATTGCGTGGCTTGCCACGGGCCCGAGGGCAAGGGCGGGCGTCAGTTCGGCGCGCCCAACCTCACCGACCGCATCTGGCTCTATGGTGGCAGCCGTGAACAGGTGGTGGGGTCGATCACCAATGCCCATGCCGGGGTGATGCCCGCCTGGAGCCAGCGGCTCGATCCGGTGACGATCAAGATGCTGGCGGCCTATGTCCACTCGCTGGGCGGCGGTGAGGCCTTTGCCCCGCCCGCGCCTGATCCTGCCCCCGCTGCGCCCGCAGCGGCGGCCAAATAGGACGTGTACCATGGGTAACCTCGACCCCCAGGGACAGCCCGTCATGCCGAAGGGAGGGCAGCGCCCGCTGCCCTCCGCTCTCCATGCCACATCGCGGGCCGTCTTTCCTCGTGCCATCAACGGGCGTTTTCGCCGGTTGAAATGGGGGCTGATGGGCCTGTGTCTGGCCATCTATTACATCACCCCCTGGCTGCGCTGGCACCGGGGCCCCTTTTCGCCCGATCAGGCGGTGCTGATCGACCTGGCTCACCGCCGTTTCTACATGTTCGCCATCGAAATCTGGCCGCAGGAGTTCTACTTCGTGGCGGGCCTGCTGATCATGGCGGGCATCGGCCTGTTTCTGGTGACGAGCGCGGTGGGCCGCGCCTGGTGCGGCTATGCCTGCCCGCAAACCGTGTGGACGGACCTCTTCCAGCAGATTGACCGCTGGTTTGATGGTGACCGCAACGCCCAATTCCGCCTGGCCCGCGCGCCATGGACGGCGGGCAAGATCGCGAGACGCCTTGCCAAATGGAGCGTCTATCTCCTTGTCAGCTTTGCCACTGGCGGCGCTTGGATCCTCTATTTCGCGGATGCGCGCGCGCTTTTCCATGATTTCTTCACCGGCCAGGCCGCGCCCATCGCCTATTCCACCGTCGCCGTATTGACTGCCACCACCTTGTGGCTGGGCGGTTTCATGCGCGAGCAGGTCTGCATCTATATGTGCCCCTGGCCGCGCATCCAGTCGGCCATGCTCGATGAAAAATCGCTGATCGTCACCTACAAGGACTGGCGCGGCGAACCGCGTGGCAAATCGGCGGCCAAACTCAGCGATAAGCCAGCGGGGGATTGTGTCGATTGCGGTCTGTGCGCGGCGGTCTGCCCCACCGGCATCGACATTCGCGAGGGGCCGCAGATCGGCTGCATCACCTGCGCCCTGTGCATCGATGCCTGCGACAGCGTGATGGTCAAGACCGGCCGCCCGCGCGGGCTTATCGACTATGCCACGCTGGAAGACAGCGAAAAGGAGCGCCAGGGCCAGCCCCCTACGCCGCATATCAAGCTGATCTGGCATGCCCGCACGCTGATCTATCTGGGCTTGTGGAGCGCGATCGGCGCGGCGCTGCTCTTCGCCCTAGGCACGCGCCAGCATCTGGCGATTTCCGTCGCCAAGGACCGCAACCCACCCTTCATGCTGATGAGCGATGGATCGGTGCGCAACGCCTATCTCGTCAAATGGCGCAACATGGAGGACCGCCCGCGGCCCATGGTGCTGCGTTTGTCGGGCGTGCCGGGCGCGACAATGTGGGCCGAGGACATGGCCAAGGGCGATGCCACGACGCAGCTTGCCCGCACCATTCCTGCCGACCAGACCGAACCCTTGCGGATCTATGTGGTGGCGCCTGCCGGTACGTCCGAGCAGAACCTCGACTTCACCCTGACCGCCACCGATCCCGAAGGCGGCTCGGTCCATTACACGGCCCGTTTCGATGCCCCTGAAGGAGGCCAGTGATGCGTGTTCTTGCCAAGAAGCCTTTCCGTTTTACCGGCTGGCACATGACGGCCATCCTGTTCGCCTTTTTCGGCGTCGTCATCGCGGTCAATGTGCTGATGGCGCGGCTGGCGGTGCACACGTTCAGCGGCGTTGTCGTGGAAAATTCCTATGACGCCAGCCAGGCGTTCGACCGCTGGCTCGATGAGGCCGCGCGCGAACAGGCACTGGGCTGGCATGCCCGGGTGGCGCGTCAGACCGATGGGCGCATTGCCGTCACGCTGGCGGGCAAGGGGCTGGAGGATGCGGTGCTGACCGGCGAGGGATGGCACCCGCTGGGTCGTCTGGCCGACCGCAATCTGACGTTCCATCGCATGGGCAAGGGCGTCTCGGGCGATTTCATCTCCGATCAGGCGCTGCCCGACGGGCGCTGGCGTTTGCGGCTGAAGGTGCAGGCCGGCGGCCATGTCTGGCGCGCGAATGAGCGGCTGTGATGGCCGCGCTGCCCAAGTCCATCGCCCCTGACCTGCACACGACCACGCTGGTGGTGCCGGGCATGCATTGCGCCGGCTGCATGGGCAAGGTGGAGCGCGGGCTTGGCGCGCTGACGGGCGTTGGAACGGCGCGCGTCAACCTGTCGGCCCGGCAGGTGACGGTGACGCATGATGACAGGCTGGATGTGCCCGCGCTGGTCGCCGCGCTCGATGGCATCGGCTTTGCCAGCCAGCCGCGCGGAGAGGAGATGGCCCCGCCGCCCAGCGCGGTAAAGCCTTTGCTGGCCCCGCTGGCCGTTGCCGGTTTTGCCTGCATGAATGTGATGCTGCTTTCTGTTTCGGTCTGGTCCGGGGCGGGCGGGGCGACGCGTGATCTGTTCCACTGGCTCTCGGCGGCCATCGGCATTCCCGCGATCCTTTATTCCGGCCGTGTCTTCTTCGCCTCGGCGTGGAGCGCGCTGCGCCATGGCCGCACGAACATGGACGTGCCGATCTCGATCGGCGTGGTGCTGGCAACCGGCCTCAGCTTTTACGAGGTGCTCACCCACGGCACCGACGCATGGTTCGATGGCACGCTGATGCTGTTGCTCTTCCTGCTGGTGGGCCGCGTGCTCGATGCCATGATGCGCGACCGGGCGCGCGCCGGCGTCGATGCGCTGCTGCGTCAGGCGGCCAGCGGCGCGATGGTGGTGGGCCGCGACGGCGCGTTGCAATGGCTGGCCGCGTGCGAGCTGTTGCCCGGCATGGTCATTCGCGTGGGGCTGGGCGAAAGGCTGGCGGCTGACGGCGTGATCTGCGCAGGGCGCAGCCGCTTTGACCAGAGCCTGCTGACGGGTGAAAGCGCGCCGGTGCCGCTGGGTATGGACGGGCCGGTCCATGCCGGCATGCTCAACCTCGATGCGCCGGTCGATGTGCGGGTGACTGCCGCCGGGGCCGATACCACGCTGGCCGACATCGCGCGGCTGATGGAGGCGGCAGGACAGCATCGCAGCCGCTATGTGCGCATTGCCGACCGTGCCAGCCGCCTTTACGCGCCCGCCGTCCATACGCTGGCCGCGCTCAGTTTTGCCGGCTGGCTGCTGGCGGGGGCGGGGCTCTATCACGCGCTGGTCATCGCCATTTCGGTGCTCATCATCACCTGCCCCTGCGCTCTCGGGTTGGCCGTGCCGGTGGCGCAGGTGGTGGCTTCGGGCGCGCTGATGCGCGTGGGCGTGATGGTGAAGGATGGCGGCGCGCTGGAACGCATTGCCCGTGTCGACCGGGCGCTGATCGACAAGACCGGCACGCTGACATTGGGGCGCCCCGTGCCCGATCCTCAGTTCGTGGCCACCCTGCCCGATGCCGAGGCGAGCGTGGCGCTGGCGCTGGCCAGCCATTCGCGCCACCCGCTGTCACAGGCCCTCGCTCAGGCGCTGGCCGCGCGGGGCGTGGCGGGCGCGGTGCTGGAGGATGTGGTCGAAGTGCCCGGCGAGGGGGTGAAGGCCTTGTGGCAGGGCCACCGCGTGGCGTTGCGCCGCCCTGATGGGGCGCAGGCGCGGCGCGGCATGGTGGCGGCCATCGACATTGCGGGGCAGCAGGCCCGGGTCATCCCCTTTGCCGACCGTTTGCGCGCCGATCATGGCGAGGCACTCGGCTGGCTGCATGCGATGGGCGTGCGCTGCGAAATTCTCTCGGGTGACCGGGGACAGTCGGTCATCGACGTGGCCTGCGAGACGGGGCTTTTCGCCCGCGCCGGGGTCAGCCCGCAGGGTAAGCTCGATGCCATTGCCAGTTTGCAGCGCGCGGGGCATCATGTGCTGATGGCCGGCGACGGGCTCAATGACGGGCCCGCTTTGGCGGCGGCGGATGCCTCGATCGCGCCGAGCAGTGCCAGCGATGTGGGGCGCCAGGCGGCTGATTTCGTTTTCATGGGTGATGGCCTGCTGGCCCTGCCGCGCGCCGTCGCCGGCGCGCGCGCCACGATGCGTGTGGTGCGGCAGAATTTCGCGCTGGCCATCGGCTACAACATTCTGGCGGTGCCGCTGGCCATGACGGGCCATGTCACGCCGTTGCTGGCGGCGGTGGCCATGTCCGGCTCGTCGCTGGTCGTCATCGGCAATTCGCTGCGTCTGGCGCTGCCCAGCCGGTGGAACCGGGCCCAAGGAGAACAGGCCAGGGGAGAGGGGGCATGACCGGCCTCGCTTTCCTGATTCCCGTGGCTCTGCTGATGGGGCTGGCCGGGCTCGGGGCGTTTTTCTGGGCGCTTCGCTCGGGCCAGTTCGAGGATATGGACGGGGCCGCCGCCCGCATCCTGATCGACGAGGAGGAGCCATGAGGGGCGGCGTCAGGCTGGTCACCGTGCTGGGGTTGGTGGCCCTTGTGCCTGCCGCCGTGGGGGCAGCGCCTGCCCATGATGGGGACAAGCTGACGCTGGCGGTCTGCGACGGGCTGGGCGGCGCGCGCACGATCTCGGTGCCGCTGGGCCATCAGGACATTCCCGGTGCCGAACAGCCCGGATGCTGCGCCAAGGGGTGCCAGACGGGCACTCGGAAAAAGGGCAGGCGCGGTCGGTTTGATCCGGCGCAATGATCATTCGGGCCTCCTGAGTCATCCTTCCTGCATGACGAAGCTTGCCTGGCCCTATTACCCCGACCTGTTGTCACGGCCCGTGCCGCGCTACACCAGCTTTCCCACGGCGGCCGAATTTGGCGCCGCGGTGGGCGGAGTATCGGCGCAAGTGGCGCAGGTGCAGGCGCTTGATGCCACGAGCGGGGATGTCTCGCTCTATGTCCACATTCCCTATTGCGAGCAGATCTGCTGGTATTGCGGCTGCAACACGGGCGCGGCCAATCGCACGGCGCGGCTGACGGCCTATCTTGAGGCGCTGTCGCGCGAAATCGCTCTGGTGGGCGATCGGCTGGACGGGCGGGTGAAGGTGCGCCGCATCGCCTTTGGCGGAGGTAGCCCCAATGCCATCAGCCCAACCGATTTCGCGCGGCTGGTCGATGCCATTACGCTGCATTTCTCGCTGGCGGACCCGGTCTTTTCCATCGAGCTTGACCCGCGCACCATGACGCGTGACTGGGCCTATGTGCTGGGCGGCGTGGGGGTCACGCGCGCCAGCCTTGGCGTGCAGACCTTTGCCCCGGCGCTGCAGGCCGCCATTGGCCGGGTTCAGCCCGATGCCGTGATCGAGCAGGTGACGGCCATGCTGCGCGAGGCAGGCGTGACCTCGCTTAATTACGATCTGATGTATGGACTGCCGGGGCAAAGCTGGGACGATGTCGAAGCCTCGCTGGCGCGCACGGTCGAACTGGGCGCGGAACGGATCGCGCTCTTTGGCTATGCCCATGTGCCGCATCTGCTGCCCCGCCAGCGCCGTATCGATGCCTCTGCGCTGCCGGGGCAGGAGGAGCGCTTTGCCATGGCGGCGCGCGGCTATGACTATCTGGTCAATGCCGGCTATCAGCCGATCGGCTTTGACCATTTCGCCCGTCCCGGCGATGCCATTGCCCAGGCGGCGGTGGCCGGGCGGCTGCATCGCAATTTCCAGGGCTTTACCGAGGATACCTCGCCAGTGCTGGTGGGGCTGGGCGCGTCGGCGATCTCCTCCTTTCCCGACCGCATCGTGCAGAATGAGAAAAACGCCGGGCGTTATCGCCTGCTGCTCTCGCAGGACCAGTTGACCGGCGCCCACGGCGTCGCGCGTGACCGTGGCGACCAGTATCTCGGCCGCATCATCGAGGCGATCCTGTGTCAGGGGCATGCGCGCATCGGTGGCGAACTGGCGATCCTGCATGGCGAGGCATTGCGCCCCTTTGTCGAGCGTGGCCTTGTCCGGCTTGACGGCGGCAAGCTGACGCTGTTGCCCGGCGCGTTGCCCTATGCGCGCACGATCGCCGCCATCTTCGATCCCTATCGCGGACACAACGCCCGCCGGTTCAGCTCCGCCGTTTAAGGCTTCGCTGACAGGCGCTCTGCTGTCGCCGGCGGCATCGCAGCCCTGCGCAGCTGTCTCATCCGGGTAAAAAAACAGGCGGCTGTAAATCGACAGCCGCCCTAGTGGGGAGAACTCAACACCGGAAAAACATGCGATGGGGTCACTTGCAGCCCCGATAAGACTGCTCATCCGGAACCCCCGATCCGAGGACCCCATCGCAGCAGGGAGGTGATGGCTTACAACATCGTCTCCGTGCTGATGTCTGTCTAGATGCGCCGCACGGTCAAAACCTTGATCGCGGTCAAACTGACGGAAAAAATCGCCGGGTCAGTTGGCGGCCAGATCGGGCAATGTTTTTGGCGTCAGCACCTGCGGCAAAATGCGCGGCGCCGCGCTTTGCGCGCCCCTGCCATACCAGACATAGAGCGGCACGCCCGCCGCCCCGTGCGCTGTCAGATAGCGGGTGATGGCCGCGTCGCGCCGGGTCCAGTCGCCTTTCAGCACGACGATACCCGCTTTTTCAAAGGCATCGCGGGTGCTTGCCCGCTCAATGGCGAGACGCTCATTGACCTTGCAGGAAAGGCACCAGTCGGCGGTGAAATAGGCAAAGACCGGGTGTCCCTCGGCCAGTGCCTTGTCGAGGGCTTCCTGGCTGAAGGGCTGGCTGGGCAGGATGCCCTGCGTTTCGGCGCCCGGCGCATGGACATGGCGCGGCAGCACGACCAGTGCGAACAGCGCCACCACCCCCATCATCGCCAGCGCCATCCGTCCGCCGCCCTTGCCCGCCCTTTGCTGGCGCCCCAGCCCGGTCAACACGGTCAGCGCCACGATGGCCAGCACGAGGCACAGCCCGGCGAAGCTGGCCCCGCCCATTCGGCTGGCCAGCCACAAAAGCCCCAGCGCCGTCAGCCCCATGGGCACGGCCATGGCCTTCTTGAACCACACCATCCAGGGGCCGGGATGCGGCAGCAGGCGGCGCAGCGGCGGAACATAGGCGATGGCCAGAAAGGGCAGGGCAATGCCAAAGCCCAGCGCCACAAAGAGCAGCATGGCGGGCACCACCGGCAGCAACAGCGCCGCCCCCATGGCGCTGGCCATGAAGGGGCCGGTGCAGGGCGTGGCCACGAAAGCGGCGAACAGGCCCGTGATAAAGCCCCGTCGCGCGGTGCTGGCCTTGTCGAGATGGCCGGCCTGGCTGGCAAACGTAGGGGCGAAAACCTCAAAAAGGCCCAGCAGATTGGCCGTTACGGCCACGGCCAGCACCCAGAGCAGCGCCACCACGCCCGGTTCCTGCAACTGGAAGGCCCAGCCCACCTGCTGCCCGCCCGCCCGCAACGCCAGCAGCGCCGCGCCCAGTGCCGCGCAGGTCAGGATCACGCCGGCGGCATAGGCCACGCCCTCGATCCGCGCCTCGGCCTCGCATTCGCCCGCGCGTGCCAGGCTGAGCGCCTTCAGGCTGAGGATGGGAAAGACGCAGGGCATGATGTTGAGCATCAAGCCACCCGCGATGGCCGCCAGAATCAGCAAGGGCAGGGGCGAGGAGGGAGTCGCCGCCACCTCTTCCCCACTGTCGAGCGGTGTGCCCCCGGCCGGCACCGGGCCGGGCGTGGCGGCGATGGTCACGCCGTCGCCTTCGGGGTTGAGCCGCAGCACGCCGTTGAAGCTGGTGGGGGCGGCAGTGCCCGCTGCCCGTTTGAGCGTGACGATCAGCGTGTCGCCCGCACGGTCGAACCTTTGCGGCGCGGCATAGTCGACGATGCGCTGGTCGGCGGCAAAGACATGCGGACGACTGATTGCCGCGCTGGCAGGAAAGGGAATGGCCAGACGCAGGCTGTCGCCCGCCACCTCCATATGGGCCTGCGCGCCCAGCGGCGCGGGCAGCCGCGATCGCCAGGCATCGAAGCGGACATCGCGTGCTGTGGGAAAGGCGGAAATCGGCAGGTTGAGCGAAAGGTCCGCACTTTCTGGCACACAGACCTGTTCGGTGCAGGCCAGCCATTGCGCCTTGACCGAAATCGGCATGCTGCCCCCCGGCACGGCATGGTCCGGCACGGTCAGCGGAATCAGCAGCGCATAGTCGGACTGATAGACATGGTTCATCAACCCGCCCACCACCAGTGTTTCGGGCACCGGATATTGCGGCGTGCCGACGCTTGCCCCTTCGGGCAGGTGCCAGTCGAGTGTCATGCCCAGCCCGGCATCGCCTGGATTGAGCCAATAGCCATGCCAGCCATGCTCGGGATGCATGTCGATCGCGATGGTCACGACCTTGCCCGGCTCGCCCTTGCCCTCGGCCACCAGCTGGGCGGCGATATGGTTGCGCCCCTGCGCATTGGCCGCGCCCACCCAGCCGCCAAGGCACAGACAGGCCAGCATAATCATGCCCAGCCTGCACCATGCCCGAATGGGCAAAAGGCCGGGGTGGCGCTGATCGGTCTGGGCTGGCATGGGGGTCTCCGGGTGAAGTGGTGCCGGGCGCAACTTTACCATGCCTTTGCCGTTATCCCGATGTCTTTGCAAGGAATGCTCTCGTGATCCCAACCGCCTCCCGACGATCCCTGTCCGCCCGGGTCCTGCGCGGTATCGGATTGTGGAGCGCGGTGACAGGTCTGGCGGGCTGCGCGCGCGATGTGCCGCCCCCGCTGGCGCTGGCGCCCCATCCGGCGCCGATTGCAGCGGCCGCGCCCACCACCCCGCCAAAGCTGATCGTGGCGATCGCGGTCGACCAGTTTTCTGCCGATCTCTTTGCCCAGTATCGTCAGCATTTTACTGGCGGCTTCGCGCGGTTGATGCAGGGCGCGGTCTTCCCCAGCGCCTATCAGAGCCATGCCGCCACCGAGACCTGCCCGGGCCATTCCACGCTGCTGACGGGCGTGCATCCCAGTCGCACCGGCATCATTGCCAACACCTGGTTTGATCTGGCGCAGAAACGCGCCGACAAATCGGTCTATTGTGCCGAGGATGAGCATGACCCAGCCTCCACGCCCGCCGATCCGGTGGTCTCTGCCATGCATTTGCGCGTGCCCACGCTGGGCGACCGCATGAAGGCGGCCAATCTTGCCGCGCGCAATGTCGCCGTTTCCGCCAAGGACCGGGCGGTGGTGATGATGGGCGGCCATGCCATCGATGAGGGCTATTGGTGGAAGAAGGACGCCTTCACCAGCTTTACCGGGCGCGCGCTGGCCCCGGCGGCGGTGGCGGAAAATGCCTCCACCACGGCATTGATCGCCAGTGGCGCGCCTGCCCTGCCGGTGCCCGCATGGTGCGAGGCACGCGACCGACCCATCACGGCGGGTACGGCAGTGGTGGGCACCACGCGCTTTACTGTGGAGAAGGGCGAACCTGAGTCCCTGCGCGTGTCGCCGCGCATGGATGGCGCGGTGCTCGACCTTGCCGCGCGGCTGGTGGCGGATATGGGGCTTGGCAAGCGCGAGGAGGCCAGCGACCTGCTCTCGGTCAGCCTGTCGGCCACCGATTACATCGGCCATGCCTATGGCACCGAAGGCGTGGAGATGTGCGTGCAGGTGTCGCAGCTCGACACGCAACTGGGGGCCTTCTTCGACCGGCTCGACGCGATGGGGCTGGATTATGCCGTGGTGCTCTCCGCCGATCATGGCGGGCTCGATACGCCCGAGCGGCTGGAGCAACAGGGCCTGCCGCGTGCGGGCCATGCCGATGTATCGCTGACGCCGAACCGGCTCTCGGCCATCATCGCGGCCAAAAGCGGCATTCGTTCGGCCACGCCGCTGGTGCGCGGCGAAGGACCGTTTGGCGATTATTACATCAACCGCGAGATCACGCCCGAACAGCGCGAGAAGGTTCAGGCCATGCTGGTGGCCATTCTGCGCGCCCAGCCGCAGGTGGCCTATGTCTTCACCCGCGATGAGATCGCCCATACGCCCATGCCTGCCGGTAATCCGCAGGACTGGACCATGCGCGAACGCGTGCGCGCCTCTTTCGATGTCGAGCGTAGCGGCGACGTCTATTCCGTGCTCGCCCGCGCGGTGGTGCCGATCATCGCGCCGCGCCCCGGCTACACCGCCACCCATGGCAGCCCCTATGACTATGACCGCCGCGTGCCGCTGCTGTTCTGGCGCAAGGGCGTGCCGGGCATGGAGCAGCCCCAGCCGGTGGAAACGGTCGACATTGCCCCCACGCTGGCCGCGATCCTCCATCTCAAGACCCCCGAAGGCGCTTTTGACGGGCGTTGTCTCGATATCGACGGCGGTCCTGCCAATTCCTGCCAGCATCAACCTTGATGGTTGGCGCGGGCCTTGTGATCTTTTAAGGGCGTTCTCATGACCATGCAGCATCCTGACCAAACTTCTGTTTCCGACCGGCGCGATCTGGTCATTCTGGGCGGCGGGCTGGTCGGCATGACGCTGGCGCTGGCCGCCGCGCGCCATGGCATCACCTCCCATGTGATTGAGCGCGCCGACCCGGCCGACCTGACCGCCGAGGGTGCCGATGGCCGCGCCTCCGCCATTTCCTCGGCAAGCTGGAATCTCTTCCGCCATATCGGGCTGGAAGAGGCGCTGGAAGGACTGGGCTGCCCCATCGAATCGATCGCCGTCACCGATGCCATGCGCCCGGGCCGCATCGATTTCACGCCGGAAGCCCATGACGGCACGCTGGGCCGCATGTTCGCCAATCGCGACATCCGCCTCGCCCTGTTCGAGGCCGCGCGCCATGAACCCAACATCGCCTGGCACACGCAGGTGGAAGCGGTGAAGCGCGAGCGGGGCGATCACGGCGTGGCCGTGACGCTGAACACGGGACAGGTGGTGGAAGGCAGCCTGCTGGTCGGCGCGGAAGGCCGCCGCTCGCCCAGTCGCGATGAGGATGGCATTGGCCTGGTGAGCTGGGATTACAGCCACCGCGCCATCGTGGCGGGCCTCTATCACGAAAAACCGCACAAGGGCGTGGCCTGGGAAATCTTCTATTCCGCCGGCCCCTTCGCCCTGCTGCCGCTCAATGACACCGAAGATGGCCGCCACCGCAGCGCGCTCGTCTGGACGGTGCCCGAAAAGGACGCCAAGGGCGTGATGGGCCTCTCCGACCACGGTTTCATCGCCGAGGTCGCCAAGCGGATGGACGGGCTTTACGGCAAGATCGAGCTGTCGGCGCGGCGCATGTCCTATCCGCTCTCCTATCAGAATGCCACGCGCATCACCGGGCACCGTCTGGCGCTGGTGGGTGATGCCGCGCATGGCATGCATCCCATTGCCGGGCAGGGGCTGAACCTTGGTCTGCGCGATGTGGGTGCACTGGTGCAGGTGCTCTCCGATGGCATGCGTCTGGGGCTGGAGCCGGGCGATGCCCAGCTTTTGAAGCGCTATGAAAACTGGCGCGCGCTGGACAATTTCACCACCATGAGCGTGATGGACGGCATCGTGCGTCTGTTCGGCGTGCCGGGGCGCAGCGCCAGCGCCATTCGCCGCCTGGGCATGGGCGCTGTGCAGCGCATGCCTACGTTGAAGCGCTTCTTTATGAATGAAGCGCGGGGGATGAGCGGCAATTTGCCGAGTTTGTTGCAGGCATAAGAACAAGGTTTGACGCAGGGGGCCATCGCCCCCTGCACCCCCGTCACGTCTTCCGGCGATGGGGCGGTGGCACCCTGTCCATGCGTCTAACCTCTCCCCCCCCCCGCAGGGAATGATTGCCTCCGGCAGCAGGAAGGTTGCACTTCCTTTCCCCTTGGCGCTCCCTCAATGTCGGAAGACAATATGGGAGTTTGAGGGCTTGGGCGCCCTCAAGACCTTCTACCTTATCTTAAGAAGAAATCGCCCCACTCGCCTCAGGCGCCGGCGTCGGGCTTGGCGTCGCCAGAGCAGGCGAATCCGCAGGCGTTGGCTGAACAACCGCCCGCCCGGCGCCATCGCGCAGCGCCTTGGGCTCCAGCAGGGCGGTGGTTTCGATGGCGTCCAGCGCGCGCTGAGCGGTGGCATAGCGCTGGGCCTGGGCGATCCAATCACTGGCCAGCGCGCCGCCCGGCATCAGGCGAATGTCGGCGATGGCATCATCGACCTTGCCTTCCTGCAGGCAGAGCCGCGCATGGTCGAGCCGCAGGCGCGGGTCAGGCGAGGTCGCCGCTTCGTGGTGGAGGACGAACAATTCGGAAAATTCGCGCCGCACGCGGGCCCAACCGCTTTCAGTCGGGGGCGATTTGGCCAGCATGGGGCCAAGCGCCTCGAGCCGCGCGGTCAGCCTGTCGAGCGTGACGGGATCATGGGCAAAGGTGGTGATGGTGGTGACGGCATCGGGCTGCGCGGCGCCGAAGCGGGTCTTGAGCTGGCTTTCGAGATAACCGAGCGGAGCGCCGCGTTCCACCACGCGCCTTGCGGCAAAGGCCACCAGGAGCGCTTCGGCGCGCACGGCGTTGCCCGAGGCGGACGCTGCTTCAGAATCGAGTTCGTTGAGTTTGGCTTCCAGGCCCGCCACGCGCTCTTCCATGGCGCCCTGGGTCTGGACCATGGCATTGGTGGAGGCTTGCGTGGCCGGTGCCGGCTGGGGCGGCGGCCCCCATGTCAGCGACCATGGCTCGATGCCGATGGGGCGCAGCCACCCTTCATGGGCCAGGCTGCCCATGGCGCCGACACCCGCGATAAAGCCGATCAGCCCCATGGCGATCAGCCCACCCCAGCGTCGCGGCCTGCGCGATACCCTTGGCCGGTCTGGAAAATCTTCGCTCAAACTCTCAGTCCCTCCCGCACGGCGGCGGAGTGTGGCACAGTTGCGCGGCCAGCGCCAGAAGGCTGCGTTCATCGGGCGCCGGGCAGGTGTGGATGGCCGCCCAGCCTTCGCCCGCCGCTGCGGCGATGCGCGGGCCCAGTGCCAGAAGTTGCACATTGCCGCGCGGCAGATCAAGACGCGTCATTTCACGGCCCAGATGGCTGGCCGCCGCAGCAGAATGCAGCGCGGCGACCAGCGAGCCGGGCGGTTGGGCGCGGATGATGTTTGCCACCTCATCGCGCATAGGCAGTGGGCGGGCGGCATAGACCACCCGGTCGGTCACGCTGACGCCGGAGGGCGGGGTCAGGGCCAGCCGTTCTTCTCCCGCCAGACGCAGCAAGCGGCCGCCAGTGATGCCCTCCAGCACACGCTGCAGTCCGCCCGTGCCGACGCTGGTCACCGCAAAGCCGGCGGCGCGGGCGGCCTGCGCCGTGCTTTCGCCCACGGCATGAACCGGCTTTCCGGCATAGGCCGCCAGCGCCGGCCCGGCATGGCGGATGGCATTGGCGCTGCCGATCAGCAGCGCATCGACGCTGTGCGGGGGCGGGGCATCCCACGCGACGGGCTCGATGGTGAAGAGCGGGGCCGAGATGACCTCGATCCCCAGATCCCGCGCCGCGGCGGCGGTGGCATCATGCCCCGGTTGCGGCCGCAGGACCAGCAAAGGCAAGGTCACACCGATGCGCCGGAGAAATGCCGGGTGATCTCCTCGGGCGAGCGGGCCAGAAGGTCGGCCGCCAGATCCGCGACGGGCGCGCGTTCATCTCCCGTCAACCGGGTTTCGCCCGCGACGCGATAGGCGCCGTCGGGGCTGAGCAGCGCGGCGGCGAGATGCAGTCCATCCTCCTGCCGGGTGGTGAGCACGCAGATGGCGCTGTGACAATTGCCGCCCAGCGCGGTGAGCAGGGCGCGCTCGGCCAGAACGGCCTGATGGCTGGGCGCATCGTCGATGGCGCTCAGCAGGCCCAGCACGGTGGCATCATCGCTGCGCGCCTCGATGGCGATGGCGCCTTGTGATGGCGCGGGCAGCCATGTTTCAGCGGGCAGGGGTGTGCCGACGGTCTGCTCCAGCCGGTTGAGCCCGGCCATGGCCAGCAGCGTGGCATCGGCTTCGCCAGCGGCCAGCTTGCCAAGGCGTGTGGCGACATTGCCGCGAATGGGCACGATGCGCAGATCGGGCCGCAGATGCAGCGCCTGGGCCGCGCGGCGCGGCGCGCTGGTGCCAAGGCGCGCGCCATGAGGCAGGGCCTCGATGCTGCCCGCCGCGATGCCCGGGCCGCCGATCAGGCAATCGCGCACATCCTCGCGCGGCAGCACGGCGGCCAGCGTCAGGAAACCAGGGCGCAGCGTTTCCACATCCTTGGCGCTGTGGACGGCAAGATCGATCTCGCCCTCATGCAGCCACTGGTCGAATTCCTTGGTCCAGAGCGCCTTGCCGCCGGCCGCCGCCAGCGATCCGGCCACATTGTCGCCGCTGGCGGTGACGGGCACGATGGTGATGGCATCCTCGTCCCAGCCATGGGCGGCCATCAGGCGTTGTCTTGTTTCATGGGCCTGGGCAAGGGCCAGCGGAGAGGCACGGGTGCCAAGGCGCAGAGGGCGGGAAAGCGGCGGATATAAAAACGGCATATGTGGCATAAAGGCTGCGGCACCCGAGGCTGTCTTCGTAACAAGCATGGTGACTTGTGCTAATGGGCAATCTCGCTAAGGGAAAGCCGCTTGAGCCCCCTGTTTTCGGAAATACCCCCCTTGTTTCCGGGAAAAGCCCTGTTTTCGGGAAACGCGAAGTCTTGACGATCATTCTCGGCATCGAATCCTCCTGTGATGAGACGGCGGCGGCACTGGTCAGCGATGGCCGGGTGATCCTTGCCCAACGCATCGCCAGTCAGGATGAGGAGCATCGCCCCTATGGTGGCGTGGTGCCCGAGATCGCCGCGCGCGCTCATGCCGAGCGTCTGGCGCCGATGATCGAGGCGACGCTGGCCGATGCCGACATGTGCCTTGCCGATGTCGATGCTATTGCCGCCACCGCCGGGCCGGGGCTGATCGGCGGCGTGATGGTCGGGCTGGTGACGGGCAAGGCGCTGGCCATGGCGGCCGGCAAGCCGCTGGTGGCGGTCAACCATCTGGAGGGGCACGCGCTCTCGCCACGACTGGCGGATGAGGCTTTGTCCTTTCCTTACCTGCTGTTGCTGGTCAGCGGCGGGCATTGCCAGATATTGTGGGTGGAAGGCGTGGGGCACTATCGACGGCTGGCGACCACCATCGACGATGCGCTGGGCGAGGCTTTCGACAAGACGGCCAAGATTCTGGGGCTTGGCTATCCCGGTGGCCCGGCGGTGGAACGTCTGGCGGCAACAGGCGATGCCAGGGCCGTGCCCCTGCCGCGCCCCCTGTTGGGCAGCAGTGAGCCGCATTTCTCCTTCGCCGGCCTCAAAAGCGCGGTGATGCGCGCGCGTGACGCGGGCATTCATGCCGAGGCCGACATTGCCGCTGCTTTCCAGCAGGCTGCCATCGACTGCGTGAGCGACCGGCTCAAGCACGCCATGGACGGGCTGGGCGAGCAGCTTGGCCGGGCCGATGCTCTGGTCGTGGCGGGGGGCGTTGCGGCCAACAAGGCGATTCGCGGCAGTCTGGAAACTCTGGCCGCCCCGCGCGGCCTGCGCTTTGTCGCACCGCCGCTTGCGCTGTGCACCGACAATGCCGCCATGATCGCCTGGGCGGGGCTGGAACGCTTCGTTGCCGGGCACAGCGACCCGCTGGACGTGGCCGCCCGGCCACGCTGGCCACTGGACCCTGAGGCCAGCCCGGTGCGCGGCGCGGGAGTGAAGGCATGAGCGGCGCCATGAGTGCAGAGGCCGCGATCGGCGTGATCGGCGCGGGGGCCTGGGGCACGGCGCTGGCCACCATGCTGGCCGCCGATGGCACGCCGGTGATGCTCTGGGCGCGCGACCGCGCGCTGGCCGACGAGATTGCCGATACGCGCGTCAACAGCCGTTATCTGCCGGGCGTGCAATTGGCGCGCGAAATTGCCACCACCAGTGACATGGCGCGGCTGGCGCACCTTCCGGTGCTGCTGGTGGTCAGCCCGGCGCAGCATCTGGGCACCGTGCTGTCGGGCTTGCCGGCGGGCGATGCTCCGCGCGATCTGGTGCTGTGCGCCAAGGGGATCGAGGCGGGCACGGGCCGCCTGATGCCGCAGGTCGCGCGCAATGTGTGCCCGCATGACGCTTTGGCGGTGCTCTCGGGCCCGACCTTCGCGCGTGAGGTGGCCATGGGCCTGCCCACCGCCATCACGCTGGCCTGCGAGGGTGGACAGCAGCAATGGGCACGCCTTTCGGCCCTGTTGGCCCGGCCGGCCTTCCGTCCCTATTACACCGATGATATCGTGGGCGCCGAGATCGGCGGGGCGGTCAAGAATGTGCTGGCGATTGCCTGCGGCGTGGTCGAGGGGTTGCAGCTGGGTGAAAACGCCCGTGCGGCGCTGATCGCGCGGGGCTATGCCGAAATGGCGCGTTTTGGCGTGAAGATGGGCGCGCGGCTGGAGACGCTGTCGGGCCTGTCGGGCATGGGCGATCTGGTGCTGACCTGCGCCAGCCGGGCCAGCCGCAATTATGCGCTGGGCTGCGCGCTGGGGCAGGGGCTGACGATGCAGGAGGCGCTGGCGGGCAAGGCAACGGTTGCCGAGGGCGCCCATACCGCGCCGGTGCTCGATGCGCTGGCCCGCAAGGTTGGCGTGTCGATGCCCATTGTCGAGGCGGTCTGCCGCCTGCTGGCGGGCAAGGCGCCGGCCCATGCCGTGGTGACCGGCCTTCTGGCGCGGCCGCTCAAGGCAGAATTGTCAGGTTTCGGGGTGGCGGACTAATTTCATGCCCCATCCTGTTTCCGCCAGTGACTCGTCGCATACCCCTTTGGCCGATGGGGGATCAGAGGTTGATGCCGTGACC
Source organism: Sphingomonadales bacterium (assembly GCA_028871475.1). Classification (GTDB taxonomy): domain Bacteria; phylum Pseudomonadota; class Alphaproteobacteria; order Sphingomonadales; family Sphingomonadaceae; genus Novosphingobium. The sequence goes on along the minus strand of JAGWMZ010000009.1, from coordinate 120,511 downwards.
CTCACTCCTTCCGCGCCGTCGCCCGCCTCGCAGGGTGATGGGCAGCGCGACATGGCGGCGCTGGCCAAGGGCGGGCGGACGAATTTCTTCGGCTTCCTGCTGCGGCTGGCCGCGCGCATGCCGTTTCTGTTCATTGCCGGGCGTCTGTACGGCGCGGCAGCGCTGGGGCGCTTTGCCTATGCCACGGTCATCGTGGAACTGGCGGGGCAGCTTTGCACGCTGGGGCAAAAGCGCGGCATTGCCCAGCGTCTGGCCGAGGAAAAGCAGCATACGGCCAATATCGTGGCCGATGGCATTCTGCTCTCCATGATGATTGCGGTCGCCACCGCGAGCTTTCTCTGGCTCGTGCCCGACCCCATGTTCCCCAGCGGCATCTATACCGATTACGATCGCCTGCTGGTGCTCACCATCTTCCCCACCACCTTTTGCGACATTGCGCTGGCGGCGCTGGCCTATCGCTATGATGTGGCGGCTACGGTACGGGCGCGCTCCATCGTGGAGCCATGGTCGCTCTCGATCGCGGCGGGGCTGTTCTACATCGCGGGCACCTGGGGCTGGTTTGACAGCCTGAAGGAAAGCGGCCTGTCGCTGGCCTATATCATCTCGATCTTTGCCTCGGCGTTGGCCGCGCTCTGGCCGTTGGTGCGGTCTTATGGCCTGCCGCATCGCTGGCGGCCGCATCCGCTCGACATCGGGCGCCTCGCCTTGCAGACCGCGCCGCTGGCGGTGGCCGACGCGGTGGAATGGGGCACGCGCAAGCTCGATACGGTGATTCTGGGCATGTTCGCCTCGCCAAGCTCGGTGGGCGTCTATTACGTGGCCCAGCAGGTCGCCAGCCTGCCCCAGAAGCTCAAGACCAGCTTCGAGCCCATTCTGGGCCCGGTCATCATCCGCAATCTGCGTGAGCGCAATTTCCCCGCCATCGCGCGGCAAGTGTGCCAGGTGGGCTTCTGGATCACTGCGGCGCAGCTGGGCATTGCCCTGGCGCTGGGCATTCCGGGCGAAAGCGTGCTGGCGCTGGTGGGGCCGCAGTTCATCGGCGGGCTGGGCGCCGTCTGTTTCCTGCTGGGCGCGGAAGTGGGGGCGGCCACGGCGGTCGTCTCCGAAGCGGCGCTGATCTACATCACCCCGATGCGCAATCTGTGGATTTCACTGGCCACCATCGCCCTGCAGGCGGTGTTGACCGTGGCGGGCATGTACATCGACCGCGCCTTCGGCCTCGACGAGATGGATCAGGCAAGCAGTGCAGCCGGCGCCCTGATGGTGACGCTGGCGATTTCCTCGATCGTCAAATCGCGCCTGCTCGGCCGCAAGCTGGGGCTGCCGATCAGCACATGGCGCTGGCCGCTGCTGGCGGCAACGGGCGCTGCAGTGGTGGTCGGCGTCGCGGTGGTCCACTGGCTGCCCTATATGTGGCAGGTCGGCATTGGTGTTCCGACCATTCTGGCGACCTATTGCCTCATCATCTGGCATTTCGGCTTTGGCCCGGATGATCGCGTGCTGTTCCGCAAGCAGGACGCATCGACCCTGCGCCCGGTGCGCTGATGACGCTGCCCGGTAGCCTGGGTCGTTGGGCTGTCGGGTTGAGCGGGCTGGTGCTGGCTGCTGGTTTGGGTGTTGCCGATGACCTGCTGCTGGGTGGCGACATGATCGCCCGGATGCAGCAGGAGACGGCAAAGGTTCTGGCAGGACAGGGCGTTCAGGCCAGTTTCGAGAGCAGCCATGGCTGGCAGACCCGCCATGTGGCGCTGAGCGGCGGCGACGGCCTGCCCGATGCGCAGCGGACCGCTCTGGCGCAGCGTGTCGCCCAGGTGCCGGGCATTGGCGGCGTGCGCTGGGTCAGTCGGCACACGCGCGGCCTGCAGGAGGCCGGAGGCGCCGATTGCGCGCAGGATGTGTCGGCCATCCTCAAGACCCGCGTCCTGCGCTTTGACGACAACAGCGCCGCCATCAGCCCGAGCAGCCGCCGTGCCCTGGATGAGGTGGCGGCGGCGCTGCGCCCATGTGCGGGCAGCGTGATCGCCATCACCGGCCATACCGATGCGCGGGGCGATGAGACTTTCAACCTCAACCTCTCGCTCGAACGCGCGCTGGCGGTACGCAATGCGCTGGGCCAGCGCGGCATCGACATCGCCGAACTGCGCGCGCGCGGGCAGGGCTCGGGCCGCGGACTGCCGGGGCTGGACCCGGCGGACCCCGCCAACCGCCGCATCGAATTTGCCATGATCGCCCCGGTCAGCGTGCAGCCCACCATCGTCGATATGCCTGGCGCCGACCCGCCGCGCGGCGGGGATGTGCTGATGGTCATGCCGCTGTGGCTGGAGCTAGGCGTTTTGGCGGCCTTGACCTATGCTGTGGGTCTGGGCATCGGCTGGCTGGCATGGGCCCGTCGCGCGGGCTGACACAGGACTTTTGACAATGCTGACGACAATCGAAACAAACGCGCTGGTGATCGGCGTGGTGCTGGTTCTGGGGCTGCTGGTGGCCTGGCTGCTGTGGGGCCGCAAGGCCCCCCCGCGCGAACGCCATCGCAGCGCCGATGTGCTGGACGAAGGCGCCGGTCCCGCCCGCCGCAATCAGGCGCTGATCGACGCACCCAGCGCCGCCGCGCGCGTTGCTGCGCCGCTGGCCGCCAGCGGCGTAGACCTGGGCGGTTTTGGCGATGTGGCGGCCATGGCAGCGGCAGCGGAAGTCGCCTCGGCCCATGAAGGCGAGGTTGTCGAAGAGGTGACGGCGCCGGTGGTCGAGGGCGTGGCCGGGGATGATCTGACGCGGCTCAAAGGTCTGGGCCCCAAGCTGGCGGCGCGGCTGAAGGAGCTTGGCGTGGTCAGCTTCGCGCAGATCGCGGCATGGAACGAGGCTGATCTGGCCAAGATCGACGCGCAGTTGGGGACTTTCGCCGGGCGTCCTGTGCGGGACAATTGGGTGGAGCAGGCGAAGTTTCTGGCTGCTGATGATGTGGCCGGGTATGAGGCTAAGTTCGGGAAGCTGTAAGGTTTAGGAGGAAGATGCGAGGGCCATCGCCCTCGCGCTCCCTTGAGTTGTCGGCGTGGGCGCATCGGGTTCCGCGAAAGCGCTGGGAACGCTGCGCCGCAGGCTCTAATTTGGCATGCCCAGCCCTATCAAATTCATGCCTGCGGCGCGGCGATGCTGGCGCAATGGTTGGGCGCCACGACCCTCACCAAAATAAAGGGAGCGCGAGGGCGATGGCCCTCGTATCTTCACTTTTTGCCCCCCCACTTCTTCTGAATTTTCCCATACCGCGTCTTCCGCGTCCCGGGCTTGCCCTCATTCGACCGCCCGACGATCGGCGCCTTGCGATCACCCTCCGGCAAGCCAAGCTCGGTGGCTTCCAGTTTGCGGATTTCGTCGCGCAACCGCCCGGCTTCCTCGAATTCCAGATCGGCGGCGGCGGCGCGCATGCGCTTTTCCAGATCCTCGATATAGGCGCGCAGATTGTGGCCGACGAGGTTGTTGACCCCGTCATCCTCGATATCCACCAGTACCCCATCGCGCGCGGCGGTGTCGGCGACAATGTCATGGATGTTGCGCTTGATGGTGGCAGGGGTGATGCCGTGCTCTTCGTTGTAAGCCTGCTGGCGGGCGCGGCGGCGGTCGGTCTCGGCGATGGCGCGTTCCATGCTGCCGGTGATACGGTCGGCATAGAGGATGACGCGGCCATCCACGTTGCGCGCGGCGCGACCGATGGTCTGCACCAGCGAGGTTTCGCTGCGCAGGAAGCCTTCCTTGTCGGCATCAAGGATGCAGACGAGGCCGCATTCGGGGATGTCGAGGCCTTCGCGCAGCAGGTTGATGCCGATGAGGACATCATAGACGCCAAGGCGCAGGTCGCGGATCAGCTCGATGCGTTCGAGCGTTTCCACGTCCGAGTGCATGTAACGCACCTTCACGCCCGCCTCATGCATAAATTCGGTCAGGTCCTCGGCCATGCGTTTGGTCAGCGTGGTGACCAGTGTGCGATAGCCCTGCGCTGCCGTCTTGCGGCACTCGTTGATGCAGTCCTGCACCTGGTCTTCCACCGGGCGGATTTCCACCGGCGGATCGATCAGGCCGGTCGGGCGGATCACCTGCTCGGCAAAGACGCCGCCTGACTGCTCCATCTCCCACGGGCCCGGCGTGGCCGAGACGGCGACGGTCTGCGGGCGCATCACGTCCCATTCGTTGAAGCGCAGGGGGCGGTTGTCGATGCAACTGGGCAGGCGGAAGCCATATTCGGCCAGGGTGATCTTGCGACGGTGGTCGCCGCGCGCCATGGCGCTGATCTGCGGCACGGTCTGGTGGCTTTCATCCACGAAGAGCAGGGCGTTCTCGGGGAGATATTCGAACAGCGTCGGCGGCGGCTCGCCCGGCAGGCGGCCTGAGAGAAACCGGCTGTAATTCTCGATTCCCGCGCAACTGCCGGTGGCGGCGATCATCTCCAGATCGAAATTGGTGCGCTGCTCCAGCCTTTGCGCTTCCAGCAATTTACCTTCCGCGTTGAGCTCCTTCAGCCGCTCTTCCAGCTCGAAGCGGATGGCGTGCATCGCTTGTTGCATCGTGGGGCCGGGTGTGACGTGGTGCGAATTGGCATAGACGCGGATCTTCTCCAGCTTCGCCCCCGCCTTGCCAGTCAAGGGATCGAACTCGACGATCTCCTCCACCTCGTCGCCGAAGAAGCTGATGCGCCAGGCGATGTCCTCATAATGACTGGGGAAGATTTCCAGATTGTCGCCCCGCACGCGGAAATTGCCGCGGGCAAAAGCCACATCGTTGCGCTTGTACTGCATGGCGACCAGTTTGCGGATGATCTCGCCCTGGTCCTGATTCTTGCCGACCTCCAGATCGAAGATCATCGCGGAGTAGGTTTCCACCGAGCCGATGCCGTAGAGGCAGGACACCGAAGCGACGATGATCACATCGTCCCGCTCCAGCAGCGCGCGCGTGGCCGAGTGGCGCATGCGGTCGATGGCCTCGTTCACCGATGATTCTTTTTCGATATAGGTGTCCGACCGGGCGACATAGGCCTCGGGCTGGTAATAATCGTAATAGCTGACGAAATATTCCACCGCATTGTCGGGAAAGAAGCTCTTCATCTCGCCATAGAGCTGCGCGGCGAGAATCTTGTTGGGCGCCAGAATCAGCGCCGGGCGCTGGGTGGCCTGGATGACCTGCGCCATGGTGAAAGTCTTGCCCGAGCCCGTGACGCCCAGGAGAACCTGCGTCTGTTCGCCCCCGGTGATGCCTTCCACCAGATCGGCAATGGCCGTCGGCTGGTCGCCCGATGGCTGATAATCGCTGACAATCTTCAACGGTTTGCCGCCATCGACCTTGTCGGGGCGGGCAGGGCGATGGGGGACGAAATTGGCGGAGGTGTCCGGCTCTTCCAGCCCGCGACGGATGATGAGTTCGGCCATGAAGAGAGTATGGGCGTTCGCCAATCGTTCCGCAAGGGGGCGAGGCGGTTGCCGCGCGCCATGGCTGGAAGCGGCGGGATGATTGCACAGAAAAATTTGTCTCGCAATCGCAGCAATGACGCTTGGCAAGGCGGGTTTATTGTTGCAGCTTTGCTTGACAGGCGGCCATGCGGATGCCGCCGAAGCCTTGTTTGGGGTGCTGATGAACACAACCACGCTCTCGTGCTATGACGAGATGATCGATGGCCAGGGCCAGGTCCGGCCCGCCTATGCAGGCTATCGCGAGTGGTTTGACGCGCAGGACCCCAGATGGATGGCCCGGCAAGGCAAGGAAGCGGAAAGTTTCTTCCGCCGCACCGGCATCACCTTCAACGTCTATGGCGAGGATGCCGGGCAGGAGCGCCTGATCCCCTTCGACATGATCCCGCGCATCATCACGGCGGATGAATGGAAGAAGCTTTCGAAGGGCATCGACCAGCGCGTGCGGGCGATCAACGCTTTCCTGCATGACCTGTATCACAAGCGCGAGATCGTGAAGGCCGGCAAACTGCCTGAGCGGGTGCTGGCCAAAAACGATGCCTTCCTGCCGCAAATGGTCGGTTTCACGCCACCCGGCGGGGTTTACACCCATATCGTTGGGGTCGATCTGGTGCGCACCGGGCCCGATGAATTCATGGTGCTGGAGGACAATGCCCGCACGCCCTCGGGGGTCTCCTATATGCTGGAGAACCGCGAGACGATGATGGCTATGTTCCCGGAACTCTTCACCAAGGTGCAGGTGCAGCCGGTGTCGGATTATCCGCGCGCGCTGGCCCGCAGCCTTGCGGCCTGTGCCCCGCCGGCGGCCAATGGCAACCGCCCGGTGGTGGCGGTGCTGACGCCGGGCATCTACAATTCGGCCTATTTCGAACATGCCTTTCTGGCCGACCAGATGGGGGCCGAACTGGTCGAGGGCAGCGATCTGCGGGTGGTCGATGGCCGGGTCTGCATGCGAACCACGCGCGGCTGGCAGGCGATTGACGTGCTCTATCGGCGGGTGGACGACAATTTTCTCGATCCGCTCACCTTCAACCCCACCAGCATGCTGGGCGTGGCGGGGATCATGGATGTCTATCGCGCGGGCGGTATCACCATTGCCAATGCGCCCGGCACGGGCATCGCTGATGACAAGGCGATCTACTCCTTCATGCCCGAGATCGTGGAATTCTACACGGGCGAGAAGCCGATCCTGAAGAATGTGCCGACGTGGCGCTGCGCAGAGGCCGACAGCCTCGCCTATGTGCTTGATCATCTGCCCGAGCTGGTGGTGAAGGAAGTCCATGGTTCGGGCGGTTATGGCATGTTGATCGGGCCGACCTCTTCCAGAGCCGAGATCGCCGCCTTTGAGCGCAAGCTGCGGGCCAACCCCGACAATTACATCGCCCAGCCCACGCTCTCGCTCTCCACCGTGCCGATCTTCACCAAGGCGGGCCTTGCCCCGCGCCATGTCGACCTGCGCCCCTTCGTGCTGATGTCGCCCGGCGAGATCAACATCACGCCCGGCGGTCTGACCCGTGTGGCGCTGAAGAAGGGCTCGCTGGTCGTCAATTCCAGCCAGGGCGGGGGCACCAAGGACAGCTGGGTGCTGGCCGAATGAGCGCGACCATAATCACTGCGACCATGATGCGACGTTTGATGAAGGGTAAGGCTTGATGCTCGGTCGTTCCGCATGGGGACTGTTCTGGATGTTCCGCTCGCTCGAACGGGCGGAAAACACCGCGCGCCTGCTCGACGCCGGCTTTCGCATGGCCCTGACGCGCGGGCTTTCGGCCGCGTCGGAGGAGTGGCGCAGCGTGCTCATTACGCTGGGACTGGACAGTGATTTTGCGGCGAAGGGCGGCGAATATACCGGCAAGGTTGTCACCAACTTCGTGTTGCGATCGCCTGACAATGCCAACAGCGTGATCTGGATGATCGAGAACGCGCGGACCAATGCCCGCATGGTGCGCACCGCCATCACGCGTGAGGTCTGGGAAGCCACCAATGAAAGCTGGATGGTGCTGAAAGACCTGCTGGCTCGCCCGGTGGGCGAAGGCAATCTGGGTGAAGTGCTTGACACGATCCGCCGCCATACCACGCTGGTGCGCGGCGCGATGGAAGGCACCATGCTGCGCAACGACATCTTCAATTTCGCGCGCATGGGCACCCATATCGAGCGGGCCGACAACACCGCGCGCATTCTCGACGTGAAATATCATGTGCTGCTGCCCAGCCTTGCCTGGGTGGGCTCGCGGCTGGACAATGCGCAGTGGGAAATGGTGCTGCGCTCGGTGGCGGGCGAGCGGGCCTTCCGCTGGATGAATGCCGGCGTGCTGGAACCCAAGGGGATCGCCGAATTCCTGATCCTCGATGGCCGCTTCCCGCGTTCGCTGGCCTTTTGCTATAACAAGCTGGTCAGCAATATGGCCGGCTTGGCGCGCGCCTATGGTGAAACCACCCCGGCGCATGATCTGCTGCTGCAGGCCCAGTCCCGCCTGAACCAGACTGACATTGGCCAGATCTTCGATTTCGGCCTGCATGAATTCATCACCGCCTTCATCAATTCCAACCGCCAGATCGCCGAGGCGATTGCGGCCGATTATCGGTTCATCGAATGACCGTTCCGGACCAGACCCTGGCAGAAGAGACCGCACCCATGCGCATCGCCATCAGCCATACCACCCGCTATCACTTCGATGATCCCGTGCGTTACGGTGTCCAGCGGTTGCGCCTGCGCCCGCGTGACTGTGTCGTGCAAAGTGTGGTGGAATGGTCGATGACCGTGGAGGGCGCCGTCATCGAGGCCGCCTATGACGATCACAACGGCAACAATACGACGCTCGTCACGCTGAACCAGGGGGTGAGCGAGGTGGTGATCACGGCCCATGCGCTGGTCGATGTGCGTGATGCCCATGGCATGGTGGGGCCGCATTCCGGCTTCATGCCGCTGTGGCTCTTTGCCAAGGAAACACCGCTGACCAAACCCGGGCCGCTGGTGCGCGCGCTGGCCCGGCGCTTCACGCTCGATGGGGTGAATGACATCGAGGTGCTGCATGAGCTGACGCGTGCGGTGAAGGATGCGGTGGCCTATGAAAAGGGCGTGACCGATGCCACCACCACCGCGCAGCAGGCGCTGGAACTGGGCAAGGGGGTCTGTCAGGACCACGCCCATGTCTTCATCGCCGCCGCGCGCTTGCTGGGCCTGCCGGCACGCTATGTCTCGGGCTATCTGCTGATGGATGAGGGCACCGCGCAGGATGCCGGCCACGCCTGGGCCGAAGCCCATGTGCCCGGCCTTGGCTGGGTCGGCTTTGACCCTTCCAACGAGATCTGCCCCGACAGCCGTTACGTTCGCGTGGCCGTTGGCGCCGATTATGCCGAGGCCGCACCTGTCACCAGCCTGACCCAGGGCGGCGTTTCCAGCGGCATCAACGTGGCGCTCGATGTGGCCCAGCAATTCATGGCGCAATGAGGGTTTCGGGTAAATTATTGACAAGTCTGTCAATCGCCCGGACCTGCCCGTTGACGATAGGGAAGGCCGGATGTGTGACGCTTGACGTGGGGGGCCACAATGCCCAGCAGGCAGGCTAAACGAATCATCGCCGGGTCGTGGCTGGCGGCAACAGGAATGTGAAATGACCTATTGTGTTGGCATGATGCTGGATGCCGGGCTCGTGCTGATGAGCGACACCCGGACCAATTCGGGCGTCGACAACATCTCCACCTTTCGCAAGATGCAGAGCTGGTCCGTGCCGGGTGAACGCATGGTCACGCTGATGACCAGCGGCAATCTGGCCACCACCCAGGCGGTGGTCGCCAAGCTGGAAGAGCGCAACAAGGCGCGCGAGGACCGTCACAACACGTTGCTCGAAGTGCCCACCATGTTCGCCATGGCCGAACATATCGGCAAGCTGCTGCGCGAAACCATTGCCGAGCGTGACGAGGATGCCGGTCCCCACGCCTCCGGCCAGTTTGGCGCGACACTGATTCTGGCCGGGCAGATCAAGGGCATGCAGCAGCATCTCTACCTCATCTATCCCGAGGGCAATTTCATCGAGGCCAGCTTCGATACGCCCTTCTTCCAGATCGGCGAGACCAAATATGGGCGCCCCATCATCCTGCGCGGTTATGATCGGGCGATGGGCTTTGAAGATGCGGTCAAGCTGCTGATGGTCAGTTTCGATTCGACGCTGAAGGCGAACCTCTCCGTCGGCATGCCGCTCGACCTGCAGGTCATCGCGCGCGACGAGTTCGAACCGCTGCATGAAATCCGCATCACGGCCTCGGACCCGTGGTATCGCAGCCTGTCCGCCGGGTGGAGCGAGGCTTTGCGTGCGGCTTTGGACGGGTTGCCGGATTATCCTTTCCACGCGAGGTAAGTGAGGAAAGAAAAGAGAAGATGCGAGGGTCATCGCCCTCGCATGTCCTTTTTTTACGAAAACCTCCTACCGACAGAAATGCGAATTCACGGCCTCCACATGGAAGTGGTTGCGATGATCCGCATTGTAATCCGGCCCCAGCACCATGCCGAATCGCTTGCAGGCGCTGGTGTGGATGACGCGCAGGAATTCGCGCTCTTCCGGCGTGCCGGCGCTCCAGTCGCCAAGGACGGTGATGCGGCGACCATCGGCCAGAACGAAGCCGCTGACGTCGATGGCGCTGCCGGTGGCATGGCCGCTGCGGTGGTCGGTGCCCGCCACGTTGCGGCAATTGTAGCTGCCCATGGTCTCGATTCGCACAAGCTGGCTGCCCAGAATCTGCCGCGCGGCGCGATCGACTCCATAGCGGGCCCAGCTGGCGAAAGCATCGGCGAGTTGGCAGGTGACCGGGCCCAGATTGGTGACGCCCAGCGCTGAATAATCGCCGCGCATGGACAGCAGGCGCACGGTCTGGATGGTGGAACAGCCGGCGCCGAAATATTGGTCGGGCAGGGGTTTGAAATTGGCCTCTTTCGCGCCGAGATCGGCCATGCACTGCCCATAGGCCGGGGCAGGAGACCAGTTTCCGGTGGCAGCGGTGCGCGTGGGTGCGGGCGCCGTCACTGGCCCCGACGAGCAGGCTGCCAGGGCGAATGAGAGCAGGGCCGCGAGGGCGAGCCGCGGTGAGGAAAGGGGGGTGCCGCTTTGGCGGGGCCCCGAGGGGAAAGGCCAAGTTTGCATGTGGTTAATATGGGACAAGAATGGTTAAAATTTCCCTTTCTTTCACGCTTCGGTAACGGTTGACATCGAACGGGGGTACTCGCTTCGCCGAAAATTGCGCAGATGCGCGCTTGACTTCACAAAGCTTGCCCTTAGAAGCGGCTCCGGGCCACGCGGTCCCAACGCCGCGCGTGCTCTCTGCAAGGAGAGACTACATGACTGCACCTTTTCCGGCGACCAAGCCGACCCGTCCCTTTTTCTCGTCGGGTCCCTGCGCCAAGCCCCCCGTTTATGATCTCGCCAAGCTCGCGACTCAGTCGCTGGGCCGCTCGCATCGCGCCAAGATCGGCAAGAACCGTCTGGCCTATTGCATCGAGCTGATGCGCGAGATCCTGGGCCTGCCTGATACGCACCGCATCGGGCTTGTCCCCGGTTCCGACACCGGCGCCTTCGAGATGGCGATGTGGACGATGCTGGGCGCCCGCGAAGTCACCGCCCTTGCCTGGGAAAGCTTTGGTGAAGGCTGGGTGACGGATGTCGTCAAGCAGCTCAAGCTGGACGCCACGGTGATGCGCGCCGATTACGGTCAGCTCCCCGATCTCGACAAGGTCGACTGGTCGAGCGACGTGCTCTTCACCTGGAACGGCACCACCAGCGGCGTGCGCGTGCCGGACGCCGAATGGATCCCGGCCGACCGCGAGGGCCTGTCCTTCGCCGATGCCACCAGCGCGGTCTTCGCTTACGACATCGACTGGTCGAAGATCGACGTCGCCACCTTCTCCTGGCAGAAGGTGCTGGGCGGCGAGGGCGGCCATGGCGTGCTGATCCTGGGGCCCCGCGCGGTCGAGCGTCTGGAAAACTTCACCCCCGACCGTCCGCTGCCCAAGGTGTTTCGCCTGGTCAGCAAGGGCAAGCTCGCTGAGGGCGTGTTCAAGGGCGAGACGATCAACACCCCCTCGATGCTGGCCGTCGAGGACGCGATCTTTGCGCTTGAATGGGCCAAGGACATCGGCGGTCTCGAAGCCTTGCAGCATCGTTGCACCGCCAACGCCAATGCTCTCGACAAGATCGTTGCCGAGCGTGACTGGCTGGGCCATCTGGCCGTCGACAAGGGCACGCGCTCGAAAACCTCGGTCTGCCTGACCGTGGAAGGCGCGGATGCTGATTTCATCAAGAAGTTCGCCGCTCTTCTCGAAAAGGAAGACGCTGCCTATGACATCGCGGGCTATCGCGATGCTCCGGCGGGCCTGCGTATCTGGTGCGGCGCCACGGTGAATGTCGAGGATATCGAGGCGCTCGGCCCCTGGCTCGACTATGCCTATGAGACCGTCAAGGCGCAGACCGTCTCTGCCTGATCTGGGCGCTGCCTGACCTTTCAACGGGGGCGCTGGCGCCGGCCCGCCCCCGGTTTCCCCTTTCACATGAGGATGTGATTCCCATGACCGCTACCCGTAAGCCCAAAGTCCTGATTTCGGACAAGATGGACCCGAACGCCGCCCGCATTTTCGAGGAAAAGGGCTGCGACGTCGATGTCATCACCGGCGAAACCCCCGAGCAACTGATCGCCCGCATCGGCGAATATGATGGCCTGGCCATCCGCAGCTCGACCAAGGTGACCAAGGAAATCCTCGACGCTGCCACCAATCTGAAGGTCATTGGCCGCGCCGGTATCGGCGTCGACAATGTGGACATCCCCTATGCCAGCGCCAAGGGCGTTGTCGTGATGAACACGCCCTTCGGCAATTCGATCACCACCGCCGAACATGCCATTGCGATGATCTTTGCCCTCGCCCGCCAGATCCCCGAGGCCAATGAGCAGACCCAGCAGGGCAAATGGCCGAAGAACGGCTTCATGGGCGTGGAAGTCACCGGCAAGACGCTGGGCCTGATCGGCGCGGGCAACATCGGCAGCATCGTCGCCAGCCGCGCCATCGGCCTGCGCATGAAGGTCGTGGCTTTCGACCCCTTCCTGACGCCCGAGCGCGCCGTGGAACTGGGCGTGGAGAAGGTGGAACTGGACCAGCTTCTGGCCCGCGCCGATTTCATCACGCTGCACACGCCGTTGACCGCTGACACCAAGAACATCCTGTCGGCGGAAAATCTGGCCAAGACCAAGAAGGGCGTGCGCATCGTCAACTGCGCGCGTGGTGGCCTGATCGACGAGGCCGCGCTGAAGGAAGGGCTCGATTCGGGCCATATCGCCGGCGCCGCCCTCGACGTGTTCCAGACCGAGCCTGCCAAGGATTCGCCGCTTTTCGGCACGAAGAACTTCATCTGCACCCCGCATCTGGGCGCCAGCACCACCGAAGCGCAGGTCAATGTCGCGCTGCAGGTGGCCGAGCAGCTGGGTGACTATCTCACCACCGGCGGCATCACCAATGCGCTTAACGTGCCTTCGCTGTCGGCTGAAGAAGCCCCGCGTCTCAAGCCCTACATGGCTCTGGCCGAGCGCCTCGGTTCGCTGGTCGGTCAGCTGACCACCAGCGCCGTCGCCCGCATCTCGATCCACACCGAAGGCGCCGCGGCGGACCTCAACGCCAAGCCCATCGTGGCCGCCGTTCTGGCCGGGTTCCTGCGCGTGCAGTCCGACACGGTGAACATGGTCAACGCCCCCTTCCTCGCCAAGGAGCGCGGCCTTGAAGTGCGCGAAGTGAAGACCGAAAAGGACGGCGACTACCACACGCTGATCCGCGTCTCGGTCAAGACTGAAGCAGGCGAACGTTCGGTGGCCGGCACGCTGTTCAGCAATGCCGAGCCGCGTCTGGTCGAACTCTTCGGCATCAAGGTCGAGGCCGAACTGACCGGCGACATGATGTATATCGTCAACGAGGACGCCCCCGGCTTCATCGGCCGCATCGGCACACTGCTGGGCGAAAACGGCATCAACATCGGCACCTTCAACCTGGGCCGCCGCGAGGCTGGCGGCGAGGCAGTGCTGCTGCTCTCGGTCGACAGCCCGGTGGGCGAAGAGGTGCTGGACAAGGCCGCCAAGCTGCCCGGCGTGAAGCGGGTGAAGGGGCTGGCGTTCTGAGTGTAACGCTGGTTTGAATATTGGAGAGGCGGGGTCGGGAGGCTCCGCCTTTTCTTTTTCAAGAACAAGGGGAAGGTGCGAGGGCCATCGCCCTCGCGCTCCCTTTATTTCCGAGAGGGCGTGTATGATGGAACCTGCGCGCCAGCATCGCCGCGCCGCAGGCTTGATTTGATAACGCCAAGCCTTGGGTATTTCAGCCTGCGGCGCGGCAAACGCAGCGCCTTGGCCGAACCCGAGGGACCACGCCGACAACAACTGGGAGCGCGAGGGCGATGGCCCTCGCACCTTCCTTTCTCTTCAAACCCTGCTAAAGCCCGCTCCATTATGACCAACTCCACCCGCGACCTGCTTCCCGAAGGCCTCGAAGACCGCCTGCCTCAGGCAACGGCGGCTGCCACGCGCATCACGCGCGCCATCATGGATGTGATGGATGCGCATGGGTATGACCGCGTTCAGCCGCCGACCATCGAGTTTGAGCAGTCGCTGGCCAGTCGCATGGCGGGTATTCAGTCGCGCCGCATGTTCCGCTTTGTCGATCCGGCATCCCTGCGGATGATGGCGCTGCGCAGCGACGTGACCCCGCAGGTGGGCCGCATCGCCGCCACGCGGATGAGCGCCAATCCGCGTCCCTTGCGCCTGTGCTACAACGGCCAGATCCTGACCATCAAGGGCGACGGGCTGGACCCGGTGCGCGAGCGCCTGCAACTGGGCGCGGAGCTGATCGGCAGCGACAGCGTGGCGGCGGCGGCCGAGGTGGTGGCCGTGGCGGTCGAGGCGCTGGTGGCGGCCGGCGCGCAGGGCGTTTCGGTTGATTTCACCATGCCCGAGTTGGTCGGCGAACTGGCTGCCGGGCCCTGGCCGCTGGCGCCCGACGCGCTGGAGGCCGTGCGCACCGCTCTGGACGCCAAGGATGCAGGCGCGCTGGCGGCGGCGGGTGGTCAGGCCTATCTACCGCTGCTTTACGCTACCGGGCCGCTCGACAGCGCGATTGAGCGGCTGGCGGCGCTCGATGTCGGCGGCGTGCTTGATGAACGCATCGCGGCGCTGCGCAGCATCGCGGGACGGGTTGGCCATGCCGCGCGCCTGACGCTCGACCCTACCGAGCGCCACGGCTTTGAATATCAGAGCTGGTTCGGCTTCACCATCTTTGCCGATGGGCTGCGCGGGGCGGTGGGGCGTGGCGGCACCTATCGCATTCTTGGGCCCGCCGGGGCGCAGGCCGAGCCGGCCACCGGCTTCTCGCTCTATCCCGACCCTTTGATCGCGACGCTGGCCGCGCAGGAAGCGCCGCGCCCGCTGCTGTTCCTGCCGCTTGGCCATGATGCGGCGGTGGCGGCGGCGCTGCGCGGGGAATGGCGCACTGTCGCGGCCTTGAGCGAGGCGGATGACGCGGTGGCGCTGGGGTGCACGCATCGGCTGGCGGGTGGTCTGGTCGAGGCGGTCTGAGGAAGGGCCTGGGCGCCTGCGTCTGCTTGCCTATGCGCCAAAGACCTGTTTCAACCAGCCATCCACTACCCCCGTTGCCGGATAATCGGGATCACCCAGCCGCTGGTTGATGGTGATATGGCCGATCAGCCCGTTGCCCGCAAAGCTCCTGACTTCAACGGAAGTTCCTGCCGCGCGCAGAGCTCTGGCCAGTTCCTGCGCCTGGGCGATGCCATCGGGTCGCTGGACATGGAGCAGCAGGAAACGGGGGGCATTGGGCGCCGCGGCGTGCAGCTTGGCGGACAGGGCTTTCTGGCGGTCCGGGTCCTTGGAGAAGGCCGCGTCATAGCGCATGCCCATATAGGCGCCGGAGGCCTTCATCTGTTCGGGCACATCATAGGCGGCGCCGTCGATGGGGATGACGCCGGCAAGATCGGCAAAGGAGAGCCCGGCGGATGCCAGATAGCTCTCATCGGTGCCCACCAATGCCACCAGTTGCGCGCCGGCGCTGTGGCCCATCAGCACGATGCGGTGCGGGTCGATGCCCAGTGTGGCGGCGTCGCGGATCATCTGGCGCAGGGCCAGTGCGACATCCTCGGCCTGCTGCTGCACACCCACGCGGGGCACCAGGCGATAGTTGATGGTAGCAAAGGCGTAGCCAAGCCCGGTGTAATGGCCGGCCTTCCACCGCCCGGTGGCAGTTTCCTTCGACCCCTTGCTCCATGCGCCGCCGTGCACAAAGAGCACCAGCGGCACGGGCCCCTGCCGATGGGCAGGCATGAAAAGGTCGAGATCCTGCTCCTTGTCGGGCCCATAGGCATAGGTGGTGTGGGGCGGCGGGGCCGGGGCGTCCTTTCCCATGGCTTGCTGGCGCTGCATCATCAGCCTTCGCATGAGCCCGGTGCCCGCCATAAGCTGCGCATGCGACACCGCGGGCATGATGATGGCGATGCCGGCGGCGCTGGCAACAAGCGCCACCCATCGGATTCTGCGTGAAATCCTGTGTGAAATCCTGTGAGACAAGGGGATGATCGGCATGGTCTCTCCTTCCGCGCCCATTTCTAGGCCTGTCCTGCCGTGCGCGCCAGCGGGCAATCGCGCGGGATCATGGCGAGGGGCTGCAGGATCGCCTTGACCGGCGCCGCGTGCATCGGTAACGGCCAGCGCGCATTCCCGGGCGCCTTCGCGTCCGCATTGGCACGTCCCTGGCGCCGAGTCCTGTCGAAGGGCGCCTGTGGACCAACCCGGCAGGGTGGAGGACTCTATCCATGGCAAATGTCACCGTGATCGGCGCCCAGTGGGGTGACGAGGGCAAGGGCAAGATCGTCGACTGGCTGGCCGCGCGCGCGGATGCCGTTGTGCGTTTTCAGGGCGGGCATAACGCCGGCCATACGCTGGTGGTGGGCGAGAAGGTTTACAAGCTTTCGCTGCTCCCCTCGGGCATCGTGACGGGCACGCTGTCGATCATCGGCAATGGTGTGGTGCTGGACCCCTGGCACCTCAAATCCGAGATCGAGAAGCTGGAAGGGCAGGGTGTTGTCATCAACACCGAGAATTTCGCGATTGCCGAGAACTGCCCGCTGATCCTTTCGGTCCACCGCGAGCTGGACGTGATGCGCGAGGCCGCTGCTGGCGCTGGCAAGATCGGCACCACCGGCCGCGGCATTGGCCCGGCCTATGAGGACAAGGTTGGCCGCCGCGCGATCCGTGTCTGCGATCTGGCGCATCTCGATGCGCTCGAAGCCCAGCTTGACCGCCTTTGCGCGCACCATGACGCCCTGCGCGCCGGTTTCGGCCAGCCGCCGGTCGATCGCGAGGCGCTTCTGGCCGAACTGCGCGAGATCGCTCCCTCGGTTCTGCAATATGCCCAGCCGGTGTGGAAGCGCCTGAACGCCGTCAAGAAGGCGGGCGCGCGCATCCTGTTCGAAGGCGCGCAGGGCGTGCTGCTCGACGTCGATCATGGCACCTATCCCTTTGTCACCTCCTCGAACACCGTGTCGGGCACGGCGGCATCGGGTTCGGGCCTTGGCCCCAGCGCCACCGGCTTCGTGCTGGGCATCGTGAAGGCTTACACCACCCGCGTCGGTTCCGGTCCGTTCCCCACCGAGCTGGAGGACGAAACCGGCCAGCGTCTGGGCGAGCGTGGCCATGAATTCGGCACTGTCACGGGCCGCAAGCGCCGCTGCGGCTGGTTCGACGCCGTTCTGGTGCGTCAGTCCTGCGCCATTTCGGGCGTGACCGGCATTGCGCTGACCAAGGTCGACGTGCTCGACGGTCTGGAGAAGGTGAAGATCTGCATCGGCTATCGCCTGCATGGCAAGGTGCTGGACTATTACCCCAGCCATGCCGCTGACCAAGCCAATGTCGAGCCGATCTATGAGGACATGGACGGCTGGCAGGGCACGACCGCCGGCGCGCGAAGCTGGGCGGATCTGCCTGCGCAGGCGATCAAATACATCCAGCGCGTGCAGGAACTGATCGAGACGCCGGTGGCGCTGGTGTCGACCAGCCCCGAGCGTGAGGATACGATTCTGGTGCGTGATCCATTCGCCGACTGATTCTCTGTTTTCAGTCACTTATGGGCGCCGTCGCTGGCCTTCCGGGGCTGGCGGCGGCGCTTTGCCGTTTTGGCGCGGTGGGAAAAGGGCTTGCTTTCAGAGGATTGGCGGTTTGCACCGAAATGGAGTCAATATTCACGGAACGTTCCATAAACATCTTGATTGTAACGCCGTTTGTTCTAGTTTTATCCGTATGAATCGGAGGCCCGGAACAAACCTGAATTCAAGCAGGGGGCTCAATCATGCGGAGTAAACCATCATGTCCAATGCCCAGTTTGTGCGCAGCGACGGTCAAGTTGATATCCGTTACGCCATGCCTGCCAATGATGCCGCCGATCTTGGCCTGACTGTCTCGGTCTTTGCCGACCGGGGTCTGGTTCGCGATGGGTTGAGCGAGGATGCCGCCAAGCTCGGTTTCCGTCTGGGGCTGGTGGGGCGCCTGGCGGATCTGCTCGAAGGGCCTGCGCGGGCGCTGGGTGATGTGGTGTTGATTGAGTGCCCGGTGGTCGATGTGGCCAGCGTGGCGGCGCTGGCCAGGCTTGATCAACGAGCGACCAACACCGGGGCGGAACTGGTTGTTTCCACCAGTGTCGATGCGCTCGATGATGTGTTTGCAGCGCTTGAGCAATGCAATCCGCAGATCCTGGTCATGCCCAGCCGGGCGGAGCGGATCGTCGCGCTGGGGCAGGTGCTGGGCCGTTTGCCGCAGCAGCGCGTGCGCGAACTGTCCGAGGATGACCGATTGTTGCTGTTGCGACTGACCGAACAGGTTGCCCAGATTGGCGAGCGGATCGATCGTCTCGGCAGTGGCGCCGTGGCGGCGCCGGTGACGCCGGCGCCTGCCGCCTCTGCGTCCGCATTCCGTTTTGATGCTGATGGCCATGCGCGTTCGGGCGAGGACAGGCTGGTCCGCAAGGGGCCGGCTTCGCTGCCCGATCCGCGGCTGGTGCGGCGGATCATCCGCCAGCGCCAGATGCGCGCGCGCTATTTCGATGGCGATCTGTTTGCCGATCCGGCCTGGGACATGTTGCTGGACCTGACCGCGGCCAGCGCTGAACAGGCGCGGGTTTCGGTGACCAGCCTGTGCATCGCCTCTGGCGTTCCGCCCACCACGGCGCTGCGCTGGATCGGGCAGATGACCGACGCTGGTCTGCTGCGGCGGATCGAGGATGAAAATGATCGCCGCCGGGCCTTCATCACGCTCACGGACAAAGCGATTGATGCCATGTCGCGTTATTTTGCCGATATTGGCGAGGTGCCCGTCAAACAGGGCTGATGGTATCGTTCCGGCTTCTGCCAAGCCATCGCAGGCTTGGGCAGGGGCATGAATAGCCCATGTCGTGCAATGTCACGATCCGTTCAACTTCCATGCGTTTTATGGGCTTATGGATGTTCTTTTGCGGCTGTGTCTTGAGGATCAGCTGCTAGGAACCTTGTGGCGGAGCTCCATTGGGGCGCGTGCGGGAGAGCCGGAATGTTTTGGAAGACCGTGATGATGGCCGGAGTGCTGGCAAACGGGGCTGGCGGTTTTGCCACTGTCGCGCAGGCACAGGGCGGCAAGGCGTCGGATCAGATTGGAAACGCACAGGGTGATGTCTCGATCACCATCTATAACAATGACCTGGCCTTGATTCAGGATGTGCGGGAGGTGCCGCTCTCGCGCGGTCGGGTCACGGTTGATCTGCCCGATGTCTCGGCCCGGATCAGGCCCGAAACGGTCACGATCGCCGCGCCTGACACATCGGTCATCGAGCAGAATTTCGATTATGACCTGCTCTCGCCGCAGAGGCTGATCGATAAATCGGTGGGGCAGGCGGTGTCGCTGGTGCATACCAATCCCGTTACCGGCGCGGAGGTAAGCGAACCCGCACGCATTCTGGCCAACAATGGCGGCACGCTGGTGCAGGTCGGCAATCGGATCGAGGTGTTGGGTCAGACGGGAGCGCGACTGGTGTTTCCCGGCCTGCCCGAAGGTTTGAAGGCGCATCCCACCCTGTCGGTCACGCTTGATTCCACCTCGGCTAAAGCGCGTCCGATCACGCTGAGCTATCTCTCCCGCGGCTTTGGCTGGAAGGCCGATTATGTCGCGCTCTATGATGAGGCAACGAGCAAGGTCGATGTTCAGGGCTGGATCACGCTGAACAACCATACCGGAACAGCTTTTCCTCACGCGCGTGTCCTGCTGGTTGCCGGCAATGTCGGGGATGAGCAGGGGGGCGACCCTGTTATGCCGATGGTACGCGGGCAGGTGCTGCGCGCGGTCAAGGTGCAGCCCGGCACGCAAAGCGCTCCGCGTGAACAGTTGGGCGACTATTACGTGTACCCGATTGACGGGCGCACATCGGTGGCCGGCGTTCAGCAAAAGCAGATCGGCTTTCTCGATGCCAAGGGCGCGGCGGCGACGCACGGTTACGTTTTTCACAACGCCTGGCTGGGGGCGAGCGATGAGCCGCAGAGCTTTACCAGCCAGTTGCGATTTTCCAGTGCTGGTTCGGGTGGTCTCGGCGATGCGCTGCCGGCCGGTACGGTGCGGGTCTATATGCGTGATGCCCGCGGTCAGCCCCAGTTTATCGGTGAGGACACCATCGGTCACACGCCCATGGGCAGCAAGCTCGCTTTGGGCCTCGGCGCGGCCTTTGACGTCAAGGTGCAGCCCGTCGTCGAGGGGCGCGAGCATCTGTCGACCGATGAATGGGAAAAGAGTGCCAGCTGGCGCATCACGCAGGGCGGCGCGCCCAAGGTGACGGTGGTTGAGCGCGGCGTGACCTTGTGGCGCACGCGCATGAGCTATCACATCACCAATGCCAAGGCTGTGCCGGTGGAGGTCGATGTAGCGCAGGATGGCCTGGACAATGGTTGGCACGATACACGTGTTTCGGCCGAAAGCATCAAGGGAGAGCAGCAGGGAGCCGATACGCGGCTGTGGCATGTGACGGTGCCCGCGCATGGATCGGTCATGCTGACCGCGCAATTCGACACGCGTTATTGAGCGGGGGCGCGGCGTGCATCGATTGGCAGGAGGTATGGCGGCTGCGCTGTTGGCCGTGGCGGCAGCGCCCGTGGCAGGGCAGGATGAAGGCGCCATGCCCATCGTCATGTCCGCCGCTCCATCGGGTCTGGCGGTGACCATTTATCGCGCACCCGGGCGCAGCCCGGATGCGGTCTTTTCGCCTGGCTGGCTGGGCGGTTTTGCCCTCATCACCGAACAGCGCGATGTTGACCTGCCCGCCGGCACCTCCACATTACGGTTTGAGGGGGTGGCGGCGGGCATGCTGGCGGAAAGCGCGATCATCTCCGGCCTGCCGGGCGATGTGCGGGAGAAGAACCTCGACGCCGAACTGCTCTCGCCGCGCAATCTCTATGCGCGAGCCTTTGGCCGGCCAGTGGTGCTGCGCCGCCGCGATCCCGTCAACGGGCAGGTGCGGGAGGAACCGGCGATCATCCGCTCGGGGCCGGATGGTGCCGCTGTGGTGCAGACCAGAGCCGGCTATGAATTGGCCAATTGCGGTTTTCTCAAGGACAGCATCGCCTATCAGGGGCTACCGAAAGGGCTCAACGCGCGTCCGACGCTCTCGGTGGAAACGCAGTCGCCCACGGCCCGCCATGTGCGCATGACCCTGTCCTATCTGGCCTGGGGCTTTGACTGGAACGCGCATTACGTGCTCAAGCTGGCGCCGGACGGGCGTGGCGCCACGATGACGGCATGGCTCACGCTGGCGAGCGGCGATGACACCAGCTTTCCAGAGGCGACGACGGCCGTGGTGGCCGGCAAGCCGAATTTTGAAGAGACGCGCCCGGGCCGACAGGGGGGTGGCTTTTTACGCTTTGATTGCGGTGCGACTGCGCCTTGGCCTGTCGCGGCGCCTGCCGCGCCGCCGGCGCCTCCGCCTCCGCCGGCACCGATGGAAATCATGGTGACGGCCTCACGCATGATGAAGGCGGATTACGTCGCGCAGGAAGAGGCTTTGGGCGATCTGCATCTCTATCGCCTGCCGGTGGCGACAACGGTGGCGGCCCATGCGCAAAAGCAGGTGGCGCTGCTGGCGGATCGACGGGTCAGCCTGCAGCTTGTCCATCTTGCGACCATTGCCCCTGACGATGAAGGACAGGCGCTGATGGGTGTTCGACTGCGCAACCGGCGTGAAGACGGCCTGGGTCTGGCCCTGCCCGGTGGCCGGGTCAGCCTGTTGCAACCGGACGGCGCCGCCGCTGTTCCGGTGGGTGAGGGGCGCATGGATGACAAGGCTGAGGGCGAGACGTTTGACATCCGCATGGGTGCTTCACCGCTGGTGCGTTTCGTCTCGGTGTCGAGGTCGCTTTCCTCGAAAGCGCAGCGTGTGCATGTCACGCTGACCAACGCCAAGCCTGGCCCGGTGCATGTCGAGGCGCGGTTGCAACTGGGGGATGGCGATGTCGTCGCGGCCAGTTCGCGGCGATTGGGGCGCAAGGATGGCGCGCCGCTCTGGGTGGTGGATGTGCCCGCCCATGGCCGCGCCGAGCTGACCTATACGATCAGGCGGGCGCGGCCCTGAGGTGCCGGGGGCATCACTGTCGGCCCCCGGCGCAAAACGCAATGGTTCAGCCCGCCAGCGTCGCGCTGTCGATCACGAAGCGATAGCGCACGTCACCCTTCAGCATGCGGGCAAAGGCGTCCTCGATCTGGTTGGCGGCGATCATCTCGATGTCCGAGGTGATGCCGTGTTCGCCGCAGAAATCCAGCATTTCCTGCGTTTCGGCAATGCCGCCGATCAGCGAACCAGCGATCGAGCGGCGACCGAAGATCAGGTTGAAGACGGTGGGACTGGGGTGGGGATGCTCGGGCGCGCCGACCAGGCACATCGTGCCGTCCCGCGCGAGCAAGCCGATGAACGGGTCGAGATTATGCGTGGCGGCCACGGTGTTGAGGATGAAGTCGAAGCTGCCGGCATGGGCGGCCATCTCTTCCTCATTCTTCGAAACGATCACCTCATGGGCGCCCAGTGCCAGCGCGGCCTCGCGTTTGCTCTCGCTGGTGGTGAAGGCGACGGTATGAGCGCCCAGCGCCGCAGCCAGTTTCACGCCCATATGGCCCAGGCCGCCAATGCCCACGATGCCCACCTTCTTGCCCGGCCCAGCGTTCCAGTGGCGCAGCGGCGACCAGGTGGTGATGCCCGCGCACAGCAGCGGCGCAACGGCGGCCAGATCCTTTTCGTCATGCGTCACGCGCAGCACGAAGTTCTCGTCCACCACAATGCTTTGCGAATAACCACCCAGCGTGTGGCCCGGCGCGTCGGCGGTGGGTGAGTTGTAGGTCTGTGTCATGCCGCCGGTGCAATATTGCTCCAGCCCGTCGTGGCAGGAGGCGCATTCACGGCAACTGTCGACCATACAGCCAACGCCCACCGTGTCGCCAACCTTGAACTTGGACACATGGTCGCCCACGGCGGTGACATGGCCGACGATTTCATGCCCGGGCACGCTGGGGTAGATCGCGCCACCCCATTCGTCGCGCACCATGTGCAGGTCGGAATGACAGACGCCGCAAAAGGCGATCTTGATGGCGACATCATGCGCGCCCACCGCGCGGCGTGTGATCTCCAGAGATTCCATGGGTTTGTTAGCGGCGAGAGCGCCTAGGGCTTTGACAGTCATGCTGGATGCATCCTGTAAGGAGGGGGGAAGGGAGGGCGCTGTTTAGCCGCTGGGCATTATGGCGATAATATGCCAATTGCGGGATGAACTTATTCCTCCTGCGCATAAATGGAGGGCGCTTGCATGAGACAGGCCGACCATCAGCAGTTGCGCGCCTTTCTGGTGGTGGCGCGCGAACGCAGCTTCACCCGCGCGGCGGCGCATCTGGGGCTGTCGCAATCGGCGTTGAGCCGCACGATCGGCAATCTGGAGGCACGCCTTGGCGTTCGTTTGCTCAACCGCACGACGCGCAGCGTGGCGCCTACGGAAGCTGGTGAGCGGCTGGCGCAGGGGCTTGTCCCGCATTTCGAGGGGATTGAGGCGGCGCTGGCGCAACTGAGCGAAAACCGCGACAGGCCGGCGGGCACGGTGCGTATTACGGCCGATGAAAGCAGCGCGCATTTCCTGCTCTGGCCTGCGCTGGCGGAACTGCTGCCCAACTATCCCGAGATCGAGATTGAACTGGTGGTCGACAATGGGTTGATCGACATCGTGGCGGCGGGACTGGACGCGGGGGTACGCTCGGGCGACATCATCGACCGCGACATGATCGCCGTGCCCATCGCGCCACCCCAGCGCATGGCGGCGGTGGCCTCGCCGGCCTATCTGGCACGCCATCGCGCGCCGCTGCACCCGCACGATCTGACCCACCACCAATGCATCAACATGCGCCTGCCAACCCATGGCGCTGTCTATGTCTGGGAATTCGAGAAAGGTGGTCGCGCGTTGCGCGTGCGCGTGGGCGGACAGGTGACGGTCAACACATCGGTGCTGGCGGTGCAGGCGGCGGTGGATGGGCTGGGTATTGCCTTCCTGCCCGAATGCCATGTGGAGGCGCAGATCGGGGATGGGCGACTGCTGCGGCTGCTCGATGACTGGTGTGAACCCTATCCGGGCTATCACCTTTACTATCCGGGTAATCGGCAGGTCTCGCCCGCCTTGCGCGTGGTGATCGAGGGCTTGCGCCTTGCCGGGCGCGGGGCGGAGGGCACACCGGCATGAGCTTGACGGTTGATGGTTGACGGAGCGCGAGAAAAGTCCCAAGAGCGCCGCACCCGCGCGGCCCAGGGCGCGCACCGGGGCGGTTAGCTCAGTTGGTAGAGCATCTCGTTTACACCGAGAGGGTCGGCGGTTCGAGCCCGTCACCGCCCACCACTTTCCTGTCTCATCACATTTCACTGCGCGTTGTAAGCAACGGAAATGTGGAGTATTTTAGGGCCTGGCCTCTGCCTTCATCTCACCGCTGCTCAGCCCTTTTGGGGGATAATGGGGGTATCGCTTAAGTCTTATTTCAAAAGGCCCCCAGCTATGCTCCACCGATTTTGCCGTCAAAAATGCCAAAGCCGGCGCCAAGGCATACAAATTTGGCGACAGTGGCGGGCTCTATCTTCAGGTGCAGTCCACAGGCAGTAAGCTGTGGCGACTGAAGTACCGTATCGAGGGTCAAGAGAAGAAACTGGCCCTTGGCGCCTATCCTGCGATCCCGCTGGTTGCCGCACGACAGCGCCGTGATGAAGCACGAGCGCAGCTTGCTCACGGCCTAGATCCCGCGCGTGAAAAGATGCTGGCCAAGTACCGCGCGATCGCGAGCGGGTTATACCCTTCCACCCTTCACCGGTGCCGCTGGGCTTTCTCGAACCCCTCGTTCATCTGGCCAACCAGTCGGCTGTGATCTCGCCCCTATGCCCCTCCGGCGCCAGCGCGGCGCGCAGAGCTTCCAGCAGAGGCGGCAACGCCTGCGTAAAGGCGTAGGGCGGGTTGATGATGAACAGGCCGGCGCCGTTATAGATGCCGGGCTGATCGGCATCATACAACCAATGCTCGACGTTCAGGAATTTCGGGATGCCAAGCTTGCGCAACTGGTGCTTCCACTGCGCATGGGTGGAGCGCTCCTTCAGCGGGAACCAGATCACCGTCACGCCATGCGCCCATTTGCGATGTGCTGCGGCGAGTGTGGCGGTGATGCGCGCGCGTTCGTCGGTCTGTTCATACGGCGGGTCGACCACGACCACGCCGCGAGGCGTTCGGGTCGGCACCATCGCCAGCCACAGTTCGTAGGCGTCGCGTTCATGCACGGCGGCTTGTGTGTCGTGCATCACGCCGCGCAGGGCATAGGCGTCCTCGGGGTGTTTTTCGTTCAGGATCAGCAGATCCTGCGGGCGCAGAAGCTGGGCCAGAAACCGTGGCGAGCCGGGGTAGAGGCGCGGTTCATCCCCGCTATTCACTGCCTGTACGGCGGCGCGATAGTCGCTGAGCAAGGGGTTCATGTCTGCGAAGGCCCGCAGCACGCCTTGCGCGGACTCGCCTGTGCGTTGGGCCTCGTCGCCGTAAAGGTCGTAAAGCCCACAGCCGGAATGGGTGTCGATCAGGGTCAGTGCGCCCTCTTTTTGCTGCAAGGCGCGCACGAGGGCAATCAGCAGGCTGTGTTTCACGACATCGGCGCTATTGCCAGCATGGAAGGAATGGCGATAATTCATTGTGAATCAAAACCTTGAAGATAAGCCTTTGCGCGATCTGCTGGGCGTAAAACTGAGTGCGAGGCGATTGGAGTATCCGATCCGGCGCTCTTAACGAGCCAGACGGAAACCTTCAAAGCACTTTGGCGCAAGACCCCGGAGGCGCGCAAGCGAAGCCGAGATTGGCAACTTTGAAAAAATTATACACAAACGCAGATCGCAATCCATATCGACATAGGCGTTCTGACTGAGGAGTCTTTCCCCTGTTTGGGGGCAGGCGTCGCGTTCGCGCGGTGCCCTGTGGGCAGTAATGTCGCGCCCACTTTTTATGGTGGCAGACATTAGCATCTGCCGTCTTGATCGGCAGCAACGCCTCAGGTGGGACGTCATTCCTTCGATAAGTTCATGGGAGGAATGAGAGAGTTTCGCGAAAAGGAAGTATCATGCGCAGATGAAGCGCGAATCGCCATCCTATCTCCGGCTGCGAAAAGGCGGACCCGCGGCATTGTCGCTAGCGGCGTCCGCCATTTCGCATGGCGATACAGATCCTTAGAGTTCCGGGTTCAGCTTGCGCAGCTTCTCGATCAGCGTGGCGATGCGCTGGGCCGCTTCGGTGAAGGTGGCCACATCCTCGCGGTTGTTGTTGCCGCGCGCTTCCTTGGCCGAATCCAGATAACCTTCCATGTCGGCTTCCAGCGCATCGATCAGGATTTCCAACTCGTCATCGCTCAGCGAAAGGTTGATCGTCTTGGCCATTGTGTCCTCGAAACAGTGTCTGTGTGGGAGAGAGCGCGGTGATACGGCGTGACTCCGGCGCCCGGTTCGCGCCGTTCCATAGAGCCGGGGGCAGAGCCCCGCAACCATCACGCGTGAGGAATCGGGCAAGGCCCGGGGTATAATCCGGCAGGAAAGGCCCTCAACCCGCCGTCTCGGCCAGCAGTTTGTCGGTGTCCTTGCCTGACCAGTCATGCCCTCCCGTCAGGCGCCAGACCTCACGCCCTTGCGCGTCGTAATAGATGGTGGTGGGCAGGGTGGCTGCCTGATACTGGCTGGCTGCCTCGCCCTGCGGGTCGAGCGCGGGGTGGATATGCCGGAAGCCCTTGCCCTGCCAGAAGTCCTTCACCTTCGCACTCAGCGCATCGCCTTCACCCAGATCCTGCGAGATGGCCACCACCTGCAGCCCCGCGCCCTTGGCACCGGCCAGCGCATCGAGCGTCGGCAATTCGGCCACGCAGGGCGCGCACCAGGTCGCCCACAGGTTCAACAGCAGCGGTTTGCCGGTCAGCGCGGCCAGGCGCAGCGGGTGGCCGTCCGTGTCGGTGAAGGTCAGGTCGGGCAGATGGCTGCCCTTGTGGCTGCGGTCGAATGTGCCAATTTGCGCCTCGTCGGCTTTGTCGGAAGCCGCATCAGTCAGGCTGCTGGACGCTGCCTGTTGCGCATTCTGGCCGCTTTGCCTATCGCAGCCGCCAAGAACGGCCAGCACCAACAAAGATCCGGGGATTAAGCGCGTGAGTGACGACAAGACAGGCTCCAATCAGATGTGGGGCGGGCGCTTTGCCGAAGGCCCCAGTTCGATCATGCGCGAGATTAACGCCTCCATTCCCTTCGACAAGGCCCTGTGGCGACAGGACATCCGCGCCAGCAAGGCCCATGTCGCCATGCTGGGCGCGCAGGGTATTGTCGCGCCTGCCGATGCGGTGACGATCAGCGATGGCCTCGACAAGGTTGCCGCCGAATATGAAGTGAGCGGCGTCCCCGAAAACTGGGACCTTGAAGACATTCACATGACCACCGAAAGCCGCCTGGCCGAGCTGGTGGGCCCGGTGGCGGGGCGCCTGCATACCGCGCGCAGCCGCAACGATCAGGTGGCGACCGATTTCCGCCTCTGGGTGCGCGATGCCTGCGATGCCGCGCTGGCGGGGCTGGAGGCACTGCAAAAGGCGCTGGTGACGCGGGCTGGCGAGCATGCCCATTCGATCATGCCCGGCTTTACCCATCTGCAGACCGCGCAGCCCGTCACGCTGGGCCACCATCTGATGGCTTATTACGAGATGGCCCGCCGCGACGTGTCGCGCTTTACCGATGCGCGCGCGCGCATGAACCAGTCGCCGCTGGGTTCGGCCGCGCTGGCCGGCACGGGCTTCCCCATCGACCGTTTCGCTACCGCCGCCGCGCTGGATTTCGACAAGCCGACCAGCAACAGCCTCGACTCGGTGTCCGACCGTGATTTCGCGCTGGATTATCTGATGGCCGCCGCGCAGACGGCGCTGCATCTCTCGCGCCTGGCCGAGGAATTCATCATCTGGGCCAGCCAGCCCTTCGGCTTTGTCACCCTGCCCGATTCGCTCTCGACCGGCAGCAGCATCATGCCGCAGAAGAAGAACCCGGATGCCGCCGAACTGGTGCGCGGCCATGCCGGGCGCATCATCGGCAGCCTCACCAGCCTGATGATCACCATGAAGGGCCTGCCGCTGGCCTATTCGAAGGATATGCAGGACGACAAGCCGCCCGTCTTCGAGGCCGCCAGCCTGCTGACCCTGTGCCTTGCCGCCATGACCGGCATGGTGGAAAGCACCAGGTTCCGCACCGACCGCATGCGCAAGGCCGCCGAGCTGGGCTATGCCACGGCCACCGATCTGGCCGACTGGCTGGTGCGCCAGGCCAATATCCCCTTCCGCGAGGCGCATCACATCACCGGTGCGGCCGTGAAACTGGCCGAATCGAAAGGCGTCGCGCTTGACCAGCTCAGCCTTGATGAACTGCGTGCCATTGACGCCCGCATCGACGAAGGCGTCTTCCCCGCGCTCAGTGTCGAGGCTTCGGTCGCCAGTCGCGCCAGCCATGGCGGAACCGCTCCGGTTGAGGTAGAGAAGCGCGTCGCCGAGGCACGCGCCGCCCTCGGCCTGTGACCTTGCCGGTCCCGCAAAAGGAAGCCTGATGCCGCTGCGTAATGCTCGCCCCATCCTGACCGCCGCCGCGCTGGCTGTGTCCTGCGCGGCACTGTCGGCCTGCGGTCAGGTGGCGGAGCTCAAACCCGGGCCGGGTCGCTCACTGCCGGTGGCGCCATATGGCCGTCAGGATACGCCCTCTGCGGGCGAACTTCTGAAACCCACCTCGCAACAGCGCCCCGGCCGCAACATCGAGCTGCACACGCGCAGCGAACCGCGCTCCGACGATCCCTTCGATCTGCCGCCCAAGGACTGATCGCAGGGCGCCGGGGTCACCAGACAGCTTCTCGCATAAAGACCCTGACCCCATGGACCATTTCGCCTACCAGAACGGCGCCCTGCACGCCGAAGACGTCGCCCTTGCCACCATTGCCGAGCAGGTGGGCACGCCCTGCTATGTCTATTCCAGCGCGACCCTGCGCCGCCATGCGCAGGTCTTTGCCGCCGGGCTTGCCGCTGTACCTGCCAAGCATATCGCCTTTGCCGTCAAGTCGAACCCCAACCTTGCCGTGCTGCGCCTGCTGGCCAGCGAGGGTTATGGCGCTGATGTCGTCTCGGCGGGCGAGATGGACCGCGCGCTGGCCGCCGGCATTCCGGGCGCGGACATCGTTTTTTCCGGCGTGGGCAAGACGGCCGATGAGCTGACCCGCGCGCTCAAGGCGGGCGTCGGCCAGTTCAATCTGGAATCGGAAGAGGAAGGCGTGGAACTGGCGCAGATCGCGGCCGGGTTGGGCATGACCGCGCAGGCCGCGCTCCGCGTCAACCCGGATGTCGATGCCAAAACCCATGCCAAGATCTCCACCGGCATGGCGGAAAACAAGTTCGGCGTCGCCTATGACCGGGCCGCGGGCATCTATGCGCGCCTTTCCGTCCTGCCGGGGCTGACCATGCGCGGGCTTGCCGTTCATATCGGCAGCCAGCTTTCGCAGCTCAAGCCGCTGGAGGATGCCTTCACCAAGATGGGCGCGCTGATGCGGGCCATCCGCGCCAATGGGCAGACCATCACCCATATGGATCTGGGCGGCGGCGTGGGCGTCCCTTACAAGGATGGCGAGAACTTCCCGACGCCCGCCGACTATGGCGCCATGGTGGCCCGCGTCACCGCCGATTGGGGCGTGACGCTGATGTTCGAACCGGGCCGTGTCATCGCGGGCAACTCCGGTGTCCTGATCACCCGGGTGGTTCGCGTGAAGGAAGGCGTTACCCACCCCTTCGTCATCGTCGATGCCGCGATGAACGATCTGGCCCGCCCGGCGCTCTATGGCGCATGGCATGATTTCTGGGCGGTGACGCCCAATGGCGAGCGTTTTACCGCCAACATCGTCGGCCCCATCTGCGAGAGCTCCGACACATTCGCCATGGGCCGCGAGATCGACGTGGTGAAGGCCGGTGACCTCGCCGTCTTCCGCACCGCCGGCGCCTATGGCGCGACCATGGCCAACACCTACAACAGCCGCGCGCTGGTGCCCGAGGTGATGGTCGAGGGCGACAAGTGGGCGATCGTGGCCCAGCGTATCGACCCGGCCACCATTCTGGCGGCCGAGCAGGTGCCCGATTGGTTGAAGTAAAGGATTGAAGGGAAAGGTGCGAGGGCGATGTCCCTCGCACTTCTTCTTCAATCCCTTTAAACCCGATGTCATGATCGAAACGCTCCCCCTGTTCCACCGCATCGCCGGCCAACCCGTCATCGTTCTGGGCCAAGGCGAGCCAGCCGAGGCCAAGGCGCGCCTGATCGAGCGGGCAGGCGGCATCATCCACAGGCAGATCATCCCCGGCGCGCGTCTGGCGTTCGTCGCCCATGAGGACCGCGCCGATGCCGAGCGCGACGCGGCGCAATTGCGGGCGGCGGGCGTGCTGGTGAATGTGGTGGACCAGCCGGATCTTTGCGATTTCACCGTGCCTTCCATTCTCGACCGTAGCCCGGTGCTGGTGGCCGTGGGCACGGGCGGTGCTTCGGCGGGGCTGGCCAAGGCGCTGCGCCTGCGGCTGGAGCAGATCCTGCCGCCCGGGCTGGGCGCCTTGGCGCAGGCGCTGGGCGCGGCACGGGGCGGCTTGCGTCAGCGCTTTCCCGATGTGGGGGAGCGTCGCCGCGCGCTCGACCGCGCCCTGGCGACCGGCGGTGTGCTGGACCCTTTGCGTGCCGAGGCCGGGGCAGTAGCGCACTGGCTGGACGATCCGGCGGCGGGCGTCGCGGCCGGGGTGGTGGAGCTAGTCCTGCGCTCCGCCGATCCGGAGGACCTGACGCTGCGCGAGGCCCGGCTACTGGGCAGTGTCGATGTGCTTTGCCATGAGCCTGACGTGCCGCTTGCCATTCTAGAGCGGGCCCGCGCCGATGCCGTGCTGCATATCATCACACGGGGCCAGAGGGTGACGGAAGAGGCCGGGCTGTGCGTGGTGTTGCGATGGACTGCCATGACAGTCGACGCAAACCATGATTAGCGGATTTTAATGTCCGCAACCTTGTTCTCACCAGCGCATCCCGCCCGCCAACGCATCGCAGGCTGCCTGCAAGATCACCGCTGCCGCAGCCGAATCGATACGTTCCTTGCGCTTGGCCCGGCTCATGTCCTGCTCGATCAGCCCGCGCTCGGCGCTGGTGGTGGACCAACGCTCGTCCCACAGCAAAATCGGCAGGCCCAGCGCCGACAGATTGCGCGCATAGGCCCGTGCCGATTGCGCGCGCGGCCCTTCTGACCCGTCCATGTTGAGTGGCAGGCCGATGACCAGCCCCTTGATGGCGCGTTCTGCCGCCAGCCCCTCGATCAACCCGCGGTCCACCGAGAACTTGCCGCGCTTGATCGTCTTGCCGGGCGAGGCGATGCGCCAGTCCGGGTCACAAAAGGCCGTGCCGATGGTCTGCGTGCCCAGATCGAGCCCGAGCAGTCCTCCGCCATCGGGCAGCCAGTCGCGCATTTCCAGTGCGCCGGTGGTGATCAATGCGACCATGGGCGCCACCATGATTTGTGTTTCGAGTCCGGCGATGGTGGATGACTGTGCCAGGCGTTCACGCGGGCGGCGAAATCGGCGCGGATGTTGGCCCAGAACAGTGGAATGTCATAAACATGGTAATTGTTGCCGGGCGCCACGAAGGGGCCCATCTGCGGCGCCGGGCCGATCATCAGGAAGCCATCGGTGCCGCAGCGCGCGGGCACGAGGCCGGGCACCACCCGCGCGCCGGTCAGCGTCGTGTCGGGAACCAGCGTGCCCAGATTGGCGCTGGCAGGCGCTGGTTCCAGCCCGGAATGGCCCGTCAGCGGATTGGTGCACAGGAAAGCCGAACCACCCCGCGCATGGCCATCGAGCCCGGGGAAACGGGCATAGGCGGCGCGGGTCATGCTGGTATCGGCGGGCTCGGCAAAGCTCTGCCAGCTCAGCACACAGCCCGGCTGTCCCGGCGCTTCGCAGGCGGGCAGGCCCATCATCGGCAGGTCATGCGCCAGGCTGACCGGCCAGCCCACGATATAGGCCGCCGCGATGCGGCTGGCGAGAGGCTTGCCGGCCACCCGGTCGCGCATCAGGCGCATCAGATGGAACGCGCCCTGGCTGTGGCCGACCAGCACGATCGGCTCGTCTGCCTTGCTGTGGGCCAGAAAATTGTCAAAAGCCGCCAGCACATCGCCATAGGCGAGATCGAGCGCGAGCTTGCCCTCTGGCTTGTCGGTAAGGAAGGCGCCCAGCGTGGCCTGTCGATAGCGCGGAGCCCAGATTTCATTGGCCGCGCTGAAAGGACTGGCCAGGCCGCGTGTAAAGATATCGGCCCTTGCCTTGGCCAGCAGATCGTCGGTCGGGGCGTTCCAGCGCAGCTTGTCGAAATAGCTGGTGGGGTGGACGAAAAAGACCTGCACCGGCAGCCGCTGCGCAACCGGCGCAACGCCCGATGGCAACCAGCGCGCCGGATCGTCTCCATCACCAGCGCCGCGCGCGATCCACAAGGCCGGATTGTCATAGGCGTCATGGGCCAGCGGCGGCGGCGGCGTAAAGGACATCGGCGGGACAAAGGCGATCTGCGACAGTTCCTGCGCCCAATAGCGCATGCCCAGCAAACCGCCGATCACCAGCACCACCATGAAGGCTGTGGCATAAAGAAACTTTCTGGCCAAATGCGCGCGGCCCGCCTGTCAGGCCACATCGGTCAGGGCAGGGGACTGCCCGTCATGTGTCGGGCCGCCATCCTGCCGTGTCTGGCTGCGCGCTGCCAGCTTTTCCAGCAGCACCTTGATCATCGCCAGCATCGGGTCGGCCAGAGCGAGGCCAATGATGCCGAACAGCGCGCCCATGACGAGCTGCATCCCCAGCACCAGCGCCGGGGCGAGATCGGCGGTCTTCTTGGCCACCATCGGCACGATGATGTTGCCGTCGATGCCCTGCACCACGATATAGACTGCGATGCAGTAAAGCCCCATGGACGCGCCGCCGGAAAAACCGACAAGAATCATCAGCAGGCCTGAAATGGGCGCGCCAATGTTGGGCAGAAAGGCCAGCATCCCCGAGATCAGCCCCAGCAGCGAGGCCATGGGCACGCCGCCCAGTTGCAGGGCAAGGCCGATGGTGAGCCCTTCAACCCCCATGCCGATCAGCCGCCCGAACAGCAGCCGCCGCATGGTGTGCCCCATGGCGGTGAACATGTCCTGGAAATAGGGGCGGCTCTCGCGCGGCAGCAGCCAGCCCAGGCCGCGTTGATAGGGCTGGGGGTCGATGGCGAAATAGATGCCCAGCACGGCGATCAGAAACAGTGTGGTGGTGGCTCCGATGACGCCGCCGACAAGGCCGGGCAATTCATTGATGCCGCCCAGCACATGTTCGGCCAGGCTGTTGCGCATGCGGGCGTTGAAATAAAGGCCGTGCGCCTCGCTCCAGTGCAGAACGCGCATGGCCTGCGTGCCCAGCGTGGCGGGGAGAGCCGCGGCCTGATCGGCAATCTGCGCGCCGGCATAGGTGATGAACCAGAGCACGAAGGCCACGGCCATGGCCAGCACCAGCCCCACGCGCAAAATCCGCGGGACGGGCAGCACCCGCCCGATCAGCCGCGCGCCGCCGTCGATCATCGCGCCAAAGACCATGCCGCCAAAGACCACGAGCAAAGGCTGGGCCAGCACGATGGTCAGCGCCATCAGTGCCGCGATGCCCAGCCAGATGATCGCTTTCTTCGCTTCGCTGCGGATCAGCGGGTCGGCAATGTCGGTGGGGCCGGCGCGGCGCAGATCAGGCGCGCGGCGGCGCGGAGCCTTGCGGGCCGGCGGGGGATTGTCCTCATTGGCGGCACGGGGGCTGGACACTGCGGTTGGGTTCCCGGGAAAAGGTCAGTGCGGCTGTGCCACCGTGGGGGTGAGCGGCGGACGCAGGCTGCGCCATGCGCGCCCGCTGCGCAAGTCCCTGATCCAGGTGAGCGGGTTCCAACCCGCCGAACCGTTGAGCGAATAGGTCAGAAATTCTGCCCGCCCGCCGATGTCGGACAGCGGCACCGGCCCGCCAAGGCCATTGTTGGCGAGGCTGACGCGGCTGTCGGCCGAATTGTTGCGATTGTCGCCCATCAGGAAGACATGGCCCGCCGGAACGGTGACCTCGGCCATAGTCTCGGTCTCGGGGTTCTCGCGGTAATTGAGCAGCGTGTAGGTCGCGCCGTTGGGCATGGTTTCGCGCAGCGCGGGCACCTCGCAGACCTCCTTGCCCGAGGGCAGGTGGACGATGTGCCAGTCATCGCAAGGATAGGGGTCCTCGCTCGACCGCATGGCATCGATCGGCAATTGCACCGAGGGCAGCATTTCCTGCGGTACGCGCCTGCCGTTGAGCACGATCTGGCCGTTGACCACTGCGATGCGGTCGCCGGGGCGGGCGACGACGCGCTTGATGTAATCCTCGTTGCGCCCGCGCGGCACCACGATCACCACATCGCCGTAATCGGGCGTGCGTGGCCAGATGCGCCAGTCGCCACGCGGCAGGATGTGAAAGCTGGGCGAGGACCAGTTCCAGCCATAGGTGAATTTGTTGACCACCAGATGGTCGCCCACCCATAGCCCCGGCAGCATGGAGCCCGAGGGAATGTAGAAAGGCTTGGCGATGAAGCTGTGAAAGGCCAGCACCGCCAGCAACATGCCGGCCAGCCCCCGGATCTCGGCCAGCCAGTTCACGCTTTCGCGCTTTTGGGTCGGCGTTTCGGGGGCCGGTGTTTCGGGGGCCGGTGTCAGGGCAGGCGCGGTCTGGCTCATGGAGTCTTCGTTCTGATCGGGGCTGGTCATGCGCCGAGGGGCTGTTGAGAGAGCGGACGGGCCTCGATGACAACGAAAGCCTGGGCAAAGGGGTGATCGTCGGTCAAGGTCAGATGCAGCACCGCCGTATGGCCCGGCGGGGTGATGGCGGCCAGCCGCTCGGCCGCGCCAGCCGACAAATGCAGGCTCGGCGCGCCGCTGGGGGCGTTGGTGACGCCAATGTCCTTCATGAAGACGCCCTCGGCAAAGCCGGTGCCCAATGCCTTGGCGCAGGCTTCCTTGGCGGCAAAACGCTTGGCCAGCGTGGCGGAGCGTGTGAAGGGGCGGGCGGCGGCATGGGCGCGTTCGGTTTCGGTAAAGACGCGGGCCTCGAAACGGTCGCCATGGCGCGACAGGGCGGTCTCGATCCGCTCGATGCTGCACAGATCCGAACCGATGGCGATGATCATCTCGTAACCCCCAAAGCCCCTAGCGGGCCTCATCCATCAGATCGCGCATGCGGCGCACCGCGCTGTCCAGCCCGGTGAAGATCGCCTCGCCGATCAGATAATGCCCGATGTTGAGTTCGGCGATCTGCGGGATGGCGGCAATGGGCTGGACATTGTCATAGGTCAGGCCGTGCCCGGCATGCGGCTCGATGCCGTTTTTCGCGGCAAGGGCTGCCATATCGGCCAGACGGCGCAGTTCGATCTCGCGCTGCTCTCCCTGCGCATGGGCATATTCGCCGGTGTGCAGTTCCACCACCGGTGCGCCAAGGCGCATGGCGGCTTCGATCTGCGCCGGTTCGGGCGCAATGAACAGGCTGACGCGGATGCCGGCATCGCGCAGCCGCGCCACGATGGGGGCGAGGCGATTGTGCTGCCCCGCCGCATCCAGACCGCCCTCGGTGGTGCGCTCCTCGCGCCGCTCCGGCACGATGCAGGCGGCATGGGGCTTGTGGCGCAGGGCGATGGCCAGCATCTCGTCGGTGGCCGCCATTTCCAGGTTCAGCGGCAGGTTGGTGGCCGCCTGGATGCGCGCCAGATCCTCGTCGCGGATGTGGCGGCGGTCCTCGCGCAGATGGGCCGTGATGCCATCCCCGCCCACCGCCGCCACGATCTGCGCCGCGCGGACCGGATCGGGATGATCGCCGCCGCGCGCATTGCGGATGGTGGCGACGTGGTCGATGTTGACGCCCAGACGAAGACGCTCAGGCGAAAGGGGATGGCTCACGGCTCTGGTCCTTTAAGGCTTGGCGCGGCTGCCCGGCTTGGTGGCGGGGGTGGCGGCCAGCTCGGTGGGAACCTCCTCGGGCGCCCAGGTGGGGAAGTTGAGCTCGATGAGCGGGAAGAAGGGCACGCCAAGATCGGCGCTGCCCGCGCTGCGGTCGACAAGGGCGCAGGCCGCGATCACCTGACCGCCCGCTTCCTCGATCGCGCGAATCGCCTCGCGGCTGGACAGGCCGGTGGTAACGACATCCTCGACCATCAGCACCTTGGCGCCTTCTTCCAGCGCGAAGCCGCGGCGCAGTTCGAACGTGCCGGTGGGGCGCTCGACAAACATGGCGTCGACGCCAAGCGCGCGGCCCATTTCATGCCCGATGATGATGCCACCCATGGCGGGGCTGACCACGCAGGAGATTTCCTTGCGAATCTCGCGCGGGATCTTCTGGGCGATGGCCAGCGACAGGCGGCTGGCGCGCATCGGGTCCATCAGCACGCGGGCGCATTGCAGGTAATGGGCGCTGTGGCGCCCGGAGGAGAGGAGAAAGTGCCCTTCGAGCAGGGCGCCGGCGGCCCTGAATTCACCCAGCACTTCGTCTTCGGTCATTATCGTCCAGCCTTTTGGTCGGGCGGGCCCGGCGAGCGGGCCGCATGCTTGGCGTTTTTCAGGAAAAAGCGCCGTTAAAAAAATGCCCCTAGAGGTGCTTGAGCCTTGGGGCAAGCATGTGTAGTCCTATGCATAAGGGGCAAAAGCCCCAGGCCAATGGTTTAAAGTGTGGAGAGGGGGCAGGTTTTTCTCGCCCCACCGGGAAAACGAAAGACGCAAGGCCATGAAAATGGGAATTGACAGCCATGCCCGCAGGCATGGGGCGTGCTTTTGGTTGAGCAGGGGGCTGACCGGTATGGCGCTTCTTGCAACGAGTGGAGCCGCCCTGGCTCAGGGCGATGGCGGGCGATTCGCTG
The DNA here is from genome assembly GCA_028871475.1 of Sphingomonadales bacterium. GTDB lineage: Bacteria > Pseudomonadota > Alphaproteobacteria > Sphingomonadales > Sphingomonadaceae > Novosphingobium. Next base: position 83,482 of record JAGWMZ010000009.1, on the reverse strand, counting down.
TCGCGCCGGGCGGTTACACGCCGATGAAGCCCACGCCGGGCAAGGGAATGCCGGTGGATGGTGGGGTCACCTTCCAGACGCAATATTCGCCCACCGGCGATTATGCGCTGTGGATGCATGACAAGATGCTGCTGCCGATCATCACCGCAGTCTGCCTCTTTGTGCTGGCCTTGCTGATCTATGTGGTCGTGCGTTTCAACCGCCGCGCCAATCCCGTGCCCAGCCGCACCAGCCACAACACCCTGCTCGAAGTGGTGTGGACGGGCGTTCCCATTCTCGTCCTGCTGGCGGTTTTCGTTCCCTCGATGCAACTTCTGGCCAAGCAGTACAAGGCGCCGCCCGCCAATGCGCTGACCATCAAGGCGACGGGCAACCAGTGGTACTGGTCCTATTCCTATCCCGACAATGGCGGTTTCGAGGTCATCTCGAACATGCTGCCCGACGCGGAAGCGATCAAGCGGGGCGAGCCGCCGCAGCTGGGGGCCGACAACCGCATGGTGGTGCCGGTGGGCGAACCCATCCGCCTGCAGACCTTTGGCGCGGATGTGATCCATTCCTTCGCCGTACCCTCGCTGTGGTTCAAGCTGGACGCGGTGCCGGGGCGCATCAACGAGAAGGTGCTCTTCGTGAAGGAGCCGGGCGTCTATTACGGACAGTGCTCGGAACTGTGCGGCGCGCGTCATGGCTATATGCCCATTGTGGTCGAAGCGCTTGACCGGCCCCATTACAATGCCTGGGTGATGACCCATGCCGGTGCCAAGGTGGATGGGGCGCCCGAGGCAGCGCCTGCTGCCGCAAGCGTGACGCCGGCCGCCGCCTCTGCTCCCGCCGCCGGTGATGCCACCAGCGATGCCGCTTCTTCCGCAGGCGCTGCCTGACGCTTTTCAAGGATCGCTCACCATGGCTTCGATCCCGCATGATGACTTTCTGGCCCATGACGATGGCCATTCGCATCACGACCATGATCACAAGCCGGGCTTTTTCGCCCGCTGGTTCATGTCCACCAACCACAAGGACATCGGCACGCTCTATCTGATCTTCGCCATTTGCGCGGGTCTGATCGGCGGGGCGATTTCGGGCATGATGCGCGCGGAACTGGCGCATCCGGGCATCCAGTATCTCGGCTTTTTCGCCACCCATATCTTCGGGCAGACCAATCCCAGCTTCGACCAGACGCTGCACTTGTGGAACGTGCTGATTACGGCCCACGGCCTCATCATGGTGTTCTTCATGGTGATGCCCGCGATGATCGGCGGCTTTGGCAACTGGTTCGTGCCGCTGATGATCGGCGCGCCCGACATGGCCTTCCCCCGCATGAACAACATCAGCTTCTGGCTGACGGTGGCGGGCTTCTGTTCGCTGATGATCAGCCCCTTCATGCCGGGCGGCACGGGCAATGGCGCGGGCATCGGCTGGACAGCCTATGCACCGCTTTCCACCACCGGTTCGCCGGGCCCGGCGGTCGATTTCGCGATCTTCTCGCTGCATCTGGCGGGCGCGGGATCGATCATGGGGGCGATCAACTTCATCACCACCATCTTCAACATGCGCGCGCCGGGCATGACGCTGCACAAGATGCCGCTGTTCGTCTGGTCGGTGCTGGTCACTGCCTTCCTGCTGCTGCTGGCCTTGCCCGTGCTGGCCGCGGCGATCACCATGCTGATCACCGACCGCAATTTCCACACCACTTTCTTCGATCCCGCCGGCGGCGGTGACCCGATCCTGTTCCAGCATCTGTTCTGGTTCTTCGGCCACCCCGAGGTCTATATCATGATCCTGCCGGGCTTCGGCATGATCTCGCAGATCGTCTCCACCTTCTCGAAAAAACCCGTCTTCGGCTATCTGGGCATGGCTTATGCCATGGTGGCGATCGGCGTGGTGGGCTTTGTCGTGTGGGCGCACCATATGTACACCACCGGGCTGAGCGAAGACGTGAAGATGTATTTCACCACCGCCACGATGATCATCGCCGTGCCCACGGGCATCAAGATCTTCTCGTGGATCGCCACCATGTGGGGTGGGTCGATCAGTTTCAAATCGCCGATGGTCTGGGCGATGGGCTTCATCTTCCTCTTCACCGTGGGCGGCGTCACGGGCGTGGTGCTGGCCAATGGCGGCATCGACGACAACCTTCAGGACACCTATTACGTGGTGGGCCATTTCCACTATGTGCTCTCGCTCGGCGCGGTCACCTCGCTCTTCGCCGGTTTCTATTACTGGTTCCCCAAGATGAGCGGGCGCTGGCATTCCGAACTGCTGGCCCATGTGCATTTCTGGGTGTTCTTCATCGGCGTGAACATGGTGTTCTTCCCCATGCACTTCCTGGGCATGCAGGGCATGCCGCGCCGCTATCCCGATTATGCGCCTGCCTTTGAGAAGTGGAACCACCTCTCGACCGTGGGCTATATGGTGATGAGCGTGTCGATCGTGATCTTCCTGATCAACATCGCCTATGCCTTCATCGCGGGTAAAAAGGCTGCCGGCAATTACTGGGGCGAAGGCGCCACCACGCTGGAATGGACCCTGTCCAGCCCGCCGCCCTTCCACCAGTTCGAGACCCTGCCGGTGATTGGCGACGACCATCACCATTGATGGCAAGTTGATGGCGCTGCCCCCGGCCAACGGGGGCAGCTTCCTCGCAGAGAGAGGTTCCGGCATGGGTCAATTTGCCCAAGGTCCATACTTTTCGGGCTCTTTACAAGCTGCGCCGGCTGGTAGAGTGGGGCTGGACATGAGCACCCCCCAAGCTGCATCTGCGATTCTGCCTGCCACCTGGCGCGATTTTTTCGCGCTGACCAAGCCGCGCGTCATGACTCTGGTCATCTTTACCGGGCTTTGCGGTTTGCTGGCGGCGCCGGTGCGGGTGCATCCGATTGTCGGCTTTGTCGCCATCCTGTGTATTGCGGTGGGCGCCGGGGGTGCTGCCGCGCTTAACCAGTGGTGGGAAGCCGATATTGACGCAGGGATGAAGCGCACGCGCAACCGCCCCCTGCCATCGGGCCGTATGGAGCGGGAGAGCGCCCGCGATTTCGGCGTGATGCTCTCGGCCGCCTCGGTGCTGGTGATGGGGCTTGGGGTCAGCTGGCTGTGCGCGGCCATTCTGGCGGGGTCGATTTTCTATTATTCGGTCGTCTACACCATCTGGCTGAAACCGCGCACGCCGCAGAACATCGTGATTGGCGGCGGGGCGGGGGCCTTTCCGCCGATGATCGGCTGGGTGGCGGCCACGGGGCATGTCTCGCTGATGCCGATTGTGCTCTTCGCCATCATCTTCATGTGGACGCCGCCGCATTTCTGGGCGCTGGCCCTTTTCGTGAAGACCGATTACGCCAAGGTGGGTATTCCCATGCTGCCCGTGGTGGCAGGCGAGCGGACCACGCGCCGGCATATGCTGATCTATACGGTGCTGCTGCTGCCGGTCACCTTGCTGCCCTGGTGGATCGGTGGGGCGGGGGTCATCTATGGCGTCAGCGCCGCGGTGCTGTCGGGTCTGTTCCTGCTTTGCGCCATTCGCGTGAGCTTGCGTGAACGGCAGGGCGACGAGGACCGCATGGTGCCTGAAAAGCAGATGTTCGCCTTTTCCGTCTTCTATCTCTTCGCCCTGTTCGGCGCCCTGGTGGCCGACCGTTGGCTGGATGTCCTGCTGTGACGGGCGAGGATCCGATGGCCGCGCGGCGGCGCATCATCGCCGCGCGCAACCGGGCATTGGGGCTGGCGTTGCTGGCCTGCGTGGTGCTGTTTTTTGCCATCACCGTCGTCAAGATGAAGATCTGAGGGTATCATGACAGCCACATCCCCCACGCAAGCCAATGGAAAAATGCGGACGGGGATGGCGGCTCTCGCCTTTGCGGCAGGCATGTTGATGATGGGCTATGCCGCCGTGCCGCTCTATCGCGCCTTCTGCCAGGCCACCGGCTATGGCGGTACGCCGCGCCGCGCCAGCGAGGCCGAGGCGGGCGGTACGCGGGTGCTGACGGGGAAAACCATGTCGATCCGTTTCGACAGCAATGTCGATGCCGATATGCAATGGTCGTTCCATCCCGTGCAGACCACGCAGACGGTGACCATCGGTCAGCGCTCGCTGGCGCTGTTCGAGGCGGAGAACCTGACCGATCACACCATTACCGGCCAGGCCAGCTACAATATTTCGCCGCAGGAAACGGCAAGCTATTTCAACAAGGTGCAATGCTTCTGCTTTACCAGGCAGACGCTGAAGCCGCATGAAAAGGTGCGCATGCCGGTGATCTTCTTCGTGGATCCCAAAATATTGGGCGACAAGGATGTGCAGGACGTTCGCCAGATCACGCTGAGCTATACCTTTCACATCGCGCCCAAGGCATAAGGTTTTGTGCTGGACCGGGCCTTCGGTCAGCGATAAAGTTTGTCAGAGAATACGGGAAGGAAGCCGCGAGATGCTTGCTCCCGCCAGAGAATTGGGGATGCAACTGATGGCCGGTTCCAAGACGCACGACTATCATATCCTTCCGCCCGACATCGTGCCTTTGGTGACGACGATCGGTGCGCTGACCTTTACCACCGGCATGGTGCTGTTCATGCACGACATGGCCGGGGGCAAGGTGGTGCCTTGGGCGGGGCTGGCCATCCTGCTGGCCAGCATGTACGCTTGGTTTTCCAAGATCGTGGGCGAGGCCAAGGCGGGTGATCACACGCCGGTGGTCCAGCTTCACCAGCGCTATGGCATGATCCTGTTCATCGCTTCAGAAGTCATGTTCTTCGTCGGCTGGTTCTGGGCCTTCTTCGATTTCTCGCTGTTCCCTTCGGAACTGGCGAAAGTGGTGGGTGGACATTGGCCGCTCAAGACCATGGACGCGGTGCTCGATCCTTTCGATCTGCCGCTGCTCAACACGCTGATCCTGCTCTGTTCGGGCACGACGGTCACCTGGGCGCATCATTGCCTGATCCACGGGGACCGCGACGGGCTGAAGAAGGGCCTGTGGTTGACCATTCTGCTGGGCATGCTCTTCACCAGCCTGCAGGCTTACGAATATGCCCATGCGCCCTTTCCCTTCGGCAAGAACACCTATGGTTCGGCCTTTTACATGGCGACGGGCTTCCATGGCTTTCACGTCATCGTCGGCACCATCTTTCTCGCCGTTTGCCTGAAACGCGCCTATAATGGCGATTTCACGCCCAAGCAGCATTTCGGTTTCGAGGCAGCCGCCTGGTATTGGCACTTTGTCGATGTGGTCTGGCTGTTCCTCTTCGTCTGCATCTATGTGTGGGGCAATTGGGGCTTCCCGGTTGACTGATGAGGCCGGCTGGTCGCCGCCGGGCCTGATGGCGGCGGCCGCGCTGGGCCTGTGCCCAAGATGCGGCGCCAGAGGCTTGTTTGCGGGGGTGGCCAGCTTCGCCCCGCGCTGCAAACGCTGCGGGCTGGATTTTTCCCGCTTCAATGTGGGCGATGGGCCGGCTGCCTTCCTCACGCTCGTCATCGGGGCTCTGGCTTGCGTCATTGCGGGCTGGATGGCACTCAGTGTCGATCCACCATGGTGGGTCTATGTCATCACACTGGGCCCCTTCACGCTGGGGCTGATTGTCTGGGGTTTGCGCGCGGGCAAGGCAGCGCTGCTGGCCGCAGAATATCGCCGGGATGCCGGTGAACACCGGGCCGAGCCATGAAGCGCATTCCGCTGCTGCCAACAGTGATCGTTCTGGCCGCCGTGGCGCTGATGGTGGGGCTGGGCATCTGGCAACTCCATCGCCTTTCGTGGAAAGAGGCGATGATCGCGCGCTATCAGGCCGCCATGGCCAAGCCTGTGCTCGATTGGTCGGATGGCGTACCGCTGGGCGCGCGTGGTGATTACCGCCGGGTGCGCCTGACCTGCGAGCGATGGGGCGGCCAGCATGAAGTGGGTGGCCGCAACGCCTCGGGCCAGTCCGGCTGGGCGCATTGGGCCGATTGCGTGCCCGTCAGCGGCAGCGTGACGGTGGTGGCGGGGTGGTCGCGTGATCTTGCGCCGCGCGCTCTGACACCCGGTGTGGTGACCGGCTATGCGCTGGGCGGCGATGCCAGCGAACCCTTGCGCATCATCGCTGATCCACCGCTTGGCGGGCTGGTGGCCAATGCCACGCCGGATCCGCGCGATCTGCCGAATAACCATTTTTCCTATGCCGTGCAGTGGTTTCTCTTCGCGGCGACGGCTCTGGTGATTTATGCCATTGCGGTTTGGAAGAGGAATAAGGGATGAATGCAGGGGGCCATCGCCCCCTGCACCCCCGGAATATCTTCCGGCGATGCCCTTGTGGCACCCCAGCGAAGCGCGCTGTCCGCCCCGCTGCGCAGAAATATAATATTGCCTCCGGCGGCAGGACGTTGGCCTTCCCTCATCGCGCATGCACCCGCCCAGTGTCGGCAGACAATCCGGGAGCGCGAGGGTCTAACACCCCCGCATCCTCCTTCTTCCTTGCTTCCCCGGCCTCCTGCCGCTAACCGCCCAGCCCAAAGAGGGCAGGAATCGTCAAGCTATGGACTACATCTCCACTCGCGGCCGCGCGCAGGCGCTGGATTTCATGGGCGCCACGCTGGCGGGTCTGGCGAGCGACGGCGGGCTCTATGTGCCGCGCGAGTGGCCCAAATTCAGCCCTGACGAGATCGCCGCCATGGCGGGCCTGCCCTATGCCAGGCTGGCGCAGGTGATCATGCAGCCCTTCATCGGCGATTGCCTTAGCCCCGAGCGCCTGCTCGAACTGACCACCGCCGCCTATGGTCGCTTTGCGCACAAGGCCGTCACTCCGCTCAAGCAGTTCGACGAGCAGCAATGGCTGCTGGAACTGTTCCACGGCCCTACGCTGGCCTTCAAGGATGTGGCGCTGCAACTGCTCGGCCTGTTCTTCGAGGAATTCCTGGGGCGCGAGTCTGAATCCGGGACTGGCCAGAACCTGACCATCGTGGGCGCCACCAGCGGCGACACCGGCAGTGCGGCGATCGACGCGGTGGCGGGCCGCGCCAAGGTCGACATCTTCATGCTGCACCCCAAGGGCCGCGTGTCCGACGTGCAGCGCCGCCAGATGACCACCGTGCTGGCGCCCAACGTCCACAACATCGCCATCACCGGCAGCTTTGACGATGCGCAGGCCATGGTGAAGCGCATGTTCAATGATGAGGGCATGACCAGCCGCTTCAACATCGGCGCGGTCAATTCGATCAACTGGGCCCGCCTGATGGCGCAGGTGGTCTATTACTTCGCCGCCGCGCTGCAGCTGGGGGCGCCCCATCGCAAGGTGGCCTTCAGCGTACCGACCGGCAATTTCGGTGATGTGTTCGCCGGCTATGTCGCGGCGCAGATGGGCCTGCCCATCGAGAAGCTGATCGTTGCTACCAATGTGAACGACATCCTGCATCGCGCGCTGGCCCATGGCGATTATTCGGCGGGCACCGTCACGCCCACCGCCGCGCCGTCGATGGACATTCAGGTTTCATCGAACTTTGAACGCCTGCTCTTCGACGTGGGTGGCCGCGACGGTCTGGCTCTGGCCGAGCAGATGGCCGGTTTTGAAAAGACCAAGGCGATGCAGCTCACCAACGCCCAGCGCGAAGGGGCCGCCGCCCTGTTCACCAGCGCCAGCGTCAACCCCAACCAGATGGCCGAGGCCATTCGCTGGGGCTGGGAAGCGGCAGGCGAACTGCTCGACCCGCACACCGCCATCGGCCTTTATGCCGCGCGTGAGGCGGGGATTGACCCTGCCGTGCCGGTGGTGACGCTGGCCACCGCTCACCCGGCCAAGTTCCCCGATGCTGTCGAGCGCGCCACGGGCCACCGCCCCGGCCTGCCCGCCCGCGTGGGTGACTTGTTCGAGCGCGAGGAAAAGCTCGACGATCTGCCCGGCGACTATGACGCCGTTGCCGCCTATGTGGCCGAGCGCGCCACGCCCAAAGCCTGATGGCACAGTTGGTCCTCCAGCCCCAGTTGATGCTGGGCGAGGGCTGGCCTGATTATGGGCTGGTCGATTCAGGCCTGGGGCGCAAGCTGGAGCGTTACGGCCCCATGCGCTTCATTCGCCCCGAGCCGCAGGCGCTGTGGCAGCCCCGCTCGGCCCATTGGGATGCCCATGGCGAATTCGTGCCCGGCGCGGACGAGGATGGCGGCGGCCGCTGGTCCTATAGCAAGACCGTGCCCGTCGATGGCTGGCCGCTGCAATGGCCCAATGGCGACGAGGCTGTGCGCTTTACCGCCCAGTGCACGCCCTTTCGCCATCTTGGTTTTTTCCCCGACATGGCGCCTGTGTGGGACTGGATGGGGGCCATGCTGGATGGGCGCAAGGATGCCTCCTGCCTGAACCTCTTCGGTTATACTGGGGTCGGGACGCTGGCGCTCAGCCGTTTCGGCCCAGTGACCCATGTGGATGCCAGCAAGAAATCGGTGGCACAGGCGCGGGCCAATGCCGCCCTCTCCGGCATGGACAGCCGCCCGATCCGCTGGATCACCGACGATGCGCAGAAATTCACCGCGCGCGAGGGGCGCCGTGGCAAGCGCTACGACGGCATCATCATGGACCCGCCCAAATTCGGGCGCGGCCCCGAAGGCGAAATCTGGCGGCTGGAGGAGCATTTGCCTGGCCTCGTGCGCGATGCCCGTGCGCTGCTCGATGCCGACAGCCGGTTCCTCTTCCTGACCGTCTATGCCGTGCGCATGTCCTCGCTGGCCATCGCCGGCCTGCTCGATGAAGCCTTTACCGATCTCCCCGGTTTTGTGGAGCATGGCGATCTGGCCGTGCGTGAGGATGATGGCGGGCGGGTTCTGCCCACGGCGATTTTCGCAAGGTGGCGAAGGGATTAAGGGAGAGGTGCGAGGGCCATCGCCCTCGCGCTCCCTGTCGTTTGGAGAGGGTGGCGGCACCCGATCCATCGCGCCAGCATCGCCGCGCGGCTGGCATGATTTGGAAGCAACGCGTCTCGGGAGTTATGGCCTGCGGCGCGGCGATGCTGGTGCTTTGGCCGAACCCAGGGCGCAACACCGACAACGAACGGGCCCCCTCGCACCGACCTCCTTCTTCTGGACTCGCGTCCTTCAACCTGCCAATCGCAGCCTTTCTCCCTCTTACTGGACATTCCAACGTGGCCGACAGCCTGATCCTTGAAGTTGCCGATTTCGAAGTCGATGTTCTTACCGGCATCTATTCGGAAGAGACGGGCAAGCCCCAGCCTTTGCGCATCAGCATTCAGGTCAGGTTGAAGCCGGCGGATCGCTATCTGCCCGACACGCCGCTCTCCGCGTCCAAGAATTACATGGACCTGAAGTTTGCGGCCAGTGCGGCCTTGCCCGAGGGACTGCACTTCACGCTGATCGAGGCGGTGGCTGATCACATTTGCGAGACGCTGTTTCTGCAGGATGATCGGCTGGAGCAGATTACGGTCAAGATCGTCAAGCTGGCCATTGCCGAGGGCAGCGAGAAGATCGGCATGACGCTGACGCGCGAGCGGCGCTGATCCGGTGGAGAGCGTTGCGGAAGGGCGGACGCGGGTGATCCGTCTTGATGGTCTGCCCGAGGCGCCTCTGGCCGCCGCCGCGCATTTCCATGCCCTTGTCGTGCCGGTCCTTGAGGCTGAGAACGCGCCGGTGGTGACGCTGGTTCTTCCCGAGGCCGATCATACCCATCGTGCATGGCGGGCCGCCGCGCTGGGGGCTTTGGCAAGGGCGCTGGCGCCGGCGCGGATCAATGCCGTGGCCGGTGGCGGGCCGCAGGCGCAGGCCCGCGCGATTGCCTTTGTCGAGGGGGCGCCGGGGCTGACGGGACAATTGCTCGCGCTGGATGGCGGCGCGGGCGGTGAGGTGCTAGACTGAGCGGCATGGGTTCCTCGTCTCTTCCCGCCGCCGCGCCACTGGTCGATCGCTTCGCCCGCAGGATCACCTATCTGCGGCTGAGCGTGATTGACCGCTGCGACCTGCGCTGCACCTATTGCATGCCCGAGCGGCAGACCTTCCTGCCCAAGTCCGAAGTGCTCAGCCTTGAGGAATTGTACAGCCTTTCGCGCGGCTTCATGGCGCGCGGCGTGCGCAAGATCCGCCTGACGGGGGGCGAGCCGCTGATGCGCCGCGACATGGTGGAACTGGCGCGCGCACTGGGGCGGCATCTGGGGTCTGATCTGGACGAACTGACGCTGACCACCAATGGCACCCATCTGGCCAGCCACGCGGATGATCTGGCGCAGGCGGGCATTCGCCGCGTCAACATTTCGCTCGATACGCTGGACCCGGCGCGCTTTGTCCGGCTGGCGCGACGCGATGCGCTGGAGCAGGTGCTCGAAGGCATCGCTGCCGCGCGCGCGGCGGGCATGGCGGTGAAGCTCAACACCGTGGCGCTGAAAGGCGAGAATGAGGGCGAGATTCCCGAGCTTGTCGCCTGGGCGCACGGGCAGGGGATGGAGATCACGCTGATCGAGGTGATGCCGCTGGGCGCGGTGGAGGCCGATCGCCACGATCAGTTCCTGCGCCTTTCCGATCTGCGCGCAGGGCTGGAACAGCGCTGGACGCTGACGCCAGAGCAACATCGCAGCGGCGGCCCGGCGCGCTATGTTCGCGTGGCGGAGACGGGCGGTCGGCTGGGTTTCATCACGCCGCTGACGGGCAATTTCTGCGATGGCTGCAACCGGGTACGGGTGACGGCGACGGGTCAGCTCTTCGCCTGTCTGGGCGGGGCCGAGCAGGTGGATCTGCGCGCGGCCTTGCGGTCTGGCAACCCTGAAGTGATGCTGGACAAGGCGCTGGACGAGGCGATGCGGATCAAGCCGGAAAAGCATCATTTCGCGATTCGCGGTGCGGGTGAGGCGCCTGCTCTGGCCCGTCATATGTCGATGACCGGGGGCTAGGATGAGCGCGCGACTGGTGTTTCTGGGGCGCCTTGCCGATCTGAGCGGGCCGCTGGTGGTGGCACCCGGGCCGCTGGCCGCCGTGGCGCTGCCCGAGGGCGTGTTGGGCCCGCGCGTGCGCCTCGCACTGAATGGCGTGCTGGTCGATGCCGTGGGGCTGGTGTTGGCCGATGGCGATGAGCTTGCCTTCCTGCCGCCGGTGAGCGGGGGCTGACATGCTGGCCGATGTCCGCCTGCTGGAAGAGGCTTTCGACCCCGGCGCCGCATTGGGCAGCTTTTCGGCCCTGCCCGATGCGGGCGGCATTGTCAGCTTTCTGGGGCAGGTGCGCGGTGGCGGCGGTGATGCAGGCAGTGTTGAGGCAGGCAGCGTCGAGGCGCTGGAACTTCAGCATTACGCGCCGCTGACCTTGCCTGCCATGCAGGCGCTGGCCGAGCGTGCTCTGTCACGCTGGGTACTGGGTGGTCTGCTGGTCTGGCACCGGGTGGGGGTGATGACGCCGGGGCAGCCCATTGTGCTGGTCGCTGCCGCAGCGCGTCACCGCCGCGACGCTTTCGAGGCGGTCGATTACATCATGGACCATCTCAAGAGCGACAGCTGGTTCTGGAAGCGCGAGTTGCGCGATGGCCAGTGGCACTGGATCGAGCCGCGCGACCAGGATGTTGCAGACCACGCGCGCTGGGGCGATTAATCCGGCAGTTGCCCGTGCAGCCGGTCGATCGCCTCATCCTCGCGCGCTGCCAGATCGCTGACATGGGCCTGGCAGGCGGCCAGTGTCGCCCCGGCCTCGCGTCGGGCAGGGCCGCCATCGCGCGCATCGTCCTGGGCATGCGCGATGGTATCGGCGGTATAGGCCTCGATCGCCGGCGCCAGCACCTGCCCCATGCGCGCACGGATCTGCTGCAGGCTGGCCAGCGCCATATTGCCCTTTGACCAGCCGGGCGAGCCGGGCGCGGCATCGCCCACATCCCTGACCGCCGCCTCGACCCCGGGCAGCGCGGCGCTGAATTCCGCGTCCAGAGTATCGGCGGCTTGTGCATCGCAACCGCGGGCAAGGTGTGGGTCTTCGGGCGGCGGCGGGGCAGGAGCAGCCATTTGGCCCGAGGGTTGCTGTGCGGCCTGTGGTTCGCCCTGCGGCGTGGGCCAGCGCTGCATCGAAGGGTAATTGCCCGCCGAGCAGCCGGTGAGCAGCAGGGCCGCGGCGCCCAGCGGGGCCGCGAATCGGCGCGAAGCGATTCGCCACGGGCCAAGGGCGGGGGCGGCGTGTCGGGGGGCTTGCGGGCTGACCATGGCCGCGCCATAGCACGCCTTGCGCCCGGCGCCAGACCATCCATGTCCCGCGGCACGCCCTTTTATGGGGGATTTTGGCGAAATCGGCTGGTTTTCCCGGTCTTGCGCGGCGCTCTTTTCGCGGGGCATCATCCCCGAGCCGATTGACAGGGCCCGCCGGTTCGATTAACGGCGGCGCTTCTTCCGGACCCTGCCATGTCGGTGGGGCGCCGGCGCGTCGCCCGCGGCCTGACGGATGTTCTCATCCAGACAGCCAAAGGAGCGGGGCGACAGGCACTAGATTTATTGGATGGGTAACATGTTCGCAGTCGTGCGCACGGGCGGAAAGCAGTATCGCGTCGCCGCCGGAGACAAGATCGCGGTCGAGAAGCTGGCTGGTGAAGCTGGCGAGACGATCGTGCTGGGTGATGTTCTGCTGGCCGGCCAGGATGGTCAGGTCGTCGACGCCAAGACCGTGTCGGTTTCGGCCGAGATCATCGCGCAGGCCAAGAGCGAGAAGGTGATCGTGTTCAAGAAGCGCCGTCGCCACAACTATCGCCGCAAGAATGGCCACCGCCAGCAGATCACCCTGCTGCGCATCGTGTCCGTCGCGGCTGCCTGAGCCCAGTTTCGAGGAGTTTGAACCATGGCACATAAGAAAGCAGGCGGTTCGTCGCGCAACGGTCGCGATTCGGAAGCCAAACGCCTCGGCGTGAAGAAGTTCGGCGGTCAGGATGTGATCGGCGGCAACATTATTATTCGCCAGCGTGGTACGCGCGTGTACCCGGGCGTGAACGTGGGCATGGGCAAGGACCACACCCTCTTCTCGCTCGTGGCTGGCAAGGTGCGCTTCCACGCTGGCAAGCTCGGCCGCAAATATGTGTCGGTCGACGCGATGGCCGAAGCGGCTGAATAATCGGATGGTTTTCAGGGCCATCCAGACGGATGGCCCCCCGCCGGAACCAGGGTTTTACCACCCGAACCACCGGCAGAATTGAGGGAGAGGGGCCAACCCGTCTCCCTTTTTTCATGTCTCCCTCTCCCGTTCACCCGGCTTTTTAAAGTTCCACCAAACCGGATCGATCCGCTTCGGCCTTTTGGCTGCAACGGCTTGTCGCATCAGGAAATTTGCGGCGGAACTTGCGCTCGATCATGGCGTTTGACCGTCATACCGGGTGGGAAGTCCGGGTTTTGCGCAAGGAGCGCCTTTCGTGGATCGAAGGCGTCACCGTGCTGTCACCCTTGGGCGCTAGGGCGCCGCTGGGGTAAGGATGTGGAGATTACAATGTTCATTCGCAGCGAAAGGCTGTTCCTGCGGCCGATCTGGCCTGAGGATTGGGCTGACCTGCACGCAGGGCTGAACGATGGCGAAATCGTCAAGAATCTGTCGCGTGTGCCCTGGCCCTATACGGCGGACAAGGCGCGCGAGTTTTCCTCGATGCAGCACCACCCGCGCCTGCCGCATTTCATGATCACGCGCCCGTGCGGCGCCCATGGCGTCGATACGATCGGCGGCATTGGTCTTGCCGATGCCGATGGGCAGCCGGCTCTGGGCTATTGGATCGCGCGGGACCACTGGGGGCAGGGTTATGCCACCGAGGCCGGGCGCGCGGTGCTGAGCGTGGCGCGCACGCTGGGGCATCGCCGGATCATGGCCCGCCATTTTCTCGACAATCCGGCGTCGGGCCGGGTGCTGCGCAAGCTGGGCTTTACGCCCACGGGCGGTGGTGAGGAATTCAGTCTGGGTCGGGGCGTGGCCGCGCCATCCATGGCCTATGTGCTTGATCTGGATGCGCCGACCAATTGTGACGGTGATCTGGGCGGCGATGGCATGGGCAGTGACGGCAGGGGCAGTGACGGCAGGGGCAGTGACGGCAGGGGCGGTGACGGCAGGGGAGGTGACGGCATGGGCCGTGGCCGATTTCCCGCCCGTCGGGCAGCCTGAGTTCGCATAGAGCCGTCAGGCCGGCGTCTCGTAAGGGATGCCGGCCTTGGCCAAAAGTTCGGTGTCGTCGTGGCTTGAAGGGTGAAAGCCCGGACGGAAAAACGCCAGCCAGCCGGGCAGGATGCGCATCAGCATGGCCGGGCGCACCAGCAGATAGGTCAGCAACGCCGCGCGTGCCCGCCATCCGGTGATGCCATCCTGTTCCAGCAGTTCAAGCGTGTCACGCCAGCGATGGGCGATGAACGTGCGTGTCACCAGAATGGCGAGAACACATCGCACGCGCCAGCGGCGAAAGCGGCCCCAGCGCCGGGTGGTATGCATGAATGTATCGAAGGCCACGGCGCGGTGCTCGATTTCTTCCACCGCGTGCCAGCGCCATAGCGCCATCACCTCCGGGTCGGCCTTGGCATAGAGATGCGGGCTGCCCAGCAGGTCGCGCGCGATAATGGTGGTGAGATGTTCCAGAACCGTGGTTACGATCAGATTGACCAGTTCGGATTTGGCGCGGGTGCGGGCGATGAACTCCGCCAGCCGCGCGTCGATGGCCGACATGTCATAGCCGGCTGTTTCCACATGACGGTTGAACAGGCGATGTTCGCGGCTGTGGTTTGCCTCCTGCGCGATGAAGGCGCGAATTTGGGCATTGAGCGTGGGCGGCGTGCCTTCGCAGTGGTGGCGCAGAGAATCGATGAAGAAAGCCTCGCCCCGTGGGAAGGTGGAGGACAAGACATTGTGCCAGGCGGTTGCGACAGGATTGTTACCTAACCACCAGCGATTAATTTCAGAATGTCGCAAGAATCGCAAATCGCGCACGGAAATTGCGTGAAGGGGGCGCAACTTCTCCTTGTCAGGGGTGGATTGCGCCTTTACGCCGGCCGAAATTCTATGGGTCGCATGGGTCATGATCTGAGGAAGGGGTTAGCCGATCTGATGTCGATGAAGAAGCGCCTTTCGCCCCACGAGAGCCGGGCCGTTGCTTTGGAGGCAGCGCGTCTGTTGCTGATCGAACAGGGCCCGCAGGCCGTCACGCTCAAGGCGGTGGCGGGGCGGGTGGGGCGCACCCATGCCAATCTGCTCCACCATTTCGGATCGGCGGCGGATCTGTGGAAAGCACTGGCCCATTACATGGCGAGCGACATGTGCGACACGATTGGTCATGCGGTGGTGGCCAGCCGGATTGGCGCGCTTTCGCCGCGCGAACTGGTCGATCTTATCTTCGATGCGTTTGAAAGCGAGGGCGGCGGGGCGCTGGCGGCATGGCTGCGGCTGACCGGGGAAGAGCGGGCGCTCGACCCGATCATCGAGGCGATTACGGCCATGCTCGATGAACTCAATGATTTTGGCGCAGAGGCCATGCGGCATGTCTCGCATGTGCTGGCGCTGCTGGCGCTGGGCGATGCGCTGGTCGGCCGGCCGCTGAGCAAGGCACTCGACCTGCCGCGTTCGACCGCGCGCCGGATGGCCGAAGACCTGCTGGTCGCCGAGCGCGCGCGCGCGGGCATCATCCTCACTCCTGCGCTGGGCTGACGGGCTCTTCCAGCGAGGGGGCGAGCCAGGCTGGCACATCGACCGGCTCGATATCCTCGATGCGCAAATGGTCCACCGCCAGGCCAAGGTCGGGATAGGCGATCTTTTGCCGATCCTCGCGCGAACGCTCCAGCGGGACGACGATGAGGCGGCGGTTGACCTTGGCGCGCCAGTTCATCCGCGCGGTGTTTTCCTGCCCGACATAGCAGCCCTTGCTGAAGCTTACGCCATGGAGCTCCGTCGCATTGGTTTCCAGCCACAGGATGTCGCCCAGTTCGGCTGACCCTTCCGCCACGCCCAGCAGCAGCCGATGCGCGCGCCATGTCGCATCCACGCCCTTGTCATGAGCCGGAGCCAGCCAGCGCCATCCCAGCGCAGCAAGACGTGGGTCGGGAACGGCACCGGGATGCTGGGCCACATCCCAATGCACCGCCAGCGTGTTGTCCCGCGCAATGGCGATCCTGCGGCGCAGGCGATACATCGACAGGCGCTTGACCAGCGCGTCGGCATGGTCCGCCTCGCAGTCGATCAGCACATCCTCGCCATCGGCCCAGATGATGAAGTCGAACATCGTCTTGCCCTGCGGGCTCAGCAGGCCTGCCCAGAGCGGCAGGGGGCCCTTGACCACATCGGCGGTGACCAGACCCTGCAGGAAGGTCAGCACGCTTTCCTGCGGGTCCTGCGGGGAAAGGCGGATCACGGCGCGGTTTGTCAATGTGGTCATGACGAGGACGTGGGGCCGAAGGGGGGGGATTTCAAGGAAAAAGGGAAAGATGCGAGGGCCATCAAGCGCGCGCTTGTCGCACGCGGCAAGCAGCGGCGCCCCCGCGCTCCCTTGGGTTGTCGACCTTGCGTCAGGAGGATGGCGTCAGCGCAAGGCACGCCGGGATGCCCTCTTTCAAACCACCGCATCGGGGTGAAGCGAGCAGCTTGCCGCCTCGCATTCCACCTGGACGGTGCTGTGGCCGATGCGGAACCGCTGTTCCAGCGTGGCGGCAAGCTCATGGAGGAAGGGGTCGCCCGGGTGCCCTGCCGGCATGACGAGGTGGGCCGTCAGGGCGGTTTCGGTGGTGCTCATGGGCCAGATGTGCAGGTCATGCACGGCAGACACGCCATCGCGTGAGAGCAGGAAGTTGCGGACCTTGCCTTCGTCGATCCCGTCGGGAACGGCCAGCAGGCCCATGCGCACCGATTCCCGCAGCAGCGACCAGCTGCCAAACCCGATCATCCCGGTGATGACAAGGCTGGCGACAGGGTCGACCCAGTGCCAGCCGGTCAGCATCACCACCACGCCGGCCACCACCACGCCGGCCGAGACGACGGCATCGGCCATCAGATGCTGGAAGGCGGCGCGCAGGTTGATGTCATCCTTGCTGCCCTTGGCGAAGAGCACGGCGGAAAGGCCGTTGATGAGGATGCCCGCGGCTGCCACGGCGATGACGAGCGGGGCGTGGACCGCCTCGGGCTGGATCAGGCTGCGCAGGGTCTCGATCAGGATCGCCCCCAGCGCCACCCAGAGCAGCGCCGCATTGGCCAGTGCCGCCAGGATCGAGGAACTTTTCATGCCATAGGTAAAGCGCGCCGAGGGCGGCTGGGCGGCGAGGCGGCTGGCCCCCCAGGCCAGCAGCAAAGACAGCACGTCGGACAGATTGTGACCGGCATCGGCCAGCAGCGCCACCGAATGGCCGATCACCCCGGCAACCGTTTCGGCGATGAGGAAAGCGGTGTTCAGGCCAACCGAAATGGCGAAAGCGGCACCATGGCTGGCGCCATGATGGTGATGTCCATGATGGTGGCCATGCCCGTGACCATGATGGGCATGATCATGGCCGCCATGGCTGTGGTCGTGGTCATGACACGCATGGTCATGGCCATCATATTGATGCTCATCGTGTTGTGCTTGCGGAGAATCGTTAGCCATGGCGGGTCCTTCTGGTTCTACCGCGTTGCACAAATGTCGCAGTGCAGCAAGATTCAACGCGAGGAATTCCGCGGGAATTTCGCGTCAATCTGCGTTTTTACCGAAACTTGCGAAAGATGCTTACATTGGAGAAAGTAACCTGGAAAGAAAATTGCTCAACCTTATGGTTTTTATGAGTTTTTTATATGGCTTTGCCGAAATGGTGTCAAACATTTGTCACACTCACCGGTTTAGAAGCCGCCACAGCGACGGTATGAATGGCCCCAGGCAGTGATCGGGGGCAGATTCGTTCAATCCGTACTGCGCTGAATTCGTCGTGCCGCATGGCACCCAATCGTATCGACATGCAGGGGCAAACAAGCATGCGTAATTTCAAGTTGATGGCCATGTCGGCCAGCTGTGTCGCCGTGGCCGTCGCGGGCCTTGCGACGCCCGCTTTCGCTCAGTCGACCGGTTCGGTTGAGTTTGAAAAGGACATCGTGGTCACGGGTGCGAAGAGCACGACGCCGATCAACGGCATCGTCATCCCCCAGACCCCCAAGGCCAAGGAAGTGCTGGACCAGTCGTTCATCTCGACCGCCCAGCCGGGCCAGTCGATCAACGACACCATCAACATGATCCCGGGCGTCGCCAGCTTCAATGCCGACCCCTTCGGTTCGTCGGGCGGCAAGCTCTATATCCGTGGCTTCGACAACAGCCGTATCTCGGAAACCTTCGATGGTATGCCGCTGAACGACACGGGTAACTACGCGCTCTATTCGAACCAGATGCTCGACCCCGAGCTGATCGACAACGTCAACGTCAACCTGGGTACCACCGATGTCGACAGCCCGACCGCCTCGGCCACGGGTTCGACCATCAACTATCGTTCGCTCACCCCCACCGAAGACTTCCATGCGATGATGGTCGGCTCGGTCGGTGAGTATAACTTCCAGCGCATCTTCGGCATGATCCAGACCGGCAATCTGACCAAGGGCGGCCTGCGCGGCTGGCTGTCGGCCAGCAGCGCCACGAACGACCTGTTCTCGGGCGGCATCGGCAAGGTTGACAAGAAGCAGTTCAACTTCAAGCTGTACCAGCCGCTGGGCGACAATGGCGACTTCATCTCGATCGCCGGCCACTGGAACCGCAACCGCAACAACAACTCCCCCTCCATCTATCTGATCACGCAGGGCTTCGGCAACGCGCCGGTCAACAGCTCGCGGACGGGGCGCTATCCCACCAAATGGTCGGAAGCTTTTTATAACATCGGCACCTGTTCGGTGGCACCGGGCGTGAATGGCCAGCGTGACGCGGCCAGCAGCTGCGGCACCGCCTGGGAATATGGTTATAATCCCTCGGATACCGGCAATCTGCGCGCCAACATGCGCTTCACCCTGTCGGACAAGCTGCTGCTGACGATTGACCCCAGCGTTCAATATGTGAAAGCCAATGGCGGCTTGCCCGCGGTCAATGGTCTTGAGCAGACCTGCACAGCGGCCTCCTGCGGCGGCGCCACCACCGGCTACATTGGTGGCAGCTATTATATTGGTCGCGATCTGAATGGTGATGGTGACACGCTCGACACTGTGTCCCTGCGGGCTCCGAGCCATACCCAGACCTGGCGTCTCGGCGTCAACGCCTCGCTGCGTTACAAGATCGACGAGCACAACACGCTGCGTATCGCCTATACCTATGACCGCGGTCGCCACCACCAGACCGGTGAGTTGGGCTATGCGCGTCAGGATGGTTTCGGTGTGACCCCGTTCCCGGTTGACACGCCCATCACCGATGCCAGCGGCAACATCATCGAGAAGCGCAATCGCCTGTCCTATGCGATCCTGCATCAGGTCTCGGGTGAATATTCGGGCCGCTTCCTCGACAACCGCCTGGATGTGGCCATTGGCCTGCGCGCGCCTTTCCTGCGCCGTGACCTGAACAACAACTGCTTCACCACCACGGCGGGCGGTTTTGTGGATTGCCTTGGCAATGCCGGCCTGAACGCTGCCTATGCTACCGCGCATCCCACTTACGCCGCACCTCAGCAGCGCGTGATCGACTATAACCGGGTGCTGCCGCAGGCCGGCTTTACCTTCAAGTTCACGCCGCAGCTCTCGATGTTTGCCAACTATTCGAAGGGTATGCAGGTTCCTGGTACCGACAACCTCTATAACGCTTTCTACTTCGCGGCGAATTCGGCCTCGGCCCATCCGACGCCTGAAACCACCGACAATTATGACGCCGGTCTGCGCTTCAACTCGCGCAAGGTGGCCGTGCAACTGTCGGGCTGGTACACGCTGTTCCAGAACCGTCTGGCCCAGGCCTATGACCAGGATACGCAGACCACCATTTACCGTAACCTCGGCAAGGTGGAGAAATACGGTTTTGACGGCAGCGTGAACTACCAGCCGATCAAGGAACTGTCGTTCTACGCCTTCGCCTCGCTGATGAAGTCACGCATTGTGGCCAATGTCGATGCGGGCACCTGCGCCAGCCAGGCCGCCGCCGCGATTTCGACGGGTTCGGTCGCCTGCTCGGGCACCGAGGCCTATTATCAGACCGCCGGCAAGCGTGAATCGGGCGCGCCCGTTTCGACACTGGGCGCTCGCGTTGAAGGCCACGTCAGCCTGTTCGACGTGATCGTGCAGGCCAAGCGCACCGGTTCGCGTTACATCAACGACCAGAACCTGCCGGTGTTTTCGGGCACCACGAAGGTCGATAATGCCGCTGTTGGCGCCTACACCACGGTGGACCTGTCGCTGCGTGCGGATCTGAACAAGGTCGGCGCGCCCAAGGGCACCTTCCTCCAGCTCAACGTCGTGAACCTGTTCAACAAGTTCTACGTCGGCGGCTTCGATGGTTCGACGGCGGCCTACTACTCGAGCAACCCCTCGACGACGGCCTATCTGCCGATCCCGCGCACCTTCACGGGTTCGATCTCGGTCGCTTTCTGATCTTTCCCGATCAAGGCCAATGGAAGGGGGCGCTCCGCAAGGGGCGCCCTTTTTCGTTGGGGGTTAAAAGGAGAGAAGGAAGATGCGAGGGCCATCAAGCGCGCGCTTGTCGCACGCGACAAGCAGAGGCGCCCTCGCGCTCCCTTGCGTTGTCAGCGTTGCGCCACGGGTTCGGCGTCAGCGCAATGTTCGCCGCGCCGCAGGCATGGGTTCGCCAACGCAGCGCTATCGTTATTATGCCTGCGGCGCCGCGATGCTGGCGCGCCGTTGCAATTTCGTGCTCCCTCTCCAAACTAATGGGAGCGCGAGGGCGATGGCCCTCGCATCTTCCTTTCTGCCTTAGGGATAAACGCATCCATCCAGATCGCCACTGCGCACCACCGTGGTCCGCCGGGCGATGGCATTGCCGTGGCGCCGGGTGAAACCGCTGGGGTCGATGACGGCGCGTTTCTTGGGGCTGGGCAGGGCAGCGGCGATGCGCCCGGCTTCGATGCTGGAGAGATGGGCGGCGCTGTGGCCGAAATAACGCTGTGAGGCGGCTTCCACGCCATAGGTGCCGATGCCGGTTTCCGCCACGTTGAGGTACATTTCCATGATCCGCCGCTTGGGCCAGACGGTTTCGATCACCAGCGTGAACCAGGTCTCCAGCCCCTTGCGCAGATAGCGCGTCCAGCCCGTGCCCTGCCACAGGAAGACGTTCTTGGCCGTCTGCTGGCTGATGGTGGAGCCGCCACGCAGCTTGCCGCCATGGCCGGAGAGGTCGCGGCGCAGGGCAAAGGCGATGCCGTCGCCGTCAAAGCCGTGGTGTTGGCAGAAACGCGCATCCTCGCCTGCGATGACGGCGTCGACCATGTCGCGGTCGATATGGCTGATGGGGGTCCAGTCCTTGGTGAAGCCATTGGGGTCCATCACCATGGTGGCGGTGATGGGGGCGGGCACCACGCGGTAAAGCAGCGCCCAGCCGACGGTGATCAGCACGAACCAGATCACGCCGATGGCACCGCGCCGCGCAATGCGAAAGAGCAGGCCGTGTTCGGGGCGGGGGCGGGGCAGGATGGAACGCATGACCTTCCATCTAGCTGGCCGAAACGAAGGCGAAAAGGGGGTGTGTTCAGGGCGCTTTCGCCAGCGCCGGGCGGGCCTGCCGTGATGTCGCCTCGCATAGCACCGCCGCGCTCAGCACGATGAGCAGCGGCATGACCGGATCGCGGTAGGTGTCGCCCAGCAGGCGCGACCCGCCCAGCAGCCAGAAGGCCATGATCAACGCGCCGATGATCAGACGCTGACGCGCCCTGTTGCGCGCGCCCACCAGTCCGGCAAAGCCCAGCGTGACGAGCGCGACATATTGCGCCACCTCGCCGATCCGCATGTAGGTCATGGCGCGTGACAGTGCATGCTCGTCGCCATCGGGCATATGCGGCCACCAGAACAGCGCCAGATGCCCCAAGGTTTCGCCGAGCGGCGGCGTTTCCGGCAAGGGCAGGGGCAGCGCCCTACCCGCGCCGACCGCCAGCATGGCCAGCGCCGTGGGCTCTGGCATGCCGTGCAGCCCCGTGCTCATCCAGTGCCATGCGCCCAGCATCGTCAAGGCGCCCGTTGCCAGCACAGCGCTGGCCATGGGCGTTCGCCACAGTTGACCGCCCTCGACCAGCAACAGCGCCAGCAAGGGAGCAACGATCAGCGACAGCATGCTGCTCCCGGTCAGCAGCCCGGCGCCCCAGACGAGGCCAGCGCCCAGCGCCAGGCCCATGCGAGGCCCTTCGCGCAGCAGGCGCAGCGCCAGCCATGCGGTCAGCAGCATCAACGGCGTGCCGAGATTTTCGCGCACCAGCAGCGTGCAGTCCCAGATGCCGGGCAGCCACAGTGCATAGCCCAGCAGAGCGAGCTTCTGCCCGGCCTCGCGCAGGCCGATCTGCCGCGCCACGCCGCGCACCAGCAGCGCCGAGACCATGGCCAGCCCCAGATTGACGCCGAAGGCCACGGACGCACCAGCACCCAATGCCGCGAAGAAGGGCGCCAGCAGCAGCGGATAGCCCACCGCATGGACGATCTGTGGACCGGCATCACCCAGGGGCCATGTGCCCGTCGCCAGTGCGCGTGCCAGGGTGAAATTGGTCAGTGCTTCGCCCTGCAAAGGTTGGGGCAAGGCGAAATGTGCGGAAAGGCGTGCCACCAGAACCACCAGCAACAGCGCTTCGAAGGTGATGGCCTTCTCCCGGGGGGCTGGGCTGGGCATGGGCGACTCCGTGGGACTTACGGAGTGCTATCGGCCCAAAAAGCCTTGTGCTGAAAGAGTGTTAACCCAACCTTCGCGGAGCTGTGCCGATCTGGCACGGGTTTGCGCCCTGACGTAAACCCGTGCAGGAACCCCGGTTATGCCAGCAGCAATGCCGGGGCCTCGATGAGCTGTTTCATCCGCGCGACGAAGCTGGCCGCATCATGCCCATCCACCACGCGGTGATCGCAACTGATCGAGAGATTCATCATTTTGGCGCGGCGAATGCGGTCGCCCTCGCCAGTGAAGACCGGCCGCTCGACGATGCGGTTGGGCGCCAGAATGGCGACCTCGGGCCGGTTGACGATGGGCGTGCTGGCCATACCCGCCAGCGGGCCGAGCGAGGAGATGGTGATCGTCGATCCACCCAGTTCCTCACGCGCGATGGTGCCGGCGCGCGCCGCCTGGGCCAGACGGGTGATCTCGGCGGCCAGTTGCCACAGGTTCTTGTCCTGCGCGTCGCGGATGACGGGGACCATCAGCCCGATGTCGGTCTGTGTCGCCAGCCCCATATGGACGCGACCGTGGCGGGTGACCACATTGGCTTCGTCGTCATAGCGGGCATTGAGCATGGGGAAGCGCGGCAAGGCGCGGCACATGGCGGTGATCAGCAGCGGCAGCAGCGTCAGCTTGGGGCGGTCCAGCCCGTTGCTGGCGCTGTTGAGCTGGGCGCGGATATCTTCCAGCGCGGTGACCTCAACCTCTTCCACATAAGTGAAATGGGGGATGTTGCGCTTGGCCTCGGCCATGTTCTGCGCGATGCGGCGGCGCAGCCCGATGACGGGCAGTGTTTCGTCGCTCCACGCGGCGCTTTCGGGCGCGCGATAGCCCTGTGCACTGCCATAGCGCAGGAAGGCATCGAGATCGGCATGACGGATGTGATGGCCATCATGCTTCACCTGCGCCAGATCGACGCCCAGATCCCTGGCGCGCTGGCGCACGGCGGGTGAGGCCAGCGGCTTGGCTGCGGTGACCTGAGCGGGCTCGGCCTGAGGCGCAGGGGCAGCAGGAGCCGGGGCGACAGGGGCAGGGGGCGCTGCCGGGGGCGTCGCAACGGGCGCCGGTTCCGGCATCACAGCCTCCTCGGGCACTGAGACCGTCTCCACCGCGCCTTCGGTCTCGATGACGAGCAGCGTCGCGCCGATCGCCACCGCATCGCCGGGCACGCCGGCCAGCGAGACGATGCGCCCGGCCACCGGGCTTTCCATCTCCACGGTCGCCTTGTCGGTCATCATGTCGGCCAGCGGCTGGTCTTCCTCGACCCTGTCGCCAACGGCCACATGCCAGCGGGAGATTTCGGCGCTTGCAATGCCCTCGCCAATATCGGGCAGGCGGAAGGTGAATGTCGCCATGGCCTTTAGTCCTTCATGATCTGGCGCAGCGCCTGGGAAATGCGAACCGGGCCGGGGAAATAGGCCCATTCGAGCGCGTGGGGATAGGGTGTGTCAAAACCGGTGACGCGCAGCACGGGCGCCTCCAGATGGCCAAAACAGCGTTCCTGCACCAGCGCGGCCAGTTCCGCGCCAAAGCCCGAGGTGCGGGTTGCCTCATGCACGATGAGGCAGCGGCCCGTCTTCTTCACGCTGGCCTCGATGGTTTCGATGTCTAGCGGGATCAGGCTGCGCAGGTCGATCAGATCGGCTTGCGGTGCGCCGTCCATCTCGTCCAGCGTGGTGGCGACGACATGGACCATCGTGCCATAGGTCAGGATGGTAAGGTCTGCGCCCTCACGCACCACCCGCGCCTTGCCCAGATCGATGCGATAATATCCTTCGGGCACATCGGCGTCAGCGTGGCCGGCCCAGCCCTTGGCGGGGCGGTCGTAATGGCCATGGAAAGGGCCATTGTAGAGCCGCTTGGGCTCGAAGAAGAGCACCGGGTCATTGTCCTCGATCGCCGCGATCAGCAGGCCCTTGGCGTCATAGGGCGTGGAGGGAATGACCGTCTTCAGGCCCGAGCAATGGGTGAAGATGCCTTCCGGGCTCTGGCTGTGGGTCTGGCCGCCAAAGATGCCGCCGCCAAAGGGCGAGCGCACGGTGATGGGGGCGGTAAACTCCCCCGCCGAGCGGTAGCGCAGCCGCGCCGCCTCGCTCACCAATTGGTCGAGCGCGGGGTAGATGTAGTCGGCGAACTGGATTTCAGGCACGGGGCGCAACCCATAGGCGCCCATGCCGATGGCCACGCCAATGATGCCGCATTCGCTGATGGGCGTGTCAAACACGCGGCTGGTGCCATATTTGTCCTGCAGGCCCGCCGTTGCGCGAAACACGCCGCCGAAATAGCCGACATCCTCGCCCATGACGGTGATCGTGTCGTCGCGGGTCATCATTACGTCGAGGGCGGAATTGATGGCCTGAATCATCGTCATGTCGGTCATGCGCCGGGCTCCCGGGGTGTTTCGGCCACAATGTCGGGCAGGCCGGCAGCCTGCCATTCGGCCAGCATCTGCGCTTCCTGCTCGGCCAGATGCCAGGGCATATGGTCGAACACGCCCTCGAACATGGTGTCGAGCGGCTGGTTCAGGCCATGACCCAGAATGCCATGCGCCTCGGCCTCCTTCTGGGCCTTGCGGACCTGCGCCATCACCTCCTGCTCCATGGCGGTGTGGCGTTCCTCGTCCCATGCGCCCAGTGCGATGAGGTGGTCCTTCAACCGGGCGACAGGGCAGCCCAGCGGCCAGGCCTTGGCCTCGGCCGAGGAGCGATAGGCACCGGGATCGTCGCTGGTGGAATGGCCCTCGGCGCGATAGGTGACGTGTTCGATGAGGGTGGGGCCCATGTTGGTGCGCGCGCGTTCCGCCGCCCAGCGCGTGGCGGCATAGACGGCCAGCGCATCATTGCCGTCGACCCGCAGCGAGGCCATGCCATAGCCAAGACCGCGCGCGGCAAAGGTCGTCGCCTCGGCCCCGGCAAAGCCGGAAAAGCTGGAAATGGCCCATTGGTTGTTGACCACATTGAGGATGACGGGCGCGCGATAGACGCTGGCAAAGGTGCAGGCGGAGTGGAAATCGCCCTCCGCGGTCGACCCTTCGCCCAGCCATGAGGCGGCAATGCGCGTGTCGCCGCGCGCCGCGCTGGCCATGGCCCAACCCACGGCTTGCGGATATTGCGTGGCCAGATTGCCGGAAATCGAGAAGAACCCGGCCTTTTTCACCGAATACATGATGGGCAACTGGCGCCCCTTCATGCGGTCGGCGCGGTTGGAGAAGATCTGGTTCATCATATCGACCAGATCCCAGTTCCGCGCGATCAGCAGCCCCTGCTGGCGATAGGAAGGGAAGAGCATGTCAGCATCGTCAAGCGCAAAGGCGGCGGCGATCGACACCGCCTCCTCGCCAAGGCTCTTCATGTAGAAGCTGGTCTTGCCCTGCCGTTGCGCGCGGAACATGCGATCATCGAAGGCGCGGGTGAGGACCATGGCGCGCAGCATGGCGCGCAGTACCTCTTCGCTGAGGCCCGGGTTCCATGCGCCCACGGCCTCGCCCTTGTCATCCAGCACACGGATCAGCGTATAGGGCAGGTCGCGCAGCGTGTCGGCCGCCGCGTCGGTGGGCGGCCTGTCCACCACACCGGCGGGCGGAATGGGGATGCCGGAAAAATCGGCCGGTTCGCCCGGACGTGCGGGCGGCTGGGGCACATGCAGGGCCAGTCTGGGATGGTTGGCGCCATAGGTGGCGGGGCCCGCTTCGCGCGTCGTTTCCATGATCCTGCTCCTCATCGGCGCTCTCATAATGGCGACTGATGATTGCGTGATTATGCAACTATATTTCGTGCCGCGCAAGCTCTGTTTCAAGCCTCGCCGCTCTGGTTGCACGCTCCATCCCTTGCCGGTAGGGCGGGGCGGGAGTGATCAAAAAGGGACGGAAATGAGCGAGATCTGCACGCTGAGCCTGGCCTGTGACGACAAGCCGGGGCTGGTGGCACGGGTGGCGGGCTATATCGCGGGGCGTGGCGGCAACATCCTGGTGGCCCAGCAGTTCAATGACCAGCAAAACCAGCGCTTCTTCATGCGGGTGGTCTTTTCACTGGGCCAGGGCGATTCGCCGGCGGACTGGCGGGTGGGCTTTGGCGTTCCGGCCGCGCAGGACGGCATGGACTGGCGCCTGCGCGCTGCGGGCGAGCGCAAGAAGGTGCTCATCCTCGTCTCCAAATTCGACCACTGCCTGGCCGACCTGCTCTATCGCTGGCGCATTGGCGAACTGGACATGGATGTGGCGGGGGTGGTGAGCAATCACGACGCCTCCCATCTCACCACGGCGTCGATCGGCGATGTGCCGTTCCATTATCTGCCCATCACGCGCGACACCAAATCCGCGCAGGAGGCGCAGATCCGCGCCATCGTGGAGGAGACCGGCGCCGATCTGGTGGTGCTGGCGCGTTACATGCAGATCCTGTCCGACGAGATGGCGGGGTTCCTGTCGGGCCGCTGCATCAACATCCACCATTCCTTTCTGCCCGGCTTCAAGGGCGCCAAGCCCTATCATCAGGCCCATGACCGGGGCGTGAAGATGATCGGCGCCACGGCCCATTACGTCACTGCCGACCTCGATGAAGGGCCGATCATCGCGCAGGAGGTGGTGGCCATCAGCCATGCCGACACGCCCGAGGATCTGGTCAGCAAGGGGCGCGATATTGAGCGCCGTGTGCTGGCGGGCGCCGTGCGCGCTCATCTGGAGGATCGCGTGTTCATGAACGGTGTCCGCACAGTGGTCTTTCCGGGCTGAATTTGCGCCTTGCGATTGTGCAATTGCGAAATCCGGCATTGAAAGCTTGTCGATCGCGGCTAGAACGATGCCGCGATGCGCGCCGGGGCTTGCCCTCTAGCAGGTGCGCCAAAGAGGAGAGACCATGGCTGGGAAGATTTACCCCGACGCCGCCGCCGCGCTGGAAGGTGTGCTGTTTGACGGCATGCTGATCGCCAGCGGCGGCTTTGGCCTGAGCGGCCTGCCCGAAAGGCTGATCGATGCGATTCAGGCCGCCGGCACGAAAGACCTGACCTTTGCCAGCAACAATGCCGGCATCGACAATGAGGGCATCGGCAAGCTGCTGCGGTCAAAGCAGGTGAAGAAGATGATCTCCTCCTATGTGGGCGAGAACAAGGAATTCGAGCGCCAGTATCTGGCCGGCGAGCTGGAAGTGGAGTTCACCCCCCAGGGCACGCTGGCCGAGCGGATGCGGGCTGGCGGCGCGGGCATCCCCGGTTTCTACACCAAGACGGGCGTTGGCACGCTGGTGGCCGAGGGCAAGGAGGTGAAGAGCTTCGACGGTCAGGATTACATCCTTGAACGCGGGATTTTTGCCGATCTTGCCATCGTCAAGGGCTGGAAGGCCGACACCACCGGCAATGTCGTCTTCCGCAAGACAGCGCGCAACTTCAACGTGCCCGCCGCCACCTGCGGCAAGGTTTGCGTGGTCGAGGTGGAGGAAATCGTCGAGCCGGGCCAGCTTGACCCTGATGCCATCCACCTGCCGGGGGTCTATGTGCAGCGCCTGATCCTCGGCGCGCCCTATGACAAGAAGATCGAATTCCGCACGACGCGCAAGCGGGAGGACGCATAATATGCCCTGGACACGTGATGAAATGGCCGCCCGCGCCGCGCGCGAGCTGAAGGACGGCTTTTATGTGAACCTTGGCATCGGCATCCCCACGCTGGTGGCCAACCATGTGCCCGCCGGCATGACCGTGACACTGCAGAGCGAAAACGGCATGCTGGGCATTGGCCCCTTTCCCTATGAGGGCGAGGAAGACGCCGACCTCATCAACGCGGGCAAGCAGACGATCAGCGAACTGCCCCACTCGGCCTATTTCGATTCGGCCCAGAGCTTTGCCATGATCCGCGGCGGGCATATCGACCTTACCGTCCTTGGCGCGATGGAAGTCTCCGAAAAGGGTGACATCGCCAACTGGATGATCCCGGGCAAGATGATCAAGGGCATGGGCGGCGCGATGGACCTCGTCGCGGGCGTCAAGAAGATCATCGTGGTGATGGAGCATACCGCCAAGGATGGCAGCCCCAAGTTCATCCCCGCCTGCACCCTGCCGCTGACCGGCCTTGGCGTGGTGGACATGATCGTGACGGACCTTTGCGTCTTCGCGCGGGCGGATCATCACTCGCCCTTCAAGCTGGTGGAACTGGCGCCGGGGGTCAGCGTCGAAGAGGTTCGATCGAAGACTTCGGCGAAGTTTGAAGAATAAAAAGGGAAGGCCGGGGGTGTTACACCCCCGGACCCCCGTGACGTCTTCCGACGAAGCCTTGGTGGCGCACGATCGTCATCTGACCTCGCCGCGCCGCAGGCAGGGGTTCGATGGCGCGGCGTGAGGGGCATTAAAGCCTGCGGCGCGGCAAACCCGGCGCTACGGCCGAACCCATGGCGCCAACGCCGACAACGAAAGGGAGCGCGAGGGCGCCCCCAGCTTGTCGCGTGCGACAAGCGCACGCTTAATGGCCCTCGTATCTTTCCTTTCTTCTTCCCCTTAAACTCCCAACCTGTCGCAATTCCCTTGGCGTCCCCGGTGTCTTACTCTACAAAGACACCCAGAGAGACGGGCCAGTCAGACAGGTGGAACCCATGTTCGATTTCCTCCGCAAGCAGTTCATCGACGTCATCGAATGGCATGAAGCGCCGGGTCAGGTGGCCTGGCGGGTGCCGTTTGACGGGCATGAGATCAAGAACGGCGCGCAACTGACGGTGCGCGATGGCCAGATCGCCGCCTTCATGAATGAGGGGCAGATGGGCGATTATTTCGGCCCCGGTCTGCACACGCTGGAGACGGGCAATCTGCCGGTGCTCACCAGCCTGATGAATTGGGACAAGGGGTTCAATTCGCCCTTCAAGTCGGATGTGGTGTTCATCAGCCTGAAGGAGCAGGCGGGGCTGAAATGGGGCACGCCCCAGCCCGTGACGGTGCGCGATGCCGAATTTGGCGCCATTCGCCTGCGCGCCTTTGGCACCTATTCCTTCAAGGTGGCCGACATCAAGCTGTTCCTCGACCGCGTGCTGGGCACCACGGATGAGGTCTGGTCGCAGGGGCTGGAGGGGCAGTTGCGCTCCGCCATTGTGACGGCGATTGCCACGGCGCTGGGCGGTGGTGGCGTGCCTTTCCTTGATCTGGCGGCCAATCAGCAGAAGATGTCAGAGACGATCAAGGTCGAGGTTGAGAAGGCCTTTGCGCAATGGGGTCTGGCCTGCCTGTCCTTCTATGTTGAAAGCGTGTCGCTGCCCGAGGAAGTGCAGGCCCATCTCGACAAGGGTTCCTCGATGCGCGTGCTGGGCGATATGGCCGGTTACACCCGCTTCCAGGCCGCCGAGGCGATCGAGCAGGCGGCGGGCAGTGATGGCGGGGTGGCCGGCATCGGCGCCGGGGCGGCAGCAGCAGCCGCGCTGGGCGGGGCGATGAGCGCCGGGCTGGGCGCGCAGGCTGCCGCCGCCGCTGCGCCTGCCGAGGACCCCTTTGCCCTGCTGGAAAAGCTGCACAAGCTGCTCACCATTGGCGCGCTCAGCCAGGACGAGTACGACGCCAAGAAGGCGGATATTCTGGCGCGGGTGAAATAGGGCGTCAGGAACCAGAGCGATGGGGGAGCTTCTTTGTCCGCAATGCGGCGCGCCGGTGCCGGTTCGCAGCGCCGCTATGCCCTATGCCGTCTGCGGCCATTGCCAGAGCGTGCTGCGCCGCACCGATGGCGAAACGGTCACGCGCATCGGCGAGGCGGCCAGCCTGCCTTTCGACGTTTCCCCGCTGGAGCTAGGTACGCGCGGCACCACGCCCGACGGCCTGTCCTTCGTGGTTGCCGGGCGGGTGCGTTGGGGCTGGGGCGATGGGGCGTGGAACGAATGGCTGCTCAGCATGCCGGGCGGCAACCTTGCCTGGCTGGGCGAGGCGATGGGCCAGTTCCAGTGGCTGGCTGAGCGGGCCGATCTGCTGTCTCATCCGTTGATTGCCGCCTTCGCACAGGGCCAACCCTTGCCGCTGGGCTCGGTGATCGAGGTGGACGGGCGCAGCTATAAGGCGACCGATGTCAAACACGCCACCTGCCTTGGCGGAGAGGGCGACCTGCCTTTCCCCACCCCGCGCGACTGGGCGATTGACAGCATCGACTTTCGTGAAAGCAATGGCGGGGCGCTGTCGGTCCAGCGTGATCCGCAAGGGGTGAGCGCCTATCTTGGCCATTATATCGAGCTGGCCGCCCTCAAACCGCGCGGCCTGCGCATGATCGAAGGCTGGACCTTGCCGGAGGCGCTGCGATGAGCGAGGAGGCAAAAGCCAGTCGGGCAAAGAGCGGCGCAAGGGCGATCACCTGCCCCTCGTGCGGTGGCACCATCGGCATCAAGGCGGCGGGCTATACGGTCTCGGTGGCCTGCCTCTATTGCGGCACGGTGCTCGATGTTGCCCATGAAGACGTGCGCGTCATTGCCGAATATCATCAGGCGGTGGCCCGGCTGGATATTCCGCTGGGCACACGCGGCACGCTGTTCGGCGTGGAATGGGAGGTCGTCGGCTGGCTGGAACGGTCGGGTGCGGGGGCCACCTGGCAGGAATATCTGCTGTTCAATCCCTATGCCGGCTATCGCTGGCTGGTGGGCGATGAAGGCGCCTGGCACTTCGGCACCATGCTCACCGATACGCCGGTGATGGTGGCCGATACGCTGGCGCAATGGCGCGGCCGTGGTTTCGAACTGGAAGATGCGCCGATCCAGATCGTCACGCGCCGCGTGCTGGGCGAATTTTACTGGCGCGTGCGCAGCGGCGATGTGGTGGAGGCGGCCAGCTTTGCCGCCTCGGGCCAAACGCTGTCCTGCGAATGGAATGATACCGAGACGCAGTGGACCCAGCTCATTCCGCTGGCCCCGCGTCAGGTCAAGGCCGCTTTCACGCCGCCCGGCGCCGGGCCGCAGCCTCAGGATGCGCCATCGCGAGGCTGGTTCGCGCGTTTCTGGTCGCTGCCCTTTGCCGACAGGGATGACCTTGTGCCGATGTTCGGCATTGGCGTCATCGGCGTGCTCGCCAGCCTCATCGTGATGACGGCGCTGGCGGGCAATGGCGGTGGCATCACCGCGCAGACCATGGTCGAGGTCGATGGTGGCACGACGCATGGGCAATATGGCCCGCTCACCATTTCCCGGCCCAGCCAGATGGTGACGGTGGGGCTGGCCATGCAGACCTTCACCAACAAGTGGATCGATGTCGATCTGGCGCTGGTGGAACGCCAGAGCCATCAGGCCATCCATGCCGGCACCACCATCCAGCATTACAGCGGCAGCGATTCCGATGGCGACTGGGAAGAGGGCAGCCATGGGGCGACGGTGGAATTTGCCGATGTGCCGCGTGGAACCTATGATCTCACGATCCAGGCGCAGGGCCACAGCTGGCACAGTGGCACGCAGGCGGCCGATCCCGCTGGGTCCGGCAGTGATCCTCTTGCCGCGGCCGAGAGCCCGTGGGGCGTCAAGACCGCCGAGGCCCCGCCTGTCACCGTGCTGGCCATGGGTTTTTCCGCCGAAAAGGGCGGCGTCGACTGGGCGCTGTTCTGGACCGTGGCCGGGCTGATCCTCGTGCTGCCCATCGGCGTCTTCCTTTATCGGCTCAGCCAGGGGCGGTTATCATGAGCCAGCGTCTCATTCTGTTTGCCCTATGGGTGGCCTTGCTGGTGCTGGGCGCGGGGGCGGCGGCATGGTGGGGCTGGTCGCCCTTTGCCGATGGCGACAGCCAGCGCGAGCGCCATGGCGGCGCCCATGGTGGTCCTTCGCATGGCGGCTATTACGGCGGTTTCTGGTACGGCCCGATGCACAAGTGACACGATGACCGATTTCCCCGAGCCTTCCGAAGATGGGGTGCAGCCGCACACCCGTACCCATGTCGCCATTCTGCTGCTTTCGGTGCTGGTGGTGGCCACCTGCGGCCTTATCTATGAGCTGCTGGCGGGTACGCTGGCCAGCTATCTGCTGGGCGACAGTGTCACCCAGTTCTCGACCGTCATCGGCACCTATCTCTTCGCCATGGGGGTGGGCAGCTATCTCTCGCGTTTCGTGCGGGGCGACGAATTGGGCGCCTTCATCCGCGTCGAGGTGATGATTGCCATGCTGGGCGGGTGGAGCGCGGCCGGCCTGTTCCTCGCCTATCCGCTGGCGGACGATTTCCGCGTGCTGCTCTACGCGCTGGTGCTGGCCATCGGCATTCTGGTCGGGCTGGAAATTCCGCTGCTCATCCGCATTCTGCGCGGGCGTTTCGCCTTTCGCGATCTTGTCTCCAATGTGCTGACCTATGACTATGTCGGGGCGTTGATCGCAAGCCTTGCCTTCCCGCTGTTTCTGGTGCCGCATCTGGGGATGATCCGCACCGGTATGGTTTTTGGCCTTGCCAATGTGGCGGTGGCCATCGCGCTGCTGCTGGTGTTGCGGGGGACGCGCCATGTGGCGGGCGATCTGGTGGCGGCGGGGTTGGTGGCGGCCAGCCTGATGGCTGGCTTGACCATGGCCGAGCGTATTCAGCGCTATTCCGAGATCGCCTATTACGGCGAGGGGGTGATCCATGCCCGCTCCACTCCCTATCAGCGCATTGTGCTGACGCGGCGCGGCGGAGAATTGCGCCTCTACCTCAACGGCAATCTGCAATTTTCGACCAAAGATGAATATCGCTATCACGAGGCGCTGGTCTGGCCGGTGCTGGGGCGGGTGAGCAATCCGGCGCAGGTGCTCATTCTTGGCGGCGGCGATGGGCTTGCCGCGCGCGAGGTGCTGAAAGACAAGGGCGTGCGCCACATCGATCTGGTCGATCTTGACCCGGAGATGACCAGCCTGTTTCGCATGACGCCGCAACTTGTCGCGCTCAACCATGGCTCGCTGTCCGACCCGCGGCTGACGGTCACCAATGCCGATGCCTTTCGCTGGGCGCGCCATGCCAAGGGCACCTATGACGCGGTCATTGTCGATTTTCCCGACCCCACCGAATATTCGCTGGGCAAGCTTTATACCGAGAGCTTCTACCGCGAGGTGTCCCGTCTTCTGGCACCCGATGGGGTGATGGTGGTGCAGTCGACCTCGCCGCTGGTTGCGCCGCGTTCCTACTGGACGGTGGCGACCACGCTGGAGGCGGCGGGCCTCGCCGTGCGTGGCTATCACGTCTATGTGCCCAGCTTTGGCGAATGGGGCTATACGCTGGCGGCGCATGACCCGGCGCGGCTGGCCACGGCGGCGGTGCTGCCCGCTGGGCTGCGTTTCCTCACCCCTGCGGCCGAACGGCTGATGTTCGATTTTGCGCCCGATATGGCGCGGCGGCCAACGCCGGTGAACCGGCTCGACAATCAGGCGCTGGTGCGCAGCTTTGGTGAGGAATGGTCGCATTATGAAGGCTGACCGACGCCACGTTCTGGCCGGCGGCGTGCTGGCCGGTGGGGCGGCGCTGGGGTGGTCGGCCTATGATCAGGGCAGCGCGCAGGTCTGGCCCGGTCGCCTGCTCGGCGCGGATTTTGAGCGGGGCCACGCGCTGCGCGGGCTGGACCCGGCGCGCGCCATGGCGGAAGGTGGGCAGGAGCAGCGCGTCGGTGTGCTGATCGCGGGCGCGGGCGTGGCCGGGCTGGCGGCGGGCTGGCGGCTGGCCGAAGCAGGCCTCACCGATTTCACCGTGCTGGAGCTGGAGGATGAGATCGGCGGCAATGCGCGTGGCGGGGCCAACAAGGTTACCGCTTTTCCCTGGGGCGCGCATTATCTGCCCATCCCCAACCGTGAGGCGGGCGCACTCATCCATATGCTCAAGGGCTTCAGCATGATCACGGGCGAGGAGAATGGCGTCCCGGTCTATGATCCATTTCAGGTCTGTGCCGATCTCGACGAGCGCCTGTTCTGGCAGGGCGCGTGGCAGGATGGGTTGTTCCCAACCTCTGGCCTGTTGGCGCGGGATGTGGCCCAGCGCGACCGTTTCAGCGCGATGATGGCTGGCTTCTCCAAGGCTGTCGGCAAGGATGGTCGCCCGGCCTTTGCCAGCCCCATGGCGCTTTCCAGCCGTGATGAAGCTTTCACTGCGCTCGATGGCATGAGCTTTGCCGCATGGCTGGACGCGCAGCATTTCACCAGCGTGCCCCTGCGCGCTTATCTGCGCTATTGTTGCCGCGACGATTACGGGACGGAGCCCGAGCATGTCTCGGCCTGGGCGGGGGTGCGCTATTTCGCCTGCCGCCGGGGCTGGGCAGCGCGCGGCGTGGGTGATCGTGAACTGACCTGGCCGGAAGGCAACGCTCGCCTGACCCATCTGATGGCCGAGTGCATTGCGCCGCAGGTCCGCAAGGGGCACAGCCTCGTTCATGCACGGGAGGCGGAGGGTGGCGGCGTGCTGGCGTTGGCCTATGACCATGGCGCAAAGGGCTTGCGCCGCTATCGCGCCGATGCGCTGGTGCTGGCCATGCCGCAATTCGTGGCGCAGCATCTGGTGCCGGGCCTGTCGGCGCAAGGGCTGAGTTATGCGCCCTGGGTGGTGGCCAACATCGCCCTGTCGCGCCAGCCGGGCGGCCCGGGCATTGGCGTGGCGTGGGACAATGTCTCGGCGGCATCCGATCATCTGGGCTATGTCGTGGCGACGCATCAGACGGCATCAGGCGCTGATGGGCCGACGATGGTGACGTGGTACACTGCCCTGTCGCAAGGCGAGCCGGCGGCGTTGCGCAAGATGATGCTGACACGGCCACTGCAAGACTGGCAGAGGTTGATCGCCGCGGATCTGCTGGCGATGAACCCCGATCTCGACGGCGCGATCCAGAGCATTGATGTCTGGCGCTGGGGCCATGCGATGATCCGGCCGACGCCCGGCTTCCTGACCATTCCGGCCCGGCTGGCGGCCGAAGCGATGGGCGGGCCGATCTTCCACGCCCACAGCGACATTTCGGGCCTGTCGCTGTTCGAGGAGGCGCATTATCGCGGCGTGCTGGCGGCCGAAAACGCCATGGGCCATCTCGACATGCCCTTCGAGAGCCTGCTGTGAGTGCGCAGCACCCCGCGCGCGGCCTGCATTTGATTGCCGATCTGGCCGATGGCGCGCCGGGGGTTCTGGCCGATCCGGCGCGGGTGGAGGCGGTGTTGCGCGCTGCCGCCACGGCGGCGAGGGTACAGGTCGTGGGGCACAACCTTCACCATTTCGGGCCGCAGCAGGGGGTGACCGGCGTGGCCTTGCTGGCTGAATCGCATATCTCCATCCACACCTGGCCGGAGGAAGGCGTGGCGGCGGTCGATATTTTCGTCTGCGGCCTCCACGCCGATGCCTGGGCCGCGCTGGCGGTGATCGAGCGCGATCTGGGGATGGGCAGGACCATGGCGCAGGCCATTCCCCGGTTGGGGGCACGGTGAAGGCGCGGCCTCATGTCACACGGCTGTCATCTCTTGTCTGCTTGGGCTAGGGACATGTCAGGCAGCGGGGAATGTGGGTGAGTTTTCGGGAAGGTGTGAGAAGCGCGCGCGCTGCGGTCGGCTTGGCCGGCTTGCTGCTGCTGGCCGGGCCGTGGTTGCTGTTGCGCAAGGGGTCTGGCCCGTGGCGCGCGGTGGCATGGGTCGCGTGGAGATCCCTGCTCTGGGGCTTTGGCATCAGAGTGAGGGTGCATGGGACGCCGGTGCCCGGCGCGCTGGTGGTGGCCAACCACGTCTCGTGGAGCGACATTCCGGTGATGGGCAGCGTGATTGACGCGGGCTTCGTTGCCAAGGATGACGTGGCCGGCTGGCCCCTCATCGGCCGCCTCACGCAGGCCTATGGTTGTCTCTTCGTCTCGCGCGAGGCGCGCGGCAAGGTGGCCGAGCAAGCCTTGCAGGTTGCCGCCCGGCTGACCCATGGGCACGGTCTGATCCTGTTTCCCGAAGGCACGACGGGCGAGGGCGATACCTGCCTGCCGTTCCGTTCCAGCCTTTTCGCCATGATCCCGGCGGGCACGCCCGTCCAGCCTTTGACCCTGCGCTATGCCCATGCCGATGGCAGGCCCTTGAGCGCGCAGGAGCGCCGCGCCGTGGCATGGATCGGTGATGATGAGCTGTTGCCCCATGCCATGGCGCTGGCCCGGCGGAGCCGACTGGTGGCCGAACTGTGGTTTGGTGAACCGATGGAAGCCGGGGAGCGCAAGGCTTTGACGCGGGCCTGTTTCGAGGTGATCGAAGGGCGATTGGCGGCAACAACAGGAAGGCAGGGGGCACGCGAGCCCCATCGCGCGCTCACGGATTGCCTTGCGGCGATCGAGTGAGGATGCCTGTCCCCTCGGCCCAGTCTGACAACCCATGGCAGCGCGAGGGCGGTGGCCCTCGCGACAGATCTGCCTGCTTCAGGCCGCCACGCTGAAGCGCGCGGCATAGCGCCCGGCGATCATCTCCACCGGCATCAGCACGCAGACATCGACGGTGTTGAAGGCATGGTCGATATAGGCGCCATCGCCGAATTTCGCGCCGACGCGCAGATAGCCCTTCACGAGCGGGGGTAATTGGAACAGCGCCCGGCGGTCCTCATAGCTGCCACGCGGCAGCCGCTCGAGCGCCACGCCATCCCTGACCACCGGACGGCGGTCGGCCGGGGCGAGGTGGTTGTGGGCGAGGAAGGACAGCGCCTCGGCGTGGTCATCCGGGTTGGTGCCGGGGAAGGAGGCGCAGCCGAACATGGCGCCGATGCGGTGCTGGCCGATGTAATCGGCGATGCCGCGCCACAGCAACTGGATCGTCGCGCTGGTGCGATAGGTTGGCAGCACGCAGGAGCGGCCCAGTTCGAGCAGTTCGCGCGTGGGGTCGGCGGTGGCGATCAGCGGGGAAAGGTCAAACTCGCCTGCCGAATAAAAACCGCCCGCCTGCCGTGCCACGCTTTCGCGCAGCAGGCGATAGGTGCCCACCACGCGGGTTTCCTCAGCTGCGTCCTCGTCGATGACCAGAAGATGGTCGCACAGCGCGTCATAGGCATCGCTGTCGAGCCCTGGCGTGGGAGCGTCATGGGCGGCATGAGCGCCCATTTCCGTAAAGAACACCTGCCAGCGCAGCCGCTGGACATTGGCCAGATCGGCGGCATCGCGGGCAAGACGAACCGAAAGCCGCCCGGCTGGGCGGGACGGGGTGGTGAGGTCGTGGGGCTCGGCCATGGGGCTCCTCCTGATCCTGTCGGACCTAGCAGGAGCGTGTGACAGAGCGGCGTCCGTCTGATGAAACCATGATGACAGCCGCGCATGCGGGAAGGGCGGCACCTTGCGGCACCGCCCTCTCATGTTGTGTCCGCGGCCTGCGGGAACGAGGCGCTTAGAACTCGAGGCGGATGCCGAAGTTCACGCCGTGGCTCTGATAGCCGTCGCGGTAGGTGCCCTGATAGCCCACGAACAGGCCGCCGGCATCGTCGAAGACCCAGTTGACGCCGGCATTGGCATCCACTTCGCTCTTGCCGATGGCCATGCCCGTCACCTGGAAGGAGGTGGTGGGATCATTGTCGAAATAGGCGTTCACGATGTTGTTGTCGCCGCCACCCACGCGATAGCGATAGGCCACGCGGGCATAGGGGCGGAAGACGCCCTTGTTGCGCGCGAAGTTGAAGCCGGCCAGGGCATCGGTGCGGTCAGCCTTGATGCGGCCGACCGTGAGTGCCACCGCGGTGATCGCATCGTTATTGTTTTCGGTAAAGCCGTTCACCTGACCCAGATTATAGTCGATGCCGACGAAAGGCGTCAGCTTGTAGGTGCCCACACCCATGTCGAAACCGATGTTCGCATTGGCCTTGAACAGGCCTTCGCTGGCGCCGCCATGCGAGGAAGTCGAGGTGTTGCCGATGATGGCGGTATGGGTCGCGCTCAGATGGCCCACGTTATACTGCAGCTGACCCGAGAGGCGGAACGGCCCGACATTCTGCGCACCATAGATGGCAAAGCCGAAGTCGCGGTTGGTGCCGGTCAGATTGTTGGCGCCAAAGGTGAGCGAGTCCCAGCTGGCGTTGAAGGCAGCGCCGATCACATGGTTCGGGCCGGACAGATCATAACCGGCGGTAAAGCCGATGAGGTGATCACGCGTCTTGAAGCCCTTCGACGTATCGGCAATGCCCGAGGTGCTGAACTGGCCCTGGGCGCTCATCCACCAGCCGTCTTCGGGATGGTTCGAATTCTGGTCGTTCATGCGCAACGAAACCGCGCGTTCGAACGAATTGGCCTGATCGCGCAGCGCATTGGCATAGGCCGCGTAACCTTCGGGCGAAACGGTGTCGAAGAAGGTCTTGGCCTGCGTCGTGTTCATGATGTCGACCAGCGAGAGCAGGGTGATGCTGGTGTCCGAGGTCGAGGAATTGACCGCATTGGTGGCGGTGGTGACCAGCGGCTGCAGCCCCGTCGCAATGGCGAGCTGGTTGGCGTTGGCCCCCGCTGCCTTGAGCACCGTGGCATAGTTGAGATGCGTGGCGGTGACCTGATAGGCTTCCTGACCGGAGGCAAGGTTGACGACGCTGCCGTTCGAGAAGCTGACGAAGGCCAGCGGGGTCGAGGTGGTGGTGTAGGTGGTCACGCCCGAGCTGTCGGTCGAACTGGTGGTGACCAGCGTCGAGGTCGTCACCGAGGAGAAGGCGCCTGAAATCTTCCCGTCGGCCAGCAGCACATTATAGGCCGAGCCGGTGGGATAGAAGCCGGCCGCCACGTTCAGGTTCAGCGCGCCGCCCAGCGTGATGTTGCCCGCGCCCGCAATGGTGCCGCTGGCGTTCGAGGCGTAGAGCTGGCTGTAGCTGGTGCCGGCGGTGGGCAGCGATGCCCCGGCCGAGGCAATGGAAAGCGCCAGCGAACTGTTGGCGCCGCCCACGTAATTGCCGAAGACCGTCACCTGGGTAGGCGAGGTCTGCGAGCCGATCGACAGCGTGCCGTTGTTGGTCAGCGTGGAGATGCCGGCCTGGGCCGAACCGATGGTGGTGCTGAGCGCCGTGGTGCCGAACAGCGTCATCGTGCCGTTGTTGGTGATGTTGGTCACATCGCCGGTGTTGATGATGCCCGAGAAGGTGCCCTTGGTATCGTTGACGATGGTCACCGTCGAGCCGGTGATCGAGGCCTGGCCGATGTCGCCGGTGAAGAGGCCGTTGTTGTAGACATTCAGGTTGCCCGAGCCCGTGACATTGCCCGTCAGGCCATAGGCGGTGTTGTTGTTGACGAACCTGCCGACGTTGGTGCCCGAGTTCGAGCCGAACTGGATGTTGCCGGTGATGGCGGCGTTAGCATCGGCATTGTTGGTGAAGGTGCCGTTGACGCCGGTGAAGTTCACTGCCGGGGTGCCGGCCGTGGCGGTCAGCGTGCCGTCATTGGTGACGGTGCTGTTGGCGCCCACGGAGATGGCGGTGGCGCCGGTCGTCGTGCCGGTCGAGGTGATGATGCCGGTGGTGGAGTTGGTGACGGTGGCATTGGCACCCAACAGCACGCCCGGCGTGGCGGTCGCATTGTTGATCGTGCCATTGTTGGTCACCGAGGAGCCCGAGAACGTATCGGTCAGCGGGGCGGTGACGGTGGCGCCCGAATTGACGGTGATGGCTGCCGTCTGGGTGGCCGTGTAGGAGGCTGCGGTGCCCGAGCAGGTCACGGTCGCGCCGCTGGCGCTGCATTGCGCCCATGCCGCGGCGGGCAGCAGCAGCACCGTGGTGGAAATCGTAGTCGCTGCAACGCGGCGAGCCGCGCGCGTGCGAGAGATGGACCTTGCCATTGCCCGTCGTGTCCCTTGTCTTATTGATACGCCATCCGGCAGTTGGCCGAGTGGCGTTTGGGGCGTGAACCCCGGATGAATGAACGCATACGCCGGCACCGCTGCACTGAATGGCGCGCAAAGGCAATGGCAAAAAGCCGACAAGTGCGACAGGTGAGGGAGAAACCTGCCGGATGGACAGCGCCGGGCGGGGGGATGGGCATGGCCCCGGGCCGGAATTTGCCCTATGCGGCCCAACGTGAACCGATCCTTAAAAGAGATGAACAGGCATGACGCTTGAACAGGTGAGTCTGAACCAGGCCCATGGCGGCCAGCAGGGCGTGTGGCGCCACCAGTCAGCCGAGACGGGCGGCACCATGAGCTTTTCTGTCTTCGTGCCGCCCCATGAGGAAGGCGCGCGCCTGCCGGTGCTGTGGTATCTCTCGGGGCTGACCTGCACTCATGCCAATGTGACGGAAAAGGGCGAATTTCGCGCCGCCTGCGCGCGCCATGGCATCATCTTCGTCGCGCCTGATACATCGCCGCGCGGCGAGGATGTGGCCGATGATGACGCCTATGATTTCGGCAAGGGCGCGGGTTTCTATGTCGACGCCACGCAGGCGCCATGGGCGCCCCATTACCGCATGCGTAGCTATATCGAGCAGGAGCTGCCGGCGCTTGTGGCGCAGCATTTTCCCGCTGACATGGCGCGGCAGGGCATCACCGGCCATTCGATGGGCGGTCATGGCGCGTTGACCATTGCCCTGCGCAATCCGGGGCGCTTTGCCAGCGTCAGCGCCTTTGCGCCGATCGTCTCGCCCATGCAGTGCCCCTGGGGGCACAAGGCGCTGGGCGGCTATCTGGGCGATGACCAGGCGGCGTGGCGCGGCTATGATGCGGTGGCCTTGATCGAGGATGGCGCGCGCCTGCCGGACCTGCTGGTCGACCAGGGGCTGGCCGATGGCTTTCTGGCGGAGCAGCTCAAAACACCCTTGCTGGAGGCCGCCTGCCGCGAGGCGGGTATTCCCGCCACCATCCGCATGCAGGCGGGTTATGATCATTCCTATTACTTCATTTCCAGCTTCATGGCGCAGCATGTGAAGTGGCACGCACAAAGGTTGAACCAGCGCGCGGGGTAACCCGCGCCGGGGCATGGCATTGCCACGCGCAATCGCTATAGGGGCGCTTTCTCTCACTGATGTCAGGCAGGCACATGGCCCGTAAACATTCCCGGCGCGACCCTTACGACCATCTGCCCAGCGAGGAGGAAGAGGCTCCGCCGCCCGTCCCCTGCTGGCTCTGCGGGCGCCCCACCGGGCAGACCATCGTCTGGCATCATCCCGTGCCCAAGAGCCGGGGCGGGCGCGATGTGGTGCCCATGCATCCCATCTGTCAGCAGATGCTGATCGCCAATTTCACCAATTCCGAGCTTCAGCGCCACGGTCTGGATGTCGATGCCCTGCTGGCCAACCCCGCCGTGCGCAAATTCGTCGACTGGGTGGCCAATAAGGATCCCGATTTCACCGCCACCAACGCCAAGAAGCAGCGCTGACTCCCATTAGCCCGCGCGCCGGGTGAAGAGCACCGAGAGATTGTTGGCCGGCATTTCCACGGTCCTGTCCAGCACCAGCCCATGCTGCTCCGCGCAGGCGACCACCTCTTCCAGCCGCCGCAGACCCCAGCGCGGGTCGCGTCGGCGCAGGTCGGCGTCGAAATCGGCATTGCTCGGCTCGATCGGCCTGTCGTCGCGGCGATAGGGGCCATAAAGCGCCAGCAGGCCACCAAGGGGCAGGATTCTGCCCGCCGCCGCCATCAGCCCCTGCGTTGCCTCCCATGGGCTGATATGGATCATGTTGATGCAAAGGATGGCGTCGGCCCGTGCCACCGGCCAGTCAGGCTGCGCCGCGTCGATGGTCAGCGGCGGGAGGATGTTGTCCAGCCCTTCCTCTGCCGT
This sequence comes from Sphingomonadales bacterium, assembly GCA_028871475.1. Classification (GTDB taxonomy): domain Bacteria; phylum Pseudomonadota; class Alphaproteobacteria; order Sphingomonadales; family Sphingomonadaceae; genus Novosphingobium. The sequence continues at coordinate 41,199 of JAGWMZ010000009.1, read as the reverse complement.
CCAGGCCGCGATCGACTGGCGAGCCTTCTCTGACAGATCTGATGGCTGCCACAGCAGATGCGGCATCTGCCGGGCGAAATGGATGACATGCTCGCCCGAGCCGCTGGCCAGTTCCAGCACCAGCCCCGAGGCGGGAAGCCTGTCGCGCAGCACGCCCGCAATTGCCTCGCGATTGCGCAGGGCGGACGGAGCGGACAGGCGCGGATCGGGGATGTCGGATGGGATGCTCATGGCTGGTCGCCGGTTAATCCATCGAGCCTTTCATGCCAAGCCGTGGCGGCCTGCCCCGCCACCAGGCGCAAGGCGGCCAGATCGGCCCGGTCGGCCGGATCGCGGTGGATCAGCCTCTGGAAGAGCCAGCCTGGATCATGCAGGGCGATTTCCAGTTCGATGCTGGCCAGCCCCGCCGCGCGCCGCGCCGCATGAACCTGCGCAAAGGGGGCGCCGCTGTCCACCGCGTGAAGATAGGCGCGGTTGGCCAGCAGGGCCTCGCGCAGCGTGGCACGCAGCGGTGGGCGACGGTCGGGCAGAATGGTCAGCACGCACAGCAGGGCGACAAGGCTGCCCACCGTATTGTCGAGGATGCGCGCCATCGGAATGCCTTCGCCCGGGTGCAGCAAGGCCGTCACCGTGACGAAGAGAACGGTCAGGAACACAACGAAGCTGGTGTAGTTCACGCTGCGCAAGGCGATGGAGAACGCGGCCAATACCACGCATAGCGCGGCCAGCAGGCCGATCGGCCAGGCGTGATGCAGCAGCAGCGCCGCCCCCACGCCGCCCAGCAGACTGCCCGCGATGCGTTCGAGCGCGCGCATGCCGGTGACCCGCGTGCCGGGTTGCAGCACCACCACCACCGCCATCGTGCCCCAATAGGGATAACCCAGATCCAGCGCGCGCGCCGCAGCATAGACCAACAACACGCCGCAGGCCTGCCGCAACCCCTGCCGCAGCGCCGCCCGGCGCGACACCGGGCGCGGCGGGCTGAGCGCAGGCCCGTGTGGCCGGCCTTCGCGCAAGCTGCGCAGCGCGTCCCCCAGCGCCAGCAGGCAGCCGCGCATGGCCGGATCGCGCAGCCGCGCCTGGCGTCGTTCGACCAGCGTGATCCAGCGTTCGATCATGCCGTTACGCACCTGCGAAAGGCGCCGTGCCTCGGCGCGATGGGCCCGGCGCGAGACAGGCGCCATCCGCCGCCAGATCGCGAGCCCGCCGTGGAACGTGCGCGCCACCGCCAGCCTTTCATGTGCCGGGCCGGTTTGCAGGATAAAGGCGTGGTCCAGCGCGACGAGCGCACTGAACAGCGTTTCAGCCGCCTCCTGCGCGCGCAGATAAGGCGCCAGCCGGCCTGGCGGCGCATCGGCATAGAGCGGCAGGAGCCCGCCGAGCCGTTCCAGCGCCAGCCGCACCGTGCGTCGATGCTCGCCATGCGCGCCGTGCCATTGCGCATCGCGGTGCGGTCCTTCGCCTGTGGCCAGAAGATCTTCAGCCATATCGCCCAGCCGCGCCACCACCGAGTGCACCGCAAGGTCGAGCGGGGCCTGCTCTTCCATTCGCCACAGGCCATGGACGAGCAGCCAGGCCCAGCCGGCCCCCATCAGGAAAGCCAGCGCCTCGATCACTGCCTTGCCGGCGGGCAGGGGAAAGCCCACCGCCACCACACCCACCACGCCGAGCAAGGTGGCCAGCAGCGTGGCGCTGGCCAGCCGTGAGGGCAGCATGATGGCGAGGAACACCAGCAGCGGCCCGGCGACAAAGGCCGCCGCATCGCCCCATGATGCCAGCCATGATCCGGCAAAGGTCATCATCGTGCCCAGCACGACGAAGAGGGCGAGTCGGCGTTTTTGGGTGCGCGGCGTGCCCGGCGCCACGCACAGGCAGGTCCAGACCGCGGCAAAGATCGACCAGCTCAGCCAGATCTGGCCGGTCGCCAGCGTCAGGGCCAGCGGCAGGGCCATGGCGGCGGCGGCGCGCAGGCCTTCGGCGGGGCTGAACATTTCGGGGACCAGCCCGATCGCGCGCACTTCCAGCTTGCGGGCCATGCGGCGCAGCAAAGTGCCGCGCGGCGAGGGAGCCCGTTGGGGCAGGGCCTTGACCGGCACGGTGCGCGATGGGACGCGTTGGCGCCGGGCATGGGGCAGGCGTGATGGTTGGTTCGGGCTCCTGGCGCTCATGGCGCCTGTGTGCCACCAAATGGCGAGCGGGTCATGGCGATTGTTCACAGGAGCAGGACGCTGCCATGTCCGGCCCCTGCGGCGTGACAAGCGCTGCCCCCGGTGATAGGCGCGGCGAAATGGTGATGACAGACACGGCTGACTGGCTACTCGATGCCCTGGCGCGGGCCGGGGTGGAGTGCCTTTTCGGCATTCCCGATCCGGCCTTTCTGGGCGTGATGCGCAAGGCGCAGGAGCGGGGCTTTGCGCTGGTGGCACCGCACCATGAGGCTGCTGGCGGCTTTATGGCCGAGGCGGCGGCGCGTCTGACCGGGCGGCCCGTGGCGGTGATGCTGTCACCGGGGCCGGGAGTGGCCAATGCGCTGCCCGCCATGGCCTGCGCGCGGGCCGAGCGGGCGCCCGTGCTGTTTCTGGGCGGCGCGCGCGGCGCCCTGCGCGATGCCGGGCTGACCGGGCGTTTTCAGCATGTGGACCAGATGCCGCTGGTGGCCGGCGCGGTCAAACATGCCGAGCGGGTGGAGGCGGCGGCGGACCTGCCTGCTGCCCTCGGGCGCTGTCTTGCCGCGATGATGGAGGGCGTGCCCGGCCCGGCCTATCTCGATTGCCCCTTCCCGGTGATGATGGCGCGTGATGTACCCGTGACGGCGCCCGCGCCGCCAGCGTTGCGCCGCGCCCCGCAAGAGGCGGTCGTCGGGGCGGCGGCGCAACTGAGGCAGGCGCAGGCCCCGATGATGCTGGTGGGCCATGGGCTGGATCAGGCCTCGCGCCTTGCGGTGGCGGATCTGGCGCGCCGTTTGGCCTGCCCGATTGTGCTGACGCCGGGTGCGGCCTGTCTGCCGGGCCTGTCGCATCAGTGTTTCCCCTATGCCTTTTCACCCGTGGCGGCGCAGATCATCGCTCAGGCCGATGTCGTGCTCGCGGTGGGCACGGCGCTGGGTGAGGCGGTGCATTTCGGGCGGCGGCGGCACTGGCGAGAGGGGGATGAGACACGCCGCTGGATCGCTCTTGCGCCGCAAGCGGCCAGTCTGGAGGCCAACCGCCCCATAGAGGTGGTTCTGGCGGGCGATCTTGCGGTGAACGCGCGGGCCCTGAGCGCCGCCATCCCGGCGCTCGTGCCGCAGACTTACATGGCGCAATGGGGTGAGGCGGAACGCGCGCGGCTTGCCGCCTGGAGCGCGCAGGCGCTTGGCTTGCCCGATGCGCCGCTGCATCCGGCCCGGCTGGTGGCCGAAACCATGGCGGCCTGCCCGGCAGAGGCCTTGCTGGTGCGCGATGGCGGGGCGTCGGTGCTGTTCCAGTTGGCCCAGAGCGCCCGCCATGAGGGTGGCGTGCTGTGGAGCCGCGCCTTTGCGCATCTGGGAACCGGCCTGCCCTATGCCATCGGCGCGCTGGTGGCCGAGCGGGCGAGGGGAGACGCCCCGCGCCCGGCACTGGTTCTTTCAGGCGATTCGGCGATGCTCTTCCACATCGGTGAGCTGGAGGTTGCGGTGCGGCTGCGCCTGCCGATCGTCTGCGTGGTGGCGGTGGACCATCAATGGGGACTGGAGGCGGCGGCCTATCGTCAGGGCTATGGTCCTGATGCGGCAAGCCCCGGCGCGGGCTGGGGGCAGGCCACGCGTTTCGACCGCATCGGGCAGGGGTTTGGCGCAACGGGGCTTTTCGTCGAGAAGGAGGGTGATCTGCCGGGCGCGCTGGCAGCGGCATTTGCGGCCAGCGGGCCGGTGGTCATCCATGCCGCCATCGACCCGCGGGCCAATGGTAGCGATCTGCCCGGATGGGCGGAGCTGGCCAGCTGGTATTCCGACGGCATGGCCCCGCCGGCCTGAGAGTGTCCGCCGTCAGCTGACGGGCTTGGGGGCCTTTGCCTTGGGGGGCAGCGTATAGGGCACGAAGCTGTTGAGCCCCACAAAGCCTGAGTAGAAACCGCCGCTGCGTTCATGCAGGTTGACGATATCCATGCGGCACAGTTGCGATCCCCAGGTCTTGGTCACCAGAATATCGTCATCATCAAGGCTGTCGGAATTTTGCGGGCGGTTCACATAAATCACGCGGTTGCCATTGGAATAGACGATGGCGGTCTTGTCGATGATGGTGGTGTTGGTGGCATCGTGCAGATCGATGCAATCCACCGGCTTTCCAGCCACGCGACCCTCCAGCATCTTGGACAGTTGCGCTTCGCCCGTCAGCCTTTCGCGCGCAGCCAGCGGGGTGGACAGCAGCATGGCGCCAGCACCAGTGGCCAGCAGGGCACGGATCAGTGTGGAATGCATCATCGCAGTGACCTTTCGAGAGAAGGCCGGGGCGGGAAAAGGGGCCGCCACATGAACGGTCTTGATCAAGACTATGTGTGTTGCGCAGCTTAGCGCGTCAAGGCTGAACGCAAGCTGAAATATGCTGCGTCAGGCCGTGCCGCCCACGGTCAGCGCACCGATGAGAACGCTGGGCTGGCCCACGCCCGCCGGCACAGACTGGCCCGCCTTGCCGCAGGTGCCGATGCCTTCGTCCAGGGCAAGATCATGGCCAAGGCCCAGCACGCGGGTGAGCACGCTGGGGCCATCGCCGATCAGCGTCGCACCCTTGATGGGGGCGCCCAGCCTGCCGTTTTCCACCTTATAGGCCTCGGTACAGGTGAAGACGAATTTGCCATTGGTGATGTCGACCTGACCGCCGCCGAAGCTGCGCGCGAAAATGCCGTTCTTCACGCGGGAGAGCAACTCTTCGGGATCATCATGGCCGGCGCGCATGAAGGTGTTGGTCATGCGCGGCATGGGCGGGTGGGAAAAACCTTCGCGGCGGCCATTGCCGGTGGGCGCCATGCCCATCAGCCGGGCGCTCAGGCGGTCATGCAGATAGCCCTTGAGGATGCCATCCTCGATCAGGACGTTTTCCTGTGTCGGCGTGCCTTCGTCGTCGATGGACAGCGAGCCGCGCCGGGAGGAGAGCGTGCCATCGTCGACCACCGTGACGCCGGGAGCGGCCACGCGCTCGCCGATGCGCCCGGCAAAGGCGCTGGTGCCCTTGCGGTTGAAATCGCCCTCAAGCCCGTGACCGATCGCCTCATGCAGCAGGATGCCGGGCCAGCCGGGGGCCAGCAGGACGGTCATTTCGCCAGCCGGCGCGTCGACCGAATCGAGATTGACCAGTGCCTGACGCAGCGCATCGTCGATGCCGCGCTGCCAGGTTTCGGGTGCGAACAGATCGTCATACAGAAAGCGCCCGCCCAAGCCGAAAGAGCCGCTTTCGCGCCGGCCGTTCTGTTCGGCCACGATGGCGATGTTGAGGCGCACCATCGGGCGGATGTCGATGAGGGGGGGCATTCCGTCCGAATCATCGGCCCGCACGATCTCCACCACGCTCCAGTTCGCCGAGAGGCTGACCGATACCTGGCAGACGCGCGGGTCGCGCGCGCGGGCTGCGGCATCGATCGTTTCGAGCAGGGCGACCTTGCGCGCGAAATCCACCGAATCGAGCGGTGAGGCGTCGGTATAGAGGTGCCGATTGGTGCGCGCAGGGCGCGCGGCCATGGGCGCTCTGGCCGGGTCGAGCAGGCTGAGCGTTTCGCCCGCGCGCGCAATGGCCGCCGCCGATATGTCATTGGCATGGGCAAAGCCGGTCATCTCGCCCGAAACGCCGCGCAGGCCAAAGCCGGCATTGCGGCTGTAATCGGCGGTTTTCAGCCGGCCATCATCGAAGGAGAAACTCTCGCTCGCCACGAATTGCAGGAACAATTCGCCATCGTCGCAGGCGCCCAGCGCTTGCCGGGTCAGTTTCTGTGCCTCTTCGGGCGAAAGCTGGCCGGGACGGTAAAGGAGCGAGCGGGGATCGAACACTGTCATCCCCGCGATATAGGCGCGCCATCCCATGCGCGCCAGACCCTGAGGCGTGGACTCAGTGCGCGGCGCCGTCGAGAACGAAGTGCTTGTCGCAGTAAGGGCAGTCGACAAAGCCCTTCTCGTCGATCTCGAGATAGATGCGCGGATGGCCCAGCGCGGAAGGCTGGTAAGCGCCGGTGCTGCGAATCTGGGTCGCGCCATCACAGCTGACGCGGGTGGAATGGACGGTGACGGTTTCGGGCTGCGTGCTCATGGCGCTTGCCGATAGCAGCACGCGCGCGCGATTTCCACTGGGCATTTCGCCAACTTGCGCCTTGCGCGAACACGTCCGCGCGTGGCTGGTTCGCGCATCCGGCCAGGTGGTGAAATTCATTTCCGGTTCATCTTCGCGCGCGCTTTTCTGCGCCCGGATTGGGAGTGTGACACATAGCCGTAATTTGCCCGTTGCAAGGGGTCTCATGCCTGTTTCTCATCGACCGCTGCTCATCTGCGATCTTACTCAAAGTTATGCGCCCACCGGCGGCGGCGGGGTCGGCACCTATCTTCGCGAAAAGCAGCGCCATATCATCGAGCGCACCGGCCATCGCCTGTTGCAGATCGTGCCGGGTGAGGTGGACCGGGTGGTGGAAAACGGCCGCCACATCTGGGTCGAGGTGGGCGCGGGGCAGGTGCGCGGCAGTCCGAATTACCGCTTCATCATGCGCACCGGTGCCGTGCGCGCGGTGCTGGAGCGTTACCAGCCAGACATCATCGAATCGCTGTGCCCCTGGGTGCTGCCCTGGACAGCGATCCATTATGCACGCGCCCATCCCGAAACGGCGCTGGTGGCCGGCTATCACACCGATTTTCCCAATGTGCATGTTCACCGCGTGGCCAGCGCCATGTTCGGGCCCCGGCTGGGCCTGGCGCTCAAACAGGTGAGCGTGGCCTATGCGCACTATACCTATCGCTTTTTCGACCGGCTCTATGCGCTCAATCACCCCGTCAAGGCGCAGCTGGGGGAATGGGGTATCCATCACGTCAGTGTTCTGCCGCTGGGGGTCGACACCGCGCGTTTCAATCCGGCGCTGCGTGATCCTGCCCTGCGCGCGCGGATGGGCCTGGCCGCGCCTGATTTCCCTGATCACGGCCCGCTGCTGGTCTATGCCGGACGGATCGACAATGAAAAGCGCGCCGACCGCCTGATCGAGATGTTCCGTCACTTGCCGCCAGAGATGGGCGCCGGTCTGGTGTTGTTCGGTGATGGCAAGCTGCGCGAGCGTCTGATCGAGGAAACGCGCGGCCTGCCCATCGCGCTGCCCGGCTTTGTGGATGACCGGGAGGATCTGGCACGGGCGCTGGCCTCGGGCGATATCTATGTCTCGGCCATGGCGGATGAAACTTTCGGCATTTCGGTGATCGAGGCGCAGGCCAGCGGCTTGCCCGTGGTGGGTGTCGCCTCGGGCGCGATGCCTGCGCGCGTGCCGTCGGGGCTTGGCCTGCTGGGGCCGGTGGATGATGTGGCGGCCATGGCGGCCAATGTGCAGGCCGTCTGGGCGCGCGGGGCGCAGGGCATGGGGGCGGCGGCGCGTGCCCATGTGCTCAGCCGCTTCAGTTGGGAACGGACCTTCAACCAGCTCATTGGCGATGTCTATCCTGCGGCCATGGCCCGCGCGGCGCAGCGTCAGGCCGGCAGGTTTGGCTGGCTGGGCGCGCCCACGCCTGCGGTATCGCACCGCGCGTTGGGTTGAGCGCAGCAGGATAAACAAGGGCGGGGCGAAGGAAGGGCAAGATTTCTGGCTGGCAGGCCGGCTTGTGTCTTTCCCTTCGCGTCCGGGCTGACTAAAGACGCCCCATGACCACATCCCCTGCCATTTCGATCCGCGATCTCGTCAAGCGTTACGCCCCGGCCGGGCAGGGAGAGGGCAAGCTGGCGCTCAAGGGCGTCAGCTTCGATGTGCCGCAGGGGCAGATCTTCGGCCTGCTGGGCCCCAATGGTGCGGGCAAGTCCACGCTGATCAACACGCTGGCCGGGCTGGTGATGAAGACCAGCGGCACTGTCAACATCTGGGGTTTCGACATCGACACGCAGCGGCGCAACGCCAGCCGCGCGATCGGCATCGTGCCGCAGGAAATCGTCTTCGATCCCTTCTTCACCCCGCGTGAGGTGCTGGAAAATCAGGCCGGGCTATACGGCATCGAAAAGGGCGACCGGATCAGCGATGCGCTGCTCGAAGCGGTGCATCTGACCGACAAGGCCCATGCCTATGCCCGCACCCTGTCGGGCGGCATGAAGCGGCGCCTGCTGGTGGCCAAGGCCATGGTCCATACGCCCCCGGTGCTGGTGCTGGACGAACCCACGGCGGGTGTGGATGTGGAACTGCGCCGCCAGCTCTGGGAATTGGTGAAACAGCTCAATGACGAGGGCGTGACGGTGGTGCTCACCACCCATTACCTCGAAGAGGCCGAAGCGCTGTGCGACCGCATCGCCATCATCAACCATGGCGAGCTGATCGCCAACATGCCCACGCGCGAGATGGTGGATATGGCGCGCGAAAAGGTGGTGGTCTTCACGCTGGATCATGATCTGGCGCAGGCGCCCATGCATGATGCCTTTGTCAAAAGCGTGCTGGTCAATCCGCGTCAGGTCGAGATCACCTATGACAAGGACTGCAGCAATGCCGGGCAGGTGCTGGCGCTGGTGCAGGGGCAAGGGCTGGGCATCGTCGATGTTTCGACCCGTGAGGCCGATCTGGAAGACGTATTCGTGCGCCTGACCAGCCCTGCATGAGGTTTTGAGGCGTATTACGGCGCTGCTGCGACCAAAGATGGCTTTTCAAAGCGCCCGGTATCGGCAAAGGCGGATGAAGAAGAGAGACCTGCGCAAGGCCCATTGGCGGTAAGCGACAGGGGAAAGAGGCAAGTTATGATGGCCGATGTGATCGTGGTGGGCTCTGGCGCGGCGGGGCTGACGGCGGCCCTGGGGCTGGCGCAGAAGCTCAAGGTTCTGGTGCTCGCCAAGGGCTCACTGACGGGCGGCTCCACGGCCTGGGCGCAGGGCGGCATTGCCGCCGTGCTCGATGCGGGCGACACATTCGAGAACCATATCCGCGATACGATGGTTGCCGGCGCCGGGCTCAACCGGCAGGAGACGGTGGAATTTGTCATCGGTCAGGCGCCCCATGCCATCGACCGGCTGATCGAGCTGGGCGTGCCCTTCAACATGGAGGATGACCACCTCCATCTGACGCGCGAAGGCGGCCATTCGCATCGCCGCATCGTCCATGTCGATGACGCCACCGGCTGGGCGGTGCAATCGGCGCTGCTCAAGGCCGCGCAGGATCATCCCAACATCACGCTGCTGCCGGGCCGCTCCTGCATCGACCTTATCACCGGGCGGCATGAGCTGCGCTATTCAGGTTCGGGCCGGGTGTGGGGCGTCTATGCGCTGGATGAGGCGACGGGCCGCGTCGAGACGCATACCGCCAGCGCGACCATTCTGGCGACCGGAGGGGCAGGGCGCGTCTATCAGTTCTCCACCGCGCCGCGCGGGGCCACCGGGGACGGCATTGCCATGGCCTGGCGTGCCGGCGCGCGCGTTGGCAATATGGAGATGATGCAGTTCCATCCGACCTGCCTTTACAACCTCGAGGTCAAGAACTTCCTCATCACCGAGGCGGTGCGCGGCGAGGGCGGGCGGCTCATCAACCCGCGCACCGGCAAACGTTTCATGCCCGATTATGATGAAAGGCTGGAACTGGCCCCGCGCGACATCGTGGCCCGCGCGATCGACGCCGAGATCAAGCGCGACGGGCTGGATTACGTTCATCTCGACATCAGCCACATGCCGGCTGATTTCATCACCCATCACTTCCCCAACATCTATGACAAGCTGATGGGGCTGGGCATCGACATGACGAAGGAGCCGATCCCGGTCGTGCCCGCGCAGCATTACACTTGCGGCGGCATCGTGATCGATCTGGCCGGGCGCACCGATCTGCCGGGCCTTTATGCGGCGGGTGAATGTACCGAGAGTGGCTTGCATGGGGCAAACCGTCTGGCGTCGAACTCGCTGCTCGAATGTTTCGTCTTCGGTGAGGCGGCGGCGGCGGATATTCTCGACCATTGGGACGCCTTCGACGCTCCTCCGCCGGTGCGGCCATGGGATGAAAGCCGCGTGTCCGATTCCGATGAAGAGGTCATCATCAAGCAGAACTGGACCGAGATTCGCCGCTTCATGTGGAATTATGTCGGCATCCAGCGCAGCACCAAGCGGCTGGAGCGGGCGGCCCATCGCATCAAGATGCTGTTCGAGGAGGTGGAGGACTATTACGGCCACTTCCGCGTCAGCACCGATCTGATCGAACTGCGCAACCTGTTGCAGAGCGCGGACCTTATCGTCAAATCGGCGCTGCGGCGGCATGAGAGCCGGGGCCTGCATTGCACCCGCGATTACCCCCGGACCGAAGAGCAGGCGCTCGACACGATTCTGGTGCCCTGACGGCGCCCTTTTTACGGGTCCGCGCCTCAGCCCAGATGGCGGCCGATGAAGATCAGCGCCATGGCGCCCACCACCGAGGCGATCAGCCCGGCGCCTTGCCGTGCGCCAGCCCGGCGTGAGGCGAGATCCGCCAGCAGCGATCCGCCAATGCCCAGCAGGATGGTGGTGCCCGCATGCAGCGGCACCGTGGCGGGATAGAGCCAGCGGGCCAGCAGGCCGATGATAAAGCCTGACATCAGCGCGCCCAGAATGCGGAACATGGGATCTATCCTTGAATTATGGCCCGGCCAGACCGATCTGGCACGGGGCGCGACCGGCTTTGCCAATGCATGACATTTCCACGCCGGCGCGAGGATCGCAACCGGTTTGCGCGCCATCACGGGCGGCGTGGTTAGGGGCCTTGTTTGCTTCCGAAAGGAGATGAAAGCTGTCTGAACGATTCTGGGGAAAACAATATTTCTACGCCTGCATTTTGACTCTTGCATGACGCTTCAGTGCCCGATTTCCCGCGCGTCGCGAGGGGTGGGGGAAGGGGTAAAAACCTTGGGAACCCCTCTTGGTGGCTGCCTGTGCACATTCTCCTCTTGATCACAGATTCAAGCGGATGCACTATCCCTAGTGTCTGAGGACGTGCCTCGCACTCAATACCTAGTTATCCGGCAAGATGCCCGGTTTGGGGGACGAGCATGGCCGGGATGGCGGATGGGCGGTTTTTTGCCGTCTTGCAGCATCCCCGTCATGGGCTGGCAGATGGCCCTGGACACGGTTTCGCGCGCGCAACCGGCGGGGCAGCAGCTTCGCGAAAGACGCGCGGGAATTTCACAAGCTGGACCGGCTCGCGCCGGGCCGGCTCCATGCGTGGGCTCCGGCCCGCGCGCAAGCAGCAAGGGGCATGAGACGTGGACTTGAACACGGGTTTGAGCGCAAGCGACCAGCACGCCGCTGATGAACAGGCGACGATCGCCCAAGGCGATGAGGCCAGGACCCCTGAGACAGACCACGAGATGCCCCATAGCAAGGAGACGGGCCAGCGCCCGGCACTGCCCATGAACGACAAGACTGATCTGGCCACGGCTGATCTTGCGCAGAGCGAACGGGGCGGCGACATGTTCGCCACCGTTCTGGCCGCCAGCGCGGCCGCCGCAACCGCCAGCGCCAAGGCGCCTGTCGACAAGAACAATTCCAAGATCGTGCATCCGCGCCGCTTCTCGGTGAAGATCGACAAGAAGCGTGACGCACTGCTGACCGATTTCGGCAAGGAAACGCTCGACGATCGCTATCTGCTGCCCGGCGAATCCTATCAGGATCTCTTCGCCCGCGTGGCCGATGCCTATGCCGATGATGCCGAACATGCCCAGCGCCTGTATGATTATATCAGTCGCTTGTGGTTCATGCCGGCCACGCCCGTTTTGTCGAACGGCGGCACCGGGCGCGGCCTGCCGATCTCCTGCTATCTCAACACAGTGGAAGACAGCCTCGAGGGCATCGTCAACACCTGGAACGAGAATGTCTGGCTCGCTTCGCGTGGCGGCGGCATCGGCACCTATTGGGGCAAGGTGCGCGGCATCGGCGAGAGCGTGGGCCTCAACGGCAAGACCAGCGGGATCATCCCCTTCGTGCGCGTGATGGATTCGCTGACGCTGGCGATTTCGCAGGGCTCGCTGCGGCGTGGTTCGGCGGCCTGCTATCTCGATGTCTCGCATCCGGAGATCGAGGAGTTCCTCGAAATCCGCAAGACGAGCGGCGACTTTAACCGCAAGGCGCTCAACCTGCACCATGGCGTGCTGCTGACTGATGAGTTCATGCAGGCCGTGCGCGACGGGCGCGATTTTGACCTGAAATCACCCAAGGATGGCAGCGTGCGTGGCACGGTGAATGCCCGCGCGCTGTTCCAGAAGCTGGTCGAGGTGCGTCTCGCTACCGGTGAGCCCTATCTGGTGTTCTCCGACACGGTGAACCGCATGATGCCCAAGCATCATCGCGATCTGGGGCTGAAGGTCTATACCTCGAACCTGTGCAGCGAGATCACTTTGCCCACGGGCCGCGACCATCTGGGCAATGACCGCACGGCGGTGTGCTGCCTCTCCTCGCTGAACCTGGAAACCTGGGACGAGTGGAACACTGACAAGCGCTTCATCGAGGATGTGATGCGTTTCCTCGACAATGTGTTGCAGGACTATATCGACCGCGCGCCCGACGAGATGGCCCGCGCCAAATATTCCGCCGCGCGCGAACGCAGCGTGGGTCTGGGCGTGATGGGCTATCACTCCTTCCTGCAGAAGAAGGGCATCGCTTTCGAGAGCGCCATGGCCAAGGCCTGGAACCTCAAGATGTTCAAACATGTCTCGGCCAAGGCGGATGAGGCGAGCATCATGCTGGCGCAGGAACGTGGGGCCTGCCCCGATGCTGCCGACATGGGCGTGATGCAGCGCTTCTCCTGCAAGATGGCCATTGCGCCGACCGCCTCGATCAGCATCATCTGCGGCGGCACCTCGGCTTGCATCGAACCGATCCCGGCCAACATCTACACGCACAAGACGCTTTCGGGCTCCTTCGTCGTGAAGAACCCCTATCTGCAAAAGCTGCTGGCCGCGAAGAGCAAGGATTCCACCAATGTGTGGAACTCGATCCTCGAGCATGGCGGTTCGGTGCAGCAGCTCGATTTCCTGACGCCTGAGGAAAAGGCCGTCTACAAGACCAGCTTCGAGATCGACCAGCGCTGGCTGCTCGAATTCGCCGCCGACCGCACGCCGTTTATCGATCAGGCTCAGTCGCTCAACCTCTACATCCCCTCGGACGTGGACAAGTGGGACCTGATGATGCTGCACTTTCAGGCGTGGGAGAAGGGCATCAAGTCGCTCTACTATCTGCGCTCCAAGTCGGTGCAGCGTGCGGGCTTCGCCGGCGGGGTGGAGGCGGACAACACCTCGGCTGCACCGCGCATTGAGCTGGAAGCCAAGGGCGAGACGGACTATGAGGAATGTCTGGCCTGTCAGTAAGAGAACAAGTGACGTGCGAGGGTGTTACACCCTCGCGCTCCCGGATTGTCTTCCGACGCTGAAGGCGGGGATGAAGCAGGCGCAAGCGCCACCGTCCCGCCGGAAGACAAAATGGGGTGCAGGGGGGTAACCCCCCTGCGATTATCTTTTTAGAAATTCTATTTCAGGACCTTTGCCCATGTCCCTTCTCGAAGCCCGCAAGACCTACAAGCCTTTCGAATATCCCTGGGCCTTCGACATGTGGAAGCGCCAGCAGCAGGTCCACTGGCTGCCCGAGGAAGTGCCGCTGGGCGAGGATTGCCGCGACTGGGCGCAGAAGATTTCCGAGCATGAGCGCAATCTGCTGACGCAGATTTTCCGCTTCTTCACCCAGGCGGACGTCGAAGTGCAGGACTGCTACCACGAGAAATATGCTCGTGTGTTCAAGCCCACCGAGATCAAGATGATGCTGACCGCGTTCAGCAACATGGAAACGATCCATATCGCGGCCTATTCGCATCTGCTCGACACGATCGGTATGCCCGAGAGCGAATATGGCGCCTTCCTCGAATATGCCGAGCTGAAGGACAAGCATGATTACATGCACACCTTCGGTGTCGACAATGACGAGGATATCGCCCGCACGCTGGCGATGTTCGGCGGCTTCACCGAGGGTGTGCAACTGTTTGCCAGCTTTGCCATGCTGATGAACTTCCCCCGCTTCAACAAGATGAAGGGCATGGGGCAGATCGTCTCCTGGTCGGTGCGCGATGAATCGCTGCACTGCGAGGGCATCATCAAGCTGTTCCACACCTTCACGCAGGAGCGTGGCTGCCTGACCAAGGCGGTGAAGGAAGACATCATCGACTGCTGCCAGAAGACGGTGCGGCTGGAGGACAACTTCATCGATCTGGCGTTTGAACTGGGCCCGGTGCCCGGCATGACGGCCAAGGACATCAAGCGCTACATCCGCTTCATTGCCGACTGGCGCCTGTCGCAGCTGGGCCTGCCCGCGATCTACATGATCGAGGATCATCCGCTGCCCTGGTTGCAACCGCTGCTCAATGGCGTCGAGCATGCCAACTTCTTCGAGCAGCGCGCGACGGAATATTCCAAGGGCGCCACCAAGGGTGACTGGAATACGGTGTGGAGCAGCTTTGACGCGCGCCGCAAGGCCCGGGGCAGCGAGGCTGCTGCCGATGGCGTGGGCCTTGAGGAAGCGACGGAGGACATGTTCGTGAAGGCGGGCATCGCGGCGGAGTAATCCTGCCGGAACGGCGCAGGCGGGGCGGGGCCGAAAGGCTTTCCGCCCCTTGCTGCTTATGACGCCATTGCCGATGGTATGGGCGGATAAAAAATGCCTTTTGTCCTCTTGCGCTGGGCAGCGGGGATGTCTAAAGGCCCCAGACCACACGGCGCGCCGCTTTAGCTCAGCCGGTAGAGCACATCATTCGTAATGATGGGGTCAGGTGTTCGAGTCACCTAAGCGGCACCATTTCTCCTTTCGCGGTTGACCGCCAAAGGTTGAAAAAAACCCAGAAATATGGCACTTTAAGCACTGGCCTGACCGCCAGTGTTCGCATTCGTGCGCCGAAATCCGGAGCCGAATGGGGGCTTGTGTGGGGGCCTTTCAAAAGCTCCCATTCAAGAGGCCCCCAAATGGCGCTGACTGATTCTGCAATCCGTGTCCTCAAGCCCCGCGACAAGGAATACAAGGTCGCTGATGAGAGGGGGCTTTACCTTCTGGTGACCCCGGCTGGCGGCAAGCTGTGGAAGCTTAAATTCCGCAACGAGGTGGGGGCCGAAAAGAAGCTTTCCTTGGGGGCCTATCCCGATGTCAAACTGAAGGATGCCCGGGAAGCGCGTGACAAGGCGCGCTCCACTCTGGCCGGCGGCATCGACCCAGCCGCGCAGAAGCAGCGCGACAAACGCGCTGCCAGGATCAACGCCGCGAACACCTTCAGCGCCATTGCCAAGGTCTACATCGAGAAGAATCGTCGGGATGGGAAAGCCGAAGCAACCGTGCGCAAGCGCGAGTGGTTTCTGGGGCTGGTGGAGCGGGCGATCGGTAACCGGCCAATCGCAGACATTCAGCCGTTCGAAATACTCGATTCGGTGCGTCCCTATGAGCAGGCCAAGAACGATGAGAAGGCGCACCGCACATTGCAATTCGTGGGTCAGGTCTTTCGCTTCGCGGTCGCCAACCAAGTGGCTCCGCGCGACCCGACGCGCGATCTTCGCGGAGCCTTGGCCAGCCGTAGGCCCAAACATCTTGCCGCTATCCTCGATCCTAAACGGGTGGGTGAGTTGCTGCGGGCAATTGATGGCTATGAGGGGCAGGCGGCCACGCTGCTGGCCTTGAAGTTGTCTCCCCTCGTCTTCGTGCGACCGGGAGAACTGCGTCGCGCGGAATGGGCTGAGATCGATCTTGAGGGCGCTGTATGGCGTATCCCGGCGGCCAAGATGAAGGGAAGGATCGAGCATGCCGTTCCCCTCTCTCGCCAGGCGCTGGCGGTGCTTCAACAGGCCAGACTGGTGTCGGGTCATACCCGTTATGTCTTTCCTTCGATCCGTACACCACGTTCACCCATGTCCGAAAACACGGTGAACGCAGCGCTGCGGCGGCTTGGTTATACGGGGAATGAAATGACTGCCCATGGCTTTCGCGCCATGGCCAGCACACTGCTGAACGAGTCGGGCAAATGGTCGGCGGATGCGATCGAACGGGCACTAGCCCACAAGGATAAGGATGCGGTGCGCGCTGCCTATCATCGCGGAACGCATTGGCATGAGCGCGTCGAGATGGCGCAGTGGTGGGCTGACTATCTGGACACGTTACGCAAGGGCGCGGAGGTCGTTTCGTTTCCGGAACGGCGCCACGGCTAGGGTCGGCTTTGCCCGCAACGCTCCAGAAGCGCCTCGATGCTTGCCATCGTAATGAGGGTTGCTCTGCCGATTTTGACCACCGCTATGTCACCGGATGCGATCAGATCATAGAGCTTCGTGCGGCCCAGACCGGTCATTCGAGCGGCTTCCGGGATACGGACCGTCAGAGGTTTCGGGCCGGTAGCTGGTGCGGAAATTCGGGCGTCAGTTTCGGGCTTAGGGGGGAGGAACGAATTCATAAGGGCATCCATTTCGCAATGGTCTGCCCGCCACTCAGGCATCATAGCATTGCGCTTACAAGAGAATAAGCCAATTTTTGCTGGCCGCAGGTCGTGCAGCCTTCGGCATTGCTTATCAATTGAGCAGATCAATGCTGGCAGCCATGGCTGCCAATTTATAGCCTTTCATCTTCAATGGGTTGGCGAGTTTTCCGGTGAGCTGGGCAGCCGTGGCTGCCACAGATGCAGAAACGGTGGCAGCCATGGATGCCATTGTAGTTCTATGATTTTCCTGAATAAAATCGGTGCAGCACCCGTGCGTGGGGTGCATTACAACTTACGCCTTTTCCGGCGTGCGTCTGGCCTTTCGCATGAGCCTGCGAATGCGCCCCGTCAAAGCACCAATCGGCGGCCAAAAGGCTGATTTTTCTACCTCGTCGAATCGCGGCTGAACGGCAGTGAGGTCGCCCGGTGGATGAGGCAGAACCGCTCCAAAGCACGCGGCCGTGAAATCCCCGCCGTGCCCCAACGCGAGCGCTGACTTTGATGCTGTCACCGCGACAGAATCCCTTTTCAAAAAGACCGGCGCGCTGCCTCCAACCAACCGACTGGGCGGAACAAGCGTGCCGGACCCGAGTCAGGCAAGGTCATCGTTGATCAGTTCGTATCCCGTGACAATGCGCACTTGTGCAAGCAAAGCCCGCAGCAGGGAACTCACCTCCTCGACGCTGAAACCGGGATCCTTGGGAGAACCATAGTGATGAATGCTCTGCCCGTTCCATCGCCAATAGGGGGTCAGCGCGGCGGCCAGGTGGGCCATGTCCGGGCAACGATGATCCAGTCCCGTGGCGTTGGCATAGGCCAGCGAATGGGCCACCCGATGTCCGATGCGCTGGGCACACCAGCGGTCGGGAAAGCCTACCTTCAGGAGGTGGGCGGAGAGAGCAAGTTGAGCGGTGATCCCGGCCTTGTAATAGACATCGCTCATGTCGGGGGCCAATCTTGGGCCAAGGCGCGGGAAAAACGCCTCGGCGTTCTCGTAGCGACCTTCGCTGGTCTCGTCGCCTTCGGGCGTCGGGGCCAGATCGATGGGTGGATCGCTCAGGCTGTCGAAAAGTTCGGCGAGTGAGGCGTCTCTCGTGGCGATCCCGAGATGCAGCAGGTTGACGCCCCTGCGCCCCTTCCTGCGGCGGGCGAGCTTGGGTCTGGGCGTGGAAGCCATGGTATCCATACGCACCTCCATTCCGCATCACGGCGGGTTGGCGGAAGCGAGGGACTGATGCGGTATTACGTCCCGAAACTCCCGCGCGCTGGGCGCGGGAGGAACCGGGGCTGGTAAGATGACAAGAGACACCCGCCGCCGTCTTTACCCTTGCGGGCTGGACATGCACGACGGCACCCCGGAAATCATGGATTCCGAGTTGCTTCTCTTGTCGGGATTACCAGTCCCGGCGCCGCCTTTTGCGCAACGCCCGAGCAGCATAGCATCGCGTCCGTTGTTCGCCAAGCGACCGAGGCCATTGGGATAAATTGGAGGTCAACACCGCCCCCGCGTGCTAGAATTCCTCGCCGATTGGTGATCCACAAAGGCCACGGAGGCCCCCATGCACAGGCCGGAGATTGACCCAAATCTGATCGACGAGGCGGTGCTCGCACTGCTCTATCTCACGCTGCACCGAGACAGCGGCCCGATCCCGGTTTGGCGTGCGTGGAAGTCCTTCGACTGGGAGGTTTTGGGCAGGCTCCACGACAAAGAACTAATCTTCGATCCCCTCGGAAAGGCCAGATCGGTGCTGCTCACGGAGGAAGGACGGCAACGCTGCGAAGAAGCCTTCTACCGGCTCTTTGCGCGTCTCGAGCATCAGGCCGAAATGGAGGGCGAGAACGGGCAAGCAAAAGCCCCCTGAGGCGCGCTCAAGGGGCTCATGCGTTGTCGGATAGGAAGCCTGGGGAGAGTCTGCTCAAACGCCCTTACGGATCGTCCAGTACAGCCGCCAACTGGGCGAGAGCATCAGCTAGATGGGCCTCGATCTCCTTCACCGACAGACCAAGACGGAAGGCAATATCGGCATGGTTCATGCCATCCTTGGCAGCCAACAGATAGACAAGGCGCGGCACCATCGGGAGTTGATCCAGCGCCGCCACCAGTCTTTCCCGGTCGGGCGTCATGCCGCCGCCTCCAACGACGGGGCCTGATCGTCTTCCCCGCTTTCGTCCTCCACAGGCAGGACGGACGCGGCAGCTCTGATGGCCTGATCCACCGTGCCCACGCCGCCCCGCGTGGTGTAGGCTGAGGGCGGGAAAGCCATCCAGCGCGGCACCCAGCCGTCACGCTTCTCGCGCCCCTCGGCACCCTCAAGATGATTGCGGATGATGGACTTGAGGACCTTGGCCTTTTCCCCGGCATTGGCTTTTGCCACAACATCGCCTGCGACCTCGCCCACCATCACCGTGAGCACCTCGCGATCCCGAATCACCTCGAAGAAGGCATCATCGGCCTGCCAGTAGGGCGCCATATCCATGCCGATATGCCGGCCCACCGCCTCGATGATCGCGCTGCCGCTCGCCAGCGTCTCGCCCATCACCACGGGGATGATCGACAGCACGTGTTCATCGGTCAGGGTCAACAGGCGCGCAAAGACCGCCAACAGATTGCTCCCCTGCCCGGAGGTGTCAGCCGTCCCGCCCGACACAGTGGGTTCCTCCGACGAGAACCCCAGCAAAGCCAGAATCCTGCGCCGCGCGGCATCGAAGTCCGCTTCGCCTTTACTGTTCTCGACACTCTCGCGAATCGCGTCATGGCGCGTGGTCTGGGGTTCGATCCTGACTGACCACAGCGACGATCCGGCGATGGCATGGGCCACCATCAGCCGCAGGGCCACGCCTGTATGATCGATCAACGCAGCCCGCAACGCAGCATGGCGATGCAGGTCAATGTAACCTTGCATCGTGCCGGTGATCTCGGGGCGATTGGGTTTTTCGATCGCCGTCACGGTGTCGCCCCGCTCGATGCGGCGCGCCTCCTTGCTGGTGACATAGCCCTCATGGACGGTCACCTCGCCGCTGCCGCGCACGTCGATATAGACGCGCCCACCCTTGCGTTTGGGGGCCTTCTCATGCTCCCACGGGTGGAAATGATCGCTGGGCGGGACGATCACCACCTCGCTCCACCCGGCCTCGAGATAGGCAGCGCGGCGCGTTTCGATGGCTTCGTTCTGCGCGGTCCAGAAGGTTTGCGGCTCGGCAAAGTAGCGATCTTCGCCGAACAGGTCGGCAATGATCCCGGTCATGCCTTCGGTGTCGAACAGGGCGTGCTTGACCGGGATCGACTGCCCGCCCAGCAACCATGCCTTGAGGTGATAGCCGCAGGGGGCGTGCGAGTCGGGGTCATCGAACAGCGCCAGCCATTCGCGCTGCTGCCGCTTGCTGGCCATGGTCAGATGGCGGATGGTGGGACCATCGATCCGGTCCTTGCGGTAGAGGTCGCGGATGCGGGGCAGGAGATTGCCCAGAGCAAGGATGCGCTTCACCCCGACCTCGGGCAGGCCGAAGGTGGTCGAGAGGTCAGCGACGCTGCGGCCTTCCCTGACCAGCCGGACAAAGCATTCCCAGCGGGTTACCTCGTCGGGATCGAGCCGCGCGCTGTTCTCGATCAGCGAGGCCTCGATGGCGTCGGCATCATCGCCCGCCTCAAGGATCGCGCAGGGCATGGGCTCTGCCTCCTGCCCCTCGGCCTGCCGCTCCTGCGCCACCAGCGCGGCAGCATGAAACCGCCTTGCGCCTGCGACGATCTCGAAGGCCCCCGGCGCACAATTGGCCCGCACGAGGATGGGCACGATCACCCCGCGCCGCCGGACGGTGGGCAGGATGTCGGAGACATCGGGCGCTTTCTTCGCATAACGCATGTTGGCCTTGCTGACGCAGAGCTTGCCAAGATCGATAAAGTCGAGTTTCATATTCCGTACTCCAAGCGAGTGCCGGTTCGCGAGATTGTGCGATCCTTCCTGCGAACCGGCTTTGATTGGACGGGAAAACGCCCGCCCGCGTTTCTCGCGAATGCCCTCAATGGGGCCGCGAAACAGGGGCTGCGCCCAAACGGCGCAGGGCGATGTCTGCCTGAGCAATCGACCCCATCTGGCGGGCCGCATCGGCCCAGACCGACAGAGGATGAGGACTGGAGAAATGCAGATCGCGCTCGATCCGCAGGCCAAAGGGCAGGCGTACGGAGGCGATCTCCAGCAGGCTGAAGGACCCCAGCTCCGGGCAGCCAAAGCCCAGATCGGCCAAGCCAAACAGCGTATCGCCATCCTCGCCCAGTTCGGTGGCCAGCCAGATCGCCGCCCCCACCGGGTTGAACAGCTTGAGCAAGGGGACCGGATCGGGCTCGGGCCTGCCGTCGCGCAGGGCGACAAGGCGATGGCCGGTGTTGACGCAGAGCGCCACGCGCAGCGGCTCGGGCAGGAGGATCATGCCGCCGCCCTCCCGTCGCTGGTCGTCAGACCACCCATCCCCGCGCCCGCCACCTCGGCATGGCGTGCCAGCAGCCAGTCCGCCGCCTTGCTTGCCGCACTGGCCGCGCGGAACATCGCCCGATTGTCCTCGCGCAGCACCTCGAGCCATGAGCCGAGATAATCGGCATGGCGCACGGTCGGCACAATGCCCAGCGCGGCGCAGAGGAAGGCCGACCCCATTTCCGCGATCAGTTCCTCGCGGGCATAGTCCTTGGAGCCGAAGGGATTCCTGAGGTCACGCCCCAGCCGGGAGGCATGGCCGGTCGCATGGGTCAGTTCATGCAGCACCGTCCGGTAGAAATTGATCTGATCGAAGAAGGCCGGTTGCGGCGGCACCTGCACATAGTCGGCAGACGGCACATAGAAGGCCTTGTCCCCGCCGATGCGGACATCCACCCCGGAGGCGGCCACCACCGCCTCGGCCACCGGCACAATCTGCCGCTCGGGCAAGGGTGCCGGATCGCCGGTCAGCCCATCGCGCAGCCCTTCGCATTGCGCCACGTTGAACACGGTGAAGCGCTTCAAAAAGGGCACCGTCCGCGCATCCTCGCCGCTCTCGCGCGCCCGCGCCTTCTCGGCCTCGGGGGTGAAGCGGTCGGCATAGACCACGGTGACGCCCTGCTCACCCTTGCGCACATGGCCGCCCGCCTCCAGCGCCTGCCGGAAGGTGAGCCAGCTTTGCGAGGGATAGGCCTGTTCGATTACCGCGCCCCACAGGATCAGCACATTGATCCCGGAATAGCTGCGCCCGGTCAGCGCATTGCGCGGTAGGCCGGGGCAAACACCGGACCCTGAGGCCGCACTCCCATCCCCGCCACAATCAACCCCGACAGGACGCCCCCAAGGCTGAACCCATGGAAAGCGCCCCGCCTCGAGTTCCCCAACGATCCGGGCCGTGACCTCATCATAGAGATTGGCCCGCTGGGTCTGGTGCTGCTGCGAATCGGGCTGATGCTGCGTGCTGCGCGCTCCGGTGGCATCGGCGGCTGAACCCCCGATCCCGACCTTGCCCTTGGCGCGACGCTGGATGTCCTGACGCATGGCTGTCTCCGTGCATCACCCTGAAACCCCACCGGGCTTCCCCCCGGCGTGGGGGTGGGCGGCATCAGCGACCTGCCGGGCGAGCCCGCGAAGGCGGGCCGCACCTCCGGCCGGAACGCATGTGGAGGAGCCAGACGGCACGGCTGGCTTGCGGCCCGCCTGGGCTCGCCCATAAGGGAGCGCCGCCCATCGCCACGTCGAGGGGAAGGCTTCACAAGAACGCCACCGCGCCTTGGCGCGGTGCCAACGCAACCCTTCATCTTCGGCCCAGTGATCGTCACCGTCAGGCGGGGACGCAAGCATCGCGGCCCCGGGGCCGGGCACCGCCTGCGGTGGCCGGTCCTAGAGCGCGGTCGCGCTTGAAAAGCGCGAGGGCTCCGTCATGTCGTACAAGTGCGCACCCGAACTGCCATCGCGCAAGTTTCAGGGATCAAGGAGGAGGGCAGGGACCAAACCCGCCTCGTAATTCGGCTCACCCGATCGATCGAGACGCATGGGGAACGGTTGATGCCCACTACTTGACATGTTAAGATTTTCCATCTCATATGAGGCTGTAAAACTTAACATGGTGCGCGTATGCCGGTCCTTGCTGAAGAGTTCGAAGTTGTCCCGCGTCTTGAGCAGCTTGGCATGACCAAAGCCGATCTGCTCGACGTCGTGCGTGCAGCAGTCGGTGCCCGGCGCAGTGTGGTTCCCTATCATCCCTTGAGCGCGCCGGGGCTGCTGTCATGGATCGCGGGCACCACCCAACTGCGCCGGACCTTCGATGCGAAGAACTGGCAGATCTGTCGGCGTGACGGCATCGAGTCGATCTATCATCCTGACCTTGGCATCAAGGTCGTGTTCCAGAACGCGGAGAGGGCCGGGGATCCGGTTTCGGACCCGCTGGCGGCGAACCGCAAAGGAGCAGCCTCGGCGCGGGCCGTCGAACTCGGACAGGGTGAGCTGTTCCCGGAACATCGAGTGGAAAAGGAGCAGGAGAAGGCAGAGCTCAATGCCATGACCTGGATCCTGTTCGTGCAGGCCGATGACACGACCGTTCGCGCTGAGCTCTCGTGCCCGATCGCGATCAGCGACGAGCAATACGACGGCTTCCATGAACGCATTCTTCTGGTACAGGGCGGCGAATGGGATGATCCCGTGACGCTGTCGGATGATGGCGAACCGCCTGCTGATTATGAGGTCAACGTCTCCCGCAAGGGCTGATCGATGCCATGTTCAATGCTCAAAGACTGATCCTTGGCCGCAAGCGGCGCAAGCTGACCGCCCGTGCGCTGGCAGGCGCGATCGGTGTGTCACCGATCACGATCTCGCGCCTGGAGAATGGGGCCAACGAGCCGGAAGACGAAACGGTCGAGGCCTTGTCGCGCGCGCTGGATTTTCCGAAGGCCTTCTTCTTCGCCGAGGATTTTGACGAACTGCCCGCGGGCGCGGCCAGCTTCCGAAGCCTGTCGTCCATGACGGCCAAGGAACGCGATGCGGCCCTGTCCGCAGGCGTGATTGCCTATCTCCTGCACGACTGGATCGCGGAACGCTTCAATTTGCCGGCTTGCGATGTTCCGCAGGTCGGTGAGGGCGGGTCACCGGAGGAAGCGGCGCAAATCGTGAGGGCCCATTGGGGCCTCGGGCAGCAACCGATCTCCAGCATGGTCAAATTGCTGGAATCCAAAGGCGTCAGGGTGTTTTCGCTGAGCGAAGACACCCAATCGGTCGATGCTTTCTCCTGCTGGCGCAATACAGTGCCCTTTGCCTTCCTCAACACCTTCAAGTCGACGGAGCGCAGCCGCTTCGATGCCGCGCATGAGCTGGGCCATCTGGTCATGCACCGCCATGGTGCCCCCCAGGACAGCAAGCAGGCCGAAAGCGAAGCCGACCGCTTTGCCTCTGAATTCCTCATGCCATCCGACGATGTACTCAGCCGTATCCGGCATGTCACTAGCGTGACGGATTTGATTCGTGCGAAGAAGCGCTGGGGGGTGTCGGTCGCCGCACTCAATTATCGCCTGCACAAGCTGAGCGTGGTGAGCGACTGGCAGAACCGCAGCCTCAACATCGAGATCTCGACACGCGGCTACCGCAAGGCAGAGCCGGAGGGGCTGGAGCGCGAGATGTCCGCGCTATGGCCCAAGATTTTCACGACGCTGTGGCGCGAGCGAGTGACCCGCGATTCGATTGCAGAACAATTGCACGTGCCGACCTCCGAGCTGGATCAGGTCCTGGTCCATTTGGGCGGCGGGGCAGGGGCCATTGCCGCTACCCCCGCAGTGCGGATCATCAAATAAGCCTTGTCGGACAATTGTGGACTTCACGAGCCAGTGGGACCAAGTCTCAGTTCATTCATCGCGCCCGCATCCAACTCGTGAACGACCATAACGGTTGGACGATCCGGAAGGTCTTCTCCGCATTTTGAAGACGGGCTTACCTGATTTTCGTTCATTGGCTTATCCCCATCCAAGATCGGCTAGCGAGATAGGCAAGGGTAAGGTCTGGAGATACACTGGCGAGCGAAATCAAGATGACGATGGGTTTGAAATGTTGTCGATCGGAAATCTGGTGGACTGGCTTGAGGGAAAGCCAACGGGGTTATCTCAGCTCTGGCTGCTCGACGTTATCGGCGTTTCTATTTTTATGCTTTTGGGCAGACTCAGGCTACAACAGCAGAAGGAACGCCGTTCATGCGGTTCTCGACGGTTTCGCTGACACCTATGCAGCAATCGGTGCAGACAAAGGCGGTATGCTGGCGACCAGTCACATTCATAAAATCATCGTTGAAGCTGGCGAACGTGGGGTGATCTGGCCCGGAACGCTTTATGTCCTGATGGAGGACATCGATGGCCGCCCCAAGACCATGTGATCAACCTCTTTCCGGGACATATCATGGACCGCTTTTGCTCATTCGTCAGTAATCCATCGACCTGTGATTGGGCCGTGACAGGCTCCATGCTAAGCGGTGTGGGTCAAGTAGCCAGCGCTGTGACGGTAGTAGCTGCGGCATGGATAGCCGCAAACACCTTTAACGCATGGAAGCGTCAGCATCTTACCCAGAAACGGGTTGAGTATGCAGAGCAGATTATTACCCTCGTCCGCAAAGCGGAGGTCGAACTAGATAAAATCAGACACTTCAATCCAGAGCGCTTGTGGCACGAGCGAGAAGCCATTGAAAAAGATGTTTTGGCCTACGAAGACTTCAGTGAAATCGAGGACGAGGAGGAGAGGAGGCATAGGATTGAGGATGCTGTCGAGGGCCGGTTGTACTTACACAATCTCGAAGAAAATAGCTCAATCGAAGCGTTGCTCTTGGAACTTCTTGCGCCGGCAACAGCATACTGGGGTGAGGAATTATCAGAGCCACTTGAGGCGGTTGTGGAAGCGTATCAGCAATGCCGAAGTGCCGCGAATACGCTTAAGTGGTTTGGCAGGCAAAAAATGGAAGACGACACTGTCTATCTAGGTCACAGAAAAGTGACTACTAGGCGTGATGCAATGTATCAGTCATTTGAATGGTTGCGCCACGAAGAGGGTGTAAACGATTCCGCCTTCGCCAAGCATCTTTCGCATGCGATCAAAGGCATCAAGTCCGTGTGTGAAAACGAATTGCGCGATAGTGGGACCAAAAGGAGGTTGAAGCGTCGAGATTTTTTCGGATAAATTCCGGCGCAATCTTATTTCATTACCTTCTCTATGATCTGGCACAGGCTTCAAGGAACACAATGGCACTTGCGGTTAGATGGAGTTGGTAGGCTGCAAGATGCTCGGGCACGTTGCGCTCGACCTCGCCAGCGCCGTGCCCGCCGTCTTTATTTCGGATTGTGCCAACTGCTCCGAGGCTGCTGCGAAGGCCGGTAAACTGAGCAAGCATATATTTTGGGATCAATTCTTTGTCGATTGATTTGGTGATCAGTGTTGCCAACGGTTCGGTGCCGTCTAGCCCCCAGCCCTGCAACCCGCCGATCACCTTCAGCACGCTCTCTAGGGCTTTGCAACATCCGACAAGACAATCCTCGTAATGGCCGGACTTGAAGGACTCAAAGGCAATGCGAAACTCAGAATTGGCGCTATCATATTTTGCACTTGCCAGAATGCGAAGTGCTGGGGTGACGGCCTCTTGATGAAGCAACTTATCAGAGACTTTTATGACTTGACCATCTTCGATTTGGTAACCTACTCCAGCTTCCTTAAAACGAGAATTCAAAATCGGAATGATATTGCTTACTGAAGATAAACTGCCGCCATAGGTCTGGCCCCTAACGCTTTTTCGGCATGCGTCGATCCAGTATTCAATTGCGTCAAGAAGCTGGTCGGTGTCGGCAACGCCCTCAACAAACTCTTTGAACTCTTGTTCGTAAGTATAGCCGTAATTATTTCTAACGAGTTCGTTCCTGCCAGCATCATCGCGAAGGGCATCCACGGCAAACTTGAAAGCGCGCGCACGAGTGTCCTCACTGCCGATACCCTTGGTAGCGGACGAGATCGCGCGAGCAATTTGGACCCGCAAAGGCATGGGGATCGTTTCATGCTGCCAAACGTCCGCTCCACCTTCCACAGCGCGCTTCCTTCGCGACCAGACATTCGGCAAAACCACAAGAACCCTCCCTCTTACGCACAGATGGGTGCCTGAAATGGCCCGATTGTTCAAGGTCAGAGACGTAACCTCTGCAGTGTACGACCGGCAGCTTTTGACGAGATCAATTGGGTCGGTAAATGACGGCTATGTCAGCGGATCCTGGCGGCAGGTCAGGTGGTGCCGGAACCAGCAGCTCGCGACCAACATAAGCCATTTCAATACCGTGCCGGGAAGGTCAGCTGATGCCGACACCTGCCGCTTTGGCCCGTTCGAACCGTGCGGTTGGGCCCGCTGACAGAGCAGTGATTGAAAGCCCTGCGCGGGATAATCCAAAACCGGCCTCCATTCATCCAGCGCTCGAGTGCCCCCTCCGGCGAAGCCGGTGCGGTTCAATCTTTACGCCACTACTCAGCACGTTTACCGATAATCCCCGATCTGGTTAGTTGCAAGTGCGTTGCGTGCCTCAGTTAGTTGCGATAACAGAAGCTATGAACGCCTATCTGAATTTAGCGGAAAAAATACTGAGAGAGGCTCGGCGCCCTTTAAGCGCGCGTGAAATTTTGCGCCGAGCATATCCTGCCGGGCGAGTTCCTCGTCACTTGCACGGCAAAACACAGCATAAGACCCTAGGTGCTCGCCTCTCCATGGACATTTTGGAGCATGGAGAAAAAAGTATTTTCTTCCGAAATGAGCCAGGAAGATTTTTTTTAACTGAATTTATATCCGATACGTCAATACCGCAGCAGTTTCGTCATCGCTTCGTTGCTCGCCGCCGACGGCGACTAATTTCGCATCCCAAGCCCATGGCGATTCATCAATCCAGCCTACCGGATCAGTTAGTCGATGGAGCGGTTTCGACGGAAGCCATCTTCGATCTTATTAGACAGGGCGATTATCATTATCCGGTCAGGACAAATCTGATAGGCCCGAACGATGTCGTTGTGTGGTCGTTCGTCGTCGTCGCCAGAGGGTCACAGATACTAACCTATCGGCATGGAGACTATCGCGAAGCCAGAGACGCTTTCCGCCATCAGCGCGCCGTGGGCTTTTTTGCGCCCGTATTGGAGGGTGACCGTACACTTTTCGATCTGGAAGATCACGGGATCGTGCAACGAGGCATAAACACCATATCCATTGATCTTGGCCTCGCGACATCCATCGATCTAGCCACAACAGGCAATCCGCTGGCTTCCCTGCGATGCTTTGTCCCTGTTCGAGATCAGAAGGAGCAGGTGCTGCTAAGCGTCATTCGATATGACGCACCCGAATGGTTTGAGCCCTATGCAAGAAAGTTGGCACTCAACGATCTACAATGGCTGGAATTCGACAAGGTGGTACTCAGGTCGGAAACGCTCGATCCATGGTCAAGCGCGGTCATAAACGCTTCGCCTCACATATTGCCCTTTCCTACGGTGAATCGTGGCTAAACCTGTGAAATACATCCCTAATCAAGAAGCGGCTTATATCGATCTGCTGCTTCGCGATCTCGATGCGGGCAGCCGAAAAGCTGGTCTGCAGCGGCTATGTGCACACCATCGCGCCGGCTCATTGCTCATGAATCCAGTCCCCTACAGGACCTTTATCCTGGGCTTGCTGAATGACGAAAGCGACAAGGTCCGCCGATGGGCTTTGAACGCGTTGGCACTGTTTGGCACCTCACGCGAGGCTACACCTATCTTGCGGGCCATTGAGGATTTTCGATCTTCCCCTGATACTCTGGGCGCTGCGATATCTGCATTATCGGTCTTGATGTCCCCAGAAGACTTTAATCGAGCGCTTAAATCCCGAGATCTTCCTCTGGAGGGGAGTACTCTCTTTGCAGCGGCTCAACAGAATCCCAAGTTTATCCCGCTTTTGAAAAGAGGCGGAATCAACATCGATAAGGCGGCGCCGATTGATCTTAGGATGGCGACTATTCTAGTCGGCCTAAACAAGGCTCCATACCGTATCTTCTCTCCGAGGCATACTAATGCCGCGATGATCGGGCAGCTCAACAATCACGATGATCGGATTGTTGCGCAATATTCTGTCTGGGCAACCGTAGAGTCCCCGGTTCTTGGGCTTACCCACCTCAAATTGCCCTTGCGAGATACAGAAGCTCAACCAGAAAACGTCCGAGGCTGGATATACAGGCTGATTGCCAGCGATCCGGGAACCGCTGCGAAGCATAGCGACATTCTCCAGACAGGCTCGACTGATGCGTCGACTAACGCCAGGTTCGGCTTGGCAGAAGGTCTCGTTCGAACAGCGTTTCCGGGAGTCGATGACATAGCTGTCAACTGGTTTCTGAAGGAGAGCAATGATAGCGTTCGCCAGATTCTGCTGGAGCACATGGCTCAGTTCTCAAACCAGTTTCCCCGGTATGGGCAGGTTGTCGAAGGAATTTACCGATCGGCCGATCATAACTCCCTCACACGCGCTCGGTTGGAGGCGGCCGCTCAAGGCACCAAGCTATATGGGACCCTCAAAACAATTGATCTAAATGCAGAAATGGCGGATCTTTTTCCTTTGGCTCCCCCTAGCATAGATCCGATCCGACCGCTAGAGAACGTGGCGATGCCGAAATCCGACCCGCCCCCACCCGATCCTAACAACGTACTTGTGCTCATCGTGGTGGCGATTGCCAAGGAGCTCGCCGCCATAAAGGCGTTGATGACGAACTATCAGGTCATCGGCGTACATAAAGATCCTAACGTCTATGGGGTGGGCTATCTGAATGATCCCGCAGGGAAGCTAGCGCCGCGAGCGGTCTTAGTTTGCCAGAGTCAGATGGGAAACAACAACGCCGCAACGACGGCGACCGACGCCATGCGATCCTTCCCCAAGATCGAACACGTTATCATGTGCGGTATCGCTGGCGGCTGCCCGAACCCGGCTGATCCGGCAGAGCATGTCCGCCTTGGCGATATTGTCTATTCAAGCGATGCAGGCATCATCGAATATGACTTTGTCAAAGAAGATGCCGAAGAACGTAAAACCCGCAGCACGCCCCAAAAGCCTTCAGCACGAATGCTGGGTGTCGTAGGGGGGATTATGGCCAACGAGATGCTCGGCGAGCGCCCTTGGCAGAGCGAGATCAAAGTCATAACGGCAAAGGCGTCGGCTTTCGCTCGACCTTCGGAGGAAACTGACGTTCTGCACGATGCCGCTGGCAAGGTTATCGTTCATCCTGCCGGCACGGAACGAGATGGAATTCCCCGTGTTCACGGCGGGGCTATTGGCACGGCAGATACATTGCAGAAAAATCCTGGAACCCGCGATAAACTTCGCGATGATTTCCGAGTTAAAGCGATTGAGATGGAAGCTGGTGGTGTGCAAAACTCAGCCTGGGCGCATGACCGCAGCGTCATGATCGTACGAGGTATTTGCGATTACTGCGATCCGCAAAAGAACGACATCTGGCAAATGTACGCTGCCGCTGTCGCCGCTGCCTTCACCAAGGTCCTCATAATGGAAATGCCGTCGGAATGGTTTCCCGCCACGTAGAACGTAAGCAGAAAACTGCATCGCGCTCCTAATCAGGGAGGCTCTCCATCTGTCGATCTATAGGAGCAGTTCCGGAGACCACCACGATCTGGCATGGCTGTTCGCCAGGAAGGTTGGCTGGAGAACCACCGGTTCGGGTGGGATGTGACGTTCGGCGAAGGTTGGCTGAATGCCTGCAAAGTCCCAGTCATGGTCATTCCCCCTGCAGGTTGGGGCGCGATGAATGAACCGCATCTCGGTCTCTTCGCCGATCCAAAAGCGACTTTCTGGCAAGTCGGAAGCTTTGGTTGAATCTGATCGGCGAATTTATAATTCAGGTCGATGCCGCGCGAGATTTCGGACTGTTGCGTGCTCCTGGGTAGCGGATCCCTTGGGTAATTCGAGGAGGTAGAGAGCGTCATATAGGTTGTACGAATCAGGTGCGATTAAACCCTAAGAATATTTCCAAGCCTGAATTTTGTTGGTCTAATGCTAGTGGGGCTGCTTTGGGGGCTGGCAACATTTCGAGTCGTATTTTGCCTTTTTATTACAATGCGATGATGTGGCTTTTCGATGCCCCTAAGCGCACCAGTTTTTCGCTAATGATAGCGAAAAACATTGGAAAATCATCAAGATTTGGCCAAAAGCCTTGGCGCTCTGTCCCGCAGCGTTATCTCTCTCGGCTTTGGGCATGCAGCACGTTGCGGCGCAATGTGACCACTTGCGCTATCGTTCCGCCGATCCAGCGCGTGTAGGGATAACGGACGATTTCACGATAGCCCGGCATCGGGCCGGACGCGACCACATAGGTGTCGTCCTGCACCCACCAGTAGCTTTTCGATGGTGTCGGGCGATAGTCGCTGCGATAGAGATGGCGGCCATTATACTCATATCCGCCATCGATCGCTGTCGGGCGCACGCCCGCAGCTTCCAGCCCTTGGGTGGCGGCCTGTCGGCCACGCTGCCAGGCGAGATAATCATGGGTCGCACAGACCGCAAAGCCGCCCTGGCCGAGAAGGAGAAACGCCGCCGCCATCTGCCAGCCAGTGCCGGCCAAGGGCAGTCGGGCCATGAGCAAGGCAAAGGGCGGGATCAGGACGATCATGTAACGATCGAAGGCTTGAAGATGGACGCCGATCAACGCCACCGCTGCGCAATAAAGCAGGATGACGACAAGTGCCGCGATGTCCAGCGGGGCTGCGTGATCCCGCTGTCCGCGGATCAGACCGGCACAGATGGCGGCAATCCGCAGCACCGCCTGGGTGATGGCCGCCGCGCCGGTGATCGTGCCAAGCACCAGCAGCACCGGCCACGCCAGGCTGAGCAACGGCGGGACGGAGGGTTCGTTCAGGCCGAGAAGATAGGTGTCGCGCAGGGTGAGGGGGCCCACCCCGCTCGCCATGAGCACATTGCCGAAATCGGGCATGACCGGTCCATCCTGCCAATACAGGACCACTTCATCGGCCAGCAGAACCAGCAGCAGCACAAGGGCCAGCGGGCTTTGCGCGGCAAGTTGGCGGCGCAGGTTGGCAAAGCCGGTGGCGAGATAAAGCGGGGCCGCAACCCAGCCGATATAGGGCAGGATCTGGAAGGCCTGACCGATCAGGTCCTGCAGAAAGGTCATGTTGATGGCGGGGGCGACATCGCGAAACGTGCCGGCGACGATAAGAGGCGTGCGGCCGCTGGCCAGCAGCCAGTGCTGAAACCACAGATGCATGACAACACCCGTCAGCATGCCGCCCAACGCTATCATGATCGACCGAGGCGACCTTTCGCGTGCCACATGGGCCAGGCCGATTGCCAGCACGAAAATAAGACCCAACTGGCGGACCATGACGCTGATCAGAGCCAGCAGGAGGGCCCAGCCCAGCAGGCCTTGCTTGCCTGGCCGCTGGGCGCGTGCAAACAGCCAAAGGCTGCCTGCGGTCAGGCTGACGAAGGGCACGTCGGTCATAAAGCCGTTGGCCAGCGTGAGCTGTATAGGGTTGAGCATCAGGGTAAGCGCGGCCAGCCAAGCCAGTTGGCGCGTCCCGCCCCCTTCGCGGGTCAGGCCATAGGTCGCAAAGCTGCCGCCCACGGCCAGCACCAGCGTGGAAAACCGCAGTGCGGTGAAGGAAAAGCCAAAGGGCAGGCAGAACAGCGCGCCCCAATAGGCCTGGGCGATGACATTGGCGGTGGCAGGGCTGGGGAGGGCGAAGCCATGCCCCCTCAGGATGGATTGAACAGCCAATCCATAAACCCAGTCATCATTGGTGGGAAAATTGCCGATCGGGTTGACCAGAAGCTCAAGGGCGAACCAGAGGATGGGGATCAGCACCAGGGCAGGCAGATCTGCGATAGCTTGCTGTCGTCGGGGCGCTTCCAGCCATCGTGCCTGCGTTGCCATCACTGCCCCCCCTTTTGCCCAAGCCAGTGAATCAGATTGCGACCGCTCGCGCCAGAGGTTTTCGAGATGCCCTGTTGGCCGAAAGTCTGGTCGTCGGCGCGGGGGCAGTTGCGGGCCTGTCTTCAACTTTGCAAAACCACCGACTTTACAAGTGGTTCCCTTTGCAGGTCTGGGCGCCCCGCTGTTTGCGAGGCGCCCATGACCGTCAACGCCCGATCAGCACTTCGGCGATCTGCACCGCGTTGAGCGCCGCGCCCTTGCGCAGATTGTCGCCGGCCACGAACAGCGCCAGGCCATGCTCCACGGTCGGGTCACGGCGCACGCGGCCCACAAAGACCGGGTCCTGGCCAGTGGCTTCGAGCGGGTTGGGCACTTCGCTGACCACCACGCCGGTTGCCTGCGAGAGCAGTTCGAGAGCACGCTCGGGGCTGATCGGACGCTCGAATTCGGCGTTGATCGACAGCGAGTGGCCGGTGAACACCGGCACGCGCACGCAGGTGCCCGAAACCAGCAATTCGGGCAGGCCGAGGATCTTGCGGCTTTCGTCGCGCAGCTTGATCTCTTCCTCGGTGTAGCCGTCCTCGACATAGACATAGTTGAGCGGCACGACATTATGGGCAATCGGCACGGCCCACTTTTCGGCCTTGGGCAGGATCGCCTCATGGCCGCCGGTTGCCAGTTCGCGGGCCCGGTCGCCGACATGGGCCAGTTGGCGCGCCAGCACGTCGATCGCTTCCACGCCGCCGCCCGAAACGGCCTGATAGGTCGAAACCGTCAGGCGCTTGAGGCCAGCCTCGTCATGCAGCGGGCGCAGCACCGGCATGGCGGCCATGGTGGTGCAATTGGGGTTGGCGATGATGCCTTTGGGAAGATCGGCCAGCGCATGGGGGTTCACCTCGGCCACCACCAGCGGCACCTGCGGGTCGCTGCGCCAGGCCGAGGAATTGTCGATGACGACCGCGCCTGCCGCAGCCACCTTGGGGGCCAGCGCCTTCGAGGTGGAGCCGCCGGCGGAGAAGAGTACGACATCAAGGCCGGCGTAATCGGCCGTGGCGGCATCCTCGACCGTCACGCCATCGACCACCTTGCCCGCCGAACGCGCCGAGGCAAAGAGGCGCAGCGAGGCGATGGGGAAATTGCGCTCGGCCAGAATTTCGCGAATCATCGAGCCGACGAGGCCCGTGGCGCCGACGATGCCGAGGTTGAGCTTTTGACCGGGGGTAAAGGCGGGAACCATGATGCGTCTCCTGTTGTTTGAGGAGCAGCGCGAGGTTCAGTCTTTCGTCAGAAAACCCCGCGTGCCGTATGCGGGGAAAGTGTCCGGTGCGAGGTTTCGATCAGCCACACATCCGCGACACCGTCCGCGCAACGGCGGTCGGCTTCGGAGTAATAATGGTGATCGGTTTGACGAACATGCGCAACTTAATGGCGGCGCGGTGTTGCTTTGTCAATTGAAATGGTCTGCGGTCTGATGACACAGGCGCGCAGCCTTGAGTTCATGTCGCTTCAGGCGATGGCGCGCACCGTGTTCCTGCCGGCGAATTTGGCCATGTAAAGGGCCTTGTCGGCGCGGTGGTAGAGTTCATGAAATGACGCCGTCGCGCTCGATTGCGCGATGCCGCAACTGAGCGACAACATGATGTCCGTCTTGTCATCCATGGCAATGGGCGATTTGCGCAGGGCGGTGCGGATGCGTTCGCAGATCGCTTTGGCCTCGTCCGTGTCGGCCCCGCGCAGAAAGAGCAGGAATTCGTCGCCCCCCATGCGCCCGGCGGCATCCTTGCCGCGGATGTGGTTCTGGATGATCTTCGCGGCATGGATCAGCGCGCGGTCGCCGGCCTGATGGCCCCATTGGTCGTTGATGCTCTTGAAGAAATCGAGATCGATCGCGACGAGGGTGAACGCTTTTGCCGGATGTTCCAATGCCCGCGAAACATGGCGCTCAAAGGCCGATCGGCTCATCATGCCGGTCAGGCTGTCCGTGGCGGCCAGACGCGACATTTCCCTTTCGCGGCGGGCAAGGTCTTCGGTCAGGCTGCGCCGTTCGGCCAGGTCGGCCGCGACGGGCAGGCAGGTCAGCAGCAGCACCGCCAGAAAGATCTGGAACAGTTCTGTCTGCGCCGCGTGGTCGCGCGTAAAGGCGGCAATAGGCCCCAGATCCTGCAGCGTGGCATAGCCGCCGATGATGGCCACCAGCATCACCGCCATCTTCGTGCCCAATCGGCCGACGCGGAAGGTGACCAGCATGACGGGCGCGAAGAGCATGAAGAGCAGCGGCGCCCGCGCGTGAAAGAACACCAGATAGGCTGAGGCGGCGGTCAGCGCGAGCAGGCCGAACGTCTCGCCCCGCTGTGCCCAGGTCGTGGTGTTGAAGCAGCGCAGGATGTCGCCATTGAAGACGGCCAAGAACACCGGGGTGAAAATCAGCAGGCCCAGCGCGTCGCTGATCAGCCAGGTCCTGAAGGCTTGCGCAAAAGGTTGCGCAAAGGCCAGCCAGGCGGTCATCGCGCCGAAGAAGCCGCTGATCGACGGCGCGATCAGGCCGCAGACCAGCAGAAAGCGGCCCACCATGCGTGATGAGCCGAGGATGGGCGTGAGAGGCGCGCGCCGCCCGAACAGCAATGCGGCAACCACCACTTCGAGCACATTGGACAGGCCATAGACCAGCGGGCCCGCGATGGCTCCGCGAGTCACGATGTTGGCTGCCGAATTCGCCAGAACACCCGCCGTCAGAATGCCGATCCAGCTCGAACGTGCATGGGTCAGCAGCAATGCGAGCAGCACGGCATTGGCTGGCCATAGCGTCGCGATGTCGCGCCCGTTGCTGGTGAGGCGAATGGTGGCTGCGGCCAGCAGGAAATAGAGCGCAGCTGAGGTCAGCCACAGCATGCTGTGGTGACGCGCCGTTTCAGGGGTGTTGTTGTGCTCTCCTGTCATGGCTGGCTTGTGGGGCAAACAGGGTTAGGATTTGGTTGTGCGGACCCGGGCATGGGACTTTATTTTTGTCGCGATCATGCAGCGATGAGGGTTGGGCCGTCTTTGTCACCCAGCGGCGGCAGCCAGCCCAAGAGCGAGCCGCATCTCGGCGCCTTGCGCCTGCCGCCGCTGGTGGGTCTGAAGGGGCACATCTCGCCGCGCATCGGGCCGCTGGTCGAGGTGCCGGTGCTCATCCTGCTCGTCAATCTCGCCTTCTGGCTGGGGCAGTGCTGGCTTGCCGACACGGTTCCGCCCGAAGCGGCCGGCTGATGCGCGAGGCAGGCGCAGTCCATGGTTGCGCCTGCCTCTCGTCCTTTGGGTCGAATTGACGGGGCGCAAATACCATGTGCCCGCTCTGGTTCTAGCCGCTTTCTGTCAGGGACATATCGTGACGTTCAGCTTCGGCAGGGCGCACGCCATGCAACACTTGGTAGAAGGAAACAGGGTGATGACGATCATTGCGCGTATGCTGCTTGCCGGCGCACTTGCCTTTTCGGTTCAGGCCGTTCCCGCCCAGGCCGCGCCCCATGCCACTTCGGCGCAGGCCAAGGCCATGTTGGAAAAGGCCGTGGCCGAGGTGAAGACGGCGGGGCCACAGAAGGCCTTTGCCGAATTCAACGTGAGCAAGGGGCCGTTCAACACCGGCGAGCTTTACGTTTTCGCCTTTGATCTGCACGGCGTTTACCGGGCCTATGGCGCGCATCCGGGGCTGGTGGGTCAGGATGTCAGCGACCTGACCGATGTTGAAGGCAAGCCGATCGTCAAGGACATGATCGAGATCGCGAAAACCGCGGGCCATGGTCAGATCAACTATCTGTGGCTCAACCGGGGGGACAATCGGCTGGAGCACAAGATGTCGCTGATCGAACTGGTGGGCGATACGGTCGTGGGCGTCGGCTATTACCCCAATTGACGGTGTGTCGCTGATGGCAGGGGGCGGGCCGGGATGGCCCCGCACCCTGCTGGTCGGCGTTTGGTAGGCGCGATTGGTCCTCTCTCCTGAATGACCATGCTCCTGTACTTGCCCATGACCCTTCGGGATGAGCCATTTTCGCATAGTCCTCCTATGTAAAGCATAGTATCATCTGCCATCTTCAAAGGTCATGGGGGGCGACCGGTTTGGAGCGGGTTCTGATCATCGCGGCTGGGTTGGTGCTTGGCCTTGCCCTGATGTTTTCCTTCGTGCTCGATGCTTCGCTGACACCCAGCGAATTTCTGACGCAGGATCGGTATGTGGCAGTGGTGCTGGTGGCCGCGCTGCTTGCCTCCTGCCGTTTGCCCGGTATCGGCAGATTGCCCGGTTGCCCGCCCGGTTGGCTCCCTGCCATCGCGGTGGCTCTGGGGCTGGCCTTGTTGCTCTGGCTGGGCACCTATCGGCTGATGCTCGACTACCCCTGGACGATTGATGAGGTGATGGCGCGTTTCGATGCGCGCATTTTGACATCAGGGTGTCTGGCCCAGCCGGTGCCGCCGCAATGGCGCCCCTTCGTGCCTGGCTTGTCGCCCTATTTTCTGCTGGATGTTCCGGGCCATGCGGCAATGGTTTCCAGTTACATGCCGGTGCATGCAGCGCTGCGCGCGCTGATCGGCCTGGTGGCGGACCCGGCCTTGCTCAACCCCCTGTTGGCGGCCGGTGGGTTCCTGCTGGCGCTGCATCTGGCGCGTGAGGAATTTGCTGATTGCGCCGGGGCTGTCTGGGTCGTGGGGGCCGGCTATTTGCTGTCCACGCAGATCATGGCGGCCGCCATGAGCTCTTATGCGATGACGGGGCATCTGGCGCTCAATCTGGCCTGGCTGGCCTGCTTCCGGCGGCAGAGGTGGGGGAGCGATCTTGCCGCGTTGGCGATCGGCTTTCTGGCAACGGGGCTGCATCAGATCGCCTTTCATCCTCTGTTTGCCGCGCCATTTCTGGCTGAAGTGTTGTGGCACAGGCAGTGGCGGCGCGTTTTGACCTTTGCGACAGGCTATATGGCCATTCTCGCCTTTTGGGTCAGCTATCCTCACCTCGTCCTGCTCTCGCAAGGGCTCGGCGCGGGCGCCATGGGCGAAGGCGGCGGTGCGGCCGGTTTCTGGAGCGGACGCATCGCCCCGCTCTTGTTCAACCGCGATCCGCATACTCTGGCATTGATGGACAAGAACCTGTTGCGCTTCCTGTGCTGGAACGCGGGTTTCATGCTGCCGCTGATGCTGCTCTCATGGCCGGCCATTCGCCGGGGCGAGGGGATGGCCCGACCGATGGCGGCGGGACTGGCGCTGACGATCGGTCTGGTGGCGGTGGTGATGCCCGATCAGGGGCATGGGTGGGGCTATCGCTATGTCCATGGCGTTCTGGGTAATGCGCTGTTTCTGGCCGGGCATGGCTATCGCCTTGCCGCGCGCCGTGATGCCGTGCGTGCGGATCGCATGGTCATCTGGCCGGGGCTTGCCACATTGCTTCTGGTGATGCCGTTCCTGCTGGGCGCGGCCCATGGATTTCTTGTCCCCGCCGCACGCTTAACCGCGCTGATCGAGGCGCAGAGGGCTGATGTCGTGATCCTCGATACGATGCGACCGTCCATGGCGATCAAGCAGGTGCGTAATCTGCCCGATCTGACCAACCGGCCGCTGGTTATCTCAAGCTATCACCTGCAGCCCGGGCAGGCGGAGGAATTGTGCCGACGCGGTTCGGTCGTGCTGATCGACCGCGCCGCGCAGCAGGCGGTCGGCTTTTCGCCATGGCTGCCGCGCAAAAGCCCGGAGTTCGAGGCATTGGTCAAGCCCTTGGCGGCCAGGTCATGCCTGCGCCACCCCGTGCCCTTGAGAGGAGTTGGAGGATGACAGGCAAGGGCGGTTGGCTCGGCGCTCTTCAATTGCGCTGGCTGGGCATCGAGCGGGTGAGCGCCTATGGCTACATCCTCGCTTTTGGTGGAGCGCTCAGCCTGATCTGGGCCTATGCCCAGGCCACCGGCACGGGAGGTAGCGATTTTCTCGCCTTCTGGTCGGCGGGCAGACTGGTGGCGCAGGGGCATGCATCACAGGTTTACGACCTGTCCGCGGTCTATCATGTGCAGGCGGCGCTTTCGCCCATCAGCCGCGAACATACGGCGGCTGGCGAGGCCTTTGCCTTCGTCAATCCGCCGCCGTTCCTGCTGGTGGTCGCGCCTTTGGGTTGGCTTGATTATCGCGTGGCGCTGGTGGTCTGGGTGCTGGCGACCTATGCGCTATGGTTCTGGGTCGCGCGGCGTTGGGCGCCGGAACTGGCAGGGCCGATTTGGGGTTTTCCCGGTGCCATTGTGGCGGCCTGGCACGCGCAGACCGGGCTGCTGCTGAGTGCGGTACAGATCGCCATGGCCAATCTGCTGCGTGATCGGCCCGCCTGGGCAGGGGTGATGGTGGGCTTGCTGGTGGTCAAGCCGCATCTGGCGCTGTTGGTGCCGGTGGCTTTTGTCGCCGGCCGGCATTGGCGGGCCTTTTGGGCTGCGGGGTTGACGGTGCCGCTGTTCGTCTTGCTGGCCTGGCTGGTCTTTGGCACGCAGACCTTGGTCAACTATTCGCATAGCTGGCCGGTCAGCCAGGGGCTTATGGATTACAGTGGTCCGGAGTTTTTCCTGCGTCAGACAACGGTTTATGCCGCGTTGCGCGTTGCGCTGTCGGCGCGGATCGGCATGGCAGTGCAACTGGCCGTGTCGCTTGCGATGGTCATTCTCGTCTGGAAAGCATGGCGCGGTTCGGCAGCGCTGGAGGGCAAGCTGGCCTTGCTGATGGCCGCGGTTCCCTTGGCCACGCCTTATATGTTCAGCTATGATCAGCCGTTCCTGATCCTGCCCGTGTGCTGGCTGGCGCGGCAGGCGCGTGTGTCACCCCGCAGCGGGTGGGACAGGGTGATGGTGCTGGCGTTTTACACCGCCCCGCTGGCGACAAGGGCGCTGGCGCTGCCCATGCATATGAACCTGATGCCCTGGGTGTCGATGGCGCTGGTCTGGGCTGTGTGGCGGCGCCTGCATCACCCTGTGCCGGAAGGCTCAGCCCGCGCTGCGGGCGGCGCGCCAGCGGAAGGTCACGTTCACCCGTTCTGAGAGCAGCAGATAGGGCAGCCAGATGAAGGCGCTGATCAGCACCTTGTCGATGTTGCCTTGCAGGAGATGGAGCAACAGCCCGCGGATCGCGTCAGGCAGGCCCGGCGCCCCGGTGACGGCACGGGCGATCACGAATTGCATCACAATGTCCATGCACCAGGTGAAAACGAGCAGACGCGGGAACAAGGGAACACTGCGCAGCGCAAGAACAAAGCAGACGGCATAGAAGAAGTTCATGACGATGACATCGCCTGTCATCGCGATGTTCATTGTTCTTGCCCACACCGGCGCCTGCGCGTTGAGCGCGGGCATGGCGGCCAGCAGTTCAAGCGTGCGGACGGGGATGTTGAGCAGGAGCCCGATGATGAGCGAGGCCAGCAGCCCTGCGGGACCATAGGCGGGGTGGCGCCGCGCGCTCATCAGGCCAAGCTGGCGCCAGCGGCCGAATTGCGCGAGGCGGACCAAGGGCTGGCCCGGGAGAATGTGCGTGGGAAAGCTGCCCGAAGCGATGCGATAGCCCGCAACTGGTGCGAGACACACCAGCAAATAGGGAAACAGCGTGGCCAGCATGGACTGGGCGCCATGGGGCGGGATGGGCGCACGTAAGATCTTGAAAAGACCGGCGCCGACCATGATGACGATCCATCCTGTAATGATGGGGTCAAGCCGTGCTTCCAGTACCGAAATGGCCCTGATGCTGCGACGCAACAGGATGCGATGCCAAGTCTTGATCGTGTGGTTCAACATGAATGGCTGACCTGAGCAGGAGCATTAATGGGCATGAACAATCACTGTTTATTTCAAATTGGACGCAAAATACGAGCATATCCCAATCGGCGACGGTGAAGCGCGCGAATCGGACGATGAGTCGTTTGATTAACACATGTAAATTAACCGAGAAAATTAACAAACGGGTGATCTATCTGATTGAAAGTAGAT
The DNA here is from genome assembly GCA_028871475.1 of Sphingomonadales bacterium. Taxonomy (GTDB): domain Bacteria; phylum Pseudomonadota; class Alphaproteobacteria; order Sphingomonadales; family Sphingomonadaceae; genus Novosphingobium. Next base: position 699 of record JAGWMZ010000009.1, on the reverse strand, counting down.
ACTAAACCAAAATGGATAAAATTTCGTTGACGGATGCATGAAACAAGAAGATTTTTGAAGATGTCCGGATCACCGAATGTATCCGGCAGGTTGCAAAGCAGGTGTGTCCTTAGGGAATGCTTTGCAACGATAATGGGTTGCAAATCATCGCTAATTGTTCCGGCTCGGGGCTGGAATAAGTTCTTCCTTCATGCCTTGGGTGTGGTGGAGTGTTTGTTTTTGCAAGAGGGGTAAGAACATGACTAATTTCATTGGTAAATTTCTTCGTAATGAATCCGGCGCGGCTGCGGCGGAATATGCGCTGATCCTGGCCGTTGTGGGCGCGGGCATCGCGGCTTCCGCCCTTCTGCTGGGGCAGAAAGTAAATTCGGCGGTAACTGGTGCGGCCAATTTGATCTGCTCGGGCGGCAGCTCAGTTTGCAGTGCCGCCAGCTGATAAATTGTATATTTCGAGCATGCAAGCGAGGGCTTTATGAGAAAATTTTCCAAATCGCTCGTTTCCGACGATCGTGGGGCTGCTGCTGCCGAATATGCTCTGATTTTGGCACTGGTTGGGGCTGGCATAGCTAGGCTTCGTGGACAAAGGGTATCCACTGCAGGACTGACACGAGATTGACAAAGCCGAGGTAAGATTCCTTGGTTTTGTCGTATCGTGTTGCGATGCGCCGCCAGTTCTTGAGCTTGTTGAACAGGCGCTCG
>JAGWMZ010000060.1 GCA_028871475.1 Sphingomonadales bacterium | reverse complement strand
CCATAGGCCATGGCGACATCGAGCGTGATGTCACCATCGGCGAGCGCCGCGAAGATCGGCTCGGCCAGATCGGCAAGGCGCAAGCGGCCCTGCACATGGCGAACGGTGACGCCGAAGCGACGCGCCACAGCTTCGGCATCAGCGCCGCCATCGACGATGTCGCGATAGGCCCGCGCTTCGTCCGCCGGCGTCATAGCCTCGCGGATCAGGTTTTCCGCAAGGCTGATCTCGCGCGCGGCGGCATCCTCGTTCTCGCAAAGACGCACATCAATCGCGTAATCCTTCGGCAGCACACCGCGTTCGATCAGCAGGCCGATCGCGCGCCAGCGGCGGCCACCGGCGTGGACATCGTAGAGGGTCTTCTTACCCGCCGAGGGGCTGACGATCAGCGGCTGCAACAGGCCGTGTTCGGCGATGCTGGCGGCCAGGGCCTCAAGGCCAGTATCGCCATTGGCCTTGCGAACATTGCTCTCGGAAAGACGCAGCTTGGCGTGCGTCAGGGTGGTGGACTGCATGATAGGGTCTCCCGCGCTTGGGTCGAGAGGCTCGGATCATGGAGACGCTTTCGCCTCCAGGGGGCCTCGCCCCCATGGCTTTCCCCTTTTCTCTGGGCGTTTGTTTCCTCACGGCGCGTGGAGCGCTAAGGCAGCAATCCGAACAGTTTGCATCGCCGATTCCCCCGTGCAGCCTTGCAAAAGCGCCTCTTGAAAAAATGACCTTTAAGGTGTATCAGACATGCCGGTAAAGCGGACCCCGCACCATGACCTCAAAGCGATCCAGGCCAAGTTTGCCGATGTGGACACGCTTGAGATCACGAGCAAGGCGGCCCGCGATGCTCAGAAGATCGGCTATTCGCTCGAGGATATTGTCGATGTCGTGCAGGCGCTGGAACCGGGCGATTTCATCAAGTCCGAGACCGCGCATAACCCGCCGAACCATCGGCTGTGGCACGACACCTACAACATCCCCTGTGATGGCTTGTGGTTGTATCTGAAGTTTGCAGGCGAGACGCTGATCGATGTCGTGTTGACATCCTTCAAGGAGGTTTGAGATGGGCGAGACGCGAATTCACCCCGAGACGGGGCAGGAACTGCGCCGCGACACGCGCCCGCAGACGGTGTGCGTCGGCTCGCTCTCGCGCGTCGTCGAGGTGCCGGGCTGGTATCCCGAAGGCGATGGCGATGCCATTCATAGTGGCGAGGATCTGCGCGCCTATAACGAAGCGTTCAAGGAACTGCGCGAGGCCTATGCCGCCCGCATCAAGACTGTGCGCAAGAAGCTGGGCCTGACCCAGGAAGAGGCAGGCATCATCATCGGTGGCGGAAAGCGGGCGTTCCAGAAGTATGAAAGCGGACGCACGCCGCCGAGCGACGCGGCGGTCGGGCTCATCGAAATTCTGGCCCGTCATCCTGAGGAGGTCGCAACTTTGCGATCATTCCGCATGACGGCCCCGAAGGCCATTGCGCAGGATACGCGGTCAGCAGGCACTGCACTGCCTGTTAGCAAGCGCATCAAGCGCGGCGTGCGCAACGCCGCGGCTTGATGGCTTCTCTCTGAGCTATAGCTACGCCGCCAGCGCCTGCACGATCTCGCGAGCGCTGTTCACCGGCATGAACAGCCGGGTCTGATAGGCGATGATCTCGGTGAAGCAGCCTTTGGCCTTCCACGAAGGAAGCGCGCGCGGATCAAAGCCGATGACCTCAAGCCGCTGTTCGCCATTCACACGGGAACGCTTGAGGCTGGTGCCGGACAAGGCATCGATGGGCACAACCTTGCCGCCGAGCGCCGCATCGACCAGTTGCTCGGGCGTGAGCGCAATCCGATCACCGATACCCAGCTTGTCGAGCAGCATGTTGACCGCTTCGGCGGGCACAATGCGTCCCAGCAAAGACCGGCCATCCTGGGTGACGAGGCGGCGGACCTGCGCCTCATCGCCCAGCAGGTTCCAGATCGGCAGCAGGCGGCCGGCCGCGAGATAGAAGCGCTCGGTATAGGGTTTGGCCGCCAGATCATCGGCCTCAGTCTGCCAAGCCTGCTCGAAAACCTCACGCTCGCAATCATCCCAGTGGCTCTCGGCGAGTTCGTCGGCGGTGAGCCAGCTTCGCCCACCAGGCCGGTGCAGCGTGAAACTCGCCACCGGCGTGCCATCGTCCATCAGGCGCGTGCGATCTGGCATCAACAACGCCACGCGCGAGGAGCGGCCATTGCGCAGCAGCCGGGTCTTGGAGCCGATGCGGTTCACAATCTCGGCAAGCAGCGTGAACTTGGGGGCCCACTGTGCTTCGAGGGTCAGAAGCTGAGTCGAGGCGCCATTGGCATCCTCGCGCAGGGTCCGCTCCTCAATGATGGTCAACTTGTCGGCGACCAGCGTCTCGACGCCGGCGTCGAAGGTGCCTGCCTTGCGCGCCGCATCGATCCGCGCCTCGACCAACCCGAGAAATTCATCGAAAATGGCGTTCTGGAGCGCGATCGGCAGCGCCAGAATGCGGTTAAGCCAGCGCTGGATCGGCGGGAGATTGTCGGTGAGGCTGCCCTCCTGCTCAAGCTGCAATCCAGTGCGCTCGCAGAAATCGGCAAAACCAATGCTGGTCAGCTTGCCCTGATGCAGCAGATGATACCAGCGGGTCAGGGCCTCGCGGGCGTAATCGCTCTCGAGATTGTCAGCAGGATCGAACAGGTTCTGCCCACCCGTCTGCCGCTGGCCGCGCGTCAGCGCGCCAAGCGCATCGAGGCGGCGGGCGATGGTCGAGATGAAACGCCGTTCGCCGCGGCAATCGGTGGTGACCGGACGAAAGACCGGCGCCGAAGCCTGATGGGTGCGATTGGTGCGGCCAAGTCCCTGGATGGCGCGGTCTGCGCGCCAACCCGGCTCCAGCAGGAAGTGCATTCGGCGCTGCTGGTTCCTGGCATCAAGGCTGGCGTGGTAGGACCGACCCGTGCCACCGGCATCCGAGAACACGAGGATGCGCTTGGCACCGCCCATGAAGGCATTGGCATCGGCCAGCGACTGGTTGGCGGTGCGCGATTCAAGCCGCTGGCTGCCGTCGGGCAAGGTCACCAAGCGCCGAGTGCGGCCGGTGATCTCGGCCACCGCATCGGTGCCGAAGCGGGCGATGATCGCATCGAGCGCGGGGACGATCGGCGGCAGTGCGCCCAGCAGTTCCAGCGTTTCTGCCTTGATCCGCAAGGCCTCCTGCGAATGCACCGGATTGCCTGCCTCATCGACCATCGGGCGTGAATGCTCATTGCCATCCTCGTCCCAGTAGCTTTCCATGGCGCGCGTCGGGAAGGCATTGTCGAGATAGTCCGCCACGATCTCACGAGGCGAGAGGTCGAGCTGAATTTCGGCGCGGTCCTCGGCAGAGAGATCGGCCAAGCGCCGATCGAGCAAGGCTTCGGCAGTCGAAACCAGTTGAATGACGACGCTGTGGTCGGTGGCCAGCGCATCCTTGATGGCGGGAAGCAGCGAGGGCAGTTTCATCGACAGCAGGAGCTGGCCGAAGAAGCGCTGCTTCGAGCTTTCAAAACGTGAGCGCGCCGCCGACAGCGCCTGCCCGTTGAGCGTTTTGCCCTCGAGCGGATTGGTAACGCCCGATGCGCCCAGCGCCGCTTCAAGGTTCCGGTGGATGATCGCCCAGGCATCGGCATAGGCGTCGAAATCCGCGATCTGGCGCGGGGTCAGCGTATGTTCCAGGATGTCGTACTCGACGCCGGCGTAAGACAGCGCGCGCGCCGTATAGACGCCCATCGCCTTCAATTCGCGGGCGACCAATTCCATTGCCGCGATGCCGCCCTCACGGATGCGGGCGATGAACGAGCTGCGATCCGGGAACGCCGTGCCTTCGCCCCACAGCCCAAGCCGGACAGCATAGGCCAGATTGTTCACGTCTGACGCCCCCGTGGCCGAGGCGTAGATCACGCGGGCGCGCGGCAGGCGGTTCTGCAATTCGACGCCGACGATGCCTTGTTGCGAGCCCTTGGTGGCACCGAACCGGCCTTCACCGCCTGCGACACCGCCCATCGCATGAGCCTCGTCGAACAGGATCACACCGTCGAAATCCTGGGTGAGCCATTCCAGCAGTTGTTGGAGGCGCGTCTTCTCGCCGGTGCCGCTGCGCAGCGTGGCATAGGAGGCGAAGAGGATGCCATCCGACTGCCGGATCTTCACCTCGGGCTTGATCTTGGAGAGAGGCTGAATGTCGAGCGCTATGCCGCCCAGCGCCTGCCAGTCGCGGCGCGCATCCTCGATCAGGGCATTGCTCTCGCTGATCCAGAGATGGCGGCGGTGACCGCGCAGCCATTGATCCATCAGGATCGACGCGAGTTGCCGGCCTTTGCCAGCACCCGTGCCATCGCCGAGGAAGAAGCCGCGCCGGTAAATGGCACCATCGGCATCAGGCACCAGTTCAAGGCCACGTTCCGGCACGCGATAGCGGCCGGGAAGATCGGACGATGTCGCATCGAGCGCGTGGACCTGCGTTTCAAGCTGGGCGCGGCTCAGAACACGGTCACGGACCACTTTGGCTGGAAGCTGAGGGACATAGTTCGGGGCTGGTAGCGCCACTGAGGCCATGGCCGCCGACTCCACCAATTGCGTCGGATGGTCAGTCGCATTCTCGAAGATCAGGCGTTGGGGCCGATAGGCGACATAGACGCCCACCGCCTGTTCGGCATCGGCGATGGTGTCGCGAAGGGTGTAGGTCAGAGGAATGGCGCCAGTGGCTTCGCGGCTGCACTGGGCTGGCGGGAGTTTTGGCGCCGCTGAGCGAAATCCGCCCAGCAAGGTAGACGTGGTTTTGGCAGGCGAAACTGGAGGTGTGACCACGAGTGCCAATTCAGTTGCGACCCGACGGCGCGGTGGAACCCTGGACAGGAAGGGCACCAGATCAGTAAGCGTGGCTCGGTTTACGACGGTGGTGTTGATGGAACCGGCGCATTTGTCGATCACCAGCAGGCGCACGGCGATGGAGGTGCCCTGTTTGGCAAAGGCTCCTTCAAGCCGGGCATGGAAAGCCACGCTCGCGCCTTGCAACGCGCGCTGGAACAGTTCCGAGCGACGACCGTGGGGCTGGAAGCTATCGGGCATGATGGCGACGAGACGGCCGTCAGGTTTCAGGACGCCGAGTGCGGCGGCCAGGTGGCGTGCGGCTGTGGCAGGATCCTCAAGACCAGCAGCGTTGCGGGCGAAGGGCGGGTTCATCAGCACCACACTGGGCCGCTGGGTTAGATGAGCCCCGATGCGGGCGGCATCATGGTCGGTCACGGTCGCATCGGGGAACATGTGGCGCAGGATTTCCTGGCGGACGGGGTCGATCTCGTTCAGCTGGAGACTGGCGGCGTGTCTGGCCCAGACAGCCAGCATTCCAGTGCCCGCGCTAGGTTCGAGCACCACATCGTCAGGTTGGATTTCTGCCAATTGGGCCGTCAGCCAAGCCAGTCCGAACGGTGTTGAGAAATGCTGATGCTCGACCTGCTCTTCGCTGCGAACAGTCTGGGTTGGGAGGCGGGCTTCGAGATTGTGCAGGAATGGGAGTGCCTGATCGGTCGATGACGGGATCGTTTGGCGGGTTAGCCAGCAAAGCACAGCCATTTCCAGCATCTGGAAGCTGTCACGCTGAGACCATGCCCCGGAGGCCGATGTGGAGCCAGTGGCGTCCTCAATGGCCTGATTGATAATCCGTCTGCCGATTTTTTCTCCGGCAGTCAGATGTGGCATTAAACAGAGAGAAGCTTCAGCAAGCTGGCCTACATACATTGCGGGCACCAGGCGGCTGGGACGCATTGGAAATCCTTTCGGGTTCAGGGAACTCGAAAGCCTTGCCTCCCACTCTTTCTTTCACGACTAACGGCAAACTCAGCCCAGATCACGTCGATTAGACTTTAGGTAGGCCTTGCATTGTTATTTGCGTCCGGACGGCATCTATTCGCGCATTTTCCCCGACCAACCAAAGACGCGCGCGAGCTGCGCTCTCATAGTTTAGATCTTCGACCTCGAACGGCTTGGCGATCGAGCTTGAGATACCCTGCCGAGGCGTTTGGGACGGCTTGAGGTAGAGAGCTGTCGTCTTGGATAGCGGCGTTCGCAGACCTGATCCCAGATCCGACTTCTCGTACAGAACGGCGGCGTCGCCCAGAATAAAGCCGGCATTCGCATCGGTCCTAATCTGCCAGTCCAGGCCGAGCAGTGCGTTGCGGACGATGTCGCGGCCCTTTGGGTCGCGGATGAGATCGGTGAACGGCAATTCCGGAAATCCGCCGGCGGCGTCGAGCGCGGAAATGATGCTGTCAATATCCTGCTCGGCCGTGGAAGAGGCGCGGATATGGTCGAACTCGTCCTTGCGGATATCTGCGCCCGGAAACTGAGCGGCTAGCGCAGCGGCGAAGGATGCGTAGTCCTGCGCGTCGACAGCACCAAGCAGCGCCAGGGCATATTCCTGCGTGCGTGGCCGGTAGGACGCGAGCGTGCCAGGGTCGCGCATGATCTGCGCCGCAAGGAAGGTTGCAAGATCGAGCCTGGCGAGTTCACCGTGATCGCCCGACAGGACACGGTCGAAGGCGTTGGCGCCGGTCGTATCGATCGCACCGAGCTCGTTCGTTTCCAGGCTTGTATCATCCACGCCGGCGGGCTGGATCGTATACAGATCGAAGACCTGCATCATCGCCTTGGACGATCGTTGCTTGATTCGGTCGTCATTCCACTCGTAACCCCAGAGTTTGCCATCGGTGCTGATGAATTTCTTGATCCAAAATTGCGGGACGAAGTGGTGTATGCGTGGCTTGTTGTTCATGGTCAGTGTCGATCATTCCAGACGATCATTGTTCGGATCGATTGTTAGGATCGATCAGTACACCGCGCGCCGGCCAACGGAAAGGCCGCGGTCCTGCTCGCATTTAAAAATCGTTCGGTTTGCCGAGGCCGCGATGGATTCTCGCGAGAATTGCCATTGGCGATCGACAGCGTCTCAGTTCAAATAGCATAAAGATTCGCGGCACTCGGTAATCTTCGCCAAGCGGGAGGGGGCATGTATCTTAAAAATCTAGGTTTAAATAACTTTCGCTCATTCAGTCAGGCAGAGATACCGCTCTGTAAGGATCTGACGATCCTGGTAGGAGAGAACAACGGCGGGAAGAGCAACGCCATCGATGCGATACGGCTCCTGACCGCGCCGCTCGGCGGGCGACGCGAGCTTTACTGCGAGGCGACGGATATCCGATTTGGAAGCGTGGACAGAAAGTTCGAGTTGACCGCGACATTCACCGAGCTGAACCCCGCGCAGCAAGGCCGGATGATTTCGGCCGCCACGGATGCTGCGATTTCCGGCTGCGTATTCGGTCTCAGATATGATGAAACCACACGCCGTTTCCCGGTGCGGCCGGTCTTGTGGGGCGGGCATCAGCAGGGCAATCCGGAGCCGGGCTGCCACGAGATGATCCGGCATGTTTATCTGCCGCCGTTGCGTGACGCCAAGCGCGCGCTCGCGTCAGGCAATCCGACCCGCATCTATGCGCTGCTGAATCATTTTCTTGAAGGGGGCGATACGGAAGCGCTGGCCAAGGCGCTTCGGCGCGGTGTGGAAGCGGAGATCCTTGGCAAGGTCGGTGGCGCCGTGGAGGTGGGGCTGAGCGCGTTGACAGCGGGCGTTCGCCGCCAGGCCGCGTCTCTCGGCTTTGCGAATGACGAGAAGCTGATCGATATCGCCCGCGACCTTCGCTTCAAGCTTTCCGATCACGGCATCGAACCGGAAGACCTCCGCTATTCGGGGCACGGCTACGCGAACCTTCTCTACATGGCGACGATCGCGGTCGAGCTCGAGAAGGTCAATGACGTCGACTTGACGCTCTTCCTCGTAGAGGAGCCGGAAGCGCATCTTCACCCGCAGCTTCAGGCCGCGGTGCTCAGCTTCCTCGATGAGCAGGCCGAGAAGTCGCGCAAGCCGCGCGTCGACAACCAGGGACCGGCGGGCGAGCTGCAGGTGATCGTAGCGACCCATTCGCCGAACCTGTCGGCATGGGTGGAAAGCAAGAAGCTCGTCTTTTTCCGATCCTTTCTTCCCGCGCCCGCAGCGACCGTACCGCCTATCGCAGAAGACGAGCCGCACGCGCTCGCCGGCGTTCCCGTTGAGATCGTGCCCGAAATCGAGCCGAACCCTGTGATGCCGGTGGGCAGGCCGAGGCGGGAAACGCGCTGCATCCCGCTCGCGGCTCTGACGCTCGACCCTGTCGAACGCCGCAAGATCGATCGCTACCTGGACGTGACCAAATCGGCATTTCTATTCGGGGGGCGCGTGCTTCTCGTGGAAGGCATCGCAGAAGCGCTTCTGCTTCCCGTCATGGCGAAGAAGATCGTGTTGACGGATGACGCGGACAAACTCCGCCTGTTCCGCTCCGCGGTCTTCGTGCCGATCGACGGCGTCGATTTTCAGCCATACGCCAAGCTGCTTCTCTCGCCATTCAACGAGGTCCGGATCGCCGACCGGCTCGTCGTTTTGACCGATGGCGACGCTGGGGAGGTGGCGGAAGGAGCGATAACCCCGGGTGCCGGACGCAAGCGCGACCTGGAGGCGATGGTCGCGGGGCTCGGCGCGGGCGATCTCCTTGAGGTCGTCATCAACGACTATTCGCTAGAGACGGAATTGGTCCGCGCGGGCAATGCGGCACTGCTCAAGGAGGTCTACGTCAAGCTTCACCCGCGATCAGCCGATAAATGGGATGCGGCGGTCGCGCAGGCTGGAGCGGCCCAGGCGGTAGCGATTCAGCAGCTCTTCGAGACCACCCGCAAGGGCGATTTTGCCCAACTCATCGCTGAGGAAATCAACAACGGCAAGGCTTTTACGGTGCCGGCCTATCTGAAAGCGGCTATCGAGGCGCTCGTGAAATGATCGCTGCGCCGTTCAAGCCGACCGACGAGCAGCGGCGCGTGATCGATCATCCGGGCTCGGCGTTCATCGCGGCGTGCCCGGGCGCGGGCAAGACCCGCGTCATGGTGGAGCGCGCACGGACGCTTCTCAGCGGACGGCAGACCGGCCGCGGCATCGCATTCCTGTCCTTCACCATTGCCGCCGTCTCCGAGTTGGAGGATCGGCTGCGCCGAGAGGGAGTTGTCGAGACGCCAGCGTTCCCACACTTCATCGGGACGTTCGACGCGTTCCTGTGGCAATTTCTCATCTCACCGTTCGGCGTCGACGGCTGCGCCGCAAAGCCGAAGCTTATCCCGGATAAGGACGACTGCACGATACAGCCGTTTGCCGGTGCGCAGGCCTTGCCGCTGCAGTGCTTTGATCGTGAGACAGGGGAGGCGATCCCCGCCATGATCCAGCGTCATGGCTTTCGCGGGAAGATCAAGGCGCACGAGACGGCGGCGCGAAACACGCGTGCGCGCTTCCTTCAGCGCGGCGAACTCGATTTCGCAGATGTGCGTTCCGTGGCGCTCGCCCGGCTGCGCGATCCGGCACGCGGGGCTGTTCTAGGCCCGGCATTTGCGGCGCGCTTCCTGGAGTTGATCGTCGACGAGGCGCAGGACTGCAATCCGGTCGACTTGGAGATCATCGCGTGGTTCCGGGCAGCGGGCGTGCCGGTGAAGGTGATCTGCGACCCGAACCAGGCGATCTATGGCTTTCGGGGCGGCGTCACGCGCGAACTTGGGCAATTCGCAGAGACGTTCAGCGCCGACGAGCGTCTGCCCATGAGCGGAAACTTCCGGTCTAGCGAGCACATCACGAAAGGAGGGGTAGCCTTGCGCGCGCTCGGCATGCGCGCAGCGATCGACGAAGCGCTGGGAGAGCATCGCCAGGAGCCGACCGCAATTCAGATCCTGTCCTATTCGGGAAAAGGCGTTCCTTCCACGATTGGGTCGAAATTTCAGGAACTCGTGACGGCAATGGGGCTGGAGACGCGAGATTGTCCGATAGTGTCGGCGACGCGCCGGACGAGCGCAAATGCGCTCGGGCACCCCCAGGATTCCGGTGTGCGGGACCTCAGTTACAGGCTGGCTGTCGCCGTGAGCGATTTTCATTTCTCGTTCGAGCTTGGCGGTCGGAAGGAGGCGCTGGTCGCTATCCACCGGATCATGCTCGAACTGGGTGGTCAGATGGGCGGTAGGACCTACCATCAGCATCTCGTGGACGCGGATGTCAGCCCGGATGCATGGCGTCCCGAAGCACTCGCCCTGGCGCAGGCGCTCCGATTCAGCCCGGAGAGGTTCGCGACGGCCGAGGCGTGGCACGACGAGGCGCGTCGGCTGTTCGCGCCCCTCCTGCCGGCCGGTGGCCAATCGATCAATCAGCGCCTCCGTCGCAATGGCGACCTCGACAAGGCATTGTCGGTCGCGCCCGCATCGGGCCACGCCGCGCGGACGATCCATAGCGTGAAGGGAATGGAGTTTCCCGCGATCTGCGTGGTGATGTCGCCAAGCACTGCCAAGGGTATCGTCGATTTTCTCGCGGGGGATGGTGCGGTCGATAACGAGGAAGCGCGCAAGATCTACGTCGGCGCGTCTCGGGCGCAGCGCCTCTTGGCGATTGCCCTGCCACGGACCCAAGCCCCACGGCTCAGGGATTTGATGGCGGGAATGGGCGGCGCGGTCGATTTGATCGCGCTCTAGGACGGGGGCTACTCAGCAGCCAAAGCGGTTGGCGGCGCACGTTCGTAGGCCATGGCGGCCTCAACTTCGGCGCGGATTTCCTGACGCGATGGTCGCTTGGGCAACGGTGGCAGGAACGGTTCGCTGAGATCGGCTGGAACGGTCGCATCGATGTTGAGATCGGCCAGAGCGCCGACTCCATCGTGGCGACGGTCGAAGACGGCGATCGGGTGCTTGAGGAAGTGCTGATCGAACATCGCGGTCATTCCGGAAGGCGACAGCTTCGCGAGTTCGCTCCTGACCTCTTTGCCGGCCCTCCAGCCGATCACGTAACGTTTGGTTCTGTCGCGAGCCGCCGTAAGAGCGGCGATCGCCGCGTCAGTGAAGCCGCCGCTGGTCCAGAACTCGAAATGCACCGTTGAGCTGTTGAAGCGGTCCTCGGCCTTCGTCGCGCTGTAGATGCCGGGCACCTTCTCCGTCAGCCATGCCTCGACCTCCGGTGCATCGATCTTATGATCCGGCTGGTAGCCCTTGCACTCGTAGATCCAGACTTCGCCGGCGACGACCCGGCGAACGTCGATCTCAGCCTTGAAGGTGTCAAAACGGAGGAGATGATTGATATCGATCGAGCCGCCGAAGCGGGCCTGCACCACATGGCCGACCACAAGCTCGAAAAGGGAGCCACGCAGGTTGCGATCCGCGCCATCGATGCTGCTGAGTTTGTCAAACAGCTCGCCGATGACTTCCGGTTTCGCGACTGCGACTGCAGCCGCCTTGTTCAACGTTTCGAGCAGAGTGGCGAGGCCAACGGCAACGTCCCGACCGAATAGGTTCTTCGGTGTCGCCAACATAACGCCGTGGGAGCGCCCGAGGTTGAAGGCCGCTTGAGTGTAGCCGTCGGCCATCAGCATCGGCATGAAGGGCGGAAGGTTTTTCAGATAGGACGACAGGCTGAACTTGCGGATGAAAGCGGCGATGGCGTACTCGTCGACGGCCGAGCCCGCGATGACGTCGCCCACCAGGAAGCCGGGCTTTGGCGGGCCATCCTTCTGGCGACGGACCATCGGGACCATATAGGACGGGCCGCAGAGATCCCAATTGAACGTGCCGAACGTCGGTAGGCGGTCGGTATCTCCGCGGATCTCAATCTTGTCGTAGCTCGCGACGCCAAGACGACGAGCCCAATCACGCAATGCGAGAAGCAGCATCTTTTCGACAACGAGCCTGGCGCGGAGGCGTTGGAAGTTCGGTCGGCCAAGGTATCCGTCAGCGCGAAGGGCAACCACGGGGCCGACGCCTTGCATCTCGCCGCGCTCGATGAGGCGAACAGCTTCGAGGCGTTGCAGCACCGTGTCACTAGAGACCTGCCCCTGCTGCCGGATAGGCGAGCCGCTTATGATCGCGAACTGGTCAAGAGGCACCACGCCATCTCGCGCTTGGAGCGCAGCGAGCGCGGGCCCGTACGCCGGGCTCGCCTCGCGGATGTTGCGCGAGAGAGCCGTCCAGTAATGCTCGGTGCCTTCGTGCTTGGCGTGATAGAGAAAACGGGCGTTGCGCGGAAAGACGAGACCTTTCAGGCGGCGCACATTAGGACCGGCGCGGCTGATCCGTTGGCGCGCGACGTCGGCCGAGCACCCTTGCGCCACCATCTTACGAGCAATTTCCGATGACAGGGCAGGCCCGTCGGTGAGCAGAATTGATTCAACGGAAATCATGGCGGGCTCCTTGGTGTCACACTACGCTATTTATAATGATACTACAGGGGCAGGTCTCCATTCTTGTATCCACAGGGGCTGGAAACAATATCAAATTTAATCAGTGCTATAGGCGGATCTTGCATAACCCTGCTTATCCCTCGCCGTCACGGTCGCCTGTCACACGGCTATGCAAAACGCCGAACACCGCCCGGAATCGGCGCTCGGCTCGGCTCAATGGAAGTTGTGTGCCTCGGTGCGTCAACCGACAATACCTGCGCAGGCTGCACGAATGCGGTTTCGTGATCATGCGTCCGAGAAGTGACCTGCCAGAATGTCCGCAGCCATGGTCACTCCCCCACCGGGCTCTGTCCATATTTGCGCAGCACGTCATCGAAGGCCTCAGCCATCAGGGCTTGAAGGCTGAGGCCGTGCTGACGAGCGCAGACATGCATGGCGAGGGACATCTCCGGCGAAAAATAAGCGGCAATGGCCTTGCGTCCAGCGCGGCTGTTCGATCTAGACTTGGTTCCGAACGATGCTGTTTTGCTGGCGCCTTCTTCTAGGCCTGGCGTGGCAGGCTGGGGTTGCGCTTTGGGGCTGACCTTGGGCTTGTCGGCAAGATTGGCAAAGCGGCTCATCTACTCACACTCCTTCATGTCCGGTTGTGGACGTGTTCGCATGAGCGACGGTCCACCTGAGAAGCGCCGTGATCTCGGCGGCAGCCTTGCCTTCGGGCTCGAATTCAATGACTGAGGCGCCCGCTGCGCTGGCATGGCGATAGACGGCACGGTCGGGTAGCATGTGAGGGCAAGCATCGATCCCGAAGCCCTGCACCAATTCGATGGCCTCCTCATACATGCGCGGTGCATGGGGCGGGCCGGCGGTGAAGACCACACAGGCAGGCTTGTCGAACAGACGCACCAGGCTGACCGTGGTCTTGATGGCTGCGAGATCAAACGCACTGGGACGGCAAGGGATCAGCACCAGATCGGCCACCTCTACAGCCCTGCTGGCCGCACTGTCGGCATGGGGCGGAGTGTCGATCACGATGAAGGTCGCACCTTGAGTTTCGGCAGCCTCGACCTTGGCTTGGATGCGCGGCGGCGCACTGTCGATGACCTCCGGCGCCTTGTCGAAGCGCCATGCGCCCCATTGGCTGGCGGTGGCCTGCGGGTCGGTGTCGATGATGAGCGCGATGGCGCCAGCGGCTTCAGCTGCGGCGGCGAGATTGACCGACAGGGTTGTTTTGCCGGAGCCGCCCTTCTGGCTGACGATGGCTATGATGGTCATGACGATTTCCTTGCCCGTCCACATGTGGACGTGTGGGATTGTGAGCGTGTAGGGTTTTGGACAGGTGGGCTGCTAAACAGCTTCACCCATCAGATGGGACACGCCGCTCCATGCTGGCCATCAGCCTCGCGCTGAGATGAGCCATGGGGCTGGCCTGCGGTTCGATGGACGGCTCAGGCAAGGTGACTGTCGGCGGGGATTGCTGGAGGTTGCGTTCAGTCGCCCGGAACAGTCCAGCGAGGTTCACCCCTGCAGAGCCTGCTCGCCGCACCATGCCTGACAAGCACTTTGCAGGTGAGCCCACCCGATAGCGATGGCCCGGCGGCAATTCGGCATTCCGGTCGATCAGCAACACGCTGAGCGCCGCCCGTTCCCGCCCGAATTGCTGGCAAGCCCGGCCCCAGGTGCTCTGGGCGATGCCAAGCCGGCCACAACTGCGCCACGACGCCTCGACAAGGTTGGTCCAGCTCGGCCCGCCCAGCGCCTCGACGATGCCGCGATAGCTCTCGGTGGCCACCACCAACGCGGTTGCGGGCCGGATGTGTCAATCGGCGTTGAACATTGACCCCCTGATCGGCGCGTAGAATTGGTTCTGACTCATATTCCGTGCAGAATTGACAGGACAGGGCGCGGACTGTTGGATTCCTGCTGATGGTTAGTGGGGAGGAATGTCAGTGGTCGCAAAGGCATGGGACAGCAGCCTGTCGTTACCGGGACTAATCG
>JAGWMZ010000059.1 GCA_028871475.1 Sphingomonadales bacterium | reverse complement strand
GTCTCCGACGCCCAAATGGCCAGCCTCGACATCGCCGGCGATGCGTTCCATCCAGAATGGAACTATTCCATCAAACCGCGTTCAAAGCCGTAGCGCTTATCCCTGCGGATGTCCTAAGAACGCGTTGAGCATGCCTTAAGCAATCGCAATACCGCTGCGCGATCCGGGCGCGGGGCCGAAGGGTCGCAAGCCAATGTGATCCATCGCCATTCTGGGCGATTGCACAGCGCCGCCAAGCCGGGCATAGCGGCGCGGTGACACGCTCAAAGCTTCTCCTTCGCCCCGCCGGCCTCACCCTTGGCCTGATCGCCCTGTCCGCCACGACGGGCTGCGCCCATTTCCGCGAGGCGCATGAACGCGTCCTGCGCGAGCAGGGTCAGGAGCAATCAGCGGCAACGCCCATTCCCACGCCGACACAGGCGCCGGCGCCAAGGCCTGCCCCTGTCGCCGTGCCCCAGGCGGCGCCTGTCGCAGCGCCTGTCCGCAGTGCGGCGCCGGTGAAGGACGTGCCGGCACCCGCCGAAAGCCGCAAGGATGAGAAGGCGGCCATCAAGGCCCGCAAGGAGCAGGACAAAGCCGCCCGTCAGGCCCTACGTCAGGACAGCAAGGCGCAGGCCCATCGCCCCGCCCCGGCCATGCCCCAGACGCCTGCGCCCGTTACCGCGCCTGAGCCTGCCCGCCCGGAGGCCGCCGCGCCGCAACAGACCGAACCCTTGCGGCAGCCCGTGTTCGACACAACTGCTGCACCCGAGCCCTCGCCAGGCAAGGCGGCCGACGCGGCTGTGGCAACGGTTCCCGCCGCCGTGCCGGGTTCACCTTCGGCCATCGTGATCTTTTCGAACGTGCCCGGCACCCATTGCGGCGATTGCGAAACGCTCAGGATCTCGGTCGCCCCCTCGGGCAAGATCCTCATCGAGCGCGGCCATGGCGCGGAGGAAAGCTGGCGCTATCGCCGCTCGGTCGCGCATGTGCGCCCGGACCGCGCGAAGGCCTTCCTCGCCCGCGTCGCGGCGGTGCGGCCCATGGGCCGCGAGACGCTGGCCGCCGGCCCGGCCTGTCCCGCCGGCGCGCGCGATGATGCCCTGGCCATCGAGTGGATCGAGGCCGAGCGTCATGACGAACTGACCGTGCCGCTCAGTTGCGGCGCCAGGCGCGAGGACAGCGCGATCAGCGCTCTGCTCCATGCGCCCGACCTGCTGGGTCTGCGCCAATTGGTCTTCCCGTGGAACACCGCGCGCTGAGCAAAGGGCGGGTCAAGCTGTTCTTCGACGGCGGCTGCCGCCCCAATCCGGGGATGATCGAGGCCGCCGCCGTGCTGCGCGGCGTCACCTGGTATTTCGACGATCTGGGCCGCGGCGACAATCGCGATGCGGAGTGGCTGGCGCTGCTGCGTGCGGTCGCTCTGGCGCGGGAACAGGGGCTGGTGCAAGTCACGCTGCTGGGCGATGCGGCTGAAGTGATCGCACAGGCGCGCGCGATGCAACAAGGCGCGGCCCCCATGCACGCCCATGCCGCGCGCTTTCAGGCTCTGGCGACGCAGGGGCCGCGACTGACGCTGCGCTGGATCAGGCGCGCGCAGAATCTGGCAGGCATTGCGCTGGCTGCGCGGCATCCTCGCTGATCTCCGGCTCCTGCCCATCGAGGCAATGGCCCACCGCCGCTGCCAGACTGCGGAACACCGGTCCCTCGGCATCAAGCGGAACGCCTTGCGATGCAGGCGCCTCGACCGGCCAGAACCCCACGGCCAGTGCCATGGCCGGGTGCGCGCGCCGCCAGCGGCGCATCACCGAGCGACGCAAGGCTGCCGAGGTTGCCGGGTCGGCACAGCACAGCACCGCTTCGGACATCGAGGCATCCTCGTCAGGCCCGCGCGCCACGGTGGCCGGTGTACCATCCTGCAACAGCAGCTGTAACAGGACATGGGCCACAATCCTGTCAAAGGGGCCGGGGCCGGGAATGCACAGCACATTCTCGCGGCCAGGCTCAACCGGCGGGACATCCATATCGTCGCCCAGTTCCTCCACCAGCACATGCAGGCTGGTGTGAATGGCCTCGACCCGATCGGCGGTCATCACACCGCGCGCATGGTCCTGCGTGGCCAGACGCAGGCTGGGGATCAGCACCTCGTCATGGAACTCGATCAGGCTGGCTTCGTGCAGCACCTGACGGGCAAAGGCCAGCATCGCATCGACATGATTGGCCAGCAGGCGCTGGTAAAACACCTCCACCGGGGTGAGCGCGGGACGATCGCCCAGCAGGATGTCGAAGAACTCCATCGCCTTCACATGGCGACCGGTGACCACCAGACACAGGGTGAGCGGGGTTGAGAGGATCAGCCCGATGGGGCCCCACAACCAAGTCCAGAACAGTGCGGCCACAATGACCGAAATCGGCGAAAGCCCGGTGGAATGGCCGTAGAGCAAGGGTTCGAGCACATAGCCGGTGATCGGCTCGAACAGCGCGAAAAGCAGGGCCACCTCAAGCGCGCTGGTCCAGCCCGGCTCGATAGCGGCGGCCAGCGCCATGGGGGCGATCGCGGCCAGAAAGGAGCCGATATAGGGCACGAAACGCAGCATCCCGGCCAGCACGCCCCACATCGCCGCCGAAGGCACGCCAATGGCCCAGAGCCCCAGCCCGATCACCACGCCAAAAGCGGAATTGACGCCAAGCTGCGCGAGAAAATAGCGGCTCAGCCTTTGCCCGGCATCGTCAAGTGCCAGCGTGGTGCGATGCAGGTCATGTGCGCCCAGCAGGCGTACGAAGCGATCGCGCAGATCCTCCTTCTGCATCAGCACAAAGATCGCCACCACCAGCACGATGATCGTCGTTTCCAGCGGCCCCAGCAAAGGCCCCAGCAAGGTGCGTGCAATGGTGAGCGGCGAGTTCGATGTGACCGGTGAGACCGGCGGCTCACTGGTCCCCGTGCTGGCGGCATCCTGTGTCGAGGATGGCGCCGGGGCGGCTTGCGGGGCCTCGACGCTTGGCAGGACAATGCCCAGGCGCCGGGTGAGGCGCCCCAGCTTCAGCGAGGCGAAACCTTCCAGATTATGGACCTTGGCCTGAATGGTCTGGGCATATTGCGGGGCCTGCTCGCTCAAGGCGGCGGCCTGGCTGCCGATCAGCGTGCCCACCAGCCCGATCGCCCCCAGCGCGCCCAGCACCGCGAGAAAGACCGCCGCACCGCGCCACAGGCGCCAGTGTTGCAAACGGTTGACCAGCGGCGAAAGGATGAAAGAGAGCACCACGGCCAGTGTGATGGGAATGAACACATCCTTGCCGACATAGAGCGCGGCGACCACCATCGCGCCGATCGCCAGCCCCAGCAGGGCGCGCAACTCGACAGGTGCCCCCAGCCCCGTGCGCCGGTCACGGGAACGGGCATGGTCGGGCATCCCATCGTGAAACCCGGCAACCTCCTTGCCGATCGTCATGCGTGCTGGCCTCTTTCCTTCTGTCACGCGGCAAAATCTCCGCGCCGCAATGCACCATGAAGGCAAAGCCGCGAAGGCATCAAGGCTTTCGTGCCGCCTGTGTCAAACCGGCGGCATTTCGGGCGGCACGCTGCCGGGATGATCCTCATCGGGCTGGGGTGGATCGACCATCGGCGGCGGCGGGGACGGTTGTTCTGGCGGCATGGGCGTGACGGGGTATTCGGGCGGGGCCTGCGGGATGAAGGGATCGGGCGAAGGGTTGGGCATGGCGGCTTCCTCTCTCTATCCAGTAAAAGGACAGGTCGCTGCCATGTTCCCTACCCCCGCCCCAGTCGCCCGCCGCTGAGCACCCGCGCGGCCCCCGGCGCCATGCGGATCAATCCCCTGCCCAGCAACAGGCTGGCCCCCAGCACCAGCAGCGGCTGGAGCAACAGAAAGAGCGGATAGAGCGGCGCACCGATCGGCCCGCTCACCAGCCCGATGGCCGGGCCCGCCAGCCAGATCATGATGAGATGCGCGCAGAACATCAGGAACATGTAGGGTTCCACCCGCAGCAGCGGCGCGGCAAGCCGGCTTTTGGCAAGGCGCCAGGCCAGCGACCAGAAGAACAGCGCCGTCACCCCGCGCATGGCCAGATCCACCCCGGCCATGATCACCCCGGCCATGACCATCGAGGGCTCGCCCGCGTCCCTCACCTCCAGCCAGATTTTCAGCGCGGCCATGACGGCATAGGGCATAGCCATCAGCCGCAAGGGACGCGCGCCCATCCAGGCTGCCAGATCATGGCGCCGCGCCAGCATGCCGATGACAAAGAACATCAGGATGGAGGGCCGCTGCAGCACCGGCCCCGCCACGGGCACCATCACCCCCGCCAGCGCCACCGCGATGACGAACCACAGCCCCTTGTCCGGGCAGCGGTTGAGCAGCGGGGCGGCCATCATGCAGACGAACAGGTCACGCAGGAAAGGGATCTGCACATTGATGTCATCGGGCCGGGTGAGGCAGAGCAATTCGTCGATGACCCAGCCTGGCGAGGTCGGCTGCGGAGCGTAGATGAAACCGGCGCGCGCAGCCCCCGACACCAGAATGATGGCCAGCGCATTCCACAGGACCATCGGCGCCAGAATGCTGCGCGCCTTGTCCGCCAGAAAGACCCGCCCTCCGCGCCGCAACAGCGAAGGCCCCACCAGCCAGCCCGACACCATGCTGAGCAAAGGCACCGAGGAGCGGCCCAGCAGCTCTACCAGCGCCCAGCGCAACATGCCCTGCGGCGTATGGCTGAGCGCATTGAGATCCGCGCCATTGCGCCCCGTCCATGCATGGACATAGACAATGCCCATGATGCACAGCACCCGCGCCACGCCAATGGCGCGCGAGAGATGCGCCTCGTTCGATATGGGCGGAAAGGTGCGGCCAACCGGCTTGCCGGGCATGGCCGTCGCCGAAAGGGGGGTCATGGCATCAACCTTGCTGGGCCCTTGGCTGTGGCTTTTGGCCTGTGGCGGCGGTGTTACCCCCGGAAGCGAACCGGCACCCTGGCGCGGGCGGCAGACAAGCGGCAAGCGACGGAGCGTGGCGCAGGCGCGCCATGGCGGGCTCAATCCCGCGCGCGGGCGAGAGCGGCTTTCTCGATGGCGTTGGAGACAGCATCCCTGAACGTATCGAAGAGGAAAGGCTTGGCGATGACGCAGGCGTGATCCGGGGCACCGCTTTCCTGCGCTTTTTGCGGATCACCCAGAATGAACACGGTCGGGATGATCTCCTCGGCACAGATTTCGCTCACTGCGGCAATGCCCGAACCTTCGACAAGGCCATCATCGGCGGTGATCAGATCAGGACGCTGCTCAAGCGCCATGGCGATGGCATCGGCCTGATTGTCGGCCACGGCAAAGCTGGTGTAGCCCAGCTCACCCAGATGGTCTTCCACCATCATGGAGATAAGAATCGAATCCTCGATGATCAGCGCATGCATGTACCCTTTTTATCATCTTGCCTCGGGCGGGTAAGTGGCAATCGGCGCGATCTGCGGTGAAACGAGGAGCAAGCGCGCCCGGCGGGCGAATCATGTCATCCGGCAGGCCATTTGCATGGCGTCAATGGCTGCGCCCAATCCCTCACGCCGCCCCTGTTCCGGCCAGGCCGGATCATGGACCAGCCCTATCGCGCGTCGGAAATCATAGCCGTCCACCGGCAAGGCCACCACATCGCCGCGCGCCAGCGATCGCGGCGCCGTGGTGATGCCAAGGCCGGCGGCCACCATGGCCAGGCAGCGCTCATCATTGTCTGACCGCAGGGCAAAACGCGGGCGCACGCCCGCACCGGTGAAGAAACGGCTCGTCTCCTCCAGCAATTCGCAGGAACGGCGCGCGATCATGATCTCCCCCGCCAGATCGCCGGGCACCACATCCCTGCGCCCGGCCAGAGCATGCGTCGCGGCCACCATCATCACATAGGGCTCTTCCCAGAGCGGCACCGCCGTCAGCCCCGTTTCCTTCTCGCGCAGCAAGGTCAGCGCCAGATGAATACGGCCCGAGGCGAGCGCCGCGCGCAGCTCGTAATCGCTGCCCTCCACCAGTTCGATGCCATCGAAACCGTGGGCCGACAGCGCCTCCACCACAGTGCGCAACCCCTCGCCGCCAATCGTGCGGATGACGCCAAGGCGCAGCGCCGGCCAGGCCACCGCCGCCCCGCGCCCGAACTCGTCGGCTGCGCGAAAGCCGCGCTCCAGATCGCGCGCGATGGGCAGGAAGGCGCCGCCAGCTTCCGTCAGCCGCAAATGGCGGCGATGGCGCAGGAACAGCGCCTTGCCCACCAGCCGCTCCAGATCGGCGATGCCGCTCGACAGGGTGGGCTGGGTAATGTGCAGGCGCGCGGCGGCCTGCACGAAGCTGCCCGCATCGACCAGCGCCAGAAACTGACGGATGTGGTTTCGCTTGATCATAGATTTTTTCTATACCAGCAATCACGAAGTTTCAAATTTTCCCGATCTGATCGCCGGGCTACCCTCTGCCCACATTGGGAAAAGGACAGGCTGTGAGCGCATCTTCATTCTTTGACGCCACCTTTGGCGACCAGCCCGCGATGATCCGCCAGAGCGTGGCGCGCTTTGCCGATGAGCGGATCGCGCCGCTGGCCGCGCGCATCGACGCGGACAACTGGTTCCCTGCCGAATTGTGGCCTGAGATGGGCGATCTGGGCCTGCACGGCATCACCGTTGCGCATGAGGATGGCGGATTGGGACTTGGCTATCTCGAACATGTCATCGCGGTGGAGGAAGTGAGCCGGGCCAGCGCCTCGGTGGGTCTGTCTTACGGTGCGCATTCGAACCTGTGCATCAACCAGATCGCCCGCTGGGGTAACGCCGGGCAGAAGGCGCGGCACCTGCCCCCCCTCATCAGCGGCGCACAGGTCGGCGCCCTGGCCATGTCGGAAGTGGGCGCGGGCAGCGATGTCGTCTCGATGAAGCTGCGCGCGCAGGCCTGCGAGGGTGGGTATCGCCTGAACGGCACCAAGTTCTGGATCACCAATGGCGCCTGTGCCGGCACGCTGGTCGTCTATGCCAGCACCGCGCCCGAAGCGGGATCGAAGGGCATCACCGCTTTCCTCATCGAACGCGGTTTTGAAGGCTTTTCCATCGGCCAGCATATCGACAAGATGGGCATGCGCGGCAGCCCGACCTGCGAGCTGGTGTTTCAGGATTGCTTCGTGCCGCAAAGCCATGTGCTGGGCCCGGTCAACGGCGGGGTGAAGGTGCTGATGAGCGGCCTCGATTACGAGCGCGTGGTGCTCAGCGGCGTGCAGCTTGGCATCATGCAGGCCTGCCTCGATACGGTGGTGCCCTATCTGCGCGAAAGGCAGCAGTTTGGCCGCCCCATCGGCAGTTTCCAGCTGATGCAGGCGAAGGTGGCCGACATGCATGTCGCTCTGCAATCCGCACGGGCCTATGCCTATGCCACGGCGCGCGCCTGTGATGCTGGCCTCACCACCCGTTTCGATGCGGCGGGCGCCATTCTGCTGGCCAGCGAAAACGCCTTCCGCGTCGCGGGCGAGGCGGTGCAGGCGCTGGGCGGCGCGGGCTATACGAAGGACTGGCCGGTGGAACGCTTTCTGCGCGATGCCAAGCTGCTCGATATTGGCGCGGGGACGAATGAGATCCGCCGCATGCTGATCGGGCGCGAGCTGCTCGGCGTATGAGCGCGCCCGTCATCCCGACCGCTCTCGACCGCGAGGCGCCCGAAGCGCAGGCCCGCGCGGCGCACAACCGCGCTCTGGTGGAGGATCTGCGCGCGCGGGTTGCCCGCGCGGCGCTGGGCGGCGGCGAAAAGGCCCGCGCCAGACACAAGGCGCGCGGCAAGCTGCTGCCCCGCGAACGCATCGACCGGCTCCTCGATCCGGGCTCGCCCTTTCTGGAAATCGGGCAACTGGCCGCGGGCGGCCTTTATGGCGACGAGGTTCCCGGTGCGGGCGTCATCGGCGGCATCGGGCGCGTTTCGGGCCGTCTGGCGATGATCCTGGCCAATGATGCGACGGTGAAGGGCGGCACCTATTATCCGCTGACCGTGAAAAAGCATCTGCGCGCGCAGGAAATTGCCGAGGAGAACAATCTCCCCTGCCTCTATCTGGTCGATTCCGGCGGCGCCAATCTGCCCCATCAGGCCGACGTCTTTCCCGACCGCGACCATTTCGGCCGCATCTTCTACAATCAGGCGCGCATGTCGGCCAAGGGCATCGCGCAAATCGCCTGTGTCATGGGGCTGTGCACGGCGGGCGGCGCCTATGTCCCGGCCATGAGCGACGAGACGGTGATCGTGCGCAAACAGGGCACGATCTTTCTGGCTGGCCCGCCTTTGGTGAAGGCCGCAACGGGCGAGGACATCAGCGCCGAAGATCTGGGCGGCGGCGAGATGCACGCGCAGAAGTCGGGCGTCGTCGACCATCTGGCGCAGGATGATGACCATGCCATCACCATTCTGCGTGACATCGTCAGCCATCTGGGGCCGCGCACGCCGGCGGCTTGCGCAACCCAGCCGGTACGCGCGCCGCTCTATCCGGCGGAGGATCTCTACAGCCTGATCCCCGAGGATGTCCGCAAGCCCTATGAGGTGCGTGAGATCATCGCCCGCCTGGTCGATGGCAGCGAGTTTCACGAATTCAAGCCGCTGTTCGGGCCCACGCTGGTCTGCGGCTTTGGCCATATCTGGGGCATGCCGGTGGCCATTCTGGCCAACAATGGCGTGCTGTTTTCGCAAAGCGCCACCAAGGGCGCGCATTTCATCGAACTGGCCTGCCAGCGCGGCATTCCGCTGCTGTTCCTGCAGAACATTTCGGGCTTCATGGTGGGTGGCCAATATGAGGCCGAGGGCATCGCGCGGCACGGGGCCAAGCTGGTCACCGCTGTTGCCACCGCGCAGGTGCCCAAGCTGACGGTGCTGATCGGCGGCAGTTTCGGCGCGGGCAATTACGGCATGTGCGGGCGCGCCTATGGCCCGCGCTTCCTCTTCAGTTGGCCGAGCAGCCGCATCAGCGTCATGGGCGGCACACAGGCGGCCAATGTGCTGGCCAGCGTACACCGTGATGCGGCCCAATGGGACGAGGCGCAGGCCGAAGCCTTCAAAAAGCCCATCCGCGACCAGTTCGAGGCCGAAAGCGATCCCTATTACGCCACCGCCCGCCTGTGGGACGATGGCGTGATCGACCCGGCACAGACCCGCGACGCGCTTGGCCTTGCCCTCGCCGCCTGCCTTGAGGCACCTTTCCCCAAGCAGCCGAATTTCGGCATCTTCAGGATGTGAGGCGCATGATCACGTCCCTCCTTATCGCCAATCGCGGCGAAATCGCCTGCCGCATCATCGCCACCGCGCGCAAGATGGGCATCCGCGCCGTGGCGGTCTATTCGCAGGCCGATGCCCATGCGCGCCATGTCCATATGGCCGACGAGGCGCTGCCCATCGGTCCGGCCCCGGCGCGCGACAGCTATCTCGACAGCGCAAAACTCATCGCCGCCGCGCTGGAAAGCGGGGCGCAGGCCGTGCATCCGGGCTATGGCTTCCTTTCTGAAAACGCCGAATTCGCCCGGAGCGTTCTCGATGCCGGGCTCGTCTGGATCGGCCCTTCACCCGCCAGCATCGCCGCCATGGGCCGCAAGGACGCCGCCAAGGCCCTGATGGAGGAGGCGGGCGTTCCCGTCATCCCGGGCTATCGCGGCGCCAATCAGGGCGCTGACCACTTGCTGCAACAGGCTGAAGCCATCGGCTGGCCCGTGTTGATCAAGGCCGTGGCGGGCGGTGGCGGCAAGGGGATGCGGCTGGTCGAAAAGGCGGAGGATTTCGCTGCTGCCCTCGCCTCCTGCCAGCGTGAGAGTGAGCGCTCTTTCGGCAATGCCGAGGTGCTCATCGAACGCGCCATCGCCCATCCGCGCCATATCGAGGTGCAGATCTTCGGCGACAGCCATGGCGGCATGGTCCACCTCTTCGAGCGCGATTGCAGCCTGCAGCGCCGCCACCAGAAGGTGATCGAGGAAGCCCCCGCCCCCGGCATGGATGAAGCCACGCGGCAAGCCCTGTGCGCCATGGCCATCGAAGCTGGCCGCGCGGTGGATTACGTCGGCGCGGGCACGGTGGAATTCATCGCCGACACGTCCGAAGGCCTGCGCGCCGACCGCATCTGGTTTATGGAAATGAACACGCGGCTGCAGGTCGAACACCCCGTGACCGAGGCGATCACCGGCGTCGATCTGGTCGAATGGCAGATCCGCGTCGCCAGCGGCGAGCCGCTGCCCCTGCGGCAGGATCAACTCACCATCCATGGCCATGCCATCGAGGCGCGCCTCTATGCCGAGGACCCGGTGCGCGGCTTTCTGCCCAGCATCGGCACGCTCCACCATTTCCGCCTGCCTGATGGGCGTGTCGATACCGGATTTGTGCAGGGCGATGAGGTCACCCCGCATTATGACCCGATGCTGGCCAAGCTGATCCACCATGGCCCTACCCGCGCGCAGGCGATCGAAGGACTCCGCGCGATGGCAGCGGGCGTGGAATGCTGGCCGGTCAAAACCAATGCGGGTTTTCTGACCCGCGCGCTGGCCGATGGCGACTTTCCATCCGGCAAGGTGGATACGGGCCTGATCGCCCGGCGCGAAAGCGAATGGGCCGCCCCGGCACATCCTTCACCCCGCGCCTTGCAGGCTGTTGCCCATGCCACCCTGCCCGAGACCCCAGAGGCCGGACCATGGGGGATAGCCGGGCTGAGACTGGGCCGCGATGCCGCCCCCACCATGATCCGCCTGTCGGGCGAGGATGGCCCGCATAGTGTGGAACTGGGCGGCAAACCCACCACGCCGCTGGCCTTGCTCTGCCCTGCTCCCGGCCAGAATGGCTGGCTGGTGAGCGAAGCGGGGCAAACCTTCCACCTTACCCGCTGGCGCCCCAGCCTGTC
This sequence comes from Sphingomonadales bacterium, assembly GCA_028871475.1. Lineage (GTDB taxonomy): Bacteria > Pseudomonadota > Alphaproteobacteria > Sphingomonadales > Sphingomonadaceae > Novosphingobium. The sequence continues at coordinate 4,799 of JAGWMZ010000059.1, read as the reverse complement.
GGCTCAGGAGGACAGTTCGGGCATCCTGCTTGCGCCCATGCCCGGCGTTGTGGTCTCCCTTGCCGTCTCTGCCGGAGACACGGTGCGCAAGGGGCAGGTGATGCTGACGCTGGAAGCGATGAAGATGGAACAGACCCTGTTCGCACCCTTCGACGGCATGGTGGCGGAGCTTGCGGTGAAAGCAGGGCAGCAAGTGGCGGCCGATGCCATGCTCGCCCGCATCGAGAAGGAGGATGCGTGATGGCTGGACGCTGCTTTGAAGACTGGCAGATGGGTGACCGCTTGACTCACGCTCCCTCGCGCACGGTGACGGAGACCGACAACCTCCTCTTTTCCACCATGACGCATAATACCCAGCCGCTGCACCTTGATGCAGAGGCCGCCAGGGCCAGCGAGTTCGGGCGGATTCTCGTCAATTCCACCTTCACTTTCAGCCTCTGCGTGGGCCTTTCGGTCAGCGACACGACGGTGGGCACGCTGGTGGCCAATCTGGGTTTCGACAAGGTCGTCACCCCGCACCCCACCTTCATCGGCGACACGCTGACCTGCCATAGCGAGGTGATCGCCTTGCGCGGGTCAGCGTCTCGCCCGCAGGCCGGCATCGTCACCTTTCGCCACTGGATGACCAATCAGAACGGAGCCGAAGTGCTCTCCTGCCAGCGCAGCGCGCTGATCAAGCGGCGCGAGGCATGAGGCTGCGCTCACTGCTCTTCGTGCCGGGTGACAGGCCCGAACGTTTCGCCAAGGCCGAGGCAAGCGGCGCGGATGCAGTGATCCTTGACCTTGAGGATTCGGTCGCCCCGGCCCGCAAGGGCGACGCGCGGCAATGGGTGGCGCAGCATCTGGCGGGGCCCCGCGCCGTGCGGCTGATCGTGCGCATCAATCCGCTGGGCAGCGGCATGGCGCAGGATGATCTCGACGCGATCCTGCCTGCCCGGCCCGATGGCGTCATGCTGCCCAAGGCCGAAGGCTCTGCCAGCCTGCGCCGGCTCTTCGCCATGATGGGGTCGCATGAGGTGCCCGTTCTGCCCATCGCCACCGAAACGCCGCAAGCGCTGTTCCGCCTTGGCACCTATGCCCGCCATTCCGCGCGCCTGCTGGGCCTGACATGGGGCGCCGAGGATCTGCCTGCCGCGATCGGCGCCATCGCCGCGCGCGAGGAGGATGGGCGCCTGACCCCGCCCTATGAGATGGTGCGTTCGCTGGCCCTGTTTGCTGCCCATGCCGCCAGCGTGCCCGCCATCGAAACCGTCTATCCCGATCTCAAGAACAGCGAGGGGCTGGCAGCCTATGTTCAGCGCGCCCGGCGGGACGGATTTGGCGGCATGATGGCGCTGCATCCAGCGCAAGTGCCCGTCATCAATCGGGGCTTCACCCCCGATGAGCAGGCGGTTGAGCACGCCAGGCGCATCGTGGAGGCCTTTGACCGGGCGCCGGACAGCGGGGTGCTTTTGCTCGATGGACAGATGATTGATCGCCCGCACCTTGTCATGGCGCGGCGGGTGCTGGCCAATGCAGGCGAGGCTCCCGCCTAGTGGTCCGATTCTGACATTCGACACCGTGTGACGAAAGGGCGTGTTCGAATGTCAGAATCTTTTCGGACCACTAGAGACCTTTGATGCTAGTGGATTTTACGATTTTGACATTTGCAGACCCATCCCATCCGCCAGGGGATGCAAATGTCGAAATCAATCCACTAGCGCTGCTCGCTCAGCATGAAGGTCTCGTGGCCTGCTTCAACGGAATGGGTCAGCACCTCACGATAATGCCGTGCCAGTTCGAGATGCTGGGCGCGCTTGTCCGGCGCCTTGGCCGCCGCCGCGATGAGATAGCAGCGGTCAATGCGGCGCGTCAGAAAATCCCGGCTGCGAAGGCAGGTCATGAGCTACTCCATCAGCGAAAACTGAACGCGGGCTGACGATTTGACCCAGCGCACCCGACGACGAAATGATAATGCGCCAAAATGCGCATTTCGAGCGCTGAATTGTTCATCGATGAGAAAAAGCGACATTTTCTGAGACGCGCCCAGATCCGCACGCCGATCATCTCCAGGGCAAAGCGAGGAAAATGATTCGTCGGACTGCATGGCGATTTTTACCGCACTTTTCCAAAACCATGACGGTATTCGATACAAACACCCCGACGACACGCCCAAGTTTCACAGGAAGCGGCGATGCGCTTTGGCTATTCTGCATCTGCGAAAGGGCCGTAAGATGCGCGCCCTGATCTGCCTTTATCGAGCAATTATCGAACAACGGGGGCTTTCATTCATGACGTTCTGGAAGACGATGATCTCCACCGCCGCGCTGGTCGGCGCGCTGGCAGTCACCACGGCACAGGCCGCGGCCCCCGCCGGGCTGAAAGCGGAAGCCGCCGCCGATGTCGATGCTCAGGCCAAAAATCTGCAAGTGATGATCGACACGGTCTTCAGCTTTGCCGAACCCGGCTTTCAGGAAGTGCGCACCTCGGCCTATCTTGCTGACATTCTGGAGAAGAACGGCTTTACGGTGACGCGCGGCGTGGCTGGCATTCCCACCGCCTTTACCGCCACATGGGGACAGGGCGGTCCGCTGATCGCCATGGGCAGCGATATCGACGGGCTGCTGGGCGTATCGCAAACGCCGGGCGTGCCCACCATCAAGCCGTTGGTGCCCGGCGCACCCGGCCATGGCGAGGGTCATAATTCCGGCCTGCCCATGATGATCGCCGCCGCCATCGCCGCCAAGGATGTGATGGAAAAGCACCATATCCCCGGACGCCTGATGATCTGGCCGGGCGTTGCCGAGGAACTGCTGGGCACCAAGGCCTTTTACGTGCGCGACGGGCTGTTCAAGGGCGTGGACGCCAACATCTTTGCCCATGTCAACACAGCCTTCACCACCGGCTATGGCGACCTTGGCCTCAATGGCATGGTATCGGTGGAATACACGTTCCACGGCAAGACGGCCCATGCCGCCGCCATGCCCTGGGATGGCCGATCGGCGCTGGACGCGGTGGAACTGATGGATGTGGCGTGGAATTTCCGCCGCGAACATCTGCCGCTCAGCCAGCGGTCGCATTATGTCATCAGCAATGGCGGCGGCCAACCCAATGTCGTGCCCGATCTGGCCAGCGTCTGGTATTACTTCCGCGACCATGATTTTGCCGCCGTGCGCAACCTTTACGAAACCGGCAACCAGATCGCGCAGGGGGCCGCCATGCAGACCGGCACCACTGTCACGCGGCAGGTGCTGGGCTATGCCGCGCCCAATTTCGGCAACAAGCCCATGGCCGAGGCCGCCTATGCCAACATCAAGGCCGTGGGCATGCCCAAATGGAGCGCGGATGATCAGGCCTTTGCCGCGGCCGTTCAGAAAGCCAACGGCTTCAAGCCCAAACCGCTGGCCACCGAGGTAGCGCCGCTCTCGACACCGGAAAACCGGGGCGCTGGCATGGGCGCATCCGATGACATCGGCGATGTGATGTGGACCGTGCCGACGATCACCATCGGCTATCCCAGCAATGTGCCCAATGTCATCTTCCACCATGCCACCGCCGCCATGGCCATGGCCACACCCATTGCCCACAAGGGCGCGGTGGTGGGCGCCAAGGCCGCCGCGATGACCGTGCTGGACCTGATGACCACGCCCAAATTGCTGACCGACGCAAAGGATTATTTCCAGAATGTCCAGCTCAAGACCCAGCATTATGATCCGGTGATCGTGGCCAGCGACATGCCCGCCATCCACCGCAATGAGGCGGTGATGCGCCAGATGCGCCCCTTCATGGAAAAATATTATTACGACGCCGCCAAATATCCCACCTACCTCGACCAGCTTGGCATCACATATCCTGACCTGGACACCGCGCGCGGGCAATAGACGCGAAAAGGGCGCCAGCCTTGCGACTGGCGCCCTTCCCTGCCTCGCGGGAGCGAGTTACTGGAGTTACTTGAGCAGCGAGAGCACGTTCTGCTGGCTCTGGTTGGCCTGGGCGATCATCGCGGTGGAGGCCTGCGAGAGGATCTGGGCCTTGGCCATGGCGGTCGATTCAGCCGAATAGTCGGTATCCTGAATACGCGAGCGGGCGGCCGAGAGGTTGGTGACATTGTTGGTCATGTTGTTGACCGCCGAGGTCAGCTGGCTCTGGCCGGCGCCGAAGTTGGCGTTGACGGTGGCGACCTGCTTCAGCACCGAGTCGACGTTGTCGATGGTGGTCTGGGCATTGGTCACACCGGAACCGGCCGAACCGGTGGTGTCATTGACCTGGAAGCCCTTGCCGCCAGCCAGCGTGTTGACCAGCTGGGTGCCGTCAAAACCGGTCGAGGTGATGGCGATGCGGTTCGAGGCGGAGTTGTTCGCGCCGGCCTGGATGTTGAAAGTGACGTTGGTGCCCGAGGTCGTCGAGAAAAGCGCCACACCGTTGAAGGTGGTGCTGCCCAGAACGTTGCTGATCTGGTTGGTCAGCGAGGTCACCTCAGCCTGCATCTGGTCGCGGTCCGAGCTCTGGTAGGTGCCCGAGGAGGACTGCACGGCCAGTTCGCGAACGCGCTGCAGCATGTTGGTCACTTCGGTCAGCGAACCCATTGCGGTCTGCGCCAGCGAGATGCCGTCATTCGCGTTCTTGATGCCCTGGTTCATGCCGTTGATCTGGCTGGTCATCGAGGTCGAGATGGCGAGGCCAGCGGCGTCGTCGGCGGCCGAGTTGATGCGCTTGCCGGTCGACAGGCGGGTCATCGCCTGGCTGGTCATGTCCGAAGCAGAGTTCGAAGCGTTGGCGGCCATGAGGGCGTTGATGTTGGTGTTGATGACAGTCATGAT
>JAGWMZ010000058.1 GCA_028871475.1 Sphingomonadales bacterium | reverse complement strand
TGCGGTGCGGCAGGATCTGAGCGCACCGCTGGTGGTCGAACTGCATGTCTGGCTGACGGCCCAGTTGGCCAAGCTGTCGCGCAACCACGATCTGGCCAAAGCGATCAACTACATGCTGCGCCGCTGGGATGCCTTCACCCGCTTCCTTGATGACGGGCGGATCTGTTTGACCAACAATGCAGCAGAGCGGGCGCTGCGCTGCGTGCCTCTGGGCCGGAAGGCATGGCTGTTCTGCGGTTCAGATCGTGGCGGACAGCGAGCTGCTGTCTTCTATACGCTGATCCAGTCGGCGCGGCTTAACGACATCGACCCACAGGCATGGCTGGCCGATATTCTGGCGCGTATGGCGGACTATCCCACCCAGCTTCTCCATGAGCTACTACCATGGAACTGGAGGTAACCGGGGCAAATTTCCGGGCGGAAGGTGTTATGCGGGTGCGGCGCAGACGAGGTCAGGGAGCCACTGGATGGGCTTAGCGCCGGGGACGGCGAAGCGGTCACCGAGCAGTTGGTAGAAGGAGACGCCCAGCTTGGCGCAGGTCTTCATCAGGCCGATCATGGTGTCACGGGCGATGCGCCCAGCCTCACTGACAGTACCCCCGGAGATCTTGCGCTTGGTGACGAAGGCGCGGATGTCGTTTTCCGAGCCGTTGGTATGGAGCGGGATCTCGGGTCGATCGAGGACGCGCAGCAGCGACGCTTTCTGCGCATGCAGGCGCGCCAGTTGCCGATCGAGCATCATATAGCCGGTCTTGTGGGTGAAGATCCGCTCGAAGCGGACACGCAGGGCCCTGGCCCGCTTGGGGTCGGGATCGAGTTGCCACTTCTTGATGTCGCCATAGAGCCACCAGATCAGCGTGCGCTTGAGTTCGACCGCTTCGCGATCCGCCTTCGATCGAGGCTGCAATTTATGCACCAGCCTTTCGGCATGCACCCAGCACAAGGCATGGTTGTCATTGACCCGGAACTGACCAGCGCCGTCCGAGACGATCACCGTGTCGCCCAGCAGGCCCTGCTCGCAGATAGCGCCCCACAACGCCCCCTCGGTGGCGAGCTTGATGGGATCCGGACCGGAGGTCAACTTGTCGAAGCCTAGCGCCGCCAGATGGGCATCCCACGCCTCGGTGTTGGCAAAGTGCTTGTTGGCATGGTTCGCCAGGGCATCGATCTGGGCGCTGGCCATGCACATCACCCGCATCCGGGCAAGGGCGGCATCATTGACGACATGCTCGCAGCGCCCGGCCTGCAAATGGCCCAGAAAGGCGCGGCGTGATTTGGAAAAGCCGCTGCGAAACACCGCAAAGCGCCGATCGCCAAGATGCGTGACAAAGCCATTGCGTTTGCCATGGGGCGCACCTGTATCATCCACGCTGATCCAGCGCGCACTTGAAAGCCCAGCCTTCAGCACCGCCTGATCCTCGGCCACAAGGTCCCCAAGGCCAGAACTCAGCAGCCGAACCACCTGCCGCTTCGAAATCGCCAGCCCCATGCCCGTCAGCAAGGACGTCAGCCTCTCGCTGGTGACCTGACCCTGATAATGCCCCGCGGCAATAAACCGACGAAGCTCAGGTCCAAATCCGCCCATGACCCCTGCCGGAAGCTCGGCCACGATCCGTTCCCCGGCCGCTGTTTGCCAGACTTCCCGCCGGTAGCGGATCACCTCGACATCCAGCCGCAGATCCTGAACCAGAATATCCTCATAGCCTTTGAAACGAGAACCGGCCGGAGCCTTGACCTTGAGACGCACCTCGCGCGTCACTTCCAGCTTCGACTTCACCGCCCCACGACGACGCTTCACGCGTTTGCGCCCCTTGGCCGCTTCTGCCTGCGTCGACTTCTCCATCCCCGACGGCTTCGCCTTGAACTTCGGGCGCGGCGGCAATCCCTTCAGGCCACGGATCTCATCCTTGAGCGCTTCGTTTTCGCTCTTGAGTTCAGTTATCTCGGCCCGAAGCAGCTCGTTGCTTGCCCGAAGCGCCTCGTTATCAGCAGCCAGCGCATCACAGCGTTCAACCAGCGCCGATACAACGCGCCGAATGTCGAAATCGCTGCCATCACCACCAATGTCGAGCCCAGAAGTCATGGGTTGCGTGAATCAGAGACCGACCAGCTTGTCCACCCCGTCGCCCGGAAATTTGCCCCGGTTACTATCAGGCGTTATGCAACAAAGCCACCCAATATACAGAACCAAAACTCACCACAAAGACGTACCATGCCAGTCCGCGATCCGCTGGAGCGCATTCGGCCCGCGACCGCGCTGGTGGTGGCCACCGAGAGCTATCGCGGCATCGTCGAAGCACTGGGTGGACCGACCTGGCCCAACCTTGTCGAGGCATCGTGGCGCAGTTGCGGTCGGCTTGGCATCGCCCAGAGCACGTGGGGTCGGGCTTGCCAGCAGTTCGGGCGGGAACGAGCAGCGCTCAGCGTGCTGCTGATCGACAGGAATGCCGAACTGCCGCTGGGGCATCGCTATCGGGTGGGCTCACCGGCAAGGTGTTTGGCGGGCATGGTGCGGCGGGCAGGCCCGGCAGGCGTGAACCTCGCTGGTCTGTTTCGGGCCACGGAGCGCAACGTCCAGCAAGCGCCGCAGCAAGCTACGCCGCCTGAGCAGACTATCGAGCAGCAGGCTGGCCCGCTGGCCAATCTGACCGCGAGGCTGATGGCCAGTATGGAGCGGCGCGTCGCCCCTGACGGGTGAAGCTGCTCAGCATCTCACCTGTCCAAACGTCCACACACTCACAAGCCCACACGTCCACATGTGAACGGGCAAGGAAATCTCCATGACCATTGTAGCCATCGTCAGCCAAAAGGGCGGCTCGGGCAAAACCACGCTGTCGGTGAACCTCGCGGCCGCCGCTGAAGCCGCTGGAGCTGTTGCCCTCATCATCGACACGGATCCGCAAGCCACTGCCAGCCAATGGGGAGCATGGCGCTCCGACAAGGCGCCGGAGGTGATCGACAGTGCTCCCCCGCGTATCCACGCCAAGGTCGAGGCTGCCGAAACTCAAGGCGCCACCTTTATCGTGATCGACACGCCGCCCCATGCCGACAGTGCTGCCAGCAGGGCCGTCGAGGTCGCCGATATTGTGCTGATCCCCTGCCGCCCAAGTGCCTTTGATCTGGCGGCCATCAAGACCACGGTCAGCTTGGTGCGCCTGTTTGATAAGCCCGCCTATGTGGTATTCACTGCCGGTCCGCCCCATGCGCCGCGCATGTATGAGGAAGCCATCGAACTGGTGCAGGGCTTTGGAATCGACGCTTGTCCCAATATCCTACCGGATCGCGCTGTCTATCGTCATGCAAGCGCAGCGGGCGCCTCTGTCATCGAGTTCGAGCCCGAGGGCAAGGCGGCGGCTGAGATCACCGCTCTACACATGTGGATTATCTCACGTGTGAACATATCCACCATTGTACATGAGGGCGCGTGAGCAGATGAGCCGCTTTGCCAATCTCGCCGATAAGACCAAGGCTAGCCCCAAGTCCCAACCTCAGCCTGCCGCGACTGGCATTGACGATGGTATCACCGCATCATCAACTTCCACGGCACCGCCCAGTTCGAACAGTCGGACTGGGCGCAAGGCCATCGCTGCTTACTTCTCGCCCGAGATGTCCCTCGCCATGCATGTTTGCGCCCGCAAGTATGGCCTTAGCCTTCAGGAATTGATGACGGAGGCTTTCGACGATGTCCTCCGCAAATATGGGCAAAGTCCCGTGGGGGACTGACCAAAGCGAGGAACGATCCGGAAAGGCTCCTTTGGAATGCGGGTTGGACCAAGTTGCCCTTCGTCCATCATCCTGATTTTCGAGGATGGTGACGATCTGATCGCGGCCATGTCCGTGGCTGCGGCGCAAGCGCAGGGCGTAGACCAGGTGGCGCGAATGCACACCATCGAGGTCCCGGATGTCCGCGCCATTCGTGAGGAGCTAGGCCTCTCGCAGCAGGCCTTTGCCAGTGCCTGCCGGATTCCACTGGCGACACTCAAAGGCTGGGAGGCAAGGGCGGCGGCAGCCTGATGCCACCGCCAGCACCTATCTGTCGGTGATTGCGGGAATGCCGGATGCGGCGAGGGAGGTTTTACGCGGCGCGCAAATTTAATTGTAGCTTCCTCATCTGGCTGACGGCTAACGACGTCGGAACCATCCTGAGTAGCATAACCCCTGAAAGAGATCGGTGCTGGTATCCGCCCCAATCAAGGCAGTTCGTTTACCAGCTTTGCTGCGAGATCCCTAGCCGTCCGCGCTGCCCCCATCAGAGTGGCAGAGCCCGGCCCGCACCAATCACCATAACCTGCGAGCCACAAGCGCGGCTCCTTGATTGATTGCTGACCATTCATCATGACGCGTCCATCGGCTTCGACGACTCCCAGCAACCGCAGATGCTCGAGCGCGGGACGAAAGCCGGTGCACCAAATGACAACGTCGACTGCCATTTCCGAGCCATCGGGCCAGACTACCCCAGTCGCAGTCATGCGTTCGAATGGGCGAACGGAACCAAGATCGCCTCGTGCACGGGCTTCCTTGACCGGAGGCACCATGACGATATCCCCGATACCGCCTACCGGCTCATCTCCTGGCCCGGCCTTCATTCGGGCCACAGCGCGTTCGAACAGGACCCTTCCGTCGACATCGTCGGGAAGGAATAGCGGATCGTGAGTTGTGACCCACAACGCGCGTGCAACTGGCGCCACCTCGGCCATGATCTGAGCTCCGCTGTTGCCACCGCCGACCACCAGAACGGTCTGCCCCGCATAATCCTCCGGCCGTACATAGTGCGCCGAGTGGACCTGCTTGCCGGCGAACAGACCACGTCCGGGAATGTCGGGAATGTTGGGCTTGGACCAGGTTCCGCTAGCACTAACGATCTTGTGCGCCGCGATACGGCCTTGGTCAGTCACCAGTTCGAGGTGATTCTCCACGCGTTCGATCGTCGAGATACGAACCGGTCTGCGTAACGGAAACTGATAGCGTTCCTCGTAACGCGCGAGATAGGCAAGGACGTCATCGCGCGTCGGGTAGCCTGCGTGTTGTGGTGGTGGCATCAGCCAGCCGGGCAAGGAACTGTAACCCGCCGGCGAGAACAGCCTGAGTGAGTCCCAGCCATGCCGCCATGCCCCACCCGGACCGTCTTCGGCATCGAGGATCAGAAAATCGGCTCCCGTGCGCAGCAGATAATATCCCAGCGAAAGCCCCATCTGGCCGCCGCCGATGACGACGATGTCATGCGTCTCCATCGCGTTAGGCTTGCAGCCAGCGTTTCAGATCTTCGCCCTTCGGCAGGCCACCAGCGTGGACCACCTTGCCGTCGATCACGATGCCGGGCGTCGAAGCGATCCCGTATTTGGCCATCTCGGCATAGTCGGTGACTTTCTCGACCGTCACGTCTAGACCAAGATCCTTCGCCGCGGCTTCGACCATCTCCTGCGTTGTCTGGCAACGCTTGCAGCCGGGGCCGAGCACCTTGATGTCTTTCATGGCAATGATCCTTTCAGGAAAAGAGGGCGTTGAACAGGAAGCCAACGGCGAGGATGCCAAGGCCCACTACGCCAACGAACACGGAAATAAGTCGCACGCTGAGCACCTTGCGCAGGATGATCATCTCCGGGAGCGAGAGTGCGATCACCGACATCATGAAGGCCAGCACCGTTCCAAGCGCAGCACCCTTGCTGAGCAGAGCCTCGACGACGGGAATGATCCCTGCGGCATTTGAATACATAGGGATGCCGATCAGGACGGCAGCAGGCACCGACCACCAGGCATCCGCTCCCATGATGCGCGACAGCAGTTCTGCCGGAACGTAGCCGTGGATGAAGGCCCCCGCCGCGATGCCAGCAATGATCCAGTACCAGACCTTGCCAACGATCTCCTTGACGGCTTCCCAGCCGGCCTCGAAACGGTCGACCCAAGTCAGGTGTTCATCTTCAAGTTCCACCGTTCCGGCACGAACTTCGCGAACCCATGGCTCGAGCCAAGACTCCAAGTGCAGTCGGCCAATCATCCAGCCCGAGATGATCGCGACACCAAGGCCGAACACGAGATAGGTTAGGGCAACCTTCCAACCCACCAGGGCAAAGAGAAGGCCAAGCGCGACCTCGTTGATCATGGGCGCTGCAATCAAGAATGAGAAGGTCACTCCCAACGGTACACCTGCCGATACGAAGCCAACGAACAGCGGCACCGCCGAGCACGAGCAGAATGGAGTGACGATGCCCAAATGAGCGGCAGCGATGTTGCCGAGGCCTTCCCGTTTGCCCGCAAGTAGCGCACGCGTATGTTCGGGCGAGAAGAAGGTCCGCACGACACCCATGGCAAAGACCACGAGCGTCAAAAGCATGAGCACCTTGGGCGTGTCGTAGAAGAAAAATTCAACCGAGGAGGCCAGGTGGCTGCCGGGCTGGATCGGTAACTTGCCGACCAGGTATTGTGCAAAAGGCAGCAGTTGGTTGTAAGTCGTGAACCAAACAAGCACGAAGATCGCGATTCCGATGAACCAGGCGGTCTGTGACTTGCGCGCCTGACTCAGCGATGCAGGAAGGGTATTCATATCAGGCGGCCCTCTTCTGACAGGCTGATTGCGGCAGTGGTGGCAGGGTCAGCAGAACCGCATCAATGATCGCCACCCAAGAGGTTGGCAGCTCGGAACGTCGACGATAGCGCACCCACTGCGCATCGCGCCGGTCGACCAACAATCCGACTGATTTGAGGCGAGCCATGTGCCGGGACATGCGTGACTGGCTGGCGCTTAGGCGATCCATCAGTTCGCACACACAATGCTCGTCGCCATCCCAGAGAATCTGCAGAGCGCGCAACCTTGTTGGTTCCGCTAGGGAGGCGAGTAATCTGTCGATTTGCCAGTTCATTTATACAGCCTATGCGCACAGGCGCATGAGGGCATTGATCGGCGTCAATTGTCACGAAAGCGCCATTCTTCCATAGTAATGGAAACATGACCTTGACGGCAGTGACGGCCTCCAATATCTCGACAATTATCGAATCATGGAGATGAAGATGGACGCATCGACCGTTATTCGCGCCCTGAGCGCGCTGGCGCAGGAGCACCGCTTGGCGGCTTTCCGCTTGCTCGTTCAGGTGGGTGAAGAGGGCATGCCTGCCGGCGCGATCGCTGAGAAACTGGGCGTTGTCTCGTCCTCGATGAGCTTTCATCTCGCTGCTTTGGCCAATGCTGGACTGGTAACTCAGCGCCGTCAGAGCCGCCTTATCATCTACACCGCCAATTATGCGGCAATGAACGGGTTGATGGGATACCTCACCGAAAATTGCTGTGGCGGCGTGGCCTGTGAGGCCGAGGACGTGTGCTGCCTGCCGCAAATATCCACCGCCGATTCTGATCCCGAGAAGGATGTCGCATGACTGACCGTGTCTTCAATGTGCTGTTCCTGTGCACCGGCAATTCGGCCCGGTCGATTTTCGCAGAATCCCTGCTCACGCATTTGAGCGGCGATCGGTTTCGTGCCTTTAGCGCCGGTAGCCACCCCAAGGGTGCGGTTCACCCGATGGCATTGGAACTGCTCAAGGAATATGACCTCCCGCACGAGGGCTTCCGTTCCAAGAATTGGCGCGAATTCGAGGCCGAAGGCGCGCCCGAGATGGATTTCGTGATCACCGTCTGTGACAATGCGGCCGGTGAAACCTGCCCGGTGTGGCCCGGTCAGCCCATGACCGCCCACTGGGGCATCGAAGATCCGGCGCTGGTTGAAGGGCCAGGGCAGAAGCTCGCCTTCTACAAGGCCATGAGCCACCTGCGCCGCCGTATCGAACTGTTTGTATCGCTGCCGACTTCCGGCCTCGCCCGTCTCGAACTTGAGCAGCGGGTTCGCAAGATTGGCAAGGAAGAAGGCGCCACCCAGATGGCCAAGGACGCACAATGACCACGAAAATCACCGACATTGTCATCTACCACAATCCGGAATGCGGCACCTCGCGCAACACGCTGGCGATGATCCGCAATGCCGGCATCGAGCCGCATGTGGTCGAATATCTCAAGACCCCGCCCTCGCGCGAAATGCTTGAAAGCCTGATCGCGCGGGCGGGGATTGGGGCTCGTGCGCTGCTGCGCGAGAAGGGCACGCCCTTTGCCGAACTGGGGCTTGGCAATGCCGATCTGACCGACGCGCAACTGATCGATGCTATGATGGCGCATCCGATCCTGATCAATCGGCCGCTGGTGGTCTCGCCGCTGGGCGTGAAATTGTGCCGTCCTTCGGAAGATGTGCTGGATCTGATCCCGGCATCCCAGCGTGGTGCCTTTGCCAAGGAAGATGGGGAGCAGGTGGTCGACGCCGACGGCAACCGCATCGTCAGCGCCTGAGAGAGAACCTATGACCAAGCCTGTATTTTCGATTCTGGTGCTGTGCACCGGCAATTCCGCGCGCTCGATCCTGGGTGAAGCGATTTTCAATCACCTCGCGCCGGGCCGCGTTCAGGCCTACAGCGCGGGCAGCAAGCCCAAGGGCGTGCCGCATCCCGGTGCCCTGCGCCTGCTGGCGCGACGCGGCATCGACACCAGCACATTCCGCTCGAAGAGCTGGCTTGAGTTCTCCGCGCCCGATGCGCCGCATATCGATCTCGTCATCACGGTTTGCGCCAATGCCGCGGGCGAAGCTTGCCCGGTGTTTCCCGGCACGCCGCTGCGGGCGCATTGGGGCCTGCCCGATCCGGCCGATGTGGAAGGTGGAGAGGCAGCCGAGGACGCTGCATTCGAGGACACCTGGCGGTGGCTTTCGATGCGCGCCGAAGCCTTGCTGGCTCTGCCGTTTGAAACAATGGACCCCGCCGAGGTTCAGGCAAGGCTGTCCGAGATTGGCCAGATGGAAGGCGCTGCCTGATCTGGTGATCGACGTGAGAGAGGGGCTTCGGTCGATCTCTTCCAAGTAAAACAACTGCGGCCTTTCGCTTGTCAATGCGGTCGGGCTGCGAAGGAAATCATCGATGACCCAATCCCGTCGCCCCCGTTTGTCATTTCTCGACAGATACCTCACCTTGTGGATTTTCCTCGCCATGGCGTTGGGGGTCGGGCTGGGTTCCGCGTTCACCGGTCTGCCCCATGCCATCAATGCGTTGTCCGTCGGAACCACGAACATCCCCATCGCCATTGGTCTCGTGCTGATGATGTATCCGCCGCTGGCGCGTGTCCGTTATGAAGAATTGCCCAAGGTCTTTGCCGATCGGCGGATCCTGGCGATCTCACTGGTGCAGAACTGGATCATCGGGCCTGTGCTGATGTTCGGCCTGGCGGTGCTGTTCCTTTCAGACAAGCCGGAATACATGACCGGTCTGATTCTGATTGGCCTGGCGCGCTGCATCGCCATGGTGATCGTGTGGAACCAACTGGCCAAGGGCGACAACCAGTATGTCGCAGCGCTGGTCGCGTTCAACTCGATCTTTCAAATCCTGTTCTTCAGCATCTATGCATGGTTTTTTCTGGCGTTCCTCCCGCCGCTGTTCGGTCTTGAAGGCAGTGTGATCAAGGTCAGCTTCTGGACCATAGCCCAAGCGGTGCTGATCTATTTGGGTGTTCCGTTTCTGGCTGGCTTCCTTACCCGCAAGTGGTTGGCCAAGGCCAAGGGCAACACGTGGTACGAAGGAACTTTCCTGCCGAAGATTGGCCCGATCACCCTTGTAGCGCTGCTCTTCACCATCGTTGCCATGTTCAGCCTCAAGGGCAACGAGATCCTGACGCTGCCGGGCGACACTCTGCGCATCGCAATTCCGCTCACGATCTACTTCGTCGTGCAGTTCACGATCAGTTTCTTCATGGGTAAGCTAATCGCCAGCGATTATCCGCGCACGACAGCGGTGGCCTTTACAGCCGCGGGTAACAACTTCGAACTGGCGATTGCGGTGGCCATCGCCGCCTTCGGGCTGGCCTCGCCGGTGGCCTTTGCCGCCGTCATCGGTCCGCTGGTCGAAGTGCCGGTGCTGATCTTGCTGGTCAATGTCGCATTCTGGTTCGGCCGCCGCTGGTTTGCCGACACCGTGCCGGCGGAGGCTTAAATCATGACCGAGATGACTTTCAGGCGTCTGCGCGCCCTGCCTCAGCCCGATCATCTGCCTGCGCTGAGACGCGAATATGCATACGAGAACCCGGCTTCAGGTTTGGGGGCAATGGATCGGGCGCCGCGCATTCTGCTGCTCTACGGATCCCTGCGGGAACGCTCCTATTCTCGCTTGGTGGTCGAGGAAGCAGCGCGCCTTCTGATCCATTTCGGGTGTGAAGTACGGATTTTTGATCCATCCGACCTGCCTATGCCCGACCAGGTGGCGGGCGACGATCATCCGGCTGTGGCGGAACTGCGGGAGCATTCGCTGTGGTCTGAGGCGCAGGTCTGGTGCAGTCCTGAACGCCATGGTCAGATCACGGGCATCATGAAAAATCAGATCGATCATCTGCCATTGGCCATGAAAGGGATGCGCCCGACGCAGGGACGCACGCTGGCGGTGATGCAGGTTTGTGCGGGATCTCAATCGTTCAATTCGGTCAATACGCTGCGCATCTTGGGGCGCTGGATGCGGATGTTCACCATCCCTAACCAGTCCTCGGTCGCCAAGGCCTATGAGGAATTCGACGAGGCGGGCCGCATGAAGCCCTCGTCCTATTACGACCGCATCGTCGATGTCTGCGAGGAACTGGTCCGCTTTACGGTCCTGCTGCGCCCCCATGCCGAGCAATTGGTCGACCGCTATTCGGAACGGGTGGAGCGCGATTGCCCGGTTGAAACTCCGGTAGAGAAGGCGGGGTTAGGTAATGATTGAGCGATGTTCCTACTGAGGCAGTATCTGCAGTAGGCGAGAACATCTTGGTCGTTCCGAACACCGCTGTCGGCGATCCGATCCGGTCATTTGTTGCCGATTTCGACCGGGTAAACCGACGACAGGTTTCGACGGTGTTGCCAAGGGCTCTGAACGTCCGTTCTGCAGGCGGTAATCGCCAAAGTAAGAGTGGGAGGAAATGCTTTCGAGTTCCCCGAACCCGAAAGGATTTCCCATGTATCCCAGCCAACTGGAGCCCGCAGCGTATGTCGGCCACCTTGCGGAGGCTTCGCTCCGTTTAGTGCCGCTGGTTGCCGGCGAAAAACTCACCCGACGACTTATCAACGCAGCAATGGAGGCGGCAACCGGCTCGACCTCGGCCTCCGGGACGTGGTCTCAGCGTGACAGCTTCCAGATGCTGGAAATAGCTGTGCTTCGCTGGCTAGCCGCCCAATTGATCCCTTCATCGGCCGAGCAGGCACTTTCCTTTCTGAACAACCTTGAAGTGCGTCTGCCAACCCAGACCGTCCGCAGCGAGGAACAGGTCGAGCACCAGCATTTCTCCACGCCGTTGGGACTGGCTTGGCTAGCGGCCCACTTGGCCGACATTCAGCACGACGATGAAGTGCTTGAACCCAGCGCGGGCACCGGAATGCTGGCTATCTGGGCGAGACGCGTCGCCAACCTTCACCTCAACGAGATCAATCCGGTCCGCCAAGAAATCCTGCGCCACTTGTTTCCCGACGCGACTGTGACCGGTCACGATGCCGCCCGTATCGGGGCTCATCTGACCCAGAGGCCCAGCGTGATTCTCATGAACCCGCCCTTCGCCCGTAACGCTGCTGGTCTTGAGGATCCCACCACAGCCGCACGTCACCTGGCCGCCGCACTCGGCGTTCTGAAGCCTGATGGTCGTCTTGTCGCCATCATGCCGGACAGCTTCCAGCCCCAAGGCCGCCGCGCGGAACTGCTTCAGCGCGCGCTGCAAGGCGCGAGTGTGGCTTTCCATGCCCGGCTTGAGAGTGCTTTTGCCAAACAGGGCACCTCGATCGCCGTGCGCCTGCTGGTGATCGACAAGTGCGCCGGATCCATCAACACGACCGTTGTCAATCGGTCGAGCGTGACAGATCTCATTCCCTTCCTGTCCAAGGTTCCACCGCGCCGTCGGGTCGCAACGGAAATGGCGCTCGTGGCTGCACCTCCCGTTTCGCCTACCAAAGCCACGTCCACATTGCTGGCCAGATTCCGCTCTGCCGCACCTAAACCGGGCGCAGCAACATCGCGCGGCGATGCCACCGGCACCATACCGCTGGCCTATACCCTGCGCGACACCATCGCCGATGCCGAGCAGGCGGTGGGCGTCTACGTGGCGTATCGCCCCCAACGACTGACCTTCGAGGATGTGGCCGATCATCCGACCCAATTGGTGGAATCGGCGGCCATGGCCTCGGTGGCGCTTCCGACGCCAAGCTACGTCCCGCAGCTTCCTGCCAAAGTGCTCCGTGACCGTGTGCTCAGTCGTGCGCAACTTGAAACGCTGGTCCACGCGCTTGATGCGACATCGTCCGACCTCCCCGGCCGCTACCGCGTGCCGGAACGCGGACTTGAGTTGGTGCCGGATGCTGACGGCGCCATCTTCCGACGCGGCTTCTTTCTCGGCGATGGTACGGGTGCTGGCAAAGGCCGCCAACTCGCTTCTATCCTGATGGATCAATGGTTGCGCGGCAACCGCCGCCATCTCTGGATCAGCGAGAGCAATGCCCTGATCGAGGATGCCCGGCGCGACTGGCAGGCGCTCGGCGGCATCGCGCTCGACATCCAGCCTCTCTCCAAGATCAAGCCGGAGGTCAGAATCCGGCAGGCAGATGGTATCCTCTTCGCCTCCTATGCCACGCTGCGCAGTGGCACCGGCGAGAAGACCCGCCTCCAGCAACTGCTGGAATGGCTGACGCCGGATTTCGACGGCTTGATCCTCTTCGACGAGGCACATGCCATGGGCGGAGTTGCTGGCGGTGAAGGCCGCTTCGGTGCCACCAAGGGTTCGCAGCAGGGCATCGTTGGAGTCGAATTGCAGAACCGCCTGCCGCGTGCCCGCGTGATCTACGCCTCGGCCACCGGTGCCTCCGACGTGAACAATCTCGCTTATGCCACGCGGCTTGGCCTGTGGGGCGAAGGCACGGCGTTCCCGGATCGCAGCTCGTTCATCGCCCGCATCCGTGAGGGCGGCATTGCCGCAATGGAACTCGTCGCCCGCGAATTGAAGGCGATGGGCGTCTATACGGCGCGCGCGCTGTCTTACGCCGGCGTCGAGTACGACATCCTCGAACATGCGCTGACCCCGCACCAAATCGCGGATTTCGATGCCTATGCCGATGCCTGGGCGATCATCCACCGGAACCTTGAGGCTGCGCTGGGCGCATCGGGCGTCACCGATCCGCTCGAGGGCAAGACCCTCAATGGCCAGGCGCTGTCGGCGGCACGCTCGCGCTTCGAGAGTTCGAAACAGCGGTTTTTTGGCCAGCTTTTGCTGTCGATGAAACTGCCCTCGCTGCTTCCCGCCATCGAGGAGGCGCTGGCCACCGACCACAGCGTCGTCATCCAACTGGTCTCGACAGCCGAAGCCTTGCTCGATCGGCGCCTGGCCGACCTCTCGGCCGAGGATCGTGCCGAGATCCAGCTCGACCTTTCGCCTCGCGAGATTGTGGCGGACTATCTCGACAATGCCTTTCCGACCCGCGCCATGGAAAGCTACTGGGACGAGGACGGCAATGAGCGTTCACGCCCGATGGTCGATGAGGCAGGCAATCCGGTGCATTCGCAGGAGGCCTTGCGGATCAAGGCTGAAACGCTGGAACTGCTGGGCGCGCTGCCGCCGATCGTCCCCGCGCTCGAAGCCATCATTTCGCGCTTCGGCACCGATGCCGTGGCCGAGATCACCGGCCGGACGCGCCGCCTGGTGACCTTGCCAGACGGCAGCCAGCGGCTTGAATCGCGCACCGCCAACCAGTCGCTGGCCGATGCCAACGCCTTCATGGGCGGTGCCAAGCGCATCCTCGTCTTCTCCGATGCCGGTGGCACTGGGCGCTCCTACCACGCCAGCCTTGATGCCAGGAACCAGCAGCGCCGGATGCACTTCCTGCTTGAGCCGGGTTGGCGCGCGGACCGCGCCATCCAGGGGCTTGGCCGGACCAACCGAACGCATCAGGCGTCGGCTCCGGTGTTTCGTCCCGTCACCACCGATTGTCGCGGTGAACGGCGTTTCATCTCGACCATCGCCCGCCGCCTCGATGCGCTTGGCGCGCTGACGCGCGGCCAGCGGCAGACGGGGGGGCAGAACCTGTTCGATCCTGCTGACAATCTCGAGAGTGATTATGCCCGCGAGGCCCTGACGCGCTGGTATCATCTGTTGCATCAGGGCAAGCTGACCAGCACTGGCTTTGCCGATTTCTGCGAGCGCACTGGATTGCAGCTTGAGCAGGAGGGCTGCCTCACCGACAATCTCCCGCCGATCCAACGCTGGCTCAACCGTATTCTGGCGCTGCCGATCGCGCTCCAGAACGCTGTCTTCGATGAATTCCTGGGGCTGGTCGAGGCGCGGATCGATGCGGCGCGCAAGGCGGGCACCTTCGATGCTGGTGTCGAGACCTTGGTGGCCGATAAGCTGACCATCATCGAGGAGCGGATCCTGCGCGAGGATGCCAATGGCGCCTTGACCCAGCTTCTGACCCTTGAGGCGCAGTGGGCGCCCAAGGTCACACCGCTTGCCGAGATCGTGAAGCGCATTGGCCTCAAGACCCGGCTGCTGCGCAATGGCCGCTCCTCGCGCGTGGCTCTGCTGATGCCCGATCGCACGCGCCTGATGGACGATGGCACGCCGGTTGCCAGTTTCACGCTACACCGGCCTGGTGGGCGAAGCTGGCTCACCGCTGACGAACTCGCCGAGAGCCACTGGGATGATTGCGAGCGCGAGGCTTTCGAGCAGGCCTGGCAGGCTGAGGCCGACGATCTGGCGGCCAAACCCTATACCGAGCGCTTCTACCTCGCGACCGGCCGCCTGCTGCCGATCTGGAACCTGCTGGGCGATGAGGCGCAAGTCCGCCGCCTCGTCACCCAGGATGGCCGGTCTTTGCTGGGCCGCATTGTGCCTGCCGAAGCGGTCAACATGCTCCTCGACAAGCTGGGTATCGGTGATCGGATTGCGCTCACGCCCGAGCAACTGGTCGATGCGGCGCTGGGCGGCAAGGTTGTGCCCATCGATGCCTTGTCCGGCACCAGCCTCAAGCGTTCCCGGGTCAATGGCGAGCAGCGGCTTGAGGTCATCGGCTTTGATCCCCGCGCTTTGCTTTCGTGGAAGGCCAAAGGCTGCTTCACCGAGATCATCGCCTATCAGACCCGGCTGTTCATGCCGGTGAACAGCGCCTGCGACATCGTGGCGGCACTGGCGGCTTAGCGGCTGCTCAGAGAGAAGCCTTCAAGCTGCGGCGTTGCGCACGCCGCGCTTGATGCGCTTGCCAACAGGTAATGCCGAGCCTTCGTGCCGCGTATCCTGCGCAATGGCTTTCGGGGCCGTCATGCGGAATGATCGCAGAGTTGCGACCTCCTCAGGATGACGGGCCAGAATTTCGATCAGGCCTACCGCCGCGTCGCTCGGCGGCGTGCGCCCGCTTTCATATTTCTGGAACGCCCGCTTGCCGCCGCCGATGATGACGCCAGCCTCTTCCTGGGTCAGGCCCAGCTTCTTGCGCACGGTCTTGATGCGGGCGGCATAGGCCTCGCGCAGTTCCTTGAACGCTTCGTTATAGGCACGCAGATCCTCGCCACTATGAATGGCATCGCCATCACCTTCGGGATACCAGCCCGGCACGTCGACGACGCGCGAGAGCGAGCCCACGCACACCGTCTGCGGGCGTGTGTCGCGGCGAAGTTCCTGACCCGTCTCGGGATGAATTCGCGTCTCGCTCATCTCAAACCTCCTTGAAGGATGTCAGCACGACATCGATCAGCGTCTCGCCGGCAAACTTCAGATACAACCACAGGCCATCACAGGGGATGTTGTAGGTGTCGTGCCACAGCCGATGGTTCGGCGGGTTATGCGCGGTCTCGGACTTGATGAAATCGCCCGGTTCCAGCGCCTGCACGACATCGACA
>JAGWMZ010000008.1 GCA_028871475.1 Sphingomonadales bacterium | reverse complement strand
TTACCGGGAAGTAACGGGCTAATCCGCTCCCACTGCTCGTCGCTCAATCCGTGTCGATCCAATCTGGCGCTCCCTTCGCCAGTCTTGAATCCGATCCTGCCGAAAAAGGGAATCCCCTAAATGTCCACAGGCCTTAGTACGTCCCCGCGGCTTTTGTTTCGGGGAATTGAGGAGTGGGGATCGTGAGGACCAAGCATATACGGGGCGCTGTTCTGGCGCTGGCGGGTTTCGTATTGCCGTTGTCCGGCGTTGCCCAGGCCATGACGGTGCAGCCGGTGGTCATCAATCTGCAGACCAATGGTCGCGGCATGAGCCAGATCGTGACGGTGGAGAATTCCTTCGCCACCCCCTTGCCGGTGGAACTGACCGTGCAGCAGCTGGAACTGGGGCCCGACGGGGTGAAGGCGACGGGCAAGGACCCGGGCGACCTGCTGGTCTTTCCGCCCCAGGCGCTGATCCAGCCGGGGCAGACGCAGACCTTTCGCGTGCAATATGTGGGCGATCCAGATCTCAAGACCAGCCGCCATTATTACATCACCGTGGCGCAGCTTCCCGTGAAGCTGCCGCAGGGGCAGTCGGCGATCCAGATCCTCTACAATTTCCAGGTGCTGGTGAGCGTGGCACCCAACGGGGCCAAGCCCGAGATCAAGGTCACCAAGGCCACCATCGGCCATGACAAGGCCGGCAAGCCTGTGCCGATGCTGACCGTGACCAACAGTTCGGTGGCCCATGGCTATCTGTCGGACGGGCGGCTGCGCATCGTCGAAAAGGACGCGGCGGGCAAGGAGATCTTCCGTCGCACGCTTAGTGGGCCGGAGATCCAGCAGACCATGGGGTTTGGTCTGGTGGGGGCCAATCAGACGCGCAGCATCGCCGTTCCGGTGGAGCTGCCGGCAGAGGGGGGCAGCGTGGAGGCCACTTTTAATCAAGGGGGATGATAAGCCATGTCGGGGGCGGGTTTGATCGCACTGGTGCTTGGCACCGGCCTGACCGCGGTGGGGCGCGGACAGGGGCAGACGCAAGAGGGGCAGGCGCCGGAGGGAAACCCGGGCGCCAATGCCCCTGTCAGCGCGCGCGCGGTTGCGCCGGTCACCGCGCAGAACCTGCCGAACCCGGCCATCGGGCGGCTCAACCCGACCGGGCGTGACATCGCGTTGACGGTTCCGCTCAAGGATGATGCAACCTATCTTGGCGATCTGCCGCTGACGATTACGGCCAGGGATACGCTGACCTTTCCGGCCGATCGCATGTTCCAGTTGCTGGGTCTGGTGCTCAACCCCTCGGCGCTGGAGGCGCTGCGCAATTCGGTGGGCACAAAGCCGGTGCTGGAGCCGGGCGACCTCCTGCCGGCTGGCGTGCGGGTCCGCTATGATCCGCAGACGCTGGAAGTGCGGCTCGATATCCCGGCGGAAAAGCGGGCGACGCGCAGTCTGACGGTGGCTCCGCTCGACCAGCGCACCATTGGCACCATCGCCCCGCCCGAGGCGCATAGCGCCTATCTGAACCTGCGCTCATCCTTCGATGTGGTTGAGCAGGGCGCGGCCACCGGCATCCAGAACCCGAATTTCCTGCTCGATGGCGCGATCCGTTTTGCCCCCTTCGTGCTGGAAAGCGACGCGATCTGGACCCCCGACGCGTTGGGCTCGAAGTTCCAGCGGCAGGGCAGCCGCCTCGTCTATGACGATCTGTCGAACATGATCCGTATCACCATGGGTGATCTGAAAACCACCTCGCGCGGGTTTCAGAGCACGCCCGACATGGCGGGCATCTCGATCTTCCGTTCCTACAGCGTGCTCAACCCGCAGCAGATCGTGCGCCCGCGCGGCGACCAGACCTTCACGCTGGAGCGCAACTCCTCGGTCGAGGTCTATGTCAACGGGCAGCAGATGCGGCGCCTGCAGCTGGCGCCGGGCACTTATAATCTGCGTGATTTTCCCTTTACGCAGGGCGCCAATGACATCCGCCTCAACATTCTCGACGATGCCGGGCGGTCGGTGTCCTATAATTTCAACGTCTTCATCGACCAGACCCAACTGGCCAAAGGCTTAAGCGAATTTGGCGTCTATATGGGGGCCAGCAGTCCGCTTGGGCCCAACGGGCCGCAATATAGCAATGAATGGATGTTTTCGGGCTATTACCGGCGCGGTGTGACCGATTACCTGACGCTGGGGGTGAATTTCCAGTCGGACAAGGCGATCCAGATGGGCGGGGCCGAGATGCTCTGGGGCACGTCGATCGGCACCTTCGGCCTCAGCGCCGCCTTCAGCCGCGCCAATGGCTATGGCGAGGGCAGCGCCTTTCGCGCCACCTTCCAGCGCCTGATCCAGACCGGATCGGGCGCGGCGGCCGATACGCTCGATGTCTTTGTCGAGCGACGCACCGAGCGTTTCACGCCCGTCAGCTTCTTCCTCGCCACCAATCCCTATGAGGCCGAGGCAGGCATCGGTTATACCCATTCCTTCAACTCACGCTTTTACGGCGGGGTGGATGCGCGTTATTCGGCCGGGCGCGGCGCGGTGCCCGATGTGCATAATTACCGCCTGACAGCTGGCTGGCGCATCACCAACCAGGCGACACTGTCCGCCGAGGCGCGTTATCAGGACGATGTGCGCGGCAAGGTTTACAGCGGCTTTCTCTCGCTCACCATGCGCCTTGGCCGCTATTCCAGCCTGCGCACCGAGTTTGACTCGCGCGACAATCAGGCCCGCGTCTCCTATCAGACACTGCATGGCACGGGCGTGAACAGCTATAACGTCAGTGCTGACGTTTCGCGTTCGGATCAGGGCGCGCAGAGCAGCTTCAACTTCAATTATTTCACCAACCGGGCCGAACTGGGCGTCAGCCATTATGGCGACTTTACCAATGATTTTGGCACCAGCATCGACCAGCGCACCAATTTCCGCCTCGGCACCTCCATCGCCTTTGCGGGCGATGCGGTGGCCATCGGTCGGCCGATCTACGACAGCTTTGCCATCGTGAAGCCCAATGCCAGGCTGCATGGCGCCGATGTGGTGGTCGAACCCAGCCCGTTTGGCCATACCGCTGATACCGGCGCGCTGGGCACCGCGATCATGCCCAATCTGGCCTCCTATGCCGAGCGGACCGTGGCGGTGGACGTGCCCAATGCGCCCGCTGGCACTGACATCGGGCAGGGCACTTTCCGCCTCAGCCCATCCTATCGCAGTGGCTATCGCCTGATCGTCGGTTCGGATTATGCCGTGACCTTGATGGGCACGATGGTGGATGCCGATGGTGAGCCGGTCTCGCTGGCGGCGGGCACGGCGGTTGAGCTGGCGCATCCTGAAAAGCCGCCGCTCACTGTCTTTACCAACCGTCAGGGCCGCTTTGGCCTGAGCGGTCTGGCGCCGGGCCACTGGCATGTCGAGATGAGCGATGCCAAGGCCACGCGCTACGACATCGAGATCCCCGCCAACGCGGAGGGGATCGTGCGAATGGACAAGCTGGCGCCCGGGCAGCAGCCCACAGTCAAGGAAGGAAAGTGAGCATGTTGGGGGGCATCAAGAAGGCTTGGGGGCTGGCCGCGTTGCTGGTTGGGCTGGGTGTGTCGGTTGCCCCAGCGGCGGCGGAGACGTGTGGTCTGACTACGGTGAGCGGTGGTACGGCATCGATCAACTATGATCCGTTTAATCCGACCCAGTCGCAGATCGTCATCACCAATCTGGTGCTCTCGCGCGTGAATGGTTCAGGCGGCGCCAAGACCAGCACGATCAATTTCTACGTGACGGGGCAGAATGCCAACACGAATGGCACGCAGTTGGTGATCAACAGCTCCTCTGGTTCTGGCAGTGGGGCGGGTTACAATCAGAATATTTATTATAATTTTGGTGCGGCGGGCCCTGTTCTGAGCAACACCAGTTCACCGCCTCCGGGTGTGTTTTATTGGGCCTTTACCGGCAACAATGCCGCTTCCGACCTCTTCACCGTCAACATGCAGATGACCCTGCCGGCCAATCTGAACATCACGGCGGGCAATACACTGCCCTTCGACATTGTCTATTCTTGTGCTGGCACCGGCGGCGGCGGGCCGTTCACGGCCACGGGTACCTATTCCGGCGCCATTGTGGTCAACGTCCATATCCTGAGCGCGCTGCAGGCCAGCTATGCCGGGCAGAACCTGGCCTTTGGCGAGATCGGCCAGGTGACGACCGCGCAGGCGCTGGGCGCGCCCGCCAGCTATCGCACCTCGCCCAACAATTACATCCGGGTGCAGAGTTCAGGGCCCTATCAGGTCAATCTGACCTCGGCCAATGGCTATAAGATGACCTTCCCGGGCGGCAATCTGTCGCAGGCCAACCAGACGATCGGCTATCAGCTCAAATTCCTGGGCGACATCCGCTCGCCGACCGCGACCGCGCCGATCAACCATACCTGCGTGCGCGCCGGGGTTGGCAATGCCTTCGAGCAGCACCTCTATCTGCAAGGCACATTGCTCGAAGGTGGATCGACCAAGATGGTGGCGCCCAACTATCAGGACATTCTGACCGTGGTGATCTCGCCCCAGGTTTACAACACGCCCGCCACCGATGTGTGCGGCGCCTATAGCGTGCCGTAACCCTTAAACCGGCTGAATGCTGATGCTGACCGACGCCTGGCGAACGCCGGCGGGCATGGTCAGCGTCAGTTCCCGGCTGGCAATGGCGGCGGAGGTCGACTGATCGATCACCGTGCTGCCACCGGGCTGCAACAGCACCTCACGGCCATCGACCGTCATGATGCCGGAAGCCAGTTCGGGCGAATAGCTGGCCACAACCTTGTAGCCTGCCGCGTTGTTGCAAAACTCGCGCAACGTGCCGAGCGAGGTGCGACCGCTTTGCGGCGTGATGACAGCGCCCGGCAGGCTGGCGCGGCAGATCACAGGCACAAAGCCCGTGATGCCAAGCGAGAATTGCGCCGAACCCTGACCCGTTTCGGCCGCGAGGGCTGTGGTGGGCAGAGCCGTTATCGCCAGGGCGACAGCGCTGAACAGTGATGATCGAAGCATAAGAACTCCCTCGTGATCCCAACACCGGATTTACGGGGAATTGCTGAAGATTTCGGCCAAGGGTGAGGGTTAGCGGCGGCTTAACACTTCGCGCTTACAGTGGCGCTGTCCTCGCACATTTTGTCATTGAGATCAGTGGCTAGGCCGGTATTTGAAACAGAGTTGCGCCGGGGGGCGGCCAGACTTCTGCGCTATAGACTTTCGCGTTCCAGCCCGGATTGATAAAGCCATTCGGGATGCGGCTGGCAACTGCCGCGCCGCACGAAAAGGCAGGCCTGCTTGAAGGGCATGGTGATGCAGTCGGCCTTGGAAAAGGCTTGCGTGTCACGCGGGCGATCGATGGCGATCAGGGCATTGGCCGTCGCGCCCAAATTGACGGGCAGCGGATCGTTGCGGCTCGCGACGCTTTCGGGGATTAGATAGAGTGGAACGTCACGCGGCAGCATCGCGGGTACGACATGCGAGCGATAGCGATTGGCAATGGCAATGCCGCAGATGCCCGGCTGCTGCGAGGCCTGAATAGCCAGTCGGGTAATCGCCGAACCACCACGCATGGCGCGCGCGCCGCCTGACTGCTGGTTGGCGGCCAAAGACGCGATGAGCCAGGCGCAGATCAGCACTGCCATGGCAATTCCGCTCGCCTGCTTTGCCCCACGCCGCCGGGCCAGCATGTCGATCCCGCGTAGCGAGGCAATAGCCGACAGCACCACAACCACCAGCACCGAAAGCCAGATAAAACGGTATTCCTTGTGCGCAATCAGGCTGTGCAGAAGCAGATTGACCAAGGCCGCTGCCGCCAAAGGGCGATAGGCTTTGCCTGCCAGAAACGCACCCGCCAGCATGAACGGCGCAAAAGGCCCCAAATGCTCAAACAGCCAGATGACATAGGTCTGCGGCGGCTCCACGCCAAAGCTGGCGGCCCGGTTGGCGGTGCCGATGTTGAGGATGACGTTCTGCACGACCCAGTGATAGGGCACATGGTGGCCAAGAAGATCGGAGAGAGCGCCGATGCTCAGCGCTACCCCGCAGCCCATCATGGCCGCTTGCCACCGGGGGCGATGTCGCCAGCAGGCCCCGATCAGCAGAACGGCGGCAAAGGGCGCATATTGCAGACGCACGATCACCCCGAGCCCCAGCAGAAGCCCGCCTAGCCTCAGCCCGCGCGCGCTGTCAACGGGTGCCAGCAGAAGCGCCGCGGCCATCACCAACAAGGCGCTGGCCAGACTTTCCGACAGCAGCAGCTCGGAAAACAGTACGCTTTCATACCAGATGCTCACCGCAAACAGCGCGACCAGCCCGTGGCGCGGCGAGGTGAGGCGGCCCAGGCGCCACGCCGCCGGCAGCGCCAGAAGCGTGAGCGCGGCAAAGAAAGCGCGGGCCAGCCAAACCGCCCACAAGGTGCCTGGCGCCAGACAGTGCCCCAGCCACATTGCCGGCGCCAGCATCTGCGGTATGATCTGGTTGCGCGCATCCATGCGCACCTCCCAGGGCATGATGCCATGGCCCGTGACGAGGCGGTTGGCCTGTTCGAGATATTGCATCAACTCGTCGGCATAACCGATCTCGAGCGGCGCAAACAGGAGGGCGCGAAGGCCGATGGCCAGCACCACGCAGCCGGCGATCGCCCATGCCATGGATGCCGGGGATGGGGAGCGCGGTGTGCTGTTGGTCATGGGCCTGTCGAAAGGGTTTAACGTCAGCCGTCATCGTGTTTGCCGACAGGCCCGGTCCGGGCAGTTAGAGGCATGTCGGGCCAGAGTGCAAGCCATCCGTCGCACAAAGGCTTTTGTTAAACTTTACACGACATTCTCGCCGTGATGGTGGACTCGGTTAATGTCATCACTGGGGGGGGACATGGGGCGAAAGGCTGTGCCGGTTCGCAGCAGGATGCCATGTCCCTGTTCCACCGTGCCGTGGCGCAGGCGGGCATTGGCTATTGGTCCTGCGACCTTGCCGACACCGCGCTGAACTGGACGCCGGGGGTTTACAGTCTGTTCGGCCTGTGTCCCGGCCAGCGGCTGGACCGGCGCGAGATCGTCCTTTTCTACGAGGAGGAGTCACGCGCCGTCATGGAGAGTCTGCGCGCCGAGGCGATCGCACATGCCCGACCCTTCACGATGGAAGCGCAGATCTCGCGGCCTGATGGCCAGAAACGCTGGATGCGGCTGAGCGCCGATGTCATCCGCGAAGGTGGCCGGGTGACGCGTCTCTTCGGGCTCAAGCAGGACATCACGCAGGAACGCCTGCGCTGGGAGGAACTGCGCCGTCTGGCCGAGCGCGACGCGCTGACCGGCCTTTACAACCGCACGGCCTATGACAGCACCTTCCTCAACAATTCGGGCGCCGGGCGTGGTGGCACGCCGATTGGCGCGCTGGTGCTGATCGACCTTGATCACTTCAAGCAGATCAACGACTGTTTCGGCCATGCGGCGGGCGATGCGTGCCTGCGCGCGACCGGGCGGCGGCTGGCCACGGCCTTTGCCGATGCGCGGATGGTGGCGCGCATCGGGGGGGATGAATTTGCCGTGCTGAGTTCGCCCGACTTGTCCCTGTCGGCTCTCGAAGCGCGCATCGCGCAACTGCTGGTCGATGTGGCCCGGCCTGTTGAATGGCGCGGGCAGCGCTTTACGCTGGGCGCGTCGGTGGGCATCGCACCGGTGGTCGACCCGCAGCATTATGATGTCGACGAACTGTTCTCGGTGGCCGATACCGCGCTCTATACCGCCAAGTCGGCGGGCAAGGGCGCGGCGATCACCGGCACGATACCCGTGCCCTCCTGTCCCAGCATCATGCATCTGACCGCGCATCATCGCCGCTTTCCCTGATCACGTCATGGCGGGGCCAATGGCGTGGACCGGGTTGCTGCCTCAGGCGGTGGGGCGGCGCATCAGAAAGAGCTGCTCGGGCGTGATCTCGAAATAATCCGCCGGGCCGCCGCCGCGCAGAATGGGGTGGGCTCGCGCGGTCTGGTAGACACCCTCCTCGATCAGCGACCGGTCGATGTGAATGCCCACCGCCTCGCCCATCACCAGCCACTGGTCGAGCTCGTCACCTTCCTTGGTGGTGAGGCGGATGATCTGGCTCACCTTGCATTCGAATTGCACGGGGCTGCCCATCACGCGCGGCGGCGCCACCAGTTTCGAGGGCAGTTTCGAGAGACCGGCCAGTTCGAATTCGTCAACCTGCTGCGCGACAGGCGCGGAGGTGGCGTTCATCATCCCGGCCTGCGGGCGGGTGGCCAGGTTCCACACGAATTCGCCGGTGGCGTCGGCATTGGCCACGCTGTCTTTCCACCCTTGCGAGGAAAAGCCGATCAGCGGCGGCTTGTAATTGAAGACATTGAAAAAGCTGTAGGGCGCCAGATTGGCAATGCCCGTAGGGCCAAGCGTGCTGATCCAGCCGATGGGGCGCGGGGCGACGATGGCATTGAGCGGGTCATGCGCCAGCCCATGGCCAAGGCGGGGCTCGTAGAAATGCTGGTCGGTCATGGGAACGGGCTATCCGGAGGGGGCGGGGGCAACAGCGCCTTATATGGTGCGCCGTAGCCCCCTTGGAAAGAGCATCAACGCCGGCGCGCGGCGCGCGGCACCACCAGATCGAGCCGCATGGTGCGGTTTGTGCCCGCCGGGCGCGCCGTCACGCCCTGTGCCTGCACGGCGGCAGCCACTGCCATGACGGCGCGCTGGCCGGCGGAAGGATGGTCGGGCGCCGTCTCGGGCAGGCCGACCAGTTCCAGCGCGGGCCAGTTCCAGCGTTTCGCCGCCCAGCTGTCGAGGCTGATGGCATCAAGCGCTTCGGGCGACAGGGCGCCCTGGTCATCCAGCTCTGCCGGAATGCGGGTCAGCGGCAGGCCGACAGGGGGCACAATGGTCACGCTCCACCCTTCGGCGGCGGCGTTGATGCGCGTCTCCAGCGTCTGATAGGTCGCCAGGCTTGCCCCGTCGAGTGGCTTTGCGGCGGCTTGCGCCCGCTGGTTCTCACGGTCGATCAGCACGTCGGAGGGGGCAACGCCCGCCGCCAGCGCCACCATTTGCGTGACCTGTTCGGAGCGCTGCTGGCCAAGCTGCTGCTGCGCGCGCTCCACCGCCGCACGGGTTTCGTCCAGCCCGTTCGAGGCCGGGTCGATCAGCACCTGATCGACCTGCAGGTCGACAGGCTGATGCAGCCGCGCCGCGATGGCCTGATTGAGCCGCGCGGTCGGCGTGGCTTTCTGGCGGGGCGAGATCAGCACGGCGCGCACGGCAATCGGGTTGCTCTGGAAATCAATCTCGAGCTGGGTGATGCGCGTCTGCCTGCCCGCCGCACTGTTCAGGGCGGCGCGGACCTGGGTGGTCGTCACCGCCTCACGCGCGATGCGTTGCAGCGACAGGCCCAGCGGCACCGCCATCACTGCAAAGACCGCGATGAGCAGCCCGGTCTGCAACCAGCTTTGCTGGCTGGAGAGGTAATGGCCAAAGCCATAGAGCCGGGCCATGATGGTGGCCGACAGCGCGATGGTCACGAAGTTGGTGACGAAGAGGGCAAAGGCGCCACCCGCGATCGCGGCATTGCCGGTGGCCACCCCGAAGCCGACCGTGGCGAGCGGCGGCATCAGCGCGGTGGCGATGGCCACGCCCACGATGGTTTCGCCCTTGCCGCGGATCAGTGCGAAGCTGCCTGCCAGCGCCGAGAACAGCGCGATCACCAGATCGAAGAGATTGGGGCGCGTGCGTGCCAGAATTTCGGGCGTGGCCGATTTGAGCGGCGAGCACAGCACGATCAGCGCGGTAAAGGCCACCGCCAGCGGTACGGCAATGCCCAATGCGGCCAGCGACCGCTTCAGGCTGGGAAAATCGAACAGCGCCAGGCCAAAGCCCAGCCCCATGATCGGCCCCATCAGCGGTGAAATAAGCATCGCCCCGATCACCACGGCCGGCGAGGATTGCAGCAGGCCCAGTTCGGCAATGGCCGCCGACATCACCACCATGAAGGCAAAACGCGGCGTCCATCCGGCATCCTCTGCCACGCGGCGCACAACGGCAGGGTGGTCCACCTCGGCATTGACATGGCGCAGCCACCAGTCGAGCGTTCGGCGCATCAGGGTCATCTTCGCATCTCTCCCGCAGGATCGCTGGCGGCCCGACCAGCGTGCAAACCTGTCCATGCGCGCCAGGCGGGTATGGACACCCATGGGCGGCTATTGCATTCCCGGGATTGTCTCACAACACCTTATCGGGGAGGGGAGCCGCCGCTGATCGCTGCCGCGCATCGGACTCAGAGCGGCTTTCGCGCGGCGCCTATTGCTCGATGGCCTTGAGCAGGTCGATGTCCATCTCGATCCGGCCCATCATGGATTTCTGCTGATGGGCCATGGTTTCCACCGTTTTGAGCAGCGATGTCGTGTGCTCAAAGGAGCCGAAGATCTGTTCGAGCGAACCGGAAATGGTGCTGAGCCCCTCGCGCGCGACAAGCAGCTTGTTTTCCGATTCCTCCACATGGCCGCCAAGCCGGGACATCGAGGTCTCGACCTCCTGCAGGGCATCGCGGCTTTCCCCCAGCGTGGTGCGGGTCATATTGGCCAGGCTGCGCACCTCATTGGCCACCACGGCAAAGGCCCGCCCGGCATCGCCCGCCCGCGCGGCCTCTATTCCCGCATTGAGCGAAAGCAGGTTGGTCTGCATGTTGATCTTGTCGATCACCTCGACAATGGCGCGCAACCGGCTGGTATTGGCCGAAACCTGCCGGAATTCGGCATCCAGCAAGCCGCTGCGGTCATCCTGCGCCATGGACGTGATGCCCTCCTCGGCGTGGATACGCATCTGTTCCACCTCGCTGCGCACCTTGTGGTTGCCCTCCATCAGGCGCTCGAGTTCCTCGGTCAGCTTGCCCGCGCTGTTGATGAACTCGATCAGCCGCAGGATCATGTGCTGGCGCAGCCCATTGACCAGCCGCTGCTGGTTCAGCCGCGTTTCGACGAAATAGCGGGCGAAACGCGCGTAATGGATCGCGAATTTTTCCAGAAATGGCTCGCGGAAACTGTCATGGGGCCCGGGGCGGAAGAACACCGCCGCCGTCAGCGTCTGGTTGACGTTGATGCCCAGCAGTTCGCCGAAGGTGGAAAAGCCCGCCACCGGCATGTCGCCCCAGACCTTGTCGAGCTTGCGCAGATCGCCGGGATTGGCAAGGCGTCGCAGGATGCAGTCATTGAGAATGGCGCCCACCGGCCTGGGCTTGCCACGCATGAATTCGGCCAGATCCCTGCGAGTCTGTTCCGCGAAATCGGTGGTGCGCACCAGATGCAGTTCGTCGCCCGTCGATACCTCGCAATAGAAGGTGATCGTGCCGGCATCGATGTTGATGTTGGCGATCGAACGGATGAACAATTCACCATTCATCTGCAAGGCGAAGGCGTGATTGCTCATCCGCTCCTTCAGGTTCTGGCGCGTGCAGCCCATCAGATGGCACAATTCATCGACGATGGGCACGATGGTCACCGTTCCCGGGCGCACCACCGAAGAGACCTTGCGCGTCTCCACCGAGCTTTCCATGACCACCAGGCTCTTGTTGGTCATGGTGAAATTCTGGGTCTTGAAAATGCCGAAGCGCGCGGCCTCATGCATCTTCACAAAGGTGACGACGGCGTGGTTCTGGCGGAATTCGCTGCCATCGAACAGCCAGGTGTCCTTGAAATCCATCTTGCCGCCGGCCGAACCGCCGATGAAAATGCAGGGGAAGCGGGCACTTTCGTAAACCGCCTCCATAAAGAAGTTTTCCGAGGCCGAGAGCCCGTCGATCAGCGTCAGGGCCAGCGTATCGTCATGGCGGATCGGGAAGGGCAGCTGGACGCGCGAGAGGCTACGCGTGATCTCGGCGACGCGCTCGGTCACGGGGCGATCGGGGCGCCCGGCACGAATGTCCTCATTGGCCAGCGGGATGCTGTGAATGCTGACCTGAGCGAACAGATCCGCGCTGAAGACCTGCAGCACGACGTTGTCCCAGCTCCCTTGCGCCATGCAGTAAAGCGCATCCTCACCCGCGGTGGAGCAGAGTTCGCCCGCCGTCGTCACCGCCACCAGCCGTGCGGGCGCGCACAGTGCCCGCAACTGGGCGACAACCTTGCGGAAATCCACATGCGGCGAGACATAGGCCATCACCAGCGTGGCCGGGGTGCCGGCAAAGCGGAAACTGTCGGCGGTGACATGCGCCAGCCCGGCATTGGTGCGAAGGACCCGCGTGGTTGCCGAGTCCCGCTCGGGCACCGGGAAGTCCTCGAGCAGCGCCATGGGCACATCCTCGGGCATCGCCACGGGATCTGACTGGAAACCTAGAACGGACTTCAATCTTGCCTGAAACATCGTCTTCCCCTCGAGGAAGAGCTATAATTCCAAATCTGATGGATTAGGCTGTCCCGGCGCCTAGGAGAGTTACTTAAAGGCGTCGGTCTGGGCGTTCACGATCCCCAAAGGCGAAAGCGCCCGTTCAAGCCGTGCCAGCCTTTTTTGCAGCGGTGAAAACGCCTTGTCCCGTGCCGATATCGGCAGGCGCGGAGCATTGCGGTGTCACTGCATAAAGCGTGAAAGGACTGATCGAGAAAACTGGAGCGGGCGAAGGGATTCGAACCCTCGACCCCAACCTTGGCAAGGTTGTGCTCTACCCCTGAGCTACGCCCGCTCGGGCTTTGATCACGCGTGGCGCAATCGGTTTGAAACTGGAGCGGGCGAAGGGATTCGAACCCTCGACCCCAACCTTGGCAAGGTTGTGCTCTACCCCTGAGCTACGCCCGCTCGAACGTTTCAGCGACTGTGTGATGCCACACCGTCGCGGGGTGAGGCGGCCCTTTAACGGGCATGTTCTGACCCCGCAAGGGAAAAATGAACTTCTTTGCGCGGGCCTGTGGAAAGCTATGATTTTCCGCGCGGCCTGACAGGGGAAAGCGGCGTTAATCGCTTCACAATTGCCCATGGCGCACCATATGAGGGCGCAACAGCAAGGCGCGCGTGCCGCAAGGTGCCCGCCTTTGAGCGACTATGGAGCATGATCGTGGCAAGCATGGGGTTGAACATCGAGGAAACCAAGGCCGTCGAGCGATTCCGCGCATCAGTGGTCGAGCCTTCGATGACCAAGCTGGTGATTCTGGATTTCTGGGCCGAATGGTGCGGCCCCTGCAAACAGCTGACGCCGGTGCTCGAAAAGGTTTCGGCTGACTATGCCGAGAAAGGCGTCGTGCTGGCCAAGGTCAATGTCGATGAGGAGCGCTTCATCGCCGACCAGTTCCGCGTGCAGTCGATCCCCACCGTCTATGCCATTTTCCAGGGCCAGCCGGTGGCCGACCTGACCAACGCTCGCACCGAGGGCAACCTGAAGCAGATGCTCGACCAGTTGCTCGCGCAATTGCCGGTGCAGGCAGGGGACGGCCCGGCCGCGCCCGATGTCACCCCGCTGCTGGCGCTGGGCGAGGAAGCGCTGGAGGACAATGATGCCGAGCGGGCCGGCTCGATCTTCGTGCAGATCCTCGAGATGGCGCCGGACAATGCCATTGCCAACGCGGGCCTCATCCGCGCGCTGGTGGCGATGGGGCAGATCGAGCAGGCCGAGCAGCTTCTTGCCGACCTGCCCGAGGCGCTGGCCAAGGAGCCCGCCGTCGAGCGTGCGCGCACCGCTCTGGCGCTGGCCAAGGACAGGCCGCAGGATGACGAACTGGCCGCCCTGCGCGCCGCGCATCAGGCCGATCCGGCCGATATGGATGCGGCGCTGGCCTATGCGGGCGGGGCCTTTGCCGCTGGGGAGCGGGATGAGGCAGCGGGCACGCTGCTCGCCATGATCGCGGCTGATCGTGCCTGGAACGATGGCGCGGCGCGGGCGAAGCTGCTGCAGATTTTCGAGGCGATCGGGCTGGAAGATCCCTGGGTGTCGGCCATGCGCCGCCGTCTCTCGACGATCCTGTTCGGTTGAGGGCGCGGTGACCCGGATCTCGATCTTTCCTTTGCCGGGGGCGATTCTCTATCCGGGTCTCACGCTGCCGCTGCATATTTTCGAGCCGCGTTACTGCGCCATGGTCAGCGATTCGCTGGCGCGTGACCGCTGTATCGGCATGATCCAGCCGCGCGGCGATGAGGCGGGCACGGCCTCGCATCCGGCCCTGTTCGACGTGGGCTGCCTTGGCCGCATCGGCGATGTCGAGGCGCTGGAGAACGGGCGGTTCAACATCGTGCTGGAAGGCGTGTCGCGCTTTCGGGTCGAACGTGAGCTGTCGGTCACCACCCTGTTCCGGCAGGTGGAGGCGACGCTGATCGAGGATGTGGAGGATCGCGCACTGGCCCCGGTGGAACGCGCCCTGTTCGAAAGGGAAGCGCGCGATTTCGCCCGCGCCCATGGCTACCGGGTGGATTGGGAGCAGGTCTCGCGGCTCGACGATGTTTCGCTGATCAACGGCGTGGCGCAGATCGCCCCCTTTGACATAGCGTCAAAACAGGCGCTGCTGGAGGCTGACGATGTGCCCACCCGCTGCGCCTTGCTGGTGCAACTGATGCAGTTCCACATCCGCCGAGACGGCGAGGATGGCAGCGCCACGCTCCAGTAAGCCTGCGCGCGACGGCGGGAGGCCATCACACGCGCGGCCCTTCGCCTTAACCGCCCAGAACGACCCCGCGCAGACCGTCAATCACATATTGCACCGCCAGCGCGCCCAGCAACACGCCCAGCACCCGCGTCACCACCGCCTCCACCCGGCTGCCCAGCAGGCGCATCAGCGGATTGGCCGCCAGAAGGGCCGCCGCCGTGATCAGCAAGACGCTGGCCAATGCCGCCAGCACGGTGAGCGCGCTGGCATGGTCGGTGGCGTGGCCCATCATCAGCATCACCGTGGCGATGGAGCCGGGCCCCGCGATCATCGGCATGGCCATGGGGAAGACCGAGACATCCTCATGCACCGGCGTGGCCTTGACCTGTTCCACGCGTTCCTCGCGGCGCTGGGTGCGCTTTTCGAACACCATGTCGAGCGCGATAAGGAAGAGCATGATGCCGCCCGCGACGCGAAAGGCATTGAGTTCGATGTGGAGCGCGCCCAGCAACGCCTTGCCGAACAGGGCGAAGACGAAAAGGATGCAACTGGCAATCACACTGGCGCGAATGGCAGTGGCCGCGGCATAGCGCGGCGGGTGCCCGGCGGTGAGGCCCGCAAAGATCGGCGCGCAGCCGACCGGGTCGATCACCACGAAAAGCGTGGCAAAGGTCGAGACATAAAGATCAAGCATCCAAGGCCTGTAACAGAGCGCAGGGCCCGGCGCAAAGACAGGTTCAGGCGCCGCCTGTCCGTGCGGGCGCCACGCTGCGGTTCAGCACCTCGACGCGCTTGCCGCCCATCAACAGATTGACCGTCAGATGGCGCGTGCCATCGGCATCAAAGCGTGTGGCCCAGTTGAGCGTATGGTCGCGCGACAGGCCGATGAGATGGTCTGGCATGGCGTCGGTCTCGCCTTTGGCCGCGATGCGCGCCGGTATCGTGCCCGGTACCACGGGCCCGACCTCGATCGTGCCGTTGCCGCCTGCAGGGGGGGACGGGGCATCGCCATGCGCGCGCGCGCCGCAATCGGCTACCTTGCCCTCGATGAAGTCGAAATCAGCCGCCGCGCCGGTGTCGATCCCGCTCTGGTCGAGCACCCATTTGTAATTGCCCTTCTTGGGCTGGCGCTGCCAGATGGTTGTGTACCAGCCATGGGCCGCGCCATCCTCGAAGAGGCCTTCCTCCACGCCGATCGAACCGTCGCAACTCATCCAGACATGATGCGTGCGGCGATGGGGCAGGGAGGCTGGCTCCGCGCGGCCCTTGGCAAAGGCCTGCACGCGCTGGGTGGTGCCGTCAGACAGGATCTGGGCATCGGGCGCGGCGGTTTCGCGCATGGCCTTCCACCAGCCCTTGTCGCCAGCCAGACGGGTCCATGCGATGGAGGCGGCGGCGATCTCGCTGGGCAGGGCATAGCCGCCCAGCGCCGATACGCGCCCTTCGCCACCCCCCTTGCGGCCGCCCGGCTGTGCCCATGCCGCGCTGCCCGTCGCCACACCGGCCACCACCAGAAGGAGAGAGGCGAGGAGGGCGGCGCGTCGGGCGTGAGGCATGGGGCTCTATCCGTTTGTCAGGAAAGGTCGGGGGCGGGCAGACCGGCTCTGGCATGGGCGGCGGTCAGCGTGTTGGCCAGCAGAACCGCGATGGTCATGGGCCCCACGCCGCCGGGCACGGGGGTTATCGCGCCTGCCACCTGAACCCCCGATGCATAATCGACATCGCCCACCAGCATGGGCTTGCCCTCAGGTCCCTCGACGCGGTTGATGCCGACATCGATCACGCAGGCGCCCGGCTTGATCCAGTCACCCTGCACCATCAGCGGGCGGCCCACGGCGGCGACCACGATATCGGCGCGGCGCACCACATCGGGCAGGTTCTTCGTGCGGCTGTGCGCCACGGTGACGGTGCAGCTTTCGCCCAGCAGCAGCGCGGCCATCGGCTTGCCCACGATGTTGCTGCGCCCGATGACCACGGCCTCCAGCCCCGAGAGGTCGCCCAGTTGATCCTTGAGCAGCATCAGGCAGCCCAGCGGCGTGCAGGGCACGAAACCCTTCTGCCCCACCGCCAGGCGGCCCGCATTGGTGGTGTGAAAGCCGTCGACGTCCTTGTCCGGGTCGATCGCGGCGATGACCGTCTGTTCGGAGAGATGCGCGGGCAGGGGAAGCTGCACCAGAATGCCATCGACGGCAGGATCGGCGTTCAACTGCTCGATCAACGCCAGCAGCGTGGCTTCATCCGTATCGGCAGGCAGGCGGTGTTCGAAGCTGGCCATGCCCGCCTCGACCGTTTGCCTGCCCTTGGAGCGTACATAGACGGCGCTGGCCGGGTCCTCGCCCACCAGCACCACGGCAAGGCCTGCCTTGCGGCCTGCGCCCTGTTCAAACCGGGCGGCATGGGTGGCAATGCGCGCGCGCAAGGCGCCGGCAAACGCCTTGCCGTCAATGATGGCAGCGCTCACTGCAAGGCGACTGACGTGGCCGCGTGGCCCAGCACGATGCCGGCGATGCGGATCAGCACGATCAGCGCCATGGGCGAGAGATCGAGCGGGCGCGTGTCGGGCAGAACGCGGCGCAGCGGCGCCAGCATGGGGTCGAACAGCGCCGACAGCCCGCGCCACACGGCGGCGACAAACTGGTTGTAGGTGTTCACCACGTTAAAGCTGATCAGCATGCTGAGCACCAGATAGATGATGAGCAGCGTGCTGATGAGGTTCAGCACATAGGTGATGATGTCAATCAAAGTCAGCAGCATGGGGTGTCCTGATGCTTGCGGGTTCGCCGCTGACTAGCGAAAGGGGCGGGAAAGGGGAAGTGTTTTAGTGGGGTGAGACGGGGTGCCGCGCATCAACGCAGGCGCGACGCGGGTAGTGGCGGACAGGCGCGGGCGGGAGTTAGGCGGATGTTGGCGGCGGTGAGGGGGATGATTTGATCATCATCCGAATTTTCATTGGAGGGTTCGATCTCCGCCTTTCCTGCGAAAGTGGCGATAGGCAAGCCATTGCTTTTTGAGAAAGTGGGACCGTGACGCTCCACAGGGCCGTGTAGAGTAACCAGCAGCAAGGGCCCTTCCTTCGCAAGCTGTTTGCGGTTGAGCCAACCTGCTCCATGCGCAGCCCCGCCGTTTATGTCGCCTGCAATGCTGTATTTGTACCCTGCCAAAATGCTCCAGTCCTCCGGTATGCGGCAGACAGCAGCAATATCGACGCCATAGGTCTCCATTTCGAAGCTCTTCAGCCGTGGATAGTGCTCGCCGAGCGGCAGCCCCGTTAAACTGAGAAGATAAGTTCGCGGATGCTCCACCGGCTTGGCGGCGGTCAGCAACAGGGCGGCAAGGGCAAAAACGCGACGCATCGGCTTGGAATGCCCCACAGCCCCGCGCCTCGCAAGATCAACCCCGCCGGATCAGCGTGCCCGCCCCGCGCGAGGTGAAGAACTCCAGCAGCATGGCGTGCGGCACGCGGCCATCGAGCACCACCGCTGCCTCACAGCCTGCTTCCACCGCGTGGACGCAGGTTTCCAGCTTGGGGATCATGCCGCCGCTGATCGTGCCATCCTCCGACAAAGCCTGGATGTCGGCAGGCGTCAGGTCGGTCAGGAGGTTCTTGTTCTTGTCCAGCACGCCGGGCACATCGGTCAGCAGGAACAGGCGCGAGGCGCCAAGGGCCGCAGCAATGCTGCCCGCCATCGTGTCGGCGTTGATGTTGTAGGTCTCGCCGTCATGGCCCACGGCGATGGGGGCGATCACCGGGATCAGCCCGGCGCGGCTGAGCGTTTCCAGCACGCTGGTGTCGATCCGCTCAGGCTCGCCCACAAAGCCCAGATCCACCACCAAGGCCTCGCCGCTTTCCGGGTCGGGGATGGCCTTGCCCAGCTTTTGTGCGCCCACCTTGCGCGCCGTCACCATAGCGCCATCCTTGCCGGAAATGCCCACGGCCTTGCCGCCAGCCTTGCCGATCCAGCTCACCAGTTCCTTGTTGATCGCTCCCGACAGCACCATTTCGGCAACCTCGGCAGTCGCCTTGTCGGTGACGCGCAGCCCGTTGACGAATTGCGATTCGATGCCCAGCGCTTTGAGCATCCGCCCGATCTGCGGGCCGCCGCCATGCACCACCACCGGGTTGATGCCGACGGCCTTCAGCAGCACGATGTCTTCCGCAAAATCCTGCGCCAGCGCCGGATCGCCCATGGCGTGGCCGCCATATTTCACCACGAAGGTGCGCCCCTCATAGCGTTTGAGGTAAGGCAGCGCTTCGATCAGCGTTTCGGCCTTGGCCAGCAGGGTTTCGAGCGGCAGCGGGGTGGCGGGCATATCAGACATGGGGCCGCGCTTTAGTCGCCTTTTGTGACGAAAGAAAGAGCGCTCACTTGCGGTCCAGCCAGCGGCCCAGCGCAACAAACACATAGATGAGCGGCGGGACCATGATGGTCGAAAGCGTCAGCTTGGAAATGACCTGCCCGGTCATCAAGGCGGCCAGCGGCAGCGGCTGGCCCGTGGCGCTGTCGAGCACGCCGTAAAAGCTGATGGTGATGAAGATGACGGTATCGACCACCTGGCTGAGCATCGAGGCGATCCAGGCGCGCAGCCAGAGGAACTGCGACGTGCGCCCACCCGAGGCCAGCCGCGAAAAGACTGCGACATTGAGCGTTTGCGACGTGCCATAGGAGACAAGGCCGGCCAGCTGCATCCGCGCGCCCTGGCCCAGCAGGCGGGCAAAGGCATCCTGATCATGCCAGAAGGGCGCGGGCACCACGATATGAATGACGATCATCAGCAGGATCATCGAGACGATCAGCGGCACGAAGCCGAACATGACCAGCCGGTTTGCAATGGTGCGCCCGTGGATTTCCGCCGTGGCCGAGCCAATGACCACCAGCAGCAGAAAGGCGAAGATCCCCGATTCCACCGCCAGATTGCCAAGAATGGGCCAATGGCCAAGGCTGGCGATCTTGGTGCCCAGCACGCCCGCCAGCACGCAAAGCCCGCCATAAAGCAGCGATCCGGCAAAGAGGGACAGGGGAATGTTGGTGGCGCTGGGCGTCTGGTTTTGCATCGGCGGGGTTTAGCGGGGGATTTGCGCGGCGGGAAGGGGGAAGAATGGCGGAGTTTGCGGAGAAAAAGGGGAAGGCTGGGGGTGTTACACCCCCAGACCCCCGGATTGTCTTCCGACATGAACGTTGCGCGAGGGGAGGGCAATGCGCCACCGTCCCACCGCCGGAGGCGGGAATTGGAGAGCGCTGCCCAAGGGGATCAAAGCCTGCGGCGCGGCGTGCCCAGCGCTGTCGCCGAACCCGATGCACAAACGCCGACAACTAAAGGGAGCGCGAGGGCGCCTCAGCTTGTCGCGTGCGACAAGCGCACGCTGAGTGGCCCTCGCATCTTATTCTTCCCCTTCATCCTCATCTTGCAACAACTCTCGAACAAACGGAATCAACCCCGTCTGCCGCACGCGTTTCAGTCGCTCGGCGCAGAGGATCTGGCGCACCTCTTCGTAGCAGGCGTCGAAATCCTCGTTCACCACAACATAGTCGTAGGAATCCCAGTGCGAGATTTCCGCCCGCGCCCGGTTCATGCGGCTGTTGATCACCGCTTCGCTGTCGGTGCCGCGCCCGACCAGACGGCGGTGCAGCTCTTCCAGACTGGGCGGCAGGATGAAGACGCGCACCACATCGGTGCCCGCCTTCTGGCTGAGTTGCTGCGTGCCCTGCCAGTCGATGTCGAAGAGGAAATCGCGGCCTTCC
This sequence comes from Sphingomonadales bacterium, assembly GCA_028871475.1. Taxonomy (GTDB): domain Bacteria; phylum Pseudomonadota; class Alphaproteobacteria; order Sphingomonadales; family Sphingomonadaceae; genus Novosphingobium. The sequence continues at coordinate 152,328 of JAGWMZ010000008.1, read as the reverse complement.
TTCAGCCCGGCGCGGATATGGGCCTTGGGCGTGCCATAGCTTTTGCCGAAGACATGGGCCCATTCGAAGAATTCGTTGTCATCCACCATCCGGTCGAATTCGGCCTGGGAGACGAAATAGTAATCCTTGCCATCCACCTCACCGGGCCGGGGCGCCCGCGTGGTGGCCGAGATGGACGCCGCGATCTCGCCGTCGCTTTCCAGAATGCGCCGGGCAATGCTGGTTTTCCCCGCGCCCGAGGGGCTGGAGAGGATGAACATCAGACCGCGCCGGTGCAGGCGGTCTCCGGTATGGGCCCCGGTATGGGCGTGCGGAAGGATTTCGACCATGGGTGCTGATGGCAAACCAGCTCGCCCGGATCAAGGGGGCAGCTTAGGCCTTGGCGGGCTTTTTATCGGCGGGTTCAGGCGTCAGCAGGCGCGATTCGGCGGTGCTGTCACGCTTGGCGGCGTCATGCGCCTTTTTCTTGTCGTGCAGATGTTTGGCCAGCAGTGCCCCGCCCACCACGATGGCACCCGGCACAGAGCGCGTCGCCACCCGCATCAGCACGAGGCTGGCCAGCTTGCGCGGCAGCGATAGGCGGCCCTGCCTGCTACCCTTCAGGGCGGCTTCGATCGCGCGACTGGTGACCGCCTTGTGCCCTTCACGCAGCTTGCCTGCCGCACGCTGCGCCAGCGGATTGGCACCAATCGCGGAAAGGGAGGGCAGTTTGCTCACCTAGGCCTCCTGAAGGCTGCGCCAGAAATTACTTCTTGCGACCGAAATCCACGGTGACGACATTGGATCCATCCTCGCTGACGACAGGCGCGTCGGCGGGGGAATCATTTTCCGCATCCTCATGCGGCTCGGGGTCCAGATCGGGCGTGTTGGCCTGGAACTGCAGGCCAAAATCCACCGCCGGGTCGACGAAGGCGGTGATCGCCGAAAAGGGGATGGTCAGCTTGGCAGGCATCTGGTTGAAACTGAGGCCCACCGAAAAGCTGTCATGACCCACCGTCAGATCCCAGAACTTGTTCTGGAGCACGATGGTCATCTCGTCAGGAAAGCGCGCATGCAGGTGCTGTGGAATGTCCACGCCGGGCGCTGCTGTCTTGAAGGTGATGTAGAAATGATGGCTGCCGGGCAGGTTGCCGCCAGTGTCGGCCACCTGGCCCAGAACACGGCCTACAACGGCGCGCAATGCTTCCTGCACGATTTCGTCATAGGGGATGAGGCTGTCTGGGGTCTGATCAGTCATGGCGCTTCGTTGGCCTGTGGTGACGGCGTGGTCAAGGGGCGTTGTGATGGAAAGGCAATGCCTTTCCCCAGCAAAGGCGCGCGGTCCGCTTTGGCAACGGTTCTGTCATGGGTTTTGCACTCCTGTGACATTCCTGTGACAAGGGCCGTTCAGGTTACGCCTCTTGGCACCATGCGGCAAATGGAAAAGCCATAGTTGCCCTTCGCGCCCCGCCCGTCTGGACTTTGCAGCCCCCGCGCGTATAGGGAGCGGCCATGCGCACCGCCACCATCGCCCGCAAGACCCATGAGACCGACATTTTCGTGGAGCTCAACCTCGACGGCACGGGACAGTTTGATGTCTCGACCGGCATCGGCTTTCTTGACCATATGGTCGAGCAGCTTTCGCGCCATTCGCTGATCGACATGGTGGTGAAGATCAAGGGCGACCTGCATGTCGATCAGCACCACACCACCGAGGATTGCGCCATCGCCATCGGTCAGGCTGTGACGAAGGCGCTGGGCGACAAGGCGGGGATCAGCCGCTACGGCGCGGTGTACTCACCGATGGACGAGGCGCTGGCCCGCGTGGCGCTGGATATTTCCGGCCGCCCCTGGCTGGTGTGGAAGGCCGCCTTCACGCAGACGCGCCTTGGCGAGATGGACACCGAGCTGTTCGAGCACTGGTTCCATTCCTTTGCGCAGGCGGCGGGCATCACGCTGCATTGCGAACTGCTCTATGGGCAGAACAACCATCACATCATCGAGGGTTTGTTCAAGGGGCTTGCGCGCGCCTTGCGTATGGCGGTCGAGCTTGACCCGCGCAAAGGCACCGCTGTTCCCAGCACCAAGGGGTTGCTGGGCGATGGATCGTTGGAGGCGTAACATGTTCATCTGCGTTCTGACCTATACCGCGCCGGCTGAGGATGTGGCCGCGCTGCGTCCCGCTCATCTCGCATTCCTGAAAGAGCAGCATGCGGCCGGTCACTTCATCGGCTGGGGGCGGCAGGCATCGGGTCAGGGCGGGGTGATCTTCGCCAAGGGCACGGATCGTGCGGTGGTCGAGGCGGTGGAAGCGGGCGATCCCTATCTCACCGGCGGCGTGGCGAGTGTTGAGGTGATCGAGATGAATGTTGCCTTCCTCTCGCCCGATTTCGTGGCTGACGTCACCACATGACACTGGCGCTGATCGACTATGGTGCCGGCAACCTGCATTCGGTGGCCAATGCCCTGAAGGCGGCGGGCGCAAGCGATGTTGCCATTACGGCCGACCCGGATGTGGTGGCCAAGGCCGACCGCGTGGTGCTGCCCGGCGTGGGCTCGTTCAAGGCTTGTGCCGAGGGGCTGCGTGGCATTGATGGTCTGGTGGAGGCGATCGAGGCGCGTGTGTTGACCGATAAAGTGCCGTTTCTGGGCATTTGTGTGGGGATGCAACTGCTTGCCACGCGCGGGGTGGAACATGGCATCACGCAGGGTCTGGGCTGGATTCCCGGCGAAGTTCGCCTGCTGGAGCCGGCGGATCCCTCGATCAAGATCCCGCATATGGGCTGGAACGATGTGATCGTGGAGCCGGGTGCGCCGCTGGTGGTCGGTGGTGAGGGCTATTTCCTCCACTCCTATCATTTCGTGCCCGAGGATGAGGCGCATGTGCTGGCGCGCACCGTTCATGGCGTACCGGTGGTGGCTGTTGTGGGGCGCGACAACATCGTGGGCGCGCAGTTCCACCCGGAAAAGAGCCAGAAGTTCGGGCTGGATTTACTGGCGCGGTTTCTGGTCTGGTAAAGGGGCAAGGCCGGGGGTGTGGGCGCCCCCGGCCCCCCGGGCATGTCTGCGTGGACGCATCGGGTTCGGCCATGGGCTAAGGGCGCGGCGCCGCAGGCATGAAGGCCGCTGCGCGGTGGGGAATTTATACGCAAGGGTGGTGCCCGCACTACCCTTGCGTCGGGAGGCGTAACGGGGTGCAGGGGCGATTGCCCCTGCTCTTCCTCTTCTAATAGGGCTTGATACAATGATCATCTTCCCCGCCATCGACCTCAAGGGAGGTCAGGTCGTCCGTCTGGCCGAGGGCGATATGGGCCGCGCCACCGTCTATGGCGACAATCCGGCTGCTCAGGCGCAGATCTTTGCCAATGCGGGTAGCCAGTTCCTGCATGTGGTGGACCTTGACGGGTCGTTTGCCGGCCGTGCGGAAAACCGCGAGGCGGTCGAAGGCATTCTCAAGACGTTCACCGGCCATGTGCAGCTTGGCGGCGGCATCCGCACGCGTGAGGCGGTGGCTGGCTGGTTCGATCTGGGCGTGTCGCGCGTGGTGATGGGTACGGCAGCGCTGAAAGACCCGCAGTTCGTCAAGGATATGGCCAAGGAGTTTCCTGGCGGCATCGTGGTGGCGGTGGACGCGCGCAATGGCTTTGTGGCGACCGAGGGCTGGGCAGAAGTGTCCGATGTTGGGGTGGTGGACCTTGCCCGCCGCTTTGAGGACGCTGGTGTCGCCAGCCTGCTGTTCACCGACATTGGCCGCGATGGCTTGCTGAAGGGCGCGAACATTGATGCGACGGTCGATCTGGCGCGGCGTGTGGACATTCCCGTGATCGCCAGTGGCGGGGTGAAGGGGCTGGACGATATCCGCCTGCTCTCGCTCCACGCGCATGAAGGGATCGAGGGCGTGATCACCGGCCGCGCGTTGTTCGAGGGCAAGCTGGATCTGGCAGCGGCCATCGCCATGGCGGCGAAGGAAGGGTGAAAAAAGGGGAAGGCCGGGGGTGTGAGCGCCCCCGGACCCCCATTCTTGTTTGTGTTGGCGCCAAGAGTTCGGCCATAGCGCCAAAGCGCCGCAGGCTTTAGGGCCGCTGTGCGGCGGGGAGTTTATACGCGAGGGTGTGGCTAAACCATCTTTGCGTCGGAAGACGTTCCGGGGGCCTGGGGGTGTAACACCCCCAGCCTTCCCTTTTTTGGACTTGGAAAGCCTATGACCGTTCGTGTCCGCGTAATCCCCTGCCTCGACGTCCGCGATGGCCGCGTGGTGAAGGGCGTGAACTTTGTCGACCTGCGCGATGCGGGCGATCCGGTGGAGCAGGCCCGCGCCTATGACGCGGCGGGCGCGGACGAATTGTGCTTCCTCGACATCAGCGCCAGCCATGAGGGGCGCGGGACGCTGCTCGACGTGGTGCGCCGCACGGCCGAGGTCTGTTTCATGCCGCTGACCGTGGGCGGCGGGGTGCGATCAGCCGAGGATGCCCGCGCGCTGCTGCTGGCCGGGGCGGACAAGGTGGCCGTGAACAGCGCCGCCGTGTCCCGCCCCGAGGTGGTGAGCGATATTGCGGAAAAGTTCGGCAGCCAGTGCATCGTGGCCAGCGTGGATGCGCGCCAGGTTACGCCGGGCCGCTGGGAGATCTTCACTCACGGCGGGCGCAAGGCCACCGGTATCGATGCGCTGGAACACGCCATCAAGCTGGCCAATCTGGGTGCTGGCGAATTGCTGGTGACCAGCATGGATGGCGATGGCACGCAGAACGGCTATGACCTTGAACTGACCCGCACGATTGCCGATGCGGTCAGCGTCCCTGTCATTGCCAGCGGGGGCGTGGGCACGCTCGACCATCTGGTGGCGGGGGTGACTCAGGGCCATGCCAGCGCCGTTCTGGCGGCCAGCATCTTTCACTTCGGCAAGCATACGGTGGCGCAGGCTCATGCGGCCCTTCGCGCCGCCGGCCTGCCCGCGCGGGCTTGACCTGACATCTCTTGCGAAAGCATCCCAGTCCCATGGATCAGACCCCTGAAGTTTCGCCCAGCCCGTCGATTGGCGCCACGCTTGAACGGCTGGAGGCGACCATCGCCCGGCGTATGAGCGCGGACCCCGAAACCAGCTATGTTGCGCGGCTCAATGCCAAGGGGGTGAAGAAGATCGCGCAGAAGCTGGGCGAGGAAGGCGTGGAAACCGTCATTGCGGCTCTGGCCGAGGATGATGCCGCGTTGACGGGTGAGGCGGCCGATCTCATTTTTCACCTCATCGTGCTGCTTCAGGCGCGCGGTCTGTCGCTGGCCGATGTCTGCGCCGTGCTGGACCAGCGTGAAGGGATCGGCGGTCTGGCCGAAAAGGCCGCGCGCACATAAGGAGCCTGCCCATGCCCATCGACGCCAAGCTGCCCTATGATGAGGGCAACATCTTCGCCAGGATCCTGCGCGGCGAGATCCCCTGCAAGAAGGTCTATGAAGACGACTTTGCCCTGGCTTTTCATGATATTGCCCCCCAGGCGCCGACCCATGTTCTGGTTATCCCCAAGGGGCCCTATGTCAGCTGGGATGATTTTTCCGCCCAGGCGCCCGATGCTCTGATCGCCGGTTTTGTCCGCGCCGTGGGTCATGTGGCGCGCGATCAGGGGCTGGACGTTCCGGGGTATCGCCTGCTGGCCAATATGGGGCAGGACGGCGGGCAGGAAGTGCCGCATTTCCACGTCCATCTCTTTGGTGGCAGGCCGCTGGGGCCCATGCTGGCACGCTGAGCCATGGGGCAAATGGCGGATCGGGCATAGAATTGGCCTAAACTTGCGCTTGCCAAGCCTTGCCCTTGCCGCCCGCCCCGGTCTAGAGCGGTGGCAATGATCGTTAACGCTCCCTCCCATGGCTGGCCCTCGGGCCTGCCCCATGCCGAAGCAGGCCGTGTGCTGGAGGGCGCGCATTATTATGCGCTGCGCGTGTTTTACGAAGATACCGACCTTTCCGGCGTGGTCTATCACGCCAATTACCTGCGGTGGTTCGAACGCGCGCGTTCCGATCTGTTGCGCCTGCTCGGCATCGACCAGCGCGGCGCGGTGGAGGCGGGTGAGGGGGCCTATGCCGTGGCCGACATGACGATCCGCTATCTTTCGCCTGCCCGTCTGGATGACAATGTGATCATCCGCACCTGTGTTGAGGATATGGGGGCCGCTTCCTGTCAAATGTGTCAGGAAGCGTTCAGAAATGATCGCCTACTGGCCTCAGCCAAGGTGCGTGTCGGATTTGTCAGCCCGCAGGGTCGTCCCCGGCGGCAGCCTGCGGCGTGGCGCGCGGCCTTCGACGCTTTCCTGACGGGCAAAGTCCCGTCACTCTCTACGACCGATACCAGTGAGGCTTGAGCAATGACGGTGATGATGCTTCTCGCGCTTGGGGCCGCAGGCGAGGGAGCGCCGACCCATCTGGACCCGGTGCGCCTGTTTCTCGATGCCGATATCGTGGTGCAATGCGTGCTGGGCGCGCTGGTTCTCGCCAGTGTCTGGGTGTGGACCATCATCATCACCTTCTCGTTGCGGATGATGGGGCTCAAGAGCAAGACCACCGCCTATGAGGGCGAGTTCTGGAACGCACGCGATCTCGATGCCTTCCAGAAAAGCGCCAAGGGCCAGCAGAGCGATCTGCCCGCCGCCAAGGTGGTGGCAGCGGCACTTGGCGAATGGCGCCGCTCGGTCACCGGCAAGGTGGACCGCGAGGCGGCCCGCGCCCGTATCGCCGGCGCGATGGACAGCGTGGTGGCCGCTGAAAGCGAAGCCCTGGCTGACCGGCTGAACTTTCTGGCGACCGTCGGTTCGGTGGCGCCCTTCGTCGGCCTGTTCGGCACGGTGTGGGGCATCATGAACAGCTTCTTCCAGATCGGCCAGCAGCAGAACTCCTCGCTGGGCGTGGTGGCTCCGGGCATTTCCGAGGCGCTGTTCGCCACGGCGGTCGGCCTGTTCGCCGCTATTCCGGCAGTCATCGCCTACAACCGCTTTTCGCACCGCGTGAACGGGTTCGAGGCGCGGTTGCAGCGCTTTGCGGATCGTTTTCATGGCACGCTGAGCCGTGAGCTGGACCAGTTGTGATGGGAAGAAAAGAAGGCCTTGAGGGCGTTACGCCCTCAAACTCCCATTTTGTCTCCCGACGAGACGGCGCGTTTGGCCACAGCCTGCGCCACCGTCCCACTGCCGGAGGCAGATATTCTTCTCTGCGGGGCGGTAAAGCACATCGCTGGTCCCAGCACCCCGTTTCGTCGGAAGACGTCATGGGGGTGCAGGGGGTGATGACCCCCTGCTTCATCCCTTCCTGCTTGGGAGCCTGACCAAAATGGCGATGGGCATCCATAAATTCTCCGGCAAGGGGCGCCGTGGCCGCGGCGCCCGTTCGCCGATGGCCGAGATCAACGTCACGCCGCTGGTGGACGTGATGCTGGTGTTGCTGATCATCTTCATGGTGACGGCGCCCTTGCTCAAGGCCGGCATTCCCATCCAACTGCCTGACAGCCGGGCCAAGCCGCTTGATCACACGCCGCATCAGGTGACGGTGACGATGGACAAGGAAGGCACGATCTATCTCGATGACGACCAGATCGCGCCGGGTGAACTGGCCGATCGCATCACCGCTTTGCCCAAGGACGATCAGGGGCAGGCGCCGCTGGTGGTGCTGCGCGCGGACAAGGCGCTGGATTATGGCCGGGTGATCAGCGTGATGGGCGAGCTCAACCATGCCGGAGTGACGGCGATCTCGCTGGTGACGGTGGCGGGTGGCGATCCCGTTCAGGCGTCGGCCAAAAGCGGGAACTGAGGCGGACCATGAGCACTTTGCGCAAGAGCGAGATGGCGGGGCTGGCGGTGGCGCTGGCGGGTCATGTCGCGCTTGTCTGGGTTCTGGCGATGGCGCATGCCCATCCGCCCGTGCCGCCATCGCGCATGACGGTGACGCTCTCGGATGATGTCGGCCTGCAATCGACCTCGCCCAGCAAGGAGCAAGCCGCGCCCGATCTGGCCCCGCAATTGGGCGAGGCCCAGCCCGAAGAGCAGTCCGCCCCGCCCAGGCCTGAGCCGGTGCGGCCCGTCCCCGTGCCCCAGCCCAGGCCCGAGCCGGTGAAGCCGCGTCCCGAGCCGGTCAAGCCTCAGCCTGTCGCCAGGCCCGAGCCCAAGCCGCAGCCCAAGCCGCCGGTCCACAAGCCCGAGCCGAGCAAGCAGGCCCCGAAGGATGATCCCGTGGGTCGCGCCATTGCCGCACGTGAAGGCCATGCTGCGACCAAGGGTGTGAAAGAGGCCAAGCCGACCACCAAACATGCCGGTGGCAGCCGTCTGGGCGCCGATTTTCTCAAGGGCCTGTCCGCCCAGGGGGCAGGCAAGGCGCAGACCCCGCCCGGGCAGGTCGCAGGCCCCGCCGTGCGGGCCTCGCTGGCCGGCGCCATCGCCCGGGCGCTCAAGCCCAACTGGTTCGTGCCGCAAGGCGTGGATACCGATCAGCTGGTGACCGTGCTCTCCTTCGATCTCAATCGCGATGGTTCGCTGGCCGGGCCGATCAGGGTGGTCACCCAGTCCGGCATCACCGACAGCAATCGCGCGCAGGCGCATATTCACGCAGAAAATGCCATTCGTGCGGTGAAATTGGCCGCACCCTTTGCTTTGCCACCCGAGTATTATGATGCATGGAAGCACGTGGCTGCTTTCCGCTTCGACAGGAACCTGGCGCGATGAACACCCGTAAGATCATTTTGCTGTTGGCCGCGTGTGCGAGCGCGGTTGCGGCCCCCGCCCTGGCGCAGCAGAGCGCGCCTGCTCCCCTGTTGCCGCCTGCCGCCACCGTGCCGGCCCCGGCTACGCCCGCGCAGGACAGCGGTGGTCTGACGGGCTCGGTGTCGGATGACAATGCCTGGGTGGACCTTGGCATCGACATTCCCAGCTTTGCCACGCCCGCCGATGTGCCCACGCAGGCCAGCGCCGGCAGCACCGCCCAGCTTGGCCGCGCGATTGCCGAGGTGATCACGGCCGATCTGAAAAACAACGGGCTTTTCAAGCCCATCGGCCCGGCGCGTCTGCCCACCATCACCATGGGTGATGTCACCCAGCCCGACTTCCCCGGCTGGAGCGCGCGCGGCGCCCAGATGCTGGTGCATGGCAGCGTGCGGGCCAATGACGATGGCTCGTTGATGGTGACGTGCTATCTCTATGACGTGAAGCTCAACCAGCAGCTCACCAAGGCGGCCTGGACCTTCACCGCCGCCGACTGGCGCCGCGCCGCGCACAAATGCTCGGACGTGATCTATTCGCGCCTCTCGGGCGAGAGCCCCTTCTTCGACAGCCGCATCGCCTATATCGCCGAGACCGGCCCCAAGAATCACCGTATGAAGCGGCTGGCCATCATGGACAGCGACGGCGCCAATCACCGCTTCATCACCACCGGGCAGGCCATGGCGCTGACCCCGCGTTTCTCGCCCGATTACAAGAAAATCCTGTATCTGTCCTATCTTAACGGGCGGCCGCGTCTCTACATCTATGACATCGCCAGCGCCACGCAGCGTCTGGTGGCGGCCACCGGCAACCCCACCTTCGCCCCGCGCTGGTCGCCTGATGGCAAGTGGATTCTCTATTCCATGGCGATTGCGGGCAACACCAACATCTACCGCATTTCGGCCATGGGCGGCACCAGCCAGCAACTGACCGATACGCCCGGCATCAACATCGGCGGCAGCTATTCGCCCGATGGCAAGCGGATCGCCTTTGAAAGCGACCGCAGCGGCAGCCAGCAGATCTATGTGATGAATGCCGATGGCTCGGGCCAGCATCGCATCAGCTTCTTTGGCGGCAAGGCTGCCACGCCCGAATGGAGCCCGCGCGGCGACCAGATCGCCTTTACCCGCATTGGCGGTGGCGAATTTTCGATCGCGGTGACCGACCCCAACGGTTCGGGCGCCCGCACCCTGACGCATGGCTGGCAGGACGAGGCCCCCACCTGGGCCCCCAATGGCCGCATCATCCAGTTCTTCCGCACCGAAAAGGGATCAGGTCACTCCAGCCTCTGGCAGGTTGATCTGACGGGGCGGCATGAACGGCGCCTGCCCACCCCCGTGGACGGCTCTGACCCCAGTTGGGGCCCCATCCGCCAGTAAACGGCGGTTTCGTCCGATCGTTGGGTCGCGGGGGCGATCGTCCGATCATGACTTTGTCTAACAGGAGTCTTTTCCATGCTCTCAAAGCTCCATAGCATCACTGCCCATCGTAAAATCGCCCCCGGCGTTGCCGTTCTGGCCTGCGCCATGGCTCTGGCCGCCTGCAGCAAGAAGCCGCCAGCGGCCCTGCCGCCTGAGCCCGCCCCGGCCGTGACCCAGGCTCCGCCGCCGCCCGCGCCCGCCAACCAGGGCCCCGTGCCCGGCAGCGCCGCCGACTTCGTGGCGCAGATGATGGGCCGCGACACCATCCACTTCGCGCTGGACAAGTACAGCATCGAGCCCGCCGACGTGGCTGCCCTGCAGGCGCAGGCCCAGTGGCTGATGAAGTACCCCGCCAAGAAGGCCACCATCGAGGGTCACTGCGACGAGCGCGGCACCCGCGAATACAACCTGGCCCTTGGCGAACGCCGCGCGACCGCTGCCAAGAACTACCTCGTCTCGCTGGGCGTCGATGCCTCGCGCCTGACGACGATTTCCTATGGCAAGGAACGCCCGATCGACCCGGCTTCGACCGAGGAAGCCTGGGCGAAGAACCGTCGCGCTGTGACGGTGGCGATCGACTGATTCGCTTGACGGATTGGTTTTGGGAATACCCCGCCTGCCTTCGGGTTGGCGGGGTTTTCTTTTGGTTTTGGGGAAGGGATAGGCCGGGGGTGGTGTTGATGTGCTGATTTCCCAAGAGAAATCGGTGGGCCCCGTACCCCCATGACGTCTTCCGACACTGCGGGCATGGATGGGGGAGGGGGAGGCGTTGTGTTTCCTGCCTGCGGCGGGCGGTGCTGGCGCTGCGGGACGGCCTTGCACTCCCTCTCCAAACACCCGGGAGCGCGAGGGTGATGACCCTCGCATCTTTCCCTTCTTCCTCTTCCACCCTTGAACCTTCCCCCCCTTACCTCCACAATGGCTGCCTTATGACTCGAGCACGTCGATCCAATGACTGGGGCTTTCCGCGCTGGCGGGGCTATGAAGCGGGGCGCGAAACGGCGCATATCCGCCTGTGTGACCGCGCGGGCTGCAGTGAGCCGGGCAATTGCCCCGCGCCCAAGGCGCCCAACAGCCCTGACCGCTGGTATTTTTGTCAGGCCCATGCGGCGGAATACAATTCCGGCTGGGACTATTTCGCCGGGCTCGACGCCGAGGAGGTAGAGGCGCGCAAGAAGGCCGAGCAGCAGACCAGCAGCGGCTATCGCGAGAGCGCCTATTACGGCTGGAACGGTTCTGGCGACGGTAGCCGCAGCCGCGACGAGATGAAGGCTCTGGAGGTGCTGGGGCTGGACCCGGACGCCGATTTTGATGCCGTGCGCAAGGCGTGGCGTAGCAAGGCCAAGGAAGTCCACCCCGATGTGCGCCCGGATGACGCGGAGGCGGCCAAGGCCTTCATGGGGCTGCAGGCAGCTTACGAGGTGCTGCGCGTGGCAGAGGAGCGGCGGACGTGGAAGGGCGCTGGGGTTTGAAGCTGCGCTTTGGCGCTCGCCCGGACCTTGTCTGGGCTTTGGGTGCGGCTGTGGTGACCGGCTTTGTCGGTCTGCTGCTGATGGCCTGGGTCGGCGGGCTTGTCGCGACGCAGCTTCTTGCAGCCTTGATCAAGGTCTTGTTCTGGGGTTTCGGCTTCGGGTGGGTGGGCGGCGCGCGGCTTTAGCGCCGGGCCCTGGCCCACGAAAAAGGCGCCGCTCCCTGTGGGGAGGGGCGCCTCTTCGTAGACTCAAGCCACCTGCCTGATTGGCCGGAACTGGCCGCAAGATGGCCGAGGCAAGAGCCTTATAGCCTTATTTCGGCGAAACCACCATCAGCATCTGACGGCCTTCCATGCGCGGATAGGCTTCGACCTTGGCCACTTCGGCGATGTCTTCCTGCACGCGCTTGAGCAGGTTCATGCCCAGCTGCTGGTGCGAAAGTTCACGGCCGCGGAAGCGCAGCGTGACCTTGACCTTGTCGCCTTCCTCGATGAAGCGGTGCATCGCCTTCATCTTGGTGTCATAGTCATGGTCATCGATGTTCGGACGCATCTTGATCTCTTTGATCTCCTGCGTCTTCTGGCTCTTGCGGGCGAGGTTGGCCTTCTTCTGCGCCTCATAGCGGAACTTGCCGACATCGAGGAACTTGCAGACCGGCGGATCGGCGTTGGGCGACACTTCGACCAGGTCGAGGCCGGCTTCGAACGCCTGCTGGATCGCGTCGCGCGTGTTCAGAACGCCGAGGTTTTCACCATCACCATCGATCACGCGCACCTTGGGCGACTGGATGAATTCGTTGTAGCGTGGCCCGCTTTTCACGGGGGGCGCCATCATGCGCCGGGGTGGGGGAGCTATAGTCTTCTCTCCTGTGGTTGCCATACGGAAACGGGCGGCACCACAGCGCATTCCCGTTCAGGCCCGGAAAAGACCAATGCGGGAATGCGCTGTGGTGCCGCGCGAAACCTGGGCGCTCTTTAAAGCGATTCCCACAAGCGGCAAAGCGATATTTTAGGCTGTTTCGGTGGTGTCCCCGGCTGAGAGGGCAAAGCCCCCGGTTGAAAGGGCAAAGCGCAGCACCTTGCCGCTGGCATGGACCAGCGCTTCGAGATTTTTCTGGGGGCAAAGCGCGGCGCGAATGGCGGGGGACCGCGCATCGAGACCGCCGGTCAGCGAGCCATGGGCGGGCAGGATCATGCGGTGGCCCGCACGCACGGCGCAGGGGCGGCTGATGAAGCGCCCGCGCAATGACAGGCGCAGCTTGGGGTGAAAATGGCCTGACAGTTCGGCCCCCAGGGCGCCGGGCCGCGCAATATGGCGCAGCGTAATGCCGCGCAGGGTCATCTCCTCGGCCACCTCGCCCGGCAGGATGGCATCGGCAAGGCCTTCATCGTGATTGCCGGTGATCCACACGATCTGCGCCCGCCTGGCCAGCTTTTCCAGCGCGCCGCGCGCCTGGGGCTCCAGCCGCGTTGGGCCATCGGCATCGTGGAAGCTGTCGCCCAGTGCATAGATGCGCCGCGCCCCCGTTGTCTCTTGCGCGGTGCTGAGTCGTTCGATCGTTTCCCGGCTGTCATAAGGCGGCAGGAACTGGCCCTTGCTGGCATACCAGCTGGCCTTTTCCAGATGCAGGTCGGCCACCACCAGCGCCTGTTCCTCCACCCAATGCAGGGCGCGGCAGGGGGAGAGGCGCCATTCACCCCCGGCAAAGTCGAAAGGGATGCCAAAGGAGGTGCCCGCCGACAGAAAGGGCGCTGAAGTCATGCCCAAGCCTTGCCCCGGCCCGCGCGTGATGGCAAGCGCATGGCTCGCAGGAAAGGGACGAGACGATGACCGAGTGGAGCGCGCAGACACAAACGGCCCGCGCCTGGTTCGAAGGGCTGCGCGATGCGATCTGCACGGCCTTTGAAAGCATCGAGCGCGAGGCGGGTTCGGATGCCTCCTTTGCCTACACCCCCTGGACGCGCGAGAGCGTCGAAGCCGAACAGGGCGAGACGGGCGGCGGCGTGCGCGGGCTGATGAAGGGCAAGGTCTTTGAAAAGGTCGGCGTCAATGTCTCCACCGTCCATGGCCGTTTCTCTCCCGGCTTTGCCTCCAGCATCAATGGCGCCAGCATCGAGAACCCCGGCTTTACCGCAACAGGCATCAGCCTTGTCGCGCATATGGCCAATCCGCATGTGCCCGCTGTGCATATGAACACCCGTTTCCTCACCACCACCAAGGCGTGGTTTGGCGGTGGCGCGGATTTGAACCCGCCCATCCCCTATGAGGAGGACACGGCGGAGTTCCACGCGGCCTTCAAGGCCACCTGCGATGCGCATGAACCGGGCGATTATGACCGCTACAAGGCCTGGGCGGACGATTACTTCTTCATTCCCCATCGCGGCGTCCATCGCGGGGTGGGGGGCATTTTCTACGATCATCTCGATTGCGCCGATGTGGCGGCTTGGGAAACCAATTTCGCCTTCACCAAGGCGGTGGGCCAGACCTTCCTCGACATCTATCCAAAGCTGGTGCGCCGCCGCATGGGGATGGATTTTTCCCTGGCGGACAAGCAGACCCAGCTTGAATGGCGCGGCCGTTATGCCGAATTCAATCTGGTCTATGATCGCGGCACGCTGTTCGGCCTGAAGACGGGCGGCAATGTCGATGCCATTTTGATGAGCCTGCCGCCCGAGGCTGTGTGGAGCTGAGGCGGGCCGCCGCCTTTGCGCTTCTCCTGCTGGTGCCGGGCGGATGCAAGAAGGCAAGGTCAAGCCCGCTGCGGGCCGCTATCGAGGTGCCAGTTGCCAGCCTCGCTGACCGGCAGCGGCTGATCGCGACATTGCGGCAGGCTGCGCGGGTTGACCCCACGCTTCATGTCGATGATGCGACAGCGGCATGGATGGCCATGCAGGCCCACGACACAAAAACGCCGCAGAATAAGCGCGCCACCGTCTATATTGGCGTCTGGCGCGGCGCGAAGGATGAGGAGCCGATCGCGCAGGCGATGGATTTCCTTCATCCGGGACGTGTATGGGTCATGTTTGAAAATGGCTCCCGGCCCGCCGCTGATCGTGCATTTCGCGAGGCGGCGCTGTGCGCGCTGGCCCAGCAGTTCCCACAGGCCCGCAGCCTGCCGGTGGTGGCCGGTGGCACACTTCCGCTAGAGGCCGATATGCGGCTGACACCTGCGGGCTATCGCATCCTTCCCGGGCGCGCCGCAGTTTACGGCCTGCCCGCCAATTCGCCGCTGCTGGCACACTGAAGCGGGTCTCTGTCACGAAAATGCCTTGAAAAGGCCACTGGCGCTTTGGGGTTTGCTTGATTACATGGGCCGCCACGAATCGAAACCGGGCCGCACGCCCCCATGCCCTTGCGCTAGGTTGTGCAGGCCCCCTGTAAAGCGGGAACACGCACTGTGGCCAACATGCACATCGCCCTCGGATTGACCTTTGACGACGTGCTGCTGCGTCCGGCGGAATCGGACATCGTGCCTTCCATGGCCGATACCCGCACCCAGCTTACCAAGGCGATCGCGCTCAACATTCCGGTGCTCTCCGCCGCCATGGACACGGTGACCGAGGCCGACATGGCCATCGTCATGGCCCAGCTTGGCGGCATTGGCGTGCTGCACCGCAACCTCACCATCGAGGAACAGGTCGCCGCCGTCCGTGCGGTCAAGCGCTTCGAGAGCGGCATGGTGGTCAACCCGATCACCATCGCGCCCGATGCCACGCTGGGCGAGGCCCGCGCGCTGATGGACGCCAACCGCATCAATGGCGTGCCTGTGGTCGAGGCCAGCGGCAAGCTGGTCGGCATCCTCACCCACCGTGACGTGCGCTTTGCCGACAACATCGCCCAGCCCGTGCGCGAGCTGATGACCCATGAGAACCTCGCCACCGTGCGCGCCGGCGTGTCGCAGGAAGAGGCCCGTCGCCTTCTCCACGCCCGCCGCATTGAAAAGCTGCTGGTGGTGGATGACGCCTATCACTGCGTTGGCCTCATCACGGTGAAGGACATTGAAAAGGCCGTCACCTATCCTTCCGCCACCAAGGATGCCGCTGGCCGCCTGCGCGTTGCCGCCGCTACCACCGTGGGCGACAAGGGCTTTGCCCGCACCGAGGCGCTGCTGGACGCCGAATGCGACGTGGTGATCATCGACACTGCCCATGGCCATAACCGCGATGTGGCCCGCGCGGTGGAACGCGTGAAGAAGCTCAACCCCAACGCTCAGGTCATCGCCGGTAACGTGGCGACCGCCGAAGCCACCAAGGCGCTGATCGGCGCGGGCGCGGATGGCGTGAAGGTCGGCATCGGGCCCGGCTCGATCTGCACCACGCGCATCGTGGCGGGGGTGGGCGTGCCCCAGCTCACCGCCATCATGGAAGCGAGCGAGGAAGCCAGCAAGCATGGCGTTCCCATCATCGGCGATGGCGGCCTGCGCACCAGCGGTGACGCTGCAAAGGCCCTTGCCGCCGGTGCCAGCACCATCATGGTCGGCAGCCTGCTGGCCGGCACGGAAGAAGCGCCGGGCGAAACCTTCATCTATCAGGGCCGGGCCTATAAGGCCTATCGCGGCATGGGCAGCGTGGGCGCCATGGCGCGCGGCAGCGCCGACCGTTATTTCCAGCAGGACATCAAGGACCAGATGAAGCTGGTCCCCGAAGGCATCGAAGGTCAGGTGCCTTACAAGGGCCCGGCCAAGGATGTCGTGCACCAGCTCGTTGGCGGGGTGAAGGCCGCCATGGGCTACACCGGCAGCGCCACGATCGAGGATCTGCGCACCAAGGCTCAGTTCATCCAGATCACCAATGCGGGGTTGAAGGAAAGCCATGTTCACGACGTGACCATCACGCGTGAGGCGCCGAACTATCCGACGCGGTAAGGGGTTAAGGGGAGCGCGAGGGTGTAACACCCTCGCATTTCCTTTCCCTTCTCTTCTGGTAACACCCAAGCCATGACCCCATCCGCCCGCGTTCAGGCTGCCATCGAGATCCTCGACGCCATCATCGCGGCGGCAAAATCCGGCGGCGCCCCGGCTGACCGTGTGTTCTCTGATTGGTTTCGCACGCGCCGCTTTGCCGGGTCGAAGGACCGGCGGGCGGTGCGCGAGCTGGTCTATGGCGCGATCCGCGCCTGCGGGCCAGTGCCGGAAAACGGGCGCGCCGCCATGCTGCGGCTGGGCGAGCTCGACCCTGTGGTGATGGAGCTGTTTGATGGCGGCCCCCATGCCCCCGCGCCGGTGGCCAAGGGTGAACCGGTGGCGAAGGGCGGCGTTGCGCCGGACTGGCTTGCGCGCAGGCTGGCGAGCAGCGGCATCGATGAGGTTCAGGCTGCGGCACTGCTCGATCGCGCGCCGCTCGATGTGCGGGTCAATGCGCTGAAAGCCACGCGTGGCGAGCTGGATCTGCCGGAGGCGGGGGTGCCGCTGATGGCGCCCCATGGCTTGCGCTTTGCCCCCGGGACGCCGGTGGAAAGCTGGCCGGCCTATGAGCAGGGCCTGATCGAGGTGCAGGATGGCGGCTCGCAACTGACGTGTGAGGCCGTCGCGGCCATGCCGGGCGAGACAGTGGTGGATCTCTGCGCGGGGGCGGGCGGCAAGACGCTGGCGCTGGCTGCGGCGATGGGCGGCAAGGGGCGGTTGATCGCCTGCGACGTTGACAGGGCACGCCTGCAAAGGTTGGCGCCGCGTGCCCAGCGGGCGGGCGCGGGCTGGGTGGAAACGCGCCTCATGAACCCCAACCGCGAGGCCGAGGCGCTGGCTGACCTGACGGGCCAGGTCGATGCGGTGCTGATTGATGCGCCATGCAGCGGCACCGGCACCTGGCGTCGCAACCCGGAAGCCCGCTGGCGGCTGACGGAGAAGGAGCTGGCGAGGGTCATCGGCATTCAGGGCCGCTTGCTCGATGTGGCAGCATGTCTGGTGCGTCCGGGTGGTCGCATCATTTTCGTCACCTGTTCACTGCTGGATGGCGAGGGCGCCGATCAGCTCGAGGCGTTCCTCGCCCGCGATTCGTGCTGGCGGTCGCAGCCCCTCGCGCTGGGGGCAGGGACGCCGCGCGGCGGTGGGCTCAGGCTCGATCCGGCCCGTGACGGCACCGACGGCTTTTTCGTCGCCTGCCTCAAAAGCCTATGCTAGCATCCGCCTTCATGTCGGAGACGATGTCCATACACCGGCGCGAAAGCCGAAGCACGATCAAGGAACTAGCTATGCGTTTTGCCCCGGTTTCACTTGTCCTCTCCGCCCTCGTGGCAGTGACGGCAAGTGTGGGGCACAGCGCCTCGCCCGAGGTTCTGGAGCCGCGCGCGGCCATGCTGGAAGCGCAGGGCCGCGCGGCGCTGGCGACAGGCGATCTTGACCGGGCGACCGATGGTTTCGAGGCCGCTCTGACGCTGCAGCCCGGCAGTGCCCGGCTGGTGATGGATCTGGCCGAGGTGGCGCGGCACGAAGACATGCCGGGCAAGGCGTTGCACTATTATCGCGCCGTGCTTCAACGTGATCCGGCCAATCTCGAAGCCCTGTCGGGCGAGGGGCAGGCTTTGGCCGACAAGGGCGCGATCGACAAGGCGCGGCGCAATCTGGCGCGGCTCGAATCGATGTGTGGCGACAGCTGCGCGCCCACCCGCAGTCTGGCTGCCTCGATCCAGGCGGCGCAGAGCGCTGCACCGCAGCGGGTGGTCAGTGCCGATCAAGCGCCGCCCGCCGCCGCTGTTGCCAAGAGTGTCGCCAAGAACTGAGGCTTTTTGTCAGACGCCCCTCCGTCCATACGCGGGCGTCTGGCAAAGCTGACGGCGATCAGATCAGCGCGCGAAATTCCTCTAGCACCGAGCGATAGACGCGCTTCTTGAAGGGCACGATCAGGTCGGGCAGCGTTTCGGGGTTCACCCATTTCCAGTCGCAGAATTCCGCCGGATTGTGCGCGTTGAGATTGATGTCCTCATCCTGCCCGGTGAAGCGGATGAGAAACCAGCTCTGCCGCTGTCCACGATAGCGCCCTTTCCACAGCTTGCCGATCAGCTCGTCGGGCAGGTCATAGAGCAGTTCCTCGCGCGTTTGCGCCAGAATTAGCCCCTTATCGGCGTTGACGCCGGTTTCCTCGGCCAGTTCGCGCCAGACGGCGGCACGCAGGTCCTCGCCCTCGTCCACGCCGCCCTGCGGCATCTGCCAGAAATCGCCTTCGGCCCCGCCGCTGTTCTCGCGCTGGTCGATCCGCTGGCCAACAAAGACCTGACCATGCGCGTTGACCAGCATCACACCCACGCAGGGGCGGTAAGGAAGGTGGGAAAAATCATTCATTTCGTACTGCCCTGGGGCCTTTGGAGAGAGCCCTTGATAATCTGCCGACTGTGACTTTGTCTTGCGGAAAAATTGCCGCAGGCGGCCCATAAACGGGCGATTGCCGCTTGACTAGGGCGCGATGAAGGTTCTTGGGGCACCTGTGGTTTGATGCCTGACAGAAAAACTGGATTGCGCCGCCGCGCGGGCAGGGCCAAGGGCTATGTCGCAAGGGTTTTGCACGATCCGGCCCATGCTGGGGCGCTGAGCCTTTGGGCAGCAGAAGGGATGGTGTGTCCCGGCATTTCTGCGGTCAAGCGAGTTGAAAAGGGTTTTCATGGCAACGATTCTGGCCAAGGAGGGCGCCGCTGAGGCCCGCTCCACCGACAATGTTCCCGAGGCTGTGGTGGTGCGTTTCGCCGGCGATTCGGGCGATGGCATGCAGTTGACGGGGGGGCAGTTCACGCTCTCCACCGCTCTGTCGGGCAATGATCTTGCCACGTTCCCGGATTTCCCCGCCGAGATCCGCGCGCCGCAGGGCACGCTGTTCGGCGTGTCCGCTTTCCAGATCAATTTCGGCAGCACCGAGATCACGACGGCGGGCGACCAGCCCGACGTGTTGGTGGCGATGAATCCTGCCGCGCTGAAAACCAACGTGCCGCAGCTGAAAGCCGGTGGCCTGATCATCGCCGACTCGGGCGAGTTCAACAAGCGGAACCTCGAAAAGGCCAAGTATGAGGTCAATCCGCTGGAAGATGGCAGCCTTGCCAAGTGGAACCTGCTGGCCTTCGACATCAGCGCGCTGACGCTCGAGGCGGTCAAGCCCTTCGGCCTTGGCAACAAGGAAGCGCTGCGCTGCAAGAACATGTGGACGCTGGGCCTGGCGCTGTGGATGTTCGACCGTGACCGTGAGCCGCTGATCCAGTGGCTGAAGGATAAGTTCGCCAAGCATCCGATCCTGGCCGATGCCAACATTGCCGCGCTGAACGCCGGCCATGCCTATGGCGAGACGGCGGAAATCGGCGGGCAGGTCAAGAAGCTGCACATCGACCCCGTGCCTTCGGCCCCCGGTCTCTATCGCACCATCACCGGCGCCGAGGCGATCAGCCTTGGTCTGGTGGCCGGCGCGCAGATGGCGGATCTGCCCATGTTCTTCGGCGGCTATCCCATCACGCCTGCTTCCGCGATCCTCCATTATCTCACCAAGATGAAGGAGTTTGGCGTCACCACCTTCCAGGCGGAGGACGAGATCGCGGCCATCGCTTCGGCGGTCGGCGCGGCCTATGCGGGTTCGCTGGGCGTCACTTCCTCCTCGGGTCCGGGCATTGCGCTCAAGGGTGAGGCGATGGGCCTTGCGGTGATGACCGAACTGCCGCTCGTCATCGTCAACTCGCAGCGCGGCGGGCCTTCGACGGGCCTGCCCACCAAGACCGAGCAGAGCGACCTTTATCAGGCGATCTATGGCCGCAACGGTGATACGCCGATGCCGGTGATCGCTGCCCGCTCGCCCGCCGATGCCTTTGAATGCGCGATCGAGTCGGTGCGTCTGGCGACCCAGTTCATGACCCCCGTGATGCTGCTCACCGATGGCTATATCGGCAATGCGGCCGAGCCCTGGCATGTGCCTGACCCGGCAACCTTCAAGCCCTTCCCGGTCAAGTTCCTCGAAACGACGAACAATGAAGGCGGCAAGGTCCTGCCCTACAAGCGCGACGAGAATGGCGTGCGCCCCTGGATCAAGCCCGGCACCCCCGGTCTGATGCACCGCATCGGCGGCATCGAGAAGGCGCCCGACACCGGCGACCTCGATTACGCGCCCGCCACGCACCAGTTGCAGACCGATGCGCGCAAGGCCAAGGTGGACGGCATCGCCCACCATGTCCCCGCGCAGGACATCGACCAGGGCACGGAAAAGGGCAAGCTGGCCGTGGTGGCATGGGGCAGCACCTATGGGCCCATCCGCCAGGCCGTGCGCCGCGCGCGGGCCAAGGGGCTGGATGTCAGCCATATCCATGTCCGCCATGTCTGGCCGCTGCCCGCCAATCTGGGCGATCTGCTCAAGGGCTACGAGAAGATCCTCGTGCCCGAGATGAACACCGGCCAGTTCAAGACCGTGCTGCGCGACCAGTATCTGGTGGATGCCAAGCCGCTCAACAAGGTGTCGGGCCAGCCCTTCACCATTGCGGAAATCGAAGTCGCCATCGAAGCCGCGCTGGCGTAAGGGACAAGACGATGAACGAGATGACCTCCATCGCGGTGAAGACCACCCTCAAGGACTGGGAATCGGACCAGGAAGTGCGCTGGTGCCCCGGTTGCGGCGACTATGCGATCCTGAAGGCCGTGCAGCGCACCCTGCCCGAAATCGGCGCGGACCCGGCCAAGACGGTGTTCGTGTCGGGCATCGGCTGCTCCAGCCGTTTCCCCTATTACATGTCGTCCTACGGCTTCCACACGATCCACGGGCGCGCGCCTGCGGTGGCCACCGGCATCAAGCTGGCCAATCCTGAGCTCGACATCTGGCTGGTGACGGGCGATGGCGATGGCATGTCGATCGGCGGCAACCACACGATGCATTTCCTGCGCCGCAACATCAACTCGCAGATCATGCTGTTCAACAACGAGATCTACGGGCTGACCAAGGGGCAATATTCGCCCACCAGCCGCATCGGCACCACCAGTCCGACAACGCCGATGGGTTCGGTTGACCGGCCGGCGCTGCCTTGCGCCTTCGCGCTGGGAGCAGGTGCGCGTTTTGTGGCGCGCGGCTTTGATACGTCGAAGGAATTGAGCAACACGTTGAAGGCAGCCCATGCCCATCGCGGCGCGGCCTTCGTGGAAATCTTCCAGAACTGCATCGTTTACAACAAGGACCGCTTTGCCGACTTCACCGAGAAGGCTGTGGCGAACGAAAAGCAGCTCTGGCTCAAGAATGGCGAGCCCATGCTGTTCAACAAGGGCACGCAGGGCATCGCGCTGGATGTCGAAAAGCTGACGCTCAAGATCGTCGACGTCGTCGATGGCGATTGGCAGGGCGCGGGCGTGATCGTCCATGATGTGACCAACCGCAGCGTGGCCCATATGCTGGTCGAGCTGCCGATGGACCTGTTCCCCGTGGCGCTGGGCGTGATCTATGACGATCCGCGCCCGACCTATGAGGATGAGATGCTGGCGCAGGACACCCGCGCCCGTGAGGGCAAGGCCGCCAATCTGGCCAAGCTGCTCGCCAAGGGCCAGACCTGGACCGTGGCCAATGCGCCCGAAGATCAGGGCCCGCTCTCCAACGTGTGACTTTATGCAAAAGGCCGCCTGAATAAACGGGCGGCCTTTTTCTTGCTCTGTAGTGTATTGGTGATATAGTTCACCATATCAACTCACAAGCAAGGGCAGACGCATTGAACCGATGATAAGGAGCGATCACCAGTTCGACGGCGAGGCTGATTTCAAGGGCATGATTCTGGGTGATGTGACCGTGGCGCCCGGCGCGCGTCTCGTGCTGCGCGGCATGGTCAAGGGCGACCTGATCGTGTCGCATGGCGCGCATGTCGAACTGCTCGGCATGGTGAAGGGGGACGTCACGCTCGCGCAGGACGCCCATCTGGTGCTGGGCGGCATGGTCGGCCAGGTGATCAACCATGGCGGCACCATCAGCTACAAGAGCCGGCCGACCGTCTGACTTGCCCCAAGAACCATGCTGGCAGGCGTGACGGGAGCGGCTAGGCCGGGGTCATGATCAAGCCCGTCCTCCTCTGGTTGCGCCGAGACTTGCGCCTTGCCGACCAGCCTGCCCTTGCCGCCGCTATCGAGAGTGGGGCGCCTGTCATTCCGGTCTATGTGCTGGATGATGACACGCCGCGCCACCGCGCGATGGGCGGAGCGAGCCGCTGGTGGCTGCATGGTTCGCTCGAAAGCCTTGCGCGTGATCTGGAGGCGCTGGGCAGCCGATTGATCCTGCGGCGAGGGCCCTGTCACACCGCCCTGGCCGAACTGGCGCGCGATTGCGGCGCGCAGGAGATCCACGCCCTGCATCACCATGAGCCGTGGTGGATCATGGCCGAACGGGCGGTGGCCAAGGCCGGCCTCACACTCCATCTGCATCATGGCAATTACCTCGCGCCGCCGGGCAGCGTGGTGAATGGAGCCGGGCGTCCCTATCGTATCTACACGCCGTTCTGGCGGGCCTTGCAGCAGCAGATGCCACCCCGGCCACCGCTGCCCGCGCCAGATCGGCTGCCCGCGCCCATCGCTTGGCCTGTCAGCGACCGGCTCGGCGATTGGGGCCTTCTCCCTCGCCGGCCCGACTGGGCGGCAGGTTTCCGCGCGGAATGGACGCCGGGCGAGGGCGGTGCCGCGCAGCGTCTCGCCACTTTTGCCGACCATGCCAGCCGCTATGAGGCGGAGCGCAATCGTCCCGCCATCGAGGGCACCAGCCGCCTGTCGCCCCATCTGGCCTTTGGCGAGATCAGCCCGGCACAATGCTGGCATGGGGTGGCTGATCTGGGCGGTAGCGTGGCGGTGTTTCTGTCGGAACTGGCCTGGCGCGATTATGCGCAGAACCAGATCGTCAGCATCCCCGATTATGGCGCGCGCCCTGCCAACCCCGATTATGAGGCCTTCCCCTGGCGCGAGGATGCCGAAGCCCTGCACGCCTGGCAGCAGGGGCGCACCGGCTACCCCATCGTCGATGCGGGCATGCGTCAGCTCTGGCACACGGGCTGGATGCATAATCGGGTGCGCATGATCGTGGCCAGCCTGCTCATCAAGCATCTGGGGGTCGACTGGCGCCAAGGCGAGCAATGGTTCTGGGACACGCTGGTCGACGCCGATTATGCCCAGAACGCGGTCAACTGGCAGTGGTCGGCGGGATCGGGGGTGGATGCCAACCAGTTCGTGCGGATCATG
Organism: Sphingomonadales bacterium; assembly: GCA_028871475.1. Lineage (GTDB taxonomy): Bacteria > Pseudomonadota > Alphaproteobacteria > Sphingomonadales > Sphingomonadaceae > Novosphingobium. Next base: position 128,576 of record JAGWMZ010000008.1, on the reverse strand, counting down.
GCCCCGCTCACCCAGTCGGAGAAATTCGACGCCTCGGCCTATATTCGCCAATGGGTGCCCGAACTGGCGGAGGTGGCCGAGGGTGAGATCCACGATCCTTCCCCGCTTGTCCGGCGTCAGACAGGCTATCCGCCGATGATCATCGCCCACCGCGAGGGGCGCGAAAGGGCGCTGGCCGCCTATGCGGAGATGAAGAGGCGGGTGGGGGGCGGCTGAAACCGCGCCGCACCCGCCCGGCATGTCTGCCTGCGCTGTTCATGGAGACTGAAAAGCGAATGGCGCGACCGGCGTAAGGGGCTGCGTTTGTCTGCCGGCCGCGCCATCGCGATCGGGAGCGCCTTTGCGCGCCGCGACCGTTGCGTGGAAACAGGGTCTCTGTACCCCCGTTTCCTCCGGCGCCGATGGTTGTGCGGGAACCTTCGGCGCAGGTGCACATTGGCGCGCGGCGCCTTAGGAACTGTTTATCAGGCTGGGTTAACGCTCATACGGTGCGGGCTGGGAAAATCACTCAGGCAAAGTGCCGCAATCGCCTCGCCGACCACCTCTGGCGCCTTCACCGATGCCGGATTCTCGCCCGGATAGGCCTTTGCGCGCATGGACGTGCGGGTGGCACCGGGGTTAACGATGGCCACGCGAATTTTGGAAATATTCCTGTTTTCCTGCGCATAGCAGTCCAGCAAAACCTCCTGCGCGGCCTTGGTGGCGCCATAGGCCCCCCAGAACGCGCGGGGGGCGGGGGCGACGGTGGTGGTGAGGCCGATTACCCGCGCGTCGCTGCTGTTTTTCAGCATCGGGTGGAAACAGGTGAGCAGGGCTTGTGTCGCGAGCACATGCGTGGCGAGCGCGCGGTTCAAGGCCTTGCCGTCGATGTCGATCACCGGGGTCAGCGTGGGCAGGATGCCGGCATTGATCACCAGAATGTCGAGCGCCTTCCAGCGGCCGCCGATGGCACTGGCCAGGCGCGCGATGGCATCGGGCTCGGTAAGGTCGAGCGGGGCGATGGTGGCGCTGCCCCCGGCCTGATGGATCGCTTCCTCAACGCCTTCCAGCGCCTTGGTGTCGCGCCCTGTCAGGATGACATGCGCGCCGCGCGCCGCCAGCGCCTGCGCCGTGGCGGCGCCGATTCCCCGGCTGGCACCGGTCACAAGGGCCAGTTGCCCAGCCAGAGTTTCGCTCATCGCCACAGTCTCGCTCATGGATGGCCCTTTCAGGCGGGCTGCTTGACGCCTTCAGCCTTGCCCGCCTCGATCAGGTCGGTCAGCCGCGTGGGATAGTCACCCGAAAAGCAGGCATCGCAGAACTGCGGGCACTTGGGCTTGCGCTTTTCCTCGCCCACGGCGCGGTAGAGGCCGTCGATGGAGACGAAGGCAAGGCTGTCGGCCTGGATGAAATCGGCCATGGCGGCCAGATCCATGCGCGCGGCCAGCAGCTTGCTGCGCTCGGGCGTGTCGACGCCATAGAAGCAGCTATGCTCGGTGGGCGGGCTGGCGATGCGCATGTGGACTTCGCTGGCACCGGCATCGCGCATCATCTGCACGATCTTGAGCGAGGTGGTGCCGCGCACGATCGAATCGTCGATCAGCACGATGCGCTTGCCCTCGATCAGCGCGCGGTTGGCGTTGTGCTTGCGCTTCACGTCGGCATGGCGCGCGCCGTCGCTGGGCTGAATGAAGGTGCGGCCGACATAGTGGCTGCGGATGATGCCCAGCTCGAAGGGAATGCCGCTTTCCTGCGCATAGCCGATGGCGGCGGGCACACCCGAATCGGGCACCGGAATGACGAGATCGGCAGGGGCGGGGGCCTCTTTGGCCAGTTCCTTGCCGATCGCCTTGCGCACTTCATACACTGACTGGCCGCCCATCACCGAATCGGGACGGCTGAAATAGACGTGCTCGAAAATGCAGGGGCGAGCAGGCGGCGTACCGAAGGGGCGGTGCGAGGAAATCTTGCCATTGTGGTCGACCTGGATCAGTTCGCCCGGCTCCACCTCGCGGATGAATTCGGCGCCGACCACATCAAGGCCGACTGTCTCGGAGGAGAAGAAGATGGCATCGCCGATGCGGCCCATCACCAGCGGGCGGATGCCCAGCGGATCGCGGCAGGCGATCATGCCCTCGGCGGTCATGCAGATCAGCGAATAGGCGCCCTCGATCAACCGCAGCGCATCGACGAAACGGTCGAGCAGTGTGGGATAGCGGCTGGTGGCGACGAGGTGGATGATGACTTCGGTGTCGCTGGTCGACTGGAAGATCGAGCCCTTTTGCACCAGATCGCGTTTCAGCGTCATGGCGTTGGAAATGTTGCCGTTATGGGCGATGGAGAAACCACCGGCGGCCAGTTCGGCATAGAGCGGCTGCACGTTGCGCAGCCCCGCGCCGCCCGTTGTCGAATAGCGCACATGGCCCGAGGCCATGCGGCCGGGCAGATGGGCGAAAATGTCCTGATTGTTGAACACCTGCGACACATGACCGATGCCGCGGTGCGCCAGGAATTCGTCGCCATCAAAGCTGATGATGCCGCAGGCTTCCTGCCCGCGATGCTGCAGCGCGTGCAGGCCAAGGGCGACGATGGAGGCCGCGCTCTTGCAGGCGATTGTCCCGAAGATGCCGCATTCCTCATGCAGGGCGTCATCCTCAAGATCCCAGGGAGTCGAGTCGAACGAATCGCGAGCCAGTTCGGAGGCGGTAGAAATGTCGGTCATGCCGGACGTGAGAGCCTTTGTGCGCCGCGTTTGAAGGCGGATGTGTAAGCGGCCTGTCGCGTCCCTTCGGGCGCGGGCCTCGGGTTCGGGCGCGCTTTGGCGAGTTTCGCGTCAATTTGCAAGGGGCGCCATCGCGACGCCCCGCCATGTGGTGTGCGCTGGGCGAATTGCAAGCCGGTCAGGCTGCCACTTGCAGGCGGGCCCGGCCACCGGCCTTGGCGATGTAGAGCGCCTTGTCCGCCGCCTCGAGCGTGGCGGCGGGATCACCGCATAGGGATGACAGGCCCATGGAGGAGGTGACTGTGATCGGCCTGCCGTCATGATGCGTGACGGTACTGGCCAGACGCGCGCCGATCCGTTTGCAGATACGTTCGGCGATGGCGATGTCGGCGTCGGGCAGCAGCAGGGCGAATTCCTCGCCGCCGATGCGGGCCAGCATGTCGGTGGCACGCAGCCCCTGCCGCGCCACCCGGGCAAAGCTGCGCAGCACCGCATCGCCCGCCGCATGGCCAAAGCGGTCGTTGACCAGCTTGAAATGATCAAGGTCGATGACGGCCAGGCAGCCGGCCTGCCGGTTGTCGATGCAGCCGACCATGGCCTCCATCAGCGCGCGGCGATTGGCAAGGCCGGTGAGCGGATCGGTGAAGGCCGCCTGGGTCAGTGCGCTTTCCACCTGTTTGCGCTCGGACATGTCGCGGATGACGCTGACCACGCATTCGGCCACGCCGCGCTGGTCGGCCACGCCGCGCAGATGCGCCTCGAACCAGCGGGCCTGGCCATTGCAGCGCAGGCCCGCGAATTCGACTTCCACTGTTGTTCCCGGCCGGGCCAGTGCGCGCAGATAGGCTTCTGCGACACGGCGGCGGTATTGCGGATCGACCAGCGTGAGCAGGCGGCGCCCGATCATCGCGTCAGGGTCGCGCTGGCACAGCTTGCTGATCGAGGGCGAGCAGAAATGCGCGCGGCCTTCCAGTCCTGAACTGACGATGATGTCGGTGGAATGGTCCGCCAGCAGGCGATAGCGCGCCTCGCTTTCGCGCAATTCGCGCAGGCTGCGCTGCAATTTGCGCACAAGCCCCGAGACCGGCGTCACGCAGGCCACGGTGAAAAGCAGATAGACCTGCGCCGAGGCCAGTTGCTGGGCCATGCTGACATGCATCTGCGCGAGCGGGCTGAAACCCTTGATGGTCATCACCGCGGAGATGGTGGCCAGTATCAGATACATCCAGCTCAGCGTGAAAAGCTCGACCCACAGCATCGCCGCGACCAGCACCAGCACCGGCAGAAACAGCAGGGGTCGGGTGGACAGGGCAAAGGCGACAATCGCCGAGGCCGCCATCAGCGCGGTAAAGCCCAGCGTTGCCACATCCCGCCAGGACCAGCGGCGTTCGAAGGTGGCCATCAGATCGTGGAGGTTGTGACGCAGGCGCTGCATCCGCGAAAAACACGGCAGCAGGATCATCATGCCCAGCGCATGGCCCAGAAACCAGTCGCGCCCGGTTTCCCAGCCATGCGGTGTCAAGCCCAACATGGCCCAGAGGAGCAGGCCGCAGGCAAAGGCAGGCAGCAGACTGACCGCGAAGATCGCTCGCAGCAGCCAGCCGATTTCCTCGCTCGGCACAGGCTGGTCGCCTTGCTTCATCAGCGCGCGCATCATCCAGCTCGCGCCCAGCGTCTCGATCGTGTCGACAGTCGTCATCAGCGCGATGCAGCGGCCCTGCACTCCGTGCAGTGCCAGCATGACGCCGAGCGCCAGCATGCAGGCAGCCACCATCAGCGGCCAGTCGCGCAGGCGCCGCGTGTGCAGGCGCACCACCAGCAGCGCGGTCGAGGGCCAGAGAAACGCCAGCCCGCTCGCCATGGGCGAAGTCTGCAAGGCAATCATGCCCATCGCGGCAAAAGCCACGCCGGTCACGGCCGCAGTGTGAAGAGCAGGGCGCGAAAGCATGGTCCGATACGCTAGTCGGACAAGGTTAATTATGAGTAATTTCCCGTGAAGAACCCTTAGGGGCGGGCCTGTAGATCCGCGTTTGGGCCCAAGGCCCTGTTTGGCCGTGCTGCGATTTCCTTGCGCGGCGCTGGAAAGCCTGCGCGGGCGATTGCCAGCCGCCGCGCAGGCGCCTAAGGCATGGCCCGGCGATGGTCCGGCATGAGGCCGTTGCGGCGGTGTGGCACCGCAGGACCTGGCATTGAACCGATCGGACCTTTCGGCGTGATCCTCTCGACTTTTGAATGGACTGTCGCGCGGCGCTATCTGCGTCCCGGGCGCGGCGAGGCGTTTATTGCGCTGGTGGCGGGCATCAGCCTTGTTGCCGTGGCGCTGGGCGTGGCGGCGCTCATCATCGTGATGAGCGTGATGAACGGCTTTCGTGCCGAGCTTTTCGACAAGATCGTGGGTCTCAACGGTCATGCCGTCATCCAGGGCTATGGCGGGCGGGTGGACGACTGGCAGGACATCGTGAAGCAGGCGCAGGCCACCCCCGGCGTGGTGCAGGTCAGCCCGATGATCGAGCAGCCCCTGCTGGGCAGCCTCAACGGGCGCGTGTCGGCGGTGGTGATCCGCGGCCAGACGGCGGGTGACATTGCCAAGATGGCGCCCAAGGTGATTGCGGGCAACATGGCCGATGTGAAGCCGGACGCGGGCACCGTGGCCATCGGCAAGGAACTGGCGCTCGACCTTGGCGCGCAGGTGGGTGACCAGATCACCATCATCAATCCGGCGGGGCGCTCCACCCCCTTTGGCACGGTGCCGCGGCAGGTCAGCTATACGGTGGCGGCGATCTTCGAGATCGGCGTCTATGATTTCGACAAGGCCTTTGTCGTCATGCCGGTCTCCGATGCCCAGACGCTGCTGCTGATGGGCGATTCGATCAATGCCGTGGAAGTGAAGGTCACCGAGCCTGACAAGGTGGGCGATATTCTCGCGCCTCTGGCCAAACAGTTGCAGGGCCATGCTGTTATCAGCGACTGGAAGGCCATCAATGGTTCGCTCTTCGAGGCGCTGGCGGTGGAGCGGGTGGTGATGTTCGTCGTCTGCTCGCTGATCGTGCTTGTGGCGGCCTTCAACATCCTCTCCTCGCTCATCATGCTGGTGCGGGCGAAAACGCGCGACATCGCCATCATGCGCACCATGGGGGCCAGCCGCAGGTCGGTGATGAAGATTTTCCTGACGGTGGGCTGCACCATTGGCGGGCTGGGCACCGCAATGGGCTGCCTCATCGCCACCATCTTCCTCATCTTCCGCCAGAATGTGGTGAATTTCATCCAGATGGTCTCGGGCCAGAACCTGTGGGACCCCAAGATCCGCTTCCTGACCGAACTGCCCGCCAAGGCTTCGCCCGTCGAGGTCACCGTCATCATCGTGCTGGCGCTGGGCCTGTCCTTTGCCTTCACCCTGTTCCCCGCGCTGAAGGCGGCGAGCACGGACCCTGTGCAGGTGCTGCGTTATGAGTGATGTCGTTCGTCTGAGCGGGCTAACCCGCAGCTTCACGCAGGGCGGGGTGACCATCCATGTCCTGCGCGGGGTGGATCTGGCCATCGCGCCCGGAGAGATCGTTGCCTTGCTGGGCCCATCGGGTTCGGGCAAGTCCACCATGCTGCAGGCGGTGGGGCTGCTGGAAGGCGGCTTTGGCGGCAGCATCGTGATCGCCGGGCAGGAAACGGGCGCCATGGATGGCGACGCGCGCACCGCGCTGCGCCGCGACCATCTGGGCTTCGTCTATCAGTTCCATCACCTGCTGCCGGATTTCTCGGCGCTGGAAAATGTGGTGCTGCCGCAACTGGTGGCCGGCAAGGATCGGGCCCAGGCCGAGGCGCGCGCGGCGGAACTGCTCACGGCACTTGGCCTTGCCCAGCGGGTGGAACACCGGCCCAGCCAGCTTTCGGGCGGCGAGCAACAACGGGTGGCGGTGGCCCGCGCCCTGGCCAATGCGCCTTCTCTGGTGCTGGCCGACGAACCCACCGGCAATCTGGATGAGGCGACCAGCGACAAGGTTCTGGCCGAATTCCTCAAGCTGGTGCGCGGCAGCGGCGCTGCCGCCCTGATTGCCACGCATAATGAGCGCCTTGCCGCGCGGATGGACCGGGTGGTACGGCTGGTTGAAGGGCATCTGGTGGAGCAGGCGCGATGAGCTGGCCCGCCGCCCCGGTGCTGAGCGGTGAGCATGTCACGCTGCGCCCGCTGGTCCGCGCGGACCGTGACGATCTGCTGGCGGCCTTCGCCACCGGCTTTGACCATGCGATGTCGACGATGGTTCCGGCCCCCGCAACGATTGATCGCTGGCTCGACCAGATCGAGGCCGATACCGCTGCTGGCCGCGTGCAGGCCTTTACCGTGCTGGATGCGGGTGGGAAAATTGCCGGCACCACGCGTTTCATGCGCATGAATGCGGGTCATCGCCGCCTCGAAATCGGCGGCACGCTCTATGCGCCATGGGTGCGCCGCACGGGCCTCAACACGCAGGCCAAAAGGCTGCTGCTGGGCCATGCCTTCGAGGTGCTCGGCATCGCCTGCGTGCAGATCCGCACCGATGTCTTCAACCTTGCCAGTCGCCGCGCCATCGAGCGGATCGGCGCGCGGCCCGATGGCATCCTGCGCGGCCATATGATCGTGAGCGACGGGCAGGGCGGCACGCGTTCCCGCGACACGGCGGTCTATTCCATTCTGGCCGGTGAATGGAGCGCGGTGCGCCGCCATCTTGACGGTTTGCTGGCCCGCTATGGTTGACAGGCACGGTCAGCCTCTTGTCAAGCACGCCTCGACACGCCAAATCCATATCCCAAAGACAGCACTTCAGGAAGGATGACACAATGCCCAATTCGCCCAGCACGTTCGGCGGCGACTCGCACCTGCCCGAGGGGCTGCGGTGGGATCAGGACGCCACGCTGCATCACCCCGGCGATGGCGGTGTGCTTTCCGAACTCAAGACGCTGCGTCATGGCACGCTGGCCGATCTCATCCGCTATATCGCCCTGCTGCCCGAGGCCCAGCGCGAGCAGTATGAGATCGAGCGCACTGGCCACCACCGCATCAAGGCCGAGGAAGCCATGGTCCTGTACAATCGCCCCGACTTCCCCCACGCGGTCTGAGTGAGGGCATGAACGGCCAGCGTCAGGGTGAGCGCCTGAGCGATTTCACCGCCCGCCAGCCCGACGGGCAGGAGGTTTCGCTGGCCGACCGCCTGGGCAAGGCGGTGTTGATCGTCAACACCGCCAGCCAATGCGGCTTCACCCCGCAATATGCGGGGCTGGAGCAGCTTTGGCAGGATTACCGTGATCAGGGGTTCGAGGTGATGGCCTTCCCCTGCAACCAGTTCGGCGGACAGGAACCGGGCAGCGCGGAAGAGATCGCGCAGTTCTGCCAGGTGAACTTCGGCCTCTCCTTTCCGCTGATGGCCAAGGTCGAGGTCAATGGCCCCGGCGCGCCGCCCTTGTGGCAATGGCTGAAGGATCGGGCGCGCGGCATCTTCGGCACGCGCAAGGTGAAATGGAACTTCACCAAATTTCTGGTGGACCGTGACGGGCATGTGGTCCGCCGGTTTGCGCCCGGAGCGAAGCCGGAGACCTTGCGCGCGGCGATCGAAAAGGTTCTGCGGGAAGGGTAAGAGGACGCAGGTGCCATCCTGTCTCCTTCCCTTATCCCCTGTCATCCCCACCTTATCCCCAGCCCTGCCCACAGGCTTGAATTGATCACCCACCCCCGCATCCCATAGTCTGCCCCCCATGGCTTCTTACTCCCCCTTCGTGCCCCTGCGCATCTATTCCAGCTTCACCATGCTGGATGGCGCCATTGACCCCAAGGCTCTGGCCAAGCTGGCGAAGAAGCGTGGGTTTCCGGCGGTGGCGCTGACGGACAAGAACGGACTTTACGCCGCCCCGGCCTTTGCCAGCGCCTGCAAGGACGTGGGCGTGCAGCCCATCGTCGGGACAACGCTGGCGATTGCCAGGCCCGAGGGAGGCAATGTCAACGGAACCTTCGGCCCGGCGGCCCCCACACTCGACTGGCTGGTGCTGCTGGCGCAAAATGAGGCGGGGTGGCTGAACCTGTGCCATCTGGTCAGTCAGGCGCATCTGGAGCGACCGCTGGAGTTTGATCCGCATGTGCCGCTGTCCGCGCTGGAGGGCCATAGCGACGGGCTGATCTGTCTGACGGCGGCGGGTGATGGCGCGGTGACCCGTCTCACCGCCGAGGAGCAGCATGAGGCGGCTGGGCGTTATCTTGACGCGCTCGAACTGTATTTTCCGGGCCGTCTCTATATCGACATCGCCCGGCGCGGGATCGAGGCAGAGGACGCCGCCGAGGGGCAGGTCATCGATCTCGCCTATGCTCGCAATCTGCCGCTGATCGCCACCAATGCTGCACACTTCGCTGATCCCGAAGGCTTTGCCGCGCATGATTCGATGCTCTGCATTGCCCATTCCACCCATGTGGATGCGGCCGATCGTCCCCGCTCGATCAAGGAGGCCTGGGTCAAATCGGCCGAGGTGATGGCCCACAGTTTTGCCGATGTGCCCGAGGCGTTGGCCAACACTTTGGTGGTGGCGCAGCGCTGCGCCTATATCCCTCCCAAGCGCAAGCCCTTGTTGCCCAGCCTCGCCGGTGACAAGGAAGGCGAGGCGCGGATGATGGTCGACCATGCCCGCATGGGGCTGGCCAAGCGTTTGGCGCCCTATTGGCCGGGTGTTGACGAGGCGACTTTGGACGCCGCGCTGGCTAAACAGGGCGACGAACGCGTCACCGCCTATGAGGCGCTCAAGCCCCTTGGCGTGACCGAGGACTTTCTGGACTATGCCGAGCGGCTCGATTTCGAGACGGGCATCATCAACCGCATGGGCTTTGCCGGCTACTTCCTGATCGTGGCCGACTTCATCCAGTGGGGTAAACAGAACGACATTCCGGTGGGGCCGGGGCGTGGTTCGGGCGCGGGTTCGCTGGTGGCCTGGGCGCTCACCATCACCGACCTTGATCCTTTGAAGCTGGGCCTGCTCTTCGAGCGTTTCCTCAACCCCGAGCGCGTGTCGATGCCCGACTTCGATATCGACTTTTGCGAAACCCGGCGCGGCGAGGTGATCCGCTACGTCCAGCGTAAATATGGTGCGGACCATGTGGCGCAGATCATCACCTTTGGTAAGCTGAAGGCCCGCGCCGTGCTGCGCGATACGGGCCGCATTTTGCAGATGAGCTACGGTCAGGTCGACCGGCTGACCAAGATGGTGCCCAACCATCCCACCGACCCCTGGACGCTGGAACGCGCGCTCAACGGCGTGCAGGAACTGCACCGCGAATACACCAATGACCCCGAGGTCAGGCGGCTGATCGACCTTGCCATGCAGCTTGAAGGCATGCCGCGCAACTCCTCGACCCATGCGGCGGGCGTGGTGATCGGCGACCGTCCTCTGGCGCAACTGGTGCCGCTCTATCGCGATCCGCGCTCGGACATGCCGGTGACCCAGTTCGACATGAAATATGTCGAGGACACAGGGCTCATCAAATTCGACTTTCTGGGGCTCAAGACGCTTTCTGTCCTGCGCAAGGCGGTCGATCTGCTGGGCAAGCGAGGGATCTCGATCGACCTTGGTGCGCTGGCCTGGGATGACGAGGATGTCTACAAGCTGCTGCAACGCGGCGATACGGTGGGTGTGTTCCAGCTCGAATCCGAAGGGATGCGCCGCACGCTGGCGGCGGTGAAGCCCACCAATTTCGGCGACATCATCGCGCTCGTCTCGCTCTATCGCCCGGGGCCGATGGACAATATTCCCCTCTTCGGCCGCCGCAAGAACGGGCTGGAGGAGATCGAATATCCGCATGAGAAGCTGAGCGGCATCCTTTCGGAAACCTATGGCATCTTCGTCTATCAGGAACAGGTGATGCAGGCCGCGCAGATCCTTGCCGGATACTCGCTGGGCGATGCCGACCTGCTGCGTCGCGCGATGGGCAAGAAGGTGCAGGCCGAAATGGACAAGCAGCGCACGCGCTTTGTCGAGGGCTGTGCCGCCGTCTCCGACATTCCCGCCGCCAAGGCCAATGAACTGTTCGACTTGATCGACAAATTTGCGGGCTATGGCTTCAACAAATCGCACGCTGCCGCCTATGCCTTGCTCGCCTATCAAACGGCATGGTTCAAGGCGCATTACCCGCATGAATTCTATGCCGCCGCCATGTGTTTCGACATGCATCAGTCGGAAAAGCTGGCCATTTTCGTGGACGATATGCGCCGCAACGGCTTTGCCATCGCCGGGCCCGACATGAACCGGTCCGAGGCGGAGTTCACGGTCGAGGAAACGCCCGAGGGCTATGCGGTGCGTTACGCTCTGGCCGGTATTCGCAATGTGGGCGAAAAGGCGATGGAGCAGGTTGTCGCCGAGCGCGAGGCCAATGGTCGGTTCAAGGATCTCGAAGACCTGTTCACCCGCGTGCCCTATGGCGCGCTCAACCGGCGCGCGCTCGAAGGCCTGGCGGCCAGCGGCGCTTTTGATTCTCTGGAGCCCAATCGCGCGAAAGTGCTGGCCAACGCCGACATGCTGCTGGCCTGCGCCGATGAGGCCGAACGCGCGCGAACATCGGGGCAGGGCGGCCTGTTCGGGGGAGCGGGGGATACCGCCGCCCTGCGCCTGGCTGACGCCCCGGCGTGGAGCCGCATGGACCAGATGGCCAAGGAGCGCGAGAATTTCGGCTTCTATTTCGCTGCCCATCCGGTGGCGCAGTGGCACGCCATCGCCTCGGCCAATGGCGCGCGTTCCTATGGCGCGCTGATGGCGCAGGGCGCGCCGCCGGGCGGGCGGGCCAATGCCGTGATGGCCTGCATGGTGGAAAGCGTGCAGAAGCGCAAAACCAAGCGCGGCAAGGATTTTATCATGGCCGAGTTTTCGGACTCGACGGGCCAGTTCTCCGCCTCCTGCTTTGAGGAATCGCTGGTCGAACCCTTCCTGAACTGGGCGAAGGAGAGTACCTGTATCCTGCTCTCGGTCGAGCTTGACAGCCCCAGCCCCGAAGAGCCGCCGCGCATCACCATCCGCGGCGGCCAGCCGCTGAGCGAGGTGCGCAATGCCGCGCGCATGATGCTGCGGCTGGAGGTGTCCGAGCCCTCGGCCTTTGCGCAGCTGGCAGCCATGCTGCCGCGCCTTGGCGGCGGCGGGGAATCGGCCATGTCAGGCCAGGGTGAGGTGATCGCCGTGCTGAAGACCGGCGATGAGGTGCCCCCGCAATTGCGCCTTGGTCGCGATTTCGCGCTGGATGGTGATCTGGTCGAGGTGATCGGCCAGATCGAGGGGGTTCGGGTGCTCTCCTTCGCACCGCAACGGGGCCGGGCACAGTTGCGACTGGTGGCCTGAGGGGGAAAGCAGGTATTGTTCGAGTTACAACAGGCGTATCTGGCCGTCCTTCTCGGGCGCGATGAAGCCTGAGCAATCAAGCTCGATCCGCCCGCTTTCCATGCCCAGCCTGGCCTTGGCCTTGCGGAACCGCGCGCGGGTCAGGTCAGCCCAGACGCCTTGCGGCTTCATCCGCGTATGAAAATTCGGGTCATTGTCCCGCCCGCCGCGCATCTGTTGCAGGATGGACATGACCTTGGCCGCGCGCTCGGGGAAGTGTGTGTCGAGCCACTCGCGAAACAGCGGCGCCACTTCATGGGGCAGGCGCAACATGATCCAGCTTGCCCCTTTCACCCCGCGCGCCGCCGCCTGTTCCAGAATCCGTTCGATCCAGTCCTCGGTGATGGCCGGGATGATGGGGGAGACATTCACATGCGCGGGCACGCCGGCCTTGACCAAAGCATCCAGCGCATCCAGCCGCTTCATGGGTGAGGCAGCACGCGGCTCAAGCTTGCGCGAGAGCGCCGCATCCAGACTGGTCACCGAAATGGCCACCGCCGTCAGCTTGCGGCTGGCCAGTTCGCGCAGCAGGTCAAGGTCGGCCAGTACCCGGTCCGATTTGGTGGTGATGGTGACCGGGTGGCGCGTTTCCAGGCAGAGTTCCAGAATTTGGCGCGTGATGCGGTATCGTGCCTCGATCGGCTGATAGGGATCGGTGTTGGTGCCCATAGCGATCGGGGCGGGCCGGTAGCCTCTGGCCGCCAGTGTCTTGCGCAAGAGCGGGGCGGCCTGCGGTTTGACAAACAGGCGGCTTTCAAAATCCAGCCCGGGGGACAGGTCGAGATAGGCGTGGGTGGGGCGGGCGTAGCAATAGATGCAGCCATGCTCGCAGCCGCGATAGGCGTTGATCGAGCGGTCAAACCCGATGTCGGGAGAGCGATTGAACGAGAGGATCGAGCGCGCGGCTTCCTCGGTCACCGTCGTGCGCAGCGGGGGCAGGTCCTCCTCCAGCTCGGCGCGGCTGTCGAGCCAATCACCATCCACCTCGCGTCCGGGCAGATTGAAACGCGTGCTGGCGCGCCCGCTGACGGCGCCGCGCCCGCGCGGGGCAGGGGGCGAAGGTGAAGACATGACATTAGCATGAACAAAATAAGAACATATGTCAATCGGCCGTGATATGCGGCGTAGTTGACGCTCGCCCTTTGCCGCGCCAATACAGGGCGACATGACATCCTCGAGCAAACCAGACGAAAAACGGGCCACGATCGTCGATATCGCCCGCCGGGCGGGTGTCTCTCCCAAGACGGTCAGCCGTGTGATGAACGATGAGCCTCATGTGAAGCAGGCGGTGCGCGAGCAGGTCAAGGCCATCGCGCGCGAACTGAACTATCATCCCAATGTGATGGCGCAGGGGCTGATCGCCCGGAAATCCTACCTGATCGGCCTGACCTATGAACGCCCCAGTCCCAGCTATGTCGTCGAATTGCAGCGCGGCGCGCTCGAAAGGCTGGCGGGTGAGCGTTATCGGCTGATCGTTCTGCCTTTCGCCGATGCCACGCAGGACCCGCAGGGGCTGGTCTCGCTGCTGCGCGTGGCGGCGCTCGATGGTGTGGTGCTCGCCCCGCCCAGCTCCGATCTTGAACCGGTGCTCGATGCGCTCGATGCCATCGGCATGCCCTATGGGCGGGTGGCGCCGCGCAGTTTTCCCGGGCGCGGTGCTTGCGCGACCATGGACGATGTGGCTGCCGCCCGGGCCGTGGCGGAGCATCTGCTGCGTTTGGGCCACCGCAGTATCGGGGTGATCTATGGCCACCGCGACCACATATCGAGTGCCCTGCGCCGGCAGGGTTATGTCGAGGCTTTCGCGGCCTATGGGCTGGATTATCTGCCGGTGGTGGAACAGCCGGGCGATTTCACGCGGGAAAGCGGGGTGGCTGCCATGCAGCGCATCATCTCGGGCGGGATCATGCCCACGGCTATTCTGGCGCAGAATGACGATATGGCGGTGGGCGCGCTGATGGCAGCGCGCGAGGCAGGGATCAGCGTGCCCGAAACGCTCTCCATCGCGGGCTTCGATGATTCGGATGTGGCGCGGCTGGCCTGGCCGACGCTGACCACCGTGCGTCAGCCTGTCGTGGACATGGCCCGGCAGGCCACCGATGGCCTGCTGGCCCTCATGTCTGGCCGCGGCAGTGTGGCCCCCACCACGCATGAGCATGTGCTCTGCATGCGTCATTCGACAGCCCAGCCGCGCCATGGATGAGCTTGTGCTTGACGATTATCTGACGCGCATCGGTCTGACGTCGATCCCGACGCCGGACCCTGAAGGGCTGGCGATGATGCAGCGCGCGCACCGCCAGACGATCGGCTTTGAAAATCTCGACGTGATGCTGGGGCGCGGCATTCGCATCGACCCGCCAAGCCTTCGCGCCAAGCTGATCGAGGGCCCAAGGCGTGGCGGCTATTGTTTCGAGCACAACACGCTTTTCGGTGCGATGCTGGCGAAGATCGCGCTGGAGAACCGGCCGCTGCTCGGGCGGGTCTGGCTGGGGATGGAGTGGCCCGGCGATGCCCTCACCATGCCGCCGCTGACCCATACGCTGCGTCTGGTGACGATCGCGGGGGCGCCATGGATCGCGGATGCGGGATTTGGCGGTTCCTATGTCCCGCCCATGCCATTGGTCGATGGCGCCGAGGCGTCCACGCCCGATGGCGCGGACCATCGGCTGCGCCATATCGGCGGTTCGGGCGAAGCGACAGGCGAATGGTTGCTGGAGCGCGCCGGCCCGGCCAGCGCCACGGATGGACGCGCGCAAGGCCATGGGGCGTTTCAGGCCCAATACAGTTTCGGTCTTGGCAAGGTCGCCCCGGTCGATCTGGAACTGTCCAACCACTGGACCAGCACGCGGCCTGGCACGCGCTTTACCACCGCCTGCCTCGCTTCCATCGTGCTTGCGGATGGCTTTGCTTCGCTCAACGGGCCGCGGCTGAGCATCCATGCGGGCGGCATCAGCGATGTGCGCGATATCGCCGATACGCGGGCATGGCGTGAGGTTTTGGCGGATGTGTTCCGGGTCGAACTGACGTTGGATGAGGTCGAAATGCTCGGCGTTTTTCAGCGGGATCAGGAAGACAATTAAAATGCGAGGCCGATGGCCCTCGCATCTGTCTTTCCCTTTCAGACTTCCTTCAACCTCGGCATCAGTTCGATAAAGTTGCAAGGCCGGTTCCGGCTGTCGAGTTGCTCGTCGAGGATATGGTCCCAGCCGTCCTTCACCGCCCCGTTCGATCCGGGCAGGGCAAAGACATAGGTGCCCTCGGCCACAATCGCCATGGCACGCGACTGCACGGTGGAGGTGCCAATGGTGGAATAGCTGATCCAGCGGAACAACTCGCCAAAGCCGGGGATCGCCTTGCCGGCAAAGGTCGCCACCACATGGTCCAGCGCCTCGGGCGTCACATCGCGCCCGGTGAGGCCGGTGCCGCCGGTCGAGACGATGCAGTCTACCTTGGGGTCACGCACCCAGTCGCAGATGGTGGCGGCCAGCAGTTCGGCATCATCGCGCATGATCTTGCGCGCCACCAGCACATGGCCCTTGGTGGTGATCCGCTCGGCCAGAATATCGCCGGACGTATCGTCTGCCTGCGTGCGCGTGTCGGACACTGTCAGCAGGGCGATGTTGATCGGCTTGAAGGTCCGACTGTCGTCAATGGCCAAGGGCTTAGTCCTGCGTGCGCGTTACGATGGTGTCATTGGCGGCCATGCGCACGCCCCGGCTGCCTGCCAGTTCGGGGAAGGTGGGCCACAGGCCCTGGGCCAGCGCGATGCGGCTGTCCGACGAGCCGCCGGCCTGGCGCTCGTACATCCAGTAGTTGCGCATCACCGTGGCGACATAGCCGCGCGTTTCCCAATAGGGTACCGATTCCACCCAGAGCAGCGGGTCGCCATTGTCGTGGATCTGCGTGTTCCAGCGGGCCACGGGCTGGGGCCCGGCGTTATAGGCGGCGATGACCTTGGGCAGCAGGCCCTGCGTCGCGGAGGAATTGCGCAGCGCCTCAAGATGTTCCTGCCCGAAGGCGAGGTTGATGTCAGGCCGCGTCAGATCCGCGACATTGCCCGACACGCCCAGCATGGCGGCATGGTCGCGCGCGGCGGCGGGCATGATCTGCATCAGGCCGCGCGCCCCTGCCGGGCTGACGGCGCTGGCGCGGAACGAGCTTTCCTGCAGCGTATGGGCAAAGAGCAGCGCGGGGTCCACCTTCCAGCCATCGGCCGGGGTCCATTTGGGGGTGGGATAGCGGCTGGCAGGCACCGGGCTGCCGCCATCGGGCGCGTTATAGGCCATCCACAATTGCGTGGCGGGCAGACCAAGGTCGCGCGCCAGACGCGACAGGCGCTGATACTGGCCGGGCGCGCCGATACGGGCCTGATAGCGCAGCACATCGTCGGCCAGCGCATCCTCGCCAATCTCGGAGAGCTCCACCGCGATGCGCACATTGGGGTCATCGCGCAGCCCCTGCCAGTCGGCCAGGGTGAAGTCGGGCTGGGCATGGGTGCCGGGCATTTTCAGGTCGAGCTGCTCAGCGGCCAACATGCCATAGAGCGTCTCATCCGCTCGTGCGGCGGCGCGCAAGGGGACAGCCGCCAGTTCCGGCTGACGGCACCGGACATAGGCGCGCGAGAGCCAGTAATTGGCCGCCGCCGTCAACTCCTGATTGGTGGCCGTTTTGGCAGCGGCGGCGAAGGCCGGGGCGGCCTGCTGGCATGCGCCCTGACGCCAGGCGGCAAGGCCGGCCGTCCACCAGGACTCCGCCACCCATGCGCCGGCGGTGGGGGCATTGGGGTCCTGCGCGCCGGCGATGCCCTGCGCATAGGCCTCATTGTCCATATTGTTGATGTAATAGGTCCAGGCGACCTTTTCGCGCCATTCAGCCCGCGCCTCTGGGCTGAGCGTGGCATCCACGCCGTCGAGCAGAACCTTGGCGCCGACAGGATCGTCGGTCTTGATCTTGTCGTTGATGGCGGTGGCAACGGCGGCGGGCATGGTGCCGTCACTCACCGAACGCGGGCGGCTGCGGCGCGGAGCGGTGGGCCAGCTCACCAATTGCTGGGGCTGCGGCAGGGCGGGCAGCGCCACGCCGCCGCGCTTGGTGGCCAGCAACTCGATCTGCTCGGCTTCGGGCAGGTTGGTGCCGGTGGAAAGCCATGTCGACAGCGTGTCGAGATCGATCCTCGGGCTGCCGGGCGCCAGATAATATTCGGCGCGCAGCACGGGGTGCAGTGGGCCATCGGGGCGGTCGGCCAGCATCTGGCGCAGGCTCGCCCAATCCGAACGCTTCAGCGCGGCGAAGGCATCCTTGTACCAGCTGCGCTCGTCCTCCGTCAGCAGCTTGGGCACGGCGGAGCGGGCATTGCGGCCCATGAAATAATCGGCAGCGGCGGAATTGGCGCAGGCCAGCGAAGGCACGGCGGCCAGCGCCAGCGCCAGCCCGGCACTGACCATGGTGCGCGCAGGGTGCCCCTTCATTGCGCGCAAACCGGCGCGCAACCTGTGGTGTCCAGCCATCATCGAGCCCCGTCCGTTCAAACTTCGATCCGTCCTGTCATGGCCGATCCGGGGGCGATCGCTCGCCCTGATCGGTCGGAAAACGTCACCTTACCCCTGCCACCCCAGCCAGCTTTGCCAGAAGACGGCCTTTGCCCTCGGCCGTTCCAGCAGCATGCCCAGATCCGGCATCGCCATGATCGAGGACGCTTTTACCCCCCCCGAAATCGGGGATTCGCGGCCGCTTTGCCCTGCCTCTTGTTGGTTAACATCTGATAAAACGGCAGGGCTTTGCGGCAAGGCGTGGCCCAAGAGCGGCAGGATGTTGCCCCCAAACGCAACAATCCGTCCCGGCCGGGCCAGCGTCACATGATGGCGGATCACCGCGCCAAGTCCTGCGGCATTGAGCGCGCTCCAGTCGGGCTGCGGCATGTGGCGCGGCAGAACGGCGGCAATGCGCACCTCATCCTCGGCAAGGCCCATCGCGCCCAGCATCGCGCTCAGCAAAGCGCCCCATGGACCGGACAGCAGACGCCCGGTGGCCGCATCACCCGCCTCGGGCTGCGTCACCAGCACCATCAGCGGCGCATCGGCGGGGCCGCGGGCAGCCACGCGCCCTTCGATATGGCCGCCATCGAGCGAGGCTTCGCTAAGCCACCAGGCATCGAAAGCGGCCAGATCCTGCGGAAAGGCTGCCGGGTCGCCGCCGATCAGAGGCCTCTCTTCAACTGACTGGGCGGCGGGCGCGTTGGCAGCCGCGATCGCCTCGGCAAAGGCGGCGGGAAGGGGTGTTGCCGGGCGCTGCTGCGGCGCATCGGGATCGGCGCGCGGCGCCAGCCATTGGCGCGGCGTGTCGGTAAAGCCCATGTCCACGCCCGCCTCACGCCACCAGTCAAGCGCGCCCGAGATCGCCGGGGCGATCGGGGCGCTCATGGGCGAGGAGGAGGGAATCGGTTGGGTCATGCCGTTGGCCGCTGCCTTGGCGCGCGGCGCGATGAAGCGCAAGCCTGCGCGGGCCCTGACGCGCCGGTGCGAAGGACATTCGGGACGGGCGCCTTTCATACCGCTTCCCTCTTGCGCCCGCCCCCCGCCCGCGCCAAGGCAACACGCATGACCACGCAAGCCATGCCTCCGATGCTGACCGAAACCGCCTATGCCAAGATCAACCTGGCGCTGCATGTGCGCCGCCGCCGCGAAGATGGTTACCACGAGTTGGAAACCTATTTCGCCTTTGTCGACGCGGGCGATGGGCTGACGGTCGAGGAGGCCGCAGCCGACGCGCTCACCATCCATGGCGAATTCGCGCCGCTGCTGGCGGGCGAGGAGGGCAATCTCGTGCTCGACGCGCTGGCGCTGCTGCCGCGTGATGCCGGTTGGCGCGTGGCGCTCGACAAGGCGCTGCCCGTGGCGGCGGGGCTGGGGGGGGGCTCGGCCGATGTCGGGGCGGTGTTTCGCCTGATGCGCCGCGTTCACGGCTTGCCCGATGGCTGGCAGGCAGCGGCAGCCCGGCTGGGCGCGGATGTGCCCGCCTGCGTTGAAAGTGTCTCGATGATCGGGCGTGGCACGGGCACCGATCTGGCGCCCGCACCCACCGATCTGGCTGGCTGCCCGGTGCTGCTGGTCAATCCGCGCGTACCCTTGCCCACGGGCCCGGTGTTCCGCGCGTGGGACGGGATGGATCGCGGCGCCATGCCGCAGGGCACCGCGCGCGAGATCGCCGTGAAAGGCCGCAATGATTTGGAAGCGCCCGCCATTTCCATCTGTCCGCCGGTGGCCGACGTGCTGGCCGCGCTTGGCGAGACGGGTGCTTTCCTCTCGCGCATGTCAGGCTCTGGCGCGACCTGTTTTGCGCTGTTCGAGGACGCCGCCGCGCGTGACGATGCCGCCGCGCGTTTCGCCGCCGACCATCCCGGCTGGTGGCACTTGGCAGGAGCGCTGCGATGAGCCGCGATCCGTCATGGCGCCTGCTGGGCCAGCCGCGCAAGGGCGGCATCACCATCATTTCCGACCATGCCAGCAACCGCGTGCCCGATGGCGTGGATCTGGGCATTCCCGCCCGTCATCTGGATGAGCATATCGCCATCGACATTGGCGTGGCTGCTGTGGCGGATCTGATGGTGGCGCAGGGCGGGGCCGATACGGCCTGGCTCGGCCATGTCAGCCGGCTGGTGTGCGACCTCAATCGCGATGAGTTCAGCCCCGGCGTGATCCCGGAAACCAGCGATCTGGTGCCTATTCCCGGCAATGTGCTCGACGCGGCCGGGCGCGCGGCGCGACTCGCACGCTATCATCGGCCCTATCACGAAGCGCTCGAGGCGATGCTGGCGGCCAACGAGCCCGCGCTGATCCTCTCGCTGCACAGCTTCACCCCCTCGCTCAGCGAACACCCGCAGGAGCAGCGGCCCTGGCATATCGGCGTGCTCTACAACCGCGATGCGCGCGCGCCGCATATCGCCCTGCCGTGGCTTCGCGATCAGCCCGGCCTGTGCGTGGGCGACCAGCAGCCTTATTCGGGCCATGTGCTGAACTACTCGATGGACCGGCATGGCGAAGGGCATGGGCGGCTCTATCTCGGTGTTGAATTGCGGCAGGATCTGATTTCCGGGCCAGCGGGGCAGGCGGAATGGGCCGCGCGCCTCTCTGCCTTGTGCGCCCATGTGGCGAGCGCCAGCGGGGCTTGACCTTGGCGCGCGGCGGGGTGAGGTTTGACGCTGCCCGACAAGGAAGGACCTGAATGATGGTCGACCCTGTGCGCTTTGGCGCCGATATTCTCACCGCCAGCCAGATGCGCGCCGCCGAGCAGCAGATGTTTGACGCCGGGATCAGCGTTGCCGCGCTGATGGAGCGGGCCGGGCGCGGCGCGGCGGACTATGTATGGCGCGTTGCGGGCCCGGAGCGGACCGTCAGCGTGCTGGTGGGGCCGGGCAACAATGGTGGCGACGGCTGGGTGATCGCCCGCGCTTTGCTGGAGCGCGGCGGGCGCGTGCAGGTGGTGATGGCCGCCCCTCCGGTCAGCGATGCGGCGCGTGCCATGTGTCAGGCCTATGAGGGCGCGGTCTGCGATGGCGCGGACTGGCAGACCATGCGGGGCGAGGTGCTGGTCGATTGCCTGTTTGGCACGGGCCTGTCGCGTGCTTTGTCGCCGGCGCATCTGGCCATGCTGCAAGGACTGGCGGCGCAGCACCGCTATCGCATTGCGGTCGATCTGCCGTCTGGTGTGGAATCCGATTGCGGTGATGATTTCGGCCAGAGCCTGCCGGATTATCAGATGACCATCGCTTTGGGCGCGTGGAAGCGCTCGCATGGTTTGATGCCGGCGGTGGCGCGGATGGGCGATTTGCGGCTGGTGGACATCGGCTGCGCGCCGGCGGTGGGCGCGGGGCGCATGGTGGAGGGCATTCATATTGCTCCGCCAGCGGCAGGAGCGCATAAATATACCCGCGGGCTGGTTGGCATGGTGGTGGGCGACATGCCGGGCGCCGCGCAGATGGCCGCGCGCGCAGCCGCTGGCACCGGTGCGGGCTATGTGCAGATGCTCAGTGATCAGGCTCTGGCTGTGCCGCCCGATCTGGTGGTCAAACCGCTGGCCGCGTGGGACCGGCCCGACAAGGGCGTCACGCTGATCGGGCCGGGGCTGGGGCGCGGCGATGCGGCGCGGTCCCGGCTGGCCGATGGGCTGGCGCTGTGCGGGGCGCATCCTCATGTCGTCGATGGCGATGGTCTTTCGATGCTGACGCCCCGGATGACCGAAGGCGGCCCCATGATCGCCACGCCACATGAAGGTGAACTGGCGCGGCTTGAAAGGGCCTTCGCGCTGGAAGGCACGGGCAGCAAGGTCGAGCGCGCCTTGGCATTGGCGCGTCATCTGGGCGCGGTGGTGGCCAAGGGCCCCGATACGGTGATCGCCAGCAGGGATGGCCGCTGGGCGATGGTGCCGCGCGCCTCCGCCTGGCTCAGCGTGGCGGGTTCGGGCGATGTGCTGGCGGGGATCATCGCCGGGCGGCTGGCGACCATGCCGAAAGATCCATTCGCCGCCGCCTGTCAGGGCGTTTGGCTGCATGGGCGCGCCGCCGGCTTGCTGAAAGGCCCTTTTACCGCCATGGCGCTGGCCGATGCCGTGCCCCGTGCGGTGCAGGCCTGTTTGTAGGAATAGATCGTGATCGAGGATGAGACCGAGGAACTGATCGTGCGGCTGGCCGCGCGCGGGGATGGCGTGACGGCTGGGGGCCGCCATGTGCTGATGGGCGCGCCGGGCGATCATGTGCGCGATGATGGATCGCTGCGCCACGGGCCTCATCATGCCGAGCCCGCCTGCCGCCATTATTGCGTGTGCGGCGGGTGTCAGTTGCAGCATGTCGACGACGCGGCGCTGAGCGATTTTGTCACTGAGCGTGTGGTGAATGCCGCCCGCAGCCAGAAGATGGAGCCCGAGGTGGTGGCGCCTGTTCATCTCTCGCCCTCGCACTCGCGGCGGCGGGCCAGCCTGCATGGCGGGCGCACGGGCGGGGTGGTGCTGGGCTATAAGGAAGCGCAGTCGCATCAGATCGTCAATCTGAAGGAATGCCCGGTGCTGGCGCCCGAGCTGTTCGCGCTGATCGAGCCTTTGCGCAAGATGCTGGCGCGGCGGCAGGGCAAGCTGGCGGTCGACATCGACCTGACGCTGACCGAGCAGGGCGTGGATTGTTCGATCAAGGGCTATAAGATCGAAGGGCTGGCCGAGACGGAAGCCGCGCTGGATTTTGCGCGGGAGAACAATCTGGCGCGTCTGGCGCTTGATCAAGGCTATGGCCCCGAAAGCCTGTGGGAACCTGAGCCGGTGACGGTCTCGCTCTCGGGCGTGTCGGTGCCTTTGCCGCCGGGCGCGTTCCTGCAGGCCACGGCGGATGGCGAGCAGGCGCTGGCACAGGCCGTGACGGGCTGGCTGAGGGGCGCGCCGGTGGTGGCCGATCTCTTCGCGGGCCTTGGCACCTTTGCCTTTGCGCTGGCCAAGGCGGGCAGCAAGGTGCTGGCGGTGGAGGCGGACCGCGCCGCGCATCTGGCCTGCAAGGCGGGGGCGAGCGGGGCGGGGCTGCCGGTGCATGGGCTGCACCGCGACCTGTTCCGCAATCCGCTGCTGACCGATGAACTTAATCGCTTTTCGGGCGTGGTGATCGACCCGCCGCGCGCCGGGGCCAGGGAGCAGATCGGGCGGATCGCCGGCTCCACCGTGCCGCGCGTGGTTTACATCAGCTGCAACCCCTCAAGCTGGGCGCGCGATGCCGCAGCCTTGGTGGCGGGCGGCTATCGGTTGGTCGAGCTGCGCCCGGTGGGGCAGTTCCGCTGGTCCAACCATGTCGAGCTGGCCAGCTTCTTCGTGAAGGATTGAAGGGAGGGCGCGCGGTTCAGCGCGTCTTCCTCACCACCACGATCTGGTAATAGCCCATAGGTCCACGGATTGTTTCCACGCGCAGGCCACGTTCGCGCGCGATCTGCCATGCCGTATCGGCCAGATCGAGCCGGGGCGTGACGTGGAAATGGGCCAGCCAGCGGTTGAGCGCCTTGCGGGCGATGGCAGGCAGCCCCGACCCATCGCCGAAATCGACGATATGAAGCGAGCCGCCCGGCGCCAGCACTTCGCAGCCCATGGCAAGCGCGCGCTGCCATTCGGGGATCATCGAGAGGGCGAAGGAGATCATCACCCGGTCGAAGGTGGGCTGGCCGAACAGGGCGCGCGGCGAGAAGCCGCAGGCATCACCCTGTGCCAGCCTTGCCTGCTTGCCCAGTTTCGCCTTGGCGGATTTGAGCATCAGCTCGGAAATATCCAGACCGAACAGGCGTCCGCCGGGCCAGCAAGCGTCCGCCGCGGCAAGGTTGCGCCCCGTGCCGCAGCCGATTTCCAGCAGGCTGGTGCCGGGCAGCAGCCCCAGCCCGTCGATCAGCCGGTCACGCCCGAAGAGGAAAAATTTGCGCGTGGCGTCATAGATGTGGCGCTGGCCGCGATAGACGCTGTCCATCAGCGCGGCGTGGTTCTGGGGCAGCGAGGCCATCAGCCGGCGAACCGGTAGAGATGCAGCCCGCCATAGATCGAGGAGCGGTCACGCTCGACCAGAGCGCGCGCTTCTTGCTCCGAATAGCTCCAGCGTGAGAGGATGCTCTCGGGCACGCGGCCGGGCAGGATGGTCGCCTCGCCCGCCGTGCGGAACAGCACGCGCGCGCCGGGGCGGGCGGTGCGGGTGATCTGCGCCCACAGGGCGGTCAGTTGCTGGTCGCTCATCCAGTCCTGCGCGTCGAGCAGGATATAGCGGTCGACGCTGGCATTGGTCTGGGTCATCAGATGGTCGGTGAAATTGGCGTGCGTGAGGCTGAGGCGCGAGATGCGGCTGCGCAGGGCCTCGTAATTGCGCGCTTCCAGCCATGGCGGCACGGGGGCATCGGGCGCGCGGCCATAGCCGCGGCTGAAGGCCTGCCAGGCGAAATAATTGTCCTGCACCGAAAAGCCGCAGGCGAGGCGTTCGAGCCTTGCGCGCAGCACGTTGGCCATGCGCTGATCGCCCGCTAGCGCCTCATATTGCGCGGGCGGAATGCCAAGGCCGAACAGCGACGCTGGCTGCTTGGTCAGCCAGCGGATGAAACGCTTGTCGAAAACGGGGGCGATCTTTTCATCGAACAGGCGGCGCTGTTCCTCGATGCTGCGCGCCTGCAGGATGACGCGCAGGTCAACCCGGTAAAGCCGCGCGATGAGATGGGCGGTGCCGATGAAGCTGCCCAGCAGCCCCCGCTTGTAGATGCCGCGCGCAAATCCATTGATGCGGCGGCGCCCGGCCAGATCGCGCCCTTCCCAATAGCGGCGCGAGGTTTCATCGAGTTGCGGGGCGATCAGCGTGCGATAATCGGCCACATTGCGGCGGTTGTCGGCCTCGACGAAGAAGCGGCGCAGCGCGGCGTGGTCAGGCAGGTGGCGCAGTGCGGCGATCTTGAGGCGGCCCAGCGCGATATGGGCGGTGTTGAGATCGACCGCCATCACCTGCGCGGGGTTGGCCGTCAGATAGGAGAGCGCATTGCAACTGCCGCTGGCGATGGTGACGATGCGATGGTCGCTCTGAATGTCGAGCGCTTCCATGTCGACCACCGGGTCTTCCCAGATCTGGGCATAGACCAGCCCCCGGAACGCCAGCGCGAAGGCGCGGTCGAGCAGCCTTTCGGCCATGGGCGCATGGGTGCGCACCACCGCGCCGTCGATGATGTGGGAGGCGGAAGGATGAGGCGCTGAAGGTGTAGACATGGCGCTCGCTTGTCCGGTGGGTGTTCACCGGGGGCTAGGCCATGCCTGTTTCCTGCGCGTGACGGGACGATGACGGTTTGGTGTCACCGCCCTGATTTCAGCCCGCCAGCACTTTGGCAAAGGCGGCGGCATCCGTATTGCCGCCGGTCAGCATCACGGCTGTGCGTCCATCGACCGGCGCCTTGCCGGCCAGCACCGCAGCCAGCGCCGCCGCGCCGCCCGGCTCGACCACGAGGCGCAACTGGCGGAAGGCGAGGCGCTGTGCCTCGGCCACCTCGGCCGGGCTGACCCAGAGCGCGCGAGGGCAGCGCTGCTTCAGAATGGCAAAGTTGATCTCGCGCGTGGCGGGGGTCTGCAAGGCGTCGCACGGGGTGGTGGGCGCATCGGCCGCCACTTTCTGGATCGTGCCCGTGGCAAGGCTGCGGCCTATATCGTCCCAACCCTCGGGCTCGACGGGCAGAATTTCGGCCTGCGGGCAGGCGAGTGCAAGGCCTGCCGTCAGCCCGCCCCCACCGCAGGGCGTGACGATGCGGGTGGGGCCGCCGCCAGCCTGCGTCTCCATCTGCGCGGCCAAGGCCAGGCCCGCCGTGCCTTGCCCCTCGATCACCCAGGGGTCGGCATAGGCGTGGACCAGCGTGCCGCCCGTTTCGGCCAGAACCTTGGCGGCGGCTTCGTCGCGATCCTCGCCGCCGGGGCGGTCATAGGTGACGATCTGCGCGCCCATGGCGGCGGTTGCCTCCAGCTTCACTTTCGGCGCATCGACCGGCATCACGATGATGGCCGGGATGCCAAGGCGCCGCGCGGCCCAGGCCACGCCTTGCGCATGGTTGCCGCTGGAAACGCCGACCACGCCTTTTGCTGCTTCTGCCGCAGTCAGATCGGACAGGCGATGCCATGCCCCGCGAATCTTGAAGGCGCCCACCGGTTGCAGCACCTCGGCCTTGCACCAGATGGTGGTGCCATGGACCTCGAGCGGCAACAGCGGCGTTTCGGGCAGGATTTGGGCGATTTTGGCGGCGGCGGCATGGATGCCGGCGAGGGTGGGCTCGCGCATATGTTGAGTTGTCATGCAACGACCTTATATGGCCCCATCACTTTTTACAGCGCGTATTGCGCATGGGTGCGCGAACGCCCCATGCCCTGCGTGCAAGGAGACAGGTTTGTGAGCAAGGTTCTGGTGATCGGCGCGGGCGGCGTCAGCAGCGTGGCGGTGCACAAAATGGCGATGAACGCCGGGATCTTTACCGAGATCCATCTGGCCAGCCGCACGAAGAGCAAATGCGATGCTATTGCCGAATCGGTGAAGGCGCGCACCGGCGTCGATGTGGCCACCTATGCGATTGATGCCGAGGATGTGCCCGCACTCTCCGCGCTGATCGAGCAGATCGGCCCCAGGCTGGTGGTCAATCTGGCGCTGCCCTATCAGGACCTGCCGATCATGGACGCATGCCTGGCCACCGGCGTCGATTACATGGACACGGCGAATTACGAGCCCAAGGATGTGGCCAGGTTCGAATATCACTGGCAATGGGCCTATCATGAGCGCTTCAAGGAGAAGGGCATCATGGCGCTGCTGGGCAGCGGTTTTGACCCGGGCGTGACCAGCGTTTTTGCCATGTGGCTCAAGAAGCACAAGCTCAAGACCATCCGTCAGCTTGATATTCTGGACTGCAACGGCGGTGACCATGGGCAGGCCTTTGCCACCAATTTCAACCCGGAAATCAACATCCGCGAAGTGACCGCGCCGGCCCGCCACTGGGAAAACGGCCAGTTCATCGAGACGCCCGCCATGGGCAAGAAGGTGCAGTTTGATTTCGAGGCCGTGGGCCCGAAGAACATGTACATGATGTATCACGAGGAGCTGGAAAGCCTCGCCAAATTCCTGCCCGAGCTGGAGCGCGCGCGTTTCTGGATGACCTTTGGCGATGAATACATCAAGCATCTGACCGTGCTGCAGAATGTCGGCATGACCCGCATTGATCCGGTGATGTATAATGGCGTGGAGATCATCCCGCTCCAGTTCCTGAAGGCCGTGCTGCCCGAGCCCAGCACGCTGGGCGCCACCACCAAGGGCAAGACCAACATCGGCGACATCGCGACGGGCGAGGCGCTGGATGGATCGGGCGAGAAGACGTTCTACATCAAGAACATCTGCGACCATGAGGTCTGCTATGAGGAAACCGGCAATCAGGCGGTCAGCTACACCACGGGCGTGCCCGCGATGATCGGCGCCGCCATGATGCTGACCGGCGCCTGGAAGGGTGAGGGCGTGTTCAACATGGAACAGTTCAACCCCGATCCCTTTATGGAGATGCTCAACACGCAGGGCCTGCCCTGGAGCGTGGAAGAACTCGCCGGTCCGGTCGAGTTCTGATGAATTGGGCCTTGATCCTGCCTCCGCTGATGCTGGCGGGGTCGAACCTGTTCATGAATCTGGCATGGTATGGCCACCTGAAGGAGCCGAACAAGGCGCTGTGGGTGGCCGTGCTGGGCAGCTGGGCGCTGGCATTTTGTGAATATTGCCTGGCCGTTCCTGCCAATCGCATCGGCGCGAGGGTCTATTCGCTGGCGCAGCTCAAGACCATGCAGGAGGTCTTCTCGCTCGCCGGTTTCGTGATGGTGGCATGGGCGCTTTTCGGTCAGAAGCCGGGGCTGCCGCAACTGGCCGGTTTTGCCTTGATCGTCGCGGGAGCGGCGCTGATTTTCAGAGGGAATTGATTGCGATGGAAACCCGTGCGGGTGATCCCGGCGCCTTTGCGCATTTCGACCTGAACCGCGTGGAAAGCCCTGCCTTCGTGGTGGATGCGGCCAGGCTGCGCGCCAACCTCGCCGTGCTGGCCGACATTCGCGACCGCGCGGGCATCAAGGTGCTTTCGGCGATGAAGGCCTTTTCCATGTGGCGCGTGGCGCCGCTCATCGGGGAGTATCTCGATGGCGTGTGCACCAGCGGCTTGTGGGAAGCGCGGCTGGCCGATGAGCATTACGAGGGCGAGATTGCCACCTATTGCGCGGCCTATAAGGCGGAAGATCTGCCCGAGATCTGCCGGATCTCTGACCATGTCATCTTCAACTCACCGATGCAGATCAAGCGGTTCCGCGAGATCCTGAAAGTCGAGGGCGGGGTGTTTGACGTTGGCCTGCGCATCAACCCGCTGCACCGCGAGGGCGAGGTGGAGAAATATGATCCCTGCGCGATTGGCTCGCGTCTGGGCTTCCCTGTGGACCAGTTGAAGGCCGACCATCTGGCCGGCGTGGCGGGACTGCATTTCCACACTTTGTGCGAGCAGGATTTCGAGCCGCTCAAGCGGACGTGGGAGGCGCTCTATCCGCGCATCGCGCCTTATCTGGCGACTCATGGCGGGCCGATCCAGTGGCTCAACTTCGGTGGCGGGCACCATGTCACCCGCGCCGACTATCAGCGCGACGAACTGGTCGACTTCCTGATCGCGGTAAAGGCGCAGACCGGTTGCCAGCTTTACATCGAGCCGGGTGAAGCGGTGGCGTTGGATGCGGGCATTCTGGTGGGCACGGTGCTGGATGTGCACAGCAACGGCCTGCCGGTGGCCATCGTCGATATTTCCGCCACCTGTCACATGCCTGACGTCATCGAGGCGCCCTACCGCCCCGCCATGCTGGGTGAGCTGGGTGAGGGCGTGGCGACCCGGCTGGGTGGGCCATCGTGTCTCGCGGGCGATGTCATCGGCGATTACGTGCTGCCGGTGAAGGCCGAGGCGGGCGCGCGTTTCGCCTTTCTCGATCAGGCGCATTATTCGATGGTGAAGACCACCACCTTCAACGGCGTGCCGCTGCCTTCGATCTGGCTGTGGGATTCGGCAGATGATTCGCTCGAATGCGTAAAGCGATTCGGATGGGAGACATTCCGCGATCGACTATCGTGAGGCCTGTCATAAAACCCTGCAAATCCGGGCTTAAACCGTCATAATCCTGTCACAAAAAATTCATAAGGCCCATCGTGGCTGCCCATACCCCCTCTGGACCCGAACAAGGGTTCCTCAGGCGGCATTTTTTCACTTGCAGTTCATGGCTCCCGACCTATATGCACCCCCCTCGCCGCCCCATGGGGACTTCCAAACCGCAAGGCGGCTTTCACCTGTTGTAGCTCTGGCCGAATGGCCTATTGGGGGTCCCTTGCGTTGTCCATTTATCCTGACGCACCGTCTGTAGTTCGCGCCCTCGCGCCTACCGAACCGGTTATCCTGAATCGCCCGCAGGCTGCTGCGCGCGCTGCCCGCTTCTACGCTGAGAAGTTCCCGGGCAAGTCGCTCTATGCGGTCAAGGCCAACCCCAGCCCGGATCTGCTCTGGACGCTGTGGGACGCCGGCATCACGCATTATGACACTGCCTCGATCGTCGAGGTGCGTCTGGTGCGCGAGGCGCTGGGGCCCGAGGCGGTCCTGTGCTTCATGCATCCGGTGAAGCCCGCCGCCGCCATTTCCGAAGCCTATCATGTCCATGGCGTGCGCACCTTCAGCCTCGATACCGTCGAGGAGCTGGAGAAGATCGTCGAGGCGACGCGCGGGGCTGACGGCAAGGCTGCGGAAGACCTCTCGCTCTGCGTGCGTCTGCGCGTCTCCTCGGAATATTCCGAGCTGAGCCTGGCGTCCAAGTTCGGTGTCGATCTGGCCGATGCCGCGCCGCTGCTGCAGGCGACACGTCAGGTTGCCGATTGCCTTGGCATCTGTTTCCACGTCGGTTCGCAGGCAATGACGCCCTTTGCCTATGTGCAGGCTCTGGAACGCGCCCGCGCCGCGATTGTCGATGCGGCGGTCACGGTTGACATCATCGATGTCGGCGGCGGCTTCCCCTCGATCTACCCCGGCATGGTGCCTCCGCCGCTGGAGGATTACTTCGCCTCGATCCACCGCGCGTTCGAATCGCTGCCCGTTTCCTATTCGTCGGAACTGTGGTGCGAGCCGGGCCGCGCACTCTCTGCCGAGTTCAACTCGATGATCGTGCAGGTGGAAAAGCGTCGCGGCAACGAGCTGTTCATCAACGAAGGCGCTTACGGCGCGCTCTATGATGCCGCCCATGTCGATTGGCGTTTCCCGGTGAAGCGCATCGATTCGCACGGCCAGGAGGCCCATGAGGGCGCCATGGAAGAGTTCGCCTTCTATGGCCCCACCTGCGATGATGCCGACTATATGGAAGGGCCTTTCGTCCTTCCCGCCGACATCAAGCCGGGCGACTATATCGAGATCGGCATGCTGGGCGCCTATGGCGCGGCCATGCGCACCCGCTTCAACGGCTTTGGCGCCGGCGAGACGGTGAATGTCACCGACGAGCCGATGGAAAGCCAGTATTCGGGCAAGCGCCGCGATCCGCGCGTCTCCGACAATGTGGTGTCGCTGCGCTGAGGCGCGGCTACCCTCTGAAACCATAACAAGGCGGCGGGGCGACAGGCTCCGCCGCCTTTTTGATGTCCTGTGTTCTCGAGCCGTCGCAGGCCCTGCGCTATTTGACCACTTCTGCGTGTTTGCCGTGGTAAAAACGCGAAACTTCCTCTTTCGCGATGCGTTCAGCATCCCTACATCGCCCCTATCATGGCTCGCCCGAAACCCAGCATCTTCGACAAGAAGAAAACCGTCGCCGAAAACCGCCGCGCGCGCTTCGAGTATTTCATCGATGATGTGTATGAGGCTGGCATTGCGCTGACCGGCACGGAGGTGAAGTCGCTGCGCTTTGGCGAGGGCTCCATTGCCGAGGCCTATGCCGAGGTGAAGGATGCGCAGGTCTGGCTGGTCAATGCCAATGTGCCCGAATTCAGCCATGGCAACCGTTACAACCATGTGCCCAAGCGCCCGCGCAAGCTGCTGCTGCATGAGCGCGAGATCGCCAAGCTGACCGGCGCTGTTGAGCGCAAGGGCATGACGCTGGTCCCTTTGTCGATCTATTTTAACAGCAAGGGCCGTGCAAAGGTCGAACTGGCTCTGGCCAAGGGCAAGAACAATGCCGACAAGCGCGCCACCGTGAAGGAGCGTGACTGGAAGCGGGATCAGGCGCGGATCATGCGGGAACACAATTGAGCGTGGCGATCATCTCCCTCTCGAACTGGGCGCGGGTTCATTTTCCGACGCGCGAAAAGCTGGAGCGTAATCGCTGGATCCGGCCTTTCGCCCATCTGGTGCTGAAACCCGACCTGTGGCGTTTCAACCGGCGCAGCGTGCCGCGCGGCATCGCACTGGGGCTCTTCACGGGCATTGCCGTGCCCTTTGCCCATTCACCCATCGCGGCGCTGTGCGCGGTGGTGGTGCGGGCCAATGTGCCCGTCGCCATTGCCACCACCTGGACCAGCAATCCGCTGACCTGGGCGCTGATTTTTCCCGGTGCCATTGCCATCAGCAATCTGCTGGGTTTCAACGTCGATATGACGACCTTTCGCGCCTTGCTTCATTCGGATGCCTCACTTGGCGCGTGGACGCATTGGCTGTTGTCGCATGCTGCCCCGGCGCTGATGCTGGGCCTGCTGGTCGAAGCGCTCATCGTCTCGTCCATCGGCTATGGCGCTGCGGCGCTGGGCTGGCGCATGTGGGTCGGGCAAAAGCGCGACCGCCGGTTGCGTCATCGCCGCGCCTGATGGCAGAATGCCGCTGCCGCATGGGGCGGGGTGAAGGGAATACGGCATGACACGGGCGGCAGCCGGGAACAGGTCCCTGTGGCAAAGCGGCGCCATTCTGGCGCTGGCCATGGCGCTCACGCTGGCCGCGCTGTGGCTGGTGACGCGCGACGCCGTGGTCTGCCTGTCGTTTGGCGGCGGTATTGTGGTGCTCGGCGCCCTGGGCTGGCTGCTGCTGCGCACGCGCCCGGAGGAGCGCGCGCCGGAATTTGGCGAGCCGGACTGGTCAGTGACGGTCGCCGCGCTTGATCTTGGTGAGCGGGCCGTGGCGGTGATGGATCGGGCCGGTCGTCTGGTCTGTGCCAATGCTGCCTATGATCAGGCCTTCGGCCAGGGCGCGCCGCCTGCCTCGCTGGTGCAGGGCGCGGGTGAGGATATGGCCCGCGCGGCATGGCGCGATGGCGGGGCCGATGGCGGATGGGCTCGGGGCGGTGACGGGCAGCGCTGGTCGGTGTGTGTGACGCGCGCCGGGCGCGGCGATGCCTGGCTGATCTGGCATTTCGATGTGCAGACCCGGCGCGATATGGTCAGCGACATCGCCGGCTATCTGACCGCCAAGCCGGGGCGGGCCCTGTCGCAGGCTGGTTTCTGCGCGGCGGTGGTGGGCGCCGAAGGGCGAATTCTGGCGGCCAATGATGCCTTCGTGCTGCGCGCGACGGGCGAGGCGCAGGGCACACTGGCCGGCACCGCCTTTGTCGACCATCTGGCGCAGGACGAACACGACCATATTTTCTGGCTGCGCGATACGCGCTGCGTGGCCCCGCTGACGCTGTTCTATGTACCGCTCGCCGACCCGGATTCCGCGCCTGATCCTGATCCATCGCGCGATGCCTCGCTCATGGTGCTGGTCGACCATGGCGTCGGGCTGGGCGGTGGCGGCGGCGATTCGGGCAATGCCGTGCCGCATCTCGAGGCGCTGCTGGCGGGCCTGCCGCTGGGTCTGGCCATGGCGGATCGCGATGGCCATCTGCTCTTTGCCAATCCCGCTTTCATGCGCGCGGCGGGCCGGGAGGGTGCGGCTACGCCCACCTACCCCACCGATCTGGTGGTGCAGGAGGACAAGGCGGCCCTGTCTGACGCCATCCGCCGTTTCGGCCATGGCCCGGCGACCAGCGGTGACGTGGCGATTCGCCTTGCCGCCCAGCCCGACGATCCGGTTTCGCTCAGCATCGCCGGCGTGCGCGGACTGGGCGAGGCGGCGGTGCTGCTCGGCCTGACCGATACGACCGAGGAAACGCGGCTCAAGCGGCAGGTGGCGCAGGCGACCAAGATGCAGGCCGTGGGGCAGCTGGCGGGCGGCGTGGCGCATGATTTCAACAATGTGCTCACCGCCATCATCGGCACCTGCGACCTGATGCTGCTGCGCCATACGCCGGGCGATTCGGACTATGACGACATTCAGCAGATCCGCGCCAATTCGAACCGCGCGGCCTCCTTGACGCGGCAGTTGCTGGCTTTCTCACGTCAGCAGACGCTGCGGCCCGAGGTTCTGCAACTTCCCGATATCGTCAGTGAAATCAGCCAGATGCTGCGCCGCCTGATCGGTGAGAAGATCACGCTGGAGGTCACGCATGATCGCGACCTGGGCGCGGTGCGGGCCGACCCCACGCAGTTGGAGCAGGTTATCGTCAATCTGGCGGTCAATGCGCGCGATGCCATTCAGGACCATGCCCGCAAGGTTGGCGGCGATGGCGCGGGGCGCCTGGCGCTGACCACGCGGCGTGTGACGGCGGCGCAAGTGCGCGCCATGCGCAGCGAGATCCTGCCCGTGGCCGATTATACCGCGCTGGTGGTGGAGGATACGGGCGGCGGCATCCCGACAGAGATCCTCGGCAAGATCTGGGAGCCGTTTTTCACCACCAAGGAGAAAAACCGCGGGACAGGTCTTGGTCTTTCAACGGTTTATGGCATCGTCAAACAGTCTGGCGGCTTTATCTTTGCCGAAAGCGAGCCCGGTGTCGGCACGCGTTTCACTCTCTATCTGCCGGTTCATCACGAGCTTCCCGGGCAGAGTGCGCCGCCGCGTTTGAAGGATGCGCCGGTCGCCACGGCCTGGGCTGGCGGCGGTGATATTCTGCTGGTCGAGGATGAGGATGCCGTGCGCGTGGTGGCGCAGCGTGCGCTGACCCGGGCGGGCTATCAGGTAACGACGGCGAGCGATGGCGAGGAAGGTCTTGATCAGGTGCAGGCGCGCCGCGAGTCGGGCGAGGCGATGTTCGACCTTATCGTTTCGGACGTGGTGATGCCGATCCTCGATGGGCCCGCCATGGCGCGGGCGGTGCGTGTTCTGGTTCCCGATGTGCCGGTGCTCTTCATGTCAGGTTATGCCGAGGAGCAGTTGCGCCGCGACATCGATATCGACAATATGCATTTCATGCCAAAGCCTTTTTCGGTCAATCAGATCGGCGAGAAAGTCGCCTCCATTCTGGCTGCGAAGGGTGCGGAGGACGTGGTTGGATAAATTTTGTTCCCCTCTTGTTCGATGAGAACACATGCGGTACGAAGTGCGTGTTGACGTTCACGGTTAACCACTTACGCATGGAGACGGAACATGGCGGCTCAGCTGAAGCTTATTCAGGAAGGCAAAGACAAAGACATGGATCGTCAAAAGGCTCTGGAAGCGGCACTCGCCCAGATTGACCGTGCGTTTGGCAAGGGTTCGGCCATGAAGCTGGGGTCGAAGCAGGCCATGCAGGTCGAGGCCATTTCGACCGGATCGCTCGGGCTCGATATTGCGTTGGGCATCGGTGGCCTGCCGCGTGGGCGTATCATTGAAATTTACGGGCCGGAAAGCTCGGGCAAGACGACGCTGGCGCTGCACGCCATTGCCGAAGCGCAGAAGACCGGGGGCACGGCCGCGTTTGTCGATGCGGAACATGCGCTTGACCCGGTTTATGCCAAGAAGCTGGGCGTAGACATTGATGAGTTGATCGTCTCGCAGCCTGATACGGGTGAGCAGGCGCTGGAGATCGTGGATACGCTGGTACGCTCGAATGCGATCGACGTGCTGGTGGTAGACTCGGTGGCGGCGCTGGTGCCGCGTGCTGAAATCGAGGGCGAGATGGGCGACAGCCATGTCGGCCTGCAGGCGCGCCTGATGAGCCAGGCGCTGCGCAAGCTGACAGGTTCGATCAGCCGTTCGCGCTGCATGGTGATCTTTATCAACCAGGTGCGCATGAAGATCGGCGTGATGTATGGCAACCCGGAGACGACGACGGGCGGTAATGCGCTCAAGTTCTATGCTTCGGTGCGTCTGGATATCCGTCGCACGGGGCAGATCAAGGACCGCGATGATATCGTGGGCAGCGCGACCCGCGTGAAGGTGGTGAAGAACAAGGTGGCTCCGCCTTTCAAGCAGGTCGAGTTCGACATCATGTATGGCGAGGGCATCTCCAAGATCGGTGAAATTCTCGATCTGGGCGTGAAGGCTGGCGTGGTCGAGAAGTCGGGCGCCTGGTTTAGCTATGATTCGGTGCGCATCGGTCAGGGGCGTGAGAATTCCAAGACCTATCTGCGCGAACACCCGGAAATGGCCGACAAGCTGGAAGCGGCGATCCGCGGGCAGACCGAAGGTCTGTCCAACGAGATGATGGCCGGGCCGGACGCGGATGATGAGGCTTGAGGTAAAGGGCTGGTCTGACCAGCCCTGAATTGTCGGGAAGGGCGCTACTCCGGTTCTTCCCGCTTCCTTCCGGCGTGGAGATGTCCCGAAATTCCACGCCGGGCTTTTTGTGTGCTGCCCTGAGCCTGGCTGTGGCCGTTCCGGCGTGGTGGGGCAGGAAAAGTGCTTTCTCTGATCGCAATCCGCCCTGACCCGCAAAAGATGCGCCATTGGCGCTTGTTTGCCGCGCGATGGTGTCTTATCGGCTGCCCATGATCTCGACCAACGACATTCGCCGCTCGTTTCTCGAATACTTCGGCTCGCATGGGCACGATGTGGTGCCGTCCGCGCCGCTGGTGCCTTACAACGACCCGACGTTGATGTTCACGAATGCGGGCATGGTGCCTTTCAAAAACGTGTTCACCGGGCTTGAAACGCGCAGCATTCCTCGCGCCACCAGCAGCCAGAAATGCGTGCGTGCCGGGGGCAAGCACAATGACCTCGACAATGTCGGCTATACCGCGCGCCATCATACGTTTTTCGAAATGCTGGGGAATTTCTCCTTTGGTGACTATTTCAAGGAACAGGCGATCACCCATGCCTGGACCTTGCTGACCAAGGAGTGGGGGCTGGCCAAGGACAAGTTGCTGGTCACCGTCTATCATACCGATGACGAGGCTTTTGGCCTTTGGCAGAAGATCGCCGGGTTGAGCGAGGATCGCATCATCCGTATCCCGACGAGCGACAATTTCTGGTCGATGGGCGACACCGGGCCTTGCGGCCCCTGTTCGGAAATCTTCTATGACCACGGTGCCGACATCTGGGGCGGCCCTCCCGGCTCGGCCGAAGAAGATGGCGATCGCTTCATCGAGATCTGGAACCTTGTGTTCATGCAGTTCGAGCAGCAGGCTGACGGCACCCGCCTGACCCTGCCCAAGCCCAGCATCGACACGGGCATGGGGCTGGAGCGTATTGCCGCCGTGCTGCAGGGTGAGCATGACAATTACGACATCGACACCTTCAAGGCGCTGATCGCCGCAAGTGAAAGCCTCACCGGAGTCAAGGCGCAGGACGAACATCAGGCCAGCCACCGCGTGATCGCCGATCATTTGCGGTCCACCAGCTTTCTCCTCGCCGATGGCGTGCTGCCCTCGAACGAGGGGCGTGGCTATGTCCTGCGGCGGATCATGCGGCGTGCCATGCGTCACGCGCATCTGCTTGGGGCCAAGGCGCCGTTGATGCATCGACTTGTTCCCGCGCTGATCACAGAAATGGGCGCCGCCTATCCCGAGCTTGGCCGGGCGCAGGCGCTGATCCAGGATGTTCTGGAGCGTGAGGAAACCAAATTCCGCCAGACGCTCGACAAGGGGCTGCGCCTGCTCGACGAGGCAACGCATGACCTGACCGAAGGCGGCATACTGCCGGGCGAAACCGCGTTCCGTCTCTACGACACCTACGGTTTCCCTTACGACCTGACCGAAGACGCCTTGCGTTCGCGCGGTATCGCTGTCGACAAGGACGGTTTTGATACCGCCATGGCGCAGCAGAAAGCCGCCGCCCGCGCTGCATGGAAGGGCAGCGGCGAGGCTGCCGCCGGCGAAGTCTGGTTCGACATCGCCGAGCGGGTAGGCGCCACGGAATTCACTGGTTACACCAGCACGACGGGCGAGGCGCAGGTCGTTGCCATCGTCAAGGGCGGGCAGGAAGTCGAGACGGCGGCTGCGGGTGATGATGTCACCATCATCACCAATCAGACTCCATTCTACGGCGAATCCGGCGGTCAGATGGGCGATGCCGGCACCATGACCGGCGGTGATGGGCTGTTGATTGCGATCAGCGATACGGCCAAGCCGTTGGGGCGCCTGCATGCCCACAGTGGCAAGGTGGTGAGCGGCAGGGTGACCGTGGGTGACGCGGTGGCGATGGCGATTGATGTCGCGCGCCGCGATGCCATTCGCGCCAACCACTCGGCCACGCATCTCTTGCATGCGGCGCTGCGCAACCGTTTGGGTGGGCATGTGACGCAAAAGGGGTCGCTGGTTGCGCCGGATCGTCTGCGTTTCGACTTTTCGCAGCCCACAGCGCTCAGTGCGGACGATATTGCGGCGATCGAGGCCGAGGTGAATGCCGAGATCCGCGCTAATGATCCTGTGACCACGCGCCTGATGAGCCCCGAAGATGCCATCGAGGCTGGCGCGATGGCGCTTTTCGGCGAAAAGTATGGCGAGGAAGTCCGCGTGCTCTCGATGGGGCGGAAGGGCGAGGCAAAGCCCTATTCGGTTGAGCTTTGCGGTGGCACCCATGTAGGCGCGCTGGGCGATATTGGCGTGCTGCGTATCGTGAGCGAAAGTGCCGTTTCTTCCGGCGTGCGCCGCATCGAGGCGCTGACAGGTGAAGGCGCCCGCCAGTGGCTGGTGCATCGCGAGGATCAACTCAAGGGCGCGGCTGCCATTTTGCGCACTACGCCTGATGAGGTTGAGGCCCGCGTCACGGCCTTGCTCGATGAGCGCAAGAAACTGGAACGCGAATTGGCTGAGGCCAAGAAGGCGTTGGCGCTGGGCGGCGGTTCTGGCGGCGCTGTTGCGACCGATGAGACGGTCCATGGCATCACCTTCTCCGGTCAGGTGATCGAGGGGCTGGATGCCAAGGAACTGCGCGGGCTGCTCGATCAGGCCAAGCAGCGCATGGGCAGCGGCGTTGCGGTCATCGTAGCGGTGAATGAGGGCAAGGCCAGCATTGCGGCTGCCGTAACGGCCGATCTGCTCGACCGGGTGAGCGCGGTGGATCTGGTGCGTGCCGGTGTTGAAGCTCTGGGCGGCAAGGGTGGCGGTGGTCGTCCTGACATGGCGCAGGGTGGCGGCCCGGACGGCAGCAAGGGCGCCGAGGCGATTGCCGCAGTCAAGGCCATCATCGCCGCATAAGATCGTCTGGAAAACCGTGAACCCGTCGCGGCGCGTGGCTGCGACGGGTTTTTCGTGCCTAGGGCATTCTCTCGCGCAGTGACGCGCTTTTCAGGCTTGGCTTTTCGCTCAGCCCGCCTTCGGCCATGATCATCTCGCGGAATTCGTCGCGTTTTTCATGGATCGAGGCAATGACGAAGCCCATCGGCACGCCCAGATCGACCAGCACGGCCTCGGAGAGTTGCAGCGAGGATTCAAGCGTTTCGGGCACGGCCAGCGTCGCCCCGGCGCGGTAGAGGGCGGCGGCATGGATGGGGTCGCGCGCGCGGGTGATGATCGGCAGGTCGGGGTGGCTGACGCGCAGCTTCTTGACCAGCCGCTTCGCCGCGATGGGTTCATCCATCGTCAGGATCACCGTTCGCGCACGATCAAGACCAAGGCGCTGCAGCGTATGGCCATGGGCTGCATCACCGAAAGTGGCGTTATAGCCGGCGCGCAGGGCGCCCTCGATCAGATCAGGATCGGAATCGACCGCGACATAGGGCTTGCCGTGGGTGCGCAACATGTCGGCCACCAACCGCCCCACACGGCCAAAGCCGACGATGAGTACGCGTGGTTCGTCACTCTCGGCCTCGGGCGGGGGCGCGGGCCGGGCGGCATCGACGCTGCGCGCCAGGCGGCGCCCCGCCCAGGCCAGCCCCGGCGTGATGGTCAGGCCCAGAGCGGTGACGATCTGCCAGAATTGCGCCGTGCCTGGCTGGATCAGCGCTGCGCCGCTGGCGGCGCTCAGCACGATCAGGGTCGATTCAGACGGGCTGGCCATCAGGATGCCGGTTTCCGTTGCGGTGCCGGGCCTTGCGCCACTCATCCGCAGCAGAATGGCCGTGACGCTGGCCTTGACCACCACCACGCCGACGGTGGCCGCCACGATCATCGGCCAGTGACGCAGCACCATGGCAAGGTCGATGCTCATGCCGATGGTGATGAGGAAAATGCCCAGCGCCAGCCCTTTGAAGGGCGCGGTCATGCCCTCCACCTCGCCGTGATAGGGCGTTTCGCCAATCAGCAATCCGGCGATGAGGGCGCCGACGATGGGTGAGAGGCCAACGCCTGCTGTCGCCAGCGAGGCAGTGATGACCACGATGAGACTGGTGGCCAGAAAGAGTTCGGGGCTCTTGGTGCGAGCGGCCTGGGCGAAAAGCGGGGGAAGCAGATAGCGCCCCCCCACCAGCAGCGCCGCGACGGCCGCAAGGCCCAGGCCCAGCGTGTGGAGCAGGGCCTCCCACCCGCCGCCATTGTGGGGTGCCAGCGCGCCCAGAATGAAGATCGTGGGCACCAGCGCCAGATCTTCGAACAGCAGCATGGACAGCGCCGCGCGGCCCACGGGGGTAACCGTGCCGGCGATCGGCAGGACCAGTGCGGTCGAGCTCATCGACAGAGCCATGCCAAGGCCCAGCGCGCCGGTGGTGCGCTCGCCCATGAAGGCGAGGGCAAAGCCCATCAGCAGTGCCGATCCGATCAGTTCCAGCGCGCCAAGGCCAAAGACCTGCCGCCGCATCGACCACAGCCGGTCGAAGCTGAGTTCGAGGCCGACGTTGAACAGCAGCAGGATGATGCCGAATTCGGCGAAGGGCTTGAGCGAATCGGGGTCTGAAATGGTGATGAAGGAGAGCCAAGGGATGTCGAAGACATGGCGGCCCAGCCCATAGGGGCCCACCAGCAGGCCCACCAGAATGAAGCCGATCACCGGAGTGACGCGGAACCGCGCGAAGAGCGGGATGACCACCCCGGCAGCGCCGAGAATGACCAGGGCATCGCCAAGGGGGGAGGATGGGGAAAAGGGTGTCGCGGCCGTCATACCGGAAGGGTATGGCATGGGGGCGGCGATGTCACGGGCAGGGGGGAGAATTCGTGTGGCTGCCACAAGGCTGGCCACAGAAAAAGGGGCCCGGTTTCCCGAGCCCCTCATTTCTTGCCTCTGGCGAAGGGCTTACGCCCAGGCGGCCATTTCGGCTTCGAGGTTCTTCACGATTTCCTCGAAGAAGGCTTCGGTCGTCAGCCAGCCCTGATCGGGGCCGATCAGCAGCGCGAGATCCTTGGTCATCTTGCCGCCTTCGACGGTCTTGATGCAGACCGCTTCGAGCGTCTCGGCAAACTTCACCACGTCAGGCGTGTTGTCGAAACGGCCGCGATAGATGAGGCCGCGCGTCCAGGCGAAGATGCTGGCGATCGGGTTGGTGCTGGTCGCCTTGCCCTGCTGGTGCTGGCGATAGTGGCGGGTGACGGTGCCATGGGCGGCCTCGGCCTCCACGGTCTTGCCATCGGGGCTCATCAGCACCGAGGTCATCAGGCCCAGCGAGCCGAAGCCCTGCGCCACGATGTCCGACTGCACGTCACCGTCGTAGTTCTTGCAGGCCCAGACGAACTTGCCCGACCACTTGAGCGCCGAGGCGACCATGTCGTCGATCAGGCGGTGTTCGTACCAGATCTTGGCGGCTTCGAACTTCTCCTTGAAGCCTTCGGTCTCGAAGACCTCGGCAAAGAGATCCTTGAAGCGGCCGTCATACTTCTTGAGGATGGTGTTCTTGGTCGAGAGATACACCGGCCAGCCCAGCGACAGACCATAGTTGAACGAGGCGCGGGCGAAGTCGCGGATCGAGTCCTCAAGGTTGTACATGGCCATGGCAACGCCGGGGGCCTTGAACTGGTACACTTCGCGGTCGATGACCTGGCCGTCCTCACCCTCGAACACCAGGCGCAGCTTGCCGGCGCCGGGGACCACGAAGTCGGTCGCGCGATACTGGTCGCCAAAGGCGTGACGGCCAACCACGATGGGA
Organism: Sphingomonadales bacterium; assembly: GCA_028871475.1. Lineage (GTDB taxonomy): Bacteria > Pseudomonadota > Alphaproteobacteria > Sphingomonadales > Sphingomonadaceae > Novosphingobium. The sequence continues at coordinate 87,787 of JAGWMZ010000008.1, read as the reverse complement.
TCGGTCCAGCCGGGCACCAGACGGGGTACGTTGCTGATCACGATGGGTTCGCGGAAGATGGTGCCGCCCAGAATGTTGCGGATGGTGCCGTTGGGCGACTTCCACATTTCCTTCAGGTTGAATTCGGTGACGCGGGCTTCGTCGGGGGTGATGGTGGCGCATTTCACGCCCACACCATATTGCTTGATGGCATTGGCCGAATCGACGGTCACCTGATCGTCAGTGGCGTCGCGGTTTTCCACCGAGAGGTCGAAATACTTCAGGTCGATGTCGAGATAAGGCAGGATCAGTCTTTCGCGGATCCACTGCCAGATGATCTTCGTCATTTCATCGCCGTCGATCTCGACGACAGGGTTGGCAACCTTGATCTTGGCCATGTTGTCTCACTTTCCCTGGATGGATGTGCCCGAGTGGAATTGACTGGCCTTTAGCAGATGAGAGGCGCTTCGCAAGGCATGCTACATGAGGTTCAGCCCAGTCTTTCGTCTTGGATTGCTGTTGCGATGCTTTAGCAAATATCGGAGAGGCTGGCGGCAAGGTCCGGTTTTTCGCGATCGGGTGAGGTGAGTGCCGCCCTTGCTGAAGGGGCGTTTGCCGCGCGGCGTACCTGCGCCAAAATCGACCGTGTGGTGCTTGTGACGACTCATGGTAAATCCAGCGTTGCGCGTCGATTGCCCCGCTTGCGGCCATAAAACCGGGCGAGTTCAGCTTGGTAAGCGGGCAAGCCCATCGTGCGCGCCAAAATCTCCCGCCCAAAACAGCGGGGCGCAATTTACCAGCTTCATGAAGATCGCTTTCAAGGAGCAGACCGCACACTGCCGCCGGGGAAAATCTCCATGGTTCCGGACTGGGCACCGGCCATGGGAAACAGGGGGCATATCATGCAACATTCAGCGAAAGCTGGCTGGGCTGCTGGGCGTATCTTGCGTGCATCTGCCGGTCTTGCGGCAGTTTGGGGCGTTCTGGCCGGTTCGCCTCATGCGCAGGCACGCCCGGTCCTCAACACCGATCTTGTATCACAGGACGGTGCCATCGAACTGGGGTTGCGCAATGGCTCGGCAGCGGTTCATCGCGGTCTGGATGTGGCGCTGATTGATCTGAGCGAAACGCGCGGGCGCCTGACCTATGGCCTGTCGTTCCAGTATGGCGCGTTGATGGCCACCAATCCGAATGATTTTCTCGGCCATGAACTTGACCATCGCAGCCTGCGGATCGACCGCGAGGTCTATGTCGGTGCCAATGCCAGTCTGCGCAGCTTTGGCCGCTGGCGGCTGACGGCTGGCGCGGGGCGTCTGCAATTGCGCGTGCACAATGGTTTCGACGACACCACATCCAACTGGGCGCTGAATGAGCCGACGCTGATGGGCTGGCGGATGACGGCAGGGGTCGAGCGACCGATGCGCACCGGGGCACTGCGTCTGGGTTGGCAGGTCACCCACTATGACAGCCGTCAGTCGAGCGATGTCTCGCAGCCTTTGCGCGGCTCGGCCAGCCGCGTGCTGCTGGAATATTCTGCCGGGCTTTGACGGGCCGGAATGCCGCATGGAAAATCCCCCGGTAGCGTGTCGCTACCGGGGGATTGAGGGGCGTTTGTCAGGCCTCCTGCTTGTCGGCCTTGAGCAAGGCAGCCTTGTCGCTGCCCAGCAGGTCCTGGCCTTTCTGGCTTAGTATCATGCCGATCAGCGCTGCCAGCGGGCCGCCGGCGGGGCCTTCGCCATGCTCGCCCCCGGTGCTGATCTGGATACGGGGCACAATGTCGACGCCTGATTTCTCCAGCGCCTCGGCCAGCCGCTCGACGATCTGACGGGTGAGCTGATTCTGCGCGCCGCCAGAGGCCTCAGCCTGCCGGGCGATGGTTTCGGCGGTGGCAAGGCCTGTCTTGGTGATGCGTTCGGCGTCCGCTGCGGCCAGGGCGATCATCTTGGCGGCCTCGCCTTCACCGATGATGCGCACCCGCTCACCCTCGGCCTTGGCAAGGGTGCGGGTCTGCTCGGCCTGCTGGGTGGCCTGGCGCAAGGCCGCCTTGCCCTCATTCTCCTTCACGATGATCGACAGTTCGGACTGGGTGATCGCGGTCTGCTGATTGGCGCGTGCCTCGGCCTCGCGCAGGGTCTTTTCGCTCTCGGCGGCGATGCGCTGCTTTTCATAGGTCGTCACGCGTTCCTCGGCCACCTGCCGTTCACGCAGCTGCTGCAGCACCTTTTCGATCTGGTCATTGCCGCCGGTCGCGCGCGGGGTGCCGATCAGCACTTCCTGCAGTTCCAGATTGTAGGCGGTGAATTTGGCACGCATTTCCTCGCCGGCCAGTTGCTGGATGTCGCTGCGTTCCTGCAGCAGCTCGATCAGCGTCTTTTTCTGGGCGATGTTCTTGAAATAGGCCGAGACCATCGGGTCGAGCGTCTGCTCCACCAGCTTCTTGATGTCGCCAAAGCGCTGCACCACCAGCGGGGCCTTGCGATAGTCGATATGCACGACGACCGAGAGCGGCAGGGTGGGTTCGAAGGCATCGCGGGTGATCAGCGAAACCTCGCTCAAATTCTCGTCGAACTTGTGCTGGCCTACGGTGTCCTGCTCCCACTTCAGGATGAAGTTGGTGGTCGGCACAATCAGGATCTTGCCGGCATAGGTGTTGAAGGCATATTTGCCGGGCAGCAAAGGTTCGCTCCACACGCCGCGCGACCCCTTGGCGACGAGTTCGCCATGGCGGTAATCCTCGCCCGATGTGTCGCCCGTGTCATTGCCGGTATAGCTGATGACGACGCCGACATGGCCCACCTCGATCACCGTTTTGGCGACCATCTCCACCGTGGCGAAGAGGCGGTTGATGAAATAGCTGCCCTCCACCAGCACCTGCAACTGACGCCCGCGGCGGCCGCCCGCGCTGATGAATTTCTCCGGGTCCTGGAAAGAGTTGTGGAAGGTGGCGCCGCTCGCCTGGTCGATGCCGACCTCGGGCGCGATGATGTGGTCGGCCGACAGGGCCGGGCCGTCATGCACTGTTACGATGCCGATCTGGTCGGAGCTGTCCTTGATGACCACAGCCTCGAAGCCGCGCCTTTCGGCAATGACCGAACGCATCTGGGCGAAGAGCTCGCCATCGCTGGAATTGAGCATCAGCCCATGGATCTGGTCGCGCGTGATGATGACGAATTGCGCGGTGTTGATGGCATAGGTGCCCTCGCGCAGGATGGTGCGCTGCGGGCCTTTCTGGCCGCCGTTCGACAGAAAGGCGCGCACCTCGAGGAAATCGGCGGTGGTGGCGTTGCTGGCCAGCGTCTGCGTCGGGCCCAGCGGGGCGCCGTCACGCGCGAAGACATAGCCGATCTGGCCCTGGGGGATGGTCACCAGCGACTGGGTGTGGACGCGATACTGGAACGGAAAGAAGAAGTGATAGCCGCCGCGCAGCACCTCGGGCTGGAAGCCGGCTTCGCCTTGCAGGGCGATGAGGCCATCGGTGATGGAGCCGGCCCCGCTCCACAGTTTTTCGACGATGGCCACATGATTGTTGCCGACGTATCGCACACTGCGCGAGGCGGCAAAAAGCAGAACGAGAAACGCGAAAAACCCGGCGCCAGCGCCGAGCACGATCATGTTTTGCATGGAGGATGACATCCTGTGGTGTCTTTTTGACAAGGCCGCATTGTTACGGTCGAGGCGATATTTACGCCTGTCTTTCATGCTGCGCTAGCGAAATCGGAAAGATACAAAGTCTCTTTCAGTCGATTTTTTCGCCATACTTGGCAGCGACATAGTTGGCCAAAGTATGGACCTCGTCCAAGGCCGCAACCGCGTTGTCACGGGCTTTTTGTTCCAGCGCATCGACCAGCGTTTCGAGCGCGGCAAGGCTGCGCTGGTTGAGCATGTCGCGCGTGGCGGCATCGATGGGTGCCGCAGCGGCACCCGCATCGAGCAGGCGGGCCATGTCGCGCAGCATGTCGCGCGTCGACGAGTCGTCAAGGTCGAGTGTGAGGTCGGACAGGCGGTCGAGCAGGGCGTCGCCTTCCGGGCCCAGGCGACCCCGGGCGCGTGCCATGGCCTGCATCAGGGCGGCATGGCCGGATCGGGCGTCGGCATCCTGTTCACCGGCCCCTGTCCGTTGAGGCGCGATCCTCTCAACGGCGGCGGTCAGCAAGGTCAGCGCCACAGCGCCCAGCCCGTAGATCACCAGAAATCTCCCGCCCAGCGCCAGGGCATGGGGCAGCCATTGCGCCCAGGACATCGGCGTCTGGCCCCACAGCGCATCGCCGATCAGCGTCAGCCCATAGGCGGGCACCAGACAATGGAGCGCAATGCCTGCCACCATCCTGCTGCGCGCAATGCGCCGGGGAAGGGGGCGTCGGGTCGGGATCGTCAGGGCCATGTGAGGAGCACCAGAGTGAAACGGGACTGAAAATGGCAAATCCGGGGCGGTGCCACAACCGATATCGGTGCGTTGCAATGAGGATGGCCGCGGTTGGTCATGCCGGCAGCGAATCGGCAGCCATCAGACGGGGGATGGTGGCGCATCCGCCCCGGCGCTTCCTCGCGATTTTCTGTCTTTTCAGCGCTTAATCAGTCTTGCTCCTGTCAAAACAGCAAGTTGTGAGGTGAAGCGATGCTTTGATTGGTTAATCGAAATGGAGTAAATACTGAAACGCCAAGGATCTACACCTTATTTTATGGATTTTTTATATCCTTCCCTTATTTATCGCATATTCCATTTGTCGCAAGTTCTGCTCGTTTCGTCCGCGCAAACCGGTAAGCTGACACGCGTTTCATCTGCCAGACAGGTTCGGCTCACCAAGGCTGCGCCATACAGCGTGAAGGAATAGTGTTATGCGCATCATGTCAAAGAAGTCTGGGCTGTTCGCTCTGGTTGCCGTTGCCACCGTTCCCATGGCGGGCCATGTCTCGGCCCAGCCGCAGGAACCGGCCCGCACCGATATTACGGTCACCGGCACTCCGCTGCCGGATGCCTCGCAGATGACGCCGGGGCCCGAGATCAAGGGCATCATTTCCGCGCGCAATGCTGACAAGGTTCAGGTGACCGCGCCTGACGGCAGCAAGTCGGTCATCGTCGTGAATGAAACCACCAAGGTCAAGGGCAGCAGCGGCCTGTTCGGCGGTGGCGGCAAGGTGGATACGAGGGCGTTGATGAACGGTCTGCCCGTCACCATCAAGACGATGCAGTGGCCCGGCGGCTTGCTGGCCAGCCAGATCACTTTCCGCCGTGGCGATCTGAAATTCGCCAACATGATCCACAACGGCACGGATCAGCGCTTTGCCGAGCAGACCGCCGCCACCGAGGCGCTGCGCGGTCGCATGGCCGATATCGACAAGTACAACATCAAGAGCACCACCAATGTCCACTTCGACACGGGCAAGGCCGTGCTCTCGCCCGCCGACAAGGCTGAGCTGTGCAACGCCGCCACCCAGGCAGAGGGCGTGGACAATGCGTTGATGCTGGTGGTGGGCTACACCGATTCGACCGGCAGTGATGATGTGAACCAGGCGCTGAGCGAAAAGCGCGCCAGCAAGGTGATCAATTATCTGCAGCAGGCCTGCCACTGGAAGCCCTATCGCATGCTGACGCCCACGGGCATGGCCACGGCCGATCCGCTGGCCGACAACAGCACGCCCGAGGGCAAGGCGCAGAACCGCCGCGTGGCGGTGAATGTGCTGGTCAGCAAGGGGCTGGACGGCATGTAACCGGCGCTGCCTGATCATCCGTCCTTCGGTTCTGGCTGAGGGGCGGTGATGGGGGTGAAACGAGCGGGAGGGCGGCGGCTGCGTGAAGCGCCGACGCGCTCCCGCTTTTTTGTGACTGGGCCCAATGTGCGCGTCGCCACTGGTCTAAAAACTCGGGCCCTTAAACGAAAAACCCCGCCATCCCAAAGGAATGGCGGGTTTTTCGAAAATGGTGGGCGTAGCAAGGATTGAACTTGCGACCCCTGCGATGTCAACACAGTGCTCTACCACTGAGCTATACGCCCACGCACTTTCCAATCTGCGCCGTTGCGGGGTTGTTGTCCGCCCCGGGCAGGGGCTGGCCTTTAGACGGGGCTTTTTTTTCGCGCAAGCCCTAATGAAGAAAAAATCTCACGGCGCGGATCAGATGCTCAGCGGATCAGATGCTCACCTGCGAGGGCATGCCGAAGATGCGCTGCACCTCCATCACCAGATCGCGCAGGTGAAACGGCTTGGACAGCACGCGCGCCTGGGGCGCCTCGCGGCTGGCCTTGAGCGTGACGGCGGCAAAGCCGGTGATGAACATCACCTTGGTGGGCGGGCTGATCTGGGCGCAGCGCTGGGCCAGCTCGATCCCGTCCATTTCCGGCATCACGATGTCGGAGAGCAGCAGGTCGAAGCGTTCACGCTCCAGATAGGGGATGGCGGCGGTTCCGCGGTCCACGGCCACCACTTCAAACCCGGCATTTTCCAGCGCGCGGGCCAGATAGGTGCGCATGGCGGGTTCATCTTCGGCAAGCAGGATGCGGATCATGGTGTTTCTGGCGCCTTTGTTCAGCGTGTTGTTCGCATCCTTATACGCGCTTTGAGGTAAAGATTCCTTGCCAGATTCGGCCCTGTCCGGATTTGAAACGAAGCGCGGGGGGCTTCACCGCGCCGGGCGCGGTTTTGACATTCGAGTCAAACGCGTGCCACACTTGCGGCATGGACGAAAAACCCCCGCAAGCTGGCGATTCGCACGCTGCTGCCGGGCCCATGGCGGCTCTGGCGGGCTGCATCGGCGAACCCTTTGTGACGCGCATTCATCATCCCTCGCGCGTGCCGGTTCTGGTCAGCGTGCCCCATGGCGGGCGGGCGTATGATCCGGCGCTGATGGCGGGACTGCGCGAGGGCGAACGCGCGGCGCTGCGGCTGGAGGACCGGCTGATCGACGAGGTCGCCGGCGAGGTTGCAGCAGCGACCGGGGCAGGGCTCGTGGTGGCCCGCGCGCCGCGCGCCATGCTTGACCTCAACCGGGCCCCCGATGATGTCGACTGGGCGATGATTCCCGACGCGACACGCGGCTGTGCCATGGCGGCGATCCTGTCGACCGGCGGCCATGCACGCCCCCATGGCCACCCCAGCCAGCGGGTGCGCGCCGGGCTGGGCCTGGTGCCGCGCCGCGTGCCGGGGCTGGGCGAGCTGTGGCGTCAGCCGCTTTCGGGAGAGGTTCTGGCGCAGCGGCTGCATCTGCTTCACGCCCCCTATCACGCCTGCATTGCCGACCAGCTGGCCCGGCTGCGCGCGCGCTGGGGCACGGCGCTGCTGATCGATCTGCACTCCATGCCCCCCTTGCCGCGCGAGGAGGGGCAGGCACCCATCACCTGTGTCATCGGGGACCGGTTCGGCGCAAGTTGCGGCGGCATGCTGGTGGCGCGGGCCTATTCGCAGCTGAGCGATTCGGGATGGCTGGTCGCCCATAACCGCCCCTATGCCGGTGGCTATGTGCTCGATCGCCATGCCAACCCGCGCGGGGGCATCCACGCCATGCAACTGGAGATCGACCGCGCGGCCTATCTCGATTCGCGGCTGGTGGCGCCGGGCGCGGGCTTTGCCGAAGTGGTGGGCATCCTCGCGTCGCTGGTGCGCGATCTGGCCAGCGAAGTGGCGTCGATAGGCGTGCCGCAATCCATCATTCGCCCGCAGGACTGGGCCGAAGCCGCCGAATAGCGGCTGATATCTTGCCTCACAAAAAAACCACCCCGCGTCGAAGACGCGAGGTGGCCAAGGTTCAGGGAGGAGGTGCACGGCGTGCACCAGTTCCGCCATGCCATGAGGGAAGCACGACAGAACATGACGATCATATGCCCCCCGGGCGATCCATGCAAGGGGCCATGGCGGTAAAAACATGGCAACGCAGCAAGGTAAAAATGGTTTGTTTTGAGCCTGCATGGTTCAGCCCGGCGTCAGGAAAGCCCATTCCGGCAGCGTGTGGGCAGGTCGTTTTCCAACGTGCGGCAGCCATGCAAAAGCCCCGCGCCGGCAGGGCCGGGCGGGGCTTGAACGGAGTCGCTGGTGAGCGATCAGACGGTGGGCAGTACCGGCACGGGCTGGGGCATCTTGCCCTGCGCCACCTGACGGCCGAAGATTTCGCGCATCAGGTCAAGGCTGAAGAGATGGGCAAAGACCAGCGGCAGCAGGCCGGACTGATTCCAGCCACGCAGCACATCGCCGCGTACTTCCTGCAGCTTGGCCTGGTCGACCATGCGGAAACCGCGATAGACGAAGGGCGGCTGGCCGGGGGTGGCATCGGGGCCTTCCTGCTGGATGGCGACTTCGCCGTCGATCAGCAGGCCGTGTTTTTCCAGTTCCTTGACGAAAGCGGTCGAACGCAGGCCGGCCTGCTCGAACTGCTCGCAAAAGCCCAGCATGCCCTTGGTCGTCTCGCTCGGCTGGTCGCCGTCGAACAGGGCGGCGCCATCGTCGAACTCACCCACCAGATCCGAGGTCGGGTCAAAGCACAGGCTCAGCTCCTGCGCCTCGGGCGTCAGGCGGGCCAGCATGAAGGGATAGCGGCGTGCATAGGCGGGCACATAGACGTTTTCGAGGAAGGTGCCCTCATCGTCGACAAAGACGTTCACGCCTTCGTTCAGGCCCATCAGCGCCAGCGGCACCGAATCCTCGCCCGAGGAGAAGATGATCGGGAAATTGCGGGCAGCCTGCGGGAATTCTTCCACCGTCAGCGGAATGGCATGCTGGCCCACCAGCCACTTGGCCTTGTCCACGCTGCGGCTGTGCCAGCTGCCATGGTCGCGGCTGTTGAGGGGCACCAGATCCTGGTAGAAAATCGGCAGACCGGGATTTTGCGGCGCGCTGGCCATTTCAGGGTTCTCCGTAAGCGTAGTGGACTGGCGAAATCGCCTTAAAGCGGGGCCTTCTAGGGCTTGGCCGGGCCGCTGGCAAGCGGGGGCACCAGCTTGCCGGGATTGAGCAGGCCGAGCGGGTCGAGTGCCTGTTTGACCGCGCGCAGCAGCGCCAGCGCGACCGGGTCGGCGGTGTGGGCCAGTTCGGCGATCTTGTTCTGGCCAATGCCATGTTCGGCGCTGATCGACCCGCCCCAGGCCGTTACCTCGTCATAGACAAAGGCGCTGATCGCCTTGCCTTCGTGCAATTCCCAGCCCTTGGGTGAGCCTTCGGGCGCGATCACATGATAGTGGATGTTGCCATCGCCCAGATGACCAAAGCCCACCACATGGACGCCCGGAAAGCGTGCGAGGATGCGCGGCGAGACCTGTTCGATGAAGTCGGGCATGCGCTCGACCGCGACGGAAATGTCGTGCTGCACCGCCGGGCCCTTGGCGCGTTCGGCCATGGGCACCTCTTCGCGATTCAGCCAGAAGGCTTCGGCCTGGGCTTCGCTGGCAGCAATGGCGGCATCCTGCAGCAGCCCTGCCTCAAAGGCCTCGGCCAGCGCTGTCTCGACGCGGTCGCCCAGCGTGGCGGCACTGTCGGCATCGGCCACCACCTCGATCAGCGCGTTCCACGCATGGTCGCCTTCAAGCGGCCTGCGCGATTTCCGGGTGAAGGCCAGCACCGCCTCAAGGCTGGCCTGCGGGATGACTTCAAAGCCTTCGAGCGCGCTGCCCAGCCTGCGCTGGCAATGGAGCAGCAGGGCGCGCGCGGCATGGATGCTCTCCACCCCGGCCCAGAGCACGCGCCGTTCCGCCACGCCCGGCACCAGCGCCAGCGTGGCGGCCGTCACCATGCCCAGTGTGCCTTCCGAGCCGATGAAGAGCTGTTTCAGGTCAAAGCCGCGATTGTCCTTTTTAAGCGGGGTCAGTGCCGACCAGATCGAACCGTCGGCCAGCACGGCCTCCAGCCCCAGCACCTGCGCGCGCATATTGCCATGTCGCAGCACCTGGGTGCCGCCCGCATTGGTGGAGATAAGGCCGCCCACCGTGGCCGATCCCTTGCCGCCCAGCGTCAGGGGGAAACGCAGTCCCACGGCTTCCGCCGCTTCATGCAGGGTCTGGAGAATCACACCCGCGCCGCAGGTGACCTGCATGGCATCGGTATCGATCGGGCCAATGCTGTTCATCCGCCGTAGCGACACGAGCAGGCTGTGCCCGCTGTCATCGGGCGTGGCGCCGCCGACCATGCCGCTGTTGCCCCCTTGCGGCACGATGGGAATGCCGGCCTGCGCTGCCAGTTTGACGATGGCGGACAGTTCCTGCGCATCGGCCGGCGAGGCCAGTGCCAGGGCCCGCCCGGTGTAGCGCCCGCGCCAGTCGGTCAGCCAGGGTGCCATGGCGTCCTGATCGCTTGACAGTCCGCGCGGACCCAGCACTTGTTGCAATGCGGCCAGAAAAGCCGTGTGATGGGCGCAGACATCGGCCGATGTGTGAGGGGCGGAGGAGGAGAGGGTCATGGCAGGTCCTGCGTGAAAGGGACGAAAAGAGGCGAGAGGGGACGTTAGGGCATTTGCCCCTGGCGGGTTAAGCGGTGGTTCAAACAACGTGCCTATTATGCGACGGACAGGACACCAGGGACAACAGATGAGGCAAGATGGCCCGTACCCCAAGGGGAAGGTGGCCTGCAAAGTGATGATGCAGCACGGATATGTCCTTGGGGCCCTGGCAGGGCTGTTGTTGCTTGGCGGGGTGGCGCATGGCGCCATGCCGCCCTTGGGTGTCGGTGAAACCGGGCCGTTGACCACCGACAATCCCCAGCAAGTGCGCATCGAACAGCATTTTTCCATACGCATCTCGCCCGGCGGCCCGATGATGCCGCCCGACATGATGGATGACCTGATGGATGAGCGCCCCGAGCGATTCGAGGAGCGCCCCATGGGCCGCTGCTTTGCCGCCGGCGCCATCGCCGGGGTGCAGAGCGCGCAGGGCAACCGCCTGTTGCTTTTCATGCGTGACCAGCACATCGTTTCGGCGATTCTGGAAAAGGCGTGCCGCGCGCGTGACTTCTATTCGGGCTTTTACGTGGAGCGCAGCCCTGACGGCATGATCTGCGCCAACCGCGACAGGCTGCAGTCGCGCAGTGGCTACAATTGCCGCATCGTCAAACTGCATGCGCTGGTCGCGCTGCCATGGCGGCGCTATCCCAAGGCACCCTGAGGCGATTTCCCGGCTCGGGACAGCGCGAGGGCGCCGATTTTCTTGACTTTCACGCGTCTTTGCGCTTAGGGCTCGGCACCCGACGTCGGCGCGGCGTCCTCATGGCACCATGCGCGACGGAAAAGGGAGGGCCCAACGGGGGGCGGCTTTCCCATCCTTACCTCCTAGTTTCGGAACATCAGACACTTATGAGTTTTGCCGATCTCGGCCTGTCGGAAGAATTGCTGCGCTCGGTCGCGGCTGCCGGCTATGACACGCCCACCCCGATCCAGGCCCAGGCCATCCCCACCGTGCTGATGATGCGCGACCTGATTGCCATCGCCCAGACGGGCACCGGCAAAACGGCCGGTTTCGTGCTGCCGATGATCGACATTCTGGCCCATGGGCGCCGCCGCGCGCTGATGCCGCGCAGCCTCATTCTGGAGCCGACGCGCGAACTGGCCGCGCAGGTTGCCGAGAATTTCGAGAAATATGGCAAGAACCACGATCTCAAGATGGCGCTGCTGATCGGCGGCGTGCAGATGGGTGACCAGGTGAAGGCCTTGCAGAGCGGCGTCGACGTGCTGATCGCCACGCCGGGCCGTCTGATGGATCTGTTCCAGCGCGGCAAGATCATGCTGACCGGCTGCGACATGCTGGTCATCGACGAAGCCGACCGCATGCTCGACATGGGCTTCATCCCCGACATTGAGGAAATCTGTTCCAAGCTGCCCACGCAGCGCCAGACCCTGCTGTTCAGCGCGACCATGCCGCCGCCGATCAAGAAGCTGGCTGACAAGTTCCTGACCAATCCCAAATATATCGAGGTGGCCCGCCCGGCCTCGGCCAACATCAACATTGTCCAGCACAAGGTGAAGTGCGGATCGCGGCAGAAGCGCGAAGTGCTGCGTCACTTGCTGCGCACCGACAATGTGGCCACGGCGATCATCTTCGCCAACCGCAAGACGACCGTGCGCGAACTGGCCAAGAGCCTGAAGAGCCATGGCTTCTCGGCGGGCGAAATCCATGGTGACATGGACCAGTCGAGCCGCATTGCCGAGCTGGACCGGTTCAAGGACGGCACGATCAACATTCTGGTGGCCAGCGATGTGGCCGCGCGCGGTATCGATGTGAAGGGCGTGACCCACGTCTTCAATTTTGACACGCCGTGGCACCCGGACGATTACGTGCATCGTATTGGCCGCACCGGGCGTGGCGGCGCGTCTGGCCGTGCCTTCACGATTTACACCGATGCTGATGCCGAAGCGATCGAGAATGTCGAAAAGCTGACCGGCGGCAAAATCCCCGAGATCAAATTTGATCTGGGCGGTGAGGCTGAAGAGGCCAGGCCGGCAAGGGCGGGAAAATCGCGCGACGACAAGGTTCGCGACGACAAGGCTGAGGGCAAGTCACGCTCGGCCAAGGCGCATGACAAGCGCGCACCGCGCGGTCGCGGTGCGGCCGAGGCTGAGGATGCGCCGCGTGAGGAACGCCCGGTTCGTGGTGAGAGCCGCCGTGACGAAAGCCGGCGTGAGGAAGCTCGTCGCGATGAACCACGCCGTGAAGAACGCCGCGCCCGTCCCGAAATCACGCGCCCCGATACGCGTCGTGATGAACGCCGCCCGCGCTGGCGCGATGATGATCCGCCCAGCAAGCCGGGCGAATGGAACGGGCCGATCCCCGAATTTCTGGGCGTCTCCGCGCTGAACTGAGGCGCTGAACGTTTCGCTGAGATGGAACAGGGCGAGGGGGAAACCTCTCGCCCTTTTGCTTAGCTGACCTTGCGCACGAAATTGTCGAGCACGCGCTTGCGGCCCACCGTGTCGAAGTCGATTTCCAGTTTGTTGCCTTCCTGCGCCGCGACGCGGCCTTCGCCGAATTTATCGTGGATCACGCGGTCGCCCACGCGAATGTCCAGCCGGGCCTTGGCGGCGAAGCTGGCGGCGCTGCGCGTCGGCTGGGCGATAGGACGCGGCGTGGTGTCATAGCTTTGCGTTGCGGCGCGCTGCCAGCCGGGGCCACGGCTCTGGCCACGATCAGGCTTTTCGCGGGCGAGATGGGCGAAGGGGTCGTCACGCTCGCTCCATTGCGCGCGCCACAGGCTGGCGCCGCCTGACAGGCTCGATTCCTCGGTGATATGGTCGCGCGGCAACTCCCCCACGAACCGGCTGGGAATCGAGCTGGACCATTGGCCATAAATGCGCCGGTTGGCGGCATGCAGAATGGTGCAATGGCGCCGCGCGCGGGTGATGGCGACATAGGCCAGCCGCCGCTCCTCCTCCAGCGAGGCCAGACCACCTTCGTCCAGCGAACGCTGCGAGGGAAACACGCCTTCCTCCCAGCCGGGCAGGAAGACCTGATCGAACTCCAGCCCCTTGGCGCCATGGATGGTCATGATGGTGACCTTGGGCGTGTCCTCATTGGCGTCATTGTCCATCACCAGCGAGACATGTTCGAGGAAGGCGCCGAGATCCTCGTAATCCTCCATGGCGCGCGCCAGTTCGGTGAGGTTTTCAAGGCGCCCGGCTGCCTCCGCGCTTTTTTCGGCCTGAAGCGCGGCGGTGTAGCCCGATTCGTCGAGCACCATGCGCGCCAGTTCAGCCGGGCTGATGCGCTTTTCCTCGTCGCGCCAGCGGGCCAGATCGCGCATCAGCGCCAGCAAGGTGCCGCGCGCGCGGGCGGGCAGCTCATCGGTATCGACAATCGCCAGAGCGGCGGCGGCCAGCGGCATGTTCTGTGCCCGCGCGAAGCGGTGGAGCTTTTCCAGCGTCTTGTCGCCAAGGCCCCGCTTGGGAGTATTGTAGATCCGCTCGAAGGCCAGATCGTCGGAAGGTTGGGTGATCACGCGGAAATAGGCCAGCGCATCGCGGATTTCGGCGCGTTCATAAAAGCGGAAACCACCCACGATGCGATAGGCCAGGCCGATGCTGATGAAGCGGTCCTCGATCTCGCGCGTCTGGAACTGGGCGCGCACCAGAATCGCGATCTTGTCCAGCGGCAGTCCCTCGCGATCCAGCCGCTCGATCTCCTCGCCAAGGCGGCGTGCTTCCTCGGGCGCGTCCCACACGCCGATGACGCGCAGCTTGTCGCCGCCCTTGGTGTCGGTCCACAGCGTCTTGCCAAGGCGCTCGCTGTTTTCGCGAATGAGGCCTGAGGCGGCACCCAGAATATGGGGCGTGGAGCGATAGTTCTGCTCCAGCTTGATGACCTTGGCGCCGGGGAAGTCCTTCTCGAACTTCAGGATATTGGCGACTTCCGCTCCGCGCCAGCTATAGATCGACTGGTCATCATCACCCACCACGCAGATGTTGCGCGGCGCGTCGCCCGGTTTCATCGCCAGCAGGCGCAGCCAGAGATATTGCACCGAGTTGGTGTCCTGATACTCGTCCACCATGATGTATTTGAAACGCTGCTGATACTGCTCGAGCACATCGCGATGCTGGCGGAAGATGGTGAGCATATGCATCAGCAGGTCACCGAAATCGCAGGCGTTGAGCGCGATCATCCGGGCCTGATAAAGCCGATAGAAATGCTGCCCCTTGCCATTGGCATAGGCCTCATTCTCAAAGGCATCGAGATCCTGCGGGGCCAGACCCTTATTCTTCCAGCGGTCGATGCAGCCGGCCAGTTGCTTGGCGGGCCAGCGCTTGTCGTCGATACCCTCCGCCTGAATGAGTTGCTTTAACAGGCGCAACTGATCATCGGTGTCGATGATGGTGAAATTGCTCTGCAACCCCACCAGTTCGGCATGGCGGCGCAGCATCTTGGCGGCAATCGCATGGAAGGTGCCCAGCCACGGCATCCCTTCCACCGCCGCGCCGATGAGATGGCCCACGCGCTCGCGCATTTCGCGCGCGGCCTTGTTGGTGAAGGTGACACAGAGGATTTCCGAAGGCCAGGCCAGCCGCATCGCCACCAGATGCGCCAAACGCGCGGTCAGTGCCGCCGTCTTGCCCGTGCCCGCGCCTGCCAGCATCAGCACGGGGCCTTGCGTCGTCAGCACAGCCTCGCGCTGGGGCGGGTTCAACCGGGCGAGCCAGTCAGGCTCGGTCGCATAGGGGGAGGGAGTCGTCTCGTTCACGCCGGAACACCTAGGGAACGCATGCGCGCTTTGCAACCTACAACGCCTGATGAACGGTGCATTCAGGGCGAGATCATGGCGGCCATGGCATCAGGGCACCCTCCGCTCGCGGGGAGAGTCGCTCAATGGTTGAGAGGAGAGACCCCGATGCAACGCAAGACACTCATCTATCTGCCGCTGCTGCTGGCAGGGGCCGCGATTCCGATCGCGGGCGCCGCGGCCTTTGCCGACGCCCTTGGCCCCTCGATCATGGCCACGGCTGGCCAGCCGCCGCAGCAGACGGGTGCCATCGAGGGCACGCAGGTCGGCGCGCGTGATGATGGCCCGGCCACGGCCAATTCGCCCACCGCGCCTGCCATGCCCGATGACCCAAGCTATCACGGCGCGCCCTATGTCGGTGCGCTCACCGCCCCGCCGGCTGGCGCGATGGATAAATCCTATCCGTCCTGCTCGTCGAGCGTGCAGGACGAATGCCGCAATCGCGACGCCCGGTAAGCGTTTGCGCCATGGCGCCCTGGCCATGAACGGCCCGGACCGCAATGAATGAAAAGAGCGCGGCGCAGGTCGCGCCCTTTTCGTTTCGGTCATAGCTGGTATCGCGCTCTTTTCGCATTGACAAAGATGTCAGGGCAAGAGAGCGAAGCGCCCATGGACACCCCCGCCTCTCCCTCGGTGCATCCCCTGCGCCGCAACGCCCGCGTTCTCATGGCCAGCCTTGTGGGCACCTCGGTCGAATTTTATGACTATTACGTCTTTGCCACGGCAACGGCGCTGGTCTTCGGCTCGATGTTCTTTCCCAAGGCATCGCCCTCGGTGCAGCAGATTGCGGCTTTCATGGTGTTTGGCGGAGCCTTTGTGGCGCGGCCGGTGGGGGCTATCGCCTTCGGTCATTTCGGTGACAAGATCGGGCGCAAATCGACGCTGGTGGCCTCGCTGTTGCTGATGGGCGCCTCGACGCTGGCCGTGGTCTTCCTGCCCTCCTATGCGCAGGCGGGCATTCTCGCGCCGATCCTGTTGTGCCTGTGCCGTTTTGGCCAGGGCTTTGGCCTTGGCGGCGAATGGGGGGGCGCGGCGCTGCTGGCGGTGGAAAATGCGCCCCCTGGGTGGAAGGCACGGTTTGGTTGCGCGCCGCAACTTGGCGCGCCGGTCGGGTTCCTTTGCGCCAATGGCCTGTTCCTGATTCTGGGGCTGGTGATGAGCGACAGCGATTTCCGCAATTGGGGCTGGCGCGTGCCGTTCCTGCTCTCGGCGGTGCTGGTGGCGGTGGGCCTGTGGGTGCGGCTCAAGATTTCCGAGACGCCCGCTTTCCGCGAAGCCATGGAGCACCATGCGCCGCCGCCCGTGCCGCTGGGCAGTCTGCTGCGCCACCATTGGGGCGCCCTGCTGGCCGGCAGCGCGGGTGTGGTCGCCTGTTTCGCGCTGTTCTATCTGGCCACCGCTTTTGCGCTGGCGCAGGGCGCGGGGCCTTTAGGCTATAACCGGCAGAGCTTCCTTGGCGTGCAATTGGGGGCGAATCTGTTCCTGACCGCCGGCATCATCGTGGCCGCCATCTGGTCGGATCGCAGCAGCGCCGGGCGCGTTCTGGCATGGGGCGCTGGGCTGGGCGCGGTGGTTGGTCTGTTTTTCTGGGCGGGCCTGTCCTCGGGCAGCCTGAGCGTCGTTTTCGTCACGCTTTCGATCGCGCTCTTCATCATGGGGCTGACCTATGGCCCCTTGAGCAACTGGCTGGCCGAACTCTTCCCGGTACCGGTGCGCTATTCCGGCGTGTCGATGGCGTTCAACGCGGGCGGCATCGTTGGGGGTGCCTTCACGCCGGGGCTCGCGCAGGCGCTGGTGGCCAAGGGCATGGGCAATATGATCGCGGTGCTGCCGATCACCGCGGCGGTGGTGACGCTGATTGGCATTGCCTGGGCCAGCCGCAGCCATGCAAGGGCACGGCTGGCCACGGCTTGATCGTCGGCCTGATCAGCCCTCGGCTTCCAGCCGCAGCAGGGTCAGGCGGGCCTTGCCCACCTCGCGCTCGCTTTCCACGGCAAAGCCTTTGACGCGCACAGCTTCGCGGAATTCGGTTTCCATGCTGACCCACGTGCCTTCGCTGATCCACCCCAGGCGGCGCAATTTGTCGAGCGCCACTGCGCCCGCGCCCGTCTTGTAGGGCGGGTCGAGCATGATGAGGTCATAGGCCGTCTTGGCCGGGCCCAATGCCATCACCGAACCCACGCGCACATCGCATTGGGCCTGGGCCTTCAGATTGGCGATGTTGGCGCGCAGTGCGCGGATCGCCGCCGGGTCCTGCTCGGCAAACATGGCATGGGCCGCCCCGCGCGACAAAGCCTCCAGCCCCAGCGCGCCCGAACCGGCGAAGAGGTCGGCCACGCGCAGCTCCTCCCAGCTTCCCAGCCGGCTGGTCAGCATGGAGAAGAGCGTTTCGCGCGTGCGGTCAGCGGTGGGGCGCGTGGTGTCGCCCTCGGGCGCCTGCAATTTGCGCCCGCGCCATTCTCCCGCGATGATCCGCATCAGTCTTCGGCCTCGCCCTTGTCCGGCTTGGGCGCGATTTTCAGCGACCTGCGGAATTCCTTCACAGCCTTCTGCGGCAGCGGCACGGCGGCCCCGCGCGGCAGATCGCCGAGCAGGAAAGGCCCATAGGCGACGCGCAGCAGGCGGCTCACCTGCAGGCCCAGATGTTCCAGCACGCGGCGCACTTCGCGGTTCTTGCCTTCGGTCAGCGTCACCTCGACCCATTGGTTGCGGCCGGTGCGGCGCTCCATATTGGCGTTGATCGAGCCATAGCGGATGCCGTCGATCTCGATCCCCTGCGCCAGCTCTTCAAGCTGCGGCTGGGTGATGTCGCCAAAGGTGCGGGCGCGATAGGTGCGCGGCACGCCGGTGGAGGGCAGCTCCATGGCGCGCTTCAACTCGCCATCATTGGTCAGCAGCAGCAGGCCCTCGGTGTTGAAATCGAGGCGGCCCACCGGCATCAGGCGCGGCGTTCCGGGCGGCAGGGCGTTGCGCAGCGCGGTATAGATGGTCGGGCGCCCGGCGGGGTCACGTTCGGCGGTGATCAGACCATCGGGCTTGTGGAAGGCCCAGAGGCGGCCCACTTCGGGCTCGCCCACCGGCTTGCCATCGACGGTGATGCCCTTGAGCGTGGTGATGATGGTGGCAGGCGTCAGGATCAGCTCATCGTTGATGGCGATGCGGCCATCGACGATCATGCGCTCCACATCGCGGCGGCTGGCGATGCCGGCACGCGCCAGGATCTTGGCGATGCGCTCACCCTCGGGGTCGATCTCGAAAGGCGTATCGTCGGCGATGCGCTCATAAGGCGCGGGGCCGGCGGGCACGCGCGGCTCGACAGGCTCGGGCCGGCGCCCGCCACGGCTCTCGAAACCACCGCGTTCGTCGCGAGTGCGGCCTTTATCGCCGAAAGCACCTCGGGGCCTGTCACCGAAGTTGCCACGCGGCCTGTCGCCAAAGTCGCCACGGGGCCTGTCGCCAAAGTCGCCACGCGGCCTGTCGCCGAAGTTGCCACGGGGCCTGTCACCGAAGTTGCCACGAGGCTTGTCGCCGAAGTCGCCACGGGGCTTGTCGCCGAAGTTGCCACGGGGCCTGTCACCGAAGTTGCCGCGCGGCCTGTCGCCGACGTCACCAAGAGGCCTGTCGCCGAAGTTGCCACGCGGCTTGTCGCCGAAGGTGCCGCGGTGCTTGTCCCCGAAAGTGCCTCTTGGCTTGTCGCCATAGGAATCGCGCGGTTGCTCACCATAGGCAGGGCGCGCGTCATCGCGACCCCGTCCGTCACCGCGCCGCTCGTTCTGGCGCGCGCGGGATTTGTCGCCCCACGCCAGCTTGCCCGCGCCGCCATCGCGCCCGCCATGCTGACCGCCACTGCGGGCATCCTCGCGGCGCCCCGGTCGACGGTCATCGCGCCGATCGCCCCGGCGACCGTCATCGATACGGCCCTGCGGCGTGCTGTCCGGGCTCCAGCCGCCATTGTCGCGCAGCGGCTCGCGGCTGCCATCGCGGGCGACCGGCTTCAGCGTGCCGCCGCGGCGCGGGGCGGAAGCGCGTTTGTCGCCATCCTCACGCGGGGGGCGCTTGGTAACGCCGCCCTTGGCCGGGGGCTGGCTGGAACGCGACGGGCCGGAACGCGATTGACCGGGACGTGATTGGCCGGGACGGGGCGGGCGCGCAGGCCCACGGGGAGGTTTGGGAGGAAAAGGCATGGCGCCGCCCTTACGCTCCTTGTGGCTTCACGTCAAAACCCGTGGCAAGGGGCATGTTCCGCTCTGGTATTGCCGGCCAAGCTGTGCCTAAGTCGCGCCCCGCCGCCAAGGATGCAGCCAAGGATACCCAATTGCATGGCCACCACCGCCACACCCGCTGAAAAACCTGTCCGGCCCAAGGGCATGGCGCTGATGCGTGCGGCGCTTTCGACGCGCACGGCGGCCTGCATGCTGGGGCTGGGCTTTGCCAGCGGGCTGCCCTTTGCGCTGCTCATCGGCACGCTCAATGCCTGGCTGGGCGAGGTGGGGGTGAAGCTCGCCACCATCGGCGTGCTGTCCTGGATCGGCCTGTGCTATTCCTTCACCTCGCTCTGGGCGCCGGTGGTTGACCGGGTGCGGTTGCCGCTGTTCCATCGGCTGGGGCACCGCAAGGGGTGGATCGTGCCCTGCCAGATGCTGCTGGTGGCGGGCATGGTGACGCTCTCGCTGATGAACCCGGCGGCTGCCATTGGTCCTTTCGCGCTGGTGGCGTTCGTATGCGCTTTTGCCTCGGCCACGCAGGATATCGCCATCAACGGCTGGCGGATCGAGGCGGCCAGCGAGGAAGCCCCGCTCGAACTGCTGACCGCGCTCTATCAGTTCGGTTATCGCACCGCCTCCATCGTGGGCGGGGCGGTGGCGCTGTTCATGGCGGCGCGGATGAGCTGGCCGCATGTGTTCCTGGCCATGGCCGGCGTGCTGGCGCTGGTGGCGGCCCTGTGCAGCGTGGCTCCCGACCAGGCCGAGCGGCCGGCGGGCGCAGTCGCTGCCGATATTGCGGGCGATGGCTGGCTGGCGCCGCGCATCCGCACGATGCTGATCGGCGCGGTGCTGCTGTGCTGGGGCTGGGCGCTGGTGACGATCGTCAGCTTCATGGTGCGGATGCTGTCGCCCGTGGCGCCGGGCGCCAAGCCGCTTTCGGTGGGGGACTTCACCCGCACGCAGGGGCCGCTGATCGTGGCCGCCACGGTGGTTGCGCCGCTGATCGTGGCAGCGCTGGCGAATCGGTTGCGGCAGCGCGGCGTGAGTGGGCCGGTCGAAACCGGAACGTCCGGCCTGGCGCGCGTGGTGGGCGACCATATTTATTCCGCGCTCGTTTCGCCGCTGGAAGAACTGGTGGCGCGGCGCGGCTGGTCGGTGCTGATCCTGCTGGCCTTCATCCTGACCTATGCGCTGTGCTACAACATCTGGGCCAGCTTTGCTTACCCCTTCTACCTTGAGCAGATGCATTACACCAAGGATCAGGTGGCCTTTGCTTCCAAGATCTTCGGCATCCTGATGACGATGGCCGGCATCTCGTTGGGGGGCTATCTCTTCACCCGCCTTGGCCGTTTCCCCACGGTGTTGCTGGGGGCCATTCTGCCGCCGCTGGGCAATCTGCTCTATGCCGACCTTGCCGATGGCGGCGTGTGGATCGACCGCTTCACCCATCTCACCCGCCTCGACCTGCTGGCAAGCTGGACCGGCACCGATGTGCCCATGCTGCGCCTGCTGGTCTCGCTCTGCTATGAGAACATCTCGACCGGCATGGCCCTGACCGCCTTCGTCGCCTATCTCTCCGCGCAGGTCGACAAGCGCTATACCGCCATCCAATATGCGCTGCTGTCCTCCATGGTGTCGCTGATCGGAACGCTGGGGCGCGGCATGGCGGGAGAGGCCTTCGACCATTATGGCTATGCCACGGTGTTCCGCTGGCTGGCGCTGGCCGGGGTTCTGTCGGTTCTTGCGGTGCTGGCGGAGTGGGCGCGGGCGGCGAAGGTCGAGGGAAAGGCGGTCTGAAGGGAAAAATGCTAGGGGGCATCGCCCTCGCACTTTCTCCCTGCATCCCTTAATCTGGAAATTCTTGATTCAACCGCAACACCTCACCCGCCAGATAGAGCGAGCCAGCGATCAAAACGTCACCCTCCGGCGGCAGATCGGCCAGCGCCTGCGTCACGTCATCGAAGGCAGCGACGAGCAGGTCGGTATGGCTGGCGAAATCCTCGGGCCGGTGGGCATCATGGCCCGGCGCGGGCACGACAGAGACGCTGCGCAGTGAGGGCGCCAGCGGACGCAGCAGCGCGGCAGGGTCCTTGTTGGCCAGCATGCCGATGATGAGGTGCACGGCCGGCTTGCCGGCGAAATGGCGCGCGATGGCCATGCCGGCATCGGGGTTATGCCCGCCATCGAGCCAGATCGTGCGCGGGCCCGCCAGATCGGTCAGCGGCCCCGTGCCCAGCCTTTGCAACCGGGCGGGCCAGCGTGTTTCACGGATGCCGCGCGCCATGGCCTGCGGGCTGACGTGGACGGCGTTCTGGTGGCGCAGCATGGCCACGGCCAGCGCGGCATTGTCAGCCTGATGCTGGCCCACCAGCGTCGGCAGCGGCAGCGTCATGTCGCCCCAACTGTCGCGATAGCCGATGACATCGCCGATGGCGGCATCCCAGCCTTCGCCGCGCATGGAGAGGCGCGCGCCGGTCAGCCGGGCGATGCGGCGCACTTCCTCGGCGGCCTCATGCGGATAGGGCTGGGTGACGAGGGGGACGCTCGCGCGTGCAATGCCGGCCTTTTCAAAGGCGATGCGGGCGATGGGCACGGGCGGCGTGCCGTCCTCGGGGCTGAGCAGGAAAGCTTCATGGTCGATGCCCAGCGTGGCGATGCCGGTGACGGCGGGGCTCTCGAACACATTGGTGGCATCGAGTCGCCCGCCAAGGCCGACTTCGATGACGCAGGCATCGGCTGGGGTGCGCGAGAAAGCCAGCAGCAGCGCGGCGGTGGTCACTTCGAAGAAGCTCGCGCCATAGCCTGCGGGCAGCGCTTCGGCCGCGTCGAGCACTTCGGCCAGCAGACTGGCCAGCGCCTCATCCTCGATCAGCCGCCCGGCGATGCGGATGCGCTCGTTATACCGCACCAGATGGGGCTTGGTGGCGGAGTGGACGGTCAGCCCCTGCGCCTCCATCATGGCGCGCAGATAGGCGCAGGTGCTGCCCTTGCCATTGGTGCCCGCCACATGGAACACCGGGGGCAGATGGTTCTGCGGATCGCCCAAGGCGCCCAGCAGGGCGTGGATGACATCCAGTCCCAACCGCCCCTGCGGCAGGCTGAGCGCGCCCAGCCGTGCCAGTTGGCGTGCAACGCCGGGGTGGTCGGAGGTGGCGAAATCGCGCATCGCCGTGAGGGGCCTCAGGCGGCCTTGGCGCACATGTAGGAGAGCAGCATGGCCAGCGTCGCCTTCAGTTCCGGGCGGCGCACGACCATGTCGACCATGCCGTGTTCATGCAGATATTCGGCGCGCTGGAACCCTTCGGGCAGCTTTTCGCGGATGGTGTCGCGAATCACGCGCTGACCGGCAAAGCCGATGAGGCAGCCCGGCTCGGCAATGTGAATGTCACCCAGCATGGCATAGCTGGCGGTGACGCCGCCCGTGGTGGGGTCGGTCAGCACGACGATATAGGGCAGGCCCGCTGCCTTCAGGCGGCGCAGGGCAACCGTGGCCTTGGGCATCTGCATCAGCGACAGGATGCCTTCCTGCATGCGCGCGCCACCAGCGGCGGTGCAGATGATGTAGGGCGCCTTTTCCTTGATGGCGCGTTCCACGCCTGCCACGAAAGCCGCGCCCACCGCCACGCCCATCGAGCCTGCCATGAAGTGGAAATCCTGCACACCCAGCACGGCCTTGTGGCCATCGATGGTGCCCAGCGCATTGGTCAGCGCATCGGGATGCGGGTTGGTGGCGCGGGCCGCTTTGATGCGATCGGTATATTTCTTCGAATCGCGGAATTTGAGGGGATCGTCCTTCACCCTGGGGCTGGGCAGCACGTCAAAGCCTGCATCCAGGATCTGCGCGAAACGCGCCTCGGTACCGATGCGGCCATGATGGTCGCAGCGCGGACAGACGGACAGATTGGCCTCGTAATCCTTGGTGAACAGCATCTCCCCGCAATTGGGGCACTTGATCCACAGATTGTCGGGGACCTGCTCCTTCTTCGCAGCCAGCGAAGAGAGCGAATTGCGAACACGATTGAGCCAGCTCATGGGCGCGCCCTTAGAAGATTTCTACGCCTTACGCCAGATGGCACGTATGAACGGCCTGCGCGAGGCTGGCGACCAGCGTGCGCACGGGTTCTGCGGCATCGGCGCCATGGGTGGCGACCAGATCGACGATGGCCGAGCCGACCACCACGCCATCGGCATGTTTGGCAATATCGGCGGCTTGTTCTGGCGTGCGCACGCCAAAGCCGACGACGACGGGCAGATCCGTGCCTGCCTTCAGCTTGGCCACGGCCTCTTCGATGGAGGCGAGCTGCGCCTGCTGCTTGCCGGTGATGCCGGCCACCGAGACGTAATAGAGGAAACCGCTGGAGCCATCGAGAACGGCGGGTAAACGCGCCGCATCAGTGGTAGGGGTGGCAAGGCGGATGAAAGCGATGCCATGCGCGCGCAGGGCCGGGCCGATCTCGCCATCTTCCTCGCTGGGAATGTCGACACAGATGATGCCATCGACGCCCGCTTCGGCGCAGGCATTGGCGAACCAGTCGGCCCCGCGCGCGATCATTGGGTTGGCATAGCCCATTAGAATGAGCGGGGTATCGGGGTGGCGCTGGCGAAAGCCCTTGGCGATGGCGAAGATGTCCGCCGTGCGCGTGCCGGCGCCCAGCGCGCGCAGATTGGCGGCCTGAATGGCGGGGCCGTCAGCCATCGGATCGGTGAAGGGCATGCCCAGTTCGATGACATCGGCCCCGCCTTCGACCAGCGCATCGAGGATGGCTGGGGTGGCCTCAGGCGTCGGGTCGCCCCCGGTGATGAAGGTGACGAGGGCCGGGCGGCTCTTGGCGAAAGCGGCGGAGAGGCGATTCATGAGGATTTTTTCCGCAGATAATAAATGAATAGGGCAGTGGCTATCGCGTCCGTGGCTAGAGCTTGGATGACCATAGCGGGGCCTAGGTCAAACACCTGCCCTCGCACGAAGCACGACACGGCACTCACGCCGATGAAAAGCGGCAGGAAGACTATAAAAAATGCTAGTTCGTAACGAACACTCACAAACTCGTGCCCAGCTTGTCGGCCACCGTGAAAATGTCCTTGTCGCCGCGGCCCGACACGTTGACCAAAATCATCTGATCCTTGCCAAATTGCTTCGCCACCTTGGGCAGCGCCGCCAGCGCATGAGCACTTTCCAGCGCGGGAATGATGCCTTCGAGGCGGCAGCAATCCTGAAACGCCTGCAAGGCCTCGTCATCGTTGATCGGCAGATATTTCACCCGCCCGATCTCATGCAGCCACGAATGTTCAGGGCCAATGCCGGGATAATCGAGGCCAGCGCTGATCGAATGGGCCTCGGTGATCTGGCCGTCCTCGTCCTGCAGCAGATAGGTCTTGTTGCCATGCAGGATACCAGGGACACCGCCGGTCAGCGACGCGGCATGCTGGTCGGTGTCCACGCCATGGCCGCCTGCCTCAACGCCGATCATCTGCACGGATGGATCGTCGAGGAAGGGATGGAACAGGCCGATGGCATTGCTGCCGCCGCCCACCGCCGCGATCAGCAGATCGGGCAGGCGCCCGGTGCGCGCCAGCATCTGCGCGCGCGCTTCCTTGCCGATCACGCTCTGAAAATCGCGGACCAGTTCGGGATAGGGATGCGGGCCCGCCGCCGTGCCGATGATGTAGAAGGTGTCATGCACATTGGCGACCCAATGGCGCAGCGCTTCGTTCATCGCGTCCTTCAGCGTGGCCGCGCCGCTGGTCACCGGCACCACTTCTGCGCCCAGCAGCTTCATGCGGAAGACGTTGGGCTTTTGGCGCGCCACGTCGGTGGCCCCCATGAAGATGGTGCAGGGCAGGCCAAAACGCGCGCACACCGTCGCCGTCGCCACGCCATGCTGGCCAGCGCCCGTTTCCGCGATGATGCGCGTCTTGCCCATACGGATGGCCAGCAGGATCTGGCCGATGCAATTGTTGATCTTGTGCGCGCCGGTGTGGTTCAACTCCTCGCGCTTGAACCAGATTTGCGCGCCGCCCAAGGCTTCCGTCAGCCGGGGCGCGAAATAGAGCGGGCTGGGCCGGCCGACATAATGTTCGAGCAGATCGTCGAATTCCGCCTTGAAGGCAGGGTCGGCCTTGGCGCGCTTATACTCGGCCTCAAGGTCGAGAATCAGCGGCATCAGCGTTTCGGCAACATAGCGCCCGCCGAACTGACCGAAATGGCCGCGCTCGTCGGGCTGCGTGCGGAAGGAGTTGGGATTGGGCGTGGTGATGGGCGTCATAGTGGGGAATCGCCTGCCACGCGGGTGCGCTGATGTCCAGCCTGTGTCCCCAATGGGCAGGTGAGTCGGCGGGGCAGGGCCGAGCGGGCAACCGATGGGCGGTCGCCATCCTCCTTTCGTCGTAGATGAACCTTTCGCGACAATTTGGGCAGGCCTTGCCTCAATCCAGCAAAATCGGGCCTCGACGCGCGATCCAGGCAGCTTGATGACACAATTATGACTGGAAGCTGAAAATGACATTCAGCCCGATGTCAGGGAAATTTGTGCAGATGCGGCATCGGCACAAAACGCCTACATTATCAGGGAGTTATTATTATGCGTCAGGTTCTCATCGCAGCCGCTGCGGCCGCTTGCGCCATGGGCGCCTTCGCTGGCACGGCCACGGCCGGCACCAGCGGCGACGTGCGCGCCGAAATCCGCTCGGGCGTTGACTGGAACGACGGTCAGGCCGCCAAGGGCACCATCGGCGGCGCCATCGGTTATGACTACAACCTGCCGGGCGGCGCCTTCATCGGTGTCGAGCAGGCGATCGACAAGACCCTGGTCTCGCGCGACAATGCCGTGGGATCGACCAGCGGCCGCATCGGTTTCCATGCCACGCCCAAGGACAAGGTCTATGTCGTCAGCGGCTACAGCTATGGCGCCAACTACAGTGACGGCGCCCATCTGGGCGGCGGCGTGGAGCACAGCTTCGGCCCCTATTACGGCAAGGTCGAATACCGCCACATCTTCAACAACGATGCCCCAACCCAGAACAACCAGGTGCTGATCGGCGCCGGTATCAAGTTCTAAGGCGCGTCACGCAACGCACTGCGTGCCTTAGCCCGAACCGTCACCGACGGGCGGGTCGCACGGGAGGCGGTCGGGAATGCCCGACCGCCTCTTTGCATTCTGGCGTGGGCATGGGAAAAGTCGCGGCCTGTCAGCCGCGTGCCGCGCGGCAAAAGGCGATGATCTTGTCGGCATCCTTCACGCCGGGCGCGCTTTCCACGCCGGAGGAGACATCAACGCCCGGCGCGCCGGTGATGGCGATCGCCTCGGCCACATTGTCGGGGGTGAGGCCACCGGCCAGCAGCCAGGGCAGGGGATGGCGATGCCCCTTCATCAAGCTCCAGTCGATGCGCAGCCCCGTGCCCCCGGGCAGATCGGCGCCCTCGGGGGGCTTGGCATCGTAGAGAATGCGATCGACCGCGCCGACAAAGGGCGCGGCGGCATCGAGATCGGCCCTTTTGCGCACGCCGATGGCCTTCCACACCTCGATGCCATGGGCGGCGCGGATCTGCGCGGCCTTCGCGGGCGTTTCATGGCCGTGCAGCTGGATGGCGTCGAGATGGACCGCCTGGCGCACGGCATGGAGCAGGTCGGCCTCGGGGTTGACGAAAAGACCGACCACGCTGGCACGGCCACGCGCCTGTTGGGCCAGCGCCGCGGCCTGCTCGATGCCGACATTGCGCGGGCTTTTGGGAAAGAACACCAGGCCGATATGGGTGGCCTGCGCGGCCAGTGCCTGATCGACCATGTCAGTTGTCGAAAGGCCGCAAATCTTGATGGCAAGGGCGTTCATGGTTCGGGTTTCCGCGCGATCAGCCTTGCGGGCCGATCGGCTTTTCCAGCACCACCATGGAAAGATGGGCGCCGGAAGCATAGGGGAAGGGGCTGGTCTTGCCGGTATCGACATAGCCACGCCGCAGGTAATAGGCGATAAGCTCCACCCGCCGCGAGATGACCGTCATGCGCATGGTGTGGGCGCCAAAATCCTGCACTGCCAGCGCTTCGGCCGCCGCGATCATCGCCCGGCCCACGCCGCCGGCCTGCTGCTCGGGATCGACACCCAGCATGCCGAGATAGGCAATGCCCTTGTCGGGCGCGCAGGTCGCGCCAAGATCGGTGATGGAGACAGTCGCCAGCAGGCCCGCCCCATCGGTCGGCATGACCAGCACGCGCATCGCCGGATCGGCCAACACCCCGGCCAGATCCTCCGCCGAGATCCGCTCATCCTCGAGCAGATCGGCCTCATGCGTCCAGCCGCTGCGCGCCGTGTCGCCGCGATAGGCCTTCTCCACCAGCGCCTTGAGCGCGGGCAGGTCATCGGTCGTGGCAAGTCGTGAGGGGCGGATGGCGTTCAAAGCGTGGCCTCGATGGCGCGGGCGGCGGCCAGCGGGTCTTCGGCGCGGGAAATCGGGCGGCCCACCACCAGCACGCTGGCCCCGGCATCACGCGCCATGCGCGGCGTCACCGCGCGCTTCTGGTCGCCCAGTACGCCATCGGCAGGGCGCAGGCCGGGCACCACGAAGAAGCCATCCTTCCACTGCTGACGCACCGCGCCGACCTCATGGCCCGAACAGACGATACCATCGATGCCCGCGCGGTGAGCCAGTTCGGCCAGACGCAGCGCCTGATCATGAGCATTGCTGTGGACGCCGATGTTCTTGAGGTCGCCATCGTCAAGGCTGGTGAGCACGGTGACGGCCACCACCTTGGTGTTCTCGCCCGCCGCCGCCTTGGCGTCTTCCATCATGGCAAGGCCACCGGCTGCATGGATCGTCACGATGCTGGGCTGCAGCACATGGATCGCCTGCATGGCGCCGGCCACGGTGTTGGGAATGTCATGCAGCTTCAGGTCGAGGAAGATCGGCAGCCCCACCTTGGCCAGCTCCATCACGCCGTGGTGGCCGTGGGTGCAAAAGAATTCCAGCCCCAGCTTGATCCCGCCGATATGGCTTTTGACCTTGCGTGCCAGCGCCTCGGCAGCATCGAGACGGGGCAGGTCAAGGGCGAGATAGAGCGGATTGTGATGCATGTTACTGTCCAATGGGTTGAGTATCGGCGGCCGGGGCAGGCTCATGGGTGGCAGGGGACGCGCCCACGGCCTGACTTGCGGCGAGCACGGCGTTTTCCAGCGTCTGAATACGGCGCTTCAAGCGCCAGCGACCGGCCTTGGAGACCAGCCACATCGGCAGCAGGCCCAGCAGGAAGGACACCACCACCAGCGCGGGCAGCTTCGTATCGAAGACCAGCGTATCCCAGACGCGCACCTGAATGGGCGTCCAGTTGTTGACCGAGAAGATCAACAGGACAACACCAGCGATGACCGCGACAGCGGTACGGATGAACTGCATCAAATGTCCCCTCCATTGGGCGGGTGGAGCAGCGGGTGCGACCACGATCCATGGACACCCCGGGCCGATGCTAGGCCCGATCGTCTGTAAAGAAAAGGGCAGGCGCGCCCCGTCGAACGCGCGCCTGCCGCTCCTGTCATCGGGCGAAAACGATCACTTGCCGAAAACGCGGTCGAAGATCGTGTCCACCGCCTTGAAGTGATAGTCGAGGTTGAAGCGCTCCTCCAGCTCGGCGGGGGAGAGCTTGGCGGCGACGTCCGGGTCGGCTTTCAGCAGTTCGAGCAGCGAGAGCTGGCCGTCGCTTTCCCAGACCTTCATCGCATTGCGCTGCACGAGGCGATAGGAGGCATCACGCTCCAGCCCGGCCTGCGTGAGTGCGAGGAGCACGCGCTGCGAATGGACGAGGCCGCCCATGCGGTCGAGATTCTTCTGCATGCGCTCGGGATAGACCACCAGCTTGTCAATCACGCTGGTCAGGCGGGCGAGGGCGAAGTCGAGTGTGATGGTGGCATCGGGGCCGATGTAACGCTCGACCGAGGAATGCGAGATGTCCCGCTCATGCCAGAGCGCCACATTTTCCAGCGCCGGGGTGACGGCGCTGCGCACCACGCGGGCCAGGCCGGTGAGGTTTTCGGTCAGCACCGGGTTGCGCTTGTGCGGCATGGCCGACGAGCCCTTCTGGCCGGGCGAGAAATATTCTTCCGCTTCTAGAACCTCGGTGCGCTGAAGGTGGCGGACCTCGACGGCCAGGCGCTCAATGCTGCTGGCGACAACACCCAGCGTGGCAAAGAACATGGCGTGGCGGTCGCGCGGGATCACCTGCGTCGAAACCGGCTCGACGGCGAGGCCCATCTGCTCGGCCACATACTCTTCCACCACCGGGTCGATGTTGGCAAAGGTGCCCACCGCGCCCGAAATGGCGCAAGTGGCAACTTCGGCGCGGGCATTGACCAGACGCGCGCGGCAACGGGTGAACTCGGCATAGGCTTCGGCCAGCTTCTTGCCGAAGGTGGTCGGTTCGGCATGGATGCCATGGCTGCGACCGATGGTGGGCGTGTATTTATGCTCGAAAGCGCGGCGCTTGATGGCGGCCAGCAGCGCATCGACATCGGCGATGAGAATGTCGGCCGCGCGGGCGAGCTGAACGGCCAGCGTCGTATCCAGCACGTCGGAGGAGGTCATGCCCTGATGCATGAAGCGCGCCTCGGGGCCGACCTGTTCGGCCACCCAGTCGAGGAAGGCGATCACGTCATGCTTGAGGATGGCTTCCTTGGCGTCGATGGCGGCCACATCGATGGCGGGATTGGTCTTCCACCAGTCCCACAGCGCCTCGGGGCCGCTCATCGGCACCACGCCCAGTTCGCCCAGCTTCTGCGTGGCATGGGCCTCGATCTCGAACCAGATCTTGTAGCGGGCTTCCGGTTCCCAGATGGCGGTCATCTGGGGGCGGGCGTAACGAGGGACCATGGGCGCTCTCTCTTGCGAAATGAAGGATCGGTTGCCGGCGGGCGCTAGGCAATGAAGTCGCGAAAGGCAAGGGGGCGCGGGTCAGACAGGGCGGGCGGAGTATGTCGTGATGCTCTGCTGGGCCGGGGCTTAAACCCTGCCGCGCGTTGCCGTCCTGGGTTGAGCAAAGGTCCTTTGCCTTTGGGAGACGGTTGATGAGCATGCAGATTGGAGCGAGCGGTGCCGGTGCGGGTCAGGCCGCATTGCAGGTCCAGCAGAAGCAGAGCACTCCCCCGGCTGCGGCACCCGCCGTTGCCGCATCGGCGGCGGCCGAGGCGCAGATCGCCACGGCCTCTGCCGCCATGGCCACGGGCAGCACCTTCAGCATCATGGCCTGACCACATCCGCTGGCAGGGATGGGTGTCTGGACCCTCCCTGCAGCATCAGTGGTTTACGTCGTGCCGGGGTTCAGATGAGCCCCTTGGCGCGCAGTGATATGTGCCCCTGTTTGCCGATGATGACATGGTCATGCACGGTGATGGAGAGCAGGCGCCCCGCCTCGGCAATGCGGTGGGTGATCTGAATGTCGGCGCGACTCGGCTCGGGATTGCCCGAGGGATGGTTGTGCGCCAGAATCATGCCCGCCGCCCCCAGATCCAGCGCGCGGCGGATCACCTCGCGCGGGTGGATCGAGGCCTCATCCAGCGTGCCATCGGCCAGATGGTCATCGCGGATCAGCCGGTTTTTCTGGTCGAGATAGAGCACGCGCACGCGCTCCACCGTCAGGTCGGCCATGTCGATGGTGAGATAGTCGATCAGCTTGTGCCACGAATCGAGCAAGGGCTTTTCCTTGATCTCGGTTTTTGCCAGCCGCCGCGCGGCCTGCGCCACGATATGCAGAGCCGCCGCGCTGCTCTCGCCCATGCCGGGGTGATTGGAGAGGGCGCGCGGGTCGGCATTGAGCACGCCTGCCAGTGAGCCATATTTGGCCAGCAGCGTGCGCGCCAGCGGCTTGGTGTCGCGGCGCGGAATGGCCAGCGTCAGCAGATATTCGATGACCTCATGGTCAGCCAGCGCATTGGCGCCGCCTGTCAGCAATCGCTCGCGCAGCCTTTTGCGATGCCCCGATGGGTCATGACCGAGGGAGGCTGGCGAGGGTGTATCCTTCGCCGCGACGGTATGGGGTGAAGGCCGCGCATCCAGCGGTAGTTCCCGCAAAGGGAACAGCGCTGCTTCCCTGACGTGCCGGTCCGGAGCCTCATCCTTATCCATACGCTTTCAGCCCCGTTACCTGCTGCCCGCCGTGCATAGCCTGCCTGACAAGCATTGCCTTTCGTCGCCCCCTCGCGCAAGAGTGCCCGCGATGGTCGACCCCCGGGGCAATATCCAGACTGACGAGATGGCCCCGCTGATGGGCGAAGAACCGGACGCCATGCCCGAGGCGCCGCCGCGCGCGCGGCGCAGGCGCCGCATGGCGCTGTGGGGTCTTGGCGGGCTGGGCGTGGCGGTGGTGGGCATGCTGGGCAGCGCATGGATCTGGCGCGTCGATCTGGTGCGCGCGCTGATCGAGAAGCAACTGGAACAGGCGCATCTGCCGGCCCGCTATCGTATCGAGGATGTGGGCGCCGGTCGGCTGGTGCTGGCCGATGTGGTGCTGGGCGATCCGCGCCACCCGGACGCCACGGCCCGCCGCGTGGTGGTCGAGATTGGCGCCAGCGGGACCAGCTTTTCACTCGCCAGCCTGATGCTTGATGGGGTGCGGCTGCATGGCCGCTGGCAGGATGGGCATCTGTCGCTCGGAAGACTCGATCCCTTGCTGACCAGCTCGTCAGGCCCCTCGGCCCTGCCCAATGTCGAGCTGGACCTGCGCGATGCTGAGCTTGGTATCGACAGCGCGGCGGGCGCGGTGTCTCTGGCGGCGTCCGGTTCGGGCCATTTGCGCGATGGTTTTGCCGGCAAGGTTTTGCTGCGCGCGCCCTCGCTGCATGGGCAGGGCTGTGAAGGCAGTGCCAGTCTCGATGGTCGGCTGACGACCAGCAAGGGCCGCCCGCATCTGAGCGGGCCGCTCGATCTTTCCGCGCTTCATTGCCGGCAGACGGGGCTGACGGTCCCTGCCGCGCGCCTCGCCGTGGACGCGCTGGGCGACAAGGGCCTTGATGGCGGGGAATTGCTGCTCGATCTGGCGCCGGCCGGCGTGTCCGCCGAATCGCTGAAGGTGCAGGCGCTTTCGGGCCAAGGCCGGCTGACCGTGCGTGCTGGCCGGCTGGCGGCCGGATGGACCCTTGCCGGCAAGGGCGTCAACCTGCCGGGCCTTGCCGCGCGCAGCATCGGCGTCGAGGGACGGATCAGCGGTGAGATGGGTCTCACCCATGTTGCGGCCGAAGGCAGTTTCTCGGGCGAGGGTGTGGCGCCCGACAATGAAACGATGGCCACCATGGCGCGTTGGCAGGCCTCCGCGCAGGGCACGATGGTGGCGCCCCTGATCGCCCGGCTGGAGGATGGTCTGCGGCGTGAAGGGCTGGCCAGCCGGCTCACGGGCACATGGAGCGTGCGGCGCGGCGCTCACGGTTTCAGCCTGGTGATTCCCACCGCGCGCTGGTCAGGGCCGCGCGCGCATCTGGAAGGTTCGCGCCTGATGGTGGCGGGCGGCGGCATCACGGGCAATCTCTCGCTGGTGGGCGATGACCTGCCGCGCATGAACATCCGCGTCGCTCCCGTGCGCGGTGGGCAGAGCGCGGACATCACCGTGGCGCCCTGGCAGGCCGATGGCGCGGCGATTACCGTACCGGCGCTGCGCGTGGCGCGTCGTGACGGGCGCGTGGAAATGGCCGGGCAGGTGCTGGTGTCGGGCGCGGTGCCGGGCGGCGTGGTGCAGGATCTCGACCTGCCGCTGGTGGGTGACTGGAGCGCGCGCGGCGGGCTGGTTCTGGGCCGTGCCTGCGCGCCGGTGCGCTTTGGCGGGATCAGCGCGGGATCGCTGGTGTTGAAGACGGGTGAGGTGGCCTTGTGTCCGGCGGCGGCGCTGCCGGGTGGCGGGCATGCCGTGCTGGCGGTCAATGGGAAGGCCATCCATTGGGGTGTGACGAGCCAGGCGCTGGCGCTTGACGGCACGCTTTCGGGTGAGGCGCTGCATCTCACCAGCGGTCCGCTGTTGCTGGGTGAGCGGCAGGCGGATCTGCGCGACCTGTCGCTGGCGCTGGGCAGCGGCGGCGCGGTGACGCGGGCTCATCTCGATCATGTGACGGCGGATCTGACCGGGCCGATCAACGGCATGATCGAGGGCGGGGTGCTGTCGCTGGCGGCTTTGCCGATCAACATCTCGGCGGTGAACAGTCCGTGGCGCTGGGCCGATGGCGCCCTGCTGTTGGATGGCGGCAGCCTGACTCTGGCCGACCGCACGGCCCCCGCGCTCAAGGGAGGTGTGGCGCCCGATGCGATTTATGAGCCGCTGAGCGGGCGTGACATCCATGCAAGGCTGGAAAACGGCGTGTTTTCGGCGCAAGGGCAGGTGCGCTCGGCGGGCAGCGATCGCGGCCTTGGCACAGTCAGCCTGACGCAGGATCTTGGCAGCGGCAATGGCAGGCTGGACGCCGATGTTGCCGCGCTGACGTTTGACAAGGGCTTGCAGCCCGAGGATCTGAGCAAGCTGACGCGCGGCATGATCGCCGATGCGGCGGGCACGCTTTCAGGCGATGCGCATATTGCGTGGAAGGGCGGCAAGGTCACCTCGACCGGCCATCTGTCCTCGCCGGGCTTTGATTTCGCCAGCGCCGCCGGGCCGGTCAGGGGCGTGAAGGGAACGGTCACCTTCACCGATCTGCTGGGTCTCGTCACGGATGGCGAACAGCATGTGACCGTCGGCTCGATCAACCCGGGCATCGAGGCGGACAATGGCCTGGTGGATTTTGCGCTGCAGCCGGGCCATGTGCTGCATGTCGCCAAGGCCGAATGGCCCTTTCTTGACGGGCGCATGTGGCTGGAGCCCTTCACGCTGCATCTGGGAGTCAGCGAGGAGCGGCGTTTCAACCTCGACGTGCAGGGGATCAGTGCAGCGCGTTTCCTGGAACGCATGAACATGGGCAATCTTTCGGCATCGGGCATGTTCGATGGCCGGCTGCCGCTGGTGTTCGACGACAAGGGCGGGCATGTGGTGGGCGGATCGCTGCTGTCGCGCGCGCCGGGCGGCACGGTGGCTTATGTCGGTGCCTTGACGTACAAGAACCTCTCGCCGATGGCCAACTATGCCTTCAAGGCGCTTCGCGACATGCGCTATCAGGAGATGCGGATCGACATGAACGGGGATCTGGCGGGCGAACTGGTGAGCCGCGTGGAATTGCGCGGCATCAGCCAGGGCCGTGCTGCCTCGCGCAACATCGTGACGCGGCAGATTGCCCGCCTGCCCATCCAGTTCAATGTGAATGTGCGTGCGCCCTTCTACAGCCTGATCGGCTCGGTCCGCAGCCTTTATGACGCCACCGCCGTTGCCGATCCGCGCAGCGTCGGCCTGGTGGGGGCCGATGGCAAGCCGGTCAAACCCGCGCAGGCCCCCGCTGCGCCCGCAGCCTCTTCCTCCGCCACAGGCATTCAGCCTTCAGTCAGCGAGCCTCGTCCATGATAAGCGCCAAGTCGAGATCCTGTTTTTCGGACCTGATGAAGGTCAGCTCCGGGCGAAGGCTGGGAAGCGCGATGGTTCTGATGGCTGGCTCATGCCTGGTGGCGGGGTGCATTACTTTGAATGCACCTGATAAGCCCATCGTGATTGAGCTCAACATCAAGATCGAGCAGGATGTCGTCTACAAGCTGGCCCCCGACGTTCAGCAGACGGTGGCGCAGAACAAGGATATTTTCTGATGGCTCAGGCTTTTGACAGTGTCGCTTCCGCCCGCCTGCCCGTGGTTCGGCAGATGATGGCCGGTGCCGTGGCGGCCGGCCTGCTGGCCCTGGGCGCGGCCCCTGCCATGGCGCAGGACCGTGACCCGGCCTATGCCGCCGCGCGCGCCGCGGGGCAGGTGGGCGAACTGCCCACCGGCTATCTGGGCACGGTGGGTTCGGTACCCGCGCCCGTTGCGCGGCTGGTCGAGGATCTCAACATCAAGCGCAAGTCGGTCTATGCCCAGCACGCCAAGGAGCAGGGGACGACCATCGAGGCCTATGCCTTCACCTCGGGCTGCCTGCAGATCGCCAAGACGGCGCCGGGCGAAAAATATATGGGAACCGATGGCCAGTGGCATGTGCGCGGCAAGGACAAGCCGATGCGCGATGCGCGCTGCCCGGAGTGAGTGGGCCGGAGTGAGTGGACCGGAGTGATGGTGCCGGCGTGAGCGTGGCCTGAAGGAGCGCGCCGTTTTGCCGGCAATCGGGCGATTCGCGTATGGGGCTGCGCAGGCTTGGGTTTAGGAGTATTTTTGCCCATCTGCGCGCGTGACAAGGGAAAATGCCTCGCCGTCGGGGTGGATCAGTCATACTCTGTGGAGAGGCGTCGGTGTGGCCAAAATCCTTCACTGGCGCGGCGCAAAGTGTTAAAAATCGGGAAATACTGGCTTTTTTGATCCCAATTCCCTCTCGCCCGCCGATTCGCATTCGCGCTGGTTGAGCCGTATTGGCCCTTTGGCCATGCCACGGGCGGTTGACTTGGAAGCACCCCTTGCCTAAGGGCCACAGCGCCCCGGGTGGGCGGACAGCGCGCATATCGCTTCAACCCAATGCGCCATTATGGCTGGGAAGAATGGCATGAGTGACGATCCGAACGCACGGAACCCTGTCGGCGATGAAGCGCGCATGGCCGCGCTCGACGAGCGGATCAAAGCCGCACGCGAGCGTGAAGAACAGCGCGGAAAGCCGACGGCGGGCGTGGAGGCCGATGCGAATTACCGCATGGGAAGCCGCGTTCTGGCCGAGCTGATCGGGGGGATCGGCGGCGGAGCTTTCATCGGCTGGGTCATTGACCAGTTTGCCGGAACTTCGCCCTGGGGTCTGCTGGTGGTCATGGCGCTTGGCGTCGTCGCCGCTTTCAGGAACATCATCCGGATTTCCGGCTCTACCAAGGGCTGATCGCACACTAAGGCGTGAGTGATCGGCAGCTGGCCTCAGCTTCCGCATACGTGTGGGGAAGAGGCGGCACCGGGGTGGGGCCATCAATGACATGAGGGCATAGAGCGTGGCCGATCAGGGTAGTGTCGATCCGATGGCGCAGTTCAAGATCGAGCCGATTTTCGGTTCGGACTGGACGATTGCCGGGCACAACATCGCCTTCACCAATTCCTCGCTGTGGATGGCGATCGCCACGCTGGCGCTGACGATTTTCGTCGCCGGTGGCATGAAGCGCCAGCTGGTGCCGGGGCGTTGGCAGATGGCCGTCGAAACCATGACCGGTTTCATCGACAGCCTGCTGGCAGCCAACATCGGCCCCAATGGCAAGAAGTATGTGCCCTACATCTTCTCGCTTTTCATGTTCATCCTGATCGCCAACATCCAGGGGCTGCTGCCGCTGGGCCTGGTGGGGGTTCACCCTTTCACCTTCACCAGCCACTT
The DNA here is from genome assembly GCA_028871475.1 of Sphingomonadales bacterium. Classification (GTDB taxonomy): domain Bacteria; phylum Pseudomonadota; class Alphaproteobacteria; order Sphingomonadales; family Sphingomonadaceae; genus Novosphingobium. Next base: position 51,070 of record JAGWMZ010000008.1, on the reverse strand, counting down.
CACGGTGACCGGCGTTCTGGCGATCCTCTCCTTCTCGATCGTTCTGATCGTCGGTTTTGCCAAGCACAAGCTGCACTTCTTCAGCCTGTTTGTGCCGCATGGCACCCCGATCTGGCTGCTCTGGCTGATCCCGATCATCGAGCTGATCTCTTTCCTCGTGCGGCCCTTCTCCCTCGCGCTACGTCTTTTCGTCGCGATGATGGCCGGCCACGTTCTGCTTGAAGTGCTCTCCAGCTTCGTCATCAACTCGACCAATTCGGGCGTGTTGTGGATGGGCGTGGTGGGTATTCCCAGCTTCCTTCTGATGATCGCCATCAGCGCCCTGGAACTCCTGGTCGCCGGCATTCAGGCCTATGTTTTCGCGCTGTTGACCTCGCTGTATCTCAACGACGCCGAGAATCTTCACTGAGTTACCCTTTCAACCTGCAAGAATTTACGAGACAAGGAGTTATGGAAATGGACGCAACTGCCGCCAAGCTCATCGGTGCTGGTCTGGCCGCCATCGGTGCCGGTATCGCCGCCATCGGCGTGGGCAATGTCTTCGGTTCGTTCCTGGAAAGCGCGCTGCGTAACCCCGGCGCTGCCGACGGTCAGCAGGGCCGCCTGTTCATCGGCTTTGCCGCCGCCGAACTTCTGGGCCTGCTGTCGTTCGTCGTGGCGATGATCCTGATCTTCGTCGCCAAGTAAGCTGGTTTTCCGGGGCACGGCCCAGCCGGCGCCCCGGTTCTCCTCTTTCCCGGCTCACGCCTGCGCCACAGGTTCGCCTTAAGCGCCTACGACATCCGGACTCTTGACGATGCCCCAGATATCCCAGCTCGCCGATACCTATGCCAGCCAGATCTTCTGGGTGTTGATTTTCTTCGGCTTCGTGTTTTTCATCGTCGGCCGCGGCATGGTGCCCAAGGTGATGGAAACCGTTGCCGCGCGTGACGGCCAGATCGCCGCCGACCTCGCTTTTGCCGAGGCCGCGCGCCGCGCCGCCGATGGCGCCGAGAGCAGCTGGCAGGCCACCGCCGCCCAGCAGCGCGCCGACGCTCATGCGCTGATCGCCAAGGCCAAGCATGATGCCGCCGCCGCTTCCGAAGCGCGCCTGCACGCCGCCGCCAGTGTGATCGACGCCCGCATCGCCGAGGCTGATGCGCGCATCGCCGCTGCCGCCGCTGCCGCCATGGCCGAGATCGAAACCGTTGCCACCGAGGCCGCGGGCGACATCGCCCAGCGCCTGGCCGGCATCTCCGTGGGCGCCGATGCTGCCCGCTCCGCCGTCAAGGAGGTGCTCCATGGCTGACCTGAGCCTGATCGTTCTGGCCGAAGCTGCCAGCGAGGCCGCCGAACCCAGCGCGCTGGGCATGACCCCGCCGATGTGGGTGGCCTTCTCGATGCTCGTGCTGATCATCGTGATGCTGGTGCTCAAGGTGCCGGCTCTGCTGACCAAGGGGCTTGACTCCTCGATCGCCGAGATCCGCAAGCAGCTCGACGAAGCCAAGGCCCTGCGTGCTGACGCCGAGGCGCTGAAGGCCCAATATGCAACGCGCATCGCCAACGCCGAAAAGGACGTGGCCGCCATGATGGCCCACGCCAAGACGGAAGCCGATGCGATCATCGCCAAGGCCGAGAGCGACACCACCGACGTGATCGCCCGGCGCGAGAAGATGGCCGCCGACCGGATCGAAGCCGCCGAGCGCGGTGCCATCGCCGAATTGCGGGGCAAGGCGGCGGAGGCCGCCACCGGGGCCGCGCGCAGCCTTATCGCCAGCCAGTATGGCGCCGATGCCGACAAGGCGCAGGTCGACAGCGCGATTTCCGCGATCTGATCTGACGGCTGATCGAAAGATGGAAAGACCCTCGCCATTTGGCGGGGGTTTTTTCGTTTGGGGCTTTGAAACACAGAGACGATGCGAGGCACCGCCCTCGCATCACACTTCCGCCGTCAGAAACTGTTCTTGGCCTCCCTCAGCGCGGCAAACACCGAAACCGCATCGCCGCCGCCCCATCGTGCCGCCAAGGCCTTGTCATCAGCGCGCAGGAAGGGGTTGGTCTGCAATTCCCGTGCAAGCGTAAAGGGCACCGTCGGTTCCCCCCTTGCGCGGCGCGTCTCTACCTCGCTGGCATAGTCGGCCAGAGCGGCGTTCCCGGGGTCGGCATGCATGGCAAAGCGGGCGTTGGCCGCAGTGTATTCATGCGCGCAATAGAGCGTGGTTTGGGGCGGCAGCGCCTTGAGCCGCGACAGGCTGGTCCAGAACTGCTGCGGGCTTCCCTCGAACATCCGTCCACAGCCCAGCGCGAACAAGGCGTCGCCAACAAAGGCGATGTCAGCTTCGGGCACATGATAGGCAATGTGGCCCAGCGTGTGCCCGCCGACATTGATCACCCGCGCGCTCCATGTGCCCAGCAGCACCGTATCGCCCTGATCGACGCAGCGATCCACGCCGTCGATTTTTCCGGCGTCGGCTGCCGGAGCGGTGATCGTGCAGCCTGTTGCGCCCTTGATGGCCAGATTCCCGCCGGCGTGATCCTTGTGCCAGTGGGTGTTCCAGATCTGGGTGATGCGCCAGCCCCTGGCCTCGGCCTGCCGCAGATATTCGCCGGCATCGGGCGTGTCGATGCAGGCCGTTTCTCCGCTGGCGTCGTCATGCAGCAGGAAACCGTAATTGTCGGAGAGGCAGGGGAACTGGTGGACGGTCAGAGCCATGGGGAGGGGCCTTTGCAATGAAGGCCCTGATATAGGCGCGCGCCGGGCAAAGAAAAACCCGCCCGGAATGCTCCGGGCGGGTCTTCTTGTCAGGCGTGAGCCTGAAGAGTGCCTTACTTGGCGCCCTTCAGAGCGGCACCCAGGATGTCGCCCAGCGAAGCGCCGGCATCCGAGGAACCGTACTGCTCCACGGCTTCCTTCTCTTCGTGCAGCTGACGCGCCTTGATCGAGAAGCTGGGCTTCTTCGAACGGTCGAAACCGGTGACCATGGCGTCGATCTTCTGGCCGACCTGGAAGCGGTCGGGGCGCTGCTCGTCGCGGTCGCGGCCCAGGTCGCTGCGCTTGATGAAGCCGGTGGCACCATCTTCGCCAGCCTGGACTTCCAGGCCACCGTCGCGCACTTCGAGAACCGTGACGGTCACGACTTCGTTGCGCTTCAGGGTCGAGCCAGCAGCGGCAACGCCAGCAGCCGGAGCGCCCTTTTCAAGCTGCTTCATGCCGAGCGAGATGCGCTCCTTCTCGACATCGACGTCAAGCACGACAGCCGAAACCTGCTCACCCTTGCGGTGCAGGGCCAGCGCGTCTTCACCCGAGATGCCCCAGGCGATGTCCGACATGTGGACCATGCCGTCCACGTCGCCATCGAGGCCAATGAACAGACCGAATTCGGTCGCGTTCTTGACTTCGCCCTCGACGGTCGAACCGACGGGGTGACGCTCGGCGAAAGCTTCCCAGGGGTTCTGCTGGGCCTGCTTGAGGCCAAGGCTGATGCGGCGCTTGTCCGAATCGACTTCCAGAACCAGCACGTCGACTTCCTGCGAGGTCGAAACGATCTTGCCGGGGTGGACGTTCTTCTTGGTCCAGCTCATTTCCGAAACATGGACCAGACCCTCGATGCCGGCTTCCAGCTCGACGAAGGCGCCATATTCGGTGATGTTGGTGACAGTGCCGCGCAGCTTGGCGCCGACCGGGTACTTGGCGGCCACGCCATCCCACGGATCGCTCTCAAGCTGCTTCATGCCCAGCGAGATGCGCTGCGTGTCGTGGTTGATGCGGACGATCTGCACCTTCACTTCGTCGCCGATGGCGATGACTTCGGAAGGATGGTTGACGCGCTTGTAGCTCATGTCGGTGACATGCAGCAGGCCGTCGATGCCGCCCAGGTCGACGAACGCACCGTAATCGGTGATGTTCTTGACGGTGCCGACGATGATCTGGCCTTCGGTCAGGTTCTGGATCAGGCCGCTGCGCTGTTCGGCGCGGGTCTCTTCCAGCACAGCGCGGCGCGAGACCACGATGTTGCCGCGGCGACGGTCCATCTTCAGGATCTGGAAGGGCTGGGGCACGTCCATCAGCGGGGTCACGTCGCGCACGGGGCGGATGTCGACCTGCGAACCGGGCAGGAAGGCCACGGCGCCGTCGAGGTCGACGGTGAAGCCACCCTTCACGCGGCCGAAGATCACGCCTTCAACGCGCTTGCCTTCGCCGAATTCGTTCTCGAGCTTGTCCCAGGCGGCTTCGCGGCGGGCGCGGTCACGCGACAGCATGGCTTCGCCATCGGCGTTCTCCACGCGGTCGACATAGACTTCGACTTCGTCGCCGACCGACAGGCCGTGGGGCTGGCCGGGCATGGCGAATTCGCGCAGGGCAACGCGGCCCTCGCTCTTCAGGCCCACGTCGATGACGGCCTTATCGTTTTCGATGGCGGTGATGGTGCCCTTGACCACGCGGCCTTCAAAGCCGCCGGCGGCGGCGCCGCCCAGGGTTTCATCGAGAAGCGCGGCAAAATCGTCGCGCGTAGGGGTGCTCATAAAAGAGTCCTTGGTGTCAATGTTTCCGGCCAGGCGGTTGTGTCCGCCGGTCTTTCCTCCGCCTGCCACACCATGCGGCAAACGGGCCAAAAAGGGCCGAACCACCCATGGGGCCGGATGCGCCCATGAGTATCCCTTGGGCCAAAAGCTTTCGGGACGCGCGGCCCCTAGGCCAAAGCGGGGCAAAAGGCAAGGATTCTCGGTGAAAGGCCCGGCGAAATCCGCTCTCCATATCGGTTCATCTTTGTAACGGGGCGGCTGATCCCGGTGAAACGTGCCTGTTCATCTGCGGCACAGGCGCAAAGGTGTCCTTCTTGCGACGGATCGCGACAGTTCTGACACAATTCTTTCAGACTATCCTTTCAAACAATCGAGGAAGAGACCGATGAAGGCACATTTCGGGAAATTTGCACTGATCGTGGTGACCAGTTCGCTGGCGCTGGGCGGTTGCGCCACCACTGGCTCGGTCAAGCGTGCGCAGGCGCGCGCCGATCAGGCCTTTGTGGAAGGTCAGAAGGGGCAGGCCGATGCCGCGCGTGCGCAGGGCACCGCCGACAGCGCGATGGGCGCGGCCCAGCATGCGCAGGGCACGGCTGATCAGGCTGGCGCCGCCGCGCAGAACGCTGGTACGGCTGCTGCCCAGGCCAATCAGGCCGCCGCGACCGCTGCCCAGGGCAACAGCGAGCAGATCGCCGCGCTTAGCTCGCGTCTGCACCGGCTGGAGGCCGCTGAATGGCGCCGCAAGCATCCTCACAAGAAGCATCACCACCACAAGGCCCCGAAGAAGGAGGCCAAGCAGGGGACTGATCAGGTCACCTTCCACAAATAATCGGTCTGGTGACAGAACACCATTCCGGCGGCCTCCCGGCATGACGGGCCGCCGGTGTGGGGGAGGGAGCGGGCAGTCATGGTGCCCGCTCCCTTTTTCTTGGGCCCCGTTTGGGGCCTCAGGCCTTGGCGGTCAGCTTTTCGACCAGAGCGATGGCCAGCGCGATCGCCGCTTCCTTGCCCAGTGCTGACGTATCGAGTTCGACCGCATCGGGGGCGGCGCGTAAAGGGGCCTCGGCGCGTTCACGGTCGCGGCGGTCTCGCGCTTCCAGATCGGCGGCGATCTCGGCCAGCGAAACCTCGCGTCCCTGCGCCTGCATTTCGAGAAAACGGCGCTGGGCGCGGGCCGCCACGCTGGCGATGACGAAGAGCTTGGCCGAGGCTTCGGGGGCGATCACCGTGCCGATGTCGCGCCCGTCGAGGACGGCGCCGCCGGGCTGCAGGGCGAACTGGCGTTGGCGCTCATACAGCGCGTGGCGCACGCCGGGGTGGACCGAGACGCGGCTGGCAAGGCCGCCGGTCGCCTCGCTGCGCAAGTCAGGGTCGGCCAGCAGGGCGTCGGGAAAGGCGCAAGCCGCCAGTGCATCGGCAGGATCATCGGGGTTGCCGCCATCGACTTCGACCTGTCGGCCCACGGCGCGATAGAGCAGGCCGGTGTCGAGATGTGGTAGGCCGAAATGCCGGGCAAGTGCCTTGGCAATCGTGCCCTTGCCCGAGGCGGTGGGGCCATCGACGGCGATGATCATGCGTGGTTCCTTGCAAGAAAGGCGCGGACAAGGCCCGTGAGGCCGATGGCCGCCCAGATGCTCTCCATCACCAGCGAGGCCCAGTTGGTGTCGACCAGCAGTGAGAGGACGAGCAGCGCGGCGCCCAGGAAATTGGCGCCATGCAGCTGCCATGGATTGGGCGTGCGGGCCTTGCCGGTAAAGGCGGTGGCATAGGCATAGGCCCCCACGCAGAGTGCCATGCCGGCAAACCCGCAGGCCGTGGCCAGATCTTCTGGAATGCCGGTGACCAGACGCATCAGGCGGTGAGGCCTGCGAGCAGGTCCATGAAATTGGGGAAGCTGGTGGCAATCGGGCCGATGTCATCCACCGTGACGCCATGCTGGCTGGCGATGCCCGCCACCGCCATGCTCATGGCGATGCGGTGGTCGAGATGGGTGGCGACCTGCGCCTCTCCGCTGATGCCGGGCAGGGGCGCGCCGGCGGTGCCCTCGATGATCATGCCATCCTCGATCTCGGTGACATGCGCGCCAGCCAGCTCCAGCGCCTGCCGCATGACGGTGATGCGGTCCGATTCCTTGACGCGCAGCTCTTCCAATCCCGTGCACACCGTGCGGCCGCGAGCGAGCGAGGCGGCCACGAAGAGCACCGGGAATTCATCGACCATGCTGGGAACGACCGCAGGATCGACATCGATGCCATGCAGGGCCGAGTGGCGCACGCGCAGATCGGCCACCGGCTCGCCGCCCACCTCACGCGCGTCCACCTCCTCGATGCTGCCGCCCATCTGGCGCAGCACATGGATGATGCCGGCCCGCGTTGGGTTGAGCCCGACATTGCGGATCAGCACATCGCTACCCGGCACGATCAGGCCAGCCACGATGAAAAAGGCGGCTGAGGAAGGGTCGCCCGGCACGTCGATGATCTGGGGTTTGAGTTCCGCTTCGCCGCGGATGCGAATCACCCGCTCACCATTCGCCTCTTCCACCCACAGGTCCGCGCCAAAGCCCTTGAGCATGCGCTCGGAATGGTCACGCGTGGGGACGGGTTCGATGACGGTGGTGATGCCCGGCGTGTTAAGGCCCGCGAGCAGGATGGCACTCTTAACCTGGGCCGAGGCGACCGGCAGGCGATAGGTGATGGGCACGGCAGGCTGCGCGCCAACCGATGTCAGGGGCAATGTCTGCCCTTTCGCGCCGGGCGTGGCAGTATAGCTGGCCCCCATGGCGGAAAGCGGGTCGATCACCCGGCCCATGGGGCGCTTTGACAGGCTGGCATCGCCCACGAAGGTGGCGGTGATGCCATGGCTGGCGACAAGGCCCATCAGCAGGCGGGTGGAGGTGCCCGAATTGCCCATGTCCAGCGCGGTTTCAGGCTGAAGCAGGGCGCCCACGCCCACGCCGTTGATCACCCATTCGCTCTCGGGGGTCTTTTCGATGGTGGCGCCCATGGCGCGCATGGCGGCGGCCGTGGCCATCACATCCTCGCCTTCCAGCAGGCCGGTGACGCGGGTTTCGCCCACCGCCAGCGCGCCCAGCATGATGGAACGGTGGCTGATCGACTTGTCGCCCGGCACGCGGATCGTGCCGGCCAGCGGGCCCTTGGGGCTGAAGCGGTGGGGGCGGGGCTGGCTGCTATGGCTCACGGGGCGCTCTTTCAGGTCGGGCGTTGAGATGGGGTTTGCGGCCCTTCCCAAAGGTCGGGCACGGCAAAAACGCGCGGCTTTTGACAGGGCGGGCCAGCTATGGCAAGGCGCGTCCCGCTTCGGGGGGCTTTGCGTCCCTTTCGTAATGCGTCATGACGATAGTTTTTCCGCGTTTATGCGCGGGCCCGCCCCAAAACGGCGGCATCAGTGAGGAACAGCATGGTCAAGCCAGAATGGGGTGCCAAGCATGGCTGCCCGAAATGCGGCACCCGCTTTTATGACCTTGGCAAGAGCGATCCGGTTACCTGCATCGAATGCGGCTATGCCTGGACGCCCGAGCCGGTGCTCAAGAGCAAGCAGCCGATTCCCTATGAGGAAATCCAGAAGAAGGAAATCGACGCGCCTGACGCTGATCTGGCCGACGATGATCTGGACATCGATGATGATGGCGATTCGCCCGACAATGACGTCGACCTTGGTGGCGACGATGATCTGGGCGTGGCCGGTCACGACGAAGAACCGGACGAGGTCTGAGTTTTTCGCGTCCCGCTGCCGAAGTCTGGAATTTGCAGATTTCTGACAGGGCGCCAAAAAAACTTCTTGCCAAGGGCGGGCCTGCCTCCTAGTGGGGCGGCCCGGCCGCAAGGCAGGGCGAAACGCTCCCCCAAGGGTGTTTCGGTTTCAGATGGTTACGGGGCCTTAGCTCAGCTGGGAGAGCGCCTGCATGGCATGCAGGAGGTCAGCGGTTCGATCCCGCTAGGCTCCACCATTTGAAGTAACAGTTTGATCCCGATGGATAAGGGGCCTTAGCTCAGCTGGGAGAGCGCCTGCATGGCATGCAGGAGGTCAGCGGTTCGATCCCGCTAGGCTCCACCATCGAGGTGACGTAGTATCGCTTGCATCAGGCGTTACGCTGGCCGACGAGGTTTCGTCCGCTGGCGTTTTCCTGCTTGATGGGGTGCGCTGGTCGGCGAGGTTTCGCCCACCGGCGTTTTTTGCGTGTTATGGGCTTTGTGATCCGGCTGTCGCCGGGGCGGCCCCGGCAGGAGTGGCAAGGACATGTTCGACAATCTGTCCGATCGCCTTGGCGGTGTGTTCGACAAGCTGCGCGGGCGCGGTGCGCTGAGCGAAGCCGACGTGCGCGAGGCCATGCGCGAAGTGCGCATTGCCCTGCTGGAGGCCGACGTTGCGCTGCCCGTGGTGCGCCGCTTCATCGATGGCGTGACCGAGCAGGCCATTGGCGCCAATGTGCTGAAGTCGGTGACGCCGGGCCAGCAGGTCGTCAAGATCGTGTCGGACGCGCTGACCGAGATGCTGGGCGGGCAGGATGTCCCCGGTCTCGATCTGAACGCCGCGCCGCCCGTCGTCATCATGATGGTGGGCCTGCAGGGCTCGGGCAAGACGACCAGCACCGCCAAGCTGGGCAAGATGCTGCGCGAGAAGCAGGGCAAGAAGGTGCTGATGGCGTCGCTCGACGTCAACCGCCCGGCCGCTCAGGAGCAGTTGAAGGTTCTGGGCGAGCAGGTGGGTGTGGCCACGCTGCCGATCATCGCCGGCCAGACGCCGACCGCCATTGCCGAGCGAGCGCTGCATTCCGCCAGGCTGCAGGCCGTGGACGTGCTGCTGCTCGACACGGCGGGCCGTCTGCATGTCGACGACCAGTTGATGGACGAGATGAAGGCCGTGGCCGCCATCTCGACGCCGCGCGAAACGCTGCTGGTGGTCGATTCGCTGACCGGTCAGGACGCCGTGAACGTCGCGCAGGCCTTCTCGGGCCAGGTTGACCTCACCGGCGTGATCCTTACCCGTATGGATGGCGATGCGCGCGGCGGTGCGGCGCTGTCGATGCGTGCGGTTACCGGCAAGCCGATCAAGTTTGCGGGCACGGGTGAAAAGCTCGGCGCGATCGAGGCGTTCAATCCCTCGCGCGTGGCTGGCCGCATTCTGGGCATGGGCGATGTCGTTTCGCTGGTCGAGAAGGCCGCGCAGGCTGTTGAAGCCGAGGACGCCGAGAAGCTGGCCCAGCGCATGGCCAAGGGTCAGTTCGACATGAACGACCTGCGCACCCAGCTTCGCCAGATGCAGAAGATGGGCGGCCTCGGCATGCTGGCGGGCATGCTGCCCGGCATGAAGAAGGCCAAGGCCGCGATGCAGCAGAGCGGCATGGACGACAAGGTTTTGCTCCGCATGGACGCCGTCATCGGTTCGATGACGCCCAAGGAGCGCGCCAAGCCCGACCTGCTCAACGCCAAGCGCAAGATCCGCATCGCCAAGGGCAGCGGCGTGCAGGTTCAGGACGTCAACAAGCTCATCAAGATGCACCAGGAAATGGAGCGCGCGATGAAGCAGATCAAGAAGATGGGTGGTCTCGCTGGCCTTGGCGCGCTGTTCGGCAAGGGTGGCCTTGGCGGTGGTGGCATGGGCGGCATGGGTGGCGGCGGAGGCATGCCCCCCATGGGTGGTGCCGGTGGTCTTCCCGGCCTTGGCGGCGCGCCTGATCTCTCGAAATTGTTCAAGAAATAAGTTTCCAGTTTAATCGAAAGGTATCCAAATGTCTGTTTCTCTGCGTCTTTCGCGTGGCGGTTCCAAGAAGCGCCCTTATTACAAGATCGTCGTTGCCAACAGCCGCGCCCCGCGCGACGGTGCCTTCCTGGAGCAGGTGGGCACCTACAACCCGCTGCTGGGCAAGGAAGACGAGAACCGCGTGCGCCTGGTCGAGGACCGCGTGCGTTACTGGCTCGGCGTTGGCGCCCAGCCGACCGACCGCGTGGCCCGCATCCTCGACAAGGCCGGCATCAAGGAGCGCGCCGCGACCAACAACCCGAACAAGGCCGTCCCCGGCAAAAAGGCCAAGGAGCGTGCTGAAGAGCGCGCCGAGAAGGCTGCTGCTGCCGCTGAGGCCGCTGCCGCTCCGGTCGAAGCTTCGGCCGAGTGATGTCCAGGCCCGTGACCATGGCCGCTGTGGCGGCTGCACATGGCGTCACGGGCGAGGTTCGGCTCAAGCTGTTCGGGGAAGGCGTGGCGGGTTTGAAAGCCTATCGCGCCTTCAACGAAGGGTCGCTGACGGTCAAATCGCTGCGCGATGATGGCAAGGGCGGCGCCATCGCGCGCTTTGCCGAAGTGACCGACCGGACGGCTGCCGAAAAGCTGCGGGGGACGGTGCTGACCGTTCCCCGTTCCGCTTTGCCCCCGCTGGCAGAGGGCGAATATTACCATGCCGATCTCATCGGCCTGCCTGCCGTTTCGATGGAGGGCGAGGCTCTGGGCATTGTGGTCGCGGTCGAGAATTTCGGCGCGGGCGATGTGCTGGAGATCGAGCGGCCCGCGGACGAGGATGGCAAGCGCCACCGCTTCATGGTGCCGATGCGCGACCCTGCCGTGCCGGAATGGAATGAGGAACGCCTAATCGTCGCCGCCGCTTTTGCGGAGGGGTGAGGTCCATGCAGGCTTTGTTGCTGCTGGGGCTCTGGGCCTTGCTTTTACAATGGGGCATGCTGTTTTTTGTGCGCTTCAGCTATCCTAGTTGGACTTGGCGTCAGCAGCATCTGATCGCAGGACTGGTTCTGCCGGTGGCGGTGGCGGGCATCGCGGTCTGGCTGTGGCTTGATCCGGCCTCCTGCTCGCAACCTTTGTCCGATACCTGTGTGCGAGCCCATCGCACGGCTTTTCTGGCGCTGATCCTTTCGGGTATGTTGCTGGTCGCGGCGGGAGTGCTGGCCTTCATTGACAGGATGCGCAAACGCCGATGACCTTCTCCGCCACCATCCTCACCCTCTACCCCGAGATGTTCCCCGGCCCGCTGGGCATCAGTATCGCGGGTCGCGCGCGTGACGAGGGCAAATGGTTCATCGACACGGTGCAGATCCGCGACTTCGCGACTGACAAGCACCGCACTGTCGACGACACGCCCTCAGGCGGCGGTGCTGGCATGGTGCTCAAAGCCGATGTGCTGGCCCGCGCCATCGATCACGCCCGCGAATCGGGCGTCGAGAACCGCCCCGTCATCGCCATGACGCCTCGTGGCCGCCCGCTGACGCAGGCCCGTGTGCGCGAACTGGCCGCAGGCCCCGGCGTCATCGTTCTTTGCGGGCGATTTGAAGGCTTTGACGAGCGAATCTTCGCCGGGCGTGACGTTGAGGAAGTTTCCGTCGGCGACATCATCCTCTCCGGCGGCGAACCGGCGGCGCTGATGCTGCTCGACGCTTGCATTCGGCTGCTTCCCGGCGTAATGGGCGCGGCTTCAAGTGGGGAAGAAGAATCGTTTGAAGGCGGTCTTCTGGAATATCCCCACTATACCCGACCCAATGACTGGGAAGGGCGATTGGTCCCTGAAGTGCTGCGATCGGGGGATCATGGAAAAATCGCGGCCTGGCGGAAACAACAGGCCATCGATGATACTCGGTCACGCAGGCCGGACCTTTGGGAGCGCTATTGTGGCGCTTCGGGTCAGTCTGCCTCTGGCGCGCGGCGCGAAACGAAAGACACAGGCTCATGAACCTGATTCAGCAGATCGAGGCCGAGGAAATTGCCAAGGCCGCCAAGGATATCCCCGTGTTCCGTCCCGGTGACACTGTGCGTGTCGGCGTGAAGGTCATCGAAGGCGACCGTACCCGCGTGCAGGCCTATGAAGGCGTGTGCATCGCGCGTTCGAACCGCAGCTTCAACTCGAACTTCACCGTGCGCAAGATGTCGTTCGGTGAGGGTGTGGAGCGTGTGTTCCCACTGTATTCGCCCAACATCGATTCGATCACGGTCGTGCGTCGCGGCGTCGTGCGTCGCGCCAAGCTGTACTACCTGCGTGGTCGTACCGGCAAGCGCGCCCGTATCGCCGAGCGTCGCGATCCGCGCGCCGGTCAGGAAGGCTGATCAGCCCACCTGCCGCGACAACGGATTTGCCGTTTCCAAAGAAGGCGTTCTGGCTCTATCAGCCGGAGCGCCTTTTTTCTGTTTTGCCGCTTTCTCCCCAAGAGGACCCCGCATTGCCATGCTTCTTGCCCGCCTTACTGCTGCCCTGTTGTGTGCGACCAGCCTTGTTGGAGGAGCGCCTGTCATGGCGGCTGATGCAGGGATGAACGCGGTGCCCGCCACAGCCGGTGTTCTCACCTTCGATCGCGTGTTTGCCAGCCCCAGCCTATCGGGCCAGACTCCGCGCGGCGTGCGCCTGTCGCCCGACGGCCATTGGCTGACCATGCTGCGCCCCCGTGACGAGGAGCGCGAGCGTTTCGATCTCTGGGGCTATGACCGCAAGACCGGCCAGTGGAAGATGCTGATCGACAGCAAGAAGCTCTCGACCGGTGGCACGCTGTCGGAAGCGGAGAAGATGCAGCGCGAGCGTCTGCGCATCGGCGATCTCAAGGGCATCGTCAGCTATGGCTGGGCTTCGGACAGCAAGTCGGTGCTCGTGCCGCTCGATGGCGCGCTTTATCTCGCCGGTCTTGATGGCAGCGTGCGCAAGGTGGAAACTGGCGCCGACCCGCTCAACCCGGCGCTCAGCCCCTCGGGCAGGCTGGTGTCCTTTGTGCGTGATCGCCGCTTTTGGGTGGTTCCGGTGGCGGGCGGTGCGCCTGTTGCCATCACTCCGGTGGAAACCTCGCCCACCGTGCATTGGGGTGAGGCGGAATTCGTCGCGCAGGAGGAAATGGACCGCCAGCAGGGCTCTTGGTGGTCGCCTGACAGCAAGCTGGTGGCCATTGAGCGTTTCGACGAGGCTCACGTTGGCATCGTCACGCGCACCTCGATCGGCGCCACCGGCACCAAGACCTATGAGCAGCGCTATCCCGCCGCTGGCACGCCCAATGTGGACGTCAGCATCTGGGTGGTGAAGGCTGATGGCTCAGGCAAGGTGCAGGTGGACCTTGGGCCCGATAAGGACATCTATGTGACCCGCGTTGACTGGGCGCCGGACGGCAAGGCGCTTTATGTGCAGCGCGAGAACCGTGAGCAGACTAAGCTTGACGTGCTCAAGGTGGACCCGGAAACCGGCAAGAGCGAAGTCTTCTTCACCGAAACCGCGCGGCCCAAAATGTGGCTCAATGTCACCAGCGATTATCGCTTCCTCAAGGATGGCACGCTGATCTGGCGGTCGGAGCGCGATGGCTTTGGCCATCTCTACCGTTTCGATCCCAAGGCAGGGAGCTGGACGCAGCTCACCAAGGGGCCCTGGGTGGTCTCCTCGCTCGATGGTGTGGATGAGAAGGGCGGCAAGCTCTATTTCACCGGCACGCTCGACGATGTGCTGGCCCCGCAGGTCTATGCGCTGGATTACGCCCATGGCGGCGCGCCCAAGCGTCTCACCGAACTGGGTTACAGCAATGGCGCCACGCTGGACCGCACCGCGCAGATGCTGCTGATCAGCCGCAGCGCGCCCGATCAGCCGCCGCAGGTCTATCTGGCTGACACCAAGGGCCAGCGCCTGACTTGGGTGGAAGAAAACAAGCTTTCCGCCGATCACCCCTATGCGCCCTATCTGACCGCGCACCGCACGCCCACTTTCGGCACGATCAAGGCTGATGACGGCACCGAGCTGCACTACAAGATGATCACGCCTGTCATGCAGCCGGGCAAGGTCTATCCCGTCTTCTTCGAACATTACGGCGGCCCGCACAGCCAGACCGTGATGAAGAACTGGACCAGTCCGCTGGCCGAGGCGATCGTGGCGAAGGGCTACATCTATTTCGAGCTGGACAATCGCGGCTCGCCCAATCGCGGCGTCGATTTTGAAAGCAAGATCTGGCACGCCATGGGCAGCATCGAGGTTGCCGACCAGCTTGATGGCGCGAAGTTCCTGAAAACGCTGCCCTATGTCGATGGCAAGAAGATCGCCATCTATGGCTGGTCCTATGGCGGCTATATGACGCTCAAGATGCTCAGCGCCAATCAGGGCGTTTATGCGGCGGGCATCGCGGGCGCGCCGGTGACGGATTGGCGCCGCTATGACACCCATTACACCGAACGCTACATGGGCGACCCGAACAAGGACAAGGCTGCCTATGATGCCGCAGGCGTGCTGGGCAATGCCGACAGGATCGGCGACCCGCTGCTGCTGATGCATGGGCTTTCGGACGATAATGTGGTCTTCGAAAACTCCTCTTCGCTGATCGCCAAGTTCCAGGCCGAGGCCAAGCCTTTCGAGATGATGCTCTATCCCGGCTACACCCATGCGGTGCGTGGCCCCAAGATCAGCGTTCATGTGTGGAACACGATTTTCGACTTTCTGGCCCGGCACGGAGTGACGCCGCCGAAATAAAGCCAGTGTATGAGCGAAGCGGCCATGCGTCTCTGGCCGCGACGGAACTGGCCCCGGCGCCTTGCGCGTCCGGGCCAAGGAGTAAGTGAAATGGGTTATCGTGTTGTTGTCGTTGGGGCCACGGGCAATGTTGGGCGCGAAATGCTCAACATCCTGGCAGAGCGGGAATTCCCGATCGACGAAATCGCCGCTGTGGCCTCGCCGCGTTCGACGGGCAATGAGATCGAGTTCGGTGAAACCGGCAAGATGCTCAAAGTGAAGAACATCGAGCATTTCGATTTCACCGGCTGGGACATTGCGCTCTTTGCCGCCGGTTCGGGCCCGACGAAGATCTATGCCCCCAAGGCTGCCTCGCAAGGCTGCGTGGTGATCGACAATTCCTCGCTCTATCGCATGGACCCGGATGTGCCGCTGATCGTGCCCGAGGTGAACCCGGACGCCATCGACGGCTATGCGAAGAAGAACATCATCGCCAACCCCAATTGCTCGACCGCGCAGATGGTGGTGACCTTGAAGCCCCTGCACGACAAGGCGAAGATCAAGCGCGTGGTTGTCGCCACCTATCAGTCGGTTTCGGGCGCGGGCAAGGAAGGCATGGACGAGCTGTTCGAGCAGAGCCGCGCCATTTTCGTGGGCGATCCGGTCGAGCCCCGCAAGTTCACCAAGCAGATCGCCTTTAACGTGATCCCGCATATCGACGTCTTCCTCGATGATGGCTTCACCAAGGAAGAATGGAAGATGGTCGTCGAGACCAAGAAGATCCTCGATCCCAAGATCAAGCTGACGGCCACCTGCGTGCGCGTGCCGGTGTTCATCGGCCATTCCGAAGCACTCAACATCGAGTTCGAGGACGAGATCTCGGCCGAGGAAGCGCAGGACATCCTGCGCGAAGCCCCAGGCGTCATGCTGGTCGATAAGCGCGAGGATGGCGGTTACGTCAGCCCGGTGGAATGCGTGGGCGATTTTGCCACCTATGTCTCGCGCGTGCGCGAGGACAGCACGGTCGAGAATGGCCTGTCGCTGTGGTGCGTTTCGGACAATCTGCGCAAAGGCGCCGCGCTTAATGCGGTGCAGATCGCCGAATTGCTTGGCCGCCGTCACCTCAAGAAGGGCTGATCGGTCTCGCCTGAACAACAAGCCCCCCGCCAGCGCGCCTCTCGCCGGCGGGGGGCGACCCGCCCCAGGGAAAAGACGGGTCGTAATCGTCGCGAGGACAGCCGACTTTACCACCGCGCCGATCGCGGGGGATGCCAGCCTTTGGTCGGTGATCGGCTCGCCCTTGGTCTATGAGGCCCTCAATTGCTGCGCGTCTTGACCACGGTGGTGGTGGTTTCAGCCACGCGGGTGGCAGGCTTGTGCATGGCGGTGTGGACCACGCGCTTCCTGACGGCGGTGTGATGCGTTGCAGGGCCGCTGGTGCTGGTGGTGACGGAGGTTTCCGTCTGGGCAGGAGGCGTCGCGGCGGCGACCTGAGCGGCCACGGCGGCCTGACGCGCGGCATTGGCATCAGCCGCCGAGGTCGCCGCCGCATTCTGCGCCATGGCGGCACGCGCATTGGCATCCTGCGCCTGCTGCTGGGCATCGGCCGCCTGCTGGTTGGCGGCGGCGACCTGCGCATGGGCTGCGGCCACGCGGGCCTGGTTCATGGCTGATTTGCGGCGCTGTGCCTCGCCCAGATTGGCCTCGGCCATCATCGAGGCGTGGTTGGCATCGGCAATCGCATCATCCTTGTGGCCGCTGGCCAGCGCTTCCTTCGCGGTGGCGAGTTCCTCGCGGGCATGGGCCTGCTCGCTGACGAGAAGCGTTCCGGCCCCTGCCGTGTCGGCGGCCTGTATCTTGGCTTCTGCCGCGGCAATGGCTTCGCGGGCGCGGTCCGCCTTGCCTTCGGCCATGGCGGGCGTGGTCAGGCTCAGCGCCAGCGCGGTCGCACCCAGCGCCAGCATCCTGGTCTTGACGTTCAACATGTCCTTTCCTTTCGGTCTGTCTTGCTGGACATATGGTGCCCAACAGATGCCTGCGCCCGCTGTTCCATGTCACCATGGCCGGGCTTGTTGTTTTCCTGGGTTCATGTAACGCGCGGCCCCACGCGCCATGATCGGAGCCGAATGCCAAATGGATGTAAGCACTGAATTTTTCGCCGGATATCATGGTGACCAACTGGCCCTTCACACCATGGGACCAGAAGACGCTCGCCCGCTGGTGCTGGTGCATGGATTGTTTTCCACCGCCTACATCAACTGGGTGAAATATGGTCACGCCGAGAAACTGGTGCAGGCAGGCTTTCGCCTTTTCATGCCCGACCTGCGCGCCCACGGCCAATCGAGCG
This sequence comes from Sphingomonadales bacterium, assembly GCA_028871475.1. GTDB lineage: Bacteria > Pseudomonadota > Alphaproteobacteria > Sphingomonadales > Sphingomonadaceae > Novosphingobium. Next base: position 33,797 of record JAGWMZ010000008.1, on the reverse strand, counting down.
CCCCGCATGACCCGGCCTCATACCCCGAGGATGTGCTCGTCAAGGACTTGTTGCTGCTGATCGAGCATCTTGGCCTGACGGATTACGATCTTGGCGGCTTTTCGCTGGGTTCGCGCACGTCGGTGCGCGGGGTGCTGCAGGGCCTCTCGCCGCGCCGGCTGATTCTGGGCGGCATGGGGCTCGAAGGGCTGTCGGGCTGGCTGGGCCGCTCGCGCTTCTTCATCGATGTGATCGACCGTTTCGGCACCATCAAGCATGGCGATCCGGCCTATCTTGCCCAGCAGTTCATGAAGGCGCAGAAGGTGGACCAAGTGGCGGCGCGCCTGCTGCTGGGCAGTGTGGATGATACGCCCGCCTCGGCATTGGCGGCGATCGCCCAGCCCGTGCTGGTGGTGTGCGGTGATATTGATCAGGACAATGGTTCCGCGCTCAAGCTGGCGGAGGCGCTGCCCAATGCGCGTTATGTCGAGGTGCCCGGCACGCATATGGGGTCGGTGACGCAGAAGGAAATGGGCGCCGCTATGGTTGAATTTCTGACCCAGGAATAAAGGACAGATGCGAGGGCCATCGCCCTCGCGCTCCCTTTATTTCGGTTAGGGAAGTGGTGCCGAATTGCTGCGCCAGCATCGCCGCGCCGCAGGCAGTAAGGAAAGCGCAGTGCTTGAGTTCCTGCCTGCGGCGCGGCGATGCTGGCGCTGGTGTGTGACCTAGCGTACCCTCTCCAAACTCAAGGGAGCGCGAGGGCGATGGCCCTCGCACTTTCCCCTTCAATCCTTCTTACCGGAATGGCGGCTCATTGAACGCCCGCAACTTGCGCGAATGCAGCTTTTGCCCCTCGGCGCGCAGCATTTCGCACGCCATGGTCCCGATCTTGAGGTGGGCCGCGATGGCTTCCTCGTAGAACCGGTTGGCCTGACCCGGCATTTTGATCTCGCCATGCAGTGGCTTGTCCGAAACGCAGAGCAGCGTTCCATAGGGCACGCGGAAGCGATAGCCTTGCGCGGCGATGGTGGCGCTTTCCATGTCGATGCCGATGGCGCGAGAAAGGCTGAATCGCTGTGCCGAGAGGGCGTAGCGCAGTTCCCAGTTGCGATCGTCGGTGGTGACGACGGTGCCCGTGCGCATGCGCTTCTTCAGATTGGCGCCGGTCTCGCCGCTGATAACCTCTGCCGCATGGGCCAGCGCCAGTTGCACCTCGGCAATGGCGGGAATGGGGATTTCGGGCGGCAGCACGGGGTCGAGCACATGGTCGTCGCGCAGATAGGCATGGGCCAGAACATAGTCGCCGATGCGCTGCGTATCGCGCAGGCCTCCGCAGTGGCCAATCATCAGCCAGGCCTCGGGGCGCAACACGGCAAGGTGATCGCAGATCGTCTTGGCGTTGGACGGGCCGACGCCGATGTTGACCAGCGTGATGCCGCTGCGGTCGGGCCCGATGAGGTGGTAGGCCGGCATCTGGTGGCGGCGCCATGCGGTGTCGGACAGGCGCGAGCGCGCATTGTCCACTGGCGCATCGAGATACAGGCCGCCCGCGCCCGACAAGGCGGTGTAGCCGTTGCTGCCCAGTTGCGACCCGGCCCAGTCCACGAATTCATCGACATAGCGGTGGTAGTTGGTGAAGAGGATGAAGCGCTGGAAATGGTCGGTGCTGGTGCCGGTGTAATGTGCCAGGCGCGCCAGCGAGAAATCCGTGCGCAGTCCGTCGAACAGGGCGAGGGGGATGCTGTCGTCCACCCGCTCCATGTCGATGCCATCGGCCAGCTCATCGCCGATCAGCGCCAGTTCGGTGGTGGGGAAGTGCTGGGCCAGTTCTGCCGGGCGCGTGGCGACCGGGGCGGCGGCATCGAGCACATAGGGGAAGGGGATCTGCTGCGTCGAGCGGCCGACCTCGATCTCGATATCATAATCAGCGGCCAGCAGTTCAAGCTGCTCGGTCAGATAGGCGGCATAGAGCGCCGGGCGCGTGACCGTGGTGGAATAGGTGCCGGTGTAGGGCAGGCGGCCAAAGGCTCGGCTGGCATCGGGATGCGTCTCGCGCCCGGCATAATGGATGCGCAACTCGGGATAGCACCATGCGCGTTCCAGCACGCGGTCGGCGGGGGGCTGCACACCATGTTCGGCATAGGCCAGAATGTCGGCGCGCAGGGTGGAGACCGCCGCGTCATAAACGCGGCTGAGTTCGGAAATGACGTTTTCGATATGAGACATGGCGCTGAGTGTAGCGCGGGAGTGTTACGGTGCAAGATGGGGGGAATAAAAGAGGATATGCGATGGCCCTCGCACCTTCCCCTTCTTCTTCAAACATCGAAAACCCAAACAAAAAGAGGCGCCCCGAAGGACGCCTCTTTCTGAAATTTGCCCGCGATGGGAAAAGGCTTACGCCTCTTCGCCCTCGGCGGTTTCGTCCAGCAGCTCGGCCGGGATTTCGCCCGGTTCGGCGTTGGGGTCATAGGCTTCGGTGAAGCCGCCCTGCTCATTGTCGAACAGCGCGTCGATCACGTTCACGCCCTTGGTCTGCAGCTCGGCCTCATCGGGCGAGCGAGCGACGTTGACCTTGACGTTGACCGAAACTTCGGGGTGCAGCGCAACGCGCACGTCCACGATGCCGATGGTCTTGATCGGCTTTTCCAGCACGATCATCGACTTGGTCACCTTGGCGCCCTGTTCGACCAGAGCTTCGGCAATGTCGCGGACCGACACCGAACCGTAGAGCTGACCGGCGTTTGAAGCCTGACGGATCAGGACAACGGTCTTGCCTTCGACGTCGCTCGACTGGGCAACGGCGTCTTCGCGGCGCGAAGCGTTTTCGGCTTCGATGCGGGCGCGGTTGGCTTCGAACACCTTGCGGTTCGCCTCATTGGCGCGCAGGGCTTTCTTGTTGGGCAGCAGGAAGTTGCGGGCGTAGCCATCCTTGACGTTCACGACGTCGCCGATGGTGCCCAGCTTCTCGATGCGTTCGAGGAGAATGATCTGCATGGATTTTCTCCCTTACTTCACGAGGTAGGGCAGCAGGCCCAGGTGGCGGGCGCGCTTGATCGCCTGGCCCAGCTCACGCTGCTTCTTGGCCGAAACGGCCGTGATGCGCGAGGGGACGATCTTGCCACGCTCGGACATGAAACCCTGAAGCAGGCGCACGTCCTTGTAGTCGATCTTGGGAGCGTTTTTGCCCGAGAAGGGGCAGCTCTTGCGGCGACGGAAAAATGCACGAGCCATGGATCAAGCCTCCTCGCGGTCGCGGCGACGGCTGCGCTCGCGATCGTTCTTGCGCATCTGCACGCTGGGGCCGCCTTCCAGTTCGTCAACGCGAACCGTGATGTAGCGGATGATGTCTTCGTTCAGGCCGGTCTGGCGCTCCAGCTCGGCGACGACGCCGGCGGGGGCTTCGATGTTCAGCAGAACGAAGTGCGCCTTGCGGTTGCGCTTGATCTTGTAGGCCAGGCTCTTGAGACCCCAGGTCTCGGTCTTGGTGACCTTGCCCTGGTTGGACTCGACGATCTCGGTGGCGGTGGCGGCCAGCGCATCGACCTGCGCCTGGCTGAGGTCCTGGCGAGCCAGGAACACGTGCTCATAGAGAGCCACGGCAGCTTCCTTTACACATCATAACCGATCGCTGGCTGATCCGCGGGATTGCGGGGCCCCTCCGGCTTTCTTCGCATTTCATATGCACGGGCTGCGAATCCGCACTTTCAGAAGCTGCGGCGCATAGCGATTTTGGCGCGGGATGCAAGGCGAATTCGCGGGTTTGTCGGGCTTGTCGCCGGTGCTAGCGTGGCGGGCAAGGCGCCATGGAAGAGGAAAAGTCATGCGTTGGATGCGGTTGGGGGCTCGGTCGGTCACCTTGATGCGGGGCGCCGTGCTGATGGGCGCCGTGTTGATGGGGCTGGGGGCGGCGCGCGCGGCGGCGTTGGCACAGGCGCCAGGCCATGGCGTGTCGCGCCCCTCCTTCGATTGCCACAAGGCGCGCACTCTGGATGAAAGGGCCATCTGCGCCAGTCCCGAGCTGATGCGGCTCGATCGGCAGCTCGATGTTTTCTATCATACCATCGCCGGTTGCGTGGGCATGGGCAGCCGCGCCGATTTGATCGACAATCAGCGGCGCTGGCTGGCCAAGCGGGCGCAATGCGGCGGCAATGGCGCTTGCCTTGGCCAGCTTTATCGCAAGCGGATCGCGCTGTTTGCGCCCTATGCCGTGAAGGCCAAACGCATCGCCCAGCGTGAGGAATGCCCCGGCGCGGAGACGCCGCCGCTCGACTGAGCGGGTGGCGGCGCTGTCAGGGCAGCGCTTTCAATATGTCTGCGGCAAACAGGCCCAGCGTATCGTCACGCGCGCCCATCACCACGATGCGGTCGCCCGGCCGCGCCATGGCGATGATGGCCTTGCCGCAATCCTCGCGCGAGGGGATGTGCCGGGCGTTCTTGCCGATCAAGGCCACGATCCGCTCCGATCCTTGCGAGCGGTCGACCGTGCCGCCGAAATAGACCGGGTCGCACAGCAGGACCGCATCATCGCTGCCCAGTTCGCGGGCAAAAACCTCGGCCAGTTCGGCGCCCATCTGGCGCAGCGGACCATAGCCATGGGGCTGGAAGAAGGCGATGACGCGGCCCTTGTGGCTTTTGAGCGTGCGCAGCGTGGCGGCCACCTTGTCGGGGTTGTGGCCGAAATCGTCGATGACGGTGATGCCCGAGGGGCTGGTCCCCACAATGTCGAACCTTCGGCCGAGGCCCTGAAATGAGGGCAGGGCAGCGATCGCCTTGTCCATGGGGATGCCTGCCGCATGGGCAGCGGCCAGCGCGGCGAGCGCATTGGCCAGATTATGGCGCCCCGGCACGGCAAGGCGCAGATCATGGTGAGCCCCATCGCGGCGGTCGACAAGGCGGGCAGCAATGGCGGTCGGGCTTTCCTCGATGCTGCCGGGCTCAATGCCGAGATCGGCCGCGGGGGCGTTCAGGCCAAAGCTGATCAGCCGTTTGGCATGGGGCGCAAGGGCAGCGGCTTCGGCATCGTCGAGATTGACCACGCCGATATCGGCGCGCGCCAGAAAATCGCCGAACAGGGCGCGCAGTTCCTCAAGGCTCTTGTGGTCGAGGCTGACATTGTTGAGCACCGCGACGGTGGGATTATAGAGCGCGATCGAGCCGTCGCTCTCATCCACTTCCGAAACGAAAGCATCGCCCGTACCCACGCGCGCGCTGGCGAAAGGCGCGTCGGGCGCGCGGAAATTCTTCATCACCGCCCCGTTCATGATGGTGGGGTCAGCACCGCAGGCGGTCATGATCCAGCCGATCATGCCGGTCACCGTGCTCTTGCCCGAGGTGCCGCCCACCGCGATGCGCCGGGGCGCGGCGTTGAACAGGGTGGAGAGCAATTGGGCGCGGCTCATGCGCGGGCAGCCCAATGCCTTGGCGCGCACCACTTCGGGCACAGTATCTTCCACGGCAGCCGAGGCGACAAGCGTCTGCGCCGCGCTGGTGATGCCGCTGCCATCCTGTGGGAACAGGGTGAAGCCCAGGCTTTCCAGCCAGGCGAATTTCTCCGGCGTGCGGTCCTGGTCGCGCCCCCGGTCCGACCCGGCGACTTGCGCGCCAAGGCCCCGCAGAATCAGGGCGAGGGGCAACATGCCCGATCCGCCAATGCCGCAGAAGAACCAGGGATGCGCGGTGAGGGAGGTGCTGTCGGTCATGGCGCCAGTGCCTATGCGCAGGGTCGGCAAAGGGCAAGGGGCGTTGCCTAGGCAGGGGGTAGGGCGCTATCGCCTGACGAATGCCCGTCCGTATCGCCATCTGCGCCCCCGCCACGCCCATCACGCCAGAGGATGCCGCGCGCGTTCAGGCCGTTGCCGGCCAGTTCTCTGATGTGGAACTCCATATCCATCCGCAATGCTTTGCGGTGGAGGGGCATTTCGCGGGCGACGACGCGCTGCGTCTGTCGGCCTTCCTCGATTGCGCCAATGACCCGGCATTTGATGCCGTGTGGTTCGCGCGTGGTGGCTATGGTTCCAACCGTATCGCGGGGCAGGCGATGGCGCAGCTTGGCCCGGCGGCCCAGAACAAAGCCTATCTCGGCTATTCGGACATGGGCTATCTGCTGGCGGGCCTTTATCGTGAAAGGATCGGTCGCCCCACCCATGGCCCCATGGTGGCCGATGGACGCCGGGCCGGTGGCGAGGAAGCCTTGCGCCGCGCGCTTGGCTGGCTTTGCGGCGAGCGTGAAGGACTGGAGCCGTCGTTGGTGCAGGATGTTCGCCCTGCCGTCGCTTTCAATCTCACCACCTTGGCCATGCTGGGCGGAACGCCGCTGATGCCGGGGCTGGCGGGCCATGTGGTGATGGTCGAGGAGGTGAGCGAATATCTCTATGCGGTCGATCGCCTGTTCTTCCATGCCACGGCGCATCTGGGCGGTATTGCCGGGCTACGGCTTGGCCGGGTCAGCGATGTGCCGGAGAATGAACGGGTCTTTGGCGCCTCGCCTTTGGAGATCGCGCGGGACTGGTGCGGGCGCCATGCCATTCCCTTTCTGGGCGAGGCGGACATCGGGCATGATTCGGGCAATCGGATCGTGCCGTTTGGCAGGCGATAGGCGGGCAGGCCTCTTTCTTCCTTGCGCCCGAACCCTAACCGCAATAGTCCCGCCCGCCAGATTTGAACGGCCAGATTTCAAGGGATGAAGCTGCAATGCGTGCATTTGTTTTTCCGGGCCAGGGCAGCCAGAAGGTCGGCATGGGTGTCGATCTGGCCGCGGCCAGTGCGGTTGCCCGCGAGGTGTTTGAAGAGGTTGACGAGGCGCTGGGCCAGAAGCTCTCCGCCATCATGGCCGATGGGCCCGAGGATGCGCTGACTCTGACCGAGAACGCCCAGCCCGCGATCATGGCCAATGCCATTGCCACGCTGCGCGTGCTGGAGAAGGAAGGCGGCATCACCCTGTCGGACAAGGCCGATTTCGTGGCCGGCCACAGCCTGGGTGAATATACGGCGCTCTGCGCGGCGGGCGCGTTCAGCCTGGCTGATACCGCGCGTTTGCTGAAACTGCGCGGTCAGGCGATGCAGGCTGCCGTGCCGGTGGGCGAGGGCGCCATGGCCGCGCTGCTGGGTGCCGATATCGACAAGGCAACCGCGCTGGCCCTGGCGGCGGCCGAGGGTGAGATCTGCACCGTTGCCAATGACAATGACCCCGGACAGGTCGTGCTTTCCGGCCACAAGGGCGCGATTGAGCGCGCCGTGGCGCTGGTGAAGGAGCATGGGATCAAGCGCGGCGTGCTGCTGCCGGTCTCCGCGCCCTTTCACTGCCCGCTGATGCAGCCTGCCGCCGATGCCATGGCGCAGGCGCTGGCCAAGACCGCGCCGGGCGCGCTTTCAGTGTCGCTCTTCGCCAATGTCACCGCCGATGTGGTGACCGACCCTGCCACCGTTCAGCGCCTGCTGGTCGAGCAGATCTGCGGTCGCGTGCGCTGGCGCGAGAGTGTCATCGCCATGAAGGCGGCGGGCGTGGAAGAGTTCGTTGAGCTGGGTGGCAAGGTGCTGGGCCCGATGATTGGCCGCTGCGTCACCGATGTGAAGGTGAACAGCATCGTCACCATGGCCGATATCGAAGCCATTCTGAAGGAGATCGCATGATGTTTTCGCTCGAAGGTATGACGGCGCTGGTAACGGGCGCGAGCGGGGGCATCGGCAGTGCTGTCGCCAAGGCGCTGGCCTCGCAGGGGGCGCGTCTGGCGCTCTCGGGCAGCAATGTCGACAAGCTGGAGGCCTTCAAGGCTGAACTCGGCGGTGACCACATCATCATTGCCTGCAACCTTTCCGATCCCGAAAGCGTCGAGAAGCTGGTGCCTGAGGCGGTCGCTGGCCTTGGCAAGCTGGACATCCTCGTCAACAACGCCGGCATCACGCGTGACAATCTGGCCATGCGGATGAAGGACGAGGAATGGGATGCCGTCATCCGCGTCAACCTCGAAGCCACCTTCCGCCTGATGCGCGCCGCCACCAAGCCGATGATGAAGGCCCGCTTTGGCCGCATGATCAATGTGACCAGCGTTGTGGGCGCCACGGGCAACCCGGGCCAGGTGAACTATGCCGCCGCCAAGGCGGGCATCGTGGGCATGAGCAAGAGCCTGGCGCAGGAACTGGCCAGCCGCAATGTCACTGTCAATTGCGTGGCCCCCGGCTTCATCCGCACCGCCATGACCGACGTCCTGCCCGATGCCCAGAAGGAAGCGCTCAATGCCCGCATCCCGATGGGCCGCATGGGCGAGGGCGAGGACATTGGCGCTGCCGTGGCGTTCCTCGCCTCGAAGGAAGCGGGCTATATGACCGGCCAGACGCTGCATGTGAACGGCGGCATGGCGATGTTCGCCTGATCGATTGGGGCAGGAACCAGACGGCTTGTCGCCCTCCGGTTCCTGCTCCCAAAGCCCCTTCAAACCTTAATTCTCTTTCAACCATCCCGCCTTACCTCGCGAAACCCACGGAATTATCCCCAGATTCGCCCCTGACCTTACGCTTCGCGCTTGCCGCAAAGCAAAGGCGCGCTAAGGAAGATAGTCCGAAATTGCCGCATGCGGGTGCCTTGGGGTTCGTGTGCGGGGAAGGCTCTCCCAGGGGTTATCAGGCACGGGATCGGATCGACCATGAAAGCCACCATCGAACGCGCCACGCTGCTGCGCTGCCTCAGCCATGTGCAGTCCGTGGTCGAGAGGCGTAACACGATCCCCATCCTGTCGAACGTGCTGATCGAGGCGGGACAGGACGGCACGCTGCGCGTCATGGCCACCGACCTTGACCTTCAAGTGGTGGAACACATGCAGGCCGTCAGCGTGGAGGCGCCCGGCGCCATCACCGTTTCGGCCCATCTGCTTTTCGATATTGCCCGCAAGCTGCCCGATGGCAGCCAGGTGAACCTGCAGACCGCCGACAACCGCATGGTGGTCAAGGCCGGTCGCAGCCGTTTCCAGCTGCCCACCCTGCCGCGCGATGATTTTCCGGTCATCGTCGAGGGCGACCTGCCCACCAGCTTCGAGCTGCCCGCCGCCACGCTGGCACAGATCATCGACCGCACGCGGTTTGCCATTTCCACCGAGGAAACGCGCTATTACCTCAACGGCATCTTCCTGCATGTCAGCGAAGACGAGCTGAAGGCGGCCGCCACCGATGGCCATCGTCTTGCCCGCTTTACCCTGCCGCGCCCTGAGGGCGCCGAGGGCATGCCCGATGTCATCGTGCCGCGCAAATGCGTGGCCGAACTGCGCAAGCTGCTCGACGAGGCGGCCGATGCGGTGGTGTTGATCGACCTGTCGCCCAGCAAGATCCGCTTCACGCTGGGCGGTGAAAATGGCGTGGTGCTGACCAGCAAGCTGATCGACGGCACCTTCCCCGATTATACCCGCGTCATTCCCACCGGGAACGACAAGCTGCTGCGTCTCGACCCCAAGAGCTTCTGGCAGGGCGTTGACCGCGTGGCCACCATCGCGACGGAAAAGACCCGTGCGGTGAAGATGGCGCTCGATAATGACCGCGTGACGCTCTCGGTGACGAGCCCCGACAATGGCACCGCCGCCGAGGAACTGCCTGCCGATTACAGCGCCGCCGGTTTCGAGATCGGCTTCAATGCCAATTATCTGAAGGACATCCTCAGCCAGATCGAGGGTGACACGGTTGAGCTGCATCTGGCCGATGCCGGCGCGCCCACGCTGATCCGTCAGGATGACAAGAGCCCGGCACTTTACGTGCTGATGCCGATGCGCGTCTGACCATGAGGATCAGGATCGAGGATCTGGCGGACCAGATCCTCGATCTCCTCAAAACCACCTTCAACCCGGCAAGAGCAGCAGCGAGGTGGTTGTGAGGCGCCCCGATGGCGAGGCGCCATGCTGCCAGGATTCGCCAATATCGCCTGAATGCAGGCAATTGGCTGGATAGATGATGAGACGGTTGAAGCGTAGGTCAGCCTGCCCCAACTGCTCGAAGCGCGCGTCGCTACCCTCGTGATAGGCCGCAGGCGGCATGCCCGCCCGGCGTGCATCTTCAGCCAGCCCCTGCCGCCAGAGTGGCACTCTGTCAGGCGTGATGCGCGCCAGCCCCGTGCGCCGATGGCGGAAAAAGCCGGTGCCGCGGTGCGGCGTATCGCACAGGTAATGCACGGCGGCGAAGATCGCCGGACTGGCATCGTCGTAATGCGGTATCCGCTGGATGGGCGCCAGTTGGGCAGGGTCATCGCTGGTCGTGGCGAAGGTCGAGTGCAGCAGCCGCGCGCTGGCCAGACCCGCGATACCGCCCACCAGCGCTTCCAGCCATGAGGCATAATGCGAGGGCACGGCTGCTCGCAGGCCGGGGTAAAGGTCGCCTTTCTCCCGTTTGAAGTCGGCCCCTGCCGCCGCCTTTACCAGAGCGACGGGGTCTGGATGCGCGTCATCCATCAGCCAGAGCGGCACCTCACCATGCCCGCCGCCAAGGGAGAGCATGGTGACAGTCGGCGCGATCACACCTGCGGTGCCAGCCATTGGTCCATCGCTGCCAGACGGGCGTTCTTGCGTTTGACGAGCGTTGCCACATGGTCAAGCGAGAGCACCATGGCGGCCAGCACCATCACCGTGTCAATGTCGGCAATCTGGGGCAGGGCGCGGCCCAGAGCGGCCTCGTCAAGGCCATACAAACCGCTCAGTTGCGCGCTCGTGCCATTGTGAAAGCGCAGGTCCAGCTTCACCTCCTGCACCAGACCATGGGCCAGCACCGTGTCGACCAGCGCGCGGGTCGGCGCCTGGCCGCCCGCCAGTTCGCCCAGCATCGCCTGCACCGAGGTGAACCAGGCGCTGTCGCTGCCATCCGCGTTGAGCAGGGCGACCGGACCGTTTGCGTCCACCGCCGGGCTGGCCATGTCGATCATCACCGCGCCATCATGACCAATGAAAAAGGGCAGGCGCAGCAGGTTGAGCGGAACGCGCGAGGCTTCAAGCCGGTCCTCGGCCCAGAACAGGTTTTCATGCGGTTCAAGGCCCATCAGCGCGGCGGGATAGAATTCGCCCGTCTCGCCATCCTTGGCCAGAAAGACTGGAAATTGCCCGGTGATCTTGCGGATTTCGCTGCGCACCAGCGGCACCAGATGGACGCTGGCGGCGGCCTGCGCCGCGCGCGCGGGGTTCAGGCGAAGCGCGGCGTGATCCTTGCGGGTGAGGGGAACCAAAGTCATGCGATCCTCTTGACGGTCTGCGTGCAGTCGAATGCGGCCCTGTCACACGGGTTGGAAACGGTACTGCGCCAGTTTGGTGAGCAGGGCGCGGTTGGTGGGCATGGTTGCGCCCAGCCTGGCCTTGATCTGCATGTTGCGGGCAAAGGCATCGGCGGCCTTATGCGCCATGGCCAGCGCCCCTTCGCGCGGGCGGGTGCGAAAACCCATGCCATAGAGCACATATTGATAGCTGGCGGCGGGGAACATCTCATGCGCGCTGGAAAAATCATGCTCGCCCGGCGGCGTGTCGCGCCACAGTTCGAGCTGGTCTTTCAGCGTCTGGGGAATGGTTGCCGGATCACGGTTGTCACGCCAGAAGGCGGTGTCATCACGCTCCGAAAGCATATAGTGCAGCTTGAGGAATTCGATGATGCGGTCCCAACGATAGCGGGTTATCGTGTTGAAACGGCGAGCCACAATGTCCATCGCATGGCGCGTGGCGGGCATGGTGCTGGCGATGTAATCGGCCGACAGTTCGACCAGCACCAGCGCCGAGGCTTCCAGCGGTTCGAGGAAACCCGCCGCCAGCCCCACACCCACGACATTGTTCTTCCAGAACGTCTCACGATGGCCCGAGCGGATGGTGATCTCGCGCGGGGTCAGCTTGGAAAAAGCCGGTCCGACATAGGCCGCCAGTTCTTCCTCGATCCGGTCCGCCCCGGCATGGGCGCTTGACCAGACATAGCCCACGCCGCGCCGGTTGGTGAGGCCAATGTCCCAGATCCAGCCATGCTTCTGCGCGGTCGACACTGTGTGCGAGACGATGGGGCTGTCCTCTTCCTCATAGGGAACCTGCACGGCCAAGGCGCGGTCGATGAAGAGCACGTCGTTGCAGTCGATGAAGGGCACGCCCAAGGTCTGGCCCAGCAGCAGCGAGGCAAAGCCACTGCAATCGACGAAAAGATCCGCTTCGATTTCGCCATGGCGCTCGCCCACCACGGCGCGCACATCGCCATTGTCGGTCTGCTCGACCGTGATGATTTCATCGTCGATATGGGTGACGCCCAGCCGGTTAACGCAGTGGTCGCGCAGCATCTCGCCCAGCCGCACCGCGTCGAGGTGATAGGCGTAATTGGCGATGCCGCCATATTCGGGCGAGGTCATCAGCTTGGGCGCCATGTGGTTTTCGCAGAGAAACTGCTGAAAACACACGGAGTCTGAAAAGGAAGAGGGCTGATCCGAGGCCTGCGCCGCCTCGTTCCAATAGGGCGCAAGGTCAAGATCGGGAAAGCCTTCGGGCAGGACGAGCGGGTGATAGTAGAAATCATCGGCCCGGCCATTGCGCCAGCCGGCAAACTTGGCCCCCTGTTTGAAGGAGGCGTTGCAGGCGCGCATGAAATCGGTCTCGTTGATGCCGATCTTGCGCAAGGTGTTGCGCATGGTGGGCCAGGTGCCTTCGCCAACGCCGATGGTGCCGCGCTGCACGCTTTCCACCAGCGTGACCGACAGGCCGGGCCCGTGGCGCGCGGCAATCAACCCCGCGGTCAACCATCCGGCCGAGCCGCCGCCCACGATGCATACCCTGCTCACCGGCTTGTTCATGGCAGTCCCCACATGCAATGCTTTTGGCGCGGTGCGTTTCCCGCGCGATGCCTGTTGTAAGCGAAGAACAGCGAGCCGCGAAGGGCCGGATGCAGATGTTGCATCCGGCCCGGCGTTTTGTCCTCAGTTCTGCTCCGCTCTGACCATCAGAAATTGACCCGCGCGCCAAACTTGAAGCGACGCCCGCTGTCCTCGGCATAGAGGAACTGGTTGGTGTAATAGGCGTATTTCAGCGTGGTGGCGTTGGTCAGGTTTGCGCCTTCCACAAACACCGCGATCTGCGGGGTGATGTGATAGGTTACGCTGGCATCGATCTGCGAATAGGCGCGCACCTGTGTCACGGCCTGACCCGCGCCGTTGAGCGGTGGGGGCGCCAGATACTGCAGGAAGTGATCACGCCAGTTGAAGGCGACGCGTGCCTCCAGCCCGTGCTTGTCATAGAACAGCACCGCATTGGCCGAGTTTGACAGGCCGGTCAGCGCGAATTTGTTGGTGAGATCCTGCGGGTTGAGATGTCGGTTCGACCCCACCAGCGTGCCGTTGATCTGGAAACCAAAACCCGTGTTGCCAAGGCTGTGCTGCCATGCAGCCTCAAGCCCGGTTACCGTCGCATCCTGGCCGTTCACCGGCGCGGTGATGGTGAACTGCGCTGCCGTGCCCGTGCCCGGATCGAGCAACGAGGCGCCCGAGGCGCTCGCCACCGGCCCGGTCGTCTGGTTGAGAACGATGAAGTTGTTAACGCTCTTGAGATAGCCGCCCAGTGAGACATAGCTGGAAGGCGCGTAGTAATATTCGACCGAGAGATCGAGGTTGCTCGACTTGAACGGCTTGAGGTCGGGATTGCCCCGGCTGGCCGCGAAATTGCCCGGGCGCAGGGTCAGCAATGTGGTCACCGGCGAAAGCTGCTCCAGCGTCGGCCTTGTGATGGTCTGCGACGCTGCAAAGCGGATCGTCAGTTCCTCGGTCGGCTGATATTTGATCGCCAGATTGGGCAGAATGTCGAGGTAATGCGTCTGGCCAAGCGTGCGCGTGGTGCCCGAGGAGGTCGACCCATATTGCGTCTGGTCATTGGCCAGCTTGACCAGCGCCGTATAGGCCGTGGCCAGGCCATTGACCTTGGTCAGCGTGTCCTCAAAGCGGACACCCGCGACAAGGGCGATGGGACGGTCGGCGATGGTGCCCTTGAACTCGGTTTCCAGATAGCTGCCGATCACGCGTTCCTTGACGATCGTGTCATTGACCAGCGGCGGGGCGAAGGTGAAGCCGGGGCCCTGCTGCGCGGTGATGGCGCTGAACAGGGTGGGCCCATCGAAGGTCTGCCACTGGGTGGGCAGGCGGTTCGACCCGCTGACCCCTGAAAGGAAGCCGCTGCCCGCGTTGAAGATGCTGATCGGCACGCTGGAGGGCGCCGGCAGATTGTAGCCGCAGGTGGTGCAGCCCGTGCCGCCATCGTTGGAATAAAGCGCGGTGTCCTTGCGGTCGCTGGAGAAATAGAGGCCGAAATTGGCCTTCACCAGCCCGGTTTCGTTGTCGCCCTTGTAGGTGAAGTCGGCGCGGCCCTGGCCCACCTCGTCACGCGTGCCATAGCCGCGCAGCAGCATCACATGCTGGCACATCGGCTGGCCCGCGCCCACGGTGGTGGCATTGGCAGGCGTTCCCGAATTGGTCACCGCGCTGCCGCAGGGGCTGGCCGGGTTGGCAAAGGTGGGCAGCGTTTCGGTCTGCCACGGCAGGATCGAGCCATCGGACTGATAGCGCGACGAGCCCGTCAGATAGCCCAGCAGCGCCAGATAGGCTTCCTGGCCGTTGTTGGGGTCTTCCTTGGCCAGCGAATAGGTGCCGTCGAAATTGGCGGTGAGGTTGGGAGTGATCTTCCAGTCGACGTTGAAGCCGAATTCGCGCGTGTTGGTGCGCTTGTCGAACTTCTTGTCGTGAAAGTCGGTGGCGATGCCGGTCGCCTGCGTCAGGTCGATGGCGGTACCATTGGCATCGGTCGTCACATTGGTCAGGTTCGAGGCGGTGAACCAGTGACCATAGGACCGCGCATCGGTCTTGTCGGTGAACTTGGTGTAGAGTGCGTCGGCGGTCAGGGTGACATCGTCGGTCGGGCGATATTGCAGCACCAGTGTGCCGCCGATGCGCTCGCGATCCTCACGCGTGACTTTGGTGTCGAAGTTCTGCGGAATGAAGATGTTGCCCTGCGGATTGCTGGAGCTGACCGTGCTCTTGCCGCCATTGACCTGGTCGGCGGGGATCGAGGGGTTCACCAGCCAGCCATCGGTCTGCGCCTGGTTCAGGCGGTCAAAGCGATGCTGATAGCTGCCCGAGATCAACACGCCGAACTTGCCGTCGGCAAATGTGTCGGAAAAGAGGAAGGAGGCGTCGGGGGCGGCCTTTTGCGAATTGCCGTCATAATTGCCATCGACCGTGGCGGAAAACTTGCGCCCTTTGTAATCGAAAGGCCGCGCGGTCTTGATGTTCACCGTGGAGCCCACGCCGCCCGACTGGTAACGCGCTGTCGAGGATTTATAGACCTCGACGCCCGAGACCAGTTCACTGGCCAGCGTGTCGAAGGAAAAGGCCCGACCCGAGGCCTGGCTCGGGTCGGTAGGGGTGGCCAATTGTCGCCCGTTGATCAGCACGGTGTTGAATTCCGGACCAAAGCCGCGAACGGTGATGAAGGCGCCTTCGCCGCCTGAACGGTCGATCGACACGCCGGTGATGCGCTGGAGCGATTCGGCAAGGTTGGCGTCGGGCAGCTTGCCGATATCCTTGGTGGAGATCGCATCGACAATGCCCGAGGAGGCGCGCTTGATCCCGCGCGAGGTGTCGAGGCTGGCGCGCAGGCCCGTCACCACGATGGCCTGTGGTTCGGCGGCAGGCGCGGTTTGGGACGGCGCAGCGTGGGCAGAAGGTTGCTCAGCCGAGTCGCCTTGCCCCGTCACCGCCAACTGCGCCACCGGCAAAGGGGGCTGTAGCGACACCTGCCGCGCGATGACAGCGAATGTGTGTGGGCCGGTCTGCCGCGCGGTCAGCCCGGTGCCCGCCAGCAGGCGGTCGAGAGCGTCGGTGACCGTCAACTGCCCGCGCACCGCATTGGTGCGCACCGAGCGGGTGAGTTTGCGCGAGGCAATGATCTGCACATCGCCCTGATGGCCCAGCAGGCCGATGGCGGTCTCGGCCGATTGTGCTTCGATGGCGAATTGACGGGTTTGCGCGATGGTCTGCGTCGCGGCCTGTGCGGCAGCGGGCACCGCTACCATGCACACCAGCCCTGTTGACGCGAAGAGAGCGCCGCGTAGTGCGGTCGTCATCATATGCCCCTCCCAAAATATCTTTGTGATGTTCTCAGATCTTTCCGACCTGCCCTGTATAAGAGACGCGATGTCGGAAATTCCTTCCCCTTTTTATAAATTCATTCGAGATTTTTGCCTGATCCTGTGCGTTCGATACGAATGACATTGGGATCACTTCGGTTAACGCTCACATTTAGAGAGGTGGACAGGGCATCGGCAAAGCCTTCCGGGTCGTTCACACGGAACAGGCCGTCGAATTGCTCGGCTGCCACATCCGGGTCGGCGATCACGATCTGGCGCTGGTTGTAGCGGTTGAATTCGTCAGCCGCTTCGCGCAGCGTCGTGCCGTCAAGGTCGATCATGCCGCTGCGCCAGGCCAGCGCGCGGTCGACCGAGGACGCCCCGTCGGTACGGTAATGTACCACGGCCCGGTCGCTCACCAGCGCGCGCTCTCCTGCCGAGACGAGGATTTTCTGCGCCTCGTCATTCTCGCTCCAGGTTTCGACGACGCCCTCGGTCACCAGCACCTCGACGCCGGCCTCGCGGGTGCGCACCGAAAAGGCGGTACCCACGGCGCGGGCCTTGACGTCGCCCGACTCCACCACGAAGGGGCGGGTGGCATCCTTGGCCACATCGAACCATGCCTCGCCCTGGGTCAGGTTGATCTGACGGACATTCTTGGCGATCTGCACCTTGAGCTGGGTGTCGGAATTGATCGTCATGATTGATCCGTCATTGAGCGGCACGCGGCGGATTTCACCCAATTGCGTGACGAAAGCCTGCGAACGGGCCGTGGCGTGGCGAATTGCCAGCACACTTGCCACGCCCGCCGCAGCCAGACCGCCGAGCAAGCTGCGTCGCTGCCAGCCATGCGGGGCCGTGCTTTGAACCGCTGTGCTATCCGCTGCCGGGCCTTGTTCGGCCTGTCGGGCAGCGTCGGCCATCATCCATGCGGCATGGGTCTGCAGGAACAGGCCGTGGCGCGAGGGGGATTGCGCCAGCCAGCGCTGGAATTCTGCCTCGTCATCCGCGCTCCACACGGCGCTGTCCATGCGGGCGACCCATTGCGCCGCGGCCTGACGTTCAGCCTCGTTTGCCATGTCTGCCATCACGAACCTGCCTTGCGCCGGGCGGCGCTTTCCAGAGGCAGATCGGCGTCATCATCCCAGCGGGCCCAGCCCTTCCGTATGGCGCGCACGCCGACCCACACCTGTTTCTCCACCGCCTTTTGCGTGATGCCCAGATGGTCGGCGATCTCCTTTTGCGACCAGCCCTCGATCTTGCGCAACTCGACGATGCGGCGGCACCTTTCGGGCAGGCCAAGGATCAGTTCGCGCAGCCGGTCGAACGCCATGCGACTGGCCACCTCCTCCTCGGGCGAGGGGGCGGCGGTGTCGCGATAGCTCTCGATCTCGCTGATGGCCTCAAAGGGGGCGATCTGCTGGCGCTTCAGGCGGCGCGCCAAAA
Organism: Sphingomonadales bacterium; assembly: GCA_028871475.1. Lineage (GTDB taxonomy): Bacteria > Pseudomonadota > Alphaproteobacteria > Sphingomonadales > Sphingomonadaceae > Novosphingobium. The sequence goes on along the minus strand of JAGWMZ010000008.1, from coordinate 16,277 downwards.
GATTGCGGCAGATAGAGAAGAAATAGGCATGACCGCAGTCGATATGATCTACGCGTTCCAGCATGGCGAGGCGGCAATAGGCTTCCTGCATCAACTCATCCACCTCGTCGTGGGACACGCGCCGCCGTGAGAACCACGTGCGGATACGCGCTTCATGCGGCATGACCTCGCGCGCCACCCACAGCGCGATGCTGCGTCGGCGTTCGAGTTGCTCTGCCAAATCCTGTGCCGTGGCACCCTCCCTGTGCGTTCTGCCTTATTCCGGCATTTAAACGATTAGAGACACGTCGGCGGATAATCCTTCCAGTCCGGGTGCAATTTTTTCCACCGAGCAAGGGTGATGGATGCGTTGACCTCCGCAAAGCCCCGATTCCGCCTTGTGTTTTTCCCGAATCCCGCTATGGGCCTCGCTTCCCGAGCGATCGGGACATCCGTGCGGGAGGGGGCAACCCCGTTGAACCGCTTGACTTGAGGAGGCGGCCCGCCCGCCCCCGAAAGAGTGAAAGGAGGCCATCATGGCCAAGAAGATCGATTGCTACATCAAGCTGCAGATCGCGGCCGGCGAAGCCAAGCCGAGCCCGCCGATCGGCCCTGCGCTGGGTCAGCGCGGCGTGAACATCATGGGTTTCTGCAAGGAATTCAACGCCGCTACCCAGGAAGTCGAAAAGGGTACGCCCCTGCCGACCATCATCACCGTCTATTCGGACAAGTCGTTCTCCTTCATCACCAAGGCCCCGCCGGCCACCTTCTTCATCAAGAAGGCTCTTGGTCTGAAGTCGGGTTCGAAGGCTCCCGGCAAGGACAGCGTGGGTCAGATCACGCGCGCCCAGCTCGAAACCATTGCTGAGTCCAAGATGAAGGACCTCAACGCCAACGATATCGTCGCCGCCGCGAAGATCATCGAAGGTTCGGCCCGTTCGATGGGCCTGAAGATTGTGGAGGGCTGATCATCATGACCAAGCTGACCAAGAAGCAGAAGTCGCTGGCCGAAAAGCTGGGTGACAACCAGAAGCTGTACGGCGTCGATGATGCGATCCAGCTCCTCAAGGACCTCAAGAGCGCCAAGTTCGACGAGACGCTGGAAGTCTCGCTGAACCTGGGCGTTGACCCCCGCCACGCCGACCAGATGGTCCGCGGCATGGTCACCCTGCCTTCGGGCACTGGCAAGGACGTCAAGGTTGCCGTCTTCGCCCGTGGTGACAAGGCCGAGGCCGCTCTGGCTGCTGGCGCCGACAAGGTGGGCGCCGAGGACCTGCTGGAAGACATGCAGGCCGGTAACCTCGACTACGGTCGCGTGATCGCCACGCCCGATATGATGGGCGTCGTCGGCCGTCTGGGCAAGCTGCTGGGCCCCAAGGGCCTGATGCCGAATCCCAAGCTGGGCACCGTGACCCCGAACGTCGCCGAAGCGATCAAGGCTGCCAAGGGCGGCCAGATCGAATTCCGCGTCGAAAAGGCCGGCATCATCCACGGCGGCATCGGCAAGCTCTCGTTCTCGAACGAAGCGCTGCGCGCCAACTTCGACGCTTTCGTCGATGCGATCGTCAAGGCGAAGCCCGCCGGCGCCAAGGGCAAGTATGTCCGCAAGGTGGGTCTCTCGACCTCGATGGGCCCCGGCCTGAAGGTCGACCTGTCGCAGGTGCACGGCGGCTGATTTTCAGCTCTCCGTTGACGCAAGATAGGGCCGGAAAGGGAAACCTTTCCGGCCTTTTCTTTTGTTTGCGGGGTTTGAAGAAAGAGAAGATGCGAGGGCCATCGCCCTCGCGCTCCCTTTTGTTGTCCGCGTTGTGCCATGGGTTCGACGACAGAGCGACGCTCGCCGCGCGGCAGGCATGAAGCCCTGTGTGCCGCCCTATCCATTCCTGCCTGCGGCGCGACGAGGCTGGCGCTACGTGTGACATCATGCAACCTTTCCAAACTAAAGGGAGCGCGAGGGCGATGGCCCTCGCACCTTCCCCTTCAACTTTTCTTCAGGCCCGCCCCGTCTGTCCCGCCAGATGCGACGGATCGACCCCTTCCGCCTGCCACACCGCGTGCCATCGGTCATCCACGGCGGTATCGAACAGGATGCCGGCGTGGCTGTCGGCGGCAAACCATCCGTGCCGCCGCATCTCGCCGTCCAGTTGTCCCGGTCCCCATCCGGCATAGCCAAGGGCGACCAGCCAATGCGCGGGGCCTTGCCCGGCGGCAATATCGGTGAGGATTTCGCGTGTGGCGGTGACGGACCATTCGGGGCTGGGCATCAGCGTGCCATCACGGGCGTAATCGGGCGAGTGAATGACGAAACCGCGCTGAGGCTCGACCGGGCCACCGAAATGGATGGGTTTGTCGGGCAGGGTGCCCGGGTCGATGTCGAGATCGCCCAGCAGCATGTGGAGCGAGATGCCTTCAAGCTCATGGCCCACGCCCACGCCCATCGCGCCTTCGGCATTGTGCACGCACAGGGCGATCACGGCATCGTCGAATCTCGGGTCGGGCATGCCGGGGAGCGCCAGCAGGAAGCGCCCGGAGAGGTAATGGGCATCGGTCATGATGTTAAGGTAGAGATGCTCTGCCCGCGGTGCAATGGGGGCCTATCGCGCTTTGGTGCCCAGATTGGCCGGGGTGTAGCATTCCAACACAAGCGCCAGCGCGCGTCCGTCGGGCAGGCGCAGCAGGGCCCGGTTGGCCAGGATGGTCTGGGCCGGGCAGCCGGGCAGGGGGCCGCGGCGGCTGCCCAGCTGTTCGCGATGGAAATTGAGCGCGGCAACCACCTTGCCAAAGGGCGTGTCGGTGGTGGCGAGCAGATGGTTCATCTCGGGTGTCAGCAGGCTGGGATTGTACCAGTTGTGCGCTTCGGACAGCACATGGCCGCCGCAGGACAGGCGCACATGGCGATAGCCGGGATCATCGGTGCCCAGCGTATCGGACAGATCGGGCGCGGGCAGGGCATCCTCGCCCTTGACCAGCGTGGCGCTGATGCGGGCGTCGGGCGCGATCTTGCGTTCCTGGCACCATTGGCTGAGCGCCAGCGTGGCGCTTTCATGGGCATTGAGCGTGGCCTCAAAGGCGTCGATCGGCTTGGCGGGCATGGTCTGAGCCATCAGCAGCAGCGCGGGCAGCATCAGATCCCGCCCTCCACGGCGCCATAGCCCACATCGGCCAGCACCTGTGTCAGCTGGGCCGAGCAGGCCGCCACCGTGGCTTCATCAGTGCTGCGGATGACGAAGTTGGCCCCGGTTCGCCCTTCCCGAAAAAAGGGGTAGCTGCCGATCTGCACGCCGGGGAAGGCTTTTTCGGTGGCGGCCAGCAGGTCTGCCACTTCGCTTTCCCCCACCCAGCAGCCCAGTGTGGCGGAGAGGACCGGCGCGCCGCCCTCGATCGTGCCGGTCAGCGCGTCGAGCATGCCGGCGGTGATATGGGGCACGCCCGCCATGATGTAGATGTTGCCCCAGCGAATGCCGGGCGCGCCGGAATAGCGGTTGGGGATGAGGTCGGCGCCTTCGGGCACGCGGGCCATGCGCAGCCGCGCTTCGGTCAACTCGCTGCCGCGGCCCGTGTAATAGTCATGCAAGATAGCGCGGGCTTGCGGATGGATCACCACGGGTACGCCCAGCGCCTGCGCGATGGCGTCCACGGTGATGTCATCATGCGTGGGGCCGATGCCGCCGGTGGTGAAGAGATAATCGTTGCGCAGGCGCAGCGTGTTGACCGCCTCCACGATCGCGTCGGTATCGTCGGCGACCACGCGCACCTCGCGCAGGCGGATGCCCTGCACGCCCAGCCAGGTGGCGATCTGGGCGATGTTCTTGTCATGCGTGCGACCGGAGAGGATTTCATCGCCAATCACCACGAGCGCGGCGGTGTAGATGCGGGCGGGGGCGGAGGCTGGGGTCGTCATGGGAGGATGGGTTAGCGGGATGGATGCCCGCTGGGAAGGGGGGCTGTGGGCGTGGCCGCATTGCCGAGGAAACCCAGATGCAGATCGGCGGCGGTGCCCAGTTCGGCGAGGCAGGTGAAGGCCTTGCTGGTGGCGATGTTCGAATCGCCGGGGCTTAGGCGGGGATGCAGTTCGAGCACCGGGCGATGCGCGCCGGCCGGGGTGATGGTGCGGATGAGCTTGCGGGTTTCGGGCCCGCACAGGGCGATCAGCCGCCGCTCCAGCGCCCGCGGATCATCGCGCAAGGGAGTAAGCGACGCCACCGCAGGGCCAAGATTGTCGCGCTCGATCAGCGCCTGTCGTTCGTCCTCATCCGATCGTTGCATCGCGCGCATCAGGAAGGGGCGGAGCCGCTCTGCCATGGCTGGGGTGTCCGTGCCGGGGAACAGGTGGTTGGTCTCCATCAGGCGCGCGGCACAGGCCAATTGCGCGTCGCTCGGCTCGGCTTGCGGGTCCAGTGTGATCGCCGCAACCGCCATCTCTTCGCGCAGCGTGATCCTGGCGCGGGGAAAGCCGCAGGCGGCAAAGCGCTGTTCCATCTGCTGGATCGCCGTGGGCGATGGGGCATCCTGCATCAATAGGAGAAGGGCAGGCAGCAGCATGGTGGGCAAGGTGCCATGGGCGCGCCGGGCCGTCCATGGCCGGCCGGGTGTTGGTCAAAAAAAAGGCCGGTCTTGCGACCAGCCCTTGGAAAGTTATGGGAGAGGATGCCTGAAAGGCCTGATCGTTAAGCCGGAAAACGGGTTTTTGTGCAATTGCGAAAATGACGTATGTGAGTGCAAGAACTGCAACTGACGGTTTCGTTCCCTCGCTTCGTCGCGCAAATACTCTCAGTTCATCGCGCGCTTCGGCGTCAGCCTTCCACGATGACGCCGAACAGATCATGCGCATCGGCATCTTCCACATGCACGCGCACAATGTCGCCCGGGGCCAGATCCGCCGGAACATCGCGCAGCAGCACCTGACCGTCGATCTCGGGCGCGTCGGCCTGGCTGCGGCCGGTGGCGCCCATGTCGCCCTCTTCGTCGGCCTCGCCCACCTCGTCGATGATGACGGGGATGGTGCGGCCGATCTTGGCCTGAAGCCGCGCGGCGCTGATGCCTTCCGTCTTTTCCATCAGGCGGGCGTAACGTTCTTCCTTGACCGCTTCTGGCACAGCACCGGGCAGGTTGTTGGCACTGGCGCCTTCGACCGGCTCAAAGCGAAAGCCGCCCACGCGGTCGAGTTGCGCCTCGTCCAGCCAGTCGAGGAGGTACTGGAAATCTTCCTCGGTTTCGCCCGGGAAGCCCACGACGAAGGAGGAGCGAATCGCCAGATCGGGGCAGATCTCGCGCCACGTCTTCACACGCTCCAGCACGCGCGCCTCATTGGCCGGGCGTTTCATTGAACGCAGCACGTTGGGGGCGGCATGTTGAAAGGGGATGTCGAGATAGGGCGTGATCAGCCCCTCGGCCATCAGCGGGATGATGTCATCGACATGCGGATAGGGATAGACATAATGCATCCGCACCCAGGGCGGCGTGCCATCCGCCATGCGCAGCCCGCCCAGTTCGCGGGCCAGATCGGTCATGTGGGCGCGGACTTCGCGGTCCTTCCACATGCGGCTCTCATGGCGGATGTCCACGCCATAGGCCGAGGTGTCCTGGCTGATGACCAGCAGTTCCTTCGTGCCCGCCGCCACCAGCTTTTCGGCCTCGCGCAGCACGGCATCGATGCGGCGGCTGGCCAGTTTTCCGCGCAATTGCGGGATGATGCAGAAGGAGCAGCTATGGTTGCACCCTTCTGAAATCTTGAGATAGCTGTAATGGCGCGGCGTCAGCTTGACCTCGCCGTCACGGCTGGGGATGAGGTCGACGAAGGGCCCCTGCGATGGCGGCGCGGCGACATGCACGGCGTCGACCACCTGCTCATACTGATGCGCGCCGGTGACGGCCAGCACATCGGGGAAGCGCGCGCGGATCGCCTCGGCCTCGTTCCCCATGCAGCCCGTCACGATGACGCGACCATTCTCGGCCATCGCCTCGCCAATCGCCGCCAGCGATTCTTCCTTGGCAGAATCGAGGAAGCCGCAGGTGTTGACCAGCACCACATCGGCGCCGGCATAATCGGCGCTCATCGCATAGCCATCGGCGCGCAGGCGGGTGAGAATCCTTTCGGAATCAACCAGCGCCTTGGGACAACCCAGGCTGACCATGCCCACTTTGGGCGCTTCGGGAAGGATAAGGGGGGAGTTTTCCGATGCCATAATCCGCGCGCCCCTACACCCAAAGCGCCCAAAAGGCTACTGCTGGCATTTTACGGGAAGGAATTGGGCCATGGGGCCGGTCAACTGGATTGCCGTGGTGCTGGGCGCAATGGTGGCGGCAGGCGTGGCCTGGCCGTGGTATCGGTTGCTGGGGCGCACCATGCCCCACGCGCTGCGATTGCTGGCGCTGTTCGTGCCGGCCTCGCTGATCGGCCATAATTTCGCGCGGGTGGGCGCCGAGGTATTGGCGGTCAAGCCGTGGCTCTACTGGATGATGAGCGGCGGCTTCGCGCTCTCCATCATCATCCCCGCGCAGATCGTGTCCGATGGGCGCCATGGGGTGACATGGCGTGAAACAATGGTGGATGCCGGTTATTGGCTGGTGAGTTTTCTGGCGATGGGAACGGTCTTCTGGGGTTTGAAGTAAGCGGACCAGGGCGTGACAGGGCCGCGTCTCACGTATGCGCTGTAGCCAGGACGGACTGGCACGGCGCATCGGCGTCAAGAGCCTGCGCCGCCGCGTTAACAGCGCTGTCCCGGAAACCCGCAACGCAACGCCGGCAAGAAAGGGGAGCGCGAGGGCCATGGCCCTCGCACCTTAACCCTTCTTTTTAACCAAAACCTTCTTGCCTTCCCTTGGCAACAGGCCAACGGGATTGACCGGGTGGTTGTCGTGCCGGATTTCGAAGTGCAATTCGTCGCGCGTGGCCTTGCCCGAGTGGCCGACCAGCCCGACGCGCTCGGTTGCCTTCACCGTGTCGCCTTCCTTCACGGTGATCTTGCTCAGAAAACCATAGGCCGATTGCCAGCCATTGCCGTGGTCGATGACGACGAGACGGCCAAAGCTGTCGGGCTCTTCCCTGGCGAAGAGGACGGTGCCGGCAGCGACAGCGCGCACGGCGCTGCCCTGGCTGCCAGTGATGTCGAGGCCGTCATGGAAATTCGACTTGCCGCGCGCGGTAAAGCCCCGGCGCACGGTGCCGCTGAGCGGCCAGAGGAAATGCGGGATGGCATGGGCATGGCCGCCATCGCCTTCGTCATGGGCCGCCGTTTTGGTTTCCGGCTTGGTGTCGGCGCTGCTGTCGGCCTTGGCGGCGGACTTGCCACCGGCCAGGCCGTCGGCATCGCCCGGCCTGGCAGTGTGCAGCACGGTGGGGATCAGCAGTTTTTGCCCCGGCTTCAGCCTGGCGCCATCCTTCATGCCGTTGGCGACAAGGATGGAGGAGAGCGGCACGCCATAGTGATAGGCGATGTCAAAGCCACTCTCGCCGTCCTTGACGATATGGTGACGGGTGCGCGGCAGGATCAGCCGCTGCCCGGCATGGACCGACCAGGGTTCCTTCAGCCCATTGGCTTCCGCGATGAGGATGCGCGGCACCTTGGCGCGGTGGGCGATGCCGCCCAGCGTTTCGCCCGGACGCACGAGATGGACGTGTTCCTCGTCCAGCGGGATGCCATTTTCACCCAGGGCGACCTTGGTGGCCGTTGGCTTCTCCGTTTTGGTTTTGGGTTTGGTGCTTTTGCGTGTCTTGGCGATGGCGGCCGGTTTGCCATGCGCGGTTTGCGCGGCAGCCGCGCCGGGGGCCAGCACACAGCTCGCCGCCAGCATCAGGGCAAGATGCCTCATGCGCCATACCTCCCTGCCAGAGTGGCCAGCGAAGCGTCATGCGTCAGGTCGAGTTGCAGCGGTGTCACCGAAATAAACCCTTCCGAGATCGCTTCCAGATCGGTGTTGTGGCCCATCGTGTGTTCGATGCCATGCAGGCCGAACCAGAAATAGCGATAGCCGCGCGGGTCGGTGCTTTCGACCACCGAGCCGCGCGCGTAATCGTGAAATCCCTGACGCACCACGCGAATGCCCTTGACCTGATCGGCGGTGATGGGCGGAAAGTTGACGTTGATCAGCGTGCGCGGCGTGATGGGCGCATTGACCAGCGGTTCGAGCACCTGCTTGCCCCAGGCAACGGCTGCATCGAAGGGCACGGCATCGCCCATGCCTTCCTTGTCATAGACCTGGCTGAGCGCAATGGAGCGGATGCCGGCCAGCGCCCCTTCCATGGCGGCCGAGACGGTGCCCGAATAGGTCACGTCATCTCCCAGATTGGCGCCGCGGTTGACGCCCGAGAGGATGAGGTCGGGCGGGGCGGGCAGCACTTTCCTCAGCGCCATGGTCACCGAATCGGTGGGTGTGCCGCTGACCGAAAAGCGGCGCTCATCATGCTGGCGCAGGCGCACGGGGCGCGTCAGGGTCAGCGAATGGCCCGCGCCCGATTGCTCCTCGGAAGGAGCGCAGATCCAGATGTCATCCGAAAGCTGGCGCGCGATGGCCTCCAGCACGGTGAGGCCGGGGGCGTGGATGCCATCGTCATTGGTCAGCAGGATGCGCATGGGAGAGCTTTCCGGGGTCAGGCCAAAAATCAGGGACGAAGAACCTCGAGCCCGCCCATATAGGGGCGCAGCGCGGCAGGCACGGTGACCGAGCCGTCCTCGTTCTGGTGGTTTTCCAGCACGGCCACCAGCGTGCGGCCCACGGCAAGGCCCGAGCCGTTGAGCGTGTGGAGGAAGCGCGTGGTCTTGCTGCCTTCCGGCTTGTAGCGGGCGTTCATGCGGCGCGCCTGAAAATCACCGCAGTTCGAGCAGGAGGAGATTTCGCGATATTTGTTCTGCCCGGGCAGCCACACTTCCAGATCATAGGTCTTGCGCGCGGAAAAGCCCATGTCGCCGGTGCACAGCAGCATGCGGCGATAGGGCAGCTCCAGCGCTTCCAGAATGGCTTCGGCAGCGCCCGTCATGCGTTCGTGTTCGGCGTCCGATTCCTCGGGCGTGGTGATGCTGACCATCTCCACCTTGTCGAACTGGTGCTGGCGGATGAGGCCGCGCGTGTCCTTGCCCGCCGCGCCCGCCTCGCTGCGGAAGCAGAGGGTGAGGGCGGTGAAACGCTGGGGCAGGGTGGCGGGTTCGATGATCTGTTCGCGCACGAGGTTGGTGAGGCTGACCTCGGCTGTGGGGATGAGCCAGCGGCCATCGGTGGTCTGGAACAGGTCCTCGGCAAACTTGGGCAGTTGCGCTGTGCCGAACACGGCCTCATCGCGCACCAGCACAGGCGGGGCGACTTCCTGATAGCCGAAGCGCTCGGTATGCGTGTCCAGCATGAACTGGCCCAGCGCGCGGTTCAGGCGGGCGATCTGGCCGCGCAGGTAAACGAAGCGCGCGCCCGAAACGGCCTGTGCGCTCTCGAAATCGAGACCAAGCGCTGGGCCGATGTCGAAATGCTCCTTGGCGCCCTCGGGGTTGCGGGGCGTGCCCCAGCGCTTCACTTCGACATTGTCGTTTTCATCCGCGCCCAGCGGCACGTCCTCGGCAGGCAGGTTGGGCAGGCTGGCGAGAATGGCGCTGATGGCCTCATTCTGCTCCTTGCTCTGCACTTCCAGAGCGGGGATGGCCTCCTTCAACGCGCCGACCTTTTCCATCAGCTCCGCCGCGCGCGCCTCATCCTTCGCGGCCTTGGCCTGACCGATCGCCTTTGACGCATCGTTACGCTCGGCCAGCAGCTCCTGCAGCTTGTGCTGCGAGGCGCGGGCATTGGCGTCATCGGCCAGAATGCTGTCAGCCAAGGGGGCAAGGCCGCGCAGCGCCAGGCCGGCGTCAAAGGCTTGCGGGTTTTCGCGAATGAATCGGATATCGTGCATGGGCTTGGCGGTATTGGCCAGCCCGCACCGGGTCAAGCATCGCTTGCGATCATGCTGTGTGTATTCGCCTGCAGGGCGTAAATGGGCCGCAGTCAGAAACGAAAGCCAGCCGGATAAGGCTGGTGGGCGCGACAGGGATTGAACCTGTGACCCCACCCGTGTGAAGGGTGTGCTCTACCGCTGAGCTACGCGCCCGCCTTGCGGAATAGGTGACGATGGCATCCCGCGATGGGGATGGTGGGCGCGACAGGGATTGAACCTGTGACCCCACCCGTGTGAAGGGTGTGCTCTACCGCTGAGCTACGCGCCCGCTGTCACTTGCGGAGAGGCGCCACTAGCGGCAGCGACCGACGTTGACAAGTGGGCCGCGAAAATTATTGAGGCCCGCATGACTGACACGCCAGAAACCGCCGCGCCCGCCACCTCCGGCGCCGACATTCCGCCCGATCGCCTGGCCATCAACCCGGCCAGCCCCTTCTTCAATGCCGACCTGCTTCAGCGCGGCATCGGCATCCGTTTCAAGGATGTCGTGCGCAAGAATGTCGAGGAATATTGCATTTCCGAAGGCTGGGTGCGCGTGCAGGCGGGCAAGGCGATGGACCGCAAGGGCAATCCGCTGACCATCAAGCTGAGCGGGCCGGTGCAGGCCTGGTTCGAGGATCTGGGCGAGGATGCGCCTGTCGCGGGCAAGTAAGAAGGTTTGAAGGGACAGTGCGAGGGCCCTCGGCGAGCGCTTGTCGCAAGCGACACGTTACGGCGCCCTCACGCTCCCTTTATTTCGGATTGGGCGTGCAGGTGCGAAGCCTGGCGCCAGCGGCCTGTATACGACAAAAAGGCGCCGGGGCATGAAAGCCTGCGGCGCCTTCTTAAACCTTACTTCCCTGAAAACGCGGCGATGATCGCCCCGATCGGATCGCTGGTCCACCGCGTTGCCGCCAGCCCATGCACGGGGGCGGCTGTTTTACGCGGATAGATAAAGCCCGAAACCGGCCAGTGTGTGGTGCCAAGGCTGTGGATGGGGTCATACCAGACCCGCACCTCGCTCCAGTCGTTGGCGGGGGAGACATCCATCGCCAGCACGTCGCGCTCCACCTGGCCTCGGCGGCCCGAGATGGGCGACCAGTTGGCGTGGCGCAGCAGGACATGGCGTGCATCCATCACCCGGCTGACGGCGGCGACATGGCCCAGCACCATCTTGCCATGCGGCTGGAAGGCCATGACCGCGCCCACGCGCGGCGTATTGCCCCGGCTGTAGCGCCCGGCGGCCTGCGACCACCAGTTGCGCGCATCGCCGAAAAGCTGAATGCCTGACACTTGCCGCGCGTAAGGCACGCATTGCAGATAGCCGGGTAGCGTTTCGCCATTGGCGGCGGCATAGGAACTGGTGTTCGCAAGTCGGCCCGGGTTTCGCGTGGTAGCGGGCATGGTACCGCGCACCGGGCCGATGATGCCGATACGGTAATTGCTGACGCCCGTGACGCGATAGCCCGCGCCGTGGCTCCTGGCCGAAGGCGCGCTTGCGACATCCACAAATTCCAGCGTGGAGGCAGCGAGCGCCGGCGTGGCATAGGCCGCGCTGGTGAGCAGCACACCGGTGCATGTCAGAGCGAAGAAGTGAAACCGATCCGTCATGCATAACGGAATAATGGCGTGACTCTTATGACCCGGTCGCGGGATTTGGTTACCATGGTGCTAACGCTTGCTTTCCTTTCGGGCACGGAAGGCTACGTGGTTTTGCGATGACAAAGCGCGTGCCGCTGGGGCGACTCGGCGGTTCTTCTTGCCTTTTGGGGCCGCCGCGGGCATTGGGCAGCGCTTTTCCGCGTAAAGTCACTTGCAGCGAGGCGGCCATCATGGCCTTTATCGCTCCCGCGCGCGCCATCTGGACATTCAAGAATGCTGCCTCAAGTCATCATCATCGGCCGGCCCAATGTGGGCAAGTCCACGCTGTTCAATCGACTCGTCGGCAAGAAGCTGGCGCTGGTCGACGACCAGCCGGGGGTGACGCGCGACCGCCGCTTTGGCGAGGCGCATCTGCTGGGGCTGGATTTCACCATTGTCGACACGGCGGGCTGGGAAGATCTTGACCCCGCCACGCTGCCGGGCCGGATGCGCATGCAGACCGAGGCGAGTGTGACGGATGCAGATGTGGCGCTCTTCGTCTTCGATTCGCGCGCCGGCGTGACCCCACTCGACGAGGAAATCGCCCGCTGGCTGCGCAGCCAGGATGTTCCGGTGATTCTGTTGGCCAACAAGGCCGAGGGCAATCAGGGTGACGCGGGCATTTTCGACAGCTTCTCGCTGGGCTTTGGCGAACCCATCGCCTTCAGCGCCGAACATGGCATCGGCATGGCGGACCTGTTCGAGGCGCTGCTGCCCCATATCGAGAAGGACGAGGACGAAGAGTACGAGCCCGTCGAGATTGACGAGGAAGATGAGGAAGCACTCAACCGCGCGCCGCTGAAGCTGGCGATCGTGGGGCGCCCCAATGCGGGCAAGTCCACGCTGATCAACGCCATGCTGGGCGAAAACCGGCTTTTGACCGGGCCGGAAGCGGGTATTACGCGCGATTCGATCGCCGTTGACTGGCAGTGGACCGACCCGGCCAGCGGCGATGTCCGCCCCGTGCGCCTCATCGACACGGCGGGCATGCGCAAGAAGGCGCAAGTCGTCGAAAAGCTGGAAAGGATGTCGGTGGCCGATGCGCGCCGCGCCATCGATTTCGCCGAGGTGGTCGTGCTGCTGCTCGATGCGACCCGGGGTCTTGAGCATCAGGATCTGAAGATCGCCAGCATGGTGCTGGAAGAAGGCCGCGCGCTGATGATCGCGGTGAACAAATGGGATGTGGCTGAGGAAGCCTCATCGCTGTTCAACGGCATCCGCACCGCGCTCGATGAAGGGCTGGCGCAGGTGAAGGGCCTGCCGCTGCTCACCGTTTCGGCGCGCACCGGGCGCGGGCTGGATCAGCTTATCTCCGCTGCCTTTGAGCTGCGGGCAGCCTGGTCAAAGCGTGTGCCCACGGCCCTGCTCAACCGCTGGTTCGATACGGCGCTGGCGCATAACCCGCCCCCGGCGCCCGGTGGCAAGCGGATCAAGCTGCGCTACATCACCCAGGCCAAGACCCGCCCGCCCGGTTTCGTGCTGTTCGGCACGCGCCTTGATGATCTGCCGATGAGCTATCAGCGTTATCTCATCAACGGCATCCGGCGCGAGCTTGGCTTTGATGCCGTGCCGGTGCGACTGACCTTGCGCTCGCCCAAGAACCCGTTTGCGACCAAAAAATGAGGGGCGTTGCGAGGGGGTAACCCCTCGCGCTCCAATACCATCAATCCTTTGTCGGAAGGCAGGAAATCCCCGCAGCCGATAGCTTGCGGCAAGCTGCCTTGGCGTCCTCGGCGGAATAATCGCCCGCCAGCAGCCGGGTGACCTTGCCGGTGGGGAGATTGATGCGCGGATGACCGGCGACTTCCGGCATCCGCCTGACCTTGGCCCATTGGGCATCGGCGTTCGAGGCCACGCCAAACGCGCCGAGCTGAAGTTTCCACGGGCCGGAACCGGTTTTTGGGGTCGGCGCGTCATGTTGGGCGGCCTCATGTTTAGGCTCGTTCGACGGCGCGGGATGTTTGGCGGCGGGAGGCGCCTTTGCCAGGGCGGTCGCCTTGAGTGCCGGGGCAGGCGCTGACGGGCTGGCCGCAGGCGCGGCGTCAGGCATCCCCAGATCAGCCGAAGCGATCTGGCGCTGGCGGTTGGCGTCGATCTGCTGGCCCAGTTCGGTGGCCAGCGACACGCCGCGCTGGCGATCTTCCAGCGGGATATAGCGGTCCATCTGCTCCAGCGCGGCGCGGGCCTGGGGCAGGGGCGTTTCGCCCGGCCCGGTCTGCGCCGAGAGGGTTTCCAGAGCATAGGCGCGCACCCAGTCCTTTGGCACGTTCTCGCCGTTGAAATGGGCGATGCCCAGCAGATAGAGCGCCCGCTTCTCGCCCCGGTCGGCGGCGGCCTTGATATAGGGCATGGCCTGCGCGTGCTGGCCACGCTGGAACAGCAGCAGTCCATAATTGTCGGCGGCCGAGGCATGGCCTTTGGCGGCGGCCTTGGCGAAGAGCACTTCGGCGCGGGTCAGATCCTGCGGCACGCCCTTGCCCCATTTGTAGGCCTGGCCAAGGTTGAACTGCGCGTCCGGGTCACCCTTGTCGGCCTGTGCCTGCCATTCGCGGATGGCATTGGCATATTCGCGCCGTGCGGTCGCCTTGTCGCCGGCGGCACTGGCGGCTTCGGCGCGGGTCCAGGCATCAACGCCTGCCTTGGTGTCGGCCAGGGCCGGGGTGGCCAACAGGGCACCGGCGGCCAGTATCAGCACCGCAAGGCGCGTCCCTTGGTTCCCTGTGCGATTGGTGTTGCGCGCCACGCCTGTTTCCTTCCTCATATCATGTCGAGCTGCCGGGGGCGGCATGCGATCCGGCCCGCCGGTGGCTTTGTCCGCGCTCCGCCAGCCATGGGGCCGGCCAGGGAATCGGAACGAGAGCCAGATTACGCCCCCGCGCTTAGAGCTGTTTGGTAAACAAGGCCTTTCCCCGGTCATGCGGGCGAGGCAAAATCCTTCGCGCGCCGACCCTTGCGGCGGCATCCGGGGGCATGTGTTAATGCCTTATTAGGAACGTTCTGCAATCTTCTGCTGGCAAACGCGATGCCGTTGCCATGGGGAAGAGACCAATGTTGCCGACGTCTGTACGTAACCCGAGCCCGCTACGCCAAGCCGCGCCTGCCCGCCTTGCCGGTGTTCTGGCCGGTCTGCGCCTGCCGCTGGGCGGGGCGCTGGCCCTGGCGCTGATCTCGACCGGGTGGAGCACGCAGGCGCTGGCACGCCGTTCCGCCGCCTCCGCAGCCATCGACAGCGCAACGCCCGCGCAGGCTATCATCGCCGGCGAGGCTGCCGTGTTGAAAGACCCGCGCGATGCCACGTTGCGCGCCGCTCTGGGCCGGGCCTATCTGCGCGGTGGCCGTTTCGAATCGGCCGCCTCCGTGTTGGCGGATGCCATGACGCTGGGTGATTCGTCGCCGCGCACGGTGCTCAGCCTGGCGCTCGCCCGCACCGCCATCGGCCAGCAGCATGACGCGCTGACCCTTCTTCACACCGTGCAGGACAAGCTGCCCGCCGCCGATTACGGCCTTGCCGTGGCGCTGGCCGGTGATCCGCAGCAGGGCATTGCCGTGCTCTCGGCCGCCGCCCGCGCGGGTCAGTCGACCGAAAAGCTGCGTCAGAACCTTGCCTATTCCTATGCCCTCGATGGCCGCTGGAGCGAGGCGCGCACGCTGGTGGCGATGGATCTGCCGCCCAACCGTGTCGATTCGCGCCTGACCCAATGGGCCGCCAGTGCCCGCCCCGAAGCGGTGCGCGATCGTGTCGCCGCTCTGCTGGGCGCGCCGGTGATCGCCGATTCGGGCATGTCGGCCAACCTTGCGCTGGGCGGCGCTCCGGCTGAGCATCTGGCCGTGAAGACGCCTTCGGAAGCGCCGGTTTCCGCGCCTTTGCCTCTCAAGGAACTGCCCGCCGTTTCCAGCCCGTCTGCCGTGTCAGTTCCTGTCGTGGAACCTCTCCCGGCGCCCGAGCCCGAGCAGGCGGCTCCCGCCCGCGCGGTCGGGGGCATGCTGGCCAGCGCCGATGCGCCGGTGACGCCGCCTTCCTTCACGCCCGTGGCTCCGCAGGGTGCCAGCCAGCCGGTCAGCAACTGGTCGCCGATCAGCAAGCCTGTCGCTTCGCCGTTGCGCGTGGCCGAGGAAACGCCCCGCGAAGCCAGGTCTCATACCCGTGCAGCCAAGCCGGTGGTGAAGGCCACCATCAAGATGGCCGTTGCCAAGCCGCGCGCCGAGGAACAGCCGCGCGTTTCGACCGGCTCGCATATGGTGCAACTGGGTGCCTTCAGCTCGCAGGCCAATGCCGAAAGGGCGCGCAAGCTGGCGCTGGCGCATCGTTCGGAACTGCGCTCGCATGATATCATCATCACCAAGGCGGTGGTCAATGGTCGCGACTATTGGCGCGTGGCGGCTGCCGGTTTCGACTCGAACGCCGCCAATGGTGTTTGTGGTCGCTGGAAGAAGTCGGGCGGCGCCTGCTTTGCCTATGAAACCGGCCATCTGCCGGCTGGTGAAGCGCTGGCCATGGCCGTGCCCGAGCGCGCGCCGGGCCACAAACGCTAACCCATTCTCGGCGAGGAGGATGCGCGAGCGCTGCCCTGAGCGGGCTGCGCTCGCGTTTCGTTTGGGGCAGCGCCCGCGTTGCGTTTCAGGCGCCGGGTTCTAGATGGAGTAACGGTCCCGGTGCTGGCGAGCTAACCCTGATGCAGGGTTGGCGGCCTCCCGGTAGGATGGTTGAACGGCGTCAGCGGTGTGGCTGCGCCAAGCATCTTGGGAGACCGCCATGGGCTAC